>CAYSOF010000026.1:0-86153 GCA_964432595.1 uncultured Binatia bacterium (SeqCode) | reverse complement strand
CGGAGGTCGCGAGTTCGAGTCTCGTCGGCCCCGTCCACTTTCCCCAGAGCATTTGTCGAGAGAATTGATGTCGACCACACGAGTCACCCGGAGCCTGACCACGGAAGAGGCGCGCGCCAACCGCCGGTGGTACATCGCCGACGCCGAGGGCCAGGTCCTCGGGCGTCTCGCCAGCCGGATCGCCAGCGCGCTCCGTGGCAAGAACAACCCGGGGTACTCGCCGCACGTCGATGCGGGTGACTTCGTGATCGTCATCAACGCCGGTGCCATCAAGCTCACCGGCAAGAAGCTCACGGACAAGACGTACGTCCGTCACTCCGGCTACCCGGGCGGCATTCGCCGCGCGAGCGCCGGAGAGCTGCTGCAGAAGAACCCGGAGCGCCTCATCCACGAGGCGGTCGAGGGCATGCTTCCGAAGAACCGTCTCGGCCGCCGCCTTGCCACGAAGCTCAAGGTCTACACCGGCGCCGACCATCCGCACCGGGCTCAGAAGCCCGAGCCGCTCGCCTGAGAGAGAACCATCGAATGAGTGCTGATCAGAACGTCGTCTGGGGTACGGGCAAGCGGAAGTCGTCGGTCGCGCGTGTGCGGTTGCGCACCGGGCAGGGCGAGGTCGTCGTCAATCAGCGCACGCTCGACGACTACTTCGGTCGCGAGACGTCGCGCATGATCGTGAACCAGCCGTTCGAGGTCACCGCGACGCAGGGCCAGTTCCGCGCCGAGGTGAACGTCTACGGCGGCGGCGTCGCGGCGCAGGCGGTGGCCATCCGTCACGGCATCACGCGCGCGCTGCTGCAGATCAATCCGGAGTACCGGCCGGTGCTCAAGAAGGCGGGCTTCATCACGCGCGACTCGCGCGAGGTCGAGCGCAAGAAGTACGGCCGGCACAAGGCGCGCAAGCGCCCGCAGTACTCGAAGCGCTAGTCGCGTTGCCACCGTGGGGCGCGTCGCGTAACGTGCCCGCATGACCACGGGCGCGCGAACGCCAGTCGCGGTACTCGGTGCCACCGGCTACGCCGGCGTCGAGCTGCTGCGCTACCTGGCGCGACATCCTGCCGTCGAGATCTCGTTCCTCTCGTCCGAGCAGTATCGCGACCGTCGCGCGTCCGAGATCTATCCGTTCCTGACCGGCATCGTCGACACGATGTTGTCGGCGCCGGAGGCCGCGGTCGCCGCGCCGGGCGACATCGTCTTCACGGCGCTGCCGCATGGCGCAGCCGCTGCGCACGTGAAGCGGCTGCTCGAGGCGGGGAAGAAGGTCGTCGACATCTCGGCCGACTTCCGCATCCACGATCTCGACGTGTACGCGAAGACGTACGGCGCGCATCCCGCACCGGAGCTGCTGGCCGAGGCGGTGTACGGGTTGCCGGAGGCGCATCGGTCGAAGATCCGCGAGGCGCGGCTCGTGGCGAACCCGGGGTGCTATCCGACGGGGGCGCTGCTCGGGCTGCTGCCGCTGGCGCGGGCGGGTCTCGTCAGCGAGCCGGTCGTCATCGATGCGAAGTCCGGGACGACGGGGGCGGGGCGGAGCGCCAAGGTCGAGCAGCTCTTCGCCGAGGTGAACGAGAACTTCCGGCCGTACGGGATCGGGACGCATCGGCATGCGCCGGAGATCGAGCAGGAGCTGCGCGTCGGCGGGGCGACTGCGCCGCCGATCTTCGTGCCGCATCTGTTGCCGGTGAGTCGGGGGATACTGAGCACGATGTACGTGCGTGGGGCTGGGGATGCAGCGCGGCTCTCGGAGCTGTTCCACGCTGCGTATGACTCGGAGCCGTTCGTCGTGCTGCGCGACTCGACGCCGCCGGAGCTGCGCGAGGTGCGCGGGACGAACCGGTGCGCCGTCGGCTGGCATTGGGACGCGCGGGCGGGGCACGCGATCGTCGTCACGGCCATCGACAACCTGGGAAAGG
Organism: uncultured Binatia bacterium (SeqCode); assembly: GCA_964432595.1. Lineage (GTDB taxonomy): Bacteria > Desulfobacterota > Binatia > DP-6 > DP-6 > DASYLJ01. The sequence continues at coordinate 84,243 of CAYSOF010000026.1, read as the reverse complement.
GCGCAGCGGGGCAGGCCGTGCAGTCGATGAACCTGATGCTCGGCCTGCCGGAGGCGGTGGGTCTCGAGGCGCCGGCGCTCGTTCCGTAGCGGGTCCGCCGGGTAGAGCGCTCCGGAGCGAGTCTTTACTCCGACAGCGTAGGGGACTAGCTTGCCGGCTCGTATGGTCGGTGACGGCTGTCTCGATGGTGTCGATGCGCTCGGTACGGCTGCCATGGTGGTCTCCGCGCGGCCTGGCGGCCATGGGCTGGAGCTTCGCATGAAGCCGGTTGGGCACGTGAACCGTCTCGCGGGGGCGCCATCCTTTCTGGATGCGAAGTTCCGACCGGCGAGAGCGGCGGCGTTAGACCGCGGGCGTTTGCGAGATAACACCGGCGGGGCGCACGCGCTGCGTCCGTACTTCAGCAGGTGTCGCGAAAGGTTGCCGCTGGAGAAGCGGGGCATGCCGCGTCGGGATAGACGGCGTGCCGTGCACGTCGGGTGGGATTAGATGGGTCCGTCTACTGGGTGTTAGGTTGCGCTGCTTGTGAGCACCGGTCCTGAACAGCCTGTCGTGCGTGCCGAAGGCACGATGGCCCTGTCCGATCATCTACGGGCGCAATTCGTGCACCTCCGACCCCGACGCACCTTCGCACTCTTGGGGCTGTTGCTTGTCTTCGCGTATCTCGTCGTTGTCGGAATCGCCGTCACCAGGGAGTCGTCCTGGCATTGGCCGGTGATTCTCCTTGTTCCCGGTCTCTACCTTCTGATCTTCTTCTTGGTGTGGATCCCCTGGCATACTCGGCCCGGACCTTTCGCCAGCAGAAGAGGCTGCTTGTCCCGATCAGGCTGGAGATCGCGCACGATGGTATGCGTACCTCGACTCAGTTCTCGGACGCCCGGCTTCCGTGGGATGGCTTCCTCAAGTGGCGAGAAGGCTCCGGCGTGTTCCTCCTCTACTACTCGGACCACCTATTCCAGATTGTCCCGGTTCGATTCTTTTCTACTCCCGAAGCGTCACGTGCCTTCAGGGCGGTTCTCGTCGAGAAAGTGGGCCGTGCAACCTAACAAACGGATGGAGCGGACCGGCGACCAGGCGCGCTGCAGCTGCCGGACGCCGGTTGTCGCCGGCCGCTCATCCGCAGGGTGTTAGACGTCAAGAGGGTGGCCAGATGCGAGAAGCTCAGCTTCGCGAAATCTACGACCGAACCGATGGGCATTGCCACTTCTGCGGTGATCCCGTTGTGTTCGAGCGCCGCGGCTGGTCGCAGAGGCTGGAGGGCTACTGGGAAGTTGATCACTTGGTTCAACGCGGAAAGGGCGGGTCGAAGGGACAGGCGAACTGCCTAGCCGCCTGCACTCGTTGCAATCGGCTGCGGTGGCATCGCACTGGAGATGCGGTGCGCGAGCTCCTGTTGCTCGGATTGATCGCTCGAGACGAGATCGCCAAGGGCTCGAAGACCGGACTCGCCCTCTCAATCCTCCGCGAGAAGCGGTTGGAGCAGAATGCGGGGCGTAGGCTTCGCAGGGCGTCTAACCCGGCGATGCAGCGGGCCGGCTCCGCCGGCCGCTGATCGCCAGCACCGTTAGACACCACGGCGGCGATGGAGCCGCCCCCAACCGAAGAGGAAGTCGTGGCAAAGGACAAGAGTTCAGATCAGCACAGCCCGTACGACGACCGGGTGGGCGGCGGCCGCGTCGCCGACAAGGACAAGGGGACGGTCTACTCGCCTCGCCAGATCGACGAGATGAAGGAGAAGTCCGATCGCGGTCGCGAACGGGATGAGGAGTAGATCGTCCGGTCACCGCGTCGCCAGGCCCGGTGACGCGGCAGCGATCGTGCGAGAGCGGAGCGAGGCCTTGCGAGCCCAGGTGGCTCGACTTGTCGAATCCGTACCCTCGAGATTCGATGGGACGCTTCGCTCCGCTCTCCCTGAGGCGCATGGTGTCTATCGAATCTTCGACCCTGCGCAGCCTGCTGAAACCATTCGAGCCGGTCGCACGAAGACCGCAGCGGGCGGCCTGCGTCAGCGTGTGTACCAGAACCATTTGATGGGGACTCAGAGCGGGAATCTCCGAGCCCAACTGGTACGTGATCGAGCGTGCGACACGGTCGACGCGGCGAAGCACTACGTGCGCGACCAGTTGGTGGTGCAAGTTCTGGTCATCGAGGATCGCCGTGAACGAATCTGTCTGGAGCACTTCATGCTGGCGGTGCTGCGACCGCGGTACTGCGACGAGGCGTCTAACCTGGCGATGCAGCCGGCCGCGCGCGCGAAGCGCGCCCGCGGCGGCTGATCGCCTTGGCGTTAGACCGCGTGCCGATCGGGAGGCCAAGCCGATGTCGCGCCGACTGTGTGACGGCGTTGGTCCGACCCCCTCGGCGCCCTCGGTTTCCCACGGCATCCCGGCTATGTTCGTTCGGTGGTCTACGAGTGGGACCAGCGAAAGGCGGAAGCCAACCAGCGCAAGCATGGCGTCTCGTTTTCCGAGGCCGTGTCGGTGTTCGCGGATCCGCTCGCTTGGTCGTTTCCGGACCCAGACCACTCCGTCGGCGAGGAGCGCGAGATCACGATCGGTCGAACCGGGAGAGGGCGCGTGGTCTTCATCTCGCACTGCCAGCGGGGCGGACGCACGCGCGTGATCAGTGCCCGTCGCGCCACTAAGAGGGAGCGTGAACAGTATGAAGAAGGCACCGACTAGGAGAACGCGGGACGAGCTCAGGCCAGAGTATGACCTGGTCGCGCTCAAGGGCGGGGTCAGGGGCAAGTACTTCCGATCCGCGATGGATGGCTCGAACGTTGTGCTGATCGACCCGGATCTTGCGGCGGTATTCCCTGACGCGGCGTCGGTGAATCGCGCGCTGAGAGCACTAGCGGAGGCGGCTCAAGGAGTAGCGAAGCGGTCCTCACGCGGGTCTAACCGGCGCGTGCAGCCGACGCGCGGCAAGGCCGCGCGCGGCTGATCCGCGCGGCGTTAGATGCCCATCCACGAGCCGCCGCGCCGGGTCCCGATGCGGGCGAGGCGGCCAGGCGACATGCCTCCCGCGCCTTGGATCGGCATGGTGACGCCGCTTACACCCTTCTCCGAGACCTGAAACGGCCTGCAAAGCGCGTTTACACCCCCCTCCAAGAGTTGAAACGGCCTGCAATCGAGAATGCAGCCCATTTCGAGACCTGAGATGGCGATGTGACCCTGCGTACGCCCCATTGCGAGACCCGAAACGGCATGTAGGCGCGCGATTAGAGACGTCGCGAGCCTCGCAGTCGTGGACCGCGGCGCGGAAGAGCCGATAGCCGGTGGACTTACCCCGCCGAATCCACCCAGAACGCCCCATGACGCCGCTCCAGCGCCGCCTCCTCCCTCCCTTCCTCGTCTTCTCCGGCGTCGTCTCCCTCGCCGCGCTGCCGCTGCACTACCTCTGGCCGTCCGGCTGGGAGTGGGGCATGGAGGGTCGGCACTATCTGCACATGATCCTCGTCGTCTACGCGGTGCTCGGCGTGTTCCTGATCCTCGCGGCGAAGGACCCACCGGCCAACCGCAGCCTGCTCATGTTCACCGCGTGGTCGAGCGCGGCGCACGGGCTCCTCATGGCGTGGCAGTCGTTTGCGCTGCACCAGCATGGCCACCTCTTCGGCGACGTGACGGCGATGCTCGTCCTCGCCATCGGCCTCGGCCTGCTCATGCCGGCCCGGACAGCGACGACGCAATGACCCCGCGCATCACCGTCCTCACCCTCGGCGTCGACGACCTCGAGCGCGCCGTCCGCTTCTATCGCGACGGCCTCGGTCTCGAGACGCCCGGCATCGTCGGCACCGAGCTCGCACACGGCGCCGTCGCGTTCTTCGACCTCCAGCACGGTCTCAAGCTCGCCCTCTGGCCGCGGCGAAGCATCGCGCACGACACCGGCATCGCGCAGACGATGCCGTCGCCCACCGACCTCACCATCGGCCACAACGTCGCGTCGAAGGCCGAGGTCGGCGCCGTCCTGCAGCAGGCCGAACGCGCCGGCGCGACGATCGTGCAGCCCGCGCACGACACGTTCTGGGGCGGCTACGCCGGCTATTTCCAGGACCCGGACGGTCACGTGTGGGAGGTCGTCTGGAATCCCGCATGGGACCCGGACGCGTGAGCGAGACGGGATGCCGCCTCGCCAACGATCGCCGTTACTGCTTAGTCGCAAGTACGCGAGGTGATCGACCCTAGCGCTCGTTCGGAGTAGGTTCAGAGGCGATGAAGTACAAGGTCGCGCTCCACCGATCGGATGAAGGAGTCAGCGTCTCGGTACCGGGGCTTCCCGGCTGCTGGCCTCAAGGGCGCGACGAGGCAGAGGCCGTCGAAAACATCCGAGAAGCGATCCGCGAGTACTTGGCCGTAGTCGAGGAGCAGCTCGACGGGGCCGACGTCCGCGAAATCGACGTCGCCATCTGAGTGCCGAGCATACCGGGCATCCCGCATCAGCGCGCCGTGCGCGCGCTCGAGCGAGCTGGGTTTTCGAATCGTGCGCGAGGCAAGCACATCGTGAGGTCGGACGGTCGTCGCATCCTGACTATTCCTAGGGCGAACCCGATCAACGCATAGTGGGTGGGATCGTCCACGACGCGGGACTCACGGTCGAGCGTTTCAACGAACTGCTGTGACACGACGACTCAGTGGAGGGCCGATGCTGGGCCCTCTGCTCTCGCCACGCCAAGGCGCGCACGGGCGCATCGCCCAGTCAGCGACCAACGGCCCGGCATGCCGGCACGTTCCACACCAGGAGCTGGAACTCGACGGGGCGGTGATGCGCCGCACCAGGATCGTGCCGCTTTAAAACGCGCCATATCTCGACGATGGGAAACGCCGCACGTCATTGCGTCGACCCATCGCGGCACGGCCCTTGCTCCCCGAAGGGCATGACCAAGCGCCAGTTCATGCACGGCGTCGCGACGACGCTCGCCTGCGACGCGCAGCGCGCAGCGTCCGTGGTCGACGTCGTGTTCCAGGAGCTTCGCCAGCGCATCACCGAGGAGGAGGCGCGTCACGTCGCGGCGCAGATGCCCCGCGATCTCGCGCGTCTCTGGCGGGGCGATGGGACGCGCCGGGCGCCGGCACACGAGGAACGCGACGAGCTCGTCGGACGGGTGCGTCGCAACGCGGTGCTCCCCGACGACGCCGAGGCGGAGCGCGCCGTGCGCGCGGTCTTTCACCAGCTGCAGCTCCTGCTCGGCAGTCCAACGGGGCTCGACGGCGAGGCCTGGGACGTCTTCAGCCAGCTGCCACGGAATCTGAAGCGCCTCTGGATCGACGCCGGCCGGCACGAGACGTCGCATCCGACGGAGGGCCGCTGACCGCGTGCCGAGTGATCGTCTGCGCGCTCGCGCTGATCCTGGGCCCCGCGACGCTCGCACGGGCCGCGCAGACCATCGAGATGTTCACGCGCGCCGGGTGCCCGCACTGCGCGGAGGCCGACCGGTTTCTCGGAGCACTGCGGACCGAGCTGCCCGGACTCGTCGTCCAGCATCACGACGTCGTGCGCGACCCCGCCGCCCGCGCCCGCTTGGTCGAGCTCGCGTCGACCCACGGCGAGCCCGCCGCGGCCGTGCCGGCATTCCTGGTCGGCGACACGCTGATCATCGGCTTCCGCTCCGCCGAGACGACGGGCATGGCGCTGCGGGCGGCGCTCGACGACGCGAGGGCGGCGCCGCTCCACGTGCCGGTGCTCGGCACCATCGACCCCGAACGGCTCGGGCTGACCGCGTTCACCGTCGTGCTCGGCCTCGTCGACGGCTTCAACCCCTGCGCCATGTGGGTGCTGCTCTTCATCCTGGCCCTCCTCGTGAACCTCCACGACCGGCTCCGCATGCTCCTGATCGGCGGCACCTTCGTCCTGGTGAGCGGCGTCGCGTACTTCGCCTTCATGGTCGCCTGGCTCAACGTGTTCCTCCTGGTCGGCGTGGCGCGCTGGGTGCAGGCGCTCCTCGGCACCGTCGCGCTCGCGATCGGCGCCGTGCACGTGAAGGATTTCGTCGCGTTCGGCCGCGGCCCGTCGCTCTCGATCCCGGAGTCGGTGAAGCCGACGATCTACGCGCGCGTGCGTCGGGTCCTGACGGCGCAGAGCCTCGGTGCGGCGCTCGCCGCCACGGTGGCGCTCGCCGTCCTCGTCAACGTCGTGGAGCTGCTCTGCACCGCCGGGCTGCCGGCCGTCTACACGCGGATCCTCACGCTCCACGACCTGCCGGCCTGGCGCTACTACGGCTACATCGCGCTCTACAACGTCGCCTACGTCTTCGACGACGGCCTCATGGTGACGGTGGCCGCCGTGACGCTGTCGCGCCGGAAGCTCGACGAGCGCGGCGGGCGCTGGCTGAAGCTCGTGAGCGGCGTCGTCATGATGGCGCTCGGCGCGCTCCTGCTGCTGCGGCCCGACTGGCTGCGCTGAGCGCGGCCGCTCACTCGTCGCCCGGCAGACGCGTGTAGTCGTCGACGATGGGCGTCGCGAGCCGCGCCCAGTCCGCGTAGCGCATGCGGATCGCCCGCGAGTGGGAGCCCGCGTTGAAGACGATGTGCTCGTCGCGGGCGAGGCATTCGTCGGCGTGGATGGGAAGGCCGAAGAGCTGGCCGAACGGCGGCATGGCGCCGAGGTCGCAGCCCGGGAAGAGCGCCTCGAGCTCGGTCTCGGTGGCGAGGCGGACGTCCCGTCCGCGCGCCACGCGATGGACGTCGACGCGGTGCGGGCCGGGGAGGACGACCATGTGGTAGCCACCGCCCGTCCGCACGACGACCACCTTGGCGATGTCGTGCGGCCGCACGTGCTCGACGCGCGCGACCTCGTCGGCCGTGCAGGCGCGCGGGTGGTCGAGCACGGTGTACGGCACGTCGCCGGCGTCGAGCAGCGCCGTCAGGCGTCCGAACACGGGCGGCGTGCCGTCGGCGATGTCGGTGCGCGTCATCGTTCGCCGTCGGTGCAAAGGCCGGACCATCGCACGCGCGCCGCAGACGCGTCCGGCGATCCCAGACGCGGGAATCCGCGCGCCCCGTCCATGTCAGGGGCGAGACGGCAGCTCAGTCCGCGCCGAGCAGGAGGTACGCCGCGATCATCGCGAACACGGCATTCGACGTCCACGCCGCGATCAACGGCGGCAGGGTGCCCGTCTGTCCGAGCGCGCGCGCGAACGCGAGCACGATGAAGTAGCTGAAGCCGAGCGCGAACCCGAGCGCCGCGGCTGCGGGCAGGCTGCTGACGCGGGTGCCGCGCGTCGCGAGCGGCACGGCGACCAGCATCAGGATGATGCTGGCGGCGGGCAGCGCGAGCTTCAGGTGCAGATCGACCCAGCTCTCCGACGCGTCGACGCCCTTCGCCTGCAGCCCGTGGATCTGCCGGCGCAGCATGCGGTAGCTGAACTCCTCCGGCTCCACCGAAACGACGCGGAAGTCCTCGAGCGACTCGGGCAGCGAGAACCCGTCCGGCTGACCGTCGAACTCGCGAACGCCCTCGGGACCGAACTCGCGTGTACGGGAACCGATCAGCTCCCAGCGATCGCCGTCCCAGACGGCCGACGCGGCCTGCACCATGCGCACCGGACGGAAGTCGTCGCCGAGCTGATAGATGGTGATCCCGAGCAGCGCCTGCCGGCGCATCGCGACGCGGTTCACGTTGTAGAAGCCGGCCTTGCCGTGGAACCAGACCTCGCGGCCGGTGAACACCGACGCCGACTTCTTCTTCTTGATGTCCTGGTTCCACACCTGGTGCCATCGCCGCGCGCTCGCGGGCACGACGGTCTCGTTCCAGACGAAGACGCCGACGGCGATCACCGAGGCCAGCGCGACGAGCGGCATCAGGATCTGCCAGATGCTGACGCCGCACGCGCGCAGCGCGACGAACTCGTTGTTGCGCGCGAGGAGGCCCAGCCCGACGAGCCCGCCGGCCAGGACGGCGATCGGCGCGACCTGCGTCACGACCATCGGCACCTTGAAGAGGAAGGAGCGGGCGATGTCGGCGAGCGACGCCTCGTGCTTCAGGAAGTCGTCGAAGCGATCGAAGAAGTCGGCGATGACGTAGATCGCGACGAACGCGAGCAGCGTCAGCACGAACGTGCGCAGGAACTCGCGCCGCAGATGGCGGCCGAGCACGGGCAGCAGGATGCGACGCCAGGCGCTCACGTCCGTCCCCACCCGAGCCGGCGCGGGAGATGGGCGCGCACGGCGTCGGCGGCGTCCGCGATCCACGTGCCGAAGAGCGACTGCTCGCGCCCCGCGCGCCGCAGCAGCCATACGCCGAGCGCACCCAGGAGCAGGTTCGGCAGCCACAGGCCGAGCACCGGTGGAACCGTGCCCTGCTCGGCGAGCGCCTGGCCCGCGGACAGCAGCACGTAGTACGCGAAGATCACGACGAGGCTCACCGCGAAGCCGCGCGACTTGACGGCACGCGACGGCTCGATGCCGAGCGGGACGCCGACCAGCCCGAAGACGATGCACGCGAACGGGATGGCGAACTTCCGGTGCCACTCGACCAGATCGGCGGTGTACGGCCGGCCCTCGGCCCGCTTCGTCTCGATGGCCGCCGTCAGGGCGCCGAGGCTCATCTCCTTCGGCCGATCCTCTTCCTCGCGCAGCCCGGCCAGCGCCTCGCGCAGGTCGAGGTTGACGTCGTAGGTCTCGAACTCGGTCTGGTAGTCGGCGCGGCCGTCGGCATCCGCCGTGTGGATGGCGCCGTCGATCAGCCGCAGCGTGATGCTCTGCGCGTCGCTGTCGGACACCATCGCGCCCTCGCGCGCGAAGATCGTGCTGCGCTGGCTCGGATCGCGCTCGTCGGAGATGAGGACGTGGACGAGCAGGTCGCGTTTGCTGTCGATCTGCTCGGCGTAGATCACGAGGCCCGGGAACTCGTCGTTGAAGACCTGCGGCTTGAGGCCGGCGCTCGCGCGGGAGCGGGCCATGTCGAAGAGCGCGAAGCGGAGGTTGCGGTTGCCCCAGGGCCGGGCGTCCATCGACAGAAACGCGGTGACGGCGGTGATGAGGGCGACGAACGTGGCGACCGGTGGAATCAGCTGGTAGAGGCTCAGGCCGGAGCTGCGGAGCGCCACGATCTCGGCGTCGGCCGACAGGCGGCCGAAGGCGACGAGGATGGCCAGCAGCATGGCCATGGGGACGGTGACCTCGAGGAACGCCGGCAGCAGGTAGGCGAGGAGCTGGAGGATCTCCAGCGGAGGCAGACCGCGACTCACCACCAGCTCGATCAGCTTGAGCAGTCGTGCGATCAACAGAACGAACGTGAAGATCGCGAGCCCGAGCAGGAACGGGGTGAGGATTTCGCGGAATATGTACCGATGGAGAATTTTCCCCATGGGGGAAGGCGAGTTACGAGGGCGTTCTAGCGGATGACCAGGAACCGGACAACCGACGGCGGTCCGCTGACGCTGTACGGCGCGAACGCGGTGCTCGGACTCCTGCGCAGCGGCGGCCCGGTGCAGCGCCTGCTGGTCGCGCGCGGCAGTCGCGCCGACGAGGTCGGCGCCGCGGCACGGCGTCGCGGCATCGCGGTCGCGGAGGTCGACCGCCAGGAGCTCGATCGGACGGCGGGGACGTCCGCGCACCAGGGCGTCGTCGCCCTGACGCCGCCGTTCCGGTATTCCGAGCTCGAGGAGATCGCCGATCCGGCGTGCCGCTCGGCACTCGTGCTCGACGGCGTCCAGGACCCGCGCAACCTCGGGGCGATCCTGCGGACGGCGCGCGCCGCCGGCGTCGGTGGGGTCGTCCTTCCGAAGGACCGTAGCGTCGGCATCACGCCCGTCGTCGCGGTGGCGTCGGCCGGCAACGTATTCGGTCTCCGGATCGCGCGGGTCCCGAACCTGGTGCGCGCGATGGAGGCCCTCAAGCAGGCGGGATTCTGGATGATCGGGCTCACGGCCGACGCGCCGACGCCGGTCTTCGCGCTGGACGTCCCGAGCCGTCCGGCGCTCGTCGTCGGCGGGGAGGGCGACGGCCTCCGCAGCCTCGTCCGGCGGACCTGTGACTTCGAAGTCGCGATCCCGATGGCGCCCGGTGTCGAGTCGCTGAACGTCTCGGTCGCGACGGCCGTCGCGCTCTTCGACGTGCTGCGCCGCGCAACGTCGCCATAACGGCGCGGAGGGGCGTCGTTTTGTTGACAGTCAATAGGTCGGGTGTTATCACTCGGCGCTTCGCCGCGTCCGGGGATACCTGCCTTCGCCGCTCCGGCGTTCGGAGCGGGAGGGTTTCACATTCACAACTCATCAAAACTGTGGCGCATTCACGGCAGCGTGATGCGACCCGCCGATGTAGCTCAGGAGGTAGAGCAGCTGACTTGTAATCAGCAGGTCGTCGGTTCGACTCCGACCATCGGCTCCATGCGTGACTCGTTGACCACGGTATCTGGAGAGGTACCCGAGTGGCCAAAGGGAGCAGACTGTAAATCTGCCGGCGACAGCCTACGGAGGTTCGAATCCTCCCCTCTCCATAATTCCATGAGACGCGGGAGTAGCTCAGTTGGCAGAGCACGAGCCTTCCAAGCTCGGGGTCGCGGGTTCGATTCCCGTCTCCCGCTCGTGACGACATGTGCCCACGTAGCTCAGGCGGTAGAGCACTTCCTTGGTAAGGAAGAGGTCACCGGTTCGAATCCGGTCGTGGGCTCGCCGGGAAACGAAGCAACGAGACTAGGGTGCCGGCAGAGGGGCTCTTACGATGCGTGATCTGATCTCACTGGTGTGCGAGGGCTGCAAGCGCAAGAACTACACCACGACCAAGAACAAGAAGAAGACGACCGAGAAGCTCGGCTTCAAGAAGTTCTGCGCGTCGTGTCGCAGTCACACGCTGCACAAGGAGGGCAAGGTCTGAGCCGTTGCCCCGGCTCCGGGGGTCAGTAGCTCTAACGGCTAGAGCACCGGACTCCAAATCCGGGGGTTGCAGGTTCGAATCCTGCCTGACCCGTCCCCGCTGAACCCTATGAACACACCCGACATACTGAAGAACCCCGTCTCGCGCTCCCGGGAGTTTCTCGAAGAGTGCTGGGCGGAGCTCAAGAAGGTCCACTGGCCCTCGCGTGAGGAGACCCGCGCGGCGACGATCGCCGTGATCGTCGGCGTCGGTGTCGTCGCGCTGTACCTCGGGCTGGTCGACTTCGTCGTCTCTCTCATCATCTCGAGGGTCCTTGGCTGATGGCCGTCGCGTCCGACCGCCAGTGGTACGTGGTCCACACGTACTCTGGCTACGAGCACAAGGTGAAGCAGTCGCTCGAGGAGCGCATCCGCAACCTCGGCAACCCCGACCTCTTCGGCGAGATCCTCGTGCCGTCCGAGAAGGTCGTCGAGCTCGTCAAGGGCAAGAAGAAGACGTCGTCGCGCAAGTTCTTCCCCGGCTACATCCTGGTGAACATGCGCCTCAGCAACGAGACGTGGCACATCGTCAAGTCGACGCCCAAGGTCACCGGGTTCATCGGCGGAGCCACGGATCCCGAGTCGATCCCGCCCATCTCGGAGGCCGAGGTCCGCGAGATCACGCACCAGATGGAAGAGGGTGCGGTGAAGCCCAAGCCGAAGGTGCTCTTCGAGCAGGGCGAGAACGTCAAGGTCATCGACGGTCCGTTCCAGGACTTCAACGGCGTCGTTGAAGAGGTGAAGCCCGACAAGGGCAAGCTGCGCGTGCTGATCAGCATCTTCGGCCGCGCCACCCCGGTCGAGCTCGACTTCGTCCAGGTGGAGAAAGCGTAAGCGGTCATGGCGAAGAAGGTAGTCGCAGAGATCAAGCTGCAGATCCCCGCCGGCGCGGCCAACCCGAGCCCCCCCGTGGGCCCGGCGCTCGGCCAGCGCGGCGTCAACATCATGGAGTTCTGCAAGGCGTTCAACGCGCAGACGCAGGCGCAGGCCGGGCTCATCATCCCGGTCGTCATCACCGTCTACGCCGATCGCTCCTTCACGTTCATCACGAAGACGCCCCCGGCCTCGGTGCTGCTGAAGCGCGCCGCGGGTCTGGAGAAGGGCTCGAAGGAGCCGGGCAAGACGAAGGTGGGCAAGGTGACCCGCCAGCAGGTCGAGGAGATCGCGAAGCTCAAGATGCCCGATCTCACCGCCGCCGACGTTGCGGCCGCGGTGAAGACGGTCGAGGGCACCGCGCGCAGCCTCGGACTAGAGGTGGTCTGACACATGGCCAAGGCGAGCAAGCGATACCGGGCGGCGGCGGAGAAGATCGACCGCACCCGCCGTTTCCCCATGGACGAGGCGCTGAAGACGCTCCTCGGCGCCGGCGGCGAGGCGAAGTTCGACGAGTCCGTCGAGGTCGCCGTGCGGCTCGGCGTCGACCCGCGTCAGGCCGATCAGAACGTGCGCGGCACCGTCGTGCTGCCGCACGGCACCGGCAAGAGCGTGCGCGTCCTCGTGTTCGCCAAGGGCGAGAAGGCGAAGGAGGCGCAGGACGCCGGCGCCGACCACGTCGGCGGCGAGGACCTCGTCAAGAAGATCCAGGACGAGCAGTGGCTCGAGTTCGACACGGCCATCGCGACGCCCGACATGATGGGGCAGGTCGGCCGCCTCGGTAAGGTGCTCGGTCCGCGCGGCCTGATGCCGAACCCGAAGGTCGGCACGGTCACGTTCGACGTCGGCAAGGCGGTGCGCGACGTGAAGGCCGGCAAGGTCGAGTTCCGCGTCGACAAGGCCGGCATCGTCCACGTGTCGATCGGCAAGCGCAGCTTCGGCCCCGAGCGTCTGCACGAGAACGCGCAAGCGCTGCTCGCGAGCCTGCTGCGCGCGAAGCCGGCCGCGGCGAAGGGCAACTACGTACAGACCGTCGCCGTCGCCTGCACCATGGGGCCGTCGGTGCTCGTCGACCCGCTCTCGGCACGCGGCGCGGCGGCGTGAGGATCACAGGATGAATCGGGCAGAGAAGGTCGAGAGCGTCGAGCTCCTCCAGGACGAGTTCGGCAAGGCCAGCGTCGCGGTGCTCGCCGAGTACCGCGGGCTGACGGCCATCCAGATGAACAAGGTGCGGAAGGCCGTCCGCGACGCCGACGGCACGTGCCGCGTGGCGAAGAACCGGCTCGCGCGTCGCGCGGTCGCCGACAGCCGCAATGCGGGGCTCGGCGACAAGCTGACGGGGCCGCTCGCCCTGTTCATCGGCTTCAAGGATCCGGTCGCGGTGGCGAAGGTCGCCATCAAGCTGTCCGAGGAATTCCCGAAGCTCGAAATCAAAGGCGCGCTCCTCGACGGGCAGGTCATCCCGCCCGCCGACGTGAAGGCGCTCGCCGATCTGCCGCCCAAGGAGGTCATCCTCGGGCAGCTGCTCGGCCTACTGCAGGCACCGGCCACCCAGCTGGTGCGTCTGTTGAACGAGCCGGGGGCCCGGCTCGCCCGGCTCGTGGACGCGATCGCGAAGCGATCGGAAGGCGCGGCGTAGTCGCGTCGGCAGAACAGCGCAACAGCGTTTAAGGAGAGGCAAGGCAATGGAAGTTACTCGGGAGCAGGTCAAGGATTTCTTGAAGAGCATGAGCCTGATGGACGCGGCCACGCTCGTGAAGGAGCTCGAGAGCGAGCTCGGCGTGTCGGCGGCGGCTCCGGTCGCGGTCGCGGCCGGCCCGGCGGCCGGCGGCGGTGCGGCACCCGCGGCGGCGGCCGAGAAGGAAGACTTCACCGTCGTCCTGACGGGGGCTGGCGACAAGAAGATCCAGGTGATCAAGGTCGTGCGTGAGCTGACCGGCCTGGGCCTCAAGGAGGCCAAGGACCTCGTCGACGGCGCGCCGAAGCCCGTCAAGGAAGGCGTTCCGAAGGCCGAGGCCGAGACCCTCAAGAAGAAGCTCGAAGAGGCGGGTGGGACGGTCGAGCTGAAGTAAGTGATCGACATCCACACCACCATGCCCACAGGGCAGCAGGGAGATCTCAGGAGTGCCGATGAGTAACGACGTGGCTCAGGTTTCGCGTGTCCCGAACAACCTGCGATTCCGGCGTACGTTCGGACGGATCAAGAAGATCATCGACATTCCGAACCTGATCGACATCCAGAAGCGGTCGTACGAGGAGTTCCTGCAGCGCGACGCGGCGCCCGAGTCGCGTCTCGATCACGGGCTCCAGGCGGTGTTCAAGTCCGTCTTCCCCATCAAGGACTTCAACGAGACCGCCTCGCTCGAGTTCGTCAGCTATACGCTCAGCGAGCCCAAGTACGACGTGGACGAGTGCCATCAGCGCGGCATGACGTTCGCGGCCCCGCTCAAGGTGACCGTGCAGCTGGTCATCTGGGACGTCGATCCCGAAAGTGGCGCCCGCTCCATCAAGAACGTGAAGGAGCAGGAGGTCTACTTCGGCGAGATTCCGCTGATGACCCGCCACGGGACGTTCATGGTGAACGGCACCGAGCGCGTCATCGTCTCCCAGCTCCACCGCTCGCCCGGCGTGTTCTTCGATCACGACAAGGGCAAGACGCACGCCAGCGGCAAGCTGCTCTACTCGGCCCGCATCATTCCGTACCGCGGCTCGTGGATCGACTTCGAGTTCGATCCGAAGGACATCCTCTTCGTCCGCATCGACCGTCGCCGGAAGTTCCACGCGACGGTCGTCCTCCGTGCGCTCGGCATGACCACGGAAGACCTGCTCAACTACTTCTATCGCAAGGACACCATTGTCCTCGACGGCCGGAAGGCGGCGAAGGTCTTCAACCCGCAGCACCTCGTCGGCGTGAAGGCGTCGCGCGACGTGCGCAATCCGTCGAGCAACGAGCTCATCGTCAAGGAAGGCCGCAAGTTCACGAAGCTCGTCCTCCGGCAGATGGAGCAGGCGGGCATCGACCAGATTCCGATCTCACAGGAAGAGGTCATCGGGCGCGTCTCCGCGCACGACGTGAAGGACGCCAAGACCGGTGAGGTCCTCCTCGCGTGCAACGAGGAGATCACCGAGGAGAAGCTCGAGGTGCTCCGCACCCGGAACATCTCCAAGGTCGAGGTGCTCTTCCTCGAGGACACCCACATCGGTCCGGCGCTGCGCAACACGCTGCTCCAGGACAAGATCACCGACCCGCAGGAGGCCATCCTCGAGATCTACCGGCGCCTGCGTCCCGGCGATCCGCCCACGCCCGAGACGGCCACCGCGTTCTTCAACAACCTCTTCTTCAATCCCGAGCGCTACGACCTCTCGAAGGTCGGCCGGCTCAAGCTGAACCACAAGCTCAAGCTGAACGTTCCTCTCGACCAGGGCACGCTGCGCCGCGAGGACATCCTCGAGGTCGTCCGCTATCTGATCGAGCTCAAGAACGGCAACGGGCAGATCGACGACATCGACCATCTCGGCAACCGTCGCGTCCGCGCCGTCGGCGAGCTGGTCGAGAACCAGTACCGCATCGGTCTCGTCCGCATGGAGCGCGCCATCAAGGAGCGCATGTCCCTGCAGGACATCGAGACGCTGATGCCGCAGGAGCTCATCAACTACAAGCCGGTCTCCGCCGTCATCAAGGAGTTCTTCGGCTCGTCGCAGCTCTCGCAGTTCATGGACCAGACGAACCCGCTCTCGGAGATCACCCACAAGCGCCGTCTCTCGGCGCTCGGCCCGGGCGGTCTCACGCGCGAGCGCGCCGGCTTCGAAGTGCGTGACGTGCATCCGACGCACTACGGCCGCGTGTGCCCCATCGAGACGCCGGAAGGTCCGAACATCGGTCTCATCGCGTCGCTCTCCACCTACGCGCGCGTCAACGACTACGGCTTCGTCGAGACGCCCTACCGCAAGGTGAAGGAAGGCCGCGTCACCGACGAGATCATGTACCTGTCGGCGCTCGAGGAAGAGGAGCACACGATCGCACAGGCGAACGCGACCCTCGACGCGAAGGGCGCCTTCACCAGCGATCTGATCTCGTCCCGGATCGGCGGCGAGTTCACCATGGTTCGCCCAGACCAGGTCGAGTTCATGGACGTCTCGCCGAACCAGCTCGTGTCGGTGGCCGCGTCGCTGATCCCGTTCCTCGAGAACGACGACGCGAACCGCGCGCTGATGGGCTCCAACATGCAGCGCCAGGCGGTGCCGCTGCTCCGCACCGAGGCGCCGCTCGTCGGCACCGGCATGGAAGCGGTCGTGGCGCGCGACTCCGGCGTCACGGTCGTCGCGCGGCGCGACGGCGTCGTCGAGCAGGTCGATGCGACGCGCATCGTGGTCAAGGTCGACAAGCCGTCGACCGACGGCCGCGATCCCGGCGTCGACATCTACAACATGGTCAAGTACCAGCGCTCGAACCAGAACACCTGCATCAACCAGCGGCCCATCGTGGTCGTCGGCGATCAGGTGAAGGCTGGCGACGTCATAGCCGACGGTCCGTCGACGGACATGGGCGAGCTGGCGCTCGGCCGCAACGTGCTCGTCGCCTTCATGCCGTGGGGCGGGTACAACTTCGAGGACTCGATCCTCATCTCCGAGCGCGTCGTGAAGCACGATCTCTTCACCTCGATCCACATCGAGGAGTTCGAGTGCGTCGCGCGCGACACGAAGCTCGGCCCCGAGGAGATCACGCGCGACATCCCGAACGTCGGCGACGAAGCGCTGAAGGATCTCGACGAGTCGGGCATCATCCGCATCGGCGCCGAGGTGAAGCCGGGCGACATCCTCGTCGGCAAGATCACGCCGAAGGGCGAGACGCAGCTCTCGCCGGAAGAGAAGCTGCTGCGCGCGATCTTCGGCGAGAAGGCGGGCGAGGTCCGCGACACGAGCCTGCGCGTTCCGCCGGGCGTCGAGGGCACCGTCATCAACGCGCGCGTCTTCTCGCGCAAGGGCATCCAGAAGGACGATCGTTCCCGCGCCATCGAAGAAGACGAGGTCCAGAAGCTCCGCAAGGACCAGCAGGACGAGATCCGCATCATCCGCGAGAGCACGCAGAAGAAGGTGCTCAGCCTGCTGACGGGGAAGATCACCAGCACGCGTCTCACCGACGACACGCGCAAGGTGCTCCTCAACAAGGGCGTCGAGATCACCCCCGAGGTGCTCGACCAGGTGCCGTCCAACTACTGGGGCGACATCAAGGTCGGCGAGGACCGCGTCGAGGACGAGCTCCAGCGCGTCGTCGAGGGGATGCAGGAGCAGATCGACGGCATCAAGACGCTCTTCACCGACAAGATCGAGCGCCTGAAGGGCGGCGACGAGCTCCCGCCGGGCGTCATCAAGATGGTGAAGGTGTTCGTCGCCATCAAGCGCAAGCTGCAGGTCGGCGACAAGATGGCCGGCCGTCACGGCAACAAGGGCGTGCTCTCCCGGCTCCTGCCGGAAGAGGACATGCCGTACCTGGCCGACGGCACCCCGGTCGACATCGTGCTGAACCCGCTCGGCGTCCCGAGCCGCATGAACGTCGGCCAGATCCTCGAGACGCATCTCGGCTGGGCCGGCCGCGAGCTCGCCGTCCAGATCAAGGCCGAGATGGAAGAGCACGGTCGTCCGCAGGCCGACAGCCTGCGCAAGCGGCTGAAGGAGCTCTACGGCTCCACCAAGGAGACCGGCGACTTCATCGACGCGCTGCAGGACGGTGACGTCATCAAGCTGGCCAAGAAGGCGGCGAAGGGCATCCACGTCGCGTCGCCGGTGTTCGACGGCGCGTCGGAAGAGGAGATCTTCAAGCTCCTCGCGAAGGCGTCGCTGCCCGCCAACGGTCAGACGCGTCTCTTCGACGGTCGCACCGGCCAGTCGTTCGCCCACGAGGTCACGGTCGGCGTCATGTACATCATGAAGCTGCACCACCTCGTCGACGACAAGATCCACGCGCGCTCCACCGGTCCGTACTCGCTCGTGACGCAGCAGCCGCTCGGCGGCAAGGCCCAGTTCGGCGGCCAGCGTCTCGGTGAGATGGAGGTGTGGGCGCTCGAGGCGTACGGTGCCGCCTACACGCTGCAGGAAATGCTCACGGTCAAGTCCGACGACGTCGCCGGCCGCACCCGCATGTACGAGGCGATCGTCAAGGGCGAGAACGTGCTCGAGCCCGGTCTGCCCGAATCCTTCAACGTCATGGTGAAGGAGCTGCAGAGCCTCGCGCTCGACGTCGAGCTCGTCGAGGACCAAGCGTGATCGCGTTCATCCGACAGGAGGTTTCTTCCCGATGATGGAAGATCTGTTCAGCCTCTTCGAGAAGCCGAAGAATCCGCTCAACTTCAACGCCATCCGCATCTCGCTCGCCTCGCCGGACAAGATC
Organism: uncultured Binatia bacterium (SeqCode); assembly: GCA_964432595.1. Taxonomy (GTDB): domain Bacteria; phylum Desulfobacterota; class Binatia; order DP-6; family DP-6; genus DASYLJ01. Next base: position 66,133 of record CAYSOF010000026.1, on the reverse strand, counting down.
CGGTCGTGGTCGCACGGCGAGGTGAAGAAGCCCGAGACGATCAACTACCGCACGTTCAAGCCCGAGCGTGACGGCCTGTTCTGCGCGCGCATCTTCGGGCCGATCAAGGACTACGAGTGCCTGTGCGGCAAGTACAAGCGCATGAAGTACAAGGGCATCATCTGCGAGAAGTGCGGCGTCGAGGTGACCCTGTCGCGGGTGCGGCGCGAACGCATGGGCCATATCGAGCTCGCGGCGCCGGTCGCGCATATCTGGTTTCTGAAGTCGCTGCCGAGCCGGATCGGCCTTCTGCTCGACATGACCCTCAAGGATCTCGAGCGGATTCTCTATTTCGAATACTACGTCGTGCTGGAGCCGGGGCTGACCCCGCTGCAGCATCGCTCGCTGTTGAGCGAAGAGGAGTATCTGCGCGCCCAGGACGAATACGGCGCCGACAGCTTCACCGCCATGATCGGCGCGGAAGCGATCCGCGAAATGCTCAAGGGGCTCGATCTCGAACGGCTCGCGGTCGACTTGCGCAAGGAGATCGCCGAATCGACCTCCGACCTCAAGCCGAAGAAGCTCGCCAAGCGGCTCAAGCTGATCGAGGCCTTCCTCACGTCCGGTAATCGGCCGGAGTGGATGATTCTGACCGTCGTTCCGGTGATCCCGCCCGATCTGCGGCCCCTGGTGCCGCTCGACGGCGGCCGGTTCGCCACCTCCGACCTCAACGATCTCTACCGCCGCGTCATCAACCGCAACAACCGCCTGAAGCGACTGATCGAATTGCGCGCGCCCGACATCATCATCCGCAACGAGAAGCGGATGCTGCAGGAGGCGGTCGACGCGCTGTTCGACAACGGTCGCCGCGGCCGCGCGATCACCGGCCCGAACAAGCGGCCGCTGAAGTCGCTGTCCGACATGCTGAAGGGCAAGTCGGGCCGCTTCCGCCAGAACCTGCTCGGCAAGCGCGTCGACTACTCGGGCCGCTCCGTCATCGTCGTCGGCCCCGAGCTGCGTCTGCACCAGTGCGGGCTGCCGAAGAAGATGGCGCTCGAGCTCTTCAAGCCGTTCATCTACAACAAGCTCGAAGAGCGCGGGTACGTCACCACCATCAAGAGCGCGAAGAAGATGGTCGAGAAGGAGCGTCCCGAGGTGTGGGACATCCTCGACGACGTCATCCGCGAGCATCCCGTCCTCCTGAACCGCGCGCCCACGCTGCACCGCCTCGGCATCCAGGCGTTCGAGCCGACGCTGATCGAGGGCAAGGCCATCCAGCTCCACCCGCTGGTATGCGCCGCGTACAACGCCGACTTCGACGGCGACCAGATGGCGGTGCACGTGCCGCTGTCGGTCGAGGCGCAGGTGGAAGCCCGCGCGCTGATGATGTCGACGAACAACATCCTGTCGCCGGCGAACGGCCGTCCCATCATCGTGCCGACGCAGGACATCGTCCTCGGCCTGTACTTCATGACCCGCGAGAAGCTCGCGGCGCTCGGTGAAGGCAAGGTGTTCTCGAGCTTCGCCGAGGTGCGCATTGCGTTCGACCAGAACGAGGTCGACCTGCAGGCGAAGATCAAGGTGCGCGTGCCTCCGTACGCGGGCGGCACGAATCAGCTGGTCGAGAGCACCGTCGGCCGCGTGCTGCTGTACGACATCGTCCCGCACGAGATCACCTTCGCGGAAGTCAACCGCGTGATGAAGAAGAAGGAGCTCGGCGGGCTGATCGACATCGCCTACCGGACCGCCGGCAACAAGGCGACGGTCATCCTCGCGGACAAGCTGAAGGACCTCGGGTACGAGCAGGCCACGCGCGCCGGCATCTCCATCGGCATCAAGGACATGGTGATCCCGGAGGGGAAGCACAAGCTCCTCGACGAGGCGAACGGCGAGGTCCGCGAGATCGAGGACCAGTACAACAAGGGCCTCATCACGGACGGCGAGCGCTACAACAAGGTCGTCGACATCTGGGCCGAAGTGACGGACCGGATCGCGGACGAAATGCTCCGCGAGCTGGGAACGCAGGAGGCGCAGGACGCCGAGGGCAACATCCGGCGCATCCCGTCCTTCAACCCCATCTTCATGATGGCCGACTCCGGCGCCCGCGGCTCGGCGCAGCAGATCCGTCAGCTCGCCGGCATGCGCGGCCTGATGGCGAAGCCGTCGGGCGAGATCATCGAGACGCCCATCACGGCGAACTTCCGTGAAGGCCTCACCGTGCTCCAGTACTTCATCTCGACGCACGGCGCCCGCAAGGGTCTCGCGGACACCGCGCTCAAGACGGCGAACTCCGGCTATCTCACCCGCCGTCTCGTCGACGTCGCGCAGGACTCGATCATCACCGAGCAGGACTGCGGCACGCTCGACGGCATCGAGATGGCGCCGCTCGTCGAGGGCGGCGAGGTCATCGAAGGCCTCGGCGACCGCGTCCTCGGGCGCGTCGCGCTCGAGGAGATCCGCGATCCGTTCACCGGCAACGTCATCGTCCACGCCAACGAGGAGATCGACGAAGCCAAGGTCGCGCTCATCGAGGACGCGGGCCTCGAGCGGGTGAAGATCCGCTCGGTGCTCACCTGTCAGTCCCGTCGCGGCGTCTGCGTCCAGTGCTACGGACGCGATCTCGCGCGCGGCCATCGCGTCAACCTGGGCGAAGCCATCGGCGTCATCGCGGCGCAGTCCATCGGCGAGCCGGGCACGCAGCTCACGATGCGCACGTTCCACATCGGTGGTACGGCCAGCCGGCGCGCCGAGCAGACCACGCTCGAGCCGCGCAACGACGGCGTCGTCAAGTTCATCAACCTGATGACGGTCGAGGGCAAGGACGGCGATCTCGTCGTCATGAACCGCAACGGTGAAGTGGCGATCGTCGACTTCCCGGAGGCAGGGCGCGAGCGTGAGCGCGAGCGCTACTCGGTCGTCTACGGTGCCAAGTTCAAGAAGAAGGACGGCGAGAAGGTGAAGGCCGGCGAGATGATCGCCGAGTGGGATCCGTACACGATTCCGATCCTCACCGAGGCCGGCGGCATCGTGCGCTTCGGCGACATCGTCGAAGGCGTCACGATGGAGGAGAAGGTCGACGAGCGCACCGGTCTATCGACCAAGGTCGTCGTCGACACGAAGGACGTCGACAAGCGCCCGCGCATCACGATCAAGGACGCGGCCGGCACCACGCAGAAGATCAGCACCGGTGAGGCGCGCTACCTGATCCCCGTCGGCGCGCACCTGAACGTCGTCGAGGGCCAGGAGGTCTTCGGCGGCGACATCATCGCGAAGATCCCGCGCGAGACCACGAAGACGAAGGACATCACCGGTGGTCTGCCGCGCGTCGCGGAGCTGTTCGAGGCGCGCAAGCCCAAGGAGTTCGCGGTCGTCAGCGAGATCGACGGTACCGTCTCGTTCGGCAAGGACACGAAGGGCAAGCGCAAGGTCATCGTCACCCCCGAGGTCGGCGAGTCGCGCGAGTACCTGATCCCGAAGGGCAAGCACATCAGCGTGCACGAGGGCGACTTCGTGAAGGCCGGTGAGCCGCTCATGGACGGCAGCTCGAACCCGCACGACATCCTGACGATCCTCGGCGAGAAGGCGCTGGCCAAGTACCTCGTCGACGAAGTGCAGGAGATCTACCGACTCCAGGGCGTGCGCATCAACGACAAGCACATCGAAGTGATCGTGCGACAGATGCTGCGCCGCGTCCGCATCAAGGACGTCGGAGACACCGAGTTCCTGATCGGCGATCAGGTCGAGAAGTGGCGCTTCGAGGAGGAGAACCAGCGCGTGCTGGGGAAGGGCGGTCAGCCGGCCGTCGCCGAGCCGCTGCTGCTCGGCATCACGAAGGCCAGCCTCTCGACCGAGAGCTTCATCTCCGCGGCCTCGTTCCAGGAGACCACGAAGGTCCTCACCGAGGCGGCCATCAACGGGAAGGTCGACCGTCTGGTGGGCCTCAAAGAGAACGTCATCATGGGCCGCCTGATCCCCGCGGGGACGGGTGTCGCCAAGTACAACCGAATGGAAGCCATCACCGACGAGCCCGCTGGCGAGCTCGAAGGGATGCTCCCCGAGGACGCGCCCGAGGCCGTCGCGTGACCGTCACAAGGTTGACAGGTGCGACGCGCATCCCTAGAAGGGTGAATTTCGTTTCTCGGACAGACGTGTAAGCAGGCGGACCAAGCTCGATGCCGACCATCAATCAGCTGATCAAGCACGGACGCGCGAAGCAGAGTGCGAAGGGCAAGGCGCCCGCGCTGCAGAGCTCGCCGCAAAAGCGTGGTGTGTGCACGCGCGTCTACACCACCACGCCGAAGAAGCCGAACTCCGCGCTCCGCAAGGTGGCGCGTGTCCGTCTCACGAACGGCATCGAGGTCACGGCGTACATCCCGGGCGTCGGTCACAACCTGCAGGAGCACTCCGTGGTGCTCATTCGCGGTGGCCGTGTGAAGGACCTGCCCGGCGTCCGGTACCACATCATCCGCGGCACGCTCGACTCGATCGGCGTGCAGGATCGTCGTCAGGGTCGCTCGAAGTACGGAGCCAAACGGCCCAAGTGACGGCCGGCACGGGGTGACGCTTTCCGTCGCGCCCGTGTCACGGCCGATGGGACAGCCGCATGCCACGTAAAGGTGAAGTAAAGCGCCGCGACATCCTTCCCGATCCGAAGTACCACGATCGGATGGTGACGAAGTTCATGTCGAACATGATGCACCACGGGAAGAAGAGTGCCGCCGAGCGCATGCTCTATGGTGCGCTCGATCTCGTCGGTGAGCGCGCCAAGGAAGATTCGCTCGCCGTGTTCAAGCGAGCGCTCGACGCCGCGAAGCCCATCGTCGAAGTGCGCTCGCGTCGCGTCGGCGGCGCCACGTATCAGGTGCCGGTCGAGGTGCGTCCGCCGCGCCGCGTGTCGCTCGCGATGCGCTGGCTCGTGCAGAACGCGCGCGCCCGGCCCGAGAAGTCCATGGTCCAGAAGCTCGCGGGCGAGATCCTCGACGCCGCGAACGGACGCGGGGGCACGATCAAGAAGAAGGAGGACACGCATCGCATGGCGGAGGCGAACAAGGCCTTCGCGCACTACCGTTGGTAGTGATGCGCGTGTTCTGAATCCCCCATGCCCCGTACCGTACCTCTCGATCGGACTCGTAACATCGGCATCATGGCGCACATCGATGCCGGGAAGACGACGACGACCGAGCGCATCCTGTTCTACACCGGCATCAGCTACAAGATCGGTGAGGTCCATGAGGGCACGGCCGTCATGGACTGGATGGTGCAGGAGCAGGAGCGGGGCATCACCATCACGTCGGCCGCCACGACGTGCTTCTGGCGCGACCATCGTATCAACATCATCGACACGCCCGGCCACGTCGACTTCACCATCGAGGTCGAGCGCAGCCTGCGCGTTCTCGACGGTGCGTGCGCGGTGTTCTGCGCGGTCGGCGGTGTCGAGCCGCAGTCGGAGACGGTGTGGCGTCAGGCCGACCGCTACGGCGTGCCGCGCATCGCGTTCGTCAACAAGATGGACCGCGTCGGCGCCGACTTCGATCGCGTCGTCCACCAGATCCGCGAGCGCCTGCGCGCCAACCCGGTGCGCCTTCACCTGCCGATCGGCGCCGAAGACAGGTTTCGCGGCGTCGTTGACCTCGTGAAGATGAAGGGCATTGTCTGGGACGACGACAGCCTCGGCGCGAACTACACCGAGATCGACATCCCGGCGGACATGCAGGATGCCGCGGAGGAAGCGCGCGAGGCGCTGGTCGAGGCCGCGGCCGACGCCGACGAGACCCTCACCGAGAAGTACCTCGCGGGCGATGCGCTCACCGAGGGCGAGATTCGCCGCGGTCTGCGCAAGGGCACGCTCACCATGAAGCTCGTGCCCGTGATCTGCGGCACCGCCTTCAAGAACAAGGGCGTGCAGACGCTGCTCGACGCGGTCGTCGATCTTCTCCCGTCGCCGACGGATCTTCCCCCGATGCAGGGGATCAATCCGAACAAGGGCACGGAAGAGGAGCGGAAGGCCTCGGACGACGCGCCGTTCACCGCGCTCGCGTTCAAGATCATGACCGACACGCACGTCGGCGCGCTCACGTTCCTGCGCGTCTACTCGGGCGTCATGAGCTCGGGCTCGTACGTCTTCAACTCCGTCAAGGGGAAGAAGGAGCGCGTCGGTCGTCTCCTCAAGATGCACGCGAACAAGCGCGAGGAGATCAAGGAGGTCTACGCCGGCGACATCGCCGCCGCCGTCGGGCTCCGCGACACGACCACGGGCGACACGCTCTGCGACGAGAACAAGCCCATCGTCCTCGAGCGGATGGAGTTCCCCGATCCGGTCATCTCCATCGCCATCGAGCCGAAGACGAAGGCCGACCAGGAGAAGCTGGGCGGCGCGCTGCAGCGCCTCGCCACCGAGGATCCGTCGTTCCGCGTCTCGACCGACAGCGAGACCGCGCAGACGATCATCGCCGGCATGGGCGAGCTCCACCTCGAGATCATCGTCGACCGCCTGACCCGCGAGTTCAAGGTCGAGGCGAACGTCGGTAAGCCGCAGGTGGCGTACAAGGAGACGGCCCGCAAGGCCGTCGAGCACGAGACCAAGTTCGTGCGGCAGACCGGCGGCCGCGGCCAGTACGGCCACGTCGTGCTCAAGGTCGAGCCGCAGGAGCCCGGCAAGGGCTTCGAGTTCGTCGACGCGACGAAGGGCGGCGTGATCCCGCGTGAGTACATCCCGGCGATCGAGAAGGGCATCAAGGAAGCGATGAGCTCCGGCCCGCTCGCGGGGTACCCGGTCGTCGACGTCAAGACGAGCGTCACGTTCGGGTCGTACCACGAGGTCGACTCGTCGGAGATGGCGTTCAAGATCGCCGGCTCGATGGCCTTCAAGGAGGGGATGAGCAAGGCCTCTCCCGTCATCCTCGAGCCCATCATGAGCCTCGAGGTCGTGACGCCCGAAGAGTTCATCGGCGACGTCATCAGCGACATCAACCGGCGCCGCGGCCGGATCAGCAACCAGGAGCCACGGGGCAACACCCAGGTCATCAACGCCTCGGTGCCGCTGGCGGAGATGTTCGGCTACGCCACGGATCTGCGTTCGCGCAGCCAGGGGCGGGCCACGTTCACGATGCAGTTCTCGCACTACGAGGCGGTGCCGAAGGGCGTCGGACCCGATACTTCACGGGCCGGTAGTTCCCGGATGGCGGAAGCCCAGGCCGGCTAGGCACCCCTGGTCAGGCTTCACGAAGCGACGGAGGAGTAGCTCCCATGGCGAAGGCAAAGTTCGAGCGCAAGAAGCCCCACGTGAACGTGGGCACCATCGGTCACATCGACCACGGCAAGACCACGTTGACGGCGGCCATCACCAAGACCCAGGCGTCGAAGGGCCTCGGCCAGTTCGTTGCCTTCGATCAGATCGACAAGGCGCCGGAAGAGCGCGAGCGCGGCATCACCATCGCGACGGCGCACGTCGAGTACGAGTCCGACAAGCGCCACTACGCGCACGTCGACTGCCCGGGTCACGCCGACTACATCAAGAACATGATCACCGGCGCGGCGCAGATGGACGGCGCCATCCTGGTGGTCGCGGCGACCGACGGTCCCATGCCGCAGACCCGCGAGCACATCCTGCTCGCGCGTCAGGTCGGCGTGCCCGCCATCGTCGTGTTCATGAACAAGGTCGACATGGTCGAAGACCCCGAGCTGCTCGACCTCGTCGAGCTCGAGGTCCGCGAGCTGCTCTCGAAGTACGAGTTCCCGGGTGACGACATTCCGATCATCCGCGGCAGCGCGCTGAAGGCCCTCGAGCAGGACCCGGGCGATCTCGGTGCCGGCGCCATCCAGAAGCTCATGGAGGCGATCGACAGCTACATCCCCGAGCCGAAGCGTGACGTCGACAAGCCGTTCCTGATGCCCGTCGAGGACGTGTTCTCGATCAGCGGCCGCGGCACGGTGGCGACGGGCCGCGTCGAGCGCGGCAAGGTCAAGGTCGGCGAGGAGGTCGAGGTGGTGGGGATCAAGCCCACCACGAAGACCACCGTCACCGGCGTCGAGATGTTCCGCAAGCTGCTCGACGAGGGCATGGCGGGCGACAACATCGGTGCGCTGCTCCGCGGCGTGAAGCGCGAGGACATCGAGCGCGGCCAGGTGCTGGCGAAGCCCGGCTCGATCACCCCGCACACGAAGTTCAACGCCGAGGCGTACATCCTCACGAAGGAAGAGGGCGGCCGTCACACGCCGTTCTTCAACGGCTACCGCCCGCAGTTCTACTTCCGCACGACGGACGTGACCGGCGTCTGCACGCTGCCCGAGGGCACCGAGATGGTGATGCCCGGCGACAACGTGACGATGAAGGTCGAGCTCATCATGCCCATCGCCATGGACGAAGGCCTCCGCTTCGCCATCCGCGAGGGTGGCCGTACGGTGGGCGCCGGCGTCGTCACGAAGATCAACGAATAAGTCCCGTCCGCGATGAACGAGAAGATTCGCATCCGGCTCAAAGCCTACGATCACCGGCTCCTCGACCAGTCGGTGCGCGAGATCGTCGATACGGTCCGTCGCACCGGCGGCCGGGTTGCGGGCCCCATCCCGCTGCCCACGCACGTGGAGCGCTTCACGGTGAACCGCTCGCCGCACGTCGACAAGAAGTCGCGCGAGCAATTCGAAATTCGAACCCACAAGCGTCTGCTCGACATCCTCGAGCCGACGCAGCAGACGATCGACGCGCTCGGCAAGCTCGACCTGGCAGCGGGCGTGGACGTCGAGATCAAGCTCCAGTGACATCATGGCGTTGACGGGCATCATCGGGCGGAAGCTCGGCATGACGCAGGTCTACACGGCCGAGGGCGTCCTCGTGCCGGTCACCGTCATCCAGGCGGGACCGTGCACCGTGGTCGCCACGCGCCAGACCGAGCGTGACGGCTACTCCGCGGCGCAGGTGGGCTTCGAGCCGACCAAGGCCGAGAAGCTGTCGAAGCCGCTGCAGGGCCAGTTCAAGAAGTCGGGTACCCAGGCGTTTCGCGTGCTGCGCGAGTTCCGTCTCGACGGCGAGCTGCCCGCGGTCGGCACCGAGATCAAGGTCGGCGACGTGTTCGCCGCCGGCGAGAAGGTGCAGATCAGCGGCATCAGCAAGGGCCGCGGCACCGCGGGCGTGATCAAGCGCCACGGGTTCGCGGGCTTCCCGGCGTCGCACGGTACGCACGAGTACTTCCGGCACGGCGGCTCGATCGGCAACCGTTCGTACCCGGGGCGCGTCTTCAAGGGGAAGCGCATGTCGGGGCGATTGGGCGGCGAGCGCGTGACGACGACGCACATCCAGGTCGTCGCGGTGCGGGCCGACGAGAACCTCCTGCTGGTCCGCGGGGCGGTCCCGGGATCGCGCAACGGGATGGTGTTCGTCCACAAGCATCAGGGAGCGGTCCGACAGTGAGCGACGAGAGCACCGTGACGCTCGAGGTCGTGTCGCAGACTCGCGCGAAGGTGGCGGACCTCCAGGTCCCCTCCGCCGTGCTCGCCGGGCCGGTGCGCCCGCATCTGCTGCACGAGATGGTGAAGAGCCAGCTCGCGTCGCGGCGAGCGGGCACGCACTCCACGAAGACCCGCGGCTTCGTCAGCGGCGGCGGCAAGAAGCCCTGGAAGCAGAAGGGCACCGGCCGCGCGCGCGCGGGCAGCAGCCGCTCGCCCATCTGGGCCGGCGGCGCCATCGTCTTCGGGCCGCTGCCGCGCGACTACTCGTACAAGCTGCCCAAGTCGGCGCGGCGGGCGGCCGTCCGCTCGGCGCTGGCCGCGCGCCACGCCGAGGGCAAGCTCGTCGTCGTCGACGCGATCAAGCTCGAGGAAGCGAAGACGAAGCGCATGGTCGAAGCGCTGAAGGGCCTCGGCATCGAGGGCAGCGCGCTGATCGTGCTCGGCGGCGCCGACGACGCGGTCGCGCGTGCCGCGCGCAACCTGCCGCACGTCAAGGTCATCCAGGCCGTCGGCCTCAACGTGTACGACGTGCTCGGGCACGTGAACCTCGTGTTCACGCGCGAAGGCCTCGAGCAGGTCGTCGCGCGACTCGGGGAGGGCGCATGAACGCGACCGACGTGGTGAAGGGCCCGGTCATCACCGAGAAGGGCACGCTGGTCAGCGAGCTGGGCAACCAGTTCGTGTTCCGTGTCCACCGCAACGCGAACAAGGTCGAGATCCGCCAGGCCATCGAGACGCTCTTCAAGGTGAAGGTCGAGAAGGTCCGGACGTCGCGGCAGATGGGCAAGATCCGGCGGGTCGGCAAGCATGCCGGTCGCCGCCCCGACTGGAAGAAGGCCTACGTGACCCTCGCCGAGGGGAACCGCATCGACTTCTTCGAGGGAGCCTGAGCAATGCCCATCGTCCAGTTCCGTCCGACCTCGCCGGGACGCCGGTTCCGCACGGGGTTCGACTTCTCCGAGATCACCAAGACCGAGCCCGAGCGCGCGTTGCTCGAGCCGATCCACAAGAGCGGCGGGCGCAACAACCGGGGCCGCGTCACGGCGTTCCATCGCGGCGGCGGGCACAAGCGGCGCTACCGCGTCGTCGACTTCAAGCGCGACAAGAACGGCGTCAAGGCGAAGGTGGCGGCGATCGAGTACGATCCGAACCGCTCGGCGCGCCTCGCGCTGCTCCACTACCTGGACGGCGAGAAGCGCTACATCATCGCGCCCGTCGGTCTCGGCGTCGGCGACATGGTGGAGACGGGTCCGCAGGCCGACATCAAGCCCGGCAACTCGCTGCCGCTCGCGAACATCCCGCTCGGCACGATGATCCATTGCGTCGAGCTTCGGGAAGGTCGGGGCGCGCAGCTCGGCCGCAGCGCCGGGGCGTCGATCCAGCTGATGGCGAAGGAGGGCGACTACGCGCTCCTCAAGCTGCCGTCGAGCGAGCTCCGTCGCGTGCGCATCGGCTGCCGGGCCACCATCGGCCAGGTCGGCAACCTCGAGCACGAGAACCTGTCGTACGGCAAGGCGGGCCGGTCGCGGTGGCTCGGCAAGCGCCCGAACGTGCGCGGCATCGCAATGAACCCGGTCGACCACCCGCACGGCGGTGGCGAAGGCCGGTCGAAGGGCAACCATCCGCAGACGCCGTGGGGCAAGCCCACCAAGGGCTACAAGACACGGCACAACAAGCGGACGGACCGGTTCATCCAGCAGCGCCGGAAAACCAAGTAGGAGAGCAGGGTGGCACGATCCGTAAAGAAGGGTCCGTTCGTCGACCTGCACATCACGAAGAAGGTGAAGGCGATGCTCGATTCCGGCGACAAGAAGGTCGTGAAGACCTGGTCGCGGCGGTCGACCATCACGCCCGACATGATCGGTTTCACCTTCGCCGTGCACAACGGTCGCAAGTTCATCCCGGTGTTCATCACCGAGAACGCGGTCGGTCATAAGCTCGGCGAGTTCTCGCCGACGCGCACCTTCCACGGCCACTCCGGTGACCGGAAGGGCAAGGTCGAGGCGCGGAAGTAACGATGGAAGCGAAAGCCAGCAGCCGGTTCTCGCGTCTCACGGCGCAGAAGGCCCGCCTCGTGGTGAACCTCATCCGCGGGCGGTCCGTCGAGGAAGCCCTGGGCATCCTCGAATTCACGCCGAAGCGCGGCGCGAAGCTCGTCGCCAAGACGCTCAAGTCCGCCGTCGCCAACGCCGAGCACGGACAGCGTGTCGACGTCGACGCGCTCTACGTGAAGCGCGCGTACGTCGACGAGGGGCCCACCGCGAAGCGGTTCATGCCGCGCGCGCACGGACGGGCCACGCCCATCTTCAAGCGGACCAGCCACATCACCGTGATCGTCGACGAACGCCGTCCGGGCGGGGAGGCCTGAGCGTGGGACAGAAGGTTCACCCGAAGGGGTTCCGTCTCAACATCACCGAGAACTGGGACTCGCGCTGGTTCGCGCGTCGGGAGTACGCCGAGCTCCTCCACGAGGACATCAAGATCCGCAACTTCCTGAAGAAGCGGCTCTACCACGCGGGCGTCTCCAAGATCGACATCGAGCGTGCCGCCAACAAGGCCAAGATCAACATCCACACGGCGCGTCCCGGCATCGTGATCGGCAAGAAGGGCGCCGAGATCGAGAAGCTCAAGTCGGAGCTCGTGAAGCTCACGAACAAAGAGACGTTCATCAACATCCACGAGGTGCGCCGGCCCGACGTCGACGCGCAGCTCGTGGCCGAGAACGTCGCGCTCCAGCTCGAGCGTCGCGTCGCGTTCCGTCGTGCGATGAAGGAAGCGCTCGCCCGCGCCATGCGCATGGGCGCGCAGGGCGTACGCATCCAGTCGTCGGGCCGCCTGGGCGGCTCCGAGATCGCGCGTCGGGAGTGGTATCGTGAGGGGCGCGTTCCGCTCCACACGCTCCGCGCCGACGTGAACTACGGCTTCGCCGAGGCGAAGACCACGCACGGCCTCATCGGCGTGCGCGTGTGGGTCTTCCGCGGCGAGGTGCTGTCGCGCCAGGAGGAGGAGCAGCGCGCCGCGGCTGGCGGCGCGTAGGAATCCATCATGCTCTCACCGAAGAAGGTCAAATACCGAAAGATGCAGAAGGGCCGGCGGAAGGGCTACGCCTGGGCCGGCTCTGCATTGTCGTTCGGCGACTACGGTCTGCAGGCGCTCGATCGCGCCTGGGTGTCCGCTCGCGAGATCGAAGCGGCCCGCGTCGCGCTCACGCGCGCCATCAAGCGCGGTGGCCGTGTCTGGGTCCGCGTGTTCCCCGACAAGCCGCTCACGAAGAAGCCGGCCGAGACCCGCATGGGCAAGGGTAAGGGCTCGCCCGAGATGTGGGTGGCGGTCGTCAAGCCGGGACGGATGCTGTTCGAGATGGAAGGCGTCGAACGCGCGGTCGCGCGGCACGCGCTCAAGCTCGCGGCCGCGAAGCTGTCCATCCCGACGCAGGTGCGCGAGCGCCACGCCGTCACCGACGGAGGAGCGCCCGCGTGAAGCTGCGTGAGATGAAGGACCTGAGCGTGGACGAGCTGCGCGCGCGCGAGCGTGAGCTGACGGACGAGATCTTCCATCTCCGTCTGCGGCGCGCCACGGCGCAGCTTCCCAATCCCATGAAGATCCGCGAGTCGCGCCGAGCGCTCGCACGCATCAAGACGTTGCTGCAGCAGCGCACGGTACGGGGGGTTACGGCGTGATTACCGGCCGACGGAAAATGCGCGAGGGCGTGGTCGTGTCCGACAAGATGGACAAGACCGTCGTCGTCGTGGTCGAGCGGCTCGTTCGTCACGACCGCTATCGCAAGTATCGGCGGCGTCGTACGCGCTACAAGGCGCACGACGAGCAGAACAAGTGCCGCGTGGGCGACCGCGTGAAGCTGATCGAGACGCGTCCGCTGTCGGCGGACAAGCGCTGGGCCGTGCTGGCCATCCTCGGCCGCAACGAGGCCCTGGGCGAGCCGCCGCTTCCGACGGGGATTCCGGAATGATCCAGACGGAGACCGTTCTCGACGTCGCCGACAACAGCGGTGCCCGCAAGGTGCTGTGCATCAAGGTGCTCGGCGGCTCGCGCCGTCGGTACGCGTCGATCGGCGACATCATCGTGGTCTCCGTGAAGGAGGCCATTCCGAACGCCAAGGTGAAGAAGGGCGAGGTCATGAAGGCCGTCGTCGTGCGAACGGCGAAGGAGGTCGGTCGACCCGACGGCTCCTACATCCGCTTCGACACGAACTCCGCCGTCCTCATCGACAATGCGCGCGAGCCGATCGGCACCCGTATCTTCGGGCCGGTGGCCCGCGAGCTGCGCGCGAAGAAGTTCATGAAGATCATTTCGCTCGCCCCCGAGGTGCTGTGACCATGGCACTCAAGCGGCTCAAGAAGAACGACACCGTCATGATCATCGCCGGGCGCGAGCGCGGCAAGACGGGCAAGGTGCTCCGCGTGCTGCCCGAAGAAGGCCGCGTGCTCGTCGAGCGGCTGAACCTGGTGAAGCGGCATACGAAGCCGCGCAGTCAGCAGCAGGCGGGCGGCATCGTCGAGAAGGAAGCCTCGCTGCACCTGTCGAACGTGCTGCCGGTCTGCGGGCGCTGCAACAAGCCCACCCGCGTCGGCCGCAAGCGGCTCGACGACGGCAAGGCCGTGCGGATCTGCCGTCGCTGCGGCGAGCAGATGGAGAGCAACTGACCATGGCAATGGCGAGACTGCGCGAGCGCTACGCCAAGGAGCTGGCCCCGGCCCTGATGAAGGACCTGGGGCATACGAGCCTCATGGCCGTGCCGCGCCTCGAGAAGATCGTCCTCAACATGGGCCTCGGCGAGGCGACGCAGAACCCGAAGATCATCGACTCCGCCGTCGAAGAGCTCACCGCCATCACCGGCCAGAAGCCGGTGGTGACGAAGTCGAAGAAGGCGATCTCGAACTTCAAGCTGCGCGAGAACATGCCGATCGGCGCGATGGTCACCCTGCGCGGCGATCGCATGTACGAGTTCCTCGATCGGCTCGTGACCGTGGCGCTGCCGCGCGTGCGCGACTTCAAAGGCGTGCCCGACCGCTCGTTCGACGGCCGCGGCAACTATTCGCTGGGCCTGCGCGAGCAGGTCATCTTTCCCGAAATCAACCTGGACAAGGTCGACAAGATCAAGGGGATGACGATCGTGATCTGCACGACCGCCACCTCCGACGCCGAGGGCAAGGCGCTGCTGCGCGCGCTCGGCATGCCCTTCCGGGCCTGACGCGAAGGATCACATGGCCAAGACCTGCCTCATGGTGAAAGCCTCCCGCCCCCCGAAGTTCCGGGTGCGGGCCTACAATCGCTGCCCGCTCTGCGGCCGTCCGCGCGCCTTCTTCCGGCGCTTCCGCATGTGCCGGCTCTGCCTTCGCAACCTCGCCCGCAAGGGACAGATCCCCGGCCTCGTGAAGGCCAGCTGGTAACCGACGTATGCTGACCGATCCCGTCGCCGACATGTTCACCCGCATCCGCAACGCGGCCGGCGCTCGCAAGGCGAGCGTCGACATGCCGTGGTCGAAGCACAAGGAGGCCATCGCCCGCGTGCTGGTCGCCGAGGGCTACCTCGCCGACGCCGCGCTGGTCGACGAGCCGCCGCACCCGGTGCTGCGCATCGGCCTGCGCTACGACAACGGCCGGAAGCCCGTCATCACCGGCATCCGCCGCGTCAGCAAGCCGAGCCTGCGCGTGTACGTCGGCAGCCAGGAGATCCCGTCCGTCCGGAAGGGGCTCGGCGTCAGCGTACTGTCCACGCCGAAGGGCGTCCTCGTCGACCGTGAGGCGCGCAAGCAGGGCGTCGGCGGCGAGGTCATCTGCAAGGTATGGTAGCCAAGTAGGACCAGGGAACGACATGTCACGCATTGGACGATTGCCGATCACCATCCCGAGCGGGGTGAAGCTGCACGTGAGCGACGGCGTGGTGCGGGTCGAGGGGCCGAAGGGCACGCTCTCGCGCCGGCTCGAGCCCGAGGTTTCGGTCACCACCGAGGGCAACACCGTAGTCCTCACGCGCTCCGACGACTCACGCCGCGCCCGGGGCATGCACGGCCTCATGCGCAAGCTCCTCGCCAACATGGTCGAGGGCACGGGCAAGGGTTTCCAGAAGGTCCTCGAGATCACCGGCGTCGGCTACCGTGCCGAGGCGCGCGGCAACGTCCTCTTCCTGACGCTGGGCTACTCGCACCCGATCGCGTATCAGCTGCCCGCGGGTGTCACCGCCAAGGTGGAGCGCCAGGTCGTCGTGACGCTCGAGGGCAGCGATCGCGAGGTCCTGGGCCAGACCGCCGCCGCCATTCGCCGCCTGCGTCCGCCGGAGCCCTACAAGGGCAAGGGCGTCAAGTACGCCGACGAGCGGATTCGCCGGAAGGCCGGTAAGGCCGCGGCAGGAGCGCGCTGATGGCACGATTCGTACGAGACGAGGCGAGGGTCCGACGGCGCGATCGCGTGCGCCGGCGCGTGCGCGGGACCGACGAGCGTCCGCGGTTGTCCGTGTTCCGCAGCGATCGGCACGTCTACGTGCAGGTCGTCACCGACACGAGCAACCGCACCCTGCTCGCGGTCTCGACGCTCTCGCGCGAGCTGCGCGACGAGCTCAAGAAGACGGCCAACGTCGATGCGGCGAAGCAGGTGGGTCTGCTCGCGGCGCGGCGCTGCCAGGAGAAGGGCATCACCAAGGTGGTCTTCGACCGCAACGGCTTCCTGTACCACGGCCGCGTGAAGGCCGTGGCGGAGGGCGCCCGCGAGGGTGGCCTCCAGTTCTGAGGTACTGAACGTATGGCGCAGATGGGACAGAGCCCGCGGCGGATCGTCGACGCGCAGGGCACCGAGCTGAAGGAGAAGGTCGTTCACATCAACCGCGTCGCCAAGGTCGTGAAGGGCGGACGGCGGTTCAGCTTCAGCGCGCTCGTGGTCGTCGGCGACAACAACGGTCGCGTCGGCTTCGGTCTCGGCAAGGCCAAGGAAGTGCCGGAGGCCATTCGCAAGGGCATCGAGAAGGCGAAGAAGACGATGGTGAGCGTGCCGCTCATCGACGGCACGATTCCGTTCGAGGTGGTCGGCCGGTTCGGTGCGGGCAAGGTCATGCTCAAGCCCGCGTCCGACGGTACCGGCGTCATCGCCGGCGGCGGCGTGCGCGCGGTCGTCGAGCTGTGCGGTCTCTCCAACGTGCTGACGAAGTGCCTCGGGTCGAACAACCCGAACAACATGGTGCGGGCCACGATGGCCGCGCTCCGCGAGCTGCGGCCCGCGGACAGCGTCGCGGCGCTGCGCGGCAAGACCGTGGCGGAGATCCGCGGATGAGCGATCGCATCGTCAAGGCGACGCTCCGGCGGAGCCAGATCGGGACCAGCCCGCGGCAGCGCCAGACGCTCCGCGGTCTCGGGCTCACCAAGATCGGGAAGTCGGTCATCCTGAAGGATTCACCGTCGGTCCGCGGCATGCTGCGCACCGTCGGTCACCTCATCGAGACAGAGGGCTGAAGATGGATCTGGGCGATCTCCATCCGGCACCCGGGTCGACCCGCCGTCGCCGGCGAGTGGGACGTGGTCCGGGCTCGGGCAACGGCAAGACCGCCGGGCGCGGTCACAAGGGCCGTCGGTCGCGGTCGGGCGGCAACAGCACGCCGGGATACGAGGGCGGTCAGATGCCGCTCCAGCGCCGTCTGCCGAAGCGCGGCTTCCGCCCGGTTTCGCGTACGGAGTACGTCGTGATCAACGTCGGCACGCTGAGCGGCGCGTTTCCGGCGGGCAGCGTCGTCGGTCCCGACGAGATGCGCGGCAAGGGCCTCATCCCGAAGCGCGGCAACGTGAAGTGCCTCGGCGAGGGCGCGCTCGCGCACGCCCTCACGGTGAAGGCGCACGCGTTCAGCGCGAAGGCGCGCGAGGCGATCACGAACGCCGGGGGCACGGCCGAGGTGCTCGGTGCGCCGGCCGAGGCCGAGGTGGCTGGTGCTTGAAGGGTTCTCCAACGCGGGCCGCCTGCCCGACCTGCGCAAGCGGATCGGGTACACGGCGGCGGCGCTGGCCGTCTACCGGCTCGGGTGCGCAGTGCCCACGCCGGGAATCGACGGACAGGCTCTGGGACAGTTCTTCGCCGAAGCGCGGAGCAACATCCTCGGCCTGGTGAATCTGTTCTCGGGCGGCGCGCTCGAGCGCTTCTCGATCTTCGCGCTCGGCATCATGCCGTACATCAGCTCGAGCATCATCCTGCAGCTGCTGACGGTCGTCATCCCCTACCTCGAGAAGCTCTCGAAGGAAGGCGAGATGGGCCGGCGCAAGATCACGCAGTACACGCGCTACGGCACGGTCGCGCTGGCGCTGGTGCAGAGCTTCTTCATCGCAATGGGCCTGGAGACCATCCAGGCACCCGGCGGGGGGGGCGTCGTCTACGCGCCCGGCTGGGGCTTCCGCATCATGACGGTGATCACGCTCACCACCGGGACCGCCTTCATCATGTGGCTCGGCGAGCAGGTCACCGAGCGCGGCATCGGCAACGGCATCTCGATGATCATCTTCGCCGGTATCGTCGCGAGCCTGCCGTCGGCCGTCGTGACGACGCTCGAGTTCGTCCGCCAGGGCGAGCTGTCGATCTTCGTCGCCATACTGATGGGCGTCCTGATGATCGTCGTGGTGGCCGCGATCATCTTCATGGAGCGCGGGCAACGACGCATTCCGGTGCAATATGCGAAGCGCGTCGTCGGGCGGCGCATGTACAGCGGCCAGAGCTCGCACCTGCCGCTCAAGGTGAACACCGCCGGCGTCATCCCGCCGATCTTCGCATCGTCGATCCTGCTGTTCCCGGGCACGATCGCGAGCATGTTCACCGACAGCGCCGTGGCGCAGTGGATATCGACGGCGCTCGCGCCCGGCTCGTGGCTCTACAACATCGTCGACGTCGCCCTCATCATCTTCTTCTGCTACTTCTACACGGCGGTCACGTTCAACCCGACCGACGTGTCGGACAACCTGAAGAAGTTCGGCGGCTACATCCCGGGCATCCGCCCCGGACAGCGCACCGCCGACTACATCGACCGCATCCTGGTCCGCATCACCCTGGTGGGCGCCCTGTACGTGGCGGCGGTGTGCGTGCTCCCGAGCATCCTGATCGCGCAGTTCCGCGTCCCGTTCTACTTCGGCGGTACGGCCCTGCTGATCGTGGTGGGCGTCGCGCTCGACACGATCGCGGCGATGGAGACGCACATGATCTCCCGCAGCTACGAGGGCTTCATGAAGCGCGGTCGGATTCGAGGACGCCGGTAGGACGTCGCGGTGCGCGTGGTCATGATCGGCCCCCCGGGAGCGGGCAAGGGCACGCAGGCCAAGTTGCTACAGGAACGGTTCGGAGTTCCGCAGATCTCGACGGGTGACATCCTTCGTGAAGCACAACGACAGGGCAGCGAGCTCGGCCTCGCGGCGCAGCGGTACATGGAGCAGGGGCAGCTCGTGCCCGACGAGGTCGTGATCGGCATCGTCGAGCAGCGCCTCCTGGCCGACGACTGCGCCGGCGGGTTCATCCTCGACGGCTTCCCGCGGACGGTCCCGCAGGCCCGCGCCCTGGGCACGCTCCTCGGCCGCAACGGCGGGGGGCTCGACGCCGTGGTGTCGATGCAGGTGCCGCACGAGGAGCTCGTCCGCCGGCTGTCCGGCCGCATGGTCTGCGCCAGCTGCGGCGCGATGTTCCACCTGCAGTTCTCGCCGCCGAAGGAAGACGGGCGGTGCGACCGCTGCCCCGGGGCGCTCGTCCAGCGCGAGGACGATCGGGAGGACCGCATCGCCGACCGACTGATCCTGCATGCCCGGGAGATCGCCCCGGTCGCCCAGTTCTACCGCGAGTCGGGCCTGCTCCGGGAGATCGTCGGCACCGGCCAGCGCGACGACGTCTTCGGACGCGTCCAGGCGAGCCTCGCATGATCCTCCTCAAGTCCCGTGAGGAGCTGGACCGCATGCGGCGGGCGAGCGCGATCGTCGCCGAGATCCTCGACGCCGTCGAGGCGAAGGTTCGGCCGGGGGTGTCGACCCTCGAGCTCGACGCCCTGGCGGAGGAGATGACGCGGGCGAGCGGCGCGAAGCCGGCCTTCAAGGGCTACGTGGTCGGCGGCCGCACGTTCCCCGCCTCGATCTGCATCTCGATCAACGACGAGGTCGTGCACGGCATCCCGTCGAAGGGCCGCACCCTGCGGGACGGCGACATTGTCGGCCTCGACTTCGGCGTGTCCTACGAGGGGTACTTCGGCGATTCGGCCCGGACCGTCCCCGTCGGCGCGGTCACGGACGACGCCCGCCGCCTGATGGACGTCACCGCCGCCTCGTTGAAGGCGGGGATCGACGCCATCAAGCCCGGCGGACACATCGCGGACATCTCCGGAGCCATCCAGGACGTGGCCGAGTCGGCCGGGTACTCGTTGGTCCGGGAGTTCGTCGGCCACGGCATCGGCCGCAAGCTGCACGAGGACCCGCAGGTGCCGAACTATCGCACCGGCAACCGCGGCGTCCGCCTGCAGGAAGGCCTGGTCCTGGCCATCGAGCCCATGGTGAACGCCGGCCGCCCCGAGGTCTACGTGAAGGACGACGGCTGGACGGCCGCCACCCGGGACGGGCGGCTGTCGGCCCACTTCGAGCACTCCGTTGCGGTCACCGCCAACGGGCCCTATATTCTCTCGCTTCCCTAACCCGGAGATTCGGTGCCGGAGACACGATCATGAAAGTACGCGCATCGGTGAAACCGATCTGCAGGAAATGCAAAGTCATCCGTCGCCAGGGCGTCATCCGCGTCCTGTGCGAGAACCCCCGGCACAAGCAGCGGCAAGGGTAGGAGGGCGACCAGAGTGGCACGCATCGCAGGGGTGGACCTGCCCCGCAACAAGCGCATGGACATCGCGCTCACCTACATCTTCGGTATCGGCCGCGCGTCGGCGTCGAGCATCTGCACGGCGGCCGAGGTCGATCCCGCGCGCAAGAGCGACGATCTGACCGACGACGAGGTGAACCGCATCCGTCGCGAGATCGACGCCAGCTACAAGGTGGAAGGCGACCTGCGCCGCGACATCGCGGGCAACATCAAGCGCCTCGTCGACCTGGGCTGCTACCGCGGCCTCCGTCACCGCCGGAACCTGCCGGCGCGTGGTCAGCGCACCCACACCAACGCGCGCACCCGCAAGGGACCGCGACGCGCCATCGCCGGGAAGAAGCCCGCGCCCTCCAAGTAAGGGCTGACGAGCTCATGGCAGCGAAGTCGTAAGGAGGACGCGTGGCAAAGCAGCAGGAAGGCGGCGGCAAGGCCGCCGGGGCCGAGGCGCCGGTTCGACGCAAGAAGGCGAAGCGCCTCGTCGCCGAAGGGGTGTTGCACATCCACTCCACCTTCAACAATACGATCATCACGGTGAGCGACCCGCAGGGGAACGTGCTCGTCTGGTCGAGCGCGGGATCGTGCGGGTTCAAGGGGTCGCGCAAGGGTACGCCGTTCGCCGCGCAGGTCGCGGCCGAAGCGGCGGCGCGCAAGGCGGCCGAGATGGGCATGCGGCACGTGCAGGTCTACGTGAAGGGCCCCGGGTCGGGCCGTGAGTCCGCCCTTCGCAGTCTCCAGGCAGCGGGATTCACGGTGAGCATCATCAAGGACGTGACGCCGATCCCCCACAATGGGTGCCGGCCGCCGAAGCGGCGGCGGGTCTGAGGAAAAGACGTGGCTCGATACACTGGACCGTCCTGCCGGCTCTGCCGTCGCGAGGGATTGAAGCTCTTCCTCAAGGGGGAGCGCTGCTACACCGACAAGTGCGCCATCGAGCGCCGCAACTATCCCCCCGGCGAGCACGGACAGGCGCGCCCGAAGTTCTCCGAGTACTCCCTCCAGCTGCGCGAGAAGCAGAAGCTGCGCCGGATGTACGGCGTGCTCGAAGGGCAGTTCCGTCGCTACTTCGACATGGCGGACCGCTCGAAGGGCGTCACCGGTGAGACGCTGCTCCAGCTGCTCGAGCGCCGGCTCGACAACATCGTCTACCGCGTGGGCTTCGCGACGTCGCGCGCCGAGGCGCGGCAGCTCGTGCGGCACGGCCACTTCGAGGTGAACGGCCGCAAGGTCAACATCCCCTCGTACCTGGTGCGTGCCGGGGACGCGATCGCCGTCCGCGAGAAGAGCCGCAAGGTGACCCGGATCCAGGAAGCACTCGAGCTGGTGCAGCGCCGTGGCGTGCCGGACTGGCTCGAGGTGACCCCGGAGCAGTTCGCCGGTCGCGTGAAGGCGCTGCCGGTGCGCTCGGATCTCACCATGCCCATCAACGAGAAGCTGGTCGTCGAGCTCTACTCGAAGTAGAGCGAACGTAGCCAACGATCAGAGGAAGGCGTCAATGGAGTTTCAGGAATCCGAATTGCCGCGTCCTGGTGCGGTCGTCCAGAGCAACTGGCGTGAGCTGATCAAGCCGAAGCGCCTCGAGGTGGACGAGAAGAGCCTCACGCCCACCTACGGCAAATTCTTCGGCGAGCCGTTCGAGCGCGGCTACGGCACCACCGTGGGCAACGCGCTCCGGCGCGTGCTGCTGTCGTCGCTGCAGGGCGCGGCGATCGTCGGCGTCCGCGTCAACGGCGTGCTGCACGAGTTCTCCACGCTGCCGGGCGTCGCCGAGGACGTCACCGACATGGTGCTCAACCTGAAGGAGGTGCGCGTCAAGCTGAACGACGGCGCCACCGAAGAGGTCGCGCACATCCGCGTCCGCGGCGACAAGGTGATCACGGCGGCCGACATCCAGGGCGGCCCGGCGATCGAGGTGCTCAGCCCGCACCAGCACATCGCGACGCTCGCCAAGGACGCCGAGCTCGACATGGAGCTCGTCATCCGGCTCGGCCGCGGCTACGTGCCGGCCGACCGCAACAAGCGCGAGGGCGACCCCGTCGGTACCATTCCGATCGACGCGATCTTCTCGCCCGTCACGAAGGTCAACTTCGTCGTGACGAACGCGCGCGTCGGGCAGCGCACCGACTACGATCGGCTGGCCCTCGAGGTGTACACCGACGGAAGCGTGCGCCCGGAAGACGCCGTCGCCTACGCGGCTCGCATCCTCCAGGAGCAGCTGTCGATCTTCGTCAACTTCGAAGAGCAGGTCGTGCCCGGCGGCGACGAAGAAGGTCGCGAGATCCCGGTCAACGACAACCTGTTCCGTCCGGTCGAGGACCTGGAGCTCAGCGTCCGCTCCGCCAACTGCCTCCAGAACGCCGACATCCGCTACCTCGGCGAGCTGGTGCAGAAGACCGAGCAGGAGATGCTCAAGACCAAGAACTTCGGTCGCAAGTCGCTGAACGAGATCAAGGAGATCCTCCACGAGATGGGCCTCGGGCTCGGCATGCGCCTCGAGAACTACCCGTCGCGCGAGGACCTCGATCGCAAGCGGCTCGCCCGCGAGAAGGAAACCGCCTGAGCCATGCGCCATCGCGTCGCAGGAAAGAAGCTGGGACGGTCGCCGTCCCACAGGAAGGCGCTGCTGCGGAACCTCGTCACCGCGCTGCTGCAGCACGAAGCCGTACGCACGACCGACGCGAAGGCCAAGGAGCTGAAGCGCTGGGGCGACCGCATGATCACGCTCGGCAAGGAGGGCACGCTCCATGCCCGCCGCCGTGCCGCCGTCGTGCTCTGCCGCGCCAGCGTCGTGAAGAAGCTGTTCGAGGAGCTCGCGCCCCGCTACGCGAGCCGCGCCGGTGGCTACACCCGGGTGGTGAAGCTGGGCGTCCGCGCCGGTGACGCGGCCTCGATCTCGATGGTCGAGCTCGTCGACCGCGCCGGCTCCGAGGCGGAGCAGGGCGGCAAGAAGAAGAAGGCTCCGCGCCGCAAGGCGGCTGCGAAGGAAGGCCAGGAGCCGCGCAAGAAGGCGGCCGCGGGCTGAGCCTCCCGCGGGCGGGCCACGTCGTGTCGCGCCGGCTTCGCCGGCCGCGACATGCAGGTCGCGCGGATGCGCCCGCTTCAAAGCTACCTCGGGTTGACCGAAGGTCGACCCGACGTATACAACCCGTGCATGTTCGACGCTCCCCGGGCCATTGATGCGCGCTACGGCGGCCGTCTTTGGCGCGCGAGCCGGGATGAAGCGACAGCTTGAAGCACTAGTCCGGGAAGCGCTGAACGACGCCATCGGGGCGGGCCTCTTGCAGGTCCGGACGCTTCCGGCGTTCACCCTCGACGTCCCGAGCGATCCCGCCTTCGGCGACCTCGCGTGCAACGTCGCCATGATGCTCGCGCGCGAGGTGAAGAAGCCGCCGCGCGCCGTCGCCCAGATCGTCATCGACCACCTGAAGGACCCGAACGGGTGGATCGCGTCGACCGAGATCGCCGGTCCAGGCTTCATCAATTTCCGCGCCTCGCAGGCCTTCTGGCGGCACCTGCTCGCCGAGGCCCTCGAGCTCGGTGACGCCTACGGGCGCGGCACGGCCGGCGCCGGCAAGCGCGTCCAGGTCGAGTTCGTCAGCGCGAACCCGACCGGTCCGCTGCACATCGGCCACGGCCGCGGCGCCGTCATCGGCGACGTCGTCGCGCGGCTGCTCGCCGCGCAGGGCTGGGACGTCGAGCGCGAGTACTACGTCAACGACTACGGCAACCAGATGGAGACGCTCGCGCGCTCCACGTTCGCCCGCTACCGCCAGCTCCTCGGCGAGCAGATCGAGATTCCCGAAGGCGGCTATCCCGGCGAGTACCTGATCGACGTGGCGACGCAGCTGCGCGCGGAGGTCGGCGACGGCCTCGTGGCGCTGCCGGAGGAGGAAGCGCTCGCCCGGTGCCGCGACTTCGCCGGCCGCGTGCTGCTCGATGAGATCCGACGAGACCTCGAGCGGTTCGGCGTGCGGTTCGATCACTTCGTCAGCGAGCGGCAGCTGCACGAGAGCAACGCGCTCGAGCGCGCGCTCGCGACCATCCCGCCCGACCTCCTGTACGAAGCCGATGGCGCGCTCTTCTTCAAGACGACGATCGCCGGCGACGAGAAGGACCGCGCCGTGAAGCGCGGCAGCGGCGTACCGACGTACTTCGGCGGCGACATCGCGCATTTCCAGGCGACGCTCGCGCGCCGCTTCGACGCGCTCGTGAACGTCCTCGGTGCCGATCACCACGGCTACGTCTCGCGTCTGAAGGCCGTCGTGCAGGCGCTCGGCGGCGATCCGGCGATGCTCCGCGTACTGCTCGTCCAGCTCGTGAACCTCACCCGCGGCGGCGAGCCCGTGCGCATGGGCAAGCGCGCCGGCGAGTTCGTCACGCTGCGCGAGGTGCTCGACGAGGTCGGGGCCGACGCGGCGCGCTTCTTCTTCCTGCAGCGCAAGGCGGACAGCCAGCTCGAGTTCGACCTGGAGCTGGCAAAGAAGCAGAGCAGCGACAACCCGGTGTTCTACGTGCAGTACGCGCATGCGCGCATCGCCAGCGTGCTCCGGCAGGCGGAGGCGGCGGGCGTCGTGCTGGCGGCGTCACCCGATCTCTCGTTGCTCGGTGAGGCCGAGGTGGAGCCGCTCCGGACGCTCGTGACGTGGCCCGACGTGGTCGAGGTCGCGGCGCGGACGCTCGAGCCCCATCGCCTCGCGTTCTACGCGCAGGAGCTCGCGGGCGTGTTCCACCGCTACTACAACCAGCACCGGATCCTGACCGACGATGCGGCGTTGACGCAGGCGCGGCTCGCGCTCGTGCGCTGTCTGAAGCAGGTGCTTCGGAGCGCGCTCGAGCTCACCGGCGTGACGGCGCCCGAGCGGATGTGAGGGGGATGCGATGGCCAAGGCGGCGCCGGCACGAGTCGGATTGCGGTTCCTCGATCGGCTGATCCTGTTCACGGCCTGGCTGGTCACCTGCGGGCTGGTCTACGGCCTCGGCTTCTACACCGGCAAAGGCACCCAGGAGCGTCGGCTCGGCATGGAGGAGCGCGTCGTGCGCTTGCCGGTCACGTCGGAGGTGCCCGCCGAGGGGCAGCGCCCGAAGGCGGCCACGGAGTTCACCTTCTACGAGACGCTCGTGACCGGTGACCGCGCTGGACGCGACGGCGGCCACGTCCCGAAGCCGGCGCCCGCGGCCAGCGGCCCGACGGCCGCCGCGCCGACGCCGCCCGTGCACGGCACCGTGCCTCCGCGCGCGGCGACCCCGCCGCCGACGCTGCCGCCGCCCGCGCGGCCGGCGACCGGTGCGGCTCCGACGAAGCCGGTGGCGCAGGCCGCGCGTCCGGTGCCGGCGCCGACCGGCGCCGGCACCGCGCATGACGGCGCGGCGACGGCCACCACGGTGGCGGCGGCGGGCACGCCGCCGTCGACGGCGCTGCCGCGGCTCCAGGTCGCGACCGCCAAGCCGGAAGCCCCGAAGCCGACGGTGAAGCGCGGCTTCACCGTCGAGGCGAGCCCCACGCGCGACCGTGCCGCGGCCGACGCGCTGCTGTCGAGCCTGCGCGGCAAGGGCTACCAGGCGACGCTCGTCAGCGTCCGGCGCGACGGCGACACGTGGTACCGGCTGCGCATCGGCCGCTACGCCACCTCGGAGCAGGCCAGCGAGGTCATGCGCAAGCTCCGCGAGCGCGACGGCGTGTCACACGCCTTCGTGGCCGCCGAATGACGACCGCGTCCCGCGCGAGCGACGCCGCGCGCACCCTGCGCCGCGGCGACACCTCGCCGCCGCGGGACGAGTTCCGTGCGCTGGCCGAGCGCGGCAACCTCGTGCCGGTGTGGCGCGACATCCTCGCCGACCTGGAGACGCCGGTGTCGGCCTTCCTCAAGGTGCATCGCGGGCCGTACGGCTTCCTCCTCGAGAGCGTGCAGGGCGGCGAGCGTTGGGGCCGCTTCACGTTCCTCGGCACCGAGCCGCGGCAGGTGCTGCGCGTGCGCGATCGTGCCGTCGAGATCGAGACGCCGGGGCAGGGGACCGAGCGACGCACCACCGACGATCCGCTCGGCGAGCTGCAGCGCATGCTGGCGGCGTACGAGCCCGTCGACGTGCCGGGACTGCCGCGCTTCGTCGGCGGGGCCGTGGGCTTCGTCGGCTACGACATGGTGCGCTCGTTCGAGCGCCTCCCGGCGAGCGCCGACGACGACCTCGCGCTGCCCGAGACGTGCATGATGCTGGCCGACAGCCTGCTCGTCTTCGACAACGTGAAGCAGACGATCAAGGTGGTGGCGCACGCGCACGTGCGGCCGGGCGTCTCGCCGGATGCTGCGTACGACGAGGCCGTCGCCCGCATCGACGCGCTGGTGGCACGGCTCGCCGAGCCACCGGTCGAGCCGCCGTCGTCGCCGCCGAGCGATCCGGCGCCCGCCGAGGTGCGATCGAACTTCACGCCGGCGGCGTACCAGGCGATCGTCGGTCGGGCGAAGGAGTACATCCGCGCCGGCGACGTCATCCAGGTGGTGCTCGCGCAGCGCTTCGAGCTGCCGCTCTCGGCGCCGCCCTTCAACGTCTACCGCTGTCTGCGCGCGGTGAATCCGTCGCCCTACATGTTCTACCTGGCGATGGGCCCGTACGCGCTCGCCGGTGCGTCGCCCGAGGTGATGGCACGCGTCGAGGACGGCGAGCTCACCGTGCGCCCCATTGCGGGCACGCGGCCGCGCGGCACCATGGAGCGCGAGGATCAGGCGCTGGCCGACGAGCTCCTCGCCGACCCGAAGGAGATCGCCGAGCACGTGATGCTGCTCGACCTCGGCCGCAACGACGTCGGCCGCGTGTCGCGCACCGGGTCGGTCGAGGTGACGGAGTCCTTCGTCATCGAGCGCTATTCCCACGTCATGCACATCGTCTCGAACGTCCGCGGGCAGCTGGCGCCGGGCGCGGACTGCTTCGACGCGTTCCGCGCGACGTTCCCCGCCGGCACGCTCACGGGCGCACCGAAGATCCGCGCCATGGAGATCATCGAGGAGCTCGAGCCGGTGCGCCGCGGGACGTACGGCGGCGCGGTCGGCTACTTCGGCTTCGGCGGCACGATGGACACGTGCATCGCGATCCGCTGCGTCCTGATGCGCGGCGGGCGCGCGTTCATCCAGGCGGGTGCCGGCATCGTCGCCGATTCCGATCCCGAAGCCGAGCATCGCGAGTGCGTCAACAAGGCGCGGGCGGTCGTGCAGGCCGTGCACCTGGCGGAGCACCTGTGATGCCGCGCCTCCTGATGATCGACAACTACGACTCGTTCACGTTCAACCTCGTGCAGTACCTCGGCGAGCTGGGCGCGGACGTCGCCGTGCACCGCAACGACGCCATCACCCTCGACGAGGTGGCCGCCGCGAAGCCCGACGCCGTCGTGATCTCGCCGGGCCCCTGCACGCCGAACGAGGCGGGCGTGTCGGTGCCGCTCATCAAGCGCTTCGCCGGCGAGATTCCGATCCTCGGCGTCTGCCTCGGCCATCAGGCGATCGGCGCGGCGTTCGGCGGCTCGATCGTGCGCGCCGCGCGGATCATGCACGGCAAGACCTCGCCCATCCATCACGACGGCAGCGGCGTCTTCGCCGGCCTGCCCGATCCGTTCGCGGCGACGCGCTACCACTCGCTGGTCATCGATCCGCCGACGCTGCCGTCGTGCCTCGTCCGAACCGCATGGACGGACGAGGGCGAGATCATGGGCGTGCGCCACACCGACATGTTCGTCGAGGGCGTGCAGTTCCACCCGGAGTCGATCCTCACGATCGAGGGGAAGCGCCTCCTCGGCAACTTCCTGACGCGGCTCGCCGCGCGCGGCGGTGGCGCGTCGTGACGCCGCAGGCCGCCATCGCGCGGCTCGTCGACCGGGGCGATCTCAGCGAGTCCGAGACGCGCGCCGTCTTCGAGACGGTGCTCGCGGGCGCGGCGAGCCCCGCGCAGATCGGCGCGCTGCTCGTCGGGCTGCGCCTGAAGGGCGAGACCGTCGAGGAGCTGACCGGTGTGGCGCGCGTGCTCCGGGCGCACGCGGTGACGCTCGCCGATGCGCCGCCCAACGCGGTCGACACCTGCGGCACGGGCGGGGACGGCGCGGGCACCTTCAACATCTCGACGGCCGCGGCCCTGGTCGTCGCCGCCGCCGGGGTTCCGGTGGCGAAGCACGGCAATCGGGCGATGTCCGGCACGGTCGGCAGCGCCGACGTGCTGGAGGCGCTCGGCGTGCGGCTCGAGCTGCCCCCGTCGCGCCTGGCCGCGTGCTTGCGCGACGTCGGCATCGCGTTCCTGTTCGCGCCGGCCTTCCATCCGGTGCTGCGCGCCGTGGGCCCCGTCCGTCGCGAGCTGGGCGTGCGCACGCTCTTCAATCTGCTCGGCCCGGTCGTGAACCCCGCGGGCGTGCGCCGTCAGGTGGTCGGCGTCGGCGACGCGCGACGGCTCGAGCCGCTGGCGCGCGTCCTCGGTGCGCTCGGCAGCGAGCGGGCGTGGGTGGTGCACGGGCCCGACGGTCTCGACGAGCTCGGGCTCGCCGGACCGTCGACGATCGCCGAGCTGGCGAACGGCGCGGTGCGAGTGCGCACGGTGACGCCCGCCGAGGCAGGGCTGGCCGAGGCGCCGCTCGCCGCGCTCCGTGTCGACGGCCTCGAGGCGTCGGTGGCCCGCGTCCGTGCGGTGCTCGCGGGCGAGCGCGGACCGTCGCGCGACGTCGTGTGCCTGAACGCGGGCGCCGCGCTGGTCGTCGCGGGGGCCGCGGAGGATCTGCGCGACGGCGCGGCGCGCGCGGCGTCGACGCTCGACGACGGGTCTGCCGCGGGCGTGCTCGCGCGGCTCGTCGCGTACACGAGCGCGGAGCAGGCGGCGTCGTGAGCGTGCTCGACGAGATCCTCGCGCACAAGCGCGACGAGGTCGCGGCGTCGCGGCGCGCGGTGTCGCCGAGCGCGCTGCGCGATGCGCCGGCGTGGAGCGCGCCACGTCGCGGCTTCCGCTCCGCGCTCGCGGCGGCGACGCCGCCGGCCGTCATCGCGGAGATCAAGAAGGCCTCGCCGTCGCGCGGCGTGATCCGCGCCGACTTCGACCCGCCGGCGCACGCGCGCAGCTACGCGGCCGCCGGCGCGACGGCGCTGTCGGTGCTGACGGATCGCCGCTACTTCCAGGGCGCGCCGGAGCATCTGATGGCGGTGCGTGCCACCGTCGACCTGCCGCTGCTCCGCAAGGACTTCCTCGTCGATCCGTATCAGGTGGCGGAGGCGCGGGCCTGGGGCGCCGATGCGGTGCTCGTGATCGCCGCGGCGGGGACGGCGACGTTGCGCGCGGAGCTGATCGCGGCCGCCGACGAGCATGGGCTCGACGTGCTCGTCGAAGTGCACGACGCCGGCGAGCTGGCGTGGGCCGTCGGCATGGAGGCGCCGCTCATCGGCGTCAACAACCGCGACCTCGGCACCTTCACGACGACGCTCGAGACCACCGAGCGCCTCGCGAAGGCGATCCCGCCCGGAACCGTCCTCGTCGCGGAGAGCGGCATCCACACGCCGGCCGACGTCGCGCGCATGACGGCGGCGGGTGCGCGCGCGATCCTGGTCGGCGAGGCGTTCATGAAGGCGCCCGACCCGGGCGCGGCGCTGCGGGAGCTGGTGGCGTGTCGGTGAAGGTGAAGATCTGCGGCGTGTGCCGCGTCGAGGACGCGCGCGCCGCGGCCGACGCGGGCGCCGACTTCCTCGGCCTGAACTTCCACCCGCCGAGCCCGCGCTTCGTCGGGGTCGAGCAGGCCGAGGCCATCGCCGCCGCCGTGCCGGGCGTGCCGCTGGTCGGCGTCTTCGTCGATCGGCCGCGCGCCGAGGTCGAAGCGCTCGCCGCGCGGTTCGGGCTCGCGGCGCTCCAGTTCCACGGCGACGAGTCGCCGGACTACTGCGCGGGATGGGATCGTCCCGTCCTGAAGGCGCTGCGTGCGCGGCCGGGCGAAGACCTGCCGGCGCTCGCCGCGCGCTATCACACCGACTACCTCCTGCTCGACGCGTGGGTCGCCGGCGTGCCCGGAGGCACGGGCGTCGCGCTCGACCCGGCGGCCGCGCGCGGCCTGCCGGCCGATCGGCTGTTCGTGGCCGGCGGGCTCGTGCCCGAGCGCGTCGCCGACGTGGTGCGCGCGCTACGGCCGTTTGCCGTCGACGTCGCCTCGGGCGTCGAGCGGGAGCCGGGGATCAAGGACCATGACAAGATCGAAGCGTTCATCCGTCGCGCCAAAGCTGCCTGACCGCGACGGTCATTTCGGGGTCTACGGCGGGCGATACGTCGCCGAGACGCTGATGCCGGCGCTGCTCGAGCTCGAGCAGGCGTACGGAAAGCTGCGTCGCGAAGCCCGTTTCAAGCGCGACTTCGCGCGGTGGCTCGGCGAGTACGCGGGACGGCCGACGCGGCTGTACTTCGCGCGTCGTCTGTCGCAGCGTCTCGGCGGCGCGCGCATCTTCCTGAAGCGCGAGGATCTGCTGCACACGGGCGCGCACAAGATCAACAACACGCTCGGCCAGGCGCTGGTCGCGCAGCGGCTCAAGAAGACGCGGCTGATCGCCGAGACGGGCGCCGGTCAGCACGGCGTCGCGACGGCGACGGTCGCCGCGCTCTTCGGGATGCGCTGCGAGGTCTTCATGGGCGCGGAGGACGTGCGGCGACAGAGCCTCAACGTGTTCCGCATGAAGCTTCTCGGCGCCGAGGTGCGCGTCGTCGAGGCCGGCTCGAAGACGCTCAAGGACGCGATGAACGACGCGCTCCGCGATTGGATCGCGACCGTGCGCGACACCTTCTACGTGATCGGCACGGTGGCGGGCCCGCACCCGTATCCGCTGATGGTGCGCGACTTTCAGGCGGTCATCGGCGCGGAGGCGCGACGTCAGATCAAGCAGGCCGTCGGCCGGCTACCGGATCAGGTGATCGCGTGCGTCGGCGGCGGCAGCAACGCCATCGGCATCTTCCATGCGTTCCGCAACGACCCGAAGGTCGAGCTCGTCGGCGTCGAGGCCGCGGGCTACGGGCTCGACACCGGCCAGCACTCGGCGTCGCTCACGGCGGGGCAGGTGGGCGTGCTGCACGGCAACAAGACGTACCTGCTGCAGGACGAGATGGGACAGATCCGCAACGCGCACTCGATCTCGGCGGGGCTCGACTACCCCGGCGTCGGTCCGGAGCACGCGTATCTGCGTGATAGCGGCCGCGCGACCTACGTCACCGTGACGGACGACGAGGCGGTCGAGGCGCTCCGGCTCCTGACGTCCACCGAGGGCATCATCCCCGCGCTCGAGAGCTCCCACGCGGTCGCGCACGCGATCCGCGTGGCGCCGCGCCTCGATCCGAAGCGCATCCTGGTGGTGAACCTGTCCGGCCGTGGCGACAAGGACATGAACACCGTCGCGACGCACCTGGGAGTACCGCTGACGTGAGCCGCATCGCCGCAGTGCTCGCCGCCTGCCGCCAGCGCGGTCAGGCCGCGCTCGTTCCCTACCTGACCGCCGGCGACCCCGATCTGGACGCCACCCGCCAGTTCCTGCGCGGCTTCGCGGCCTCGGGCGCCGACCTGATCGAGCTCGGCGTGCCGTTCTCCGATCCGATGGCCGACGGGCCGGTGCTGCAGCGCTCGGCGGCGCGGGCGCTCGCGAGCGGGACGACGCTCGTGCGCGTCCTCGAGCTGGTCGCGGAGATGCGGCGCGAGATCGACACGCCCATCGTCTTGTTCGGCTACTACAACCCGCTGTTCCGGTACGGCGTCGAGCGCATCGCGCGCGACGCGGCGGCGGCGGGCATCGACGGCTTCCTCTGCGTCGATCTCCCGCCGGAAGAGGCGCACGACCTGCACGCGGCCGCGCGGGCAGCGGACCTCGACCTGATCGCGATGCTGGCGCCGACGACGCCGCTGCCGCGCGCCAAGCGGATCGCCGCCGCGGCCACCGGCTTCCTGTACTTCGTCTCCGTGCTCGGCGTGACCGGTGCCCGGAGCGAGCTGCCGCCCGAGCTGCCGGGGCTGGTCGCGGCGATCCGCTCCGTGACCGCGCTGCCCATCGGTGTCGGTTTCGGCGTACAGAGCCCCGAGCAGGCGGCATGGGTGGCCGGGTTCGCCGACGCGGTCGTCGTCGGCAGCGCGATCGCGCGCATCATCGAGGAGACGCCGCGCGACGCGATGGAGACGCGCGTCGCCGACTTCGTCGGGCGGCTGGCCGCCGCGATGCGCGCCGCCGGGCGTTGAGGACGTCGTGTCGTCGTACGAGGCGACGCTCGAGTGGCTGCTCCGCCTCGAGGCGGCAGCCGGCTGGGACCTGAAGCTCGAGCGCATGCGCGACGCGCTCGCGCTGCGCGGCCATCCCGAAGACGCGTTCGCCACCGTCCACGTCGCGGGCACGAACGGGAAGGGCTCGACGTCGGCGATGGTCGAGTCGATCCTGCGCGCGTCGGGACGGCGGACCGGCCTCTACACGTCGCCGCATCTCGTGGACTTCACCGAGCGCATCCGCGCCGGCGGACGGACCATTCCGCGCGACACGGTCGTCACGATGGTCGAGGACTTGCGAGCCGCGCTGGAGCGGGCAGGGCGGACGCTGACGCATTTCGAGTTCTGCACCGTCCTCGGCTTCGAGTGGTTCGCGCGCATCGGGGTCGAGGTGGCGGTCGTCGAGGTCGGGCTCGGCGGACGGCTCGACGCGACGAACGTCGTCGCGCCCGTCGCGACCGCGATCACGTCGATCGCCTACGATCACGAGGAATGGCTCGGGCACGATCTCGCGTCGATCGCGGCCGAGAAGGCGGGCATCCTGAAGCCGGGCGTGCCCGCGGCGATCGGCCGGCTCCCGGCCGAGGCCGCGCCCGCAGTGACGTCGCGCGCCGCCGCGCTCGGCGCGCCGCTGCTGTGGGCCGGACGCGACACCGTGCTGGACGGCGCGTCGTTCCGCGGGCCCGACGTCTACTGGGACGCGCTGCACGTCCCGTTGCCGGGCGCGTTCCAGCACGCGAACGCCGAGGTGGCCCTGACGCTCCTCGCGGCCGCGAGCGACGAGCTGCCGTGCGACGCGGCGGCGGTGCGTACCGGGCTCGCGACGGCGCATTGGCCGGGACGGCTCGCGCTGGTCGAAGGGCCGCATCCGCCGGTGCTGCTCGACGGGGCGCACAATCCCGCGGGTGTCGACGCCCTGGTCGCCGAGCTGCCGGCGGTGCTGCGTGGACGGCGCATGGTGCTCGTCTTCGCCGTCATGGCCGACAAGGCGTGGCGCGCGATGCTGGAGCGTCTCGTCCCGTGCGCGAGCGAGGCGATCGTCACCCAGGTGGGACGTCGCGGTCTCGATCCGTCGACGGTCGCCGGCGCGCTCGGCGGGCGCTTGCGGGCGCGCGCCGTGGCCGATCCGCGCGCCGCGATCGCCGCCGGGATCGCCGCGGCTGGCGACGACGGCGTCGTGGTCGTCACCGGATCGCTGTTCCTCGTCGGCGAGGCGTACTCGGTGCTCGGCGGCGCCGACGCGCGGCTGTTCGAGCCCTGGCAAGCCTGGGATACCGGTGCTAGTGATGCGCCCCCATGAGGGCCTGGCGGCGGGCGGGATGGGGCGGCGGCGTGGCGCTCGCCCTGTGGTGCTCGCTCGCCCCCGTGCTGGCACCGCTCGCCCGCGCCGAGGTGATGCCGGCGGAAGTGCGGGTGCTCTCGACGCCCGGTCCCGCCCCCACGACCACCGTCACGGTGCGAACGCGCCCCGGCACCGACGTCGACGACCGTACGGACGGCGCGCGCCCGCAGGCCTCACGCCAGGGACCGATCAGCATCGGCGACACGTTCGCCGACGAGATCACGATCTTCCTCGAGGGCTTCACCGTCGCGCGGCCCGCCGCGATCGACGTCTCGGACGCGCTCGTGACGACCGTACGCTTGTTCCCGGAGGCGGGCGGGACGACGGTCGTCGTCTTCGTGCGGCAGCCGGTCAGCTACACGGTGTCGCGCCCCTCGAGCCTGGGCGAGGTCGGTATCGCGCTGCGGCCGCGCAAGGTCGCGACCCCGGCGGCGACGACGCCCACGCGACCGGGGCGCCGCCCGGCGCGTCCGCCCGCGCAGGCGAAGGGCGGACCGGACAGCGGCGAAGTGTCTGTCGACGCGGAGAGCCTCACGTACGATCAGCAGACCGACGTTCTCACCGCGCGCGGCGACGTCACGCTCACGCGCGGCGGCGTCACGCTGCGTGCCGACGAGGTCGAGTACAGCCGCACGACGCAGCTCGCCGAGGCGCGCGGCAACGTCGTCATCGTCGACCCCGACGCCACCGTCACCGGCGACAAGGGACAGCTGAACCTCGAGGACGAGACCGGCTGGGTCGATGACGCCGGCGCCGACATGCAGGCGAGCAGCTACTCGCTGAAGGCGGAGAAGCTGACCAAGCAGGGCGGACCGACCTACAAGGTCGACGGCGGCGTCTTCACGACGTGCCGTTGCGGCGGAATCGAGAAGCCGTCGTGGAGCATCGGCTCGCGCGAGACGGACGTGAAGCTCGGCGGGCTCGGCATCGCCCGCGGCGCGACGTTCCGTGTCGCCGACACGCCGATCTTCTGGCTGCCCGTTCTGCCGTTCCCCGCCAACACCCAGCGCCAGACCGGCTTCCTCATGCCGCGCGTCAGCTACTCGAACCGCCGCGGGTTCCAGTACGAGCAACCGTTCTTCTGGGCGATCGACAAGAGCAGCGACGCGACGATCGCGCTGGACGTGGAGACCAAGCAGCGCCTCGGCTTCGTCGGCGAGTATCGCTACATGCTGTCGCGCGAGGCGCGCGGCAACTTCACGGTCGCGTACTACAACGAGGCGATCCGCGGGACGACCGAAGGCGTCTTCTCGCCGACGGGCGGCCCGATCGACACGCCGGAGAACCGCTTCGCGGTGATCGGCCGCCACGTGCAGCCGTTCTACTTCGGCAGCCAGTTCTACTTCGACGTGTTCGCCGTCAGCGACGACCTGTTCCTGCGCGAGATCAACAATTTCAGCAACACGGTCGAGGGCGACCTGGCGGTGCGCAGCACCCGCGTCACGCGCTCGCGCACCGGGGTCATCAAGACGTGGACGGGCGGGTTGGCGCAGGCCGACGCCACCTACTACCAGGATCTGATCGATCCGCAGGAGCTGGTCCCGCAGCGGCTCCCGCAGGTGCGCGCCGAGCATTCGATGCCCTTCCTGGACGGGCACGTCGTCGGGCGGGTGGCGGCGGAGGCCGTCGACTTCCAGCGCGAGAACGGCTTCGACGGCTTGCGCGGCGACCTCGCTCCGGAGCTGTTCGTGCCGTTCCGCCTGAACAACTGGATGTTCGGGTCGCTGCGCGGGCGCGTGCGCGAAACGGCCTATCATCTCGACGAGAACGAGCAGGTCGGCTTGCTCGTGCCGTTTCCGTCGAAGCAGCTGCCGTCGCGCTTCGTCCCGGCGCGTGACGTCGAGCGGTTCGCGCCGCCCGATCTCGACACCACGCACACGCGCGAGCTCGCCGAGGTGCACGGTCGGCTCGGGACGGAGTTCGCGCGCGTGTTCGACTTCAAGCACCTGGGCCTCGAGAAGCTGCGCCATTCCGTCGAGCCCGAGCTCCAGTATCTGTTCGTCCCGCAGGTCGATCAGAACCGCTTCACGCGCCAGGAGTGCCGGCGCAACCCGAACGACCCGGCGGGGCGCGAATGTCGCGCCTTCCTGAGCCGCGGCTATCTCTTCGACGAGCTCGACGCGATCAACCGTCGCAACTTCGTCTCCTACGGGATCACCACGCGGCTCCTCGGCCGCGGGCCGGTGGCGCCCGATCCGGACGCCGAGGTCGAGTTGGTCGAGCAGGAGGACGACTTCGTCGGCCCGCCGGAAGCGGTGGCCGCGACGCCGCCGCCGCAGCCGACGCGCGAGCTCGTGCGAGCGAGCGTCCTGCACGGCTACGACATCTCGCGGCGTCTCGTCGACGACAGCCACATGACCGACGTCGATCTCGGCCTGCGCGTGACGCCCGCCGACTTTCTCGGCGTCTCGTACAACGCGACGTGGAGCTTCGAGCGCAGCGACGTCGTCGGCCAGGCGGTCGGCGTGGTGCTGCGCGAGCCGTGGTGGACGCCGCCGCCGGGCAACACGTTCCAGGGGCCGACGACGATCGGCGTCGCCTACAACTTCGTCAAGGACAACGTGAACAACGTCCCCGGGCTGCCGGCGGGCGCTGGCTTCGTGAACCTCGGGACCGAGGACATCAGCGGGTCCGTCTATCTGCGGCTCGGCGACTACGTCGGCTTCACGTTCGTCTCGCGCTACGACCTCGACGGCGGCATCGTGGTCAACGACGACGGCATCGCGGAGGCGGTCGGCCCCGGGTTCCTCGAACGCAGCTACCTGCTGCGTCTCATCTCGCGCTGCAACTGCTGGGCGGTCGACTTCGGCGTCTCCGACCGCACGAACCCCGACGAGCGCATCTTCCGCCTGCAGCTGACGTTGCTCGGCCTCGGCACCTTCGGCCGCGCGAACAGCGGCAACTACGTCGGCCTCGCGCCGCTCCAAAGCCTCGGGCTGCGTCGCCCGGCGGCGTTGGGTGGGGGCTCTTCGTTGTACTGAGCGTCGCGTCGGTCTGCGGCTCGGGCGGGGGCGGGCGACGGGTGCCTTCGGCTGCGCGCGGCACTCGCACGGCACCCCGCCGCCCCGTTTCCCCTCCGCGCGCGCTCCTGACGCGCTCGCTCGAAGGCACCCGTCGCCCGCCCCCACCCGAGCCGCTCCAACCTCACGTCGAGGAGCGACCGCCACCCAAGCCAGCCGTTCTTTGCTTGGTGGGGCCGAAGAGCCTTCGCCACAAGCAAGTGGTGGCGCGGAGCCGCATCGCGGTCGTGTTACCCCGGTTCGACGACCGCGAAGCGGGTTGCGGTGGGATCGTATCGACGCCGCGGTCCTCGATGGGGGCGGGCGGCGGCCTTGGTGGAGCGACTTGGTGCGCCGGACGTGCGCCGCGACAGGGCGCTGCCGTTCGCCGCCGGCGCACCTCGGAGCGGAACCAAGGCCGCCGCCCGCCCCGACCGAGGCTTCGCGGCTCGCGACGTCCGCACCGAAGCGCGTTGCGCCCGGCACCCAAACCCGGGATAGGATACCGCCCCGATGCGGATCCTCGTCACCGGCGCCGCCGGCTTCATTGGGACGAACTTCGTGCGGATGACCCTCGCGGCAGGCGCGCATCCGGACGTCGAGCGGCTCGTCGCGGTCGACCTGCTCACGTACGCCGGCAACTTCGGGAACCTCGCCGACCTGGCCGACGATCGGCGCTTTCGCTTCGTCAAGGCCGACATCTGCGACCGCGACGGGATGAAGGCGCTGCTGGCGGACGAGCGCATCGACGTCGTCGTCAACTTCGCCGCGGAATCGCACGTCGATCGGAGCATCGTCGACCAGACGCCGTTCCTCACGACCAACGTGCACGGGACGCTGTCGCTGCTCGATGCGGCGCGGGGGCATGCCGGGCTGCGGCGCTTTCTCCAGATCTCCACCGACGAGGTGTACGGCAGCATCGCCGAAGGACGCGCCGCCGAGGATTGGCCGGCGCATCCGTCGAGCCCCTATGCCGCCAGCAAGAGCGCCGCCGACGGCTTCGTGCAGGCGTACGCGAAGACCTTCGGGCTGCCGGCGGTGATCACGCGCTGCTCGAACAACTACGGCCCGTATCAGTTCCCCGAGAAGATGATCCCGCTGTTCGTCAGCAACGCGTTCGAGGGCGAGGCGCTGCCGCTCTACGGCGACGGCATGAACGAGCGCGACTGGATCCACGTCGAGGATCACTGCACGGCGATCTGGCACGTGCTCGGCATGTCCGACACCGACGGCCGGGTGTGGAACGTCAGCGCGGAGAACGAGGTGCCGAATCGCGTCGTCACCGACACGATCCTGCGCCTCGTCGGACGGCCTGCCGATCTCGTGCGCTACGTCGCGGACCGGCCGGGGCACGATCGCCGCTACGCGCTCGACTCGTCGGCCCTGCGTGCCACCGGATGGCGGCCGCGGCGCACGTTCGACGAGGGGCTCGCGGCGACCGTCGACTGGTATCGGACGCATCGGGCGTGGTGGGAGGCGGTGAAGAGCGGCGCCTACCGCAGCTACTACGAATCGATGTACGGCGAGCGGCTGCGCGACGGGGAGGCGGGACCGCGGGCGTGACGCGGCGAGCGCTCATCACCGGCATCACCGGTCAGGACGGCTCGTATCTCGCCGAGCTGCTGCTCGCGAAGGGATACGCGGTCACCGGGACGGTGCGGCGCTCGAGCACCGGGACGCTCGAGCGCATCCATCATCTCCGCGACCGCATCGTGCTCGAGCAGGCCGACCTCCTCGACGAGCTGTCCCTGATCGACGTCCTGCGCCGCGCGCGGCCCGACGAGATCTACAACCTGGCCGCGCAGTCGTTCGTGCCGACGTCGTGGCAGGAGCCGGTGCTCACCGCCGAGTTCGACGCGATCGGCGTCACGCGACTGCTCGAAGCGATGCGGATCGCGGCGCCCGAGGCGCGCTTCTATCAGGCGAGCTCGAGCGAGATGTTCGGCGAGGTGCGCGAGACGCCGCAGCGTGAGACCACGCCGTTCTGGCCGCGGAGCCCCTACGGGGTCGCGAAGGTGTACGGCCACTTCATCACCGTGAACTATCGCGAGAGCTACGGGCTGTTCGCGTGCTCCGGCATCCTCTTCAACCACGAGAGCCCCCGCCGCGGACGCGAGTTCGTGACGCGCAAGGTGTCGGACGGCGTCGCGCGCATCGCGCGCGGCGAGGCGCCGGCACTGCGGCTCGGGAACCTCGCGGCGCGCCGGGACTGGGGCTTCGCCGGCGACTATGTCGACGCGATGTGGCGCATGCTCCAGCAACCCGAGCCGTCGGACTACGTCGTCGCCACTGGCGCCTCCCACACCGTGCAGGAGCTGGTCGAGATCGCGTTCGGCGTCGTCGGCCTCGACTGGCGCGCGCACGTCATCGAGGATCCGTCGCTGCGCCGGCCCGCCGAGGTGGATACGCTCGTCGGCGACGCGACGCGCGCGCGGCGCGAGCTGGGGTGGACGCCGGCGGTCGCGTTTCCGGAGCTGGTCGACATGATGGTGCGTGCCGATCTCGCGCGGGTGGCGCACTGATGCGGCTGCTCGTCACCGGCATCGGCGGCTTCGCGGGACGATGGGTCGCCGAGGCGGCGATCACGGCGGGCCACGCGGTGCACGGGCTCGTGCGCGACGCCGCGCCGCCGGCGCTGGCGGACCTCGCAGTGACGCTCCATCGCGCCGACGTCACGGACGACGCGGGCATCGCGCGTCTCGTCGAGACGGTGATCCCGGACGGCATCCTTCATCTCGCCGCGCTGTCGGAGCCGGGCGTGGCCGAAGGCGATCCGGGGCGCGCCTACCGTGTCAACGTCGGGGGGACGCTCGCGGTGCTCGCCGCGGTGCGTGCGCACGCGCCGTCGGCGCGGGTCGTCGTCGTGACCTCCTCGGAGGTGTACGGCGCGATCCGTCGGGACGAGCTGCCGGTCCGGGAGGAGACGCCGCTGCGACCGCTCACCGTGTACGGCGCCAGCAAGGCCGCCGCCGACATCGCGGCCGGGCAATGGGCTCGCGCATACGGGCTGCACGTCGTGCGCGCGCGGCCGTTCAACCACACCGGGCCGGGCCAGCGGCCCGCGTTCGTGTGCGCGGCCATCGCGAAGCAGGTGGCCGCCGTCGAGGCGGGGCGGCAGTCTCCCGAGCTGCGCGTCGGCAACGTGGATCCGGTGCGCGACTTCGGCGACGTCCGCGACGTGGCGCTCGCCTACCTGGCGCTGCTCGAGCGGGGCCGGGCCGGCGAGGCCTACAACGTCTGCACGGGCGAGGGCGCCAGCGTCGCCGAGGTCATCGCGCTCCTCCGCACGCACGCGCGAGTGCCGATGTTCGCCCGTCCCGATCCCGGGCGTCGCCGGGCCCTCGACGTCGAGCGCATCGTGGGCAGCCGCGAGCGCATCACCGCCGACACCGGCTGGACGCCGCGGATCCCGCTGACGGACACCCTCCGGGACGTCCTCGACGACTGGCGTACGCGGTCGGAATAGCGGAGGAGGCGGACTCCTTGCTTGCCGGTCTGCAAGAGCGCGGGTAGACTCCTCGTTTGACCATGGAGCCCCAGCCGCCGACCCTCGAGCAGCTCCTGCTCGATCAGGGACGCATCAGCGCCGAGGACCTGCGCAAGGTCAAACGGCTGCAGGCGGAGCGTGGCGAGCGGCTCGAGCGGCTCCTGCTCGACCTCGGGTTCATCTCCGAGGAGGACCTCCAGCCGCTCCTGGCGAGCTTCCTCGGTGTGACGTCGGTCACCCGCAAGGAGTTCCCCACCGAGGTCGTCCCCCTCGGCAAGCTGAACCTCAAGTACCTGAAGCGCGCCAAGGTGCTGCCGCTCGTGCAGAACAACGGCACGCTCACGGTGGCGATGGCCGACCCCGGCGACTTCTACGCCATCCAGGGGCTCCAGGTCGCGACGGGCCTCGAGATCGACCCGCGGCTCGCCCGCGAGCGCGACGTCCTCGAGGCGCTCGAGGCGGCCTACGGCAACGGCGCCCCGGGGCAGGGCAACGGCGGCGACGGCGCCGACGGCGAGCTCGAATTCATTTCG
The DNA here is from genome assembly GCA_964432595.1 of uncultured Binatia bacterium (SeqCode). Lineage (GTDB taxonomy): Bacteria > Desulfobacterota > Binatia > DP-6 > DP-6 > DASYLJ01. The sequence goes on along the minus strand of CAYSOF010000026.1, from coordinate 25,287 downwards.
GACGACGAAGAGGACGTGAACCACCTGCGCGACCTCGCCAGCGAGGCGCCCGTCATTCGTCTGGTGAACGTGCTCATCAACCGGGCCGTCGAGCAGCGCGCGTCCGACATCCACATCGAGCCCTTCGAGACCGAGCTCAAGGTCCGCTACCGCATCGACGGCGTGCTGCACGACGTCGAGACGCCGCCGCGCCGGCTGCAGGCCGCGATCGTCTCGCGCATCAAGATCATGGCGAAGCTCAACATCGCCGAGCGTCGCCTGCCGCAGGACGGCCGCATCAAGCTGCGCCTCATGGGCAAGGAGATCGACCTCCGCGTCTCGACGCTGCCCACCGTCCACGGCGAGAGCGTCGTGCTGCGCATCCTCGACCGCGCCAGCATCGTCGTGAACCTGGAATCGCTCGGCTTCCCCGAGGACACGCTCGCCGAGTTCGAGCAGCTCATCCAGCGGCCGTACGGCATGATCCTCGTGACCGGTCCCACCGGCAGCGGCAAGACGACGACGCTCTACGGGGCGCTCGACAAGATCAACTCGCCCGACAAGAAGATCATCACCATCGAGGATCCCGTCGAGTACCAGCTCTTCGGCGTGAACCAGATCCACGTGAAGCCGTCGATCGGCCTCACGTTCGCGAGCGGGCTGCGATCGATCGTCCGCCAGGACCCCGACGTCATCATGATCGGTGAGATCCGCGACTTCGAGACGGCGGAGATCGCGATCCAGGCCGCGCTCACGGGCCACCTCGTCTTCTCGACGCTCCACACGAACGACGCCGCCGGCGCCATCTCGCGCCTCCTCGAGATGGGTGTCGAGAACTACCTGCTCGCCTCGTCGCTGCTCGGCGTGCTCGCCCAGCGTCTCGTCCGGCGCGTCTGCACGCGTTGCGCCCAGCCGGCCACCGACATGGGGCCGGAGGTGCTGCGCGAGATGGGCGTCGGGGACGAGTCCGAGGTTCACGCCGTCGAGGGCCGCGGCTGCGAGGAGTGCTCGTTCACCGGCTACCGCGGCCGCCGCGGCATCTACGAGTTCCTGCCGGTCGGCGACGTCATCAAGCCGCTCATCCTCGAGCGCGCCTCCGCCGGCGTCATCAAGGACCTCGCGGTGAAGCAGGGCATGCGGACCCTGCGCGACGACGGATGGCGCAACGTCCGCAACGGCATCACCACCGTCGCGGAAGTCGTCCGCGTGACGCAAGAAGAAATTTGATCCGCGCGAGACCTTGTCTCGCGCGGGCCATTGGTGGGGCCTACGTGTCCGCGCGGGCAGCATGTCGCGGCCGGCGAAGCCGGCGCGACATAGGTGGTACGCATGGGTTTCGTCGGCGCACATGACCACGCGGCTGCGCCGGCTTGAAGCCAGATCGCTGGTTCGCGTCCAATGCACCGTGCGTGATCGCGCGGGTGCAATGCCGATTGAAAACGACATTGCCGTCGCGTATACGAATCGAGAGTATTTCCCGCCATTTACGCCCCAAGTAACGGCATGGTCCCCGGGGCGGGACCTGGAGATTCCCGTTGGCGCAATTCCAGTACCGCGCGGCTGATCCCGAGGGGAAGGTCGTCGAGGGCACGATCGAGGCAGCCGAGGTCGCAGGCGTCGTGGCACGCCTGCAGGACCGCGGGCTGATCCCGATCAAGATCGGCGCGCCGGGCTCGGGCAAGGGCAAGGCGGCCGGCGCCGCGCCGCGCCTCGCCATGCCGAAGATGCCGGCGTTGCGCCGCCGGCTCGGGCAGAAAGATCTGCTGATACTCACGCAGGAGCTCTCGACCCTGCTCACGGCGGGCCTCCCGCTCGATCGCAGCCTCGCGACGCTGATCGAGCTCGGCAACTCGCCCGAGCTGAAGGCGATCGCGAGCGAGGTGCTCACGGCGGTGCGCGGCGGCAAGTCGCTCGCCGACGCGATGGCGCAGCACAAGTTCTTCCCCGTCCTCTACGTGAACATGATTCGCGCGGGCGAGGTCGGCGGCTTCCTCGACGTCGTCATGCAGCGTCTCCTCGAGTACCTCGAGCGCAGCCAGGAGGTCCGCGACGAGGCGCGCGCCGCGCTCGCGTATCCGGTCGTCCTGCTGTGCGCGATGGGTACGTCGATGATCGTGCTGCTCACGTACGTGCTGCCGAAGTTCTCGGCGCTGTTCACCGACATGGGCAAGACGCTGCCGCTGTCGGCGCGCATCACCATGGCCACGTCGGATGCGCTGCGGAACTACTGGTGGGCGTTCCTCCTGGTCATCGCCGGGATCGTCTTCGGGTTCCGCTACTGGGTGCGCACGCCCCAGGGGCGCTGGGCGTGGGACGGATTCAAGCTGCGCGTGCTCGTCCTCGGCGACGTGCTGCGGAAGGCCGAGGTCGCGAAGATCGCGCGCACGCTCGGCACGCTGCTCAAGAGCGGTGTGCCGATGATCCAGGCGCTCGGCATCGTGAAGGAGATCAGCGGCAACCTCGTCGTCGGTCGGGCGCTCGGCGAGGTCGAGGTCGGCGTGCGCGAGGGCGCGGGCATCTCCGAGCCGCTGGCGCGCTCGGGCGCGTTCCCGCCGCTCGCGATCCAGATGATCGCCGTCGGCGAGGAGACCGGCCGCCTCGACGACATGCTGCTGCGGACGGCCGACTATTTCGACCGCGAGGTGCGCGTGCGCGTGCAGCAGTTCACGCGGATCCTCGAGCCGGTGCTGATCCTGGTGATGGGCGTCGCCGTCGGCTTCGTCGTGGTGTCGATGCTGTCGGCCATCTTCGCCGTCAACGACCTGCCCATCTGAGAGAATGAGGGTGTCCAGCATGAAGAAGGCGACGAGAGTTCGACGAGCCCAGGGCGGCTTCTCGCTGATCGAGATCATGGTCGTCATGGTGATCATCGGGTTGCTGATGGCCCTCGTCGGGCCGAACCTGATCGGTCGTTCCGAGAAGGCCAAGACGCAGTCCGCGGCGATCCAGATCGAGCGCCTGGGAACGGTGCTCGACACGTTCCGCCTCGACGTCGGCCGCTACCCGTCGACGCAGGAAGGGCTCGCCATCCTGGTGAACCGTCCGGTCGGCGTCGACCGCTGGGACGGTCCGTATCTGAACAAGGGCGACGTCCCGCTCGACCCGTGGGGCAAGGCCTACTTCTATCGCAGCCCGGGCGAGGGCGGTCGTCCGTACGACCTCTACTCGTTGGGCAGCGACGGCGCGCCCGGTGGCAACGGCGACGCGCGCGACGTCACCAGCTGGGGAGGCGACACCGGGTGATCCACCGGCGCCGCGGCCAGCGCGGCTTCTCGCTGCTCGAGATGATGGTGGTGCTCGTCATCATCGCCATCGGCATCACGCTGGCCGTCCCCATGATCGAAGGTGGCTACGATTCGCGTGAGGTCCGTCGCGCGGCCCGGCAGATCGCCTCGACGATGCATCACTGTCGGGGTGAAGCGGTCGCGCGCGGCGAAGTGCAGGAGCTCGTCATCGACCCGCTACAGAACAGCATCGCGACGTCCGGGTGGGGCCGCTGGGCCGTCCTCACCGAGCGCGCCGTCATCGAAAAGGTCGAGGGCGGCACGACGATGGGCAACGGTGCGGTGCAGATACTGTTCTTCCCGAACGGCAGCTCGAGCGGCGCCGACGTCGTGCTGTCGAGCCGGCGCGACCGCACGCGCAACCGCCTGCGTGTCACCATGGACCCGCTCGTCGGGACCGTGAAGGTCGGAGACGCGGAGCAATGACGCACCGCCCGTCCGCGGGCTTCACGCTGCTCGAGATCATGGTCTCGCTGGCGATCCTCGGGGTCGGCCTGGTGGCGTGCATGCAGATCTTCGGCGGCAGTCTCCGCCTCCAGGACCGCGCCTCGCGCGAGACCCGCGCCGTCCTCTATGCGCGCGCGCTGATGGACGAGCTGCTGATCCGCCCGGAGATCAAGAACCACACCGAGGACAAGGAGATCACCGCCGAGGGCTTCAAGGCGCGGGTGGAGGTCCGGTCCGCCGGGACGACCGAGGGGCTCGACGAGAAGGTGCTCGATCTCGACCTCGGCATCGGGCTGCGCGTCCTGGCCGTGCAGGTCGCGTGGCAGGACGGGGCGGGCGTCAAGACCTACGAGGTGCAGAGCATGCGCCTCGCGCCGGACGATGAAGAATAGCCCCAGACATCGCGCCGGCCGTCCCCGCGCCGGCGGGTTCTCGCTCCTCGAGGTCATGCTGGCGATGGTCGCGCTAGCGATGGTGTCGATGATCTGCTACGGCGCCTTCCATCTGGGGATCCGTGCGGTCGAGCGGGGGGAGGTGGCGGTGGTCACGGCGCAGCGCCTGCGCGTCGCGAGCGACGTCCTGATCCGTCAGGTGAAGTCGGCCGTGCCGTATCCCGCCCGCAACGAAGACGAAGAGGTCTACCCGTATTTCTTCGGCACCCCCACGTCGATGACGTTCGTCACCGCCGCCGCGCTGAACGGCGGCGGCGGGCTGGCGCGCGTCGCGTACGACCTGACGCCCGGCGAGGACGGCATCCCGAAGCTCACGGTGGCGGAGACCGGCGCATTCTCCCCCGACGCGCTCGGCGGCGAGCGGTTCGAGGCGGTCGGCTCGCGCGAGACGGTGCTCCTCGACGGCTTTCAGGATCTCAAGTTCCAGTACCTCCTGAGCGACGGCGCCGACGTCGAGTGGCGCGATTCGTGGAGCGGCCGCGAAGAGGAGATCATGCCGACCGCGGTCCGCGTCGTGATCGACGGGATGCCCGGCCTCGAGACCGGCGTGTGGGGCCAGGAGATCCCGATCATGGCCACCACGTACAGCGAGGGCGCGGGCGAGGTCGACGACGAATTCCTGCAGGAGCGCGCCGAAGCGCTGGCGAACCAGCAGGGGAGCGGCACGAACAACGACGGCGTCGACGACGGCTCCGCCGCCGAAGACGCAGCCGAGGACGCCGAGGACGCCGCCGACATGGAAGGCGAGCAGTGACGGCGGGCGCACGACATCGCGAGCGCGGCGTGGCGCTCCTGCTCGTCCTGTGGGTGTTCATGATCCTGGGCGTGCTGTCGCTCGACTTCTCGAAGTACATGCGTGACGACGCGATGGCGGCCGTGAACTTCTCCGACAGCACGCGCGGCTACTACGAGGCGCTCGCCGGCATGAACCGCGCGCTCTTCGACGCGATGGTCGCGCGCGACCAGGGCGGCATGGCGAAGCTCGAGGCGGACGGCGGCATCGGCGACGAGGACGAAGATCGCGAGGGCGAGCTGGTGCCGGCCGACGGGCAGTGGCACGGCGGCACCTTCGGCGACGGCAAGTACGAGGTCCGGATCACCGACGAGTCGGGGCGCCTCCCCATCAACACCGTGACGCCGGAGCAGCTGCGCCGCGTGCTGACCAACATCGTGCTCGGCCCGAACTCGGCGGTGCAGGGCGTCAGCAACAAGGACGCGGCCGGCATGGACGAGCTCGTCGACGCCATCATCGACTGGCGCGACCCCGACAGTCTGAAGAGCCCGAAGGGCGCCGAGAGCGACTACTACCTCTCGAACCACGGCTATCCGGCCAAGAACGCCTACTTCGACGACATCAACGAGCTGCTGCAGGTACGCGGCATCACGTCGGAGATGTTCTACGGCGTCGACGGCGGCCCCGGCCTCCGCGACGTCTTCTCCGTCTACAATCTCGATCCCGATCTCAAGCTCAACGCGCGCACCGTGACGGCGCCGGTCCTCCAGGTGCTGCTGAACAAGACGCCCGAGGAAGCGGAGGAGCTGATTCAGCAGCGCGAGGACGACATGGCCGGCTTCTCGATGCGCTTCCAGGCCGAGCTCATCGCGATCGACCCGAGCCTCGAGGGGCTCGTCGGCGACAAGCCGGCGTCCCTCGTGTTCGTCGAGGCGCGTGCCGACACGAGCGATCCGCGCAACCAGGCGAACGTCGCCGCGGTCGTCAACCTCTCGTCCGACGAGTTCGAGGGTCCCAAGATCATCCGCTGGTTCGACCGCGCGCCGTGGCGCGGGACGTTGCCCACCGGCGCCTTCGGAGCGCCGCCGACATGACGCTCGCCGAGTGGTCCGAGCGCATCAAGCGCGCGGACTTCGTGGACGGGCTCGGTATCTACGTCGGCCCGCACGAGGTCGCGCTCGCACACGTCCACAAGCGGCTCTTCCAGGTGACGCTGAAGCGCACCGCCACCTATCCGTTGCCCGGTGCCGAGCAGCCGAACGAGCGCCGCCAGGCGCTCGCGCAGGCGGTGACGGCCTTTGCGCGCGACGGCCAGGTCGACGCGCGCCGCACGTTCCTCTGCGTGCCGCGCACGGAGGCCGCGTTCAACCGGGTGATCCTGCCGGCGGCCGCGCGCGAGAACCTGGCTCAGGTGCTCGAGTACGAGATCGAGAACCTGATCCCGCTGCCGCGCGACGAGGTCTACTACGACTACTCCTCGCGGCAGTACGGCGAAGAGCGCCTCGAAGTCCTGCTGATGTGCATCCCGAAGGAGACGGTGCAGGCGTACCTCGACGCGCTCGAGGAGGCGTCGGTGCGGCCGCGGGGCATCGTGCTGGCGTCCACGGCGATCGCCGACTTCGTCGCCTTCTGTCGCGGGGAGTCGTCGGCGCCGCTCGGTCTCCTCGTGACGGCGCCGAACGCCACCGAGGTCGCCTTGCTGTCGGGCGGACGCCTCGTCGCGAGCCAGCTCGTGCCGGCGAGCCGGCTCAGCGAGCCGACCGCGCTGGCGCGCTCGGTGACGCGGCAGCTCTCCGATCAGATGCTCCAGGCCGACGACGTCCCGCTCTACCGGTGGGAGCTGGCGAACGGCGCCGGCCCGACGATGCCGGCGCTCGGCGACGGCGAGCTGCTCGGCATGGCGCGCGGCAAGCTCGAGGCGCCCGACGCGTTCTTCGAGAGCACCGAGCGCGCGCTGCTGCCCGCCGTGGGCGCGGCGCTCGACGCGGTCCGCGAAGGCACGATCCCGGTGAACCTGCTGCCGGCCGAGGGCCGGGGGTACGATCAGGGCATCTCGCTGACGACCGTCGTCCTCGTGGTGCTGACGGCGGTTCTCCTCGTCGTCTGGGGCGCCAGCGCGCTCGTGAAGGACGTCATGCTGCGACGGCAGGTCAGCACGCAGCTCGAGACGGTGGAGCCGCAGGTGAAGGAGGTCCGCGCGCTGCAGAACGAGATCGAGGGCCTGCAGCGGGAGCTCGACATCCTCGGAGTCGGCCAGGAGGCGCGCGTCACGCAGCTGTTCAAGGAGCTCACCGAGCTGATCCCGTCCGACGCCTACCTGACCACGTTCAGCATGCGCGGCGATCGCATCACGCTCGACGGCCAGGCGCGTTCGGCGTCCGACCTGATCACGGCGCTCGAGAAGTCCAAGCGCTTCAGGAACGTGACGTTCAGCTCGCCGACCACCAAAGCGGGCGACAAGGAGCGGTTCTCGCTCGTGGCCGAGGTGCGGAAGTGAGTGCGCTGCGCGCGCGGTTGCAGGCACTCTGGGCGTCGGCTCGCACCTGGTACGCCGGGCACTCCCAGCGTGACCAGCGGATCATCCTCGGCGTCATCGTCCTGACGGGGCTGTCGTTGGTCTACGTCGGCATCATCGTGCCCGTGCGTGACTACCGGAGCGCGGTCGCCGAGGAGATCGCCGAAAAGCAGGGCGACCTCGAGCGCGCGTCGCGATTGATCGGTGCGGTCGACTCGCTCCGGGCGGAGCGCGAGACGCTGCGCAAGAAGCTGACGCAGGCCCGCACGCGGCTGCTGCCCGGTCGCAGCGGAACGCTCGGCGCCGCTGCCCTCCAGGAACGCGCCAACGCCATCGCCACCGAGAAGGGCATCACCGTGCAGAGCACGCAGGTGATGAAGGAGGAGCAGCTCGACCCGTACCGGAAGGTCGCGGTGCGGCTCACCCTGTCCGGCGAGATCAGGCCGTTCGCGGAGCTGGTGTCGGGGCTCGAGTATGGCCAGCAACTCGGCATCCCGTTCGTCGAGGTGAGTCGTCGCGGCGCGGTGCCCGGTGCCAAGGGGCCACGCACGCTGTCGGCCACCGTCGAGGTGACCGGCTTCGTGCTCGCCGAGGATGCAAAGGCCGAGGAGCAGCCGCCCGCGGAAGGCGAAGGCGGCGAGGCCGCCGCGCCCGCCGGCGACGGTGCGCCGCTCGCCCCGGGGCCGCCGGATGCGCCGCCGGTCCCGTCCCCCGTGCCGGCGCCCGCCCCGGAGAACAGCTGATGGGACGCTGGGCACTCCTGAACGGGCTCCTCGGGCTGATCGTCCTGCTGCTGGGTCTGCAGATCGCCTGGACGTGGTCCCGGACGCTCCCGCCCATCGACGTCGAGGCGAAGAGCGACAGCGAGCCGACGCCGTTGCCCGGCGACGGGCCGAAGGGCGAGCGTCGCTCGCGGCGTGGGGCCGACAAAGCGCCGGCGTCGCCAGCCGTGCTGGTCACCACGATCCACAACAAAGACCTGTTCGATCCGAGCCGGCAGAAGGCGTCGGACGAGGTGAAGGTCGCGGCGCCGAAGGAGACCGGACCGCCGCCGTCGCTGACGCTCTCCGGCGTGCGCATCCTCGGCAAGGACCGCGAGGCGTTCATCACCGACACGACCGCCCCCGCGGGGCAGCAGCTGCGGCGCATGCGCTCCGGCGATCAGGTGAGCGGCTACTCGGTGAAGAGCATCGAGCCGACCCGCGTGACGCTGACGTCGGCGGCGGGCGACCTCATCAAGCTGAAGCTGGAGGTCGAAAAGACCGGCGGCGGCGCTGCGCCGGGGACGCCGGCCGTGTCGGGCGCTCCCGGCCGTCCGCCGCGTCCGGGCCAGCCCGGCGCCCCGGGTACTCCGGCCACGCCCGGTGCCGCGGCGCCGTCGCCGGCCGCGGGCATTCAGCCGACCCCGCCGGCCGGCGCCGGCCAGGTCCGGCCGCCGCGGGCCGGCATGCAGGCCCGCCAGGGGGCGTCGGCCGTCACGCCGGGCGCGCAGAACGTGCCGGGCGTTCCGGGACAGCCGAATCAACAGGTACCCCAGCTCCCGGCCGGGGTTCGCGAAAAACTCGAACAGCTCAAAAGTAACTGATAAGGCCGTCCGGTCGGTGCGTGTCGGCAGCGGGGGCAGCCGGCTCGGGAACTCCACCGCCGCACGGGAGGAGGGTGCAGTGAAGGGGCGAAGGTACCTGGTGTGCGTGGGAGTCCTGCTCGGGATCGGGACAGGGCTCGCGTGGGCGCAGGACGCGCCGCCGCCGACGGCGACCACCACCGTCCCGGCGCGTGTGCCGACCACGGTCGCGCCCGTGCCACCCCCGGCACCGACGGTCACGACGATCGCGCCCGCCGCGACGACGGAGGAGATTCCGGAAGGCGAACGTCCGCTCGGCGACGAGGAGGCGATGGTCCTCAACTTCGAGCGTGCAGAGATTCGCGAGGTCATCCACAGCCTCGCGACCGCGCTCGGCATCAGCTACACGCTCGACCCCCGCATCGAGGGCCAGGTCACCATCCGCACCACCGGCCGCATCCCGCGCGACGAGCTGTTCCCGCTCTTCAACGAGATCCTTCGCAACAACGGCATCGCCGCCGTGCAGGTCGGCGACATCTACCAGATCCTTCCCGTGGCCGAGGCGAAGACGCGCGCGATCATCCCGCGCACGCCCGGCCAGCGCCGCACCATCAACGAAGAAGACGCCTTCGTCATCGAGATCATCCAGATGAAGCACGTCGCGGCCGAGGAGATGCAGAACATCCTCCAGCCGTTCATCACGCCGGGCGGCGACGTGCTCGCCTATCCGCGCGCGAACGCGGTCGTGGTCACCGACATCGCGACGAACGTCCAGCGGCTGCGCGACCTGGCCGCGACGTTCGACGTCGACGGGTTCACGAACCTGCATGCGCGCGTCTTCAAGATGAAGGACGCGGATCCCGAGGAGCTCGCGAACGAGCTGATCACGCTGCTCGCGCCGTACGGCGTCACGCCCGACGGCACGGGCGAGGGCGGCGTGTTCATGGTGCCGCTGTCGCGGCTGAACGCGATCGTCGTGTTCGCCATCGACAAGGCGGCGTTCTCCGAGGTCGATCGCTGGCTCGCCTTCCTCGACATCCCGCCCGACCAGGGCTCGGGCCGGCAGACGTTCGTGTACGCGGTCGAGAATGCCAAGGCCGTCGACCTGGCGGCCGTCCTGAACGAGCTGTTCGGCGGCAGCTCGGGCGGCGGCGGCGCGGGCGGCTTCGGCCGGCCGGGCGGCGCGGCGCCGGCGGGCGTCGGGCTCTTCGGCGCGGGCGGCGCGTCCGGCGGTGCCGGTACCGCCGGTCGCGGCGCGGGCTCGCGTGGCGGACGTCGATCCGGGATCGGCGGCGCCGGCGGTGGGTTCGGCGGTGGTGGCGGCGGACTCGGCGGCGCAGGCAACCAGCTCGGCGGCGCCGGGAATCAGCTCGGCGGCGGCAATCAGGGGGTCGGCGGTGCAGGTGGCGGTGGCAGCCTCGGGGGCTCGACGTCGCTCGGCGGCGGCGGTCGCGGCGGCCGCCGCGGCGGTGCGGGCGGTGGCGGTGGCATCGGCGCCGCGGCCGGTGGCGCGGGCGCGGCCGGCGGCGGCGCGGCCGGCGTGTCGCTGCCGGGTGGCCCGCAGGGCGGCGGCGTCTTCGGACAGTCCGAGCCGCCGCCGGTCTTCCGCGAAGAGGTGCGCATCGTCGCCGACGAGGTGACGAACTCGCTGGTCACGCTGGCGACCAAGCGGGACTACCAGCTCATCCTCGACATATTGCGCAAGATCGACGTCGTGCCGCGCCAGGTCGTGCTCGAGGTGACGATCGCCGAGATCGTCCTGACGAAGGACCTCCAGTTCGGCATCGAGTGGGCACTCTCCGAAGGCCCGCTGAAGCGCGCGATCCCGACGTCGCAGGGCGCGGCGGCCGACATCTTCCAGAACAAGGGCGGGACGCAGCACCCGGGATCGAAGGGTCTCGGCGGCCTCCTGAGCGACTCGATCAACCGTATCCCTGGCCAGGGCGCGTTCGCGGTGCTCACGGACAAGGAGAACTTCAACATCTTCATCAACGCGCTCCAGTCGCGCACGAACGTGAAGATGCTGTCGGCACCGCACATCATCGCGGCCGACAACCGCGAGGCGCACATCCTCGTCGGCCAGTCGATCCCGATTCTCACGTCGACGGCGTCCGCCGTCCTGACCGGTACCGCGGGCAGCACCGTCAACTCCATCCAGTATCGCGACACCGGTAAGATCCTCACGATCCTGCCGCAGGTGAACTCGAAGGGGCTCGTGAACCTGCAGGTGCGGCAGGAGGTCAGCGCGGTGCTGGCGCAGTCCTTCGGCGCGACGAACTCGCCGTCGTTCAGCACGCGCGAGGCCGAGACCACGATGGTCGTCCAGGACGGTCAGACGGTGATCATCGGCGGCATCATCGACGATCAGATCTCGACCGATCGCAACGGCGTGCCGTTCCTCATGGACGTGCCGGTGCTCGGCCGCTTCTTCCGCACCGACACCGATCAGCTGAACCGCACCGAGCTCCTCGTGACGATCACGCCGTACGTCATCCGCAACCGCGACGAGGCGCGCGAGATCACGGACGACTTCACGGCGCGTATCGAGGGGCTCGGACGTCTCCGTGAGGCGATGCAGGCGAAGCGCATGCGCAGCCGGCGGCGCTACTCCGAGGACGCCGCGCCGCCGCCGCCGTCCGGCCAGATCCAGGAGTGGCAGAGCCCGGAGTCGACCGGCGTCGAGCCGCCGGTGGTCGAGCAATGAGCGTGGAAGGCTCGCGCCCTTGCAGGCCGCCGGGCGGCCGCGTTAGGTAGCCGTCGCTCGCACACACGGCGGCGCATCACAGCGCGCAGGAGGGGATTCGGTTCGATGGCGACGATGATCACCAGCGAATGCATCAACTGCGGCGCGTGCGAGCCCGAGTGTCCGAACACCGCCATCTACCAGGGGGCGGTCGAGTGGCTCGGGGTGGACGGCGCGATGCACAAGGCGCTGTCGGACGAGATCTTCTACATCGTCCCCGAGAAATGTACCGAGTGCGTCGGCTTCCACGACCACGAGGCCTGCGCCGCGGTCTGCCCCGTCGACTGCTGCGTTCCGAATCCCGCCATCCCCGAGACGCACGAGGTGCTCCTGACGCGTGCCCGCGCGCTGCATCCCGAGGCGACGATCCCCGACGATGCGCCGTCGCGCTTCAAGAAGGACGGCGCCGACGCGCCGGCCGCCGCGGAAGCGCCCGCCGCACCGGCTGCCGCGGCCGTGGCGGCGCCGGCGAAGCCCGCGGCGGCGCCCGCGAAGGCCGCCGCGCCCGCCAAGGCGGCCGGCAGCGGCAAGGTCGAGAAGGCCAGCGCCCCGCCGGCGCCGCGCGTCCAGAAGCGCTTCGCGGGCGAGCTGCCCGTCGAGTACGACCAGCTCGTCGTGACCCTCGGCGCGCCGCGCCGGCGGATCGGCGGGGCCGCCCGCCTGCCGCTCGTCGTGCTGGCCGCGATGCAGGGCCTCCTCGGGGCGCTGCCCGCCGGCATGAAGTTGCGGATCGAGGCGGCGGTGAGCGACACGCGCTTCTTCTCGGCGCAGCTCGCGACCGCGGCGAACGTGTTCCTGAACCTGGTCTTCTACCCGGTCGTCTGCGTGGTGCTCGCGATCGCCGCCGGACGCGTGGGCTTCTTCACCTCGGGCGTGCACAGCTGGATCACGCTCGGCGTCGGGCTCGCGGTGGCCGAGGCCGCGTGGCGTCTGCGCGAGAGCTTCTTCCGCGGCGTTCCGATCGGGCAGGGGCCGCTGCGCGGGGCGGTCTACGGGCCGCTCGTCCTGCCGCTCGGGGCGATCGTCCTGGCGCTGGCCGGCCGGCGCAGCGTCGAGAGCAGCGTCGGGTTCGACGGCTTCTACGAGGGCCGGGAGCCGTTCGACGAAAAGCTCGAGCGCGCGCGCCGCTACGGTGAGGTGTATCGTCTCGAAGAGCGCGACGACGCGTACCTGCTGCGGCTCGAGTTCCCGCGCCGCGTCCCGCCGTCGTCACTCGGTGACCACTTCGGCCTGCCGACCGAGATGCCGGACTACGACTACGAGGTCGGACTCGACGGCTCCGGGCTGGTGGTGCACGGGCGGGTGATCGATCCGCAGGTGCGGAAGATCACCGGCGTCGCACCGGCGTTCCCGTCGGAGTTCACGACGCGCATCCCGCTGGCGAGCGCCGTGACCGGGTTCCGGCAGCGCTACCACGACCGCACGCTCGAGGTGATCCTGCCGAAGGTCCAGGCCGCCTAGGGGCGGCGCAGGCTGTGCTGTCGCGCCGGCTTTGCTAGGGTCGGCGCACGGAGCATCGGAGAGCGATGGCGGGCGGCACGGCGACACGAGGGGCAGTGACACTACGCGCGATGCGTGCCGACGACCTGCCGGCCGTGCTCGACATCGAGAAGCGCGCGTTCGCCCAGCCGTGGTCCCGCGCGTTCTTCGAGAAGGAGCTGTCGACGACGTTCGCGCAGCTCGTCGTCGCGATCGACGGGGCGACGCCGCGGCCCTCCGTCGTCGGGTACACCTGTCGTTGGCGTGTCACCGACGAGGTGCATCTCCTGAACGTCGCGGTGCATCCCGAGCGACGCGGCTCCGGGCTCGGCCGCCACCTGGTCGAGTCGGTGATCGCGGAGAGCCGCCGGACGGGCGCGCGGACCATGTTCCTCGAGGTGCGCGCCGGCAACGTCGTCGCGCGACGGCTCTACCGGCGGCTCGGCTTCCGCGATCTCGGCATCCGGCGCGGCTACTACGGGCCGGGGCAGGACGCCATCGTCATGGAGCTGCGGCTGGACGCGTGAGCGACGCCGCCGTCGATACGAGCGTCCGCGTCGGCGACGTCGTCCTGCCGAACGCGGTCGTCGCCGCGTCCGGGACGTTCGGCTACGGCACGGAGTTCGCCGGGCTGGTCGACCTCGCCGGCGTGGGCGCGATCAGCGTGAAGGGCGTGTCGCTGCGTCCCTACGACGGCAAGCCGGCGCCGCGCCTGATCGAGACCGCGAGCGGCATGCTGAACGCGATCGGCCTGCAGAACATCGGCGTGGACGCGTTCCTCCGCGACCGGCTGCCGGCGTTGCATGCGGCCGGCGCGCGCGTCGTCGCCAACTTCTGGGGCGACAGCGCGGAGGAGTTCGCGGAGTGCGCCGTGCGTCTCGACGGCGCGCCGGGGGTCGTCGCGCTCGAGCTCAACGCCGCGAGCCCGAACCGCCCGGAGTGGGGCGGCATCATCGCGACGGATCCGGCCGCGCTCGCGTCGATCGTCCGCGCCGTGCGTGCGCGCGTGCGGCTGCCGCTCTGGGTGAAGCTGTCGCCCAACGTCACGGACATCACGGCGGTCGGCCGCGCGGTCGAGGCGGAGGGCGCCGACGCCGTCTGCGCGATCAACACGCTGCGCGGCATGGCCGTCGACGTCGCCACGCGACGGCCGCGGCTCCACAACGTGACGGGCGGGCTGTCGGGGCCGGCGATCAAGCCGGTCGCGCTGACGATGGTGCATGCGCTCGCGCGGAGCCTGCGGATCCCGGTCGTCGGGATCGGCGGCATCCAGAGCGGCGAGGATGCGCTGGAGTTCCTGTGCTGCGGTGCTGCGGCGGTGCAGGTGGGCACCGCGACCTTCTACGATCCGGAGGCGCCGGTGCGGATCGCACGCGAGATGGCGCGATGGTGCGTCCGCCACGGCGTGCGCGCCGTGACGGACGTCATCGGAACCCTCGCGGTATGACGCTACTCGGTGACCTCGATCTCGAGGTAGTCGGAGTCCTCGTCGCCGCCGGAATCCTTCACCTGCAGGTCGGCGCGGTACTTCCCGGCCTTCTCGTACGTGTGCTTCGGATTGGCCTCGGTCGAATCCGGGGTGCCGTCACCGAACTTCCAGACGTAGGAGAGGGGCGGCTTGCCGCCTTCGACGTCGGCCTTGAACTCGATGGTGAGAGGCGCCTTGCCCTCGTCGGTGTCCGAGTCTGCCCAGGCGAGCAGCGGGGCCGCGAGGTCGTCGTCCTGGTCCTCGGCTGCGGCGCCGGGCGCCGTCGAGGGGGTGGCCTGAGCGGCCGGAGCCGTGGTGGCTGGAGACTTGGGCGTCTCTCCCTGTGGACTCTCCCCGCCGCCGCCACCGCATCCTGACAGCGCGAGGGCCACGACCATGCCAACCAGGGCTGAACGACCGACTATCCGCATCGTGAGTCCTCCCAAGGAACGAAGAGTAGACAAACGGCGCCCATTCATCACAGACGACCCCCGATCTGTCAATTCCAACGCATGTTTGCGCGTCGTGACGATTCTGTTCTCGCTGCTGGTCCTCCTCCGCGCGGCGGGCGAGGCGGCGTCGATCCCGAAGCCGGTCTCGACGATCGGCGACCTGCGCATCATCGTCGTGCTCGCCGCGTTCCCCGACCGGCCGTTGGAGCAGCCCCGGACGCACTTCACGGGCGCGCCCGACGCGCTCGTCGATCGCATGGTGGCCTATTGGACGGAGGTGTCGTCGGGCCGGCTGCGCGTCGTGCCGCACGTCGCCGCCGCACCGATCATGCTCCCGCAGAAGCGCGCGACGTACGTCCAGCGCGCGCCGCAGATGGCGATGGACGCGCTGCGCGTGTTCGCGGCGGAGGCGAGCGCCGAGGATCGTGCGGCGCTCGCCTCCGCGCAGGGCGCGATCGTGTTCTTCGCCGGCAGCGGCCGCGAGTCGCACACGCAGGGCGGCGATCAGGGCGACCCGTGGTCGAACTTCGTGAAGCTCGCGCCGCCGGTCGAGGGCATCGAGGACACGTGCCTGATCTCGGCGACGGAGGATCCGCCGTTCAGCCCGTTCGGTGTGCTGTGCCACGAGTTCGGCCATCTGCTCGGGCTGCCCGAGCTCTACGCGCCCGGCGGCGCGCCGCAGGAAGGCATCGGCGTGTGGGGGCTGATGGGGCAGGGCACGTGGCTCGGTCGCGGCGCCACGCCGCCGCAGCTCGACGCGTTCTCGAAGCTGCGGCTCGGGTGGGTCGACGTCGAGACGATCGACCGCACGACGTACGGCGTGCGCCTGCCCGCGGTCGAGCGCGAGCCACGCGTCGTCAAGATCCCCGCCGTGCCCGGCAAGCCGAACGAGTATTACCTGCTCGAGAACCGGCAGCACATCGGCGCCGACGCGAGCCTGCCCGGCACCGGCATCCTCGTGTGGCACGTCGACGAGCGCGTCACCGGCTTCCGCACCGCGCAGATGAAGGTCGGCCACAAGCTGCTGCACCTCGTCGAGGCCGACGGGCGCGGCGACCTCGACCGCGGCCATCGCGCCGGCGGCAACCGCGGCGACGCCGACGACCCGTGGTGGGGTCCGCCGCGCTGGCGGCGCACCGTCGGCTCGGGGCTCGCGCTGCTCGGGGCCCTGTTCGTCGCCATGGCCATCTTCCGGGTCGCGCGGCCGCGCGCGCTCGTGCCGGTGGCCCTGCGCGTCGTCCTGGCGGCTGCGGCGCTGTCCGGTGCGGCGCGATTGCGCCAGGGTCCCGTCTGCGGCCCGGATACCCCGGGAATGGCTCCCTACGGCGGCGAGCCGGTTCGCGTCACGCTGCGCAACTTCTCGCCGTCCGGCCCCGACATGACGGTCGACGTGCTGATCGCTCCGTCGGATGCCGTGCCGTGAGCCCGCTCGCCCGGCGTGTCTGGTGCCCGTCCGGGGTCGAGGCTAATCTCTCTGGCCGGGGACCATGCGCAAGCTGATCATCCAGATTCCCTGCTTCAACGAGGAGGGCACGCTCGCGGAGACGCTGGCGGCCCTGCCGAAGAGCCTGCCGGGCATCGACGTCATCGAGACGCTCATCATCGACGACGGCTCGACCGACAACACGGCCGAGGTGGCGAAGGCGGCGGGCGCCACCTACCTGCTGCGCTTCCCCGTGAACTCCGGGCTCGCGCGCGCGTTCTCCGTGGGGCTCGACACCGCGCTCAAGCTCGGCGCCGACATCGTCGTCAACACGGATGCCGACCATCAGTACCCGGGCTCGGAGATCGGCCGCCTCGTCGCGCCGATCATCGAGGGCAAGGTCGAGATGGTCATCGGCGACCGCCGGCCGACGCAGTCGCGGCACTTCGGCATCGGCAAGCGGCTGCTGCAGGGCGTCGGCAGCTGGGTCGTCCGCCAGCTCTCGGGCACCAGCGTGCCGGACGCGACGAGCGGGTTCCGCGCGTTCTCGCGCCGTGCGGCGTTGCGGCTGAACGTCTTCACGAAGTTCACCTACACGCTCGAGACGATCATCCAGGCCGGCAAGAAGCACATCCCGATCGGGCATTTTCCGATCGACACGAATCCCGAGAAGCGGCCGTCGCGCCTGTTCGACTCGATCGCCGGCTACATCCGTCGCTCCGTCGCGACGATGGTGCGCATCTATGCGCTCTACGAGCCGCTCACGGTCTTCGTGCGCCTCGGTGGTTTGGTGCTGCTGATCGGCTCCGCGATCGGCCTGCGCTTCGTCTACTACTACGTCACCGAGGGCGGCGAAGGGCACATCCAGAGCCTCATCCTCTCCGCCGTGCTGGTGATCACGGGCTTCCAGACGATGCTGATCGGCCTCGTGGCGGATCTGATCGGCAGCAGCCGGTCGTTGCTCGAGGACACGCTCTTCCGCCTGCGCGAGCTCGAGCTGCGGCTCGGCGTGGGGCCGGACGTCGAGCGGCTCGAGACGACCGCGCGCGACGCATCGCCGGAGCCGACCCGCGCCGGGGGCGGACGCACCGCGCGATGACGGCGTGCCTGTTCGGCACGTACGAGCGCGAGCACAGTGCCAACCGGTTGCTGCGGGCGGCCCTCGCGGGCGCCGGCTTCAACGTCGAGGAGCTGCACGAGCCGCTCTGGGAGGCGACGCGGTCGAAGGACGCGCGCTACTTCGGTCCGGCGTCGCTCGCGCGGCTCGGCGCGCGCCACGCGGCGGCGGCGCGTCGTCTCGTGCGACGCTGGCGCGCGCGCGGCGGACCGCCGCCGCTCGTCGTCGCCGGCTTCGGCGGTCAGCTCGACGTGCTGCTCGCGGCGCGCATGTGCCGCCCCCGCGCGGCGCTCGTCTTCGCGCCGCTCGTCAGCCTGAGCGAGACGCTCGTCGAGGATCGCCGTCTGTTCGCGCCGGGCAGCGTGCGGGCACGCGCGCTGGCGCGGCTCGATCGCGCCACGTTCGCCGCCGCCGACCTCGTCCTCGCCGACACGGCGGCGCATGCGGAGTACTTCGTCGAGCTCGGCGCCGCGCCCGCGCGCGTCGCGCCGTGGTACTTCGGGGTCGAGCCCGAGCTCGTCGCCGTCCCGCCGGCGGTGCCGGTCCTGCCACGCCGCGTGCTCTTCTACGGCCGCTGCCTGCCGCTCCACGGCCTGGAGACGATCATCGGCGCGGCGGCGCTGCTCGGCGATCGCGCGGACGTCGTGCTGATCGGCCGCGGTCCGGAGCGCGCGCGCATGGAGGCGCTGGCGACGCGCCTCGGTGCGCCGGTCACCTGGCGCGACGACGTTCCGCTGGCGACGCTGCCCGCGGAGCTCGCCGCGGCGGCCGTCGTGCTGGGCGTGTTCGACGCCGGCCGCAAGGCGGCGATCGTCGTGCCGAACAAGGTGTACCAGGCGGCCGCCGCCGGACGCCCGCTCGTCACCCGCGACGGGCCGGGGCTGCGCGAGGTGCTGACGCCGGGCGAGCACTGCGTCGCCGTGCCGCCGAACGACGCGCGCGCGCTCGCCGACGCGGTCGCCGCACTGCTCGACGATCCCACCCATGCCGCGCGGCTCGGCGCGGCGGCGCGCGCGCACGTGCTGGCGGCGTTCGGGGCCGACGCCACCGCGGCGCGACTGCGGGCCGTCCTGCGCGAGCGGCTGGCGCTCGAGCCGTCGGGTCCCGCACCGGCGCGGGTCGCCTGCTGACATGCGGACCGCCGCCGTCGTCGTCACCTGGGAGGGCGGACCCCCGACCGACCGGTGCGTGGAATCGCTCCTCGCGCAGGACGGGCCGCCGACGGAGGTGATCGTCGTCGACAACGCGTCGAGCGCGGCGGAGCGACGCCGCCTCCAGGACGGCATCGGAACGCGGCCGGGCGTCCGGCTGCTGCTCCTCGACGAGAACCGCCAGTTCGCCGGCGGGCTCAACGCGGGGGCGCGGGCGGCCATCGCGTCGGGCGCCGAGTACGTCCTGCTGCTCAACAACGACACGGTGCTCGACCGCGACGCGTTCGGGCTGCTGGTCGACGGCCTGGCCGGGGCGCCGGGCGCCGGCATCGCCGGACCCGTCGTCCTCGACATGGCGAACCCCGAGCACGTGCTCTCGGCCGGCGAGCGGCATTCGCTGCCGCTCCTCTGCGTGCCGCGGACGCTGCTCCGCTACCGGCGCCGGACGACGCAGCCGTTCGCCGTCTCGGGGGTGATGGGGTGCGCGCTCCTCGTGACGCGTGCGTGCTTCGAGGCGACCGGCGGCTTCTCGACGGAGATCGAGGTCTACTACGAGGACGTGGACTTCTGCCTGGCGGCGCGTGCCGCGGGGTTCGGCGCGATCATCGTGCCGCGCGCGATCGTGCGGCACGACGGTCTGCGCGGCTTCGCGAGCGGGCTGACGCCGTGGGCGGCGTTTCTGAAGGCGCGGAACCCGTGGCTGCTCGTGCGGCGGCGTGGCGGGCTCGCGGCGTGGCTGTGCTTCCCGCCGGTGTACGCGGCCATGATCGCGACGAGCGCGGGCCTCTACGGCGCGCGCGGGCGCTGGGACATCGCGCGCGCGCTGGGACGGGGCGCGCTGGCGGGGCTGCGCGGCGCCGCCGGCGGCGGCGTGTCGCCGGTGGGCGCGCCGCGACGGAGCGGCTGACGTGCGGATCGGCATCGGCGCGCTCGTCGGCATCATGGGCGGCCCCGCGACCTACGCGCGCGAGCTGACGGCGGCGCTCGCGCGGCGCGGGCGTCACGACTACGTGGTCTTCACGGATCGGCCGGATCTGTTCACGGAGCTCGACGTCGAGCGCGTCACCGTCCCGCTGCCGACGACGTACCACCAGGTGACGTGGGACCATGTGCGCCTGCCGGGGCTGCTGGCGGCGCATGGCGTCGCGCTCTACCACGGGACCAAGAACGTCCTGCCGTGGCGCCTGTCGATGCCCGGGGTCGTCACGGTGCACGACCTCGCCGTGTACGCGTGTCCCGAGACGTTCGCCTGGCAGCAGCGGCTGCACTTTCGCCTCTGCGTGCCCCCGAGCGTCGCGCGTGCCGCCCGGGTGATCGCCGACTCGACGCACGCGCGCGACGACCTGGTGGCGCGCTTCCGCCTCGATCCGGCGCGCGTGCCGGTCGTGCCGCTGGCGATGCCCGCCGCGTTCCTGGCCGCGCCGTCGGAGTCCGCCGTGGCGGCGCTGCGCGCGAAGCACGACCTGCGGGGCCCGCTGGTCGCGTGCGTGGGCACGGTCCAGCCGCGCAAGCGCGTCGATCGCGTCATCGAGGCGTTCGCGCGCGCGGGGGCGGCGGACGCCGGGTGGCAGCTCGCCGTCGCGGGACGGCGTCGCCCGGGCTACGACCCGCCGTGGCTGCGCGCGCTGCCGCCCGGCGTCCGTTGGCTCGGCCCGCTCGACGACGGCGAGCTGCGGGCGCTGTACGCGGCCGCCGAGATCGCGATGAGCGCGTCCGAGTACGAGGGGTTCGGCCTCACCGTGCTCGAGGCGATGGCGAGCGGGTGCGCGGTCGTCTCCGTGGCGACCACGTCGATTCCGGAAGTCGTGGGCGATGCCGGCCGGCTCGTCGCACGGTCCGATGCCGGGATGCTTGCCGCCGTGCTGATGGAGCTCCTCGCCGATCCGACGGCGCGCGCGGCGCTCGCCAACCGTGCGCGTGCGCGGGCGGCGACGTTCACGTGGGACGAGACGGCGCGGCGGACCGAGGCGGTGTACGAGGAGGTCGCGCGCGCATGAGCCGCGTCGCCGCCGTCATCGTCCACTGGCAGGACCCGGAGGACACGCTCGGCTGCGTCGAGAGCCTGCGCGGCGAGGACGTCGACGTCATCGTCGTCGACAACGGCTCGCGCGAGCCCGTCGGGCCGCTGCTGGCGGCGCGGGCGCCGGAGGCCACGTGCATCCACAGCGCGGTGAACCTCGGCTACGCGGGGGGTGCGAACCTCGGCATCCGGGCGGCGCTCGAGCGCGGACCGGACGTGGTCGTGCTGCTCAACAACGACGTGCGCGTCCGTCCCGGTGCGAATGCGGCCGCGCTCCGGGTCCTCGATGCCGATCCGCGCGTGGCGGTGGTCGGCGCGAAGGTGTTGACGCGCGAGGACCCGAGTCGGCTGTGGCTCGCGTGGGGACGCGTGACGTGGCGCCAGAGCCTCGTGGCGCTGGAGGGGGCCGACGTACCCGACGGTCCCCGATTCGCGGAGGAGCGGGACGTCGAGTGGATCGGCGGCTGCACGATGTGGTTCCGGGCGGCCGTCCTCGAGCGGATCGGACTCCTCGACGAGGAGTTCTTCGCCTACCACGAGGAGGTCGATTGGTGCGTGCGGGCGCGCGAGCACGGGCTGCGCGTCGTCTACGCCCCCGACGCCGTGGTGACCCACACCGGACGGGGGACGGCGGGGGGCGGCCGATCGGTCCGGATCCGAAAATATTTCGGCGCCCGCAATACGATCCTGTTTGCGCGCAAGCACGCCGGCGGGACCGAATGGGTGCGTCTGGTCGCTTGGCTCGCGCTCTCGCTGCCTTTGCAGCTGATCTGGCATGCGCTCAGGGGGCGTCCCGGGGAGGCCTGGATCAAGGTTCGCGGACTCGCGGACGCCGTCGCGCGACGCCGTCCGCCGCTCGAAGAGCTGGGCCTGCGATAGTGCACGATCGGTGCGACCGGTATGCACGATTCTGCGGTGCGGTGCGTCAGCGGAAGTATGCTCGCAAGCTACCAAAAGTAACGTAATCCCCCGCACTTTTTTGTTGACAGCAACCCGGGACAGCGGCTACCCATACGCCCAATGTCCGTAGCTGCAGCACACCACTAGACCCAATGAGGGAGGGGAGACACATATGAAGCGATTCATCTCCGTAATGGCTGGCGCCGCCGTGGCGCTGTCCGGCTCGCTGGTCCTCGCCGCGACGCCGCTTCCGCCGTCGCTCGGTGGCGGTGGGTTCGTTCCGCCGGATGCGACCGCGAACAAGGTCGAGCAGGGTGTGGCGAAGGCCCTCACCAAGCTGGCCGGCGCCGTGACCAAGTGTCACCAGAAGGGCGTCGGCAACCAGATCAAGGCGAAGCCGTCGGGCGTCGCCGCCTGCGATGCCGCCGCCATCGCGAAGTACAATGCCGGCACCGCGAAGCTGACCGGCGTTCCCTGCATCGATCCGCCGACCCAGCAGGGCACGGGCGCCGTCGTCGCGGGCCTCGTCCCCGGCTTCGACCCGGTTCTCTGGTGTGACGGCGTCACCCCCCTCGATGGCGAGATGGGTGGCGGCTTCATTCCCGATGCGGCCGACAACAAGACCGAGCAGGCCGTCTCGAAGATCCTCATCAAGCACGTCGGCGCGGTCTCGAAGTGCGCCCTCAAGGGCGTTGGCAACCTCTTCAAGAACAAGCCGGACGGCGCCCAGGCCTGCATCGATGCGGCCCGCGTCAAGGCGAATGCCTCCGTCGCGAAGATCCAGGCGGCCATCAACGGCCTGACCCCTGGCGATTGCCTCAAGGGCGCGAATGCTCCTGACGCCCCCGGCGACGACAACGACCTGCTCGACCTCGTCACGGACCTCACGCTCAGCTTCAATGGCACGATCTTCTGTGCCTCGCCGAGCGGCGCGTTCCTGAACTGAGATCGACTCGATATCCTAGCTAACTCCAAGTAGGAGAGGGCGGCCCCCGGGCAACCGGGGGCCGCTTTTTTTTGCTCGGCATGGGTGGGCACGACGCCTCTGGCTTCTCCGGGGCGCCTTACACCGGCGCGCCCGAATGCGACGGGGGCCGGGACGCCAAGCCGAAGGCCGACCCCCGTGCCTTGAAGCCCGCGCGGAAGGCGTCGCTGCGCGCAGGGCTCCGTATTGCGACGGGCAGTCTCGGCCGGAAGCTCTGCGTGTTCGCACCGTCGCGGGAGCCGCTGAGCCCGGGGGCTTCGGGAAAGCTCGCCTCGAGCTGCTCGCGCAGCTGAGTTCCTTGCGGTGGCGTCTCGATCCCGCGCACGGCGGCCGGCTGCATGGCGTGTCTGGCCGTCGTGGGGCTACGCGATGCTGGTGATGCTTTATGGGGCCGACCCGGGAGGATCAGCGTCGCGACTCGCTCGCCGCGTCTCTCGGCACGAGAGGGTCGCGCGGCGACTCGTAGGCGGAACAACGTCTCCACCAGCGTCATCGAGCGCATCGACTCGCCGCTCAGGACGCCGAGCCGGTCTGGGGCAGCCCTGCCCGGACGTCCCATCGAGCCAGCCCGTGGCGCCGGCCGCGCGAGTAGGGCTCGCCGACGTGATGAGGAGCCTCGGCGGGCAGGGCTGAACCGCGTCCTCGCGCAGGTACTGCGCGCCAGGTCATCCGGAGTGATGTTTCGTGGGCGCCGCTCGTTCCGTGGGCGATCGCCATCGAGCCGTGGATCGTGCGCGGGGGGCCGGGCCGCCTCCGAGCGGTGGTGCCACGCCGGTCGGAATCAACGAGGCATGACGGCGCGAGTAATGTCGCCGCTCCGGCTGACCATCGCATGCTCCGGGATCCGCGTTCGGATCGCGCGACCGGCAAGTCATTCGGGAGACCGCCGACGACGGGCACGGCCCGCGGTCTCCATGGTGTGCAGTGCCCCACGCCGTCCTGACGCACGGGTGCCGCGGCTCGCGTCCCGTGGCCCGCTCGCGCGTGGTGTCGTCACGGCAGCGATGCCGCCGCGGCGGGTGTGGCCTGCACCTCGATGTCCCGCCGGCCCACCGCGATCCGCGCGCGGGGGTTTCTGCAGCGCGGTCGATCGGCAACCGCGCCAGGCTCGAGCGTGGCGCGGTGCCGGCCGCGGAAAGGCCCGGGCGGCAATGCCCATGTTGCGGCGAATATGCGATGTCGAAAAGCTTTTGGCATCAACAGCAAGCTTCTAAATCTATGGACACCGCCCGCTGAATGCAGTATGCGCCAGGCATCCTCGAGGCGCGCCATCCGACGCCGGTGGGGCCCGGACGGCGCCCTCAACGACGCCCGGGGACGGGCAAAGGAGACGCGAGATGAGAGCAGCCTTCTGGATAGCGGGGGCCGCAGCGATCCTGCTCGCCGCGGCCGCGACCGCCGATGCCGGGCCCTGCGACGCGACGTGCACCGTGAACAAGTCGACCGGCGACGTGACGTATCCGTGCGACTACACCTGCCCAGGGGGCATCTGCTACACGGTCAGCTTGCCCGACGTGTGCCCGTACACGTGCCACAACTCAGGCGGAGTCTCGAACGGGTACCCGTGTGAAACCCAACCCGATTGCGACGATCAGGGCGCCTATCAGTCGTGCGGACCGGGTGGCGAGGGCGTCATCACCGTCTGCGGTACGTCGGGCCACGACGAGATTCGTCTGAGCGGGAACAACCTGGCGGTGTGCGGCAACGAGGGCGACGACGACATCATCTCGTACACGGCGGGCCCCGTCTTCGCGAACGGAAACGACGGAAACGACTACATCCCGGGCACCGGAGGCAACGACAGGATCATGGGCGGCGCGGGCAGCGACCATCTCGGCGGCGGCACCGGGGACGACGTGATCTTCGGACTCGGATCGACGTCGTTCGGGGCGGACGGCGACAACGTGATCGACGGGAACGACGGCGCGGACACGCTGTGGGGCGCGGCTGGACACGACGTCATCGACGGAAGCGACGGCAACGACACCATCGTCGGTCAGGGCGGCCGCGACGAGCTCAACGGTGGGCCCGGAAACGACTTCATCCTCACCAGCTATGGGGTGACACCGGCAAACAGCATCCTCGGCACCCTGCTCTGCGGCAACGGTGGAGACGATACCCTCGTGGGCGATGGCCCGGGCCACCAGTGCATGGACGGGGGCGACGGCCAGGCCGTCGTTGGCGCGGAGAAGGACTGTACCTACGCCAATGTCCCAGACGATGGCGACGACCACGATGCCGGCACGGCGCGCAACTGTCTGGCGGCGGTGAAGACGTCGACGAACGGCACACTGCTCGCCGACCAGGCGGCCTGCGGCTGCGACTGATCGCTCGACGACGCGTGCGGACTCGGGGCCGGGTACCGCCTCGAGTCCGCCGCCGGCGTGGCGGAAGGAGAAAGCCGGGATGAAGCTGCGTCGCGGCTCCGGGCCAGCTTCGAGGGGCGCGGGCCAAATGCAGCGACCGGGTTCACGCCGGCAGCCCGTCCGTTGGCGGCATGCCGAGTGGACCCGGGGGCCTGGTGAGGATTCCGACGGAAGCCGAACGGGTGGTCCGACGGAAGCCGAACACGTGG
>CAYSOF010000025.1:0-99421 GCA_964432595.1 uncultured Binatia bacterium (SeqCode) | reverse complement strand
CCGCGCCGCCCATGATCAGGCCGAGCAGGAACGGCGGGTGCAGGATCGACAGGTTGCCGAGGTTCTCGGTGAGGCCGTGCGTCAGCGCCATGATGATCGAGAAGATCATCGTCGTCGCGCCGACGACCGCAGTGCCGATGAGCACGGGCTTGGCCGTCGCCTTGAAGGTGTTGCCGGCGCCGTCGTTCTCCTCGAGGTAGTCCTTCGCCTTCTCGAAGTCGGGGGTGAAGCCGAACTCCTTCTTCACCTCGGGGCCGATGTTCGGCAGCGTCTCGATGAGCGAGAGCTCGTAGACGGACTGCGCGTTGTCGGTGACCGGACCGTAGGAGTCGACGGCGATCGTCACCGGGCCCATGCCGAGGAAGCCGAAGGCCACGAGGCCGAACGCGAAGACGGCGGGCGCCAGCATCATCGGCGTATCGGTGCCGGGCAGCGGCGCGCCGAGTCCGTAGTTGCTGACGAGGAACGCGACGCCCATCAGGATCGCGATGACGAGGCCCATCCAGTAGGCGCTGAAGTTGCCCGCCGTCAGACCGGCGAGCACGTTCAGCGACGCGCCGCCCTCTTCCGACGCCTGCACGCACTCGCGAACGTGGGCGGAGCTCGTCGAGGTGAACACCTTGATCACCTCGGGGATGATCGCGCCGGCGAGCGTGCCGCAGGTGATGATCGTCGACAGCTTCCACCAGAGCGTGCCGTCGCCGAGATCGGGGATCAGCAGGTACGAGACGATGTACGTGATGAAGACGGACACGATCGACGTCAGCCACACGAGGACGGTGAGCGGCTGCTCGTAGTCCATCTTGGACGCCGTGCCGAAGCGGCTCGTCGCGACCGCCTCGTTCAGCAGGTACGAGAGGCCGCTGGCCACGATCATCATGATGCGCATGGCGAACAGCCAGACGATGAGCTGCACCTGGACCGTCTCGCTCGGCACCGCGAGCAGGATGAACGAGATCAGCGCGACGCCGGTGACGCCGTAGGTCTCGAAGCCGTCCGCCGTGGGGCCGACGGAGTCGCCCGCGTTGTCGCCCGTGCAGTCGGCGATCACGCCCGGGTTCCGGGCGTCGTCTTCCTTGATGTTGAAGACGATCTTCATCAGGTCGGAGCCGATGTCGGCGATCTTCGTGAAGATGCCGCCGGCGATACGCAGCGCGGACGCGCCGAGCGACTCGCCGATCGCGAAGCCGATGAAGCAGGGGTAGGCGTAGTCACGCGGGATGAAGAGCAGCACGAGGAGCATCAGGAGCAGCTCGATCGAGATGAGCAGCATGCCGATGCTCATGCCCGCCTTCAGCGGGATCGCGTAGCAGGGGAACGGCTTGCCCTGGAGCGCCGCGAACGCGGTGCGCGAGTTGGCGAACGTGTTGATGCGGATGCCGAACCACGCGACGACGTAGCTGCCGCCGATGCCGATCAGGCTGAAGAGGATGATCGTCGTGACCTTCACGATCGGCATCTGCTGCAGGACGCCGAAGTAGACGACCATGATGGCGCCGATGAAGAGCTCGAGGATCAGGATGAACTTGCCCTGCGTGACGAGATACGTCTTGCAGGTCTCGTAGATCAGCTCGGATATCTCCCGCATCGAGCGGTGGACCGGCAGGTTCTTCAGCTGGCCGTAGGTGACGAGGCCGAAGACCAGCCCGAGGATGCAGATGACGAGCCCACCCAGGAGTAGCGAGTGGCCGTTGACGCCGAGGAACGAGACCGACGCGAGGTCGGGCAGGACGAGGTCGATCTCGCTCTTGTGACCACCGGTGGTGGCGGCGAGCGCGACGTTCGCGCCGAGCGCCGCACAGACCGCTACGGCCGATGCGATGAGGAAGGGCATCCTTTGTGAAACCTCCTGGGACGGTTGGTAAAAGCCGCCAGCTTATAGGCGAAGGCGTCCCGGGATGCAAAGAATCCGGACCCCCTCCGCGCGCGCGGGTCAGGCGATCGGCGTGGCCGGCTCGGCGCCCGTTTCCGTTGCCGGATCGAGGCCCATCACGCGGCTCATCGAGGCCACGAGATCGGGCGGGCGTAGCGGCTTCGCCACGTACGCGTCCATGCCCGCGGCGAGGCATCGCTCCATGTCGCCCTTCATGGCGTGCGCGGTGAGCGCGATGATCGGCGTGCGGTCGGCACCTTCGACCGCACGGATCGCGGCGGTCGCCTCGAACCCGTCCATCACGGGCATCTGCACGTCCATCAGGATGACGTCGAAGCGGTCCGGGGCGTACGCCTCGACGGCCTGCCGCCCGTCCTCGACCGCGGTGACCACCCAGCCCTGGCGCTCGAGGAGCCGGCAGGCGACCAGCCGGTTCACGGGGTTGTCTTCGGCCAGCAGGACCCGCGTGCCGGGCGGCGGGCCCGCCAGCGGCCCGGCGGTGCGGGCCGGACGTCCGGGCCGGCTCGCGGCCGCCCCGAGGGCGGTCTCGAGGACGCGCAGCAGGTCGCAGCTGCGGACCGGCTTCGTCAGGTACGCGGCCACGCCGAGCTCGCGGCAGATCGCCGCATCGTCGCTCTGCGCGGACGAGCTCAGGACCACCAGGGGGAGGCCCGCGAGCGTCCGGTCCGCCTTGATCCGCCGCACGAGCTCGACCCCGTCGATGTCGGGCATCTGCAGATCGAGCACCGCCAGGGCAAACGGTTCGCCGCGCGCGATACTCTCGCGCAACGCCGCCTCCGCCTCGAGCGCTCCCTCGACCGCGACCGGACGGGCGCGCCAGCCGCGCATCATCGCTTCCAGGATGCGGCGGTTGGTCGCGTTGTCGTCGACGACGAGCAGCCGGCGGTCGTGCAGCCCGACCGACGGCGGGACGCTGCCCGCGGCGCCCTCGCCGTCGATGGGGAAGCGCGCCGTGAAGTGGAACGTGCTGCCGGCGCCCGGCTCGCTGTCGACCCAGATGCGACCGCCCATCATGTCGACGAGCTGGACGCAGATGGCGAGGCCGAGCCCGGTCCCGCCGTAGCGGCGCGTCGTCGAGCCGTCGGCCTGCGTGAAGGCGCCGAAGATCTTGTCGCGATGCTCGGGCGCGATGCCGATGCCGGTGTCGCAGACCGCGAAGTGCAGCAGGACGTCGTCGCCGTGCTGCTCGTCGACCCACACCTGCACCACGACCTCGCCGCGCTCGGTGAACTTGACCGCGTTGCCGAGCAGGTTCACGAGCACCTGCCGGATGCGTCCGGGGTCCCCGATCAGGTGGTCGGGAACCTTGGGATCGACCTCGCAGGCCAGCTCGAGGCCCTTCTCGTGCGCGCGCAGCGCGAGCAGCTTCAGCGTGTCGCCCAGGCCGTCGCGCAGCACGAACGGGATCGCCTCCAGATCGAGCTTGCCGGCCTCGATCTTCGAGAAATCCAGGATGTCGTTCAGCAGCGACAGCAGCGCGTCGGCCGACGTGCGCGCGATCTCGAGATACTCGCGCTGCTCGGACGTCAGCTGCGTGTCGAGCGCCAGGTCCGTCATGCCCATGATGCCGTTCATGGGCGTGCGGATCTCGTGGCTCATGTTGGCCAGGAACTCGCTCTTCGCGCGCGCCGCCTGCTCGGCTTGATCGCGCGACGCCTCGAGCGCGCGATTGCTGGCGAGGAGCTCCGTCTCCGCGGCGGACTGGGCCGAGGTGAACGCGACGGCGAGCGCGAAGACGCACGGCGGGAGCAGGACCTGCACCATCACCGCGTAGCTGAGGTGCATCTCGGGCGGCAGGACCGGAGCGAGCCCCAGCCCGTACGCCTCGAGCACCGCGAACGCGCATATCTGCGCCACGACGAGAACGGCGTAGACGCCGGCCACCCGCGGCCCGAGCATCAGACCGGCGTACAGGACGGGCACGACGATCCATCCCTGCCCCATCGCATGCAGGCCGCCGAGCGACGCCTGCATGAACGCCAGCAGCAAGAAGAGGTTCGCCACGCAGACGTGCGCCGCGATCGTCAGGTCGCCGCCCCGGCGCAGCCAGACGAGGACGCTCGTGCTGACCACGCAGGCGAGCAGGATCGCGAAGACGATGCTCCACGCACCGGCCATCACGTAGATCGACGTGGAGAACGGGCTCGCCAGCGTCAGCACCAGGATGGAGCCGTTCACCGTGCGGACGCGGCGCATGTAGGTCGCGTCCGCGCGGCGCGGATCGTCGGCGGGCAGTCCTCCGTCGACCGCGTTCCGGACGAGATCACGGAGGCTTCCCGAGCCCCCGTCAACGGATTGACACCGCCGGGCGTCTGGCGCGCGCAGCTCCACCGCGGAGCACATCGGCAGGAATGCGGCATCGCTTGAGCCGCCGTGATGGAGACCCGCATTCACGCGACGCGGTTGCAGTAACTACCAGAGTGCGTCTGCACCTCTTGCATGCGAAACGACGGTCGGCTAACCGCTGTGCTCGGTGCGTCGACTCCGCCTGCTCGCCGTTGGGCTGCTCCTCCTCGGCCTCCTCGTGGGCGCCACGGGCGTCGGCCACGACCACGGCGGCAGCGCCCCGCACGACGCGTGCGCGGTGTGCGTACACGCGCGCATCGTGGCGGTCGCTGCCGAGACGGCCACCCCGCTCGACCCCGTCGTGCTGGCGACGCCCGCTCCCGTGCGGGCGCTTCGCGTCGTCGCCACCGGCCGCGTCGTCAGGCTGCGCGGCCGCGCGCCGCCGCACTCGACCTCGTCGTCCTGCTAGCGTCGCATGGCCCCTCGCGCGAGGTGCCGGCGACTCGTCGGATCTCGAAGTCGAGGAGAAACTCCCATGCGCTCCGTTCGGTTCTTGCGGTGTGGCGTCGCCATGGCGCTCACCGCCGTCATTCCCATCGTGGCCGTGCCACGCCCCGCCGTCGCAGACGACCCACCGGCGTCGTCGACCGATGCACCGCCTCCGGCCAAGGACGACCATACCGGTCACATCACCGACGAGGTCCTCTCGTTCGGCATCGACGAAGTCGTCGTCAGCGCCAGTCCGATCGGTCGGACCGTCGCCGACATCGCGCAGGGCGTGTCGGTGCTCGACGGGACCGACCTGGTCCTGAAGCAGCAGCCGACCATCGGCGAGACGCTCAAGTACCTGCCGGGCGTGAGCTCGACGTACTACGGACCGAACGCGAGCCGGCCCGTCATCCGCGGCCTCAGCGGCCCGCGGCTGCGGATACTCGAGAACGGGCTCGACACGCTCGACGTCTCGACGGCGAGCGACGACCACGCGGTCACGATCGACTCGCTGCTCCTCGAGCGCATCGAGGTGCTGCGCGGACCAGCGACGCTGCGCTACGGGCCGAATGCCGTCGGCGGCGTCGTCAACGCCATCGACGATCGCGTCCCGAGCCGATTGCGCGACCGCCTGGTGAGCGGCCGCGTCGAGACGCGCGGCGCATCGGTGAACGACTCGTTCAGCGGCGGCGCGGTCTTCGAAGGAAGCGCCGAGCGCATCGCGTATCGCTTCGCGGGCTTCGGCCTCACCGCCGGCGACGTTTCGATCCCCGGCTTCGCCCGCTCGCGCCAGCTCCGCGCCGCCGACCCGCTGCCACGGAGCCAGGAGGCGAAGGACACGCTGCCGAACAGCCAGGGCGAGACCAACGGCTTCTCGAGCGGCCTCTCGTACATCGGCGACAAGTTCTACGTCGGCGCCGCGCCCTCGTTGTTCCGCACCAACTACGGCGTCGTCGCGGAGGAGAACGTCACGATCGACCTCGCGTCGAACCGCCTCGACCTCGCCGGCGCGATCTACGATCCGCTGCCGGGGATTCTCTCGCTCGACGGCAAGGTCCGCCTCGTCGATTACCACCACACCGAATTCGAGGGCGACGAGGTCGGCACCCGCTTCGCGAACGAGGGCTACGACTTCCGGCTGGAAGCGGTGCATCGGAGCTTCGGGCCGGTGGAAGGCGCCGTCGGCTTTCAGAGCTTCCGTAGCGACGTCTCGGCCGTCGGCGAGGAGGCGTTCCTGCCGGCGACGCTCACCAACGCGCAATCGGCGTTCGTCCTCGAGGACGTCGCGTTCGAGCCGTTCCGGCTGAACGTCGGCGGCCGCGTCGACTACACCACCATCGACTCCGCGGGCGGCGACGGCTTCGGCCCGGCCGCCAACCGCGAGTTCTTCAACGGCAGCACGGCGCTCGGGCTCATCTATCAGCTGACCCACGACCAGTCGCTCAGCCTGAGCGCGGCCTACACGTCCCGGCCGCCGAACGGCGAGGAGCTCTTCGCCAACGGCCCGCACATCGCGCTCGACCGCTTCGAGGTCGGCGATCCCGACTTCGATTCGGAGCGCTCCATCGGCTTCAACGCCGCGTACCTCAAGACCGAAGGCCGCTGGGTGTGGTCGGTGAACGGCTTCTACAACCGCTTCTGGGATTTCATCACGCTGCTGCCCACCGGCCGCGTCGAAGACGACCTGCCGGTCGAGGTCTTCACGGCGCTCCCGGCCCAGTTCGCCGGCACCGAGGCGGAGCTGGCCTATCACTTGATCGACGGTCCCTCGCATCGGCTCCATCTCATCGGGCGCATGGACTACGTCTGGGCCGAGAACGTCGACACCGGCGCGCCGTTGCCACGCATCCCGCCGCTCCGGTTCGGCGGCACCATCCTCTACGAGTGGCAGAAGTTCCACGCCCAGCTCGACGTGCTGCGCGCCCAGGCGCAGGACGAGGTGCCGGAGGACGCCTTCACGACCGACGGCTACACGATGGTCGACCTGAGCTTCTCCTACACCTTCGAGCCGGTCGGCTGGATGACGCCGATGCTGTTCGTGCGCATGAGCAACCTGGCCGATCAGGAGGCGCGCGACGCGGCGTCGTTCCTGAAGGACATCGCCCCGCTGCCGGGGCGGAACTTCTCCGGAGGTCTGCGGGTCACGTTCTGAGGGCGCGTGGCGGCGCGACGTCGGGAATTGACGCGCTCCGTGCGTCGGATAGCGGACGAGCATGCGAATCGCATGGACACGATTGCTCGCCGCAACCGCCGGGATGCTCGCGATGGCCGGCGTCGCACGGGCCGCCGAGCCGATGGGCGGCACGACGGGAACGGGCGGCGCGCCCGCGGGCCAGCCGACCTCCCCGGACACGCCGGCCATGGGCGGTCCGGGCGGTCGCGAGCCCGGCGCGGGCATCGGCGAGGGCCAGATGCCGCGCACCCGTCGTGAGGAGCCGACGGGCGAGCCGATGGTGCCGCCAGGGCAGCCGCCCGGCGAGCATCATCGCAATCACGAGTAGGCCCGGCGCGGCTTTCCCCCGTCGGCGGCCTCTGCTAGGGAACCCGCGATGCCTGCACAGATCGGGAAGATCTACGTCACGCCGGGCGGCGCCGAGATGATCGTCACGAAGGGCGGTCCCGGCACGCTGAGCGACGGGGACACGGCGCTCGTGATGAAGAACACGGGGAGCTTCCCCGACGGAACGTCGCCGGGCACCGGGCAGCTGCAGCTCGGCAAGCGCTACAAATCGCCCGACGGCGCCGTCGAGGTGCTCGTCAACAAGGCGGGCGCGTGCGATCTGCGCTGCGACGGACAGCCGATGGAGCTCAAGGAAGCGAAGCCGCTCCCGTCGTCGGACTGAGGCGAGCCGAGGAACGATCATGGCATTGCACAAGGAGCTCCTCGACATCCTCGCCTGTCCCGAGTCGAAGCAGCCGCTCGTCTACTTCGAGCAGGAGAACTTCCTCTTCTGTCCGACGTCGCGGCTCAAGTACAAGATCATCGACGACATTCCGATCATGCTGATCGACGAGGCCGAGCGCCTCGACGAGGCGCAGGCCGCCGAGCTGATGCGCCGCGCGCCCGCGCCGAGATAATCGAGCCAAGACCATGTCTTGGCTCGGGAAGCAGCGAGCGTGTGGCGGCTCGCTGCGAACCACCCGTATGCTCCGGTCGGTTACTTCCGCTGACGGTACAGCGACGCCGCCACGACGCCGGACATCTTTTCGACGTCCAGATCGCCGCCGAGGAAATCGGCGATCCGGGCGGCGTGCGCCGCGGGGCGCTCGACCATCTCGTTGTAGCTGACGTCGAGCACCTGGAAGTGCGGGCGCTCGGCCAGCCACGCGTCGACCTGTGCGAGGTGGCGCGCGAAGTACGTCGCCATCTTGTCGTCGCCGCTGGCGTCGGCCGGCTTGCCGCGTCGGATCAGCATCTGCCGCTGCGACGCCATCACCTCTTCGAGCTTCCGGCGCATGAAGACGACGCGGTACTCGTAGCCCTCGGGCAGGTGCTTCAGCAGCGCCGAGATCATCTTGACGACCTTGCCGCGCGCGTCCGGCAGCCAGGCCTGGTCGTGCTCGATCTGCTTCACCCGCTCGAACTCGTAGTAGCCGCGCGGATTGTCCTCGTCGGCCGTGCGGATGTTGTCGGTCATCACCGGCAGGCCGCCGGCCTCGAGCATCTTCATCATCATGGACGTGCCGGAGCGCGGCAGCCCCGACACGATGGTCACGAACGCCCGGCTCATCCCGTCACGCGCAGCGGTCGCACTGCCCCTTCAGCTGGATGTCGACGGCGCGCCGGCGCAGCGAGCGCGGCGATCCCGGCCCCGGCTTGATCCGCACGCTCACACCGGGCAGACACGCCACGGTGCCACAATCGGTGCACATGAAGTGCGGATGCTCCCCGTCGCGGCTCGAGCGGCCATCGGGGCGGCGCAGCTCGAAACGCCAGACGTGGTCGCCGAGGTCGGTGCGCGTCACGAGCCCCGCGTCGGTCAGATCGATCAGGTTGCGATAGATGGTCGCGCGATCGAACCCCTCCGGGCCGAGGTCGTTCACGAGCTGGGCGTGCGTGACGGGCGTGCTGGCGCCGTCGAGCGCGCGCAGGACCGACATGCGGGGACCGGTGCTGCGCAGGCCCGCGCCCCGGATGCGTGCGCGCAGCTGCTCGGTCGGCGCGGTGGACGGCGTCCGCTTCGGCACGGGCGCGAAGCTATCGTGGCCCGCTGCCGGCCGCAACGCGGGCGACGCATGACCGCGCAGCTCGTCTGGGTCGGCCTCGGCGGATCGGCGGGGGCGATCGCTCGCCTGCTCGTGGCGACGGCCGTGTCGGAGCGCCTCGGCACGCTGGTGCCGTATGCGACGTTCTGCATCAACGTCAGCGGCTGCTTCCTGCTCGGGCTGCTCGCGGGCCTGATCGAGGCGGGCGTCGTCCCCGCCGGCGTGCGTCCCGCGCTGGCGATCGGCTTCCTCGGCGCCTACACGACGTTCTCGACCTTCGGCCTCGAGACGCTGATCCTGCTCGAGGAGGGCAGCGTTCTGCTGGCGCTCGGCTACGTGGCGGCGAGCATCGTGATCGGCGTCGCGGTGGTCGCGCTCGGCCTGTGGACGGGGCGCGCGCTCGCATGACGATCCATGACCTGCCGACGCCCGCGCTCCTCGTCGACGCCGCCACGCTCGACGCGAACCTGCGCACGCTGGCGACCGCGCTGCCCGGTCCGCGTCTTCGCCCGCACGTGAAGGCGCACAAGTGCACCGCACTGGCGCACCGTCAGGCACGACTCGGCAATCGCGGCTTCACCTGCGCGACGATCCGCGAGGTCGAAGGCATGGCGGCCGCCGGGCTCGGCGACGACCTGCTGCTCGCCAACGAGGTGCTGGACGCCTCCCGCCTGGGGCGGCTCGACGCGCGCGTCACCGTCGCCGTCGATTCGGCGGCGACGATCGCCGCCGCGCGCGCCGGCGGCGTGCGCGAGGTCGTGATCGACGTCGCCGTCGGCCTGCCGCGCTGCGGCTGCGCGCCCGAGGACGCCGGTCGCCTCGCGGACGAAGCGCGGGCGCGCGGCCTCACCGTACGCGGCGTGATGGGCTACGAGGGCCATTGCATGCTGCTCCCCGATCGCGCGCGGCGGACGGAGCTCTGCGCCGACGCGATGGCGCTGCTGCAGCGCGCGCACGCGGACGTCGGCGGCGACCTGGTCTCCGCGGGCGGCACCGGCACGTGGGACATCAACACGACGGCAACGGAGATCCAGGCAGGCTCGTACGCGCTGATGGACACCGCCTACGCGAAGCTCGACCTGCCGTTCCGTCCCGCGCTCTCGATCCTGTCGACGATCGTCTCCGTGAGCCCGACACACGCCGTCGCCGACGCCGGCCTCAAGTCCCACGGCATGGACCACGGCAACCCGACGATCGACGACGCGACGGTCTGGTTCTGCTCCGACGAGCACACGACGTTCGCCGCGACGTCGCCGCCGGCCGTCGGCGCCCGCATCAGGCTCTGGCCCGCCCACGTCGACCCGACGGTCGCGTACCACGCACGGCTGCACGTGGTCGACGGCGACCGCGTCATCGAGACGTGGCCGGTCGACCTACGCGGCTGGTGACACGCGCGCGCATCACTGGTTGCACGTGAGGTCGGCGGGACACGACGCAGCCCCCGTGCACAGCGTCCCGCCGCGTGCGCCCTCCGGCCACCAGTCGTCGATGCAGCAATTCATGTTGCGAACGGTCTTCCCGTACGGGCCGGTCATCGACGACATCTGCTGGATCAGCGTCTTCGCGGGATCGTTGGGTCCGGTGTAGCGCCCCTTCTCGTCGGGATCCGCGAACAGGTCGACGAGATTCGGCGAGCTGCCGGTCGAGAGATACAGCTTCAGGACACGCGGCTCGCACACGCGGTGGCATGGCACCTCGGCGCCGTTGATCGTCGGGCAGGCCGGACACTCCGACGCGCTGCCGCACGCCTGGTTCGGCGCGTTCCGGCACCAGCCCTGGCCCTTCGCCTCGCAGGTCGCGTCCTGTCCGGGCAGGAGGTCGGCACAGGTCGAGTCGTCGATGCACGCCGGCGCGGGCCGGCACCGTCCGGCGAGGCACACGGAGCCCGCCTCGCACTGCGACGTGGCGCTGCAGCCGTTCGCCGCGGTTCCGACGCAGCGGCCACCGATGCAGGCCGCACCCGCGTCGCAGTCGTCGCTCGACCCGCACGCCGCCGTATCCGCCGGCACGCAGCGGCCGACGCTTTCGGGCCGCGTGAGCAGGTAGCGCTGGCGCGACGCGTTCGTCGCACGCTGCGTGTGATGGCCGCACAACGCTCGACGGAGCTCGCCCGACGGTGCCGGGCCGCCGGGATTGTTGATCAGATGCGCACGCAGGTCGCGCCCGTCGCATGGGGTCTTGTCGGTTCCGCTGGTCGGGCACGGCAGCGGTTCGGGCGAGCCGAGCGCGAGACCGAGCGCCGTCGGCAGGATGTCCGTGCTGTGCGCGAGCGCCGGACTCCGATACGGCTCACCGGACGGCACGTCGGCGGCCATCTCCGACGGCGGCGCCTCGAGCGTGCGCGGATCATAGACCATCAAGGTCGTGCGGTAGCCGTTCTCCGCGAAGTGATGCTTCGAGTTCGGCATGTGCCAGCCGTTGTCCGCGAGGTACATGATCACCGTGTTGCCGGCGACGTCGGGTGCGATGTTGGTCGCCCACGTCCCGTTGCACGCCCCGGGGGTGGGCACCTCGTAGCGTCCCTCGCCCGTCCGCCCGATGCAGTGCGGCTGCCCGGCGCGCGTGAGGAACTTGCGGATCTCGCGCATGTTGTCGTCCATCCACCACATGCTGGCGTAGAACTCGCGCACCGTGCCGAAGCTGACTTCCTCGAACGCGCGCACGACCGGCGCGCAGTCGGCGCCGTCGCAGAACTTGCCGAGGTTGAACATGCCGCCGCGTCGCAGGGCGTCCGTCCCGAACAGATAGTTCTCGACGTCGAACGGCGCGCGCAGGGGCTGGTGCGGCACCCGCGGCGCGTACCACGCGAACCACGGCTGGACGCCGTAGGACCCCGGACTGCCCGGGATGGGATGGATCATCGAGTCGATGAACTGCAGCAGCTCGCGCATGTTCACCACCTGGAGCGGGTCGTAGGTGTTGCTCCGCTCGCTGCCGCACTTGGGAGCGACGCCGTCGCCGCCGCCGGAACAGAACAGGCGCCCGAGCCGCTGGCTGCCGCCGCGGCCCCCGCTGTCGAATCCGGGCTCACCAGCGGACCCGGTGAACTTCCCGCCGAGGTAGGTGCAGTATCCGCCGACGCGCATCGTCGCGTCGTACGGATCCACCGGGATGTCGGGATGCCGTCCGAGTGACCGCAGCTCCCGGGGCAGCGTCGCGAACCGCTCGCCGATCGCCGAGCGGTTGCCGTCGAAGCTGCGCTGGAATCGGCCCGTCAACATGCTGTTGAGCGACGGGTAGCACCACGCCGCGGTGTTGTGCGCGATGGGGAACACGGTGGCACCGGCCGCGAGCGCGTCGAGGTTCGGCGTCAGGGGAGCCGGCAGCGGCGTGCCCGTCTCGGCGCTCCGGCACTCGCCGTTGAAGCCGTAATGACACGCGCCGACGTCGTCGGCGATGAAGAGCAGGATGTTCGGTCGCGTCGGGCCGGGCTCGGGCACGCACTGCCGCCCGGAGCCGGGACAGATGCCGGTCTCGGGGCACGACTCCAGGCCTTCGCATCGCCCAGGGATCGTCGCACAACACGGCGGTCGTCCGGGGATGTGGCGGTTCGAGTAGAAGATGCTCGGCGGTTCGCAGCCCAGGATGTCTTTCACGAACCGGGCGCGGGCGTTCGCGTCACCTGCCACGTATCCACTGAGCAGTACCCAAATCCATACGAAAGCCGGTATGACGCGACGACACATGGCGGCAACGGGTATGTCAGCGCGCGACGCGCTGTCAAGAAAAATACCGCCTAACACCCTGAATCTGCTGTGAGGTCTGGCATCGTCCGGCGAAGTCGCCGCGTGTGCGTCGAAGATCGTGCGCCTCCGCGCGACGGCACGCGACGAAGGTACCAGGCATCGCTCGTGCAGGGGCGCACCTGCAACGCCAGCCGAGTCACGACCGCATCCCCGGTGTGACCCGGCGTCGCCCGGAGGATGGCGCATGCGGTCGCGTCGCGTGCGCGCGTCCGCAGCGCGAGATCGCGCGACGGCGTGCTATGCGACGCGCGTGACGCCTTCGCCTCCGCCCCTGCTCGAGCGCTTTCCCGGCCTCGCGTCCCGGCTGCCGCGCGTGACGCTGACGACGCTGCCGACGCCGATCGAGCCGCTCGAGCGGCTCGGCCGCGAGCGCGGCATCGCGCGGCTCTGGATCAAGCGCGACGACATGAGCGGCACGCTGTACGGCGGCAACAAGCCCCGCAAGCTCGAGTTCCTCCTCGGCGCGGCGCAGGCGGCCGGGCGGCGCAGCGTGATGACGTTCGGCGGCATCGGCACGCACCACGGGCTCGCGACGACGATCTGCGCGCGCGCGGTCGGCTTGCGGACCATCCTCGTGCTCATCCCACAGCCGGTGACGGCGCACGTCCGACGCTGCCTGCTGCTGGATCACGCCTACGGCGCGGAGATCCATCTCGCCCGCAACGTCGGCGACGTCGTCCGCCGCGGCCTGCTGCTGCTGGCGCGCGGCCGTCTGCGTGGCGACGTGCCCGCCATCGTTCCGACCGGCGGCACGTCGGCCGTCGGCAGCGCGGGCTACGTGAACGCCGCGCTCGAGCTGGCGGCGCAGGTGGCGTCCGGCACGATGCCCGAGCCGGACGCGATCTTCGTGCCGCTCGGCAGCGGCGGCACGCTGGCCGGGCTGGCACTCGGCCTGCGGCTCGCCGGCCTCCGCACGCGCGTCGTCGGCGTGCTCGTCACCGACATCCTGCCGCCGTCACCCGCGCGGCTCGCCCGGCTCGCACGCGCGTGCGCGCGGCGCCTGGCGCCCGACGTGCCCGCCGTCGCGATCGACGCCGGCGACTTCGACGTCGTGCGCGACTTCGTGGGGCCGGGCTACGGCGCGCCCACGCCGGCGGCCGAGGAGGCACGCGATCTCCTCGGCCGCCTCGAGGGCATCGGGCTCGAGACGACGTACACGGCGAAGTGCCTCGCGGCACTGCTGCACCTCGCCGGCACGCCGCCGTACCGCAACCGCACGCTGCTCTTCTGGAACACGTTCAGCGGCGTCGACCCGGGCGCGGCGCTCCCCGCGCTGCCGGATCCGCGTACGCTGCCGCCGGCGCTACATCGGTTCTTCGAATCGCCCTGAATCAGAACCTGCCGTGGTCGACGTTCCAGGTGATGTCGCCCTTCACCAGCGGGCTCACCACGGACTTCTCCCACGCGCCGTTCTTCCACACGTAGCGCCGCAGCTCGTTTTGATCCTCGGACGCGACGTAGAGCTCGAGCGTGCCGTCGCCGTCGAGGTCCGCGAGGTGCACCGGATGCTCGAAGCCCGCGGAGCCGGCGTCGATCAGCGTCTTCTTCCAGCCGCTCGGCGTCTGCTCGAAGAGCCAGAGCCCCGACGTCATCGCGCCGGCGACGAGATCGATCGTGCCGTCGCCGTTCACGTCGCCCGCGGTGATCGCGCGCATCTGCCGATCCGGTACGGTAGCGACCTCGGTGCCCTCGAACTTCCCGTCCTTCCAGCGGTACTGCTTCACCGTCACGGGACGGACGAGCGTCCCTCCCTGTCCGATCGCCCCCTCCCACACGACGTACACCTCGGCGACGCCGTCCTTGTCGACGTCGGCGGCGAGCACTTCCTTCGCATGCGTGTCGCCCGGCGCGTCGACGATGGACTTCTTCCAGCCGTCGGCGCCGTGCTTGTACATGCTGACCTCGCCCGGCTGCTCCTGATCGAGCTTGTTCGGCGCGCTCGGCGTGGCGAAGAACTCCGCGACGCCGTCGCCGTCGACGTCGCCGATCTCGATCTCGTGCACGAACGTGTTCGGCGTGCGGTCGATCTCCTCGATGCGCCAACTCTCGTCGGGGTGGACCACGGCGATGGCGCCCTGATCGTGCGTGGCGATGACCAGCTCCTGCTTGCCGTCGCCGTCGACGTCACCGTGCTCGATGTCGCGCAGGCGGTCGAACTTGCCGCCGAACTTCGGATTCCAGTGCGTGTCGGCGATCCACTTGCCGTCGGCGAACTTCCACGTCCGCAGCAGCGCCTGGTTGCCGCCGATCGTGAGGAGCGTGTCGTTCCACGGCATCGCCTTGTGCAGGACGTTGCTGTCCGGGTCCTCGAGGACGACCGTCTTCCAGCCCTGCGGGGTCTGCCGCACGATGAGCAGCTTCGCGGGGCCCGGGACCGTCCCGCCGCCGCCGGGCTTCTGGACGAACTGCGCCTGCGCCACCAGCAACGCCGGGAACGGGCCGCCGTCGAGCGCGTCGCGACGTGGTCCCGCCGCTGCGGTGGGAGCCGGCGCGGCGGGGGTGGGGGCCGCTGCGACGGGTGCGGAGCCGGCGGACTTCTCGGGCTCGCCGCCGCAGGCCACCAGCGTGAGACAGATGACGGACAGGACACGACGCATGCACGTACCTCCAGCGGAGGCATGGAGCCGTGTCACCGGCCGGTTGTCAACGCGGCGGCGTCGAGAGTCCGGGGGCGCGGTACACGGGCGGCAGCCGGAAGACCTTGTGGTCGTGCTCGCCGATGAACGCGTCGAACTGCACGCCGAGGCTCATCGTCGTCGGGTCGTGCGTCGTCATGAACCGATTCAGCGACGCGTCGTCCCGGAAGCCGAACACCGACGTCACGCTCGGCCCCGGCTTCGTCGTGTCGACGTAGGTCTCGACGCTGACGAGGCCGTCGACGGCGAGGAACTTGGCGCTGCCCTCGTTCGTGAACCAGGTCTCGAACTCGCCGACCTTGCCCGGCAGGACGTCGTAGGACTGGACGAAGAAGCTCTTCGCCTCCATCGGCGGCGGGGTCGGCTTCGGCGACAGGTTCGTCGGAGCCATCTTGTGGCCCGCGTGCATGTCGTGTCCCGCGTGCGCGCCGCCGGTCTGCAGCGAGCCGATGTAGGCGACCAGGTCGGCCAGCTGCGCCAGGGTCAGCTCCGGATAGGCCGGCATGACGGAGCGGCCGTCGGGTCCGATCCAGCCGTCGCCCTCGACCAGGACGGCGTCGGGATTGATGATCGCTTCCGCGAAATAGCCGGGCGGATGGTGCGCGCCCATGCCCGTCAGATCGGGCCCCACGCCGCCGCTGCCGGCCTCGGCCGAGAAGGCTTCGCCCTCGACCTTGTGGCAGGAGTGGCAGCCGAGATCGACGAACTCGCGGCGACCCGCGTCGACGTCGCCCGGCGGCGGCGTGAGCTGCCAGCCCGCGGGAACGCCGCCGAGCTTGTGCAGGGCGTCCATGGTCATCCGCGGTCCCGGCGGGCCGCTGCGCGGAGCGGTCGACGCTCGCCCCTTCTCGCTCCGGTCGCCACACGACACGATCACGGCCAGCAGCAACAGCCCCACGACGATACGCACGGGCACCAGGTTCGCCACAAGCCGGCGCGGGAGTAAAGCGACCGCCATGCGGGCCGCCCATGTCGCCGCCGCGAGAAGCTGGACGATTCGTACGACCTCGAAAAAATTCTTGACACTCCCGCGTCGCGCCGGCATCAAGGGGCCCGTGACGATGTCGACCGCAGCGACGTGCTGTTGTTGTAGCGAGGCCCGGGGGGCTTTCCGCGCCGGTCGCATCGCGCTCGTCGATCTGTCGTAGTCCAGAACGAATCGCATGCTCCAAAGGCCCGGGAGGCTCCAGCCTCCCGGGCCTTTGTGTTTTCGGAGCCGCGAGGACCTCACAGACGACGACGAACGAAGAAGGAAGCCCCCCACATGAACACCCACGCCGCCAAGAAGACCGCCGCCCTGCAGCTCCGCTGGCTCCGCCTGAAGCGCCACCTGCGGTCCTGCAACGACAGCACCCGCGCCCTCCGGGACGCCGCGCGTGCCCAGTCCATGATCACCCCCGCCCCGCTCCAGGAGCCTCTTTGTCGACGCTCCGACCCCCGTTCGCTGGCTGCCTAGCCTCCTCGAGTTCCCTCACATCGACTTCGTAGCCCCCCGCGCCGACACGCTCTCGTCGGCGAACGACACGACTGCGCCCTGACGTCGACGTCGGGCCAACAGGAGATCTGCATGCGCTCTCGCCTCTTCCTCGCCCTCTTCGGCGCCGCCCTGCTGGCGGCCGGTTCCGCCCGCGCCGAGTCGCTCGAATTGCTGAACGTGTCGTACGACCCGACGCGCGAGCTCTATCGAGCGATCAACGCCGCCTTCATCCCCCAGTACAAGGCGAAGACCGGGACCGATGTCACCATCAAGCAGTCGCACGGCGGCTCGGGCACGCAGGCCCGCGCCGTGGTCGACGGACTCGAGGCCGACGTCGTGACGCTCGCGATGTGGCCCGACACCAACGCCATCGCCAAGGCGGGCCTCATGCCGCTCGACTGGACGAAGGCGCTTCCCAACGACTCGCTGCCCTACACGTCGACGATCGTGTTCGTCGTCCGCAAGGGCAACCCGAAGGGCATCAAGGACTGGCCGGACATCGTCAAGGACGGCGTCCAGATCGTCACGCCCAACCCGAAGACGTCGGGCAACGGCAAGCTGTCGTTCCTCGCCGCCTGGGGCGCCGTCACGCAGCGCGGCGGCTCCGACGCCGACGCGCTCGCGTTCGTGCAGAAGCTGTACGAGCAGACGCCGGTGCTCGACCTGGGCGCCCGCGCCGCCACCGTCACGTTCGTCCAGAAGAAGATCGGCGACGTCCATCTCGCCTGGGAGAACGAGGCGCACCTCGAGGTCGAGGAGGCGAACGGCGCGGTCGAGCTCGTGTACCCGCCCATCAGCTTCCTCGCCGAGCCGAACGTCGCGGTCGTGACCGAGAACGCGAAGCGCCACGGCACGACCGACGCCGCCACGGCGTACCTCGAGTTCCTCTACACGCCCGAGGCGCAGGAGATCGTCGCCAAGAACTTCTACCGCCCGACGAACCCCGAGGTGCTCGCGAAGCACCGCGCGGCCTTCCCCGAGATGCAGCTCTTCGAGATCGACGCGGTCGCGAAGAGCTGGGAGGACGCGTACGCCAAGTACTTCGGCGACGGCGGTCTCTTCGACAGCTTCTACAAGCCCAAGAAGTGACGTCATGACGACCGACATCAATCGCCGCGTACTGCCCGGGTTCGGCCTGAGCCTGGGCTACACGCTCCTCTACATGAGCCTGCTGGTCGCGATTCCGCTCGGGGCCGGGTTCTTGAAGGCGTCGAGCCTCTCGTTCGACGACTTCTGGGCGGCAGTCTCGTCGGAGCGTGCCGTCGCGGCCTACACCCTCACCGTCGGCGTCTCTTTCGTGTCGGCGGTGGTGAACGTGGTGCTGGGAGCGTTGGTGGCGTGGGTGTTGGTCCGCTACGAGTTCTGGGGGAAGGCGATCTTCGATTCGCTCGTCGACTTCCCCTTCGCACTGCCGACGGCCGTCGCCGGGCTCGTGTTCTCGAATCTGCTCGTCGAGGGCGGCTGGTACGGACGCTGGCTCGTCCCGATCGGCATCGAGGGCGCGTACTCGCGTCTCGGCATCGTCATCGTCCTCGTCTTCATCGGCTTCCCCTTCGTGGTTCGGACCCTCCAGCCCGTGCTGGAGGGTCTCGAGAAGGACGTCGAGGAAGCCGCCGCGTGCCTCGGCGCCAACCGCTTCCAGACCGCGTGGCGCGTGATCTTCCCGTCGATCCTGCCGGCGACGATCACGGGCTTCGCGCTCGCCTTCGCGCGCTCGCTCGGCGAGTACGGCTCCGTCGTCTTCATCTCCGGCAACATGCCGTTCAAGACGGAGATCGCGCCGGTGCTGATCGTGGCACGCCTCGAGGAGTTCGCCTACGCGGAGGCGACGGCCATCGCCGTCGTCCTGCTCGGGATCTCCTTCGTCACGCTCTTCGCCATCAACCTCCTCGAACGATGGAGCTCGCGTCATCATGGGTAATCCTTCGGCTGACCACGGCGTTCCCACCATCCAACGCGCCCACGACGATCCGCCGTGGGTGCGCCGCACGCTGATCGGGCTCGCGCTGTTCATCATGACGGCGCTCGTCGTCGTGCCGTTGATCAACGTCTTCGTCGAGGCGTTCGCGGACGGCGCCGCCGCTTACTGGCACAACCTCGTCGACGATCCCGACACGGTGCACTCCATCAAGCTCACGCTGATGGTCGCGCCGATCGCGGTCTT
This sequence comes from uncultured Binatia bacterium (SeqCode), assembly GCA_964432595.1. GTDB lineage: Bacteria > Desulfobacterota > Binatia > DP-6 > DP-6 > DASYLJ01. The sequence continues at coordinate 80,523 of CAYSOF010000025.1, read as the reverse complement.
CACCAACCTGATCTTCGGCATCGCCGCCGCGTGGGCCATCGCCCGGTTCGAGTTCCCCGGCCGCACGCTGCTGACGGCGCTCATCGACCTGCCGTTCACCGTGTCGCCGGTCGTCGTCGGCCTGTTCCTGATCCTGCTCTTCGGCCTCCAGGGCTACTTCGGTCCCTGGCTCCGCGAGCACGACGTCAAGATCATCTTCGCGTTCCCGGGTCTCGTCATCGCGACCTGCTTCGTCACCTTCCCGGTGATCGCCCGCGAGCTCATTCCGCTCATGGAAGCGCTGGGATCGGAGGAGGAAGTGGCGGCCGTGAGCCTCGGCGCGCGCGGCTTCCAGCTCTTCCGGATGATCACGCTGCCCAGCATCAAGTGGGGCCTGCTCTACGGCGTCATTCTCTGCAACGCGCGCGCGATGGGCGAGTTCGGTGCGGTGTTCGTCGTGTCCGGCCACATCGCGGGCAAGACCGACACCATGCCGCTGCGGGTGGAGAAGCTGTTTCAGGAATACAACTTGCCCGGCTCGTTCGCGGTCGCGTCCGTGCTGGCGATGCTCGCGCTCGTCACGCTGCTCGTGAAGACGTCCCTCGAGTGGAAGACGCGCCGCGATCTCGAAGAAGCGAAGCGACTGCAGGTCGCAGGAGGTGAAGCATGAGCATCACGGTCAAGAACGTCACGAAACGCTTCGGCAGTTTCCTGGCGCTCGACAACGTCAATCTGGAGGTCCCCCCGGGGGAGCTCCTGGCGCTGCTCGGGCCGTCGGGCTCCGGGAAGACGACGCTGTTGCGCATCATCTCGGGTCTGGAATCCGCGGACTCGGGCTCGGTGCTCTACCACGACGAAGACGTGACCGACGCTGCGGTGAGGGAGCGCAACGTGGGCTTCGTCTTCCAGCACTACGCGCTGTTCCGCCACATGACCGTGTTCGACAACGTGGCGTTCGGCATGCGGGTGCGCCATGCCGACACGGGCGACGTTCGCGCCCGCGTGCACGAGCTGCTCCGTCTGGTGCAGCTCGAGGGCCTCGAGAAGTCGCTGCCGCAGCAGCTCTCGGGCGGGCAGCGCCAGCGCGTCGCGCTGGCGCGTGCCCTGGCCGCGCAACCCAAGGTCCTCCTGCTCGACGAGCCGTTCGGCGCGCTCGACGCGAAGGTCCGCACGGAGCTGCGCCAGTGGCTCCGTCGCCTGCACGACGAGCTGCACGTCACGAGCGTCTTCGTGACGCACGACCAGGAGGAGGCGTTCGAGGTCTCGGACCGCGTCGTCATCATGAACCAGGGCCGCATCGAACAGACGGGAACGCCGGCCGAGATCTTCGAGCATCCGGCGAACCCGTTCGTCATGGACTTCCTCGGCAACGTGAACGTCTTCCACGGCAGCGTGCAGGACGGCCGCGCGCTGCTCGGCAGCCTGGAGGTCGCCTACCCGCAGTACCCGCACGCGGAGTCGCGCGCGGCGACCGCGTTCATCCGCTCGCACGAGCTGGAGATCCTCCGCCAGAAGAACGGCCGCCCGAGCCTCGAGGGCACGGTCACGCACGTGAACCCGGCACGGCCGGTCGTCAAGGTCCGCGTCTACTCGGAGGCCTTCGGCGTCGTGCTGAACGTCGACGTGAGCTGGGAGCAGTACTCGCAGCTGCGGCTCGCGGTCGGCGACACCGTGTGGGTGGCGCCGCGGCAGGTCCGGCTGTTCGTCCAGGAGTACAGCATATGAAGCCGCGCCCGCCCGAAGAGGGCGCGATGGCAAACCGTCGCGAAAAGGAGGAAGAGAGCGTCGGCCCGGCGCTCGACCGTGTCCGTGACGCGTTGGACCGCATCCATGCGGCTCTGCGCGTCCTGCGATACGGCACCGTGACGGCCGTGGTGCAGGACGGAGTCATCGTACAGGTGGAACGGACGGAGAAGTTCCGCATCGAGAAGCGAGGTCGCTCGGAATGAACGAACGTCCCGGCGAGGGCCTGCCGTCGCTCGACGAGGCGCTGCACGACGCAGTGACGCTCGAGCGCGGAGACTGCCTGCGTGGTCCCGACAGTCCGGAAGGGCGCGAGCTGGGGGCGGCGGTCGGGGCCAACGTGGCGCGCGCGCGGGCGCGGACGGGGCTCGGACTCGCCGCGCTCGCCGAGCGGAGCGGGATCACGGAGGACCTGCTCGCCCTGCTCGAAGCCGGCCGGGCCGTCCCGAGCCTGCGTGCGGTGTGGGCGTTGGCGTCGGCGCTCGCCGTGCCGTTCGGCGCGCTGCTCGCACCGACCGGCGCCGCCGCCGCGAATTTCTTCGTGCAGCACACGGGACGCGGCCGCGTCATCACCTCGTCGTCGGGACACTTCCGCTCGCGAGCGCTCTCGCCCGCAGGACACGCCGACGCGCCGGAAGTCTACGAGCTCACGCTCACGCCGGGTTGCCTCGAGGAGGCGGCGGCGCACGCGCCCGACACGTTCGAGCACATCGTCGTCGTGCGCGGCGCGATTATCGTCCGCGTGTCCGACGCGATGACGCGTCTCGGCCCCGGCGACGCCGTGTTCTTCCGGGCCGATCAGCCGCACAGCTACGAGAACCCCACCGCCGAGGACACGGTCGCCCATCTGGTGATGAGCTACGCCGCGCCGCGGCCGGCCCCCGTCACCGACCCGACAGCGGGAGGTCGCATCGCCGACACCCAGAGCCCGCCGACCGGACCCGCCGGACGGCCGCGCTCGCGCTGAAGGGAGCCACGTCATGACCGCCACCCATCTGCACGCCGTCGTCCGCCGCACGCTCGCGGAGTCGCTCGGCATCGATGAGGACGTCATCGAGCCCGACCTGTCGCTCGCCGACGATCTCGCCGTCGATTCGCTGGAGCTCCTCGAAGTGGCGATGGCGCTCGAAGATACCCTGGGCGTCACGATCCCACGGCGCCGCATGGAGCACGTCCGCACGTGCGGGCAGCTCCTCGCGCTGGTGCTGTCCCTTCGCGATCGGTCCGCGGCCGTGCCGGCCGGCGACGCCTGGTCGGGGTGTCGGTGCGCGGCATGACGAGCTGCATCGGCTGATCGCGGAGAAATTCGACACCCAACCCGTAGTCGCAGCGCAGCTGACCGGTCGGACCGGAGGCACGCAGTGCTCGAAGCGAGGAGCATCGCATGTCCGTCCGGACCAGGAAGCGAACGCAGCAGAAACGGCCGACGAGCTCGGGTGAGCGCAGCTCCATGAGCGGGCGCGCCGCCCGCGGAAGCCTTCGCGACCACGAGACCGTGGGTCGTCACGCGCTTCCAGATCTCCGAGTGATCCTCATGTCTCCGACTTGGGTGCGACCGCTCGCCTCCCCCCTCCACGTGCCGAGGCACCGCATGCCGACGCACGTGATGGCGGGCGGTCCCACCCGGGGCCTCTGCCGTCGCTGTACCGGGGCCCGGCGGCCCTCCCGCGGCGACGGCCACGTCACGCTCGCCTGATCCTCCTCGGCGAACGTGGTGAGGAACGAGGCCCGGGAGCCCAGTGCTTCCGGGCCTCGCTCGTTTTCGGCTTCGATCACACTCGTCCCCATGGAGGTTCCCATGTCCCGTCCCCAGCTGACGCTCATCAGCGGAACACACGCGCCCGACGCGCGCGCCACCGTCCCCGGGCTGCGGCTCGTGCCCTTCCCGCGCCGGCGCCTTCGTCCCGCCGCGATCGACCCGATCCGCGCGCTGCGGGTGCGCCGCATCTCCCTGCTGCGGCTCGAAGACAACGTCCGCACGCTCCTCGGCACCAACCCCGCGTTCGACGGCCGGCCGGCGAAGCTCCGGCAGACCCTCGCGTGGGTACGCAGCACCAGCCGCCGCGACCCGTACGCGTTCGAGAACGTGTGCGCGACGCTCGGCATCGATGCCCGCTCCCTCCGCCGACGCCTCGTCGCCGTCGCGCGCACGACCGGGCTCGCCTGAGCCGATCGCCTTGACTCGCAACCGGCGTCCGGCTGGATTTACGGGGTGTCGGATCGGGTTTCGGGTACGGGCCAGCGTCGTCGATCGAACGGGATACGCAGCACGCCGCGCGGCGAAGAGACGCGTCGGACCATCCTCCTCGCGGCGCAGGCAGTGTTCGCCGAGCGCGGGTTCGCCGGCGCGCGGATGGACGACGTCGCCGAGCGCGTCGGCATCCGCCGTGCCTCGCTCGTTCATCACTTTCCCGACAAGCAGGCGCTCTACGTCGCGGCGCTCGGCGAGCTGTTCGACGGACTGCTCGAAGGCTACCGAGACGCGCTGGCCGGTCCCGGTCCCCTGCCCGAGCGCGTGCTGCGATGTCTCGACGTGTGGGCGGCGCGCGTGGAGGCGCGGCCCGCGCTGCTACCGATCAGCCTCTGGGAGATGGCGCGCGCGACGCCCGCGGAAGCCGTCCCCCTCGCCACGCTCGTCCAGCCGATCGTGACGGTGCTCGCGGACGCGGTTCGCCTCGGCCAGTGGGAAGGCGTCTTCCGCGACGACGTCGACCCGGTGGGCCTCATCATGTCCGTCGCCGGCACGACCGCCTTTCTCGGTCTGCGCACCAACCTCCTCGGTCCATCGATCGCCGCGCCGATGGCGCCGGGGGCGTTGCGAAAGGAGCTGCGCACTTGGTTCGCCCGTTCGCTCTTCCTGACGCCGCCGCCCTGACCCGGCTGTGCGCAGTGCGCTATCCCCCGACGCCGTCGTCGCGGTAAAGAACCGGTCCTCGAACCTTCGTACACAGGAGAAACCAGATTATGCGCCACGCCCTCCTCGGACTCGTCACCTCCATGCTCCTCGCCGCCGCCCCGGTGTGGGCGGGTCTCGTCGCTACCGCCCCGGTCTCGATCAACTTCGGCGATGACCAGCGTGCAACGTGCGCCGTCGCCAATACGGGCGACAAGGCGCTCCAGAACATCGCGATCCGGATCTATCGGTCGACCAACGTGATCGCCGACGACATCGTGACGACGGTGAATCCGGGCAGCGTGACCTCGGTGCTGGCCGACGCGGGCGAGATCGGCATGACGGCGTTCGTGCGCTGCGAGGTCGAAGGCTCGGGCATCGGCAAGAAGACGCCCGTCTCCTTGTGCATCTCGCCGGACAACGCGCCGGACTGTCTGACGATCGTCACCGCGCCCTAGCGATCGACTCCCGTCTACTCATAGCGCCTCATCCGCAATCGGTCCTCAACAGAGGATAGCGGCGCGGCACGCCGATCATCTGGTCAAAAGGATGATCGGCCGCGGATTGGTCCGTTGTTTGATATCCGGGGTCCGGAACGCGAGCTGGATGATTCCCTGACGCTTGAGGTCTTGGAGCACTGGAGTGGCGTGGGAGCGCCTCACACCATGAGCGAAGCAGATTCGAATCACGTCGAGTTCGCTTCGCACAGATCCAGCTCTGATTCTTCCGTCGAGGTCTCGTTCGAACAGTCGCAGCTTCGTCGGAGTGCGATCGAACAGCGGCAGCTGTGGCGAGTCTAGGTTATCTCGATTGATATCGAAGTTCGCCTCGCCGTTGATATGATCTTTTCTCCAAGCCACCTCGAGAAATTTGTCCATCCCCAAAGGGTGCGCCGAACCGAAGATCAGCCCATAGATATTGGCTCCCTTTCGAATCGAGAACGGCGCCAGCCAGTAGTCCCGCTCGTTCGGAAGGAGGCCTCGATAGTAGTCGAGCGCCGCGCGGTGCACGTGGTGTGGATCGTCAGGACGATCGATCTTCTGCTTGATCGCCGGATGATCTCTGAAGCGGTTGAGCGTCGACGAGGAGAGAAAGAACAGAAAATCGGCCGCCGGCATCCCCACGAGGCGAACGAACACCTCGGCCGTCACCTCGTCCACGCCGTACTGATCAATCAACAGTAGCTTGGCCGACCTGCTGTCGCTGAGCACGTCGGAGTATCGCTCCAACGCGTCGTGAAACCTCAGTTGCTGCACATCCGGTGGAACCAGATCCCGGATCGACTCAGCTAGCGGCGACACCGCTCGCCGCAGCTTGTCTACCTTAGCCGCATCCTCGTCGAAGAGATGAAGATGTACGCGCGGTCCGTTCCCAGCGGCGGGTCGCCGCGCCTTCTTAATCTCCTCCACGAGGCGCAGTGGACTTCCCGGCGATCCTTTTCCGTCGGTTCCGGGACCAGCGAAGAAGTCGAAAACATGTATCGATCGCCAGCCGGATTTCGAGAGGAAGACCGGCAGCCACTCACGAGCGTAAAGCTGAAATATTTCGAGCTTGGTCCGGGTTCCCTCGTCGAACGGCTCGCGATGGAACTTCGTGGACGGCACGTGGTCAGGCTGCGGTACTTGCTAGCGCCGATCGTGTCGCGCGATCCGGGGTCGGTCTGAGCGCACGGTGGGGTAGTTCGTCCCATGTACGACCGTCGAGCAACCGGCCGGTCGCTTTCTTCCGCACCCCCCCCCACTGCTTGAAGAAGAACGGCACTTGGGACTGCAGGCATTGGTCTCGCACGCTCACGACCCATTCGCGCTCCATTGGGCGCGCACCCGGTCCACTTTCACCGCCAGCGATGACCCAATGTATGCCGTGGAGATTCATCTGACCGAGATTCTCGAGCAGCGGCTCGATCGACAGGAACCGCACTCGCGCCGGGCTACGCCGCAGGGAGTCTACTCGCGGCAAGCCGTGACGGCGGTTCTCTACACTGACGCCCCACCAGATGTGCGACTGACCGGCAGCCTCTTGAAGCGGTCCGGCCAATAGGGCTGCCATCCGCTCAGCGCGCTTCGTTAGAACCTGAAACGTGTGCCAACTCGCGCGTGTCATTACCCCGGCAACGGCCAGGATGAAGTCGTCAGGAACGCCCTCGTGAAAGAGGTCGCTCATCGAGTTCACAAAGACGCGGCGGGGCCGCACCCATTTCAGCGGCTCTGAGAGCTTCTCCGGAACGAGGCGAAGACCGAAACCGTGCTCAAACGGGTGCCCAACGACACCGCGAAAGCGCTCAGCGAAAGTCTCGGCGTAGCAGTGCGTGCAACCGGGGCTGATCTTGGTGCAGCCCCGCACTGGATTCCACGTCGCGTCAGTCCACTCGATGCGGCTGCCGTCGGCCATGATACATGGGCGAAAGTACGGCGAAGACGCTCAAGCGTCAATCACAACGTGGTACTTCCCACGCGCCGAGACCGGCCGGAAAGACCGATGCCTCAGCCGACAGACTAAGGCGCTTCGACGATCAGCAGCAGGCAGCCGCCGTCGGTGCGGTTGCCTGCGTGCGCGCTGCCGGCGGCGGCGAGATGGAAGTCGCCGGGAGCGAGCCGGCGTCCGGCCACGCAGAAGTCGCCTTCCAGCACGAGGCAGTGCTCGTTGGCGGCGTGCTCGTGCCGTCCGCCGACGGCGCCCGGCGCCATGCGAATCAGGTAGCTGCGCGACGTCGCGCCGGTCGCGAGGTCCTTGCGCTCGATGCCGGGCGCGACGGGGTTCCACGTCCCGGCGCCCGACGGCACGAACACGTACCCGCGCGCCGCGGCCAGCAGGTGCGCGCGCACGTCGGCCGACGGCGGCGCCGGCGGCGCGGCGTACGCCAGCGTGGCCGTCGGGCCCGACAGCGACGCGACCTCGTCCCGACAGACCGCGCACGTCGTCAGGTGGAGGCGGTAGGCGCTCGCCGCCCCCGGCTCGAGCGTACCGAGCACGTACGCCGCGGCGTCGTCGCGGAGCGCGTCGTCGAGCACGTCGTGGATCACGGCAGCTCCAGCGCGAGCGCGGTGAGGTGCTGGCGGAGGTGTGCCATTCCGAGCCGGATGCGCGTCTTCACGGTTCCGAGCGGCACGCCGGTGCGCACCGCGATCTCGCCGTGCGACAGGCCGCCGAAGTACGCCAGCTCGATCACTTCGCGCTGCTCGGTGCCGAGGCGGCCGAGCGCGTCCTGGACGATCGCGCGCTGTCGCGACGCCGCCGCGGCGCCGTCGGGCCCGGGCGCCGCCGACGGCACGTCGAGCGCGTCGCTGAGCGGTGCGCGTTGCGCGCGCTGCGCCGCGCCCACCCGAAGACGGTCGATGGCCCGGCTCCGCGCGACCGTCAGCAGCCACGTGAGCGGCGCGCCGCGCTCGGGATCCCAGCGCGCCGCCTGATGCCACACCTGCAGGTACACGTCGCTCACGACCTCTTCCGCGACGGCATGGTCGCCAAGAATGCGCACGGCCAGGCCCATCACCAGCGACGCCGTGCCGTCGTACAGCGTCGCCAGGGCGGACGCGTCCCCACGAGCCGTGCGCTCGATCAGTGTGCCCCAGCCGTCCTGTCCGTCCGGAGTCGCGAGCCGTTGCTTCGCGGACACCCTCGCTCCCTGCTTCGTCTCTACGAGTCTCCCGCGCCGATCGGATCTCTCATGGTTCCACCAGCACGACCAGCACCAGGCACCCGGTGACGGAGACCGCGTCGCCGTGACGCGAGCCCACCGGCGAATGGACGTAGTCGCCGCTGCGGAGGCGACGCCCGTCCTGATCGGCCGACCCCGCCACGACGTACAGATGCTCCGCCGCCGAATGGACGTGGGCCGGCAGGCGGCCGCCGGGCGCGACCCGCAGCAGCATGCTCCGCGTGCGGCCATGCGGCCCGCCGGCCAGCGCTTTCCGCTCGAGCCCCGGCATGACGACGTCCCAGCGATCGGTGTCGCGGGCGACGACGAAGAGGTCGGGCGACGGACGGCTGGCCAGCGCCTCGGCCAGGATGCGCGCCCGCAGCGACGGACGCGGCGTGACCGGCGGCGCGAGGAGCGCCAGCGCGCCGGCGGCGACGTCGCGCGTCACGCGGGCTCCTCCTCGAATCCGGCGAGGAGCGCGCGCAGCCGCATCATCGCGCCGCGGATCCGCGTCTTCACCGTGCCGAGCGGCTCGGCCAGCGCCTGCGCGATCTGGGCGTGGCTCAGCCCGCCGAAGTACGCGAGCTCGACGGCACGGCGTTGCTCGGGCGAGAGGCGCGCGAGCGCCGCGCGCACCATGCGTCCGCGCTGCGCGAGCATCGACGCCTGCTCCGGACCGTCGTCCGCCGCGGGCGTCGTGGACGACACCGCCAGCATCGGCGGCCGGCCTCGCCGGCGGTCGATCGCCCGCGTTCGCGCGATCGTGAGGAGCCAGGCCATCGGCCCGCCCCGTCCGGGATCCCAGCGATCCGCCTGTCGCCATACCTGCAGGTAGACGTCGACGGTCACTTCCTCGGCGGCAGAGCGATCGCCGAGGATGCGCAGCGCCAGCCCGTGCACCAGCGCGCTCGTCCGGTCGTACAGCGCGCCCAGCGCGGCCTCGTCGCCGTCCGCCGTGCGCGAGACCAGCTCCGCCAGTCGCCACTGCGTCTCCTGCCGGGCTCTCGCCGCCGCGCTGCTCGCTGCTCGCACCTCGTCGTCCTCGCCCGCGATACGGGGCGGCGCGCGCGTTCGGATCTCGCCATCCAACCCGGCGCCGCCCTCCGTAGGACAGTCACGAACACGTCCTGCGCAGATGCGCAGGCCAACTCGACCGTGGAGGAATATCCCATGCGAACGAGAGGATGGGGCCTGGCCTGTGCCGGTCTGGCCCTGGCACTCGGCACCGGCACCGTCCGTGCCGCCAGTCACCGCGAGGCGCCGCTGATGACGCTCGATCCGGGCGCGGACATCACCGACGTGTATGCGTTCGTCAGCTACGACCAGGCGAACCTCGATCGCTCGCCGGCCGACCGTCGCGTGACGCTCGTCATGAACGTGGTGCCCGGGCAGGAGCCCGGCTCGGGCCCCAACTACTACGCCTTCGACGACACCGTGCTGTACGAGCTCAAGGTCGACAACGACCGCGACGGCGTCGCGGACGACGTCGTCTACCAGTTCCGCTTCCAGACCGAGACGCGCACGCCGGGCCAGTTCCTGGCGACGCTCGGCGGCGGACCGCTGCCGCCCATCAGCGCGATCGACGGGCCGGGCAGCGAGGGGATGTCGCGCGTCCAGCGCTACACCGTCACCGAGCTCCGTGACTGCAAGGTGAAGTCGAAGGGGCCGAAGTGCGAGTCGAAACGCGTGCTGTTCGGCGGCGCGCTCCAGCCGACGGTGCCGTCGAACATCGGGCCGCGCACGATGCCGAACTACGAGGCGCTCGCGCAGCAGGGCATCCGCATCGACCCCGGCACCGGCATCCGCGTCTTCGCCGGCCAGCGCGCGGAGACGTTCGCGATCGACCTCGGCGCCGTCTTCGACACCGTGAACCTGCGGGTCGAGAACGCGACGCCGATTCCGATGGCGCGGCCGCCGCTGCCGATCCAGACCGCCGCCGAGGACGCGAACGACGCGGTGAACCCGTTCGGCGTGAACAACTTCAGCGGCTTCAACATCAACACGATCGCCATCGAGGTGCCGATCCGCGCGCTCACGAGCGACGGCCAGCCGGCCGGACCGTCGAACGGGACGATCGGCATGTACGCCGCGACGTCGCGGCAGACGCTGACCGTGCGCTCGGGCGAGCCGGGGTCGGTGCGCGAGGGCCGCCCGCTCCTCGTCGGCCGTCGCGACTTCCGCCAGGTCTCGCGCATGGCGAACCCCCTCGTGAACGAGCTCATCATCCGCATCGGCCGCAAGGACTTCTGGAACGCGACGGCGCCCGAGGACGAGTCGCAGTTCATCGGCGCGTACCGCGACCTCGACGTCGCCCAGGCGCTGAACGCGGTGTCGGGCGTGCCGGTTCCGCCGTCACCGCGCGAGGACGTCGTGCAGATCCTCCTCAAGTACGCCGGCCAGGATCCGAGCCCGAACGTCGGGCCGTTCTCGGAGCTGCTCCGCCTCGACATGACGGTGCCGCCGACGCCGCCCGCACAGATCAAGCGCATGACGATCCTGGCGCACGACGCGCTCGGCATGCCCACGCCCGACACCGCCGGCTTCCCGAACGGCCGCCGTCCGAACGACGACGTCACCGACATTCTCGTGCGCGTCGCCGGCGGCCAGGCGTTCATCGACAACTTCGTCGGCGACGGCGTCGGCCTCAACGAGAAGGGCATCACGCCCGACTTCCCCTTCCTCCCCACCCCCTTCGACGGCCGCAACCGCCGGCACGTCGATCCAGGAGAGGCGTCCTGACCACCCCGTCCACAGGGCTCCTCCGGCGGGCGTCGTTCTTCCTCCTCATGACGCTCGCCACGGCGGCTGGACGGGTCGGGGCCACCCAATTCCCACCCACCGACCCGTCCGCCGCCACGTCGCTCGTGTCCCGCGCCGCCGGCTACATGCAGCGCGCGCGGGAGACGGGCGATCCGTCGTGGTACGACCGCGCCGCCGCGTCGCTCGACGACGCGCTCCGCCGCGCCCCCGACGACTACCTCGCGCAGCGCGCCCGCGCGTGGGTGCTGCTCGGACAGCACCGGTTCCGCGAGGCTCGCGTCGCCGCGGAGCGCGCGCGCGACCGCGCGCCGGACGACTTCTGGAACTGGGCGAATCTCGCCGACGCCTGCACCGAGCTCGGCGACTACGCGTGCGCCGAGGATGCCGTCGAACGCCTGACGGCGCTGCGCCCCGGCGTCGTGGCGTACACGCGCGTCGCCGGCCTGCAGGCGCTCTTCGGCGACCGGCGCGCGGCGATCGAAAGCCTCGGGCTCGCTGCCCGCGCCGCGGCCGCCGATCCCGCGCATCCCGAGGTCCTCGCCTGGGTGCTGGTGCATCTCGGCGACGAGCACGCCGCCCTCGGCGACCTGCCCGCCGCGACCCGCGCGTACGACGACGCGCTGGCGGCGTTCCCCGACTACCACCTGGCGCTCGCCGGCCTCGCGCACGCGCGCGCGGCGGCGGGCCGATCGGCCGAGGCGATCGTGCTCTACGAGCGCGTCGCCGACCGCGTACCGTCGATCACGGTCTACGGTGCGCTCGGCGATCTCTGCGCGGCGGCCGGCGACGCCGGCGCGGCCGAGCGCTGGTACGCGCTCGCGCTCGCCATGGAGCATCTGGCCGTCGCCGGCGGCGGCACGTACGGCCGGGAGCTGGCGCTCTTCCTCGCCGATCACGGCCGCGACCCGGCGACCGCCGTCCGGCTCGCGCGCGACGACGCCTCGTGGCGGGACGACGTCCACACCGCCGACGCGCTCGCGTGGGCGCTGCATGCGGACGGCCGCTTCCGCGAGGCGAAGCGCGCCGCGCATCGTGCCCTACGGCTCGGCACCGAGCAGGCGTCGTTCCATCATCATGCCGGCATGATCGCGCTGGCGCTCGGCCGCCCGCGCGTCGCGGCGCGACATCTGCGGCGCGCGCTGGCGCTCGATCCCACCTTCGACCTCCGTCAGGCCGCCGTCGCGCGCGCCGCGCTGGCCGCGCTCGACGGACGACGGGTGGCCCGCCGATGAAGACGCTCGCGCTCGCCCTCATGCTGCTGCCGGTGCTCGCCGTCGCGCACCCCCTCGGCAACTTCACGACGAACCGCTGGACCCGGCTCACGGTCGCCCGTGACGGCGTCCTGGTGCACTGGGTCGTCGACATGGCGGAGCTGCCGACGCTGCGCGAGTTGGCCGCCGACGGCACGATCGACGACGGCTGGGCCGCGACCCGCGCCGCGGACGGGGCGCGCGCGCTCGTGCTCGAGCGCGACGGCGTCCGGCTGCCGCTCGTGCCGGTCTCGCACGCGGCCACGCTGAGCCCGGGCGCGGGCGGCATGCGCACGCTGCGGCTGGAGGTCGTCTATCGCGCCGCGCTGCCGGCTCTCGACGGCGACGTGGTCTTCCGCGACGAGACGTTCGCCGGCCGGCCGGGATGGCAGGAGATCGTGGCTGAGGGGGCCGACGGCGTCGCACTCCGGAACGCGAGCGTCCCGGCGACCGACGAGAGCGACGCGCTGCGCGCCTACCCCGAGGACCGGCTCGCCGATCCGCCGCGTGTGCGCGAGGCGCGCTTCACGGTGGCGCCCGGCGGCGCGTCGACCGCGTCGCCGACGCCGCGCAGCGCCGTCCGGCGGGGCGCGGAGCGGTTCGGCGACCGCTTCACCGCGCTCGTGACCGACCCGGCGCCGCTCGGACCGACGGCGATCGCCGGCGCGCTCCTCGTCGCCGTGATGCTCGGCGCGTTCCACGCCCTGACGCCGGGGCACGGCAAGACGATCGTCGGCGCGTACCTGATCGGCTCGCAGGGCACGGCGTGGCACGCCGTCTTCCTGGGCCTCGTCGTCACCGCCACGCACACGCTCGGCGTCTACGCGCTCGGGCTGGCGACGCTGGCGGCGTCGACCTGGGTCGTCCCCGAACGACTCTTCCCGTGGATGAGCGTGATGTCGGGCCTGCTCGTGGTCGCCGTCGGTGCGCGCCTGCTGGCGTCGCGGCTCGACCACGCCCACGACCATCATCATCACGGGCACCACGATCACCATCATCATCACGGGCATTCGCACGTCCCGCCCGCGGGCACGCCCGTCACGCTCGGGAGCCTGACCGCGCTCGGCATCTCGGGCGGGCTGCTGCCCTGCCCGTCGGCGCTCGTCGTCATGCTCGGCGCGATCGCCGTCGGACGCACCGCGTTCGGCCTCGTCCTGATCCTCGCCTTCAGCGCCGGGCTGGCGGCGGTGCTCACCGCCATCGGTCTCGTGCTCGTCTACGCCCGCGGCCTGTTCGAGCGCCTCCCGCTCGACGGCCGCTTCGCGCGCTGGGCTCCCGTCGCCAGCGCCCTCGTGATCTCGTTGGCCGGGGTGGCCGTCGTCGTCGACGCCCTCGGCCGCATCGGAGGTTCGTGACATGCCCACCACGCCGCTCGCGATTCTCGGCTTCGGATTCCTGCTCGGGCTGCGCCACGCGCTCGACGTCGACCACCTCGCCGCGGTGTCGACGATCGTGAGCCAGCAGCGCGGTCTGTGGCGATCGTCCATCGTCGGCGCCGTGTGGGGGCTCGGCCACACCGCCGCGTTGCTGGCCGTCGCCGTGGCGGTGGTCGCGCTGCACGCGGAGATCCCGCCGCACGTCGGTCACGCGCTCGAATTCGGCGTGGCCATGATGCTGATCGTCCTCGGCGTCGACCTCCTGCGCACGGTGTGGTCGGGCGGCGCGCTCCACCTGCACGCGCACGAGCACGCCGGCCGCCGCCACGTGCATCCGCATCTGCACCGCCACGGCGCCGGCGAGGATCACGCGCACGTCACGCGACGGCCGTTCGTCGTCGGTCTCGTGCACGGGCTCGCCGGCAGCGCGGGTCTCATGCTGGCGGTGCTGACGACGATCGACGACGGGCTGCTGGCCCTCGCCTACGTCGCCCTGTTCGGGCTAGGGTCGATCGGTGGGATGGTGCTCATGAGCACGCTTCTCGGGCTGCCGCTGGCGTTCGCCGCCGACCGCTTCGGTCGCGTCGAGACGACGCTGCGTGCGGTCGCGGCCGTCGGCAGCGTGGCGGTCGGCGTGACGCTCGCGTGGGAGATCGGTGTCGACGCGGGAGTACTCGCGCTCCACGCATGAGCGGCGGCACCGACATCGAGACGGCGCTCCTCGTGCGCATCGCGAGCGGAGACGAGCGCGCGCTCGCCGAGCTGTACGACCGGCTGTCGCCGCTCGCATACGGCCTCGCGCTGCGCGTCGCGGGCAGCCCCGACCTCGCGGAGGACGCCGTGCAGGAGGCGTTCCTGCGTGTCTGGCGCCGGGCCGAACGCTACGATGCCTCGCGTGGCGCCGTGCGGCCGTGGTTCCTGCGCCTGGTGCGCAACCTCGTCATCGACCAGCTGCGGGCGCGCGGCTCGCGCGATCGCGCCGAGGTGCGAAGCGTCAAGGCCGCCGACGATGCGCCGCCGCCCGAGCGTCCCGACGAAGCGGCCGCGCGCCGCGAGCAGGCGGCGACCGTGCGCTCGGCGCTCGACGCGCTGCCCCCCGAGCAGCGCCGCGCGATCGAGATCGCGTACTTCGAAGGGCTCTCGCACGCCGAGATCGCGGCGCGCGAGAACACGCCGCTCGGGACGGTGAAGACGAGGATACGCGACGGGGTGCTCCGCCTGCGCGAGCATTTCGGACGGAAGGAAGCCCATGTCTGACGAGCGGCCGATCGGCGTCGAGGAACGCGATCTCGACGACTTCGCGCTCGAGGCGCTTGCGGAGGCGTACGCGACGCCGCCGCCGTCCGGCCTGCGCGAGCGCGTCATGGGCACGGTGTCGTCCGATCGTTCGGCCGCGGCCGCGCGACGGGTCGTCACGCGCTGGCGCGTCGTCGGCGCGCTCGCCGCCACCGTGGCGCTCGCGTTCGCCGGCCTGCTCGCGCGCGAGCGCGGCATCAGCGCCGAGCGGCTGGCCGCACTCCGCAACGCCGAGACCACGGCCGCGCAGCTGACGGCGCAGCTGGAGACGCAGGGACGCACCGTCGCCGGATTGCGCGAGGCGCTCGCCGCGCAGGTGCAGGTCCTGCGCGTCATGGGCGGGCCGCGCACGCTGTCGGCGTCGCTCGCGCCGACCGAGGGGCACGGCGGCGCCGGCCGCCTCCACGTCGATCCGTCCACCGGCGAGGGCGCCGTCGTGCTGGCCGGGGTCGGCGCGCTGCCAGCCGGCAAGGTCTACGAGCTGTGGGCCATCCGCGGCGACGATCCGCCCGAGCCGGCGGGACTGCTGCAGGCGGCCGGCGACGACGTCGCGCTGGCGCGCGTCTCCGGCGTCGCGCGGCCGAGCGAGGTGACGGCGTTCGCGGTGTCGATCGAGCCGGCCGGCGGCTCGAAGAGCCCGACGGGTCCCGTCGTCTTGGCCGGGGCCGTGCAGGGCTGATACAGCCGCGCCATGGAGATCTACGACTCGTTCGGTCCGAATCCGCGCGCGCTGCGGATGTTCCTCCTCGAGAAGGGCATCGAGCTGCCGAAGGTCGACGTCGACCTCCTCGCCGGCGAAAACCGGCAGGCGGCGTACCTGGCGAAGAACCCGGGCGGCCAGGTCCCGGCGCTGGTCCTCGACGACGGGCGGGTGATCGGCGAGACGGTCGCGATCTTCGAGTATCTCGACGAGAAGTATCCCAAGCCTCCGCTGGTCGGCACGACACCCGAGGAGCGGGCCGAAACGCGCTGCTGGCAGCGCCGCATCGAGCTCAAGATCACCGAGCACCTCTACAACGGGTTCCGCTTTGCGGAAGGGCTGGAGCTCTTCCGCCCGCGCATGCGCGTCCTGCCGGAAGCGGCGGAAGGCCTGAAGGCGACCGCGCGCGACAACCTGGCGTGGCTCGAGCCGCTGATGGCGGGCCGTCAGTTCATCGCCGGCGACCGCCTGACGACGGTCGACATCATCCTCTTCGCCGCGCTCGACTTCGGCCGCGGCGTCGGCCAGCCGCTCGATCCAGCCAACGAGAACCTCACGGCCTGGTTCGACCGCATGGCCGCACGTCCCAGCGCCGCCGCCAGCCTGCATCCGCTCGCGTCCGCCGTCGGCTCGGCAGGGTAGCGGCGTTTGAGCCGACGGGGTCTGTTTTTGTAGAGACAGTCCCATGTCGACCACGGCGCCCGTTCGGGAGTTCATCGAACGCCACTTCCGGCACTTCAACGCGGCCGCGTTGCGCGACGCGGCCGCGGCCTACGAGCGTCATCTCGCCGGCGGGGGCCGGATGCTGGTCACGCTCGCCGGCGCGATGAGCACGGCGGAGCTGGGCCTGTCGCTCGCGGAGATGATCCGCCGCGGGAAGGTGCACGGCATCTGCTGCACCGGCGCGAACCTCGAAGAGGACGTCTTCAACCTCGTCGCGCACGACCACTACGTCCGCGTGCCGAACTACCGCGACCTGACGCCGGCCGACGAGCAGGCGCTGCTCGACCGTCACCTGAACCGCGTCACCGACACCTGCATCCCGGAAGAAGAGGCGATGCGCCGCATCGAGCGCGCCGTGCTCGCCGAGTGGGTCGCCGCCGACACGAAGGGCGAGCGACGGTTCCCGCACGAGTTCCTGTACCGGCTGCTGACGAGCGGCGTGCTGAAGGCCAGCTACCAGATCGACCCGAAGGACAGCTGGCTCATGGCGGCCGCCGAGCGCAACCTGCCGATCTTCGTGCCGGGTTGGGAGGACTCGACGCTCGGCAACATCTTCGCCGCCCACTGCATCGCGGGCGACGTGAAGAGCGTCCACACCGTGCGCAGCGGCATCGAGTACATGATGCAGCTGGCCGACTGGTACACGCGCGAGAGCAAGACCGGGTCGATCGGCTTCTTCCAGATCGGCGGCGGCATCGCCGGCGACTTCCCGATCTGCGTGGTGCCGATGCTCCACCAGGATCTGAAGCGGGACGACGTGCCGCTCTGGGGCTACTTCTGCCAGATCAGCGACTCGACGACGAGCTACGGGTCCTACTCGGGCGCGGTACCGAACGAGAAGATCACCTGGGGCAAGCTCGGCGAGGACACCCCGAAGCACATCATCGAGTCCGACGCGTCCATCGTCGCGCCCCTGATCTTCGCCTGGCTGCTCGAGTGGTGACGGCACATCCGGTCGGGGTCGTCTCCCCGTAGATCACACGGATGCGGAGACTCCTGCGCCTCGCGCCGCTCGTCGCGGCGTCCTTCGTCGCCGGCGTCGCCGCGCCGCGCGCGACGGTCTGGCGGCATCACCACGAGGGTGGAGAGCACGCGCACGTCCACGTCGAGGGACCGGCGGAGCACCATCACCACGACGACCACGACCATCATCACGGTCACGACGATCACGACCACGAGCATCATCATCCGCATCACCACGACGACGAGACGCCGTCCGGCCCCGGCCTGACGGCGTCCGCGCCCCGCGACCACGCGCACTGGCAGCACCCGTTCCTCCGCGTGGACCGCACGCCGACGGCGCGCGTCGTCCGCGCCGATCGCATCGCCTGGCTTCCGGCGTTCCACGCCGGACCGCCGCCGGCGCCGTCACGTCCGGCGCCGCGCTCGCGTGGCCCTCCGCTCGGCTGAGCCGCCTCCGGAATCACGACGCTCAGCCCCGGACACGACCCTCGTCGTGCGTCCGGCAGAGGAGCCACATCGACATGCGACGGAAGAGACCGCTGGTCTTCCTCGTGGCGGCCGCAGTGTGCCTGGCCGCCACGGCGCGAGCCCACGACGCCAACAAGCCGGCGCCCGAGCTGCCTGTCTCGGACGGGGAGCCGGAGACCACCTTCGAGCCGCCGGCCGACACGACGGCGCTGCCCGAGGTCGTCGTGCAGGACACGAAGCCCGTCTCGGCGGCGTCGTCCGACGACATTGCCACCGAGACCTACCAGCTGCGGCCCCACACCACGCTGCAGGAGATCCTGAACAACGTTCCCGGTCTGATCGTCCGCCAGCACCAGGGCGGCGGCAAGGCGACGCAGTACCTGATCCGCGGCTTCAACGCCGACCACGGCACCGACTTCCTCGTCACCGTCGACCAGCTGCCGGTGAACCTGGTCACGCACGGCCACGGGCAGGGCTACGCCGACATCAACTTCGTCATCCCCGAGACGGTCGAGACGCTGCAGCTGCGGAAGGGCACGTACTTTCCCGAGCTGGGCGACCTCGCCGTCGCCGGCGCGCTGAACCTCGTCACCAAGGAGAAGTTCGCGGAAAACTTCGTGCTCGCCGAAGGCGGCTCGTTCGACCGCATGCGGTACGTCGCCGGCCTGTCGCCGAAATTCGGCAACGTGCAGACGCTGTTCGCCGGCCAGGCGTACTACTCGAACGGCCCGTTCGAGAACCCGGAGCACTTCGCCCGCTACAATCTCTTCGCCAAGGCGACGTTCGAGCCGACGCCCACCTCGAAGGCGTGGGGCTCGGCGACGCTCTACGCCGCCGATTGGGACGCATCGGGCCAGATCCCGCAGCGCCTCGTCTCGGACGGCCAACTCGACCGCTTCGGCTCGCTCGACCCGAGCGAGGGCGGCCGCACCGACCGCGAGAACGTCGACCTGCACTACGACGCCAACCCGACCGAGAACGACGCGTGGTCGTTCCAGGCGTACGCCAGTCGCTACAAGCTGCGGCTGTGGTCGAACTTCACGTTCTTCCAGAACTCGCTGTACCCCGACCCGAACGGCGACATCGAGCTGCGCGACGGCACCTTCGCCACGCTCGACCCGCGCGGCGACGGCATCGAGCAGAACGACTTCCGCTATCTGTACGGCGGGCGCGGCAGCTACACGCGCAGCTACGACCTCTTCGGCATGCCGATGTTCAGCCGCGTCGGCGTCGAGACGCGCAACGACCGCATCGACGTCGCCGTCTACAACCAGCAGAAGCGCAACCGCTACTTCACCGCGAGCAAGGTCTTCGTCCAGGAGAGCTCGTTCAGCGGCTACTACACGCAGCAGGTGACGTTCACCGACTGGCTGCGCTTCGAGGGCGGCGTCCGCGGCGACGCCTTCACCTTCGACGTGCAGAACAAGCTGCCCGCGAGCCAGGGCGGACGGAAGCGCGGCAACGTGAACCTCGGCACGTTCCCGGTGAGCGGCTACGAGAACGACGCGATCATCTCGCCGAAGGCCAACCTCATCATCACGCCCGAGCCGAACACCGAGGTGTACCTGAACTACGGCGACGGCTTTCATTCGAACGACGCGCGCGGCGTCATCCAGGCGAAGGACGACAAGGACTTCACGCCGCTCGCGAAGGCGACGGGCTACGAGCTCGGCTCGCGCACGCGGCAGTTCGACAAGCTCGACGTGTCGGCCGCGCTGTGGCTCGTCGATCTCGAGAGCGAGATCGTCTTCTGCGGCGACTGCGGCACGATCGAGCAGAACGAGTTCGGCAGCTTCGACTCGACGGGGCCGACCCGCCGCTGGGGCGTCGACTTCGAGATGCGCTACCGCATCTTCGACTGGCTCACCGCCGACTACGACCTCTCCTACGCCGACCCGCGCTACAAGAACGGCGAGGCGATCCCGATCGCGCCGACGTTGTTCATGAACGGCGGCCTGACCGCGGACTTCGGCTACGGGTTCTCCGCCGCGGCGCGCGTCCGCTATCTCGACGACCGCCCCGCGACGGAGGACCGCACGCTGCCGGCGCGCGGCTACCTGCTCTTCGACCTGTTCGCCAAGTACCGCTGGCGCAACGTCGAGCTGGGGATCGACTTCCTCAACATGGGCGACGTCGACTGGCAGGAAGCGGTGTTCGCCGACACCTCGTGCACGAAGGGCGAAGCACGACGCGGCCGCTGCCCCAATGCGCCGGACATCCATTTCACGCCGGGCGATCCGTTCGGCGTGCGGGGCCGGATGACGGTGTTCTTCTGACGATCAGGTGGGGGCGAGCGCGGCGGATCGCGCGCTCGCCCTCATCGGTCGAAGGTCACCCCGAAGGCGGCCGCGAGCAGGACGATCTCGCGCTTCACCCCGCCCTACCACCCTTCGTCCGGGTCGGGCACGTCGCCCCGCAGCAGCTCGACGTCGGCCCGATCACGCAGCGCCTTGCTTCGCCTCCGAGCCGGATCGGCGGCCGCGCGCTCCTTCATGACGATCAGATCGGTCGTGAGCACGACCTGGACGGTCTCGTTGCCGATGGCGACCGGCTCGGCCCGTTCGATCATGGGATCGAACGCGGGATCGATCACGATCTGCACCGGCTCGCCGCTCGAGTGCCTGAAGTTGATGCTGTGTGCGAACTCGCCGCGCAGAACGAATCCGGCGTCGACGAGCGCACGAACGACGCGCTGCCGGGCAACCGTCGACGGCACGGCCAGGTTGGTGTCGAGGGTGGTACGGGGAACGCCGGACCGGATGCCGACTGCCACTCCACCGACCAGTGCGTCGGCGACGTCGATCGCCTCGAGCGCGCGCACGATGTCGACCAGCGCCCCCAGCTTGTCCGGCTGTGTGGTCATCGCGGCCCCCCCCGCCCCATCGAGATCCTCGCCCGCTCGCGCGCGCTCAAGGCAGCGATGTCCTCGACCGTCGCCATGTGTGAGGGAGCATACCAACGATCCCCGCCGGTCGCGATCATGGCCGACCCGCCGGCAGGTACAGGTCGCTGCCGCGGGCAGGCACGAGCTCGGCTGCGCGAGCGACATCGCCAGCGAGCGCGGCGGGGCGGCCGTAGCCGCCCCGCCGATCGCATCTACCGCGCTTCCTCCGTTGGCAGGCAGACCTCCACTTCCTTCACCGACGCCAACACTTCGCTGCCGAGCGTCGCGCCGACATAGAGCGGATCGCGCCGCAGGTGCTTCGGCTGCTTCGGCACGATCGCCGCACCGCGGTCACCGGCCACCGCCGGACCGCAGCCCATCTGCGCGATGAGCCGCGCCGCCGGCTTCGCCCGCCAGCACACCAGCTCGCGCCCGGCGTGACGGATCGCCGCCCCCGGCGTCGTCACGGGCGTGCAGAACCGGGTCACCTTTCGGAGATCGTAGCGCCGCGACTCGAACTGGTCGGCGACGTCGAGCTGCAGGCCCTTCGTCGGCTTCGGCAACGGCGTGCCGTCCGCGAGCTTCTTCTGCGGCTTCGCCTTGTAGCAGAGGTAGTGGTCGAGCTCGTGGTCCGCCTCCGCCGGCACCGGTAGCGGCGCGACGAGACCCTTCGACGCCGGCGCAAGCAGCCCGCCCGGCTTCGACACCTCGAGCCGCAACGTACCGCACGCGGTCGACGTCTCGACGTCGCGGCGCACACCGAACGACGGCGTGCCGCGCTCTGGCTTCACCTGGTACTCGAGCAGATGCGTCGCGGGATCGATCGTGCCCGCGCCGTTCACGTCGGCCGGCAGCGCGAGCTGCTTCGGCTTCACCACGCGGTACGTCGCGCTGCCGAACCGGTCCGCGAGCGGCAGCGGCCCGAAGGCCACGAAACGCGCCGCGCCTTCGCCCGGCTTCACCTTGTACGTCATGAACGCGTCCATCGCGGCGAGCGTGGTCGTCGTCGTGCTGCTGGTCGTCGTGGACGTTGCGATCGTGGTCGACGTCGCGCCGTCGTCGACGAACGCCAGCGTCACCGTGCCGACCGCCGTCGCCAGCGGCAGCGGCGGGCACGCGGGGTTGGCGCCGTCCGTCGTCACCCGTACCTGCACGTCGTAGGAGCCGAGCGACGCCGACGCCGCGTCGAGGCGCAGGTTCGCGATCTGTCCCGGCGGCACGACGAAGCGCGCCGGCACGATGCCGCCGACGACGCCCGCCGGCGCCGACGTCACCTCGACGACGTAGCGCTCGTCGCAGGCGTTGCCGGTGTTCTCCACGGCGACGTCCAGGACGACGTCCCCCGTCCCGACGCGCACCACGCTCGCCGGCGCCACGCGGACCGCGACGCCGCGCCGCTCGCGCACCTCGATGGCCGATGCGTCGCTGCCGGCGATCGCCGGATCGGTCGACGCGGTCGCCGTCAGCAGCACGAAGCTCCGCTGCTGCAGGAACACGTCGAGGCCGGCGAGCGTCACCGGCACGGTCGTCGCCGCACCCGCGTCGAGCGTCACCGCCGTCGCGCCCAGCGCCGCGAACGCGCCCAGCGGGCCGCCCGCGGCGAGGTCGAACGTGTCGGTCGTCGCCCCGGTATTGGTGACGACGGCGTCGAGCACGACGGAGCCGTCGCTCGCCGTCGCCGCCGCGTCGGGCGAGAGCTGCACTTGCACGCCGCGATCGCTCACCGTGACCGTCGCCGTCCCGGTGTCGGTCACGTGCGGCGCGCCGTCGGCCGCCGCCGTCACGGCGAGCACGCGATCGCCGGCGGCGGCACCGGCGGCATCCACCACGACGCGTGTCGCCGTCACGCCGCCCGGCGGCACCTCGAGCGTCAGGTCCGACGTCGCCGCGGCGAGGTCGTCCGCCGCCGCGGACAACACGACGGTCGTCGCGTCCGGCAGCCCGCTCGACACCAGGACGTCGAGCACCGCCGTCCCGCCGCGGCCCATCGTCACCGTCGCCGGCACCACCGCCACGCGGATGCCGCCCGGCACGATCGGCGGCGCCACCGCGTTCACGACGAGCTGCACACCGGCATCGTCGACGGTGCCGGCGTCGCCCGTGACGCCCAGCGCGAAGTCGAGCGTCCCGCCGGGCGACTCCACCGGCATCGTCACGACGACGGGCAGCACGACCGACGCGCCCGGATCGAGCGTCGCGGCCGGCGGCAGCGCGACGAACGCGGGCTCGATCCCGAGGACCGACAGCGCGAACGTCTCGGGCACCGGGCGCGGATTCGTCAGGGTGACGAGGAACGTCGCCGGCGCGCCGGCGTCCGTGGTCTGCGACGCGGGCGCGACGCCGATCACGTGCGGCGCCGACACGGTCGCCGGACCGAGCGGAATGGTCACCTGGACGGTGGAGCCGTCGGGCAGCGTCAGCTCCGCGTCGACGCTGCCACCGGTGCTCACCGTGCGCGTCTCGCCCGGCGCCAGCGCCGGCACCGTCGCCGGCACGTCGAACGCCGCGCCGATGGTCACCGGCAGCTCGGCCTGCCACGCGACGGTCCGCCCGGCGACGTTCGCCGCCGGCGGCGCGATCGCCGCCGGGTCGAACGACACGCCGTCGGCGAGCGCGTGCGTCACGTCCACCACGGCATGCGCGAGATCGGCGAGCTGCGGGCCCTGGAACCGGAACGTGCCGTGAAAGCGCCACGGCTGCGGCGGCGTCGCGGGAATCGTCAGGTCGTCGCCGACGTTGGTGATGCCGTAGCTCGTCTGATTCCAGACCTGGCGTCCCGACGCCCAGCCGGCGCCGGCGCCGAACACGTAGAGGCCCTGCGCATCGCCGGTGACGACTTCGAGCCGGCCGTCCGCGTCGGCATCGGCCACCGCCGGGTGATCGTGCGCCGAGCCCGATTGCACGCGCGGATCGCGGTAGACGACTTCGCCGGCCGCGCCGTCGACGATCGTGAAGCCGTCGCAGGAGCCGTTCCACAGGACCTCGGCGTCGCCGTCGCCGTCGAGATCGGCGGCCGACAGGCTCGGCTCGATGCCGCCCGGGTCGTTCGCGTCGACGCGCCAGAGCTCCTCGCCGGTCGCGCCCGCGAAGGCGACGATCGACCCGCGGTCGCCCTGTCCCACGTCGCGCATCCAGTAGACGACCTCCGGACGACCGTCGCCGTTCACGTCGGCGATCGCCGGCGACGACCCGGCCGTCTCGAAGAGCTTGCACGTGCCGCTCGGACAATCCGTGTTCGCCGTGCACGCCACGTCCGGATGCTCGCTGCAGAGGCGCGGGCCGGTCGGCACCGGCGTGCTCCAGAGCAACGTGCCGTCGTGGCGGACGGCGAACACGCCCTGGGTGTGGCCGAGCAGGTTCGCGGCCCACGTCGCGAAGTCGGGGCGGCCGTCGCCGTCGAGGTCTCCGACCGCCGGCCGCTGCGTCGACTTGGCGCCGAGGCCGGTGGCGAGCGACGGGCTGTTCCACACGAGCGTGCCGTCGGTCTTCCGCGCGGTGACGTTCGAGAACGGCGCGCCGCCGCCGTTCGAGACCAGCTCCGCCGTCCCGTCGCCGTCGAGGTCGACCGCGATCGGCTGTCCGAAGAGGCCGTTGTCGTAGCCGTCCGACGCGTCGTCCTGACGGAAGCCGCCCGGCCAGAGGATCTCGGGCTGCGGATCGTCGTCGACGTTCGCCAGGTCGACGCTCGACTGGTTCACGCCGCGCTGCGCGAGCACGTTCCGGAAGAGCTCCGTGCCGTCCGCGTTCATCGCGACGAACACATCGCTCACGTTGTCGGTGGGCGCATGCACCATGATCTCGCCCTCGGGGTCGTCGTCGAGGTTGCCCATCGCGACGCCCGACGCCTCGCCGCAGAGCGCGGCGCCCGCCGTGGTGCGGCCCGGCATGTCGAGGCGGAACTTCTCCTGCTTGGTGACGCCGTCGATCACGATCATCTCGCAGCCGACGAAGTTGGTCTGCACGTTGAACGCGATCTCGGGATTCCCGTCGCGGTCGAGGTCGCCGATGGCGGGCGTGTTCGCCACGCCGTTCTGGAACCCGATCGGCAGGTGGTACTCGAGCTGCACGCCACCCGGACGCGCCGGATGCGCGTTCAGCACCGCGTCGACCTCGATGCCGCCCGCCGCGCTCGTGATGCGCACGTAGCGCGCGCTCGCGACGCCGCCGTCGAGCAGGTCGAACTCGTCGCCCGGCTCGCGCTCGCCCGACGCCGTACCGAGCTCGACGAACGGCCCGGCGGGATCGTCGGCGACCGCCACCGTGTAGGCCGCCTCGTGCGGCGTCGCGCAGCGGTCGCGCTCGAACACCACGAGGTCCGGTCCGGGGCCGTCGGTGACACGCGCCAGGTCGGGCCCGAGGTCGACGATCAGGGTACCGCCCGCGCCGACGGCCGCGCGCACGCGATCCGGCACGCCGAGCGCGGCGCCCGCGTCGGTCACCGCCGTCTCCGCCACGACGGACTGCGCGTACTGATCGAAGAAGCCCGTGCCCGGCTGGCGCGGCGGCCGGCCGCTCACGCGCACGCGGCTCACGACCGCCGCGTCGTCGCCCGGCGCCACGACCGCCGGCTCGACCAGCGCGGTCGCCTGCAGCGGCAGGCCGACCAGGAACGTGCCGCGGCCCTGCTGGCCGGGAATGGCACCGCCGCCGGACGTGCGCGCCGTCACGACGGCCGTGTACGCGCCGTCGGCGAGCGCGGTGGTGTCGACGGGGCCGAGATCGACGGTCGTCGCGGCGCCGGTCCCCAGCGACGTCGTCACCGCCCCCAGCCCCGCCACGACGGTGCCGCGCTCGTCCTCGACGCGCAGGTCGACGGCGACCTCGCGCGCGACGTTCGCGCGGTTCGCCAGCACCGCGACGATCGCGATCGGCGTCCCGGCGCTCTCCGCGAGCCGCGGCGCCGGCGTGACGGCGGCGACGTCGACGACGCTCTCGCGCACGGCGAAGACACCCGGCGCCTCGCCGTCGAAGCCGCCGGCCGCGGTGCCGTGCACGGCGAAGCCGACCGCCGACGGTAGTGCCGTGGCCGCACGCAGCGTCGCCGTGACGCCGTCGTCCGTCGTCCCCGGCGCGAGCGTCACCTGCGTGCGGCTGAGCGTCGCGGTGACACCCGCCGGCAGACCGGTCAGGGCCAGGTCGACGGCCGTCGCCTTCGTGCCGGTGGACGTGATCGCGAGCTGGTAGACCGCGTCCTCGCCCGGCGCGACCACCCGGTTCGACGGGAGGAGCCGCGCGGTGAAGCCGTGCGCCAGGCGCTGCGCCGCGGTCTCCAGCTCCGACGGCAGGCCGGCGAGCGCGGTGCACAGGTCGTCGAGCGTGGCCGCGATGGCCGCCGGATCGCCGGCCTCGACCGGCAGCATCAGGTCGCGCAACGCGTTGGCGCGATCGGTGAGGCCGCTCTCGTGCAGGAATGCCGTCGTCGCGTTCGTCGCGGCGATGATCTCGTTGCGCAGCGCCGCGTCGTCGGGCGCGAGCGCCAGCCGCGACAGCGCGAGCCCGAGCCGCTGCAGCGTCACGGCCGGTACGGGCAGGTCGGCGAGCGCCGTCGCGATGGTCCCGTCGAGCAGGCACAGCGTCTGCGGCACGCCGACGAGCACGCCCATCGACGCCAAGCGGACGCTCGGATCCGGCACGGTACACGCCGGCCGTGCGAAGCCGTTGCAGAGGTCGGCCGTGACGCCGAGCGGGAGAGAGCGACCGACGGCCGCATCGGCCGCGACGGCGACGTCGAGCGCGATGCTGCGCACCTCCCCCGGAGCGAGCGTCACGCTGGCCGGCAACCCGGCGAGGTCGACGCCGCCGGCCACGGTGGCGGCGAGCGTCATCGTCGACGCCGTGTTGCCCGTCGACTCGAGCACGAGCGTCGCCGGCAGCGTGTCACCCGGCAGCGCGCGCGCGGCGAGCGGCTCGAGCCGCGGCCGCACGCCGACCACGGCCGGGTACGGAACCGTGACGTCGACGTCGGCCGCGAGGCCGCCGCTGCGTCCCGCGGCGCCGATCGTGAACGCGATCGGCGTGCCCGGCGGTTGGAGCGCGCCGCCCGGATGCAGCGCGAGGCCCACGACCGCACGCTGGCCGGCGCCGACGACGGGCGACGTCGCGGCGAGCGTGAAGTCGCCGGCGGCGAGGCCGTCGACCGCGAGGTCGAACGTGTCGGCCGTCGTGCCGAGGTTGGTCAGCGTGATGCGCTGCGCGAGCGGCACGAGCGTGCCGGCGATCGGCACGCTGTGCGTCGGATCGGGCTCGACCGCGAGCAGCAGCCGCGGCGTGCCCGGCGCCTCGACGTCGACGACGACGGTCGCCTCGGCGGCGAGCGCCGGCTCGGTGCGCGAACGCGCGTGGACGCGCACGCCGGCGCTGCCGGACACGATGCCCGCCGGCGGCAGGAGCGTCGTCGTCCCGTCGTCGGCGACGACGACCTCCCAGCCCGCCGGCGCCTCGACGGTCAGGTCGTACTCGTCGTCCGCGTCGCTGCGGAGGCTCGGCGTCACGACGAGCGCGCGGTCGCGCGCGGCGGCCCCATGCGCGGGCGCGACGTCCAGATGCAGCGCGCGGGCGAACGTGCCGCTCGCCCTGACCGTGTCCGTCGCGCCGCCGTCGGCCGCGGCGAACGTCCCGGTGACGCCGACGAGCCCGACGTTCGCGGGCGCGGTCACGGTCGCGGTGCCGAGCGTCACCTGCCCCGCCGTGGCGTCGAGCGCCACCACGTCGTCGGAGAGCGACTGCGACGTGCTCGGCGTGAAGTTCAGCGCTGGGTCGTCGCCGCCGGCGCCGAGCCCCGCGAGCACGGCGGGCGGGTAGAACGACGCGCCGCCGGCGCGATGGTGGCGCGCGTCGACGGCGACGTCGAAACCGTCGCCCGTGAACGTCGCCGGCGCGGCAATGGTGGCGACGGCGACGGACGGCGCGTCGAGAAGCACGTCGGCGTCGAGCACGAGCGACGACAACGGCGGGTCGGTGCGCTGCAGCGCCTTCACGACGGCGCCACTCACCTGGATCAGGATCTTCGCGGCGGTGCCGACGAGGTAGCCGGACATCTCCCACGGGTTGAACGGCGGCAGCTTCGCGCCGAGCAGCTCGGCATAGGCCGTCGCGCCGCTGATGCCGCCGGCGATGGCGCCGCCGCCGCCGCCCGCCACCTGCGCCGCGGCGAGCGCGAGCTGGTAGCCGGTGCTGGTCAGGCTGCACCCGTTGCAATCGAGCCCCTTGATGAATCCGATCAGGATCCCCGACGTCGCCTGGCTGCCGAGCGCCTCGTACTCGAGGGCCGCGATGTGCCCGCCGTCCTCGCCGACCGAGATCATCTCGCCGGTGGCGGGATCGACCTCCATCCACATGGTGACCTCGCGGCCGTCGACGACCGCGGGCGCCAGCGGCGCCAGAACCGCCGCGCCGCGCGCGACCGCGCTGCCGATGCGCGCACGCGCGTTCGCCGGCAGGGCGAGCCCCGGGACGTCGCCGGCATTCGTCGATTCGATGGACGCGAACGTGCCGCCCGACGCGGCGACCGCGTCGACGAAGCGCTCGAAGGACACCGGCGCCGTCGCGCCGAACGAGGCCGCGACGAGCCCTTCCACGTGGGCGTCGGCCAGACCGCGCGCCGCCTCGTAGAAGCGCGGCGCCTCGACCGACCGGCCGGGCGCGGGGATCGCCGCGCCGTCCCGCTTGCGCAGGTCGAGCGAGAGCGTCGTACGCGGCGTGCCGTCGAGCGTCCGGCTGCGCGCCTGCGCGAGCGTCAGCCGCGGCGAATCGGCGTAGCCGCGCACGCCGAGCGCGCGGCCGAGCAGCACCGCGCGCCCGTGCGACGCGCCGATCTGCGCGTCCGCGAGATAGCGCGTGACCGCGACCGCGTATCTGCGGCCGAGCGTCGTGATCGCGGACGTCTGCAGCGTCGACGGCGTGCCCGCCGGCAACGCCGCGAGGCCCTGCTGCAGCGCCGCGAGCGCTTCGCCGGTCGCCGTCGAGCGTGCGAGCCCGTCGCCGAGGTCCCAGCCGCCGACGTTCACGTCGATGGTGGTGACGTCGGCGTCGGTCAGCACCGGCGCGCCGTCGAGCGCGACCGGCGACGCGCCGCCTTCGCGACGGGCGGCGTACCCGATGCGGTCGACGAGATCGCGCTGGTGCGTCGTCGCGGTACCGTCGGGCGCCGTGACCGTCAGGCGGAGGAACATGCCCGTCAGCAGGTCGCTCGAGAACGTCGAGATGAATTCCTCCACGTCCTCGCCGCGGACCAGGTCGGGATCGTCGCCCACCTGCAGCCACGGCGCATACACGGTGCGCGTCGCGCTGAGGCCGAGCCCGCCGATGATCGTGCTGGCGACGAACTGTCCGAGCGTCAGCGGCCGCCCCACCAGCTCGACCGACGTGAACGTCGCGTCGAGCACCGTGCGCGACTCGACGAGCACGTTGCCGACGTGGTCGTACCGCTCGTCGGGGGTGCCGAGCGCGGTCGCGAGCGTGTCGGCGATGCGGAGGAAGTTGCCGCCGAGGCCGAGCGGCGCGATCTCGCTGTCGAGCGCGACGCGGACGGTGTGATGCTCGTCCGCCGGCACCGCGGCGAACGTGGCGCTCGTCGCGGCGAAGACGTCGCCGGGCGCCGCCGTCGCGAACGACGGATCGAGCGCGGCGAAGCCGCCGCCGTCGTCGTGCTCCACCCAGTGATGCCGCGCGGCCTGCGCGAGCAGCAGCGGATCGTCCGTCGGATCCGCCGTCGTGCCGGCGCCGGGCAGGAAGCTCAGCGGCTCCATCAGCAAGCCGCTCAGGTCGCTGGCGACGGCGAATGCCTGCGTCGCCTGGTCGAGCCCGCCCACCGTGCGCGGCGCGAGGCCGTCGAACATGGAGGCGATCAGCTCGCGCGCCTGCGGGGCGGCGAGCGTCCCCGCCGCCCAGCGCGCCGGGACCCCGCACGCGCGCAGCAGCGCGACCAGCAGGCTCGCACGGTCGAGCGCGTTGCCGGCGGACGTCCGCAGCACGCCGCGCGCGCCGCGGAGCGCGCCCGCGTAGACCTCGTGGGTGGTGGCGTCGCGTACCTCGGCGAAGAGCGCCTCGGGCGCGCACCCGACGCGGGCGATGGTCCGCAGCACCCCCGGGTCCTCGGTCGGCGCGTCCGGCGTCGACGCGAGGTAGGCCGGATCGGTGCCGAGCAGCGCGCGGAGCGTCGTCGGCGTGGCGATCGCCTCGACGGCGCGCGTCCCACGGCTCGCGAACGCCCGCGCCCCGTCGTCGACGAGCGACCCGCCGGCCGGGACGCGCAGCGTCAGCCGAACCGTGCCGATCGACCCGGGCGCGATCGCCGGCAGCGCCACGGCCAGCTCGCGGCCGCGGACGCGCGCCGGCGGGTCGGCGGCGTCGACGGTCACGCCGGCGGCGAGGGTCGTCACGAGCAGCGGGTCGTCGAGGGGCTCGCTCGCCTCGTTCGAGAGGACCCAGGTGACGACGAGCGGCGCGCCGGCGAGGACGTCGTGCGACCGCGCCGACTGGGTCCGTGCGAGACCGAGCGGCGCGGCGAAGGCGGGCGCTGCCATCGCGAGCGTGATGAGGAGGACGGCGCAACGGAGGTGCTTCATGGGCGGCCCACCTGCGCAAGCCGCGTTCCATCCGCCGCCGGCCGGAAGCCGCCGTCACGACTGCGTATTCCGTTGACCCGCGCGGCCGGTGCGCTGCCGGCGGTAACCGCATGTTACCGTCGCTCAGTAGCGATACGTCAGCTCGACGTAGCCGTAGTCGGCGCCGGCGCCCGCGAAGGTCCCCTTGACGACGCCCTGCCCGAAGGCGTGGCCGTAGTACGCGTAGGCCGTCAGCTGCGAGAGGATCTGGACCGACACCGACAGGTCGACGAGGTGCGCCAGCTCGCGGTGGTCGTCGGACGGGATGCCGGCAAAGCCGAAGATGTCGTCGTTGGTCGCGCCGGCGCCGGAGTACCAGAGGTCCTTCCGCTCGGTGAGCCGCAGCCAGTGGTAGTCGGTGCGAACGGTCACCTTCGGATGCGGCTTGAGGATCATCTGCGCGAACAGGTCCTGGCTGTTCATGAAGTTGAAGAACGGAAACTGGGCGTAGATGCGCGCGGTCGGCAGCAGCTGGAAGAACGTGCGGTGGTCGCCGTCGCCGGGATCGTCGTCGCCCGACGACTGGTCGTAGCCGACGCGCAGCCACGGCGCGCCCCACACCGAGGGGAGCTGGTAGCCGCCCTCGACGGCGAACGCCCACGCGGAGTGGCTCTGCCGCCCCCAATCGCCCGCCTGGGCGGCGCCCCAGAACAGGCCGTCGACCCGCCCGGGGCCGGCGTTCGCGACGGTCGCCGCGTGCATCCCCCACGTGTGAATGGCGACCGAGTCGTGCTCGCCGCTGCGCTCGGCGAGCGGCCGGTTGTCGACCTTCGTCGGCAGCGGCTCCTCGTCGCGGTCGTCGGAGAAGCGACGGTCGTCGTAATAGAGGTAGAAGAGGCGCGCATCGAAGGGCAGCGCCGACCACCACGGCAGCCGCTTCGCGGTGGCGGCGAGGCCGGCGATGCCCACGTCGCCCAGCTCGCGGTTCGAGCTGATCTCGAAGCCACCGTGGGTCGGACGGAAGGCGACGGCGGTGAGGTTCCAGTCGGGCTGGTCGTACACGAGCCTGGCGCCGTCGAAGCTGCGACCGATGTGCGTGTAGTTGAACGGGCCGACGAGGCGCTCCGCGACGCGGCTGCGCTTCACCCACGCGAGGCTCGGGTCGGTCGGAATCGTCTCCAGGCCGTCGCTGTATTCGAAGCGGCCGCCGGTGAGCGCGAGGCCGGGCACGCCCGGGGGATCGCTGAGCGTCAGGTAGCCCTGGCGCAGCGACGTCTCGCCCTGCGAGGTGTGGTCGCGGTCGCGGCCCGGGCTGTTGGCGAAGTAGATCGCGCCGGGACCGAGGTTCCCCGTCGGCGACGGCAGGCTGGCGTCGTCCGGGAGGTTCGCGAGGCGGACGTCCTGCCCTTCGAGGATGAGCTGCGCGTGCGGGATCGTCGCGCGCAGGCCGAAGCGGAGCTGGTTGCCGAAGAACGCGTAGCGCTCGGCGCCCTCGGTGGCGACGCCCGGCTTCGGCTCGAACCAGTCGACGAACTCGCCGCGGGCGCGATCGACGAGGATGAGCTGCACGTACTTGCGCCAGCCCTCCGGAGCCTCGTCCGCGGCGACCGCCGGAACGGCGACGAACACGAGCGCCGCGGCGATGAGCCGCCTCACGGCAGGCTCCCGGCGCACGCGCCGCCGTCGAGCCAGGGCTGATCGTCCTCCTCGTCGGGCTCGACCGGCACGCCCTCCAGGAAGGCGAGCAAGCGCTCGCGCGCAGCGTAGAAGCGCGCGTCGTCCTCGAGCGCCGCACGCACGCGCGGGCGCGGAAGCGAGACGGCCATCACGTCGCCGATCGTCGCTTCCGGCCCAGGCGTCATCATCACGATGCGGTCGGCGAGCAGCAGCGCCTCGTCGACGTCGTGCGTGACCATCAGCACCGTGCGGCGGTCGCGCTCCCACAGCCGCAGCAGCGCGTCCTGCAGATCCATGCGCGTGAACGCGTCGAGCAGGCTGAAGGGCTCGTCGAGGAGCAGGATGCGCGGCTCCATCGCGAAGGCGCGCGCGATGCCGACACGTTGCTGCATCCCGGCCGACAGCTCCGCCGGCCGGCGATCGCCGGCGTCGCCGAGGCCGACCTGGACCAGCCAGTGCTCCGCCAGCGCGCGGCGCTCGGCGCGCGAGCGGCCGCGGTGCGCGCGATCGACCGCGAGCAGCACGTTCTGGCGCGCGGTCAGCCACGGCAGCAGCGC
This sequence comes from uncultured Binatia bacterium (SeqCode), assembly GCA_964432595.1. GTDB lineage: Bacteria > Desulfobacterota > Binatia > DP-6 > DP-6 > DASYLJ01. Next base: position 48,069 of record CAYSOF010000025.1, on the reverse strand, counting down.
CGCCGACTGGAACACGACGCCGCGATCGAGTCCGGGTCCGTCGATCTCGCGGCCGCCGACGATCACGCCGCCGGTCGTCGGCTCGGTGAGCCCCATGACCATCGACAGCACGGTCGACTTGCCGCAGCCGGAGTGACCGATGAGGCACACGAACTCGCCCGGCTGGACGCGCAGATCGAACTCGCGCACCACGGTGACGTCTCCGTAGCGCTTGCTCAGGTGCGACAGCTCGACGACGTGGTCGGTCACGACGCCACCTCCATGCGCGCCGAGACGAGGCCCGCGACGATCTCGCGGCGCACCCGCCGGTACTCGGGATCGCGCGACAGCGCGCGCAGCGAGCGCGGGCGCGGCAACGGCACCGGGATCGCCGCGCTCAACGTCGCGCCCGGGCCGGGGGTGAGCACGCGGATGCGGTCGGCGAGCAGGATCGCCTCGTCGACGTCGTTCGTGATCATCACCATCGTGCGGCGGTCGTGCAGCCAGATGCGCGCGAGCTCCTGCTGCAGGTTGGCGCGTGTCAGCGCGTCGAGCGCGCTGAACGGCTCGTCGAGCAGCAGCAGGCGCGCCTCCATCGCGAGTCCGCGCGCGACGGCGACCCGCTGGCGCATGCCGCCCGACAGCTCGCGCGGACGCTTCGCGCTCGCGTCCGCGAGCCCCACCATGCGGACCCAATGCTCGGCGCGCGCGCGCCGCCACTCGGCGGAGCGGTCGGACGCCACCGCGTCGACCGCGAGCCGCACGTTCTCGAGCACCGTCATCCACGGCAGCAGCGAGTAGCTCTGGAACACGACGCCGCGCTCCGGCGACGGCGCGATGATCGGCACGCCGTCGAAGGAGAGCGTCCCGGTGTCGGCGGGCATCAGCCCCGCCATCAGCGAGACGAGCGTCGTCTTGCCGGAGCCCGAGGCGCCGATCACCGAGACGAACTCGCCCGCCTCGACGTCGAGGTCGACGGCGCGCAACACCTCGTGCCGTCCGCGCCGCGTGGCGAACGCCTTCCCCACGTTGCGGAGCTCCAGGAGCGCCATCGTCAGAGCCTCTGGAGCCGCTGCTCGACCAGGCCCATCAGGCGATCGAGCAGGAACCCGATCACGCCGATGGTCACGATCGACAGCAGGATGTGGGAGTAGACGAGGCTGTTGTACTCCTGCCAGAGGAAGCCGCCGATGCCGGGCGCGCCCGTCAGCATCTCCGACGCGACGATCACCAGCCACGCCAGCCCGAGCGACAGCCGGAAGCCGGTGAACATGTACGGCAGCGTCGCCGGCAGGATGATCTTCCGCAGCATCATGAGCGGCGACAGCCGCAGCACGCGGCCGACGTTCAGGTAGTCCTGGCTCACGCTGCGCACGCCGACCGCGGTGTTGATGACGGTCGGCCACATCGCGCACAGCGCGATCGTGAAGATCGCCGCCGGCTCCGAGCGCTGGAAGATGATGAGCCCGAGCGGCAGCCACGCGAGCGGCGAGATCGGCCGCATGACCTGGATCACCGGGTCGAAGGTGCGGCGGAACCAGTCGCTCATGCCCAGCAGGAAGCCGATGGGCGTCCCGAGCAGCACCGCGAGCAGGAACCCCTTGCCGACACGGACCAGGCTCAGCACGGCGAAGCGGCCGATGCCCTGGTTCATCTCGCCGTCCTTGAAGAACGGATCGAGCACGTACTGCCGCGATTCCTCCCAGGTGCGCAGCGGCGACGGCAGGTCGGGCGCCACGTGCCGGCTGAGCATCGTCCAGCACAGCAGGACGATGCCGACGCCGGCGAACGGCAGCAGCACCGCGGCGGGATCGAGTCGTCGTGTCGTCGTCATGCGGTCCTCCTCCTCAGGCGAGCATGCTGTTGACGGCGAAGCCGCGCGCGTAGCGCTCGGGATCGCTCGGGTCGAAGGCGAGGCCGTCGAAGAGCGTCTCGGTCTTCGTGTCGGCGGACGGCGCGTTCACGCCCATCGCAGCGGCCGCCGTGCGGTACAGATCGGGGCGGTGGACCGCGTTCACGGTCGCCGCATAGTCGAGGCCGTCCCCGGCCATGCCCCAGCGACGGAACTGCGTGAGCCACCACAGCCCGTGCGACTTCCACGGAAAGTTGGTGTCGCGGTCGAAGAACGTCATGTAGCGCGGGTCCTTCTCTTTGCGACCGTCGCCGTAGTCGTAATCGCCGAGGAGCCGCGGCAGGATCGTCTCCGGCGGCGTGTTCAGGTACTGCGGCCGCGCGATCACCTCCGCCGCGCGCGGCCGGTTCTCGAGCGCGTCGAGCCACTTGCTCGACTCGAGCATCGCGCGCAGCAGCGCCTGCACGGTGCGCGGATTCCGCTCGGCGAACTCGGCGGTCATCCCGAGCACCTTCTCCGGATGGTCCGGCCAGAGCTGCTGCGAGGTGACCGCCGTGAAGCCGACGCCGTCGGCGATCGCGCGCGCGTTCCACGGCTCGCCGACGCAGAACCCGTCCATCTTCCCGACGCGCATGTTCGAGACCATCTGCGGCGGCGGGATGGTGATGAGCGTCACGTCGCGGTCGGGGTTGATGCCGCCGGCGCCGAGCCAGTAGCGCATCCACATCGCGTGCGTGCCGGTCGGGAACGTCATCGCGAACGTGAGCGGCGTGCCGCTCGCGCGCGCGGCGGCGGCGAGCGGCGCCAGCGCCTGCGGCGACGTCACGCCCTTCGCGAGCAGCGCCTTCGTCAGGGTGATGCCCTGCCCGTTGCGGTTCAGGCAGAACGGGATGATCACCGCCTTCTTCGGCGCGCCGAGCAGGCCCATCGAGGCGCCGTAGGGCATCCCGTAGAGCATGTGGGTCGCCTGGTTCTCGCCGAGCATCAGCTTGTCGCGGATCACCGCCCACGACGCTTCCTTGGAGATCGTCACGTCGAGGCCGTGCTTGCGGAACAGGCCGAGCTCGTGCGCCATGACGATCGACGCACAGTCGGTGAGCGCGATGATGCCGACGCGCAGCTGCGGGCTCTCCGGCGCGTCGGACGCCCACGCGCCGCCGACCCAGCCGCGCGGCATCGTCGCGAGCAGCGCGGTCGCCGAGCCGACGAGGAACCGCCGGCGGGTCACGTGCAGCCCGCGTCGCCGTGTCTTCGATCGCGACATCTCCATCCCTCCAGTGCTCGACGGATCCGGTTTGCTTATCCCGCTCATCGTCGCCGCCGATCCGTTCGCGACGACGTGCTTCGCGGCGGTCACACCGCAAGCGTCGTGCCACCGGGCGGCGGGGTCGGCGGCGGGTCGCACCGCCGCGCCGCTGACCCGGCGGGCAGCGCGCTGCCGTCGCGCGCGGCAGCGCTCGCACATATCGGCGCCCGATCGGCTGCATCAGCCTGCCTTATGGAGTGCCCGGCAGGGGCCGCAGCCGCTGGCGGTTCGCGGGCTTATCGCGGTCGGCACGTCCGCCGTCGCCCGCGGCCATCGGGAGTGGCATTTCTCCCGTAGTCATGATGGCAATGACAGACTCGGCCGTGTCCGGCGGGACACGCCGCGCAAGGAGGATCCTGCATGGAGATGTCGATGCTCGAGCTGTGGCGGGTGATGGGCCCGTTCGCGAAGGCCATCGTCCTGCTGCTGCTCGGCATGTCGCTCGTGTCCGTGGCGACCGCCATCGAGCGGCTGCTGGCACTCCGTGCCGCCGGGCGTGACGTCGGACGATTCGAGCCCGAGTGGCGCGCCATCCTCCAGGCGAACCTGCCGCCGGAAGAGCGGCGCGAGGCGTACGACCGCACGGTCCGCCGCACGCTCCTCGCCACCGGCGCGTCGCTGCGCAAGGGCTTCGGCATCCTCGCGACGGTGGGATCGACCGCGCCGTTCGTCGGACTCGTCGGCACCGTGCTCGGCATCGTCAACGCGTTCAGCCAGCTCGCCACGTCCGGCGGCGGTGGCGTCGGGCAGGTGTCGGCGGGCATCGCCGAGGCGCTCGTGACGACCGCCATCGGGATCGGCGTCGCCATTCCGGCCGTGTGGCTCTTCAACTACCTGACGCAGAAGACCGGCCGGCTCCTCGTCGAGCTCGAGTGCCGGGCGCAGGAGCTGGCGGTGGCGACGATGCGGGAGGCGCGGTGACCCTCGACGGCGGCGGCGACGACGAGCTGCGCTCCGAGATCAACGTCACGCCGCTCGTCGACGTGATGTTGGTGCTGCTCGTCATCTTCATGGTGGTGACGCCGCTGCTGCGCCTGCAGGTCCCCGTCGAGCTGCCGATCGCGAAGCAGAGTGACGCGGCGACGCCGAAGCCCGACCAGGTCACGCTGTCGGCCGCTGCCGACGGTTCGATCCGACTGGACGGCACGGTCGTCGAGGTGACGGGCCTCGAGGCGGCGCTGCGCGCGCACTACGCGACCCGCGCGGACAAGACGATCTTCCTCGAGGCCGACCGCGGCCTGCAGTACGCAGCGGTCGTCGACCTGCTCGATCACTGCCGCGCGGCGGGAATCGAGCGCATCGGCGTGATCACGAAGCGCCCGCCAGCCGAGGGCAGTTGACCGCCGCGTCGTCCATTCCCGAGGAGCCGACCTCGCGGCTCACGGCGGCGCTCGTCGCGTCGATCGCGTTGCACGCGATCGTGCTCGGGTTCCTCCTGACGCACGTCGACACGCCTCCGGTCCCGGAAGAGACGCCGGTCATCCTGCTGCCGCTCACGATCGAGGGCGCCGGCGGTGGCGGCGGTGGCCCGCTGCCCGGCCCGCCCGAGCCGCCCGCGGGACCGCCGGAGCCCGAGCCGGCGCCGGCGGCCGCGCCCGCACCCGCCGTGGCGCCCACCGTCGCGCCGAAGCTGACGGTGCCGCCGAAGAAGGTGGCGAAGCCGAAGAAGCCGGCGCCGCCGAAGGAGGAGCCGAAGCCCGCCGAGGTCGCGACCGCCGGCCCGACCGGCGACGCCGCGGCCACGGGCACCGGCACGGCGGCGGCGGGCACCGGCGCGGGTAGCGGGAGCGGCGGCGGAGGCGGCGGCGCGGGCACCGGGGACGGCACCGGCGGCGACGGCTCGGGCGGCGCACGTCCCGCGCACGGCAGCAACCCGAAGCCGCCCTACCCGATCGCCGCGCGTCGCCTCGGCCAGCAGGGCGTCGTGATGCTCGAGGTGGTCGTGAAGCCCGACGGGCAGGCCGGCGAGGTGCGCGTCCGTAAATCCTCCGGTCACCAAATGCTCGACGACTCGGCCGTCCAGACGGTGCGCGAGCGCTGGCGCTTCATCCCGGCGAAGCGCAACGGCCAGCCGATCGAGGCCACCGTCACGTTTCCGGTCCGCTTCCAGCTCGACCAGGGCTGAGCGAGGAGGCATCGATGCGATCGCACATCGTCGTCCTGGCGTTGCTCGTGGCGTTCTCGCTCGGGCGGGAGCCCTTCCGGCTCGCGGCCACGATGGACATCGAGAACCCGCCGCCGGCGGACGCCGAGCCGTCGAGCCCCGACATCGAAGACCCGCCGCCCGCCGACGCCGAGCCGTCGAGCCCCGACATCGAGAACCCGCCGCCCGCCGACGCCGAGCCGTCGGACCCCGACATCGAGAACCCGCCGCCCGCCGACGCCGAGCCGTCGGACCCCGAGGTCGAAGACGACTGACGGTGCCGCCCCGACCGGCGCCACCACGCCGGAGCTGAGCCGTCGCGGCACGGGCGGCTCGGCGTGGGCCCCGCTGCGCCTGCCGCTGTTCCGCGCGATCTGGCTCGCATCGGTCGCGTCGAACGTCGGCGGCGCCATGCACGACGCCGCCGGCGGGTGGACGATGACGACGCTCACCACCGAGCCGTTGCTCGTGGCGCTGATGCAGACCGCGTCCAGCCTGCCGCTCTTCCTGCTGGCGTTTCCCGCCGGCGCGCTCGCCGACGTGGTGGACCGTCGCCGGCTCCTGCTGCTGTCGCAGACGTGGATGATGCTCGTCGCCGCCGCGCTGGGCGCGGTGACCCTGCTCGGCTTCACCACCCCGTGGGTGCTCCTCGCCTGCACGTTCGCGCTCGGCGTCGGCGCGGCGATGAACGCGCCGGCGTGGCAGGCGATCCTGCCCGAGCTGGTGCCGCGCGCCGACCTGCCGCCGGCGGTCGCGCTCGGCGGCGTGTCGTTCAACGTGGCGCGCGCGCTGGGACCGGCGATCGGCGGCCTGCTCGTCGCCGCCAGCGGCCCCGGGCCCGTGTTTCTGTTGAACGCCGTGTCCTTCCTCGGCGTCGTGTTCGTGCTGCTGCGCTGGCAGCGCCCGCCGATCGTCAGCACGCTGCCGCCGGAAGACGTGCTGGGCGCGATGCGCGCCGGCGCCCGCTACGTGCGGCACCACCTCCCGCTGCGAACGGTGCTCGTGCGCAGCGCGCTGTTCGTCGGCTTCGCGAGCGCCGTCTGGTCGCTGCTGCCGCTCGTTGCGCGCCGGCAGCTCGGGCTCGGCGCCGTCGGCTACGGCATGCTGCTCGGCTGCCTCGGCGTCGGCGCCGTCACCGGCGCGTGGATCCTGCCTACCGTGCGCCAGCGCGTCGCCGTCGATCGACTCATGACGGTGGCGACGCTCGCTTTCGCCGCTGCGATGACCGTCGTCGCGCTCGTCCCCGAGCCGCTGGCGGCGGGCGCCGCGCTGGTCGCCGCCGGCATGGCCTGGATGGCGAACATGTCGAGCATCAACACGGCGGCGCAGACGTCGGTGTCGCAGTGGGTGCGCGCCCGTGCGCTCGCCGTCTCGCTGCTCGTGATCCAGGGCGGCATGGCGCTCGGCGCGTTGGCGTGGGGCGCGCTGGCGAACGACACCAGCATCCCGACGGCGCTGCTGTGCGCGAGCGGTGGTCTCGTGGTCGGGCTCGCCGTGACGTCGCGCTTCCGTCTCGCCGAGCACCAGGGCCTCGATCACACGCCGGCGCCGCCGGTGCCCGATCCACCGCTCGCCGGCGATCCCGACCCGGACGGCCCCGTCCTCGTGACGGTGGAGTACACGGTCGACCCGGAACGCGCCGGCGATTTCCTGGATGCGATGCGCGGACTCGGACGCGTCCGCCGCCGCGACGGCGCCGAGCTCTGGGGCGTCTTCCGCGACGCCGCCGACCCGACCCGCTTCGTCGAGACCTTCACGGTCGGCTCGTGGATCGAGCACCTGCGGCAGCACGGACGCATGACGGTGAGCGATCGCGAGCTGCAGGCGGTGGTGCGCGGCTTCCACACGGGCGACGCGCCGCCCGTCGTCACGCATCTCCTCGCGGCGCGGACGCGCGACTGATCAGCGGTGCAGCGGCGTCCAGCGCGGTATCCGCCGCACGACGTGGGCGAGGAGCTGCCCGCGGCTGTGGACGCCGAACCGGCGGTAAAGCGCGGTCACGTACTGATGCGCCGTCGCGTGGCTGACGCCGAGGCGCGCGGCGACCTGCTTCTCGCTGTCGCCCTCGACGAGGCAGGCGAGCGTCTGGCGCATACGCGGCGAGAGATCGTCGGGCGTCGGCTCCGCGGCGCTGACGAGCGCGCGTCCGACCAGCGGCCCGAGCTCCGCGTGGAACACCTCGAGCAACGCCCGCTCCCGTGTCGAGAAGTCGCGCGCGCCGCGCAGCGGCCGATGCAGATGGAGCAGGCTCATGGTCCCGTCGACGGAGGACCGGGCAACGGACGCGAGGCGATGCCCGACGTTTCCTGGCCGCAGGTAGCGATCGTAGACGTCCGATCGGAAGTACGGCCGGTCGGCGACGAGCTGCGCTCGCGTGCGCGTCACCGGCCCGCCGAGCGAGCCCAGGAGGGCATGCACGAACGGATCGCACGCGGGACCACCGGAGTGCATGTACGCGAGGTAGTTTCGATGATCGGCCGCATCGAAGCCGGCATCGAAGTACGTGAGCGGCACGATGCCACCCGCCGTCGACGTGAGCCGTCCTTCCCCACCCGTCGCCGCGACCCCGAAGAGCTGCGACAGGCCCTGGAACATCCGCGTCTGCCACAGTGCCGGGTCGTTGCCGAGGTCGCGGCACTCCCCCAGCAGCCGATACGCGCTGCGCACGTCCGAGACACGAAGGGCGTCGGCCTTGGGCATCCTGCGACTCCTCTGTCGAGGGGCATAGCAGGAGTGCACGCCAGCGGTACAGAAAGACGTGAGGGCGGACGGCGCAGCCCGCCCCACGCGCGGCCGGTCACTTCTTCGGCGGCAAGACGGACGCGGTGCTGACGAGGAAGTTGCGCGACTCCTGCACGAACATACCCTTGAAGGTGACGCGCGCCCCGACCGGCGCGTCGCGCAGCACCTTCACGACATCGGGCTGGCCGCTCACCAGGAACGTCGGCGACGGGCCGTCGGCGCGCTCGAGGATCTCCTTGCCCTCGAACGGATCGCCCACCTCGGTGGTCGCCTGGACGACGCCGATCCACTTCAGATCCTTCGCCGGCTGATCGACGAAGTTCATCGAGACGTCGTCGTACCCGACCTTCTCCGCCTGATCTTCGTTCGCCGCCACGATACCCTGGATCTGCAGCACCGTTTGCGCGAGCTGATCCTGCGCGCGCAGCGCCGCCGGCATGACGAGAGCCACTCCCAACGCGATGAGCCCGAGGTAGGTCCGCATGCGGCGCGTTTACGGCAAAGCCATGGCAAAGCGCAAGAGACGCGGGCTCATCGGGCGACGAACGCCGTCGAGCCGTCGACCGCGTTCGCGAGCACGCCGATGGTTCGGAGCTGCTCTGCGAGCGCCTGCCAGCGCGCCGCCGTCATCGAGCCGATCGGCACGCCGTCGCCGCGGACCAGCGGCACGAGCGCCTCGAAGCCCTTCTCGAGCGTGTTGCGACCGATCTCCGGATTCACCGCGAGGATCGCGTCGGTCGCCGGCTTCGGGTCCGCGAGGTAGCTCGTCCAACCGGCGATCGACGCCTCGGTCATGCGGCGGACGCCGTCCGGATCGTCGCGCAGGCGCGCCTCGCTGGTGACGAGCACGCTGGTGTACGGGTTGAAGCCCTCGTCGGCGACCAGGAAGCAGCGCGGGTCGGCGCCCTTCTCGCGCGCGAGGATCGGCTCGCTGATGACGTAGGCCTGCTGCGCGAACTTCGGATTCCGCAGGAACTCGGCGATCGTGCCCGCGTACGGCACCACCTCGACGCCGGGGAACGCAACCTGCCGGCGCAGGAACTGCCAGTACGGCGAGGCGACCTGCACCGCGAGCGTCACGTCGCGCACGTCGCCGATGCGCGTGAAGCCGCTCGCCGCATGCACCATGATGCAGACGGGGCTCGTCTGGATCGGCGCCATCAACGTGACGACGGGCACGCCGGCAGCGCGGCCGACGAGCACGTCGTCGGCGTTGACCACGCCGTATGCCACGTCGCCGCTCGCGACGCGCGCGAGCACCGGCGCCTGCGGACCGCCGGGGAGGATGTCGACCTTCAACCCGGCCTGCTCGTAGCCGCCGTCGGCGAGCGCCGCGTAGTAGCCGCCGTGCTCGTGCTCGGGGAACCAGTTGAGCGCCAATCGGACGGCGCCGTCGCGGGTGTCACCCCCGCACCCCGCGAGGAGGAGTGCGAACAGCAATACCGCGCGCATCATGCGACGTCGCGCCACCGAGCCGTCACCAGGCGTCCCACGAGCGCGAGGGTGCCGAAGACGAGCAGGCCGAGCAAGGTGCACGACAGCACCGCCGCGAAGAGGTAGGCCGTGCGCAGCTGTCCCGACGTGACGAGGATGAGATAGCCGAGCCCGGGGGCGCTGGTGCCGTAGCCCGCGAAGATCTCGCCGGCGATCGCGCCGACCACCGCGAGCCCGCCGGCCGCCTGGGCGCCGGCGACCAGCTGCGGCACGGCGTGCGGCAGCCGCAGCTTCCACAACGTCTGCCACGCGGACGCATCGTGCACGCGGAAGAGCTCGACGAGATCGCGCTCGACGCCGCCGAGCCCCTCGGTGGCTGCGGTGATCACCGGGAAGACGCTCACCAGCACCGCCACGAGCACGATGCTGCGGAAGCCGGGCCCCGACCAGATGACGATCAGCGGCGCGATGGCGACGATCGGCACCGTCTGGAGGAAGATCGCGTACGGGTAGAAGCTGCGCGCCACGACGCGCCACTGGGAGAACGCGAACCCGACGACGAGCCCGAGGAGCGTGCTGATCAGGAACCCAGCGAGCGCCGCCCCCCCCGTGATGCCCGTCGCCTGCAGGAGCTCGCCCGCGTGGTCTCGCGCCTCGGCGAAGACGGCCAGCGGCGACGGCAGCAGGTAGGCGGGGACCGCGAACGCCGTGACGCCGACGTGCCAGGCGGCGAGCACGACGGCGAGCACGACGAGCGGCGCGATCATGCGTCCCCAATCATGCGTCCCCGATCATGCGGCCCCCGCGCGGAGCCGCGCCGAGACGTCGCTCACGAGGCGGCCGAACTCCGGATCGGTGCGCAGCGACGTCGTTCGCGCACCGAACGGCACCGCCACCTCGGCGACGATTCGTCCGGGACGCGGGCTCATCACGACGATGCGATCGGCGAGGAACACCGCCTCGGACACCGCGTGCGTGACGAGCACGGCCGTGAAGCGGCGGCGGCCGTGGAGCGCACGGAGCTCCTCCTGCAGGCGTTCCCGCGTGAGCTCGTCGAGCGCCCCGAACGGCTCGTCGAGGAGCAGCAGCGCCGGCTCGGTCGCGAGCGCCCGCGCCACGGCGGCGCGCATGCGCATCCCACCCGACAGGGCGTAGGGGTAGGCCGTCGCGAACTCCGCGAGCCCGAGCGTCGCCAGCAGCTCGCCGCTGCGGCGCGCGCGCTCGGCCGCGTCCGTCGCGCCGAGCTCGAGCGGCAGCTCGACGTTGTGCGCGACGGTGCGCCACGCGAGCAACCGCGGCTGCTGGAAGACGATGCCGATCGGGCTCGTCGTCCGGCGGGCGACCGCCGGCGGCGCGCCGTCGACGCGCACCGTGCCGGCGCTCGGCTCGATCAACCCCGCGAGCACGCGGAGCAGCGTCGACTTGCCGCAGCCCGACGGACCGACGATGGCGACGAGCTCGCCGCGTGACACCGCGAGCCGGACACCGTCCAGCGCGGCGACGCCGCCGTCGAAGACCACGTCGACGTCGTCGACGTCCGCCGCATGGCTCATCCGAGATGCGCACCGAGCTTGCTGCGGATCGCGCCCAGCTCGCCCACCTCGACCGGCACGCCGTCGCGCCAGGCGATCACCTCGTGCGCGAGCGGTGAGACGCGCGCACCCGGCACGACGATGCCGACCAGGTTGAGCGGATCGGCGGCCGCCACGACCACCGTCTCGGGCGTGCCGTCGCGCCGCCGCACGGCGCGGAGCGCCTCGACCGCCTCGGGCAGCGCGAACTGCTCGCCGACCATGCCGGCGACGAAGCGTCCGCCGCGCACCTCGCCGCGCGCCTCGAGCGTGCGCAGCGCCTGCAGCAGGAGGCGCCACGGCGGCATCACGGTCTCGCGCGCGACCAGCTCGCGCATGACGACGCCCCAGCGGCGCAGCAGGAGGCGCGCGAAGCGCATCGCGTCGGCGGCGCCGTCGTCGGCGGCGCCGTCGTGCAGCAGCGCCCAGCGGCCGGCCGCGACGAGGCGGCCGCGGCCGCCTCGCAGCATGCGCAGGCGGCGGCCGTCGTCGGGCGGATCGATCAGCATGCGCAGGCCGGCGATGCCGTCGCCGGTGACGAGGCCGCGCGCGACCAGCGTCCACAGCGCGTCTTCGACCGTCGCCGGCAGCAGCCCCGTGGCACGCGCGAGGTCGACGGTGAACGCGGCGCCGCGCGCGGCGAGCACGTCGTGCACGGCCTGGGCGGACGCCGGCAGATCGGTCGCGGCGACGGGCGGGCCGAGCAGCCATGGCAGGTCCTCGCGCAGCACGAACGCCAGCGGCGCCGCACGGCCGGGCGAGCGGAGCGGGCGCGGCGCCGCATCGTCGTCCGGCGCCCCGGAGGGCCCACCGACGCGCAGCCGTCCCCAGGCCACCTCGCCGGCGAGGCAGAGGTGCTCGAGGTCGTCGGGCAGGTAGCGGCTGACGCGCGCGGGCAGCACCTGCGATTCCCACGCGCGCGCCGGCAGCTCCACACCCTGGAGCTGCGCCAGGACCTCGAGCAGGCCGTGCCGTCCGTGCACACGCGTCCCCGGCTGCAGGTGCTGCCACCGGAAGAGGAAGCGCATCAGATCGGCGGCGGTGACGGGCTCGATCTCGCGGCGCAGGCGGCCGAGCGTCAGGCGATGGATGCGTGCGAGCAGCGCGCGATCGCACCATTCCTCGTCGCCGGTGCCGGCGCGGTAGCGTCCGCGCATGGCGGAGCCCGCGCGCTCGAGCTGGCCGAGGCCGATCGCGACGCGCGACGCGGCGACGTCCATCCGCGCAGCGAGCTCGGCGACGGTGACCGCACCGCTGTGCTCGAGCCACCCGCCGACGATCGCCCGCAGCGCATCCTCCTCGGTCTCGGCCTCGCCACGCCGCGCGAAGAGCGGTGTCTGCACGGGTGGCGCGAACGACGTGCCGGGCAGCGCGAGCGCGACCAGCGCGGTCCGCTCGGCGGCGACGAGCCGCTCGCCGGCCCACGTCGCACGGCCCGTCGCGAGCAGCTCGCCGGCGAGTGCCGACCAGCCGGCGCGCTCGAGCTCGGCGCGCGGCAGCACGCCGATCGTCAGGAGGACGTCGTGCAGCTCGTCGACGTCGCGCGCGACCGGCCACGCCTGGCGCGCGACCTCGGCGATGGCCGCGGCGTCGAGCGCGCCGAGCCCGCCGGCCAGATCGGGCATCGTCTGCCGCAGCGAGACCGCACGCGCGCGGCGCTCCTCGAGCGGCGCGTCGTCGAGGTAGCTGTACGGGTTCGAGTTCAGCAGCTCGTGCGACAGCGGCGACGGCGCGACGGTGTCGATGGCCACCGTGCGGATCGCGCCGCTCGCGATGCCGTCGAGCACCGCGCCCGCCCCGTCCACGTCCATGGCCTCGCGCAGGCAGTTGTCGATCGTCTCGGTGACGAGCGGATGGTCGGGAATGGGGATGGGTCCGCCGCCCATGTTCTCGGCGCAGCCGAGCTGCTCGGGGAAGACCGCCGCCAGGAGGTCCTCGGCGCGCATGCGCTGCAGCGGCATGGGCACTTTCTTGCCGCCCTCGTGCCGGCGCAGCGCGAGCGAGCGCGTCGCGTTCCAGCGCCAGCGGTTCGTGAACATCGGCGCCGCGAGCGCCGCCTGGGCGAGGTCGTCGGCGAGGTGATCGCGGCGGATCATCCCGAAGACCGACTCCAGCGGGAAGCTGTGCTGCGCGCCGAGCGACAGCACGATGCCGTCGTCGGTGGCCGCCGCCTGCAGCTCGAAGTTGAACGAGACGCAGAAGTTCTTGCGCAACGCCAGGCCGAGCGCGCGGTTGATGCGTCCGCCGTACGGCGTGTGCAGCACGAGCTGCATGCCCCCCGCCTCGTCGAAGAAGCGCTCGGCGACGATCGTCTGCGGCGTCGGCATCGCGCCGAGCGCGGCGTGGCCGTCGGCGAGATAGCCGACGAGCTGCTCGGCGCCGCTGCCGTCGAGACCGCACAGCTCTTCGAGCCACCGCGTCGGCTCGTGCCGGCGCGTGACGACCTCCTCGCGCAGCGTGCCGACGGCGTCGGACAGCTCGCGCGTGCGCGACGGCGCCTCGCCCACCCAGAACGGGATCGTCGGCGGCGCGCCCTGCGCGTCCTCGACGCGCATCCGTCCCGACTCGACGCGGCGGATGCGCCACGAGCGGTTGCCGAGGAGGAAGATGTCGCCGCGCATGCTCTCGACGGCGAAGTCCTCGTTGACCTTGCCGACGAGCGCGCCGTGCGGCTCCTCGACGACGTCGTAGTCGGCGACGTCCGGGATGGCGCCGCCGCCGGTGATCGCGTCGAAGCGCGCCCCGCGCCGCGGCCGCAGCCGGTGGTTCACGCGATCCCAGTGCAGGTGCGCCGATCGCCGGCCGCGCCGCGTGGCGACGCCTTCGGCGCACATGTCGAGCACCTCGTCGAAGACGGCGCGCGGCAGCTCGCGGAACGGCCACGCGCGCCGGATCAATCCGTACAGCTCCTCGACGCCCATCTCGCCGGTGGCGACGATGGCGACGCACTGCTGCGCCAGGATGTCGCGCGGGCCCGTCGGCACGACGAGGCGGTCGAGCTCACCGTCGCGCACGGACCGCACGGCCGCCGCGGCCTGCACCAGCTCGTCGCGCGTCAGCGGGAAGAGAATGCCCTTCGGGATCGCGCCGCGCGCGTGGCCCGAGCGGCCGACGCGCTGGATGAGCGTCGCCAGCGCGCGCGGCGCGCCGACGTGGCAGACGAGGTCGACGGCGCCGACGTCGATGCCGAGCTCGAGCGACGCGGTGGCGACCACGACCGGCACGTCGCCGGCCTTGAGCTTCTCCTCGGCCTCGAGGCGGGTGCGCCGCGCCATGCTGCCGTGGTGCGCGGCGACGCGTCCTTCGCCGAGCCGCTCCTCGAGCGCGTGCGCCACCCGCTCGACCAGGCGCCGCGTGTTCACGAAGACGATGGTCGTCTTGTGCTCCATCGTGAGCGCGACGAGGCGGTCGTACACCTCCGCCCATTGCTCGTGCGTCGCGATGGGACCGAGCGGCAGCTCGGGCACCCAGACGGAGAGGTCGAGCGTCCGCCGGTGACCGACGTCGACGAGCGTCGGCGGCGTGCGCGCCGCGCCCACGAGCAGGCGCCCCACCTCCTCGATGGGCCGCTGCGTCGCGGACAGCCCGATGCGCTGCAGCTTGCGCTCCGCGAGTGCGTCGAGCCGCTCGAGCGTCAGCGCGAGATGCGCGCCGCGCTTGTCCTGCGCGACGGCGTGGATCTCGTCGACGATGACGGTCTCGGCGGCGGCGAGGAAGCGGCGGCTCTTCTCGGCGGTGAGCAGGATGTACAGCGACTCGGGCGTCGTGATGAGGATGTGCGGCGGTCGCCGCGTCATCGCCTGACGCTCCGATGCCGGCGTGTCGCCGCTCCGCACCATGACCCGCACGGGCAGCTCGGTGCCGGCGAGCGCGGCGAGCTCGCCGAGCGGCTGCGCCAGGTTCTTCTGCACGTCGTTGCCGAGCGCCTTCAGCGGCGACACGTAGACGACGTGCGTGCGGTCCTCGAGCGTACCGTCCGTCGCGCGACGCAGCAGCGTGTCGACCGACCAGAGGAACGCCGCCAGCGTCTTGCCGGAGCCGGTCGGCGCGGCGATCAGCGTGTCCGCGCCCGCGGCGATCGCGGGCCAGCCCGCTTCCTGTGCCGGGGTGGCCGTACCGAACCGGGCCGCGAACCAGCGCGCCACGAGCGGCGAGAACGACGCCACGCCTCCCCCGTCCATCCGCCCTGCTCCTAGCACCGCCGGACGCGGGAGCGCCACACTGCCCGAACGTGGCTTTTCACCCGACGGGAGCGCCGGCTATACACCCGGGGGTGTCCCGTCCCAGGGAGTCCCGAAAGGCCGGCCGTGCGCGGCAGCAGCAACGTCAGGAGACGCCGGACGCGCGAAAGACTTTCGGCGGGCGCGCAGCGGCGCGCCGGCCGCAGGTGCAGCGTTCGCACGCGGTGCCCATCGCGAAGCGCGTGGTGTGGTGGGCCGCCATGCTCGTGCTGTTCGTCTACACGTGGCAGTGGCTCGGCCGGCAGGTCACCTGGTACCTGGCCGTCGATCAGTTCGGGTACCTGAACTTCGCGCACGACCTGCTCCAGGGGCGCGTCTTCCACGAATGGCGGCCCGCCGCGGCGCTCGCGCATTTCCTGCCCGAGCGCACCGACATGATGGCGCAGACGTACGTGTACGACCACGGACGCCTGTACTGCCGGTACTCGCCCGGCTTCCCGATCCTGCTCGCGACCTGGATCGGCTGTTTCGGCGACGAGGCCGCGCACTACCTGAACCCGACCGTCTACATGACGCTGCTCGCGGTCCTGGTGGCGTTCCAGTGGCGCGCGTTCCATTCGCCCTGGCGGGCGGGCGCCGGCGCCGCGCTCGTCACGCTCTTCCCGAACTTCATGCACTACTGGGGGCTCACGCTGACGCGCGACCTCTCGGCGCACCTCTTCGCGTTCGTCGGCCTCTTCCTGCTGCTGCCGGCACACGGCCGGCGTCTGCTCTCCGGTCGAACGCTCGCGGCCGGCGTCGCGCTCGGCTTCGCGGTCACGATCCGGCCGGACGCCGTGCTCTACCTGCTCCCCGCGGGCCTCATGGCCGTGATGCGGTGGTGGCGCGAGCGGCCCGGCGCGACGGCGGTCGGCCGCGCCATCGGCGCGGGCGCGTTGGGCGTCTTCCTCGGCGTCACGCCCTTCCTCGCGTTCAACTGGGCCGCGACCGGGAATCCGTTCCTGCCGACGCAGGGCATGGAGCTGCCGCTGCTGCCGTCGGCACCCGAGCCCGTCAAGGAGATCTCGCCCGTCTCGCCGGCGACCGAGACGACGCCGAAGGTCGGCTATCCGCCCGGCGGATGGCGCGGCGGCACGAAGGACCAGGTGCAGGGGGGCGGGCTGCGCCTCTCGCATCTCGAAACGACGCTGCCCGGCAACTGGCGCATCCTGAAGAACGCGTACTCGCCGGTGCTGCTGGGCCTCGCCGTCTGGGGCGCGGTCGTGGCGGCGATCTTGCGGCCCGTCCTGGCGGCGGGCGCGGTTTCATACACGGTCGTGGCGTTCCTCTTCTTCAGCTGCTGGCCGCGCGCCGATCATCGCTATCTGGTCGGCGTGTTCATCTTCATCGCGGTGCTGATGGTGGAGGGCATCTTCGGGACGCTCGATCTGATCCGCCTCCTGCTGCGACGGCGGCAGCGCCAGGTGGCGCAGGCCGTCGGGGTCGGCGCGGCCCTGCTGCTCGCGGGCGGCACGTGGTTGTCGTGGGAGGGCCTCGCGAAGACGACCGTGCTCCCGGTGCTGGTGCCGGTCGTCGCCCTCGGGGCCGCGGCCGCGGCGCTGGCGGCGCTGACCGCGCGTCGCGTCGCGGGAATCGCCGCGATCGTCATCATGCTGGCGCTCGTCGGCGTGAAGGTCTCGCGGGTCGAAGCCGAAGCGGGGCGGCGAGCACCGTTCCAGCGCGCGGAGATGCTGCAGGCGCGCGCCAACATGTCGCGCTACCTCGAGCCCAACTCCGTCGTGATCACGAGCGAGGAGACGGGGCGCCCCGCGGAGAACATCGAGTTCTACTCGGACCGCGCCGACGCGCTCTACATCACCGATCTGATGCGCTGGCGGCTCAGGCTCCCACAGGTCGCGGGCGCGTTGCTGGTCAAAGGCATGCGCCCGTATCTCTACGTCGCCGCCAATCAGCGCGGGAAGGACAAGATGCTGCGCGACCTCGACGCGTTCCAGGTCGACAAGGTGGCCGACATTCCGGCCGACCAGTCGATGGCGCACTTCGTCGCCGCGCCCTTCCATCGGGGGCTACGGATGGAGCTCTATCGGATCAGCAATCCGTCGATCGAGCAGTTCATCCGCGAGCACCCCGAGATGAAGCTTCAGGCGCCGACTTCGTAGCGCACGGGCTCGGCGACGGGCGACGACGAATGGTCGTCGTCGGCGGGCTCGGCGGCCGCCGTCGCCTCGGCGCGCACGCGCTCGAGATACTCGCGGCAGTACTCGAGCCAGCGCAGATGCGCCTCGGTATGGAGCAGCGCCGCCTCGACGCCGAAGTGGCTCACCAGGTGCGCCGTCCCGTCGGCCTGCTGCAGCCGGCGCTTCTGTCCCTGCAGGCGCGTCAGCTCGCGGCGGTAGAGGTGCTCCTGCTCGACGACGCGCGCCACCGCCTGCTCGCGACGCTCGGGCTCGAGCACGAGGAGACGGATCAGCGTCTCGTCGCGCACCGGGCGCGGGCGCACGGGCGGACGCGCCAGCCAGCGTTCCAGGACGCGCTGGCCCTTGGGCGTCAGCTCGAACATGCGACGGCCCGGATAGGGCTCGTTCGTCTCCTCGCCGTCGATCTCGATGACGAGGCCGGCGCGCTGGAGCGCGCGCAGGGTCTGGTAGACCTGGCCGATGTTGAGATGCCAGAGGGTTCCGACGCGCTCGTCGAACCGTCGCTTCAACCTGTAGCCATAGTCACGTTCTTCACGCAGCAGACCGAGTAGTGCGTAGCGCACCATGATGAACCTCCGGCGGGCTGAGTGGCCCACGCGGAAATGGATACGCTCGCACGTCGGATCCCGACAACACGACAATAGGCGAGTCGGCCCCCAGGTATGGGGTGAGTAGCGCCGTGGACCTGGGGTAGCTAGCGGGTGCGCCCGCACCCCGCAAAGACATCGAACAGGCGCGCGACGAGTCCGCGCTCCGGCAGCGACTCCATGCGATACATGCGGAAGGTGCCCTTGAACGAGATCGGGATCGGGAACGGCGCCGCCGCGACGGCGACGCTCATGTGGTTGCCGGTGTAGCCCTCGGGGGTCTGCTCGAGGCCGCCCCAGACCAGCACCTCGCGCACCGGCCGGCCCTCGTTCGGCCGGAAATCGCCGGCCTGCTGGATCACCCAGTCGGCGTCCTGCATCAGCTCCTCGTTCTTCAGCATGTCGTCGAACGCGTCCTTGCCGACGAGACGATGCTCGAGCGACGCGATGCCGCGATCCTCGGCGGGCAGCGTCGCCCACTGCTCGCGGATCGCCTCGAGGTCGGTGGCGGTCGGTACCCAGGTGACGTGCTTCTCGTTCGCCGCGGTCATCGCCGCCTTCTGCTCGGGCGGCAGGCCCACCTGCCGGTCGTCGATGACGGGCTTGCCGTCGACCATCGTGACGTCCCAGAAGTGCGGCACGTTGAGGTGCCGGTCGTCGGGCAGGTGCAGATCGGCCAGCACCAACCAACGACCCGCGAAGTCGGGCAGCGTCCCGAGCGATTCGCTCTTCTGCGACACCGCGGCCGGCGGCGCCGGCGGTTCGTCGGCGAGGAGCGCCAGCGCCGGCGCGAGGCAGAGCACGACGAGGACCATCAGTTGAAGGCGCCGCATGCGGCCGGTCTGTAACAGCGGTCGTGGGACCCGGCAAGATTCGGCGGCGTCGACTCGACGCTAGCTTGACCGCCGAGGGGCGGCGGCACTAGAAGCCGCCGATGCGCATCGCCGCCGTGGTCTTCCTGTCGTTGCTCACCCTGGCTTGCGGAGGCGGCGGCGGAGGCGGCGACCAGGCGGCACAGGCTCCCGCCGCGAGCGACGATGCCATCAACCAGCGCGTCGTCGACTACTTCAAGAAGGCGGTCAGCCAGCCCGGGCTCGAGTTCACGGTCACGAAGCTCGAGGACTCCGACATTCCGGGGTGGCGCAAGGGCAACCTGCAGGCGTCGATGGGCGACCAGAAGCAGGACGTCGCGTTCTTCATCACGCGCGACGGCCGTCACCTCTTCCGCGGCGAGGCGATCGACCTGACCGTCGACCCGTTCGTCGCGCTCATGAACGAGATCGACCTGAAGGATCAGCCCGTGCGCGGGCCGGCGGACGCGAAGGTCACGATCGTCGAGTACTCCGACTTCGAGTGCCCCTTCTGCGGCAAGGCCTACGACACCTTCGAGAAGGAAGTCATGAAGGAGTACGGCGACAAGGTGAAGTTCGTCTTCAAGAACCTGCCGCTGACGCAGATCCACCCGTGGGCCGAGGACGCCGCGATCGCCACCGAATGCGCCTACCTGCAGGGCAACGACCAGCACTGGATCGTCTACGACGGGCTGTTCTCGAACCAGGCCAACATCAACAAGGACAACCTCCCCGCCAAGGTCGAGGAGATCGCGGTGGCCAGCGGCGGCAAGGTCGACGTCGCGAAGCTGAAGGAGTGTCTGGCGAGCAAGCAGACCCTCGACGCCGTCAAGAAGGACATGGCGGAGGCGCAGGAGGTCGGCGTCACGTCGACGCCGGCGTTCATCATCAACGGCCGGCGGCTGAACGGCGCGCAGGACGCCGCCACCTTCAAGCAGGCCATCGATCAGGCGCTCGCCGGGGAGCAGCCCAAGGGCTGAGCGTGGCGCACCGCGTAATTCCTGAGGAATGTTCAGTGTGTAACGGCACCCCGAGTAAACTCTTCCCATTGACGGTTTTTGGCGCGGACGATAACGCTGGAAGCATCACCTGCGCCGGCAAGAGCGAAACCAACCGCGTGCCCCGCTCATCCGAGTGACGGGCATTCGCAGGTAGTGACCGCGAATCCATCCCAACGTGCCGACTAGGAGGCAATTGATGACACTTCGTCGCCCGAATCTCTTGATGGCGCTCGGCGTCGCGCTCAGCGTGGCCTCCGCGGCGCATGCCGGTGAGGTCCCGATCAACAAAGGCAAGGTCGGCAAGTCCGGAGCCGGAACGTGCTCCGTCGTCCTGCAGTCGGCCGACAGCACCACGATCGCCACCATCGGCAACAAGACGGTGATCCAGTGCGGCGATGGTACTGCCTGCGACAAGGACGGCGCGAAGAACGGCTCGTGCTCCATCGGCGTCAACATCTGTACCGGTGCCGAGGGCTGTACGGCCGAGCCCGTCGAGTCGATCAAGCCCGCGGCGAAGGCGAAGAAGGCGGCCATCGTCCCGCCGACGACCCCGCAGACCGCGGTCACCGCGACGTGCGGCACCGAAGGGACGATCGTCATCCCGCTGAAGGGCAAGAACAAGGACAAGGCGTCCGCGCTCGGCAAGGGCAAGATGATCGTCAAGGCCAAGCTCCCCAGCGGCAAGGGCAACGTCGTCGCGTTCGTGCAGTGCACGCCGGACTCCACGCCCTGCACCGATTGCCCCGTCGGTCCGACCTGTGCCGACCGCGAGGCGCCCGGCCTGCCGAAGCAGATCACCCTCGTCGTGCCGGGCAGCGGCTCGGACCTCGACAACGGCTTCAGCGGCAACTCGCACAACTTCCCGACCCCCGAAGGGTCGACGCTCCGCTACTGCATGACCAACTGCGACGCGACCACCGACTCGCTGTGCGACATGGCCGGCTCGACCGGCGCCGCAGACGCGTCGCTCAACGGCCCCGTCTTCGGCCCGCCGCTCCCGCTGCTGTCGCAGGGTGTGCCGGTCTGCGTCGTGAACCGCTACGCCGACGCCGCGCTCACCGGCACCTACGACCTCGCCACCGGCGTGCTCAGCGGTCAGGTCAACCTGCTCTCCGACGTGCACGTCCAGACGCCGCTCACCGACGTCTGCCCGCGCTGCAACGGCGCCGGCCTCGGCCAGAGCGGCACCTGCACCAGCGGTGCGAACCAGGGCAAGGCGTGCGTCGTCGACGGTACCAGCAACGTCGTCGGCTCGGCCGGCAGCACGGCCTACAACCTGTCGACGCAGTGCCCCCCCGACCCGGGCCGTCGCGCGGCCACGCTGGTCATCGGCCTGCCGCTGACCACCGGCACCTCCACTTCCTTGCAGCAGTCGCGGCCCTGCCCCGGCCAGAATCAGCCCGGTGCCGCTGACGATGCGTGCGGTGGCGCGGGCACCTGCACGGTGGACTGCGCCGCGACGGTTCCCGCCAAGGGCGGCATCAACCAGACCTGCTGCTCGAACAACCCGGTCCAGCCGTGCTTCCCGACGGCGCCGGACAGCCCGCCCGGACAGATCATCCGCGAGGGGACTCCGGTGGCGCCGCTGCCGCTGTGGCCGGACCCGACCTACCCGAAGACCGTCGAGGGTGGTCGCGCGGCGGCCGTCTTCTGTGAGGCCGCGACGGGCGACAGCACGGTCGACATCCTCACGGGTCTGCCCGGTCCGGGTGCGCTCCTCCTGCCGTACACCACGACGGTGATCGCGCAGGAATAGCGTTCCAGGCGACTAGAGAACCGCTCGAACGGGGGCGAGGTCCGGCAACGGACCTCGCCCCTTTTCTTTGTGGTTCGCCTTGTGACGTGACAGGGCAAAACACATTGCAAACTCCCGGTAATCGCGCTAGCTGAGGCGCGGCTTTTCACCCGACATCGCTGTCACGGACAAGGAGGGGGCATGATGGGTCGCCGACTGTCATCGGCAATCCTGCTCGCGCTGCTGTTGGCGGGCGGACCACGGGACGCCGTGGCGACGTTGCGTTTCGGGGCGCTGCAGGTCTCGGGAAATCTCCAGTCCCAGAACCTCGTGCGCCACCCCGACGCCAGCACGTACGAGTACATCCAGAACCGCAACACGGCCCGCATCCGGCTCGACTACGACTGGCTCGAGGGTGGAAAGCTGATCGGCAAGTACAGCTTGCCGTTCGTCGAGCGGTCGCAGCTCTCGATCCTGTGGCGCGGCGTCTACGACAGCATCTACGACACGACGCCGGGCTTCATCGAGAAGGAAGACATCCACGGGCGCGCGTATGGCGGCCGCAACGTCTTCGAGGCCGCCACCGCGCCGCAGAGCATCGCGGTTCCGCGCCGCGCCCCCAAGGATCCGGCCCTTCGACGGCTGACGCCCAATCAGCTGGAGATCTCCGGCCTGTCCCAGGACGAGCGCGACGCGTTCAAGTTCGACAACCAGCTCCGCGAGGCCTACATCGACCTGAAGCTCCGCGGCGTGCCGCTGAGCATGCGCCTCGGTCGCCAGCAGATCGTCTGGGGCGAGACCGACAACTTCCGGATGCTCGACCGCGCGAACTCGCTGGACTTCACGTGGCACTTCCAGCAGGAGATCCCGGCGCCCGCGTTCGGCTGGGACGAGATCCGCCGTCCCTTCTGGATGCTCAAGTTCCTCTACGACCTCGACAACGTCTGGAAGTTCTCGCAGAGCTACCTCGAGTGGTACTGGAACCCGGGCGACTGGCGTCCGGCCAAGCAGGCGTTCCTGCCGCGCCCCTGGGGTCTCCGCTTCTACGATCCCCTGCAGAACCCGTACGACGGCGCGTTCTTCTTCGGCTCGTGCGCGGCCGACACGAACCCCAACACCGTGACGAGCGGCCCGCGCCGTGGCCAGCCGGCCTGCACGCGCCTCATCGGCGGCACGAAGCTCTTCGGCCAGGGCGACTACGAGCGCAATCCGCTCGACAACAGCCAGGTCGGCGTCCGCTACCACGGCATCAGCCCGCAGGGCATCGAGTTCACCTTGAACTACTTCTACCAGCGCTTCGCGGGTGACGACGGCACGAACTACGCGCCGTTGAAGGTCCTCCTCGACACGCCCGAGAACCAGGCGCGCGCCACGCGGCTCTACACGAAGGGCATCTTCCCCGCCGAGGCGTTCAACCCCTACGTCCACACCATCGGCGCGTCGGCCAACTACTCGGACGAGGCGTTCACGCAGACGGTGTTCCGCTTCGAGACGGTCTACGACGTCGGCATCCCGTTCTTCGACCTGCAGAAGGTCGGCGTCGTGTCGACGCCCGCCCTGCCGGGCGTCACGAAGAAGAACATGTGGAAAGGCATGATCGCCTTCGATCGCCCCACGTGGATCCGCGCGCTCAACAAGAAGAGCACCGTGTTCCTCACCGGCCAGTTCTTCTGGCACTACCTCGTGAACAATCCGGAGTGTAAGGGCCCCCAGGGCAACGCCCGCGGCGCGCAGGAGATCGCGAACTTCACCGCCGAGAATCGCGCGCGCTCGAGCTCGTGTCTCACTGGCGGCCTGGACCTGCCGTCGGGCATCCGGAACTCCAGCGAGGCGTTCCGCGACAAGATCCGCGACTGGGAGACCCTGTTCACGTTCGCGGCGTTCACGTTCTACCGCGGCGGCAGCATCATCCCCACCGTCGGCATCGCGGTCGACCCGACGAACCAGTGGAACTTCGAAGGATTCTGGGCGGTCGACTACGTCGTGCGCGACGACTTCGTCGTCAACATCGGCCAGCGCTACTTCGTCACGCCGCGCGGCAACAGCAATCCGATCTTCGAGACGTGGGGCCTCGCGGGTCTGAACTCCGGTCGTTCGGAGACGCACCTCCGCATCACCTGGCAGTTCTGATCGCGCCGCGGCTCCACGGTCGAGCCGATTGAAAGCGGGTGGGGGCCCGAGTAGACTCCGGGCCCTCGCCCGATGCCCCCCAGCCCCACCCGACATCGCGTCGCCATCGCCATCGCGCTGGTCGGCGTGGCGGTGAGCGCCTACACGCTCCACGTCAGCCAGAGCCTCCTCGCCGACTCGGGCTACACCAGCTTCTGCAATCTCGGCGGCGTCGTGAACTGCGACGCCGTGCTGTCGAGCCGCTGGGGCACCTTCGCCGGCATTCCGGTCTCGCTGCTGGCGATCGCCGTCTTCGGGGTCGGTGCGCTGCTCGCCGTCCCCGGCGCGATGGGCAAGCCGGCCGGCATGGCCGATCTGCTGCTGATCGGCCTCGTTTCCGGCAGCCTCGGCTTCGCGCTCGTCCTGCTCGGCATCGCGGCGTTCGTGCTGAGGCACGCCTGCCTCCTGTGCCTGACGCTCGACCTCGTCATCATCGCGTGGTTCGTCGCCGTCGTGCCGATCGCGAAGCGCTTCTCGATGTCGACGCGCCAGCCGTGGCTGCAGCGCCGATCGGCCGCCTACACCGCCACCCTCGCGGGCTTGCTCGTCGCGCTCGCCGCGGGCGCCGTCGAGGCGACCCGTCAGCCCGCGACCGCGGCGACGGTCGCCGACGTGAAGGCGGCCGACGCCAAGTTCTTCGACGTCTACATGCAGCTGCCGAAGGTCGCCCCGGCCGACGTCCAGGGCACGGTCCGGCACGTGAAGGGCGGCGAGTCCGCGCCCATCACCATCGTCGAGTTCTCCGATTTCCAGTGCCCCGCCTGCGGCCACGCCTTCGCCGACCTGCGCGACCTCGTCCGTTCGCGATCGGACGTCCGTCTGATCTTCCGCCACTTCCCGCTGGACGCGGCGTGCAACTCCGAGATGACGCAGTCCCTCCATCCCGACGCGTGCCTTGCGGCCGTCGCGGCGGAATGCGCCGGACAGCAGAGCAAGTTCTGGGAGTACCACGACGCGCTCTTCGAGAATCAGCGCTCGCTCGATCGCGACAGCCTGTTCCGCTACGCGCGCGATCTCGGCCTCGACATCGCGGCGTTCCGCACGTGCCTCGACGACCCCGCGACGATGGACCGCATCCGCGCCGACGTCGACGCCGGCACGAAGATGGGCGTCGACTCGACGCCGACCATCTTCATCAACGGTCGCCGCGTGGACGGCGCCCTCTCACAACCGTATTACGACTTCGCCCTCGTCATCGAGCGGGAGCAGCTGGCGCGCACCGCGCCGCAGGGCGGGAGCTGAGCTCCCCCCGGGAAGGACAGCGTCATGGCCATGGAGCTCGACGAAGAACTCAAGTACCGCCTCTCCTACCTCACCCTCCGCCTCACCTTCGACCGTCTCCTGTCGAAGACGGCCGATCCCGGCACGAAGCCGGCCATGCTCGAGTTCCTCGACGTGCTCGCGGGCACGCACCTCGCAGGCGAGGCGGCGGGGAAGAAGTACGCGTCGCAGCGTGACAAGATCGAGAGCTTCATCGACGCCGAGTTCGACGAGGAGCTGCTCGCCCTGATCAACCGCGCGATCGACGAGATTGGGTGACCGCCTGCGTGCATGGCTGCCCGTCGCCGTCTGGGCGGGCGTCATCACGCTCTTCTCGTCGAGCTGGTTCTCGGGGGAGCACACGTCGTCCGTGCTGCTGCCCCTCCTGTCCGCGCTGTTCCCCGGCGTCCACCCGCACGATCTGGCACGCGTGCACGCCGCGATCCGCAAGTCGGCGCACTTCATCGAGTACCTCGTGCTGGGCGCCCTGACGCTGCGGGCATTGCTGCTCCAGGGCACCGCCCGCGCGCGCGCGACGGTCGTCGCCATCCTGCTGGGGGCGCTCTTCGCGGCGAGCGACGAGCTCCATCAGGCGTTCGTCCCGACGCGCACGGCGGCGATCGGCGACGTGCTGATCGACGCCGCCGGCGTGGTGGCGGGCGTCGGGCTTCGGCGGCTCGTGCGGGCGGGCTAGGAAATATCGCAAGCGTCCGACGCGACGGTGAAAATTGACCGCGCGCGGGCCGTGCGCTATGCCACGGGACCCATGCGAACTCGTGCTGCCCTCGTGCTCCTCTCCGCGGCGCTCGCGGCCGCTGGATGCGCCCCGGAGAAGAAAGACGCTGCGCCGCCCGCGGCCGACCAGGCGAAGACGACGGACACCACCGTCGCCGGCGCCACCGTCGAGGAGACCGAGGTGGTCGCGACCTACGCCGGCAAGAAGCTGACGAGCGCCCAGGTCCTCACCGAGATCGAGCGCCTGCCCGGCCCGTCACGCGCGTACCTCGCCGCCCCGGAGCGCAAGCGGCAGTTCGTCGAGAACATGATCTTGAACGACCTGCTGTTCGCCGAGGGACAGAAGGCCGGGTACGACACCGATCCGGAGATCGAGCGGCAGGTCGCCGACATGCGCAAGCGCCTCGTCGTACAGCGCCTGATGCGCGAGTACCAGAAGCCGCCGGAGATCACCGACGCCGACGCGCAGAAGTACTACGACGACAACCCGAACCTGTACTCGAGCACGCAGATCAAGGCGTCGCACATCCTCGTGAAGGAGCAGGCGGCGGCGGAGGCGATCCGTGACGAGGTCGTCAAGGATCCGTCGAAGTTCGCCGACATCGCCAAGGAGAAGTCGACGGACAAGACGAGCGGCGCCAAGGGCGGCGACCTCGGGAAGTTCGGCCAGGGCCGCATGGTTCCCGAGTTCGAGAAGGTCGCCTTCTCGCTCAAACCGGGCGAGATCAGCGAGGTCGTGAAGACGCAGTACGGCTTCCACGTGATCACCGTCACCGAGCGCGAAGACGGCGAGCGCAAGCCGTTCGACCAGGTGAAGGAGCAGATCAAGGCGACGCTCCGCAACAAGGCGCTGCAGGACAGCATGCAGGGTCGCTTCGACAGCCTGAAGCAGAATGCCAACCTGTCGATCGACGACGCGGCGCTCGCGAAGATCACGCCGCCGCCGGCGCCTGCCGCGCCCGCGGGCGGCATGGGCCCGCACGGCGGCATGCACTGACCGGCGGCCCTTGCACGCCGCGCGGCCACCGTGATTGGGTCGCGCGATGCGTGCGCTGGTCTTCGACGTGAGCGTCCCACGTCAGGTCGTGTCCGGCCTGCTGGGACGCGTCGACCGGCGGTTCTACTTCGGCCCGTTCTCGCCCACGGCGCTGCGCGACGTCCCGGAGCCGCGCCTGCCGGCCGAGGACTGGGTGATCCTGAAGACGCGCCTCTGCGGCATCTGCGGCAGCGACTACAAGCAGATGTTCCTCAACGGGAACATGGACAACCCGATGACCGCGCTCATCTCGTTTCCCCAGGTGCTCGGGCACGAGGTGGTCGGAACGGTGGTCGAGGTGGGACCGGCAGTACGCGACCGGCGGCCCGGCGACCGCGTCGTGCTGAACCCGTGGCTCAGCTGCGGCCCCCGCGGCATCACCCCGCCGTGCCCGGAGTGCGGCGACGGGCAGTACTCGATCTGCCGCAACTTCGGCCGGGGCCTGCTGCCGCCCGGCATCCACACCGGCAACTGCAGCGTCGCGACGGGCGGGTTCGCACCGCTCGTGCCCGCGCACGAGTCGATGTGCATTCCGGTGCCCGATGACGTCACGGACGAGCAGGCGGTCCTCGCCGACCCGTTCTCCGTGTCGTTCCACGCGGTACTGAAGCGACCGCCACGACCGGGCGCGCCCGTGCTCGTCTACGGATGCGGCACGCTCGGACTGCTGACGATCGTCATCTTGCGCGCGCTGCATCCGGACAGCCGCGTGCTCGCCGTCGCGCGGTTCCCGCATCAGGCGCGGCTGGCGACGCAGCTCGGCGCCGACGTCGTGCTGGCGCACGAACCGGTCGCCCAGCTCGTCGAGCGCGTCGGCGCCGAGACCGGCGCCGACGTGCTGTCACCCTGGTACGGCATGCCGTGGCTCAACGGCGGCGGCGTGGACGTCATCTACGACACCGTCGGCTATCCGCAGACCGTCGAGGTCGGCATCCGCGTGGCCGCGCCGCGCGGCGCGGTGGTCGTCACCGGCGTCGAGGTGCCGCGGCGCTTCGAGTGGACCCCGCTCTACTTCAAGGAGATCCACGTCATCGGCTCCAACGCGTTCGGCGTCGAGGAGTTCGAGGGCACGCGCCGTCACTCCATGGCGATCTACCTCGATCTCGTCCGGGCCGGGCGAATCGACGGCACGGCGATCTTGAGCCATCGCTTCTCCCTCGACCGTTACCGCGACGCGTTCCTCGCCTGCGGCGACCAGGCGCACTCCGGCGCCGTCAAGGTGCTGTTCGAATTTCCCCATGACGACCGCGTCGGCAACGGCCGCGGCTGACGTCGTCCGCCGGCTGCGGGAGGCCGGGCATCAGGCGTACATCGTCGGCGGGAGCGTGCGCGACCTGCTGCTCGGCCGGGAGGCGCGCGAGCACGACATCGCGACGAGCGCGGCGCCCGAGGTCGTCCGCCGGCTGTTCCGCCGCACGGTACCCGTCGGCGTGCAGTTCGGCGTCATCCTCGTGATCGAGCAGGGCATCCGGCTCGAGGTGGCGACGTTCCGCTCCGACGACGCCTACGTCGACGGCCGCCGCCCGACGCAGGTGCACTTCGGCACCGCCGAGCAGGATGCGCTCCGTCGCGACTTCACGATCAACGCGCTCTACCAGGATCCGCTCACCGGCGAGATCGTCGACTACGTCGGCGGGCGGGACGATCTGCGCGCCGGCGTCATCCGTGCGATCGGCGATCCACGCGCGCGCATCGCCGAGGACCGCCTCCGCATGCTGCGTGCGGTGCGCTTCGCGGCGCGATTCGGGTTCACCATCCATCCCGCGACGCACGAGGCGATCGTCGCTGCGGCGCCCAGCGTCACCGACATGGCGGCCGAGCGCATCGGCGAGGAGATCGTCAAGATGCTCACCGAAGGCGGCGCGCGCCGCGCCTTCGAGCTGCTCGACACGACGGGGCTGCTGCCCGTCGTCCTGCCGGAGATCGCGGCGCTCCAGGGCTGCGCGCAGTCGGCGGACTTCCATCCCGAGGGCGACGTCTGGCGTCACACGCTGCTGCTCCTCCAGCAGCTGCCGGCGGGCGTCGCGGAGACGCTGGCGCTGGGCGCGCTGCTGCACGACGTCGCCAAGCCCGAGTGCGCCGGCACCAAGGGCGATCGCATCACGTTCTACGGCCACACGAACGTCGGCGCCGAGCGCGCCGTCGAGATCTGCCAGCGCCTGCGACGCAGTCGCATGACGTGGGAGCGCGTCGCCTGGCTGGTGCGGAGCCACCTGCGGCTGGTGCAGGCGCCCGACATGCGTCTCGCGACCCTGAAGAAGCTGCTCGCCGAGGAGGGTATCGACGAGTTGCTGCAGCTGGCCCGATGGGACGCGCTCGCGTCGAACGGCGACCTGCGCTGGGTGCTCTACTGCGAGCGCCGTCGCGCCGAGCTGGAGGCGCAGGCGCCGCTCCGCCCCCCGCGCCTGCTCGGCGGCAACGACCTCATGGCGATGGGATGTCCCGCCGGGCCGCGCGTCGGCGAGCTGCTGCGCGCGCTGGAGGACGCCCAGCTCGAGGGCGACGTCCGCACGCGCGACGAGGCCGAGCGCTTCGTGCGCGCCCGACTGGCCTGAAATTCCCGGTTGACTTGTACGTTCAGAATATTCTAAACGTTCGGCATGCCGGACACGTCACACGCGGTCGACGTCTTCGCGGACGGCATGGGCGCCGCCGCCGCCAATTCGGGGGTCCTCTCGCCGCTCCAGGGTCGGATCTTCGGCATCCTCTACCTGTCCGAGCGGCCGCTCTCACTCGACGAGATCGCCACCGCGCTCGGCCAGAGCAAGAGCAACGTCTCGATCACCATTCGCGGTCTCGTCGAATGGCACCTCGTGCGCCGCGTGCCGACGCCGGGCTCGCGCAAGGACCACTACGAGGCGACGACGGACTTCGTGCGCGCCATGCAGGAGCTCGTCGAACGGCGGTTTCGCTGGTGCGTCCGCCAGGCGCTGACGGCCGCGAAGGAATCGGCGCGGTTGCTCGAACGGTCGTCCGACGAGGGCGCCCGTTTCGCGACCAGGCGGCTCGACGGCCTGCGGTCGTTCTTCGCGGCGCTCGACGCCGGCTTCTCGGCCTTCACCGACGGCAAGCCGCTCGATCCGGCCGCGCTGGTCCGCGTCATTCCACTGCCCACCGCGACGCGGCGGAAATGACCGGGAGGACTCGCCATGGAAGCGATCGCCAGCATCGTCGCCCACTGGCTGCTCTTCGCGGGCACGCACGACGGGCTCGCCGATTCGCGCGTCCGCGCCCGTATCGTCGGGCGGGTCGGCGAGGGCGGGTTTCGTCTGATCTACTTCGCGGTCGCCGCCGTCACCTTCACGCTGCTCATGCGGAGCTACGCCGTGAACCAGCTGGCCGGACCGCCCGGGCTGGCGGGGTTCGTCGGACCGTCGATGCGCCTCCTACTCATGGGCCTCGCCGGGCTCGGCGCCGTGCTGCTCGTCGGCGGCCTGGTCACCTACCCCGAATCGCCGATGGAGATGTCGACGCGCGGCGTGCCGCCGCCGACGCGGCTCGCGCGCATCACGCGCCATCCGTTCTTCGTCGGGCTCGCGATGGTCGCGCTCGTCCACGTCGTGCTGTCCTCGCATGCGACCGGCGCGGTGTTCTTCGCGTGCCTGACGCTCTTCACGGTGGTCGGCACCCGACGGCAGGACCGCAAGCTGCTCGCGTCGAAGGGCGAGGCGTACGCCGAGTACTGCCGCGAGACGTCGGTCGTGCCGTTCGCCGCGCTCCTCGCCCGTCGAACGAACATGACGGCACGCGACGTCCCCGTCGTGCCGCTCGCGATCGGCGTCCTCGGCGCCGTCGGGCTGCGATTCGCGCATCCCGTGCTGCTCGCATGGGACGGCATGGCCATCGGGGCGGCCATCGTCGGCGGCGCCCTGCTCTTCGGCGTGATCGGCGTCGTGCGGATCGCGTTGCGCGCCGGACACGGACGCGCGCTCGCCACCGCCGGCGGCATGCTGGTCCTGCAGGTCGGTCTCGCACACGAGATCGTCGGCACCCGGCTCTATCCGGACGGTCCCGCGATGCTCGGCGGGCCGATCGCGTGGCACGCCGTCGGCGTGGCCGGCATCGTCGCGGGCATCGTCATGACGGGCGGCGCGCTGGGCCTGCTCGCCATGCCGCCGACCCTGGTCGCGACCGCGACGATCGCGATCGGCGTCGCGTTCGTGATCGCGGACGCGGTCCTCCGCGGCGGCTTCCACTTCTTCGCGGCGACGCTCGTCGCGGGCGCGATCCTCGTGCGAGCGGCGACGTCCCCGCGCCGGCGGCCCGCCTAGGAGCCGCTGGCCAGGTCGCGCAGGAACTGCGTCAGCAGACGCACGCCGTAGCCGGTGGCGCCGCGCGGGGCGAGCGGCATCTCCTTCTCGGCGTACGCCGGCCCGGCGATGTCGAGGTGCGCCCACGGCACGCCGCCGACGAACTCGGCGAGAAACAGCGCCGCGGTGATCGTCCCGGCCTCGCCGCCGCCGACGTTCTTGAGATCCGCGATCGGGCTCTTCAGGTCGTCGCGGTACTCGCGCACGAGCGGCAACTGCCAGCACGCCTCGCCCGCGGTACGGCCAGCTGCCACGAGGCCGTCGACGAGCGTCTGGTCCGAGCCGAGGATGCAGGCGTACTGCGAGCCGAGCGCGATGCGCGCCGCGCCCGTCAACGTCGCCAGGTCGATGATGAGGTCGGGCTGCTCGCGGCTGGCCAGCACGAGCGCGTCGGCGAGGACCAGACGGCCCTCGGCGTCGGTATTGAGCACCTCGACGGTGCGGCCGTTCGCGTAGCGGATGACGTCGCCGGGCTTCTGCGCGCGTCCGCCCGGGAGGTTCTCGGTGGCGGGCGCGTACGCCGTCACCTCGAGCGGGAGCTCCAGCGCCGCGACGGCGGCGATCGTACCCATCACGGCCGCCGCGCCGGCCATGTCGTACTTCATGGTCTCCATGGACTTCGCCGGCTTGAGCGACAGGCCGCCCGAGTCGAACGTGATGCCCTTGCCCACGATCGCGACGCGGCGGCGCGGCGCCGCGCCGGCGTAGCGCAGCGTGATGAAGCGCGGCTCCTCATGGCTCCCGCGCGCGACCGCCTGCAGGCCGGCGAGACCTTCCTTTGCGATGCGCTTCGGGTCCCAGACGTCGACCGAGATGCGCTTCGACTGCGCCGCGATGGCGCGCGCGTGCTCGGCGAGAAAGCGCGGCGTCGCGATCGACGGCGGCTCGTTCACGAGATCGCGCGCGCCGTAGACGGCGGCTCCGAGGCTCGACGCGCCGTTGAGCAGCGGGCGGGTGACCGCAGGCTTCGGCATGACGTCGCTCACGAGCGCGAGCGAGTCGACGCGCGACGCGCGGGCCTCGGAACGGTAGCGGTCGAACCGATAGCCGGCGAGCAGGAAGCCCTCGGGGACCGCCGCCAGCACCTCCCCGCGCGCGGCGTGCGCGCCGAGCCATACGGCGACGCGCTTCGCGCCGAGCCGCTCTGCCTCGCGTCGTGCGCGCGCTCCCACCCGACGCCAGCCGTCGAGGGATCCATCGCCGTTGCCCAGCCCGAGCAGCATCACCGTGCCGCCGTCGCCCTGATGCACGAGCGCGTCCTCGGCGCGGCCGCGGAAGTCGGCCTCGCGCGCCCGTCGTGTCAGGACGTTCGCGAGACGGCCGAAGGGCCGCAGTGCCGCCGCCAGGCCGGCGTCGGGCACCGGCACCACCATCAGATCGGCCTTCGTTCCAGCCGCCCCACCCTTCACCGCACGCAGCGTCGTCATCGTCGCTCCCATCTTCAAAAGCTCTTTCGTGCGAGCCAGAACATCAGAGCGCCCGCGCCCGCGTAGGCGGCGATCCCTTCGACCATCCCGAGGCCCGCCGTCATGGCGAAGACCGCCACCACCGCAACCGTCCCGATGACCGCGACCACGCGCTCGATGCGCTCCTCACGGTCGCGCGCCGCCTGCACGTGGCGGCCGACGGCCACCCCACATCCGGGGCAGCGACCGCCCGGCTTCCGCACGAGCGGCTGCCCGCACCCGGGGCAGGGAATCGTCGAGCGGAGCGGCACGGCGCGGGACTGTAGCCCATGGCCCCACCCGCCGGAAGCGCGGCCTCAGGCGATGGAGCGACGATCCGCTGGGCGCTCGCGATGGACCGACAGGTCGACGCCGCGCTCGACGAGCCACGCGAAGCAGCCCTCGACACGCGCGAGCTCCTCGGTCGTCGCCTGGGCCACCGTCACCTCCAGACGCGCACCGCGGCCGGCGCCGAGCGCGTCGGCGGCGATCGACTCGGCCTCGTAGGGCGTGAGCCACGCGGCCCTGCGCACCTCGCGACGCCGCTCGCCCGTGCCGGACACCACCACCGACCGCACGAACGCCGCCAGCTCGTCCCGCTCGCGGCCGCCGCGCGTGGCGGTCACCACGAGATCGACGAGGTCGCGGTACGTGCGCACGGCCTGGACATCGGCCTCGCCCAGCGCGACGCCGAACTCGCTCTCGAGCGCGAGCGACAGCTCGACCAGGTCGAGCGAATCGGCCGCCAGGTCCTCGATCAGCGACACGTCGGGCGCCAACGCGTCCATCTCGACGCCGAGCTGGTCGGCGACGATCACGCGCACGCGCGGCTCGACGAACTCCCGTCCCCAGTAACCGGGTGCCCCCGGCCATCGCATCGGTGCTGCCCCCCGCATCGTCCTTGCCCTCACCACCTCGCCCCAAAAGACGAAGGCGACGGACGGCGTCCTGCGCCGACCGTCGCCCTCGGAAGTTCCGGTGTCAGGATGCGTTCGCCTTGCGAACGGTCTCGGGCGTCAGGGCCTCGGGGCGCAGTTGCACGACCCGGCCGCGGTCACCACCCGCCTGCTTCTTGTATGCCCGGAGGCCGTTGCGCAGGTACCCGGCATCGATCCCGAGCACGTCGCAGATGTTCTCGAACGAGAAGATCCACGTGCGATCGGTATCCTCGATCCACGCCTCGGCGTCGGTGAACATTTGACGCCGGCGGTGGTCGGTGGCGCCGACCTGCTTGCGGTAGACGTCCACCGCGTCCTCGAGCACTGCGACCATCAGGCGGCGCTCACCATCGTACTCGCCGCCCCGGCGCACGCGATCGAAGTACTGCGAAGGCAGCAATGTATCCGGTGCGAACAACCCTCCACCCATCCGATCTTCCTGTTGGTCCTCGCGATCTTTCATGTGCTTTGTCCCTCGTAACCGACTTGCCCTGTGGTCCGGTTACGGCGGTTTAGACGACCTCCTCGGTGCCGTATTCACGATTTTTCGGGGGTACCGTGGACGGCGGCACCGGGTGACGGACCGACGCGATCGTGGTGGACTCGAAAAGGTCCATCACGCGTCGCTGCCCCTCCGCCCAGATGCGGTTCATGCCGCAGGCGCCCAGGAGGAAGCAGTCGGGGTGATCCCCGACGCAGACGTTCAGCGAAATCGGCCCTTCCAGGGCCTCGATGACGTCCCGGAAAGTGACCTCTTCGGCGGGCCTGGCCAGGACGTAGCCCCCATGCGGTCCCCGACGCGAACGGACCAGCCCCTCGCGGATCAGCTGCTGAACGATCTTCTCGAGGAACTGCCGCGGCATGCGCTCGCGCTCGGCGATCTCGCCCACCGTGCACGTGCGTCCGTGCGCCTCGGCGTTGGCGAGATGGATGACGGCCCGGAGCGCGTAGTCCACCTTGCGGCTCACCTGCATGAAGGCCATCGACCCTCCTTAGTCCTCATAGTCGCTCCAGGCACGTGCATCTCAGATGTCCTCGAGCGGCCGCCCCGTGACGGCGTCGTGGATCGCGGCGTCCATGATCCGCTGTGCGAAGGGCTCGGTCGTCGTGCTCAACGTATCGTACGCCTCGCGGATGCGAATGTGGTCCGTGCCGTCGCGCGCCGCCTGCAGCGCGGCGACGGCGGCCTCGATCCGCTCGCCCTCGCCCGGCTCCAGTCGCGACGCGTGCGTGGCGAGCGACTGCCGGGTCGCATGCAGGATGGCGTCGGCATCGACGCGCGACTCGAGCAGCTGCCGCTGCATGACGTCGTCCTCCGCGTGGTCGAACGACTCCTCGAGCATGCGCTCGATCTCCTCGTCGGTGATGCCGTACGACGGCTTCACCTCGATGCTACGCTCGCGTCCGGTCCGCATGTCGCTGGCGGTGACGCTGAGGATGCCGTTCGCATCGACGAGGAAGGTCATCTCGAGGCGTGGCACGCCCGCCGGCAGCGGCTCGATGGGGATGCTGAAGCGCGCCAGGCTGCGGTTGTCCGACGCCAGCTCGCGCTCGCCCTGCAGCACGTGCACGTCCACCGACGTCTGGTTGTCGACGGCGGTCGTGAAGTTCTCGCGGACGGCGACGGGGATGGTGACGTTCCGATCGATCAGCCGCGTGAACACCCCGCCCATCGTCTCGATGCCGAGCGAGAGCGGCACGACGTCGAGGAGCAGCATGTCGCGCCGGCCGCCGGTCAGGATGCCCGCCTGGATGCCCGCGCCGAGCGCCACGACCTCGTCCGGATCGATGCTGACGAGGGGCGGCCGTCCGAAGAGCGTCTCCATGTGCCGGCGGACGAGCGGCACGCGGGTCGAGCCGCCGACGGCGACCACCTCACCGACGTCGGCCGCGTCGAGGCCGGCGTCCTTGAGCGCCTGACGACACGGCCGGCTGGTCCGCTCGACGATGTCGCGCACCAGGGTCTCGAAGTCCTCGCGGGTGATCGTTCGGCGGACCGGCGTGCCGTCCGGCAGCGCCAGCTCGACGTCGGTCCGCTGCTGATCGGAGAGCGTCCGCTTCGTCCGCTCGGCCAGGGCGAGCACCTGCGCACGCACCTGCGGGTGGTCGCGGAGCGCCGCCGGGAGGTCGCCGAGCAGCAGATCGGCGAGGCGCGTATCGAGGTCGTCCCCGCCGAGCCGCGTGTCGCCGTTCGTCGCGAGCACCTCGAAGATGCCGCCACGCAGCTTCAGGATCGAGACGTCGAACGTCCCGCCGCCGAGGTCGTAGACGGCGACGACGCCCTCGGCGTTCTTGTCGAGGCCGTAGGCCAGCGCGGCCGCCGTCGGCTCGTTGACGAGACGGAGTATGTCGAGCCCGGCGAGCCGTCCGGCGTCCTTCGTCGCCTGGCGCTGGCTGTCGTTGAAGTACGCCGGCACCGTGACGACGGCACGCGTGACGGGGCCGCCGAGCGCGGCCTCGGCCCAGCGCTTCAGCTCGCGCAGCACGTACGCCGAGATCTCCGGTGCGGTCAGCTCGCGCCCTCCGGCGGCGAACCGCACGACGCCCGGCCGTCCCTCGACGAACCGGTAGCGGCGGCGGTCCTCGTCGCTCACGTGCTCGACGCCGAGGCCCATGAAGCGCTTCACCGACAGGATCGTGTCGAACGGACGCTCCGCGGCCATCGCGCGCGCGTCGCGGCCGACGATCACGCGGCCGTCGGGCAGGAACGACACCGCGGACGGCAGCAGGCGCTCGCCCGTCTCGGGGTTGGTGAGCACGCGAGGGCCGTCGTCGCCGAGGACCGCGACGAGACTGTTGGTCGTACCCAGATCGATGCCGACGATGCGCTCCAACTCAGCCCTCCAGTGCGGTCTCGACGTCGTCGAGCAGCGTACGCAGGTAGGCCAGCTCCGAGAGCCCGCGCTTCAGCTCGTCGAGCGCGGCCGGGGCACCGGCGTTGCTCCACGTCGCATAGCGCTCGACGAGCGCTCCCTGCAGCGCCGACACGCGGTCGGCCACGTCGCGGCGCGCCGTCTCGACGCGCCCGCGCACGGCGGGATCGCGCGGCGACTCGCGCAGCGCCTCCAGCTCTTCCTGCGTCTCGAAGACGAACGCGGCCAGCGTGGGCGGGACGGCATTGTTGCGCTCGCCGAGCGGGTTGCCGTGCAGCTCGAGCCAGTACCGGCCGCGCGCGATGGGATCGCGGAGCGTGCGGTGGGCACGGTTGATCGCCGCGCTCGCGGCGAGGCTCAGCTCCTGGTCGCGGGTCCCGGCGGTCTGATGCCGGTCGGGATGCAGCGCGCGGGACGCCTCGTGCCAGCGCCGTTCGAGGTCGTCGCGGTCGACGACCAGACGGCGCGGCAGGTCGAGCAGCGCGAACAGGTCAGCGCCGGGCGGTACGGGCTGCGGAGCCTCGCACTGCACGCACACGAGCGCCTGCCCCACGGGGGCTTCGCATCGCCAGCACTGGCGCTGGCCGGTATTGCCGTTCGCGTGCATCACACTCGCCGCGCATGAGCCCAACGTCGTCAGACGCCGAAAGACGACCCGCAGCCGCAGGACCGCTTCACGTTCGGGTTCTGCAGGTTGAAGCCGGACGACATCAGCTCGTCCGTGTAGTCGAGGATCGTGCCGTTCAA
This sequence comes from uncultured Binatia bacterium (SeqCode), assembly GCA_964432595.1. Taxonomy (GTDB): domain Bacteria; phylum Desulfobacterota; class Binatia; order DP-6; family DP-6; genus DASYLJ01. The sequence continues at coordinate 10,976 of CAYSOF010000025.1, read as the reverse complement.
GTAGAGGAAGCTCTTGCGGTCGACGACGAGCTTCGCACCGCCGTGCTCGAACACCTTGTCACCGTCGCGGACCTGGTCGAGGTCCATCTTGTAGGTGAGCCCCGAACAGCCGCCGCCCACGACCTTCACGCGGAGCCCCCCGTCGGGGAGCCCCTTCTCGGCGACCAGGGCCTGGATCTTGGCCGCGGCCTGGTCCGTCATTCCGATCGATGGCATCGAGCCTACTTCGCCGCCGCGGCCTCGGGCGCCGGGGCCTCGGTCTCGTCGGTGCCGCGCTTCTTCTTCCAGTCGGCGATCGCCGCCTTGATGCCGTCCTCGGCGAGCACCGAGCAGTGGATCTTCACCGGCGGCAGCGACAGCTCCTGGACGATATGGGTGTTCTTGATCTCGAGCACCTCGTCGACCGTCTTGCCCTTCACGAGCTCCGTCACGTAGCTGGAGCTGGCGATCGCGCTGCCGCAGCCGAACGTCTTGAACTTCGCGTCCTCGACGATGCCCGCGTCGCTGATGCGCAGCTGCAGCTTCATGACGTCGCCGCACTCCGGGGCGCCGACCACGCCGGTACCGACGTTGGCGTCTTCCTTCGGCAGCGAGCCGACGTTGCGCGGATTCGAATAGTGGTCGAGGACCTTGTCACTGTACGCCATCGTAATTCCCCCTGCGGTCAGTCCCGCTGCCAGGAGACCGTCTTCAGATCGATGCCTTCCTTCGCCATCTCGTAGAGCGGCGAGAGGTCACGCAATCGCTTCACTTCGCTGATCACCCGGTCGGCGACGTAGTCGACGTCCTCGACCGTGTTGAAGCGGCCGAGGCCGAACCGGATGGAGGTGTGGGCCAGATCCTCGCCGACGCCGAGCGCCTTCAGCACGTAGGACGGCTCGAGCGTGGCCGACGTGCACGCCGATCCGGACGACACGGCGATCGGCGCCATCGATGCGGACGCCGCGATCGGATGGACCGAGCCGTTGAGCCCCATCAGCAGCGACTCGCCCTCGACGAAGGCGAAGCTCAGGTTGAGGTTGCCCGGCAGCCGGTGGACCGGATGGCCGTTCAGGTAGACCTCGTCGAGCTCCTTCGAAATCGCCTCGTGCAGGCGTTCGCGCAGGCCGAGGACGCGCTGCGACTCGTCGGCCATGCTCTCGCGGGCGAGCTCGCAGGCGGCACCGAGCCCGACGATACCGGGGACGTTCAGCGTGCCGGAGCGCATGCCGCGCTCGTGGCCGCCGCCGTCGATGATCGGCGAGAGACGCACGCGAGGCCCCTTCGAGCGCACGTAGATCGCCCCGACGCCCTTCGGACCGTAGAGCTTGTGGGCCGTCAGCGAGAGGAGGTCGACGTGCATCGCATCGACGTCGAGCGGCAGGTGACCGATGCCCTGCACGGCGTCGGTGTGGAACAGGACGCCCTTCTCGCGGGCGATCTTGCCGATCTCGGCGATGGGCTGGATCGTGCCGATCTCGTTGTTGGCCCACATGATCGAGATCAGGACGGTCTTGTCGGTGATCGCGTCGCGCAGCTGGTCGAGATCGATCTGGCCGTACTTGTCGACGGGCAGGTACGTGACGGTCGCGAGGCCCTTGCGCTCGAGCGCCCGGCACGAATCGAGCACCGCCTTGTGCTCGGTGACCTGGGTGATGATGTGGTTGCCCTTGTCGCGGTAGAACTCGACGACGCCCTTGATGGCCAGGTTGTCCGACTCGGTGGCGCCGCTGGTGAAGACGATGTCCTTCGCCCGGGCGCCGATCAGTCGGGCCACTTGCTCGCGTGCGGTGTCGACGGCCTTCTCGGCCTCCCATCCGAACCCGTGGGTGCGGCTCGCCGCGTTCCCGAAGATGTCGCCGAAGTAGGGCAGCATCGTCTCGAGCACCCGCGGGTCCACGGGCGTCGTCGCGTGGTTGTCCATGTAGATGCCGCGCGTCGTCATGATGTGCCGCTCCTCGCCTGCCTGAGTGCCTGATGGATGCCGTTCCGGATAATCCGGACCCGACAGGTCTACTATGACCTTCGAGGTCGCACTGTCAACCCAGGCGCCCAGCGTCAAAACACAAAGACAGCGTTATGTTCCGGCTACTTCCACGGGCGGGACCGTGGCGAGTACGCGACGCAGGAACTGCCCGGTCCACGACGCCTCGCACGCGGCCACCTGTTCCGGCGTCCCGGAAACCAGCACCCGGCCGCCGCGATGGCCTCCCTCCGGTCCGAGGTCGATGACGTGGTCGGCCGACTTGATGACGTCCAGGTTGTGCTCGATCAGCAATACGCTGTTCCCGGCGTCGACCAGCCGGCCCAGGACGTCGAGGAGCCGGCGGACGTCGTCGAAGTGCAGGCCCGTCGTGGGCTCGTCGAGGACATAGAGGGTGCGCCCCGTCGCCCGCCGGGCGAGCTCGCGCGCCAGCTTGACCCGCTGCGCCTCGCCGCCGGACAGCGTCGTCCCGGACTGGCCGAGCCGCAGGTAGTCGAGGCCGACCTCGCGCAGGACGTCCAGCCGCAGGCGCACGGCCGGAACGTTGCCGAAGACGCCGAGCGCTTCCTCGACGGTGAGGTCCAGCACGTCGGCGATGCTGAGCCCCTTCCACTTCACCTCGAGCGTCTCGCGGTCGTAGCGACGGCCGCCGCACACCTCGCAGGTCACGTAGACGTCGGGCAGGAAGTGCATCTCGATGGCGATGACGCCGTCGCCGCTGCACGCTTCGCACCGCCCGCCCTTCACGTTGAACGAGAAGCGGCCGGGGCCGTAGCCCCGGGTACGCGCCTCCGGCAGCTGCGCGAACAGCTCGCGGATCGGCCCGAAGACGCCCGTGTACGTCGCCGGGTTGGAGCGCGGGCTGCGGCCGATCGGCGCCTGGCTGATCTCGATGACCTTGTCGACGAGCTGCCAGCCGGTGAGCTCGTCGTGCGGCCCCGGCTCTTCGCCGCCCAGACCGAGCCGGCGCGCCAGCGCGCGGTAGAGCGTGTCGATGACGAGCGTGCTCTTCCCCGAGCCGGATACGCCGGTGACGCACGTCATCGTCCCGAGCGGAATCGTCGCGTCGACGGCCTGCAGGTTGTGCGCGCGCGCCCCGCGCACGCCGATGCTCCACCCCGTCCCCCGACGACGCTGCGCCGGGATCGGCACGACCAGCGCGCCGGAGAGATACCGTCCCGTCAGCGACGACGGGTTCGCCATCACCGCCGCGGGCGTCCCTTCCGCGACGACATGCCCGCCGTGCACGCCTGCTCCGGGGCCCATGTCGATCACGTGGTCGGCCGCGAGGATCATGTCCGGATCGTGCTCGACGACGACGACCGTATTGCCGAGGTCGCGCAGCCGGACCAGCGTCTGCAGCAGGCGCGCGTTGTCGCGCTGATGCAGCCCGATCGACGGCTCGTCGAGTACGTAGAGGACGCCCGTCAACCGCGAGCCGATCTGCGTCGCGAGCCGGATGCGCTGCCCCTCCCCGCCCGACAGCGTGGCCGCGCCACGGTCGATGGTGAGGTAGTCGAGGCCGACGTCGAGCAGGAACCCGAGCCGTGCGCGCACGTCCTTCAGAATGGGCCGCGCGATCTCCTCCTCGGCGGGCGCGAGCACCAGCCCGTCGAAGAACGCCTGCGCCTCGCGGATGGGCAGGGCCGACACGTCGACGATGCTCTTCCCGGCGACGCGCACGAAGCGCGCCTCGCGCCGCAGCCGCGTGCCCTCGCACTCCGGACACGGCGCTTCGGCGACGAGGCCGTCGAGCTCCTCGCGCAACCAGCTCGACTTCGTCTCGCGCTGCCGCCGCTCGAGCATCGGCAGGATGCCCTCGAAGGCGCGACGCTCGGTACGCTTGCGACCGGCGGTCGCCGTGGTGAACGGGATCGTCGTCTCGCCGCTGCCGTCCATGATGGCAGACCGCACCTCTGCCGGCAGCGCGGCGAACGGCATGTCGCGGGCGAAGCCGTAGTGCGCGGCCACCGCGGCGACGAGATCGTCGAGCGCCGGGACCGCGCGCTGCACGACGCTCGAGAATGCCGCCGGCACGGGCTCGTCCGGCCGCGGCACGACGAGCGACGGATCCAGCCGGCGCTGCACGCCGAGCCCGCCGCACGTCGGACACGCCCCGTGCGGGCTGTTGAACGAGAAAAAGCGCGGCGCGATCTCGGGATACGACACGCCGCACACCGGACACGCGTGCCGCTCGCTGAAGAAATGCGGCGTCGGCTCCGAGGCGCCCGGCTCGGTCGCCTCGACGAGGAGCACCCCATCCGCGTGACGGAACGCCACCTCGACGGAGTCCGCGAGCCGGCGCTCCGTGCCCGGCCGCACGATCAGCCGGTCGACGAGCACCTCGATCGTGTGGCGCGCCGTCCGCGCCAGCACGATGTCCTCGCCGAGCTCGCGCAGCTCGCCGTCGACCCGCACGCGCACGAAGCCGCCGCGACGGAGGTCGTCGAGCTCCTTCTTGTGCTCGCCCTTCCGGTCGCGCACGACGGGCGCGTACACCCAGAGCCGCGTCTCCGCCGGCAGCGCGAGCAGCCGGTCGACGACCTGCTGCACGGGCTGCGCGGCGATCTCGCGCCCGCAGATCCAGCACAACGGGTGGCCGACGCGCGCGAACAACAGGCGCAGGTAGTCGGCGATCTCGGTGACGGTGCCGACCGTCGACCGCGGATTGCGGCCGACGCCCTTCTGCTCGATGGCGATCGCCGGCGACAGCCCCTCGATGGCGTCGCAGTCCGGCTTCTCCATCTGCTCGAGGAACTGCCGCGCGTACGCCGACAGCGACTCGACGTAGCGGCGCTGTCCTTCGGCGTAGAGCGTGTCGAACGCGAGCGACGATTTGCCGGAGCCCGACAGCCCCGTGATCACGACGAGCCGATCCCGCGGGATCGTCACGTCGATGTTCTTCAGGTTGTGACCGCGGGCACCGCGAATCAGGATCGAGCCGAGACCATGTCTCGGCTCGGGTCCGGACGCGAGCGTGTGGCGTTCCGCTTCGGGCGACCCGTATGCCGCGGCCGGCGAAGCCGGCGCGGCATCCTGCTTCGATCGGGGGGGCCGATCGGCCGGCACTCTAGCCGCCGACCTCCGCGCGCACTTCGGCGACGACGTCTTCGACCGAGCGACGATATTCAGCCAGCTCGGCTTCGCTCTGCGCTTCGAAGCGGAGCACCAGCACGGGCTGGGTGTTCGATGCGCGCAGCAGGCCCCAGCCGTGGGGGAACTTCACGCGCACGCCGTCGATGTCGATCAGCTCGCGGCCCTCCCCGCGGTAGCGGTCGCGGACGGCGTCGGCAACGCGGAACTTCACGTCGTCGGGACAGTCGATGCGGATCTCGGGCGTGCTGTACGACGGCGGCAGGTCGGAAAGCAGCTCGGCGACCGTGTTGCCCGTGCGGCCGAGGATCTCCAGCAGGCGCGCGCCCGCGTAGATGCCGTCGTCGAAGCCGAACCAGCGCTCCTTGAAGAAGATGTGGCCGCTCATCTCGCCGCCGAGGAGCGCGCCGGTCTCCTTCATCTTGGCCTTCAGCAGCGAATGGCCGGCCTTCCACATGATGCCGTTGCCGCCCTTCGCCGCGATGTCGTCGTAGAGCCGCTGCGAGCACTTCACCTCGGAGACGACGATCGCCTTGGGGTTCCGCGACAGGACGTCACGCGCGTAGAGCACCAGCAGCTCGTCGCCCCAGATCATGCGGCCCGCCGCGTCGACGACGCCGATGCGGTCGGAGTCGCCGTCGAACGCGATGCCGAGCTCGGCGCCGGTGTCCGCGACCTTCGCGACGAGGTGCCGCATGTTCTCCTCGACCGTCGGGTCGGGGTGATGGTTCGGGAAGCGGCCGTCCATGTCGCAGAAGATGTCGACGACCTCCGCGCCGAGCCGCCGGTAGAGCGACGGCGCCACCGGCCCGCCGGTGCCGTTGCCGGCGTCGACGACGACCTTGATGGGCCGCGCGAGCGGTCCGACGTTCTGGACGACGTAGTCCTCGTACTCGGGAATGACCGCGCGCTGCGTGACCGTCCCCGCGCCCGCACGGTAGCGCTTGCCCTCGATGCGCCGACGAAGGTCCTGGATGGCGTCGCCGTGCAGCGACTCCGTGCCGAGCGACACCTTGAAGCCGTTGTACTCGGCGGGATTGTGGCTGCCGGTGACCTGGATGCCGCCGTCGAGCCCCCAGTGGAACAGCGAGAAGTAGACGAGCGGCGTCGGGCAGACGCCGATGTCGAGCACGTCGACGCCGGTCGACGTGATGCCGTCGCGGACGGCCGCCGCGTATGCGTCGGACGTGAGCCGGCAGTCGCGGCCGACGCTGACGCGCTTGCCGCCGTGCTCCGCCACGAGGGTGCCGAAGGCCCGCCCGAGCTCGCCGGCGAACGACGCGTCGTAGTCGCGATCGGCGATGCCGCGAATGTCGTATTCGCGGAAGATCGCCGGATTCAATTCAGGACCTCGACCGAGTGCCGCTCGCGGAGATCGCGCGAGAGCCAGTTCTCGAAGCGCTGCTCGAGCGCCTTCTCGTACAGCTCGTCGCGGATCTGCTCCTTCACCGCGTCGATCGACTGGACGTCACCGCCTTCGACGGCCTCGACCTGGAGGATGTAGAAGCCGCGGCTCGTCACCACGACCTCGCTGATGTCGCCCTGCCGCAGGCCGGACGTCGCCTGCTCGAGCGCCGGCTCGAGCTGCCCTTTCTTGAAGGTGCCGAGACGGCCGCCCGAATCGGCGCCGGGGGCGTCCGAGTACTGCGCCGCGAGCTCGCCGAAGTCCTCGCCGGCCGCGGCCTTCGCGTGCACCGCATCGGCCTTCGCCTTGGCCTCCCCGGGGTCTCTCCCGGGGGTGACGGCGATCAGGATGGCCCGCAGCGTGATGCCGTCATGGCTGCGATAGCGGTCCTTGTTGGCCTCGTAGTAGCGCTCGACCTCCTGCGGCGTGACGTTCACCCGCGCGCGGATCTCGCGGTTCACGAGCTGCGACTTCTGGAGCTCGTCCTTCACCTTCTCTTTGTACTTCTCGAGCGTGAGGCCCTGCGCTTCGATCGCCTTCTTGAAGCCGGCGTCGTCGAGGCGGGCGCGCGTCTTCACCTCGGTGATGTAGCCCTCGACGTCCTCGTCCTTGACCTCGATCCCCTTCTCCTTGGCTTCCTTCTCGAGGAGACGGTCGGTGATCAGGGCGTCGAGCAGCTGCGATTCGCTCGCCTGCGGCGCGTTGCGCTGGCGCTTGTACTCCTCGAGCTCGTGCGCCGTGACCGGTTCCCCATCGATCGTCGCGATGATGCGGTTGACGGTCTCGGCGCGGGCCGTCTCGACGACGCAGACCGCCACCAGCAGGGCGGCCGCCGCACACAGGCCGCGGAACATTCGGGCGGTGGCTATCACGTGGTTCCGAGGGTCTGCAAGAGCGATCTGAGCTCCGCGATGATGCCGTCGGAATCGGACGCCTGCGGTTGCACGACGAGCGCGGACCCGCTCGTGAGCTTGAGCCGGCCCTTCGTGCCGCGCACGAGCTCGAGCAGCCGCTCGACCGTCACCGGCGTCGCCGCATCGAACTCGAGCACGATGCCGTCGCCACGCCGCTTCGCGGAGACGACGCGCAGGTCCTTCAGCCAGCGCCGCAGCTCCATCAGCCGCAGCAGGGTGTCGACGAGCGGCGGGATGGGTCCGAAGCGATCCTCCAGCTCGGCGGCCATCTGCTCGAGGTCCGGCATGCCGCGAATGCCGGCGAGCCGCTTGTAGACCATGAGCCGCTGGTTCTCGTCCGGCACGTACGTGGCGGGGATGAATGCCGGAATCCCGAGCTGGACCTCGGGCTCGACCTCCGACTCGTACTCCTCGCCGCGCAGCTCACGCACCGCCTGCTCCATCATGTGCGTGTAGAGCTCGAGACCCACCGCGGTGATGTGGCCCGACTGCTGCTTGCCGAGCAGGTTGCCCGCACCGCGAATCTCGAGGTCGTGCGCGGCCAGACGGAAGCCGCCGCCGAGGTCGTCGAGCTCCTGCAGCACGCGCAGCCGCTTCTGCGCGTCCGCGGTGATGAGGTGCTCGCCCGGAATCAGCAGGTAGGCGTACGCGCGATGGTGCGAGCGGCCGACGCGGCCGCGGATCTGGTACAGCTGCGCGAGGCCGAAGTGGTCGGCGCGGTTCACGATGAGCGTGTTCGCGTTCGGGATGTCGAGGCCCGACTCGATGATCGCGGACGTCACGAGCAGGTTCGACTCGCCGTGCATGAAGGCGAGCATCGTCTTCTCGAGCGCCTGCTCGTTCATCTGCCCGTGCGCGACGGCGATGCGCGCCTCGGGAAGGATCTCGCCGAGCCGGCGGGCCACCGCGTCGATGTTCTCGACCCGGTTGTGAACGAAGAACACCTGCCCGCCGCGTTCGAGCTCGCGCAGCGCCGCGTCGCGGATGACGGCCTCGTCGTAGCGCGTGACGTAGGTGCGGATCGCGAGCCGGTCGACCGGCGGCGTCTCGATGACGCTCAAATCGCGGATGCCGGAGAGCGACATGTTGAGCGTGCGCGGAATCGGCGTGGCCGTCAGCGTGAGCACGTCGACGGTCGCGCGCATCGCGCGGATGCGCTCCTTGTCCTTCACGCCGAAGCGATGCTCCTCGTCGACGATGAGCAGGCCGAGGTCCCTGAACGCGACGTCCTTCTGCAGCAGCCGGTGGGTGCCGACGACGACGTCGAGCTTGCCTTCGGCCAGCCGCGCCAGCGTCTCCTTGTGCTCGGCGGGCGTGCGGAAGCGCGAGAGCATCTCGATGCCGACCGCGGTCCCCTCGAAACGGCGACGGAACGTCTCGAGGTGTTGCTGCGCGAGGATCGTCGTCGGCACGAGGACGGCCACCTGTTTGCGCGCCAGGACCGCGAGGAACGCGGCGCGCATCGCGACCTCGGTCTTGCCGAAGCCGACGTCGCCGCAGACCAGCCGGTCCATCGGCTTCGGACCACCGAGGTCGGCGATGACCTCTTCGATGGCGCGCTGCTGGCCCGTCGTCTCCTCGAAGGGGAAGCGCGCGACGAACTCGTCGTACAGCGCATCGACGGTCGCGTAGGAGCGGCGGCCCTTGGCCTCGCGCGCGGCGTAGACGCGCAACAGCTCGTTCGCCATGGCGAGGACCGACTCCTTGGTCTTCGTCTTGACGCGCTCCCACGAGTTGCCGCCGAGCTTGTCGAGCGCGGGCGCCGCCGCCTCGGCGCTCACGTACCGCTGCACGACGTTGATGCGGTCGACCGGTACGTACAGCCGGTCGCCACCGAGGTATTCGAGGTGGAGGTAGTCGCCTTCCGTCCCCGCGACCTGCATGTGCTTCAGACCGCGGTAGATGCCGACGCCGTGGTCGATGTGGACGACGTAGTCGTCGGGCTTGAGCTCGGCGAGCGTCGACAGGAAGTCGGTCGGCCGTCCGCGCCGCCCGCGGCGGACCTGGCGACGCTCGCCGAAGATCTCGGCCTCGGTGACGACCACGAGGCCGTCGTCGGGCAGCCGCACGCCGCGCGTCAGCTCGCCGGTCAACACGAGCGGCTTCCGGCCCGATCCGGCGACGGCCTGCGGAAACGGTGCGGTGCTCGCAAGCAGGTCGATGCCGTGCGGCGCGAGCAGCGCGCGCAGGCGGTCGCGTTGCACGTCGCTCGTCGCGACGACGACGAGGCGCGCGCCGTCCTTCTGCCACGCGACCAGCTGCGCGGCGACCGCCGCCAGCGGCCCGTCGGCCGACGGCGTCGTCTTCAGCGACACGCCGTCGGTCGCATATGCGGTCACCCGGAGTGCGTCGCCGGCGAGCTCCTCGAGCCCTTCGACCTCGACGCGTGGCCGGCCGCCGAGCGCCGCGCGTACGGCGGCTGGATCGAGGTAGAGGCGCTCCGGCTCCGGGAAGAAGCGCCCGTCGTGCATCGCAGCATCGGCGTGTGTCTGCAGCTGGCGCGCGTGCTGCTCCATCGCGGCGTCGATCTCGCCCGCCGACTGGGTCCACACGAGCGTGCCCGGCGGCAGGTAGTCGGCGAGCGTCGCGAGGTCGTCGTAGAGGTAGGGCAGCAGCAGCTCGGTCCCGGGCAGCACGAGGCCCGAGCGAACGGCTTCGACGAGGTCGCGCCGCTCCTGGCGCGCGAGCCCGATCTCGGCGGCGCGCTCGTCGACGGGCCGCGCGGCGGTCGGTCCGAGCCGTGAGCGTCCGAGCTCCTGGACGGGCAGCAGCAGGACCTCTTCCAGCTTGTCGAGCGAGCGCTGCGACGTCGGATCGAACTCGCGGATGCTCTCGATCTCGTCGCCGACGAACTCGAAGCGCACGGGGCGCGCGTAACCGGCCGGGAACACGTCGAGGATGCCGCCACGCAGCGCGAGGTCGCCGGGATCCTGCACGAGCGGCACCCGGTGGTGTCCCCATTCGACCAGCCGATCGGCGAGCGCGTCGGGCGCCAGGGTCTCCCCGGCGACCACGTAGGTGACGGCTTCCGTGAAGACGCTGCGCGGCAGCACCCGCTGCGCCATCGCCTCGACGGTCGTGACGACGACCGGATCGGGCGTCTCCAGCAGGTGGTACATGCCTTCGGCGCGTGCCGCGATCGTCTCGCGCGTGGGCGAGATCGGCTCGAAGGGCGGCACCTCCCAGCCCGGCAGGTAGTGGACGCGCCGGGCGAGCGGCCCGGTGCCGTCGCGATCCCCGAGGTAGAACCGGAGGTCGGCGGCGAACGCCTCCGCCGACCCGCCGTCGGGCAGCACGACGAGCACCGGCCGCGGCCGTGTCCCGAGCAGTCGCGCGAGCGCCATCGCGGGCGCACTCCCGCGCAGCCCGGAGACGCGCCCGGCGGCATCCGCTTCCAGCCGCGCGACGAGATCGTGCAACGAATGCGACAGAACCGTCTTCGATAATGCCTGCGTCGGGCGTCGGCAACCCGTCATGTCGGGGTGGGTGGCGAGGCGCGGACGGTGGGGTCGTCCTGGCTGCGCGTGGACCTCGCACGGCACCCAACGCCCCACGCCCTCCTCCCGCGTGCTACCAAGTAGCTGCGGTTAACTCACCTCCT
>CAYSOF010000024.1:0-106452 GCA_964432595.1 uncultured Binatia bacterium (SeqCode) | reverse complement strand
TGGGGTGGGTCAGTTTCAGACCGGCGACTGGGTCAGTTTCGGAGCGGCGCCAACACGAGGGGCGCGAGACCAATCATCTGGCACGCCAGCCGTTCGGACAGGTGCCGTTCTTGAGTGACGGCGACCTGCAGATGTTCGAAAGCGGTGCCGGTCTGCTGCACCTGGCCCGGAAGTCCGACGCGCTGATGCCGCGCGATCCTGATGGAGAAGCGCACACCGTCCAATGGGTGGTTTCCGCGCTCAACTCGATCGAGATGGTCACCGTTCCGTGGTGGTTCCTGAAGATCTCCGGCAACGAGGACAATGGCCTCGCCGGGTGGATGGGCATGCGCCTGCAGCAACTCGAGAACGTTCTCGGCGAGCGAGAGTGGCTCGCAGCAGGCCGCTTCACCGCGGCGGACCTGCTCATGGCGGACGTCCTGCGCGTGCCCGAGGTCCGCTCCTTCGGCAACCGTCCGGCGACGGAAGCATACGTGACGCGTCTGACCAACCGTCCCGCGTTCCAAAAGGCTCACGCCGATCAGATCGCGCATTTCGCGGCGGCCGATGCGACCAGGCGCTCCGGGTGACGTCCTCGCACGTCGTCGAGCCGCGACGAAAGGAGACTCCGTGGATACCGATTCCCTGTTCCGCTTTCTGCTGCTGTGCCTCGCGTTCAACTACGCGCTGCTGTTCGCCTGGTTCTTCGCGTTCGTGGGGGCCCGCGCATCCCTCAGGCGGCTGCACGGGCGCTGGTTCGCCCTGTCCGACGAGGCGTTCGACGCGATTCACTACGGCGGAATGGCGTTCTGCAAGCTGCTCGTGCTCGTCTTCAACCTCGCGCCGTTGCTCGCGCTCTGGGTCCTACGAAGCGGCCGCTGACGGTTCGGGCCGGCGGTGCCTCAGCGTGTGCGCGCGAGCCGCTCGAGCAACACCACGTCGGTCGGGAACGCCAGCGGCGGCGGCTCGGCCGGATCGAACCACGCCGCGGCGACCGCGTCGTCGCCGGCGACCGGCACGGCCGTCGGATCCGCCGGCGTTGCCGCGAACCACACGCCGACCGTCGGCCGCTCCGGCTCGTGGTGGTTGTTCGCGACCTGCAGCACGGCGCCGAGCACGACGGCGAGCCCGGCTTCCTCGAGCGTCTCGCGACGTGCCGCCTCGCGAACGTCTTCGCCCCACTCGACGAAGCCGCACGGAAAGCACCAGCGGCCCGCGCCGAACTGCCCCGGCGCGCGCTGCACGAGCAGCACGCGGCCGGCGGCGTCGCGCACGACGGTCGCGGCGCCGAGGCCCATGTTCGCGAAGAAGAGGAAGCCGCACCGCTCGCAGGTCGGCCGCGGCGCGCCGCCGCGCTCCGTGCGGCCGAGGACCTCGCCGCAGCGCGGGCACCAGCCCCAGTCGTCGCCGAGCATGCTCAGCCGAGGTGGGCGCCGCCGTCGAGGTAGAAGACGTGGCCGGTGAGGAAGCGCGAGTCGTCGCTGGCCAGGAACACGACGGCGGGGGCGATGTCGTCGTCCGGATCTCCGAGGCGGCCGATCGGCCGCTCCGCCATGAGCCGCTCGAAACGCTCGGGATCGCGTTGCATGAAGTCGAGCCCGCGCTTCGACGCCGCGGCGGGATAGACGACGTTCGCGGTGATGCCGTGCTTGCCCCACTCGCGCGCGGCGACGCGCGTCAGCGACGTGATGCCGCCCTTCGCGGCGGCGTACTCGCCGAGCCCCGCGTGTCCCGCCTCCGCGGCGAGCGAGCCGAAGTTCACGATCCGTCCCCAGCCGCGCGCCTTCATGAGCGGCAGCACGGCGTTCATCGCCCACCACGTGCCCTTGACGCCCGTCCGCCATGACAGGTCGAACTGTTCGTCGGGGATGTCCTCGAGCGCCGCACGATGGCCGAACCCGTGCGCGTTGTTCACGAGCACGTCGACGGTGCCGTAGCGGCGCACCGTCTCGCCCACCATGGCGACGACGTCGGCGTGCTGCCCCACGTCGCACACGGACGACATCGCGTCGCCGCCGGCATCGCGGATCTCTTCCGCAGTACGCTCCGCGCGATGCGCCTTCAGCTCGGCGACGCACACCTTCGCGCCTTCCCGTGCGAACGCGAGCGCGATCGACCGGCCGATGCCCTGACCCGCGCCGGTGACGATGGCCGTGCGGCCGGCGAGGCGTCCGCTCATCTCAGTCGAGCCAGCGGTTCAAAGCCCAGGTGCGCCACTCGTTGGTCAGGATGGTGTGCTGCACCGCGCGCCGCACGCGCTGCTGCGCGTAGCCGGTCGTGCAAACGCGCTGCATGAGCTCGAGCGCCTTGTCGCCGTGCTCCTCCTCGGCGTACGCGTGCACCTCGAGGTTCTTCACCTTGACGCCGTAGTGCTTCCACAGCCCCTGGTAGAGCGTCTTCGCATAGCCGCTCATGCCCGCGGCGCGCTCGCGCGCGTAGCCGAGGGCGCCGAGCGCCTCCTCGTAGGAGCGACGGCAGTAGTAGAGCAGCGTGTAGACCGAGCCGATCGTCTCCGGCATCGGCACGTACGCCTTGAGCTCGTCGTCCGGGATGTCGAACGCGCGCGTGTACTCGACCTTCATGAGCACGTGGTTCGGGTCGCGCAGGTAGCCGCTCTCGTCGGCGAAGTTCTGCGCCCAGTGCGCGTAGTGCTCGGAGTCGTCGAGCGTGAACGCGTCGGTGTCGGGCGCGTTGGCGATCAGCAGCGGGAACTCGGGCGTCATCCAGAGACCGAGGTAGTAGAGCTCCTTCGCGTAGCGCTTCACGACGTCGAGGCTCGCCTTGCCCTCGCCGATCGCCGGCACGACCTTGTTCTGGCTGTAGGGGCTGTGGGCGTCGATGAACGCGTCGAGCTCCGCGAGGAAGGCGTCGACCGGCATCGCCTCGACGGGGCGGCGGTCGCGCTTGATGACGTCCTTGAAGGTTCCCTTGGCGGTCATCGTGCCGTCGTTGTAGGAACTTCGTCGCGTGGCCGTCAAGCAACTGCCGCTCGACGGGCTCCGGATCCTGGCGTTCACCCAGCTCGGCGCCGGCCCGTTCGGGATGATGTTCCTCTCCGACCTCGGCGCCGAGGTCATCAAGGTCGAGAACCCGGCGACGCGCGGCGACGAGGCGCGTCGCGTCCCGCCGTTCGCCGACGCCGACGCGCACGACGGCCTGTACTACCAGTCGTTCAACCGCGGGACACGCAGCCTGACGCTCGACGTCGCGTCCGACGCGGGACGCGCGCTGCTGCACAAGCTCGTCGGCCGCGTCGACGCCGTCTACAACAACCTGCGCGGCGACCTCCCGGCCCGCCTGGGCCTCGACTACGCCGCGCTCGGCCGCGTGAACCCGCGCGTGGTGTGCTGCTCCCTCACCGGCTTCGGTCGCACCGGGCCGCGCGTCGGCGAGCCGGCATACGACTACCTGCTGCAGGCGTACGCGGGCTTCATGAGCGTCACCGGCGAGCCGGACGCCGCCCCGACCAAAGTCGGCATCTCCGTCGTGGACTTCTCCGGCGGCATGCTGTCGGCCCTGGCGCTGATGATCGGCCTCCATCAGGCGCGCGCGACCGGGACGGGCTGCGACGTCGACGTGTCGCTCCTCGACACCGCGCTGTCGATGCTCAACTACATGGCCATCTGGACGCTGAACCGCGACTGGGCGCCGCAGCGGCACCCCCTCGGCGCGCACCAGAGCCTCGTCCCCAGCCAGACCTTCCCCACCGCCGACGGCTGGCTCGTCATCATGGTGATGAAGGAGAAGTTCTGGGAACGGCTGGTCGAGCGCGTGGACCTGCCCGGGCTGGCCGACGACCCGCGCTTCCGGACGTTCGCCGACCGGCTGGCGCACCGGTCGGAGCTGACCCCACTGCTGGAGGAGGCCTTTCGCCGGCGCACCACCGAGGCGTGGTTGGAGCGCCTCCGCGGGCACGTTCCGATCGCACCCGTGTACACGGTGGCCGAGGCGCTCGCCGACGAGCAGGCGATCGCACGCGAGATGGTCGTCGAGGTGCCGCATCCGGTGTTCGGCGTGCTCCGGCAGGTGGGGTGCCCGATCAAGATCGACGGGGCAGAGCCGCGGTATGCCCCCGGCGCCGCCCTGGGCGCCGACACCGCGGCAATCCTGGCGGAGGTAGGCGTCGGGTCGGAGGAGCTGCATGTCCTCCGCGCCAGCGGCGTCGTCTAGTGTCGTGCTAGCGGTTGCCGGACTTGGCGACGATTGCTAACAGCCAAAGCGAGAATTCTGGGTGGAGTGGGGGAGTGCCATGGCCAGAGTGCTCATCATCGACGACGACAGACAGATACGCACCCTGATGCGTCAGGTGCTCGCTCGGGCGGGTCACGAGGTGTCGGAGGCCGAGAACGGCGACCTGGGCCTCGCCGCGTTCGTCGCCGCCCCGGCTGATCTCGCGGTGATCGACATCTACATGCCCGAGCGCAACGGCTGGGAGACCATCCGCGCGCTCGAGCGGGAGGCGCCGGGCCTGCCGCTCGTGATCGTCTCCGGCGGCGGCGCGCTCGAACGCGTCGACCGCGGGGGCGTGGGTACCCTCGACGCGATCCGCGGCCTGGCCCCCTTTCGGGTGCTGCGCAAACCGTTCACCCCCGACACGCTCGTCGCGGCGGTCGACGACCTGCTGCACACCGCGGCGCACGTTGCGGCGGAGCCGTCGCGATGACGGCGCACGGGCGGCGTGGGACCCGCACGCCCGACGGCGCGCCGCGCCCGGCACCGTCCGGCGCGCGGTCGGGCGGCCCCCGCGCCAATCAGGCCGCGTGGCGCGACCTCATGCGGACGATCGGCCGCCGGGTGCGCCGCGTGCGCGACTTCCTCGGGCTGTCGCAGGAGCAGGTCGCCGCGCTCGCCGGCGTGAGCCAGGGCGCGGTCAGCCGTCTCGAGGCCGGCCAGGCGCTCGCCACGCCGTTCGTCGTCGTGCTGGGCATCCAGCGGGTACTGACGCTGCACCTGCGCAACGTCGACCCCGCGCTGCTCGATCCCGAGATCCTGCGCGTGATCGAGCTGACCGAGCTGCTCGACGCGCCGCTCGGCGCCGGTCCCGCCTCGCTCACGGAGGACGCGCGGCTCGAGCGCATCATCCGCGAGTACCGCGCCGTGCCCGACGGCCAGCGGGATTCACTCGTCGCCATCGTGACGGCGGCGGCGGACGGCCTCAAGTCGTCGAGCTGACGCGCCGTGGGCCCGACGCTCGTTCGCAACGTCGAGCGACCGTCGTCGATTCGGCGGCTCCGGGCGCCGCTCTCGTGGCTGGTACTGGTGGTCGCGCTCGCGCTCACCGGCGTCGCGTGGCGGCGCGCCGTCCGCGACGTCGAGGAGGAGGGACGCGGACGCTTCGACCACCAGGTGCGCATCGTGTCGGCGGCGTTGCGCGAGCACATCGCCAGCTACGAGACGATCCTGCGCAGCGCCGCCAGCTTCGTGGCCATCGAGTCGCCACCGACGCGCGCCGAGTGGACGCGGTTCGCGAAGGGCGTCGACCTCGCCGCGCGCTATCCGAACGTCGTCGGCCTCGTGTTCGCGCCGCGCGTGGAATCGGCGGCGCTCGCGGATCACGAGGCCGCCGTCCGCGCGAGCGGCCTCCCCGACTACACCGTCCGGCCGCGCACGCCGCACGAGGACCACTTCCCGGTCGTGTACATCGAGCCGGTCACGCCGGCGCACCTGCGCGCGGTAGGCACCGACCTGCTGCACGAGACGCAGCGGCGCATCGCGGGCGAGCGCGCCCGGGACACCGGCACGATGGCGCTGACGGCGCCGATCCAGCTCGTGCAGGACGCCGACACGGAGCTGCGACCCGCCGTTGCATTCATCTACCCGGTGTATCGACAGCTGCCGGACGAGCCGACCGAGCTGCAACGGCGCGAGGCGCTCGCTGGTTTCGTGACGGCGGCCATCCGCATCGAGCCGCTCCTGCGCGAGATCGTGACGCGCGGCGTTCCGGGCGTCACCGTCGCCGCGTACGACGGCGACGTCGACGAGCCGCTCGCCGAGGTGCCGCCGCGCGAGCTCGACGTCGTGCCGTTGTTCGAGCGGGACGTGCGGCTCGACCTCGGCGGGCGGCACTGGAGGCTCCGCTTCACCTCCGCGCCGGCGTTCGAGGCGACGCTGCACCACGAACAACCCGTCGAGGTGCTCGCGGTGGGGCTTCTGCTGAGCGTGCTGCTGTTCGCGGCGATGCGGATGCAGGGGCTGGCGGAGGCGCGATCGTTCGCGCTGGCGCGCGCGATGACCGCGAAGCTCCGCGACCGCGAGGCGCGCCTCCAGGCCATCCTCGACAGCGAGCCGGAATGCGTGAAGACGCTCAGCCTCGACGGTCGCGTGCTGCAGATGAACCCGGCCGGCGTCGCCATGGTGGAAGCGCAGCACGAGAGCCAGGTGCTCGGGCGCTCGATCTTCGATCTCGTCCATCCCGACGACCGCGACATGTACCGGCAGCTGCACGACCGTGTGGCCGCGGGTGCGGTGGGTCGCCTGACCTTCCGCGTGATCGGCCTGCGCGGCGGTCTCCACTGGATGGAGACGACGGCGGTGGGGCTGCGCGGCGAGCGCGGGGCCATGGCGTCCGTCCTGAGCGTCACGCGTGACATCACGGACGCCAAGCGGGCGGAGGACCTCCTGCTGCGCACCACGGCCGTGCTCGAGGCGATCTTTCGCGCGATCCCGGACCTGTTCTTCCTGATCGACGCCGACGGCAAGATCCTCGACTATCGTGGCGGCGGCGAGGCCGACCTGTACGTCCCGCCGGCGCAGTTCCTCGGCCGGCGATTCGAGGACGTCCTGCCGGCGGACGTCGCCGATCGCCTGATCGCCGGCCTGGCCGACGTGCGGGCGACACGGAAGGCGCTGACCATCGAGTATGCGCTGACGACGTCGACGGGCGACGCCATTTTCGAGGCGCGGCTCCTGCCGATCGAGCCCGATCAGGTCGTCGTCGTCGCGCGCAACATCACCGAGCGGACGCGCGCGCAGGACGCGCTGCGCGAGACCGAGGAGCGCTACCGGCGCATCGTCGAGACGGCGATGGAGGGCATCTGGATCCTCGATGCCGAGCATCGCACCACGTACGTGAACCCGCGTATGGCCGCGATCCTGCACTGCGAGCCGCGCGAGGTCGTCGGCCGGTCGCTCTACGACTTCCTCGACGAGGACGGGAAGCGGCTCGCGCGCAATGGGATCGAGTCCGATCCGCGCCGTCCGAGCCGCTTCGAGGACGTGAAGTACGTCCGGCCGGACGGCACCGAGTTCTGGGCGGTGGTCTCGACCCGGCCCTTCTTCGACGACGACGGCGCCTATGCCGGCGTGCTCGGCATGATCATCGACGTCACGGACCGGCGCACCGCAGAGGGCGCGCATCGCGACGCGCAGTCGCTGATGACGTCCATCATCGAGCACAGCCCGAGCGCCATCTTCGTGAAGGACGCGCAGGACCTGCGCTTCGTGCACTTCAACCGGGCCAGCGAGCAGCTCTTCGGCTACCGCCGCGAGGAGATGATCGGCAAGAGCGACTACGACTTCTTCCCGGCATCGGCGGACTTCTTCACCAGCAAGGACCGCGAAGTGCTCGCCACGGGCCGCCTTCTCGAGATCCCGGAGGAGACCATCCAGACGCGCACGAAGGGCCTGCGTTACCTGCGCACCATCAAGGTGCCGATCGCGGACGACGCCGGGCAGCCGCAGTACCTGCTCGGCATCGCCGACGACATCACCGAGCGGAAGAAGCTCGAGGCGCAGCTCCGCCAGTCGCAGAAGATGGAGGCCATCGGCACGCTCGCCGGCGGCATCGCGCACGACTTCAACAACATCCTGACGTCGATCCTCGGCTTCGGCGAGCTCGCGCGCGCCGACAGCCAGGACAACGCGCAGGCCCTCGACAGCATCGACAACGTGCTCGAGGCGGGCCAGCGCGCCAAGAGCCTCGTCGAGCAGCTCGTCGCCTTCAGTCGCCAGCAGGAGCCCGTCCGCCAGGGCATCGATCCCGGCGGCGCCGTCGCGGCGGCGCTGAAGCTCGTACGCGCGGCGCTGCCCACGTCGATCTCGATCCGCGCCGACATCGCCCACAAGCTGCCGCTCGTGCTCGCCGACACCACGCAGATCCATCAGCTCGTGATGAACCTCGCGACGAACGCGGCGCACGCCATGGGCTACGGACAGGGCGAGCTCGACGTCGCGCTCCATCGCACGACGGTGACGCGCGACCAGGCGGCCACGCAGCTGGCGCTGTCGCCCGGCGAGTACGTCTGTCTGGTGGTCCGCGACTGCGGCCAGGGGATGGACGCGGCGACCGTCGAGCGCATCTTCGATCCATTCTTCACGACGAAGGACGTCGGCCACGGCACGGGGCTCGGCCTCTCCGTCGTGCACGGCATCGTGCAGAGCCACGGCGGCGCCATCGTGGTGCACAGCACGCCCGGAGCCGGCACGACCATCGAAGTGTACCTGCCGATCTACGAGGGGCCGACGTCGTCGTCGGCGCCCGCCGAGGCGAACGGCGTCCCGCGCGGCCGCGGCCAGCACATCCTCTTCGTCGACGACGAAGCGCCGCTGGCGGACCTCGGCCGCAGCATGCTCGAGAGCCTCGGCTATCGCGTGACGTCGTTCAGCGACCCGGTCGCCGCGGCGTCGATGTTCCGTGCGACGCCCGACGGCTTCGATCTGGTCGTGACCGATCTGACGATGCCGTCGCTCAGCGGCACGGAGCTCGCGGAAGAGGTGTGGCGCGTGCGCCCGGGCATGCCGATCCTCCTCGATACGGGCTTCATCGGCGGCATGAGCGTGGACGCGGCGCGCGCGGCGGGGCTCCGCGGCGTCCTCGTGAAGCCCTATACGCTCGGCACGCTCGGCCGTGCCGTGCACCAGGCTCTGACGCCCGACGTTTGACGGCCGGCGCGTCGCGCGGGCAGAACGCAGCGCGTGGACCTGACGTTCTCGCCGGCCGAAGAGGCCTTTCGCGCCGAGCTGCGCGCGTGGTTGCGTGCGAACCAGCCGCCGCCGGCCGACGAGAACGCGGAGCCGACGCTCGCCGAGGAGGTCGCGTTTCTGCGCGACTGGCAGCGCCGCCTCGCCGCCGGTGGCTGGGTAGGCATCCATTGGCCGCGTGAATACGGCGGCCGCGGGGCGAGCGTCGTCGAGAGCTACGTCTTCCAGGAGGAGATGGCGGCCGCGCGCGCCCCCGAGATCATCGGCCGCATCGGAGTGAACCTCGTCGGGCCGACGTTGATCGCGCACGGCACCGAGGCGCAGAAGCGCCGGTTCCTGCCGGCGATCATGCCCGCCGAGGAGATCTGGTGTCAGCTCTTCTCCGAGCCCGGCGCCGGCTCCGACCTGACGGCGTTGCGCTGTCGCGCCGAGCGGCGCGGCGACGGCTGGGTCGTCACCGGCCAGAAGGTGTGGACGAGCTACGCTCAGTTCGCCCGCTGGGGGATCCTGCTGGCGCGCACCGATCCCACCGCGACGAAGGCGAAGGGCATCAGCTACTTCATCCTCGACATGCAGGCGCCCGGTGTGACGGTCCGCCCGCTGCGACAGATGACGGGCAGCGAGGAGTTCAACGAGGTGTTCCTCGAGGACGTCGTCGTGCCGCGCGAGCACCTGGTCGGCGACGAGCACGCGGGCTGGGCGATCGCGACGACGACGCTCGCGCACGAGCGGGGCACCTCGCCGCGACAGCTCGTCATCCATCGGATGCTGCTGAACGACCTCCTGCGCCTCGCGCGCGAGGGCAGCGCCTCGCACGACCCCGTCCTCCGCCAGCGCATCGCGCAGCACTGGGTCGAAGTGGAGATCACGCGGCTCAACAACTGGCGCACGCTCACGCGGCTGCAGAAGCGGCAGCCGCTCGGGCCCGAGTCGAGCTTCATCAAGCTCTTCTGGAGCGAGATGAGCCAGCGCATGCACGACACGGTGATGGACGTGCTCGGGCCGCGCGGCCTGTGCTGGCAACCCGGCGCGCAGGCCGTCGCCGGCGGGCGGCTGGCGCGATCGTACCTCTACTATCGCGCGGCGACCCTGTTCGCCGGCTCGTCCGAGATCCAGCGCAACATCCTCGCCGAGCGCGTGCTCGGGCTGCCGCGCGGACGCTGACCCCCGTCAGTCCGCGACGAATGCGCCGCTCGGCGAGCCGGCGCCGCCGAGCGTATCGGCGCGGCAGTCGGGCAACGTGTCGGCCGGCGACCGTCGCGCCGAGAAGCGGCCGGGCACGTCGGCGATCACGTGCGCCTCGGTGAAGAGGGCGCACCAGCGCGCGTCACCGGACGTGACGCGGATCCCGACGCGGCCGAGCGGTGCGTCGAGTGCCAGGCCGACGGCCTTGCCCGACACCTTGAGGTATCGCCGCACCTCGATCACCGCCGTCGAGAGCGGCGAGACGTCGTTCGGGGCGCCTCGGTTTCCGAATCGCACGACGAACTGGCGGGCCACGCTCCAGTTGGACGGCGGCAACGCCATGGTGACGCCCGTCGGCTGGCCCGGCGTGAACAGCTCGACGAGCGCGCCGTCCTGGACGAACGGCGCGAGCGACACCTCGCCCGGATCGCCGCCGGCGAAGACGAGCTTCTCACGTCCCGACGAGCTGCGACGCAGCACCAGCTTCTTGCCGACGATCGGGCGATCCTCGACCGCGGCGTGGGCGGGCGGGGCACCGGCGGCGACGAGTGTCGCCAGCAGCATCGTCAGCAATGGGAGC
This sequence comes from uncultured Binatia bacterium (SeqCode), assembly GCA_964432595.1. Taxonomy (GTDB): domain Bacteria; phylum Desulfobacterota; class Binatia; order DP-6; family DP-6; genus DASYLJ01. The sequence goes on along the minus strand of CAYSOF010000024.1, from coordinate 95,789 downwards.
GGCAGCATCTGGTCACCTGACGGATCGTTCGCGTGACGGACGCGGCGACCGTATCCCCGGTCGAGGTCGTCGGCAATGCGACCTTGGTCGCAGGGCTGGCGCGCGTGGCGTCGGGCGGTATAGTCGGGACCCGATGACGGATGGGCACGCGCGATCCGAAGGTCGTCGATGCGACGCGTGCGGCGCGCCGGTGGCCCCGGTGCCCGAGCCGGCGCTCGGCATCCGCAGCGCGGTGCGCTGTGATCCATGTCTCCAGGCCGTGAGCGCGTCGCGCGAACCGACGGGCGTCGATGCGCATGCACCTGCCGCGGCACCCGCCACGCAGATGCGGACGCGGAACGGTCAGCGCGTCTGGATGGAATCGCTCGGCCAGCACATTCGCCGGACCCGCGACTTCCTGGGGCTGACACAGGGACAGCTCGCCACGCTCGCCGGGACGAGCCAGGCCGCGATCAGCCGCCTCGAGAACGGTGGAGCGCTCGGCACCCCCTACCTGGTCGTGCTCGCGGTGCAGCGGGCCCTCTCCGATGCCCTTCGTCACTTCGGCCGCGACGGGTGGCAGCAGAACGCCGCACGCTATCTCGCGCATCCGAGCGTGTTGTCCGAGGCGGAGTCGGAGGCCGCGCAACCTGGGCACGACACGGACGAGGAGTGGCTGCGCTACGTTTCGGCCTATCGGGGGGCGCCGCCGACGGTGCGCTCGCACCTGGTGGTCGTGGTCGAGGCGGTCGCCTCCGTGGTGCCTGCGCGCTGCTCCTGATCTCGCGTCCGGAATGCTACGCTGACCGGCCGTGACCCGCGCCACCCCCCCGTTCTTCCTGGTCGGCAACCCCCGCTCGGGCACCAAGATGCTCCGCGAGCTCATGAACGCGAGCCCGGACCTCTGGATGTCCGACATCGAGTCGACCTTCATCCCGCGGTACACTCGGATGCTCGACAAGTTCGGGGACCTGCGCGAGCGGGCCGCGTTCGATCGGCTCGCCGACGCCCTGGCGCAGACGCGCGCCTTCGTCCTGTGGGATCGGCGCGGCATCCGCATCGATCGCAACGTCTGGTGGGAGCGTTGCCGCACCCGCGACTGGCCGGGCGTGCTCGAGGCGCTCTTCCACTGCGTGCACGAGCAGGAGATCCCCGATCCGCCCCGGCCGTGGGCCGAGATCGTCTGGGGCGACAAGACGCCCGTCTACATGGCCGAGCTGCCGGTGTTGTCCGGCCTCTTCCCGCATGCGCGCTTCATCCACCTGATCCGTGACGTGCGCGACTGCTGCCTCTCGACGGAGAAGCTCTGGGGCAACTCGCCGATGCGCACCGCCCAGGTGTGGGCCGACCGCATCCGGGCGTGCCGCGCCGCCGGCGCGCGCCTCGGCGGCGAGCGCTACATGGAGCTCCGCTACGAGGACCTGGTCGCCGACGTGAAGACGACGCTCGGCCGGCTCTTCGACTTCCTCGGCGTGCCGACGCCGGCGGACGCGGGCCACTTCCTGCGCGTGCCGGAGAACTACGGCTCGGCGCGCGGCGAGACGCAGGTGGTCGCGACCAACCGGCAGAAGTGGCGGACGGCGATGTCCCCCGATCTGCGCCGTCGCATCGAGGGCGTCTCCGGCGATCTCCTCACCGTGCTCGGCTACGAGCGCGAGTATCCCGACGAGCCGACGCGCCACCTGTCGGCGCCGCAGATGGCCGTGCTCCGGCTGCACGACGCGTGGACGCAGCTGCGCTTCCGCCGGCGCGAGCAGGGCAGCTGGATCCGCGGGCTGCGCTTCCTGCTCGCACGCTGAGCCCGTACGCGTCACCGCCCGCACCCCGGGAAGTGGGATGCGGGCGGCGACAGAGCGGCGGTGGTGCGTGGTGCGTGCGGGGTGGTGGTGGGGTGCCGCCGCTCAGGCGGTCATCGCGAAGGACTGGAGAGACGGGGCGCCGATCGTGCCCTGGATGCGCGTGCTGTGGCGGGCGGCGGATTCGCCCTCGTGGAGGAAGTGTTCGAGCACGTCGTGGCGCTTCTGGAGCTTCGCGATGATCTTCGGGTTGCGGAGGGTGGCGGTGAAGGCGACGGCGTCGTCGCCGCGGCCCGGGACCAGGACCAGGTTCGGGACGTGGCCGTGGCTGGACAGGGCAGCCGCGGCGGCATGGCCACCGTGCGGCATGTCGAGGTCGACGATGACGAGGTCGGCCTTGATCATGCCGAGGACGTCGGCGGCCTGCGCGGCGTCCCACGCGAGCGAGACGGAGAAGCCCTCTCGCGCGAGTGCCGTGCGGATCGGAATGAACTCTTCGGGACGGTTGCTGACGGCGACGATCTTCGCGCCCTGCGGCACCCAGCCGCGGAGGCGCTCGAACAGCGCGCCGACCTTGAACGGACGGGGCATCGCTTCGACCATGCCGAGGGGCAGCGCGAGCGGGGAGCCGTTGAGCGCGATCGTGGCCCAGAAGCGACGCATGTAGCCGCCGGCGCGGAGCGCCGCGATGGTGTGCAGCGCGTTCGGCGCTGCCAGGTTGACGACGGTACGGACGGGCGAGAGGCTCTGCAGCTCCTGGGCGCGGACGTCGACCGGGACGGCGAGGTCCGTGCGATGGCAGCCCACCTGGTTCATGCGCCACGACTGGTCGGTGTCGATGACCGTGATCGTCGGCCGGCGGGTCTGAGTGGAAGGCATCGAGCGCAGGGTCGGCATGTCGCGGATCACCAGAAGCAAGGATGCCGCCAGCCGAAAAACCCTGACGGCACCGTGGTCCGTCGCGGGAGGCTGCGCCGCGATGACACAGCTGTGCCGGCGCACGCCCGTCGCGCGCACACTCGTGCCACCCATCTCGCCAGGGCAGGCGGTCTGTGATTCGCTCGGGCCGTGCCCGCGCCCGCTCCGTCCCCCGATCCGTCCGCCCTGGCGGCCTTCTCGCCGGCGACCCGCGAGTGGTTCACGAAGGCATTCGACGCCCCCACACCCGCCCAGGCGGGTGCGTGGGCGGCCATCGCGTCCGGGCGCAGCGTGCTCGTCTCGGCGCCGACGGGATCGGGCAAGACGCTCGCCGCCTTCCTCTGGGCCCTCGACCGGCTCGCGACCGAGCCGCCGCCGCTCGAGCCGGGCGTCCGCGTCCTCTACGTCTCGCCGCTGAAGGCGCTCGCCGTCGACATCGAGCAGAACCTGCGGACGCCGCTCGCGGGCATCCAGGGTGCGGCCGTGCGGCTCGGGCTGCCGCCGCCCACGGTGCGCGTCGGCTTGCGCACCGGCGACACCTCGGCCGAGGAGCGGCGGCAGATCGGGCGGCGGCCGCCGGACGTGCTCATCACGACGCCGGAGTCCCTGTTCCTGCTGCTGACGTCGGCGGCGCGCGACGGGCTGCGCTCCGTCGGGACGGTGATCGTCGACGAGGTGCACGCGGTCGCGGGGACGAAGCGCGGCAGTCACCTGGCGCTCAGCCTGGAGCGGCTCGACGCGCTGCTGGCGTCGCCGGCGCAGCGAATCGGGCTGTCGGCGACGGTCCGCCCGCTCGACGAGGTGGCGCGCTTCCTCGGCGGGACGCGCCCGGTCGACGTGGTCGCCACGCCGTCCGAGAAGCGCTTCGACCTGTCGGTGGTCGTGCCCGTCGAAGACATGACGGCGCCGGGTGGGGTCGAGATCCCGAGCGGGCCTGCGTCCGGCCGCGCGCCCGAGGAGCGCGCGAGCGTGTGGCCGCACGTCGAGGAGCGGCTGCTCGAGCTGATCCGCGCCCACCGCAGCACGATCGTGTTCGCCAACTCGCGCCGGCTGGCGGAGCGGCTCTGCGCGCGCCTGAACGAGCTGGCGGGCGAGGACGTCGCGCGCGCACACCACGGCTCGGTGAGCCGCGAGCAGCGCGGCCTCATCGAGGAGGCGCTGCGCAACGGCTCGCTCCCCGCCGTCGTCGCAACCAGCTCGCTCGAGCTCGGCATCGACATGGGCACCGTCGATCTCGTCGTGCAGGTGGAGACGCCGGCGTCCGTGGCGACGGGGCTGCAGCGCGTCGGGCGTGCCGGCCACCAGGTGGGCGCCGTGAGCCGCGGCGTCTTCTTCCCGAAGCATCGCGGCGATCTCCTGGAGACGACCGTCGTCGTCGAGCGCATGCGCGCCGGGGCCATCGAGGCGGTGCAGTCGCCGCGCAACCCGCTCGACGTCCTCGCGCAGCAGATCGTCGCGATGGTGGCGATGGACGCATGGACCGTCGACGCGCTCGAAGCGGTGGTGAAGAAGGCGGCGCCGTTCCGCGACCTGCCGCGCTCCGCGCTCGACGCCGTGCTCGACATGCTCTCGGGCCGCTATCCTGCCGACGCCTTCGCCGAGCTGCGCCCGCGCATCAACTGGGACCGCACGACGCAGCGGCTGACGCCACGCTCGAACGCGCAGCGGCTCGCCGTCACGTCGGGCGGCACCATTCCCGATCGCGGCCTGTACGGCGTGTTCACGGCCGGCGAGAAGGGGACCCGCGTCGGCGAGCTCGACGAGGAGATGGTGTACGAGAGCCGCGTCGGCGACGTCTTCCTGCTGGGCGCGTCGAGCTGGCGCATCGAGGACATCACGCACGACCGCGTGCTCGTGTCGCCCGCGCCGGGTCAGCCGGGGAAGATGCCCTTCTGGCACGGCGACGCGCCGGGACGTCCGCTGGAGCTCGGCCGCGCGCTCGGCGCGTTCGTGCGCGAGATCGCCGAGCTGGCGCCCGACGCGCAGCGCGCGCGGCTGGAGGCCGCGGGGCTGGATACGCTCGCCGCCGACAACCTCGTCCGCTACCTCGCCGACCAGCGCGACGCGACCGGCGTCCTCCCCGACGACCGCACGCTCGTCGTCGAGCGGTTCCGCGACGCGGTCGGCGACTGGCGCGTGTGCGTGCACTCGTGGTTCGGGGCGCGCGTGCACGCGCCGTGGGCGCGCGCCGTCGAGGCGCGGCTGCGGCAGCGGCTCGGCCTCACGGTGCAGTCGATGTACACCGACGACGGCATCGTGGTGCGTCTGCCCGACGCCGACGAGGCGCCGCCCGCGGACGCGGTGTTCTTCGATCCGGAGGAGGTCGAAGAGCTGGTGACGTCGGAGGTCGGCGACTCGGCGCTGTTCGCGAGCCGCTTCCGCGAGTGCGCGGCGCGCGCGCTGCTGCTGCCACGGCGACGTCCCGGCTCGCGCACGCCGCTCTGGCAGCAGCGCCAGCGCAGCGCGACGCTGCTCCAGACCGCGAGCCGCCATCCGTCGTTTCCGATCATCCTCGAGACGTATCGCGAGTGCCTGCAGGACGTCTTCGACCTGCCGGCGCTGCAGGACGTGCTCGGCGGCGTGCGCCGGCGCGACATCCGCATCGTCGAGGTCGACACCGCGTTGCCGTCGCCGTTCGCGAGCGTGCTGCAGTTCTCGTACGTGAGCGCCTTCATGTACGAGGGCGACGCGCCGCTGGCCGAGCGGCGCGCGCAGGCGCTGTCGCTCGACCGCACGCTGCTCGCGGAGCTGATGGGCCGCGCCGAGCTGCGCGAGCTGCTCGACGAGGCGGCGCTCGGCGCGCTCGAGCTCGAGCTGCAGCTGCTCGATCCCGAGTGGCAGGTCCGCGACGCCGACGGCCTGCACGACGCGCTGCGCGTGCTCGGCGATCTCACGCATGACGAGATCGCGGCGCGCGTCGTCGACCCGGCAGCCGCCGACGACTGGCTCGCGGCGCTGGAGCGCACGCATCGCGTGCTGCGGCTGCGCATCCACGGGACGGAGCGCTGGACCGCCATCGAGGACGCCGCCCGCTGGCGCGATGCGCTCGGCGTCGCGCTCCCGGTCGGCGTGCCGCACGCTTTCCTCGAGCCGGTGCCGGACCCGCTGCGCGATCTCGTCGGGCGCTTCGCCCGTCGTCGTGGTCCGTTCACGGCGGCCGACGTCGCGGCGCGCTTCGGCCTCGGCTCGGCGGTCGCCGAGACCGCGCTGCGCGCGCTCGCCGAAGACGGCCAGATCGTCGAGGGCGAGTTCCGTCCCGGCGGCTCGGGGCGCGAGTGGGTCGACGCCGACGTGCTGCGCCGGCTGCGCCGCCGCTCGCTGGCGGCGCTTCGCCGCGAGGTCGAGCCCGTGCCGCCGGAGCAGCTCGCGCGCTTCGCGGGCGCGTGGCACGGCGTCGGCGAGCGCCTGCCCGCGACGCCCGACGCGTTGCTGCGCGTCGTCGAGCAGCTGCAGGGCGTGCCGCTGCCGGCGTCGGCCCTCGAGTCGCAGATCCTGCCGGCGCGCATGCCGGGCTACGCGGCGGTGATGCTCGACCAGCTCGGCGCGGCCGGCGAGGTCGTCTGGGCAGGCGCGGGCGCGCTCGGTGGCAACGACGGCTGGGTCGTGCTGGCGCTCGCCGAGAAGGCGTCGCTGCTGTTGCCGCCGCCGGTCGACGTGCCGTCGTCGGCGGTGAGCGCTCGGCTGCGTGCGGCGCTCGCGAACGGTGGCGCGCTCTTCTACCGCCAGCTCGCGGACGCGGCCGATACGGCCGACGACACCGAGCTGCTGCTCGCGCTGTGGGACCTCGTGTGGGCGGGGCACGTCACCAACGACACCCTGGCGCCGCTGCGCGCGGTGCTCGCGCGACGCGGCCGGCCGCGCCCCGGCGAGCGCGGCCGTCGCCGCCCGCCGCGTCTCACGCGCGTCGGTCCGCCGGCCGGCGCCGGTCGCTGGAGCCTCGTGCCGCCGCGCGAGACCGACGCCACCCGCGCGCTGCACGCGGCCGCGGAGCAGCTGCTGCTCCGCCATGGCGTGGTCACCCGCGGCGCCGTCATGGCCGATCGGCAGCCGGGCGGCTTCGCGGCGGTGTATCCCGTGTTGAAGGCGTTCGAGGAATCGGGTCGCTGCCGGCGCGGCTACTTCGTCGAGGGGCTCGGCGGCGCGCAGTTCGCGCATCCGGGCGCGGTCGACCGCATGCGCGCGATCGCGCCGTCGGCGAACGTCGCGCGCGTGCTCGCCGTCACCGATCCCGCGAACGCGTACGGCGCGGCGCTGCCGTGGCCCGATCGTGGTCCGACGGATGCCGGGCATCGCCCCGGCCGCAAGGCCGGCGCGTTCGTCGTGCTCGTCGACGGGCGCCTGGCGCTCTACATCGAGCGCGGCGGCCGCACGCTGCTGTCGTACTGCGACGACGACGAGCCCGCGTGCGAGGCGGCGGCGGAGGCACTCGCGGCCGCCGCGCGGCAGGGTGCGCTCGGCCGGCTCGAGGTGCGGCGTGCCGACGGCGAGGCGGTGCTCGACACGCCGATCGCGCGCGCCCTCGCGCAGGCGGGGTTCCATCCCACGCCCTGGGGCATGCGCGTCCGTGCCTGAAGGCGACACCGTCTTCCTCGCCGCGACGCGCATGCGCGCCGCGCTCGCCGGCCACGTGCTGACGCGCGCGGAGCTGCGCGTGCCGCGCTTCGCGACCGCCGATCTGGTGGGGCGCACCGTCGACGACGTCGTGTCGCGCGGCAAGCACATGCTGACCCGCCTGTCCGGCGGCGTCACGCTGCACACGCACTACCGCATGGAGGGCTCGTGGCATCTCTATCGTCACGGCGAGCGCTGGCGCGGCCCCGACTTCCAGGTACGCGCGCTGATGGAGACGGCCGACTGGGTCGCCGTCGGCTTCCGGCTCGCGGTGACGGAGCTCGTGCCGACGGCGGCGGAGCACGAGGTGGTCGGCCATCTCGGCCCCGATCCGCTGGCATCCGACTGGGATCCGGCGGAGGCGCTGCGCCGGCTGACGGCGGATCCGGCGCGCCCGATCGCCGAGGCGCTGCTCGACCAGCGCGTCATCGCGGGGCCGGGCAACGTCTACAAGTGCGAGCTCTGCTTCCTCCGCGGCATCGACCCGTGGACGCCGGTGGGCCACGTGCGCGAGCCGGAGCGCCTCGTCGCGCTGACGAAGCGCGTGTTCGACGCGAACCGTACCACCGGCAGCCAGATCACGACGGGCGACCTGCGCCCGGGGCACGAGCGCTGGGTGTACGGACGCGCGGGCAAGCCGTGCCGGCGGTGCCGCACGCCGATCGCGAAGCGTGACGCGGAGAACGAAGAGCGCGTGACGTACTGGTGCCCGACGTGTCAGCCGTCCGCGGCGTGACGTCAGGGCGTCACGCGCGTGAGCACCAGATCCGCGACGGTCGGCCCGCGCCGCGTGCTGGCATAGACGATGCTGCCGTTCGAGAGCAGCGCGACCGCCGTCGTGATGGGTTCCCATCGCCTGGACGGGCCGGACACCTCGATCGCGCCGTCGTCGCCGAACGACGGATCGGGCGTGCCGTCGCCGAGACGACGCTGCACCGCGGTCGCGGATATTCCGTAGTACGACATGGTGTCCAGGAGCGCCGCGAGCCGACCGTCGGCGGCCGCCGTCACGATACGCGGGTAGCCGCACGTCGGTTGCACGTCGCCTCTGCCGAGCGCGCATTCCACGAGGGTCTCGCGGGCCGACCCGTCCTCGGCGAGGCGGAGGAACTCGCGCGAGCCGCCGTACGGGGCGAACCAGTACTCCGTGGCGACGAAGGGCACGCCCGCCGGCGTGACGAGCGTCGTGGACGAGCCGCTGCCGGTGTGCCCGTAGACCTCGGCCGACAAAGTGACGCAGGTCGGCACGTCCGCCGGCTGCCTGAGGGATCCCGGTTCCAGCCTTCCGTCGCGCGGCGCGATCCAGCACATCGCGCGCTGGAGGGCGGGTGATGGAACATGTTAGCGTCGAGCGCGTGAGCACCGCACGCCGTCGCGCGACCTACGATGATCTGTGCGCGGTCGCCGAGCATCTCGTCGCCGAGATCATCGACGGGGAGCTGATCACGAGCCCGCGACCGGCTCCGCGGCATGCGGTCGCCCATTCGGCGATCGTGGCGCAGGTACACGGTGCCTTCGGAGGGGCGCCGGGCGAGAGTGGTCCAGGAGGATGGTGGATCCTGTTCGAGCCTGAGCTGCACCTCGGAGACGACGTGCTCGTGCCGGACGTCGCCGGATGGCGCCGCGAACGCATGCCGGCGATTCCCGAAACGGCTTTCTTCCCGCAGCCGCCCGATTGGGTATGCGAGGTGATCTCACCGTCGAGCGGTCGGCTCGATCGCGTGCGGAAGATGCCGGTCTACGCACGCGCCGGTGTCGGGCACGCGTGGCTCGTCGATCCGATCGCGCGCACGCTCGAGGTGCTGCGGCTCGACGGCTCCCGGTGGATCGTCGACGCGTCGTACGCGGGCGACGCACCGGTGCGCGTCGTGCCGTTCGACGCCGTCGACGTCGATCCGCGGCGTTGGTGGGCCGACGCGTGAGCGGTCCGCTCGCAGGCCTTCGCGTCCTCGACCTCGGCACACGCATCGGCGCGCCGTTCGCCGCGACGCTGCTCGCCGATCTCGGCGCCGAGGTCATCAAGGTCGAGCTGCCGGGGCAGGGCGACTTCATGCGTACCATCGGCCCGTTCGTCGACGGCTACTCGCTGTTCTGGGCCGTCGAGGGCCGCAACCGGAAGTCCGTCACGCTCGACCTGCGCAAAGCCGCGGGACAGGAGCTGTGCCGGCGCCTCGTCGCGCAGTCCGACGTCGTCGTGGAGAACTTCCAGCCCGGCACGCTCGAAGCCTGGGGCCTCGGCTACGACGCGCTCGCGGCCGTGAACCCGGCGATCATCCTGACGCGAGTCTCGGTTTATGGACAGGACGGCCCGTACCGCGACCGTCCCGGGCTCGATCGCAACGGTATCGCGCTCGGCGGGCTCCTCTACCTCACCGGCTATCCCGACCGCCCGCCGGTGCGTCCGGGCCTCATCGTCTCCGATTACCTGACGGCGGTCTTCAACGCGTTCGCGATCGTGAGCGCGCTCTACGAGCGCGACCGCCGCGCGCACGAGACGGGACAGCCGCCGCGCGGCCAGTGGGTCGATCTGTCGCTCTACGAATCGATCCTGCGGATCATGGAGCACACGCTCGCGACCTACGACCGGCTCGGCGTCGTGCGCGAGCGCGAAGGCAACCGCCTGCGCAACTCCGCGCCGCTCGACAACTGGGAGACGAAGGACGGCAAGTGGGTGTGCATCATCGCCGCCGGCGACGGGCTGTTCCCGCGCCTCGCGCGTGCGATGGACCGCGAAGACCTGCTGGCCGAGCCGCGATTCCAGACGATGGCGACGCGCGCGCAGCACGGCGACGAGATCAACGGCATCGTCGCGGACTGGGTGCGCGCGCGCACGTCGCGCGAGGTGCAGGATGTCCTCGAGGCGCACGAGGTGCCGTTCGGCGTGGCCTACTCGGTCGCCGACATCTTCGCCGATCCGCACGTCCAGGCGCGCGGCGACATCGAGACCGTGACCGACCCGATGATCGGCCCCGTACGTATGCAGGGGGTCTATCCCCGGTTCTCGCGCACGCCCGGCGCGATTCGGAGCGGCGCGCCGATCCTCGGCGCGCACAACGACGAGGTCTTCGGCGACCTGCTCGGCCTCGATGCCGACGCGCGCGAGGCGCTGCGCCGCGACCGCGTGATCTGACCGCCGTCCGGCGCAGTGGACATCCTGTCCACTGTCTCGGACGCACCAACGTATGGTGCTCCGATCGCGGGCAGGTGGCTGCCCGTCGCGACGGCGATCGCGTCGAGCGCGCGGCCGCGATCCGACGTGCCACGCACGACGGATGGCTGGTGCGCCGCTTGCTTCAAGCCGCCGCATGCCGGCAGCACTTCGCCTCGTATCGGGAGCTCGTGGAACCGACGGCCCGCCGCCGCCGACGCCGCAGGAGACGGAGGCCCGACTCCTCGTGGAGGGATGGCTCGACACGCCGTTCCCGGACACGTCGCGGGCGGTCGACGACCTGATCGCTCGTGTGGCGCGGGCGTTGACGCGCCGCGGACTCGCCGTCGTCGATTGACCGCGGCCGATTGACCGCAGCCCGGCCTCCGCGCGATGAGCCGGGGGATGAAGATCGACGCCGGGCTCACGTCCGTCCATCTCGCCGACGTCCCGCGCCTCGTGCGCGAGATCGAGGCGCTCGGGTACGACGGGTTGTTCACGTTCGAGGGACAGACCGATCCGTTCCTGCCGCTCGTCCTCGCCGCGGAGCACACGAGTCGCGTCGAGCTCGCGACCGGCGTGGCGCTGGCGTTCCCGCGCAGCCCGATGACGCTCGCCTACATCGGACACGACCTGCAGGTGCAATCGAGCGGGCGCTTCGTGCTCGGTCTCGGTGCCCAGATCCGGACCCACGTCGAGAAGCGCTACAGCGCGCCGTGGTCGCACCCGGCGGCGCGCATGCGGGAGCTCGTCCTCGCGCTGCGCGCGATCTGGCGGTGCTGGAACCAGGGCGAGAAGCTCGACTTCCGCGGCCGCTTCTACACGCACACGCTGATGACGCCGATCTTCGTTCCGTCGGCGTCGCCGTGGGGCCCACCCCGCGTCGTTCTGGCCGCGGTGCAGCCGCGGATGACCGAGGTCGCGGGCGAGGTCGCCGACGGCGTGCTCGTGCATCCGTTCAACTCGCGTCGCTTCCTCGAGACGTGCCTCGTGCCGGCGCTCGAGCGCGGGCTCGCCAAGGCTGGCCGCGCGCGCGGCGACTGCAGCATCGCGTGTCAGGTGCTGCTCGTGACGGGTACGACCGACGAGGAGATCGCGCAGAGCGCGCAGATGGTCCGCGCGCAGCTGGCGTTCTACGGCTCGACGCCCGCGTATCGCCCGGTGCTCGAGGCGCACGGCTGGGGCGCGCTGCAGGAGGAGCTGCACGGTCTCACCAAGCAGGGGCGCTGGGGCGAGCTCGGGGAGCGCATCACCGACGAGATGCTCGACACGCTCGCCGTCGTCGGCACGCCGGAGGAGATCCCCGCGAAGCTGGCTGTGCGATATGGTGGCATCGCACAGCGATTGAGCCTCGTCAGCTATGCCGGGCTCGAGCGCACGGCTCGCGAGCGCTGGATGGCGATGCTCGCCGCCGTGAAGGCCGCGTAGCGGTCCGTTCCTCCAATTTCCGTCCTTTTGTAGAACGCGATCTGCGCGAAAACCGCGCATCGTCGCGATTTCCGTCACTTGGCGACGGCACGGGCCGTGCTCAGTCGTCCCCCCGAGAGAAGGAGGGACGACATGATCAGCACGTCACGACAGGCCCTCGCGGCCGGTGCGATCTTCGTCGCGAGCATCGTCGGATGCTCCAACGATCGCACGCGCGTGCGACGGACGACGGAGATCGTTCGCGATCAGCCGCCGCCCCCGCCGCCCAGTGAGACGGTGATTCGCAAGGACAGTACCTACGAACGTACGGTGGAGGACCGATGAAGACCTACATGCTGTTGGGCGCAACGCTCCTGGCCGCGACGGCCGTCGCGGCGCAGGCCGGTGAGACCATCGAGGAACATCAGACCTACGAGCGCCGCGAGATGAAGGTGGAGACGGTGCCCCCGCCGCCGCCGGCCGTCGAGAAGAAGACGACCGTCGAGTCGACGGAGTCACGGCGCGAGGGCAGCGGCCCGAGCAAGGAGTCCGTGCAGGAGCACACGAGCTACAAGGAGTCCGTCGAGACGCGCACGCCGCCGCCGACGGCGCCGCCGCAGGTGCGCGAGCGCATCGTCGAAAAGGAAGTCATCGAGGAAGAAGAGGACTGAGCTACGACGCGCGGGGAGGCACGCCGCTTCCCGCGCGCCGCAGTCGTGTCGCGGCGACGGCGATCCAGCCGAGCGCGACGACCAGGATCCACAACGCCCCGCCGATGGTGACGGCTTCGGCGACGAAGCCGATCACCGGCGGGCCGGCGAGGAAGCCGGCGTAGCCGGCGGTGCCGACGGCGGCGATGCCGTGCGACGGCGGCACCCCGGGCACGCGGCTCGCCGCACGGAAGACGATCGGCACCAGGTTCGCGAGGCCGAGCCCGAGCGCCGCGCAGCCCGCGATGACGGCAACGGGCCTGCCGACGATGAGCGCCGCGCCGAAGGCGAGTGCGCCGAGCCCGGTGGCGGCGCGTACCAGCGCCGCGTCACCGACGCGCGCGACGAGGTGGTCGCCCGCGAAGCGGCCCGCGGCCATCGTGCCCGAGAACGCGGCGAAGCCGAGGGCCGCGGTCGCGGCGTCCGCGCCGAGCGCGCTGCGGAGATACACGGCGCTCCAATCGCCGACCGCCCCCTCGGTGAGCAGGCCGAAGAAGGCGATCGTGCCGAGCAGTGCCAGCGCCCGCGTCGGGCGCGCGAAGTGCGTCGCGTCCTGCTCGCCGTCGGCCCGCGGGAGCAGACCGCGGCATGCGACGAGCGCCGCCGCGCCGAGCATCAGCGCCGCCGCGGCGACGTGCGCCTGCGGCGACAGGCCCGCATGCAGCGCGAGCGATGCGACGCCCGCCCCGGCGAGCCCGCCGAGGCTCCAGAGACCGTGGAACGACGACAAGATCGGACGGGGCCAGTGGTGCTCGACGGCGACGGCCTGCGTGTTCATGGACACGTCGAGCGCACCGTTGCTCGCACCGAGGAGGAAGAGCGCCGCCACGAGCGCACCGAGCCCGGGCGCCATGAGCGGGAGCGGCAGCGCGACGAAGAACGCGAGGGCCGTCAGGCGCACCACCGTGCGACTGCCCCAGCGCGCCGTGCAGTACCCGGAGAGCGGGATGCCGAGCAGTGCGCCGACCGCCATCGCCAGCAGCGCGAGTCCGAGCACGCTCGGCCGCAGCCCGAGCCCCATCTGCACCGCCGGCACGTGCGGCACCCAGCTCGCCATGCCGGCGCCGTTCGCGAAGAAGACCGCGCCGACCGCGAGGCGCGCGCGCCAGGGCGGGTCAGTCGCGTTCACGCGTCACGCAGCGCACGCTTCAGGATCTTGCCGCTGTCCGTCCGCGGAAAACTGGTGACGATGCGCAGGCGCTCGGGCAGCTTTCGCTTCGAGAGCCCGCGCGCGAGCAGATGCTCGCACAGCGTGGCCAGCGTGGGGGTGGTCGCGCCCGCTCGCACGCGTACCACCGCGCATGCGATCTCGCCCGCCGCCGTGTCCGGCACGCCGATCACCGCCACCTCGGCGACGGCCGGATGCGACGCGAGCAGGTCCTCGACCTCGCGCGCGCTGATGTTCTCGCCCTTGCGGATGATGATGTCCTTTTTGCGTCCCGTGATGCGCAGCCAGCCGCCGGCGTCGCGGATGCCCAGGTCGCCCGTGCGGAACCAGTCGTCCGCCGTGAAGGCGTCCGCGTTCATCGCCGCGTCATGGTAACCGAGGCAGCAGTCGGGGCCGCGCGCGAGGATCTCGCCCTCGACGCCGGGTGCGACCGGCGCGCCGTCGTCGTCGACGAGGACGATCTCGACGCCGGCGAGCGGCCGGCCCTCGCTGTCGACGCGCCGCGCCGGCGGATCGTCGGGAGTGGTCGTCGCGATCGTCGGGAACTCCGTCGAGCCGTACACGCGCTTCGCGACGCAGCCGAGGCGCGCCGCCGCCTCGGTCACCAGCGTCGGGTCGACGTCCGCGCCGCCGCACGAGAACAGGCGGAAGCTCGAGACGTCGTGCGCCGACAGCGACGGATGCTGCGCCAGGTCGCGCAGGAACGTCGGCGCGCCCACCATGTACGTGACGCGCTCGGCGGCGATCAGCGCCAATGCCCCACCGGCGTCCCAGCGCGGCATCAGCACGGCCCGCGTGCCGAACACGGCCGGCACGAGCAGCGCGTGGACGATGCCGGAAACGTGCGTCAGCGGCGACGGCATCAGGACGACGTCGTCCGCATCGATCGCGTGCGCCGGACCGAGGCTGCGCGCCTCGGCGAGCAACGTCTGGTGCGAATGGAGGACGCCCTTCGGCTCGGCGGTGCTGCCCGACGTATGGATCAGCAGCGCGACGTCGGCCGGATCGCCCGCGGGCGGGACGCCGGCGCCGTGCGCGACGTCGTCCCACGTCGTCGGCCCGTCGCCACGCACGACGACGACGTGCGCGAGCGCGGGCAAATCGCGGCGCACGGCGGCGACGAGGTCGTGCTGCGCGCCGGCGACGAGACACACCCGCGCGCCGGCGCGACCGAGGATCCAGCGCAGCTCGCGCTCGCGCGCGATCGGCAGGATCGGCGTCGCGACGGCGCCGAGCCGCATCGTCGCGAGCAGCACGACGATCGTCTCCCACCAATTCGGGAGCTGGAAGGCGACGGCGTCGCCCGCGCACACGCCGAGCGCGGCGAGACCACCCGACGTCGCCTCGGCGCGCGCGGCGAGCGTCGCGAAGTCGAGTCGGACGGCGCCGTCGACGACCGCCGTCGCGTCCGCGCGCCGTGTCGCGGTGGCGGCGAACGCCGTCCACACCGTGTCGGAGCCCCATGCACCAGTGTCGCGATAGGCGGTCGCGCGCTGGGGCAGGTGCGTGGGACGCAACGCCGACACGGCGCCCGTATCCGCCGGCGCGCGCGAGCGCGTCAAGTCACGCGAGCTGACGCGCCGTTCTATTGACGGCGCGGTAGCGGCTGTGTAACGACCGCCCCGATGGGTTTTCCGGGCGCCCGGGCGATGGCGATCGCCCTCATGGTGTGGATGCCCGCCGTCGTGATCGCTGCCGAGGTGAAAGACAACCTCTACGGCGTTCGTACGGTCAGCAAGTCCGAAGCGTGGGCCGTCGGCAACTTCGGCTCCGTCTACCACACCACCGACGCCGGCAAGTCGTGGAAGCTGATCGACAGCGGCACGCGTCTGCCGCTGTTCAGCATCGATTTCGCCGACGCGAAGCGCGGTTGGGCCGTCGGCAAGTCGGGTATCATCCTGACCACGACGGACGGCGGCGAGCGCTGGAAGCCCCAGCAGAGCCCGATCCCGCCAGACAAACACCTGTTTGAGGTGCAGGCGATCGACGCCGACACCGCCTGGGCGGTGGGCGACTGGGGCGCCATCGCGATGACCACCGACGGTGGCGCCACCTGGAACGATCGCTCGCTGGGCAAGCTCGGCGTGCGCTCTGAGGACGACGGCAGCGGCCGCGTCACCACCACGCTGGTCGACGACGTCATCCTCTATGGCCTCTCCTTTCCGGACCCGAAGCACGGGTTCATCTGCGGCGAATTCGGGACCGTCCTCGCGACCAGCGACGGCGGGCAGACGTGGGTGCAGCGCAAGACGCCCACCGAGAAGACCCTCTTCGGCGTGCACTTCGCCACGCCCACCGACGGGTGGGTGGTCGGCATCGACGGGCTCGTGATGCGGACCGCCGACGCGGGCAAGACGTGGGACGTGCAGCACGGGGAGCCGGAAGCCGCCGCGGTGGACGAGATCAGCTTCGTGGACTCCATGAAGAATCCCGGCATGTACGCGGTCAGCGTCGTCGGCGACTACGGGGTCGTGGTGGGCGACGTGGGCATGGTCCTCGTCAGCTCGGACCGGGGCCGGACGTGGTCGCGCCGCGAGCTGCCCGACGACGATCGTCTCGTCTGGTTGCGAGGCATCAGCCTGCTGCCCGACTCGGACGGGTTCATGGTCGGAGCCAGCGGCTTCAGCGCGCAGGTCGCGAAGGCGCAGGTCACCGTGCCGCACAGCGGGAAGACGGCGTCGCCGATCCCCTGAGCTTTCCGAGGTTCCATGCTCTCCCGCAAGACGATCGAAGCGTACCTCTTCTTTCTGCTCCGTCATAAGGTCGCGGTCTCCATCGTCATCGCGATCATGACGGTCGGGCTCGCGCTCTCGACGTACTTCTGGATGCACGTGCGACCGGACTTCGCGAGCCTCTACCCGCCGAAGCATCCGTACATCCAGCTCTACAACGCGTATCGAAACATGTTCGGCACCGCGTTCACGGTGCAGATCGTCGTCGAGGCGAAGAAGGGCACCATCTTCGACAGTCCCGACATCGTGCAGAAGGTCGATCGCATCACGCTCGAGCTGCTGCACGACATCCCCGGCGTGAACGGCGAGCAGGTCATCTCGATCACGCACCCGAAGCTCAAGACGACCATGACGGCGGGCTCGGGCATCAAGGTCGTTCCCTTGATGTATCCGCGCATCCCGGAGAACGCCGAGGACTTGGCCTTCTTGAAGCAGAAGGTCTACACGACCGAGGGCGTTCGCGGCTTCTTCGTTTCGGAGGACGACAAGGCCACCCAGATCGTCGCCGGATTCTGGGAGGAGTACTTCGACGTCGAGACGATGTGGAAGAAGCTCCAGGCCATCAAGGAGCGCGAGGAGGACGCCAACACCACCATCTACATCACCGGCATGCCGGTGCTGTTCGGCTACTTCCAGGAGATCATGCCGCAGATGGTGAACGTCCTCGCGGCGTCCATCGTCATGATCCTGCTGATCCTGTGGATCGAGTTCCGCAGCTGGCAGGGCGTCGTCATCCCCGCATTCTCCGGATCGCTCTCGGCGATCTGGGGCCTCGGCTTCGCGGCGATCTTCGGCATCAATCTCGATCCGCTCGTCCTCGTCATTCCCTTGCTCATCACCGCCAGAGCGCACTCGCACTCCGTCCAGTCGATGGAGCGCTATCACGAGGAGTACCATCGCCTGCGCGACAAGGACGCGGCGATCGTCAAGTCGTACACCGAGATCTACGCGCCGGCGATGGTGTCGCTCCTCGCCGACGGTCTCGCCATCCTGACGCTGCTCGTCGCGCGCATCCCGATGATCCAGAAGCTCGCCTGGCTCTGCTTCTTCTGGATCGCGTCGATCTTCGTCAGCGTCGTCACGCTCCACCCCATCATCCTCGCCTACACGCCGCCGCCCGAGGAGAAGGAGACGTGGAAGTGGACGCTCGAGCGGTTCATGTCGTGGATGGTCGCGGCGTCGCTCACGTGGCTCTGCTGGCTGTACGACTACATCCCGGGCGTCATTCCCGCGGCACTCCTCGGCATCGGTGTCGCAGGCGGGCTGCTCGAGCTGGCGACCGGCTTCGTCCTGCCGGTGTACGGCCAGGTCGGCATGGCCATCAGCCGGTTCACCGATGCGTTCGGCATCTTCTTCGGCCACGTCTACGACGCCATCGAGCGCTTCCTGGTGTGGATCGCCATGGGGTGGCGGCGCATCGCGATGGGCCTGATGCTCGTCGTGCTGCTCGCGGTCGGCGTCTACTACCAGAGCCAGCTGAAGGTCGGCGACACGACGCCGGGCGCGGCGCTGCTCTACGCCGACCACCCGTACAACGTCGCGTTCACGCGCGTGAACCAGAAGTTCACCGGCGCGAGCCAGCTGGTCATCATCGCCGAGGGCCTGTCGTACTGCACCGTCGGCGGCAAGGCGTGCGAAGGCGACACCTGCACGAAGTGTCAGCTCGACGGGCCGCCCGAAGCGTGCGGCGCGGTCGAGAAGTGCCTGCAGCGCGAGGGCGCCATCAAGAACGCCGACACGCTGAACAACCTCGACCTGTTCGCGCGTTACATGGCCGAGCGCGAGGAGGTCGGCGGCGCGGTCACGGCGGGCTCGCTGCTCAAGAAGATCTTCCGCACGTTCCGCGAGGGCGATCCCAAGTGGGAGATGCTGCCGACGCGCAACGACCACATCGCGCAGCTCTTCTTCCTGCTGACGTCGAACACGCGGCGCGGCGAGATGGACCGCTTCTTCGACGCCGACTACAAGAACGCGACGATCGCCATCTTCTACAAGGACTACACGCACGAGACGATCATGACGTCGATCGCGCGCGCGAAGGAGTACATCGCCGCGCACGCCGCCGACGAGAAGAACGTCCAGTACCGCCTCGCGGGCGGACTGATCGGCATCCTCGCCGCCGTCAACGAGGAGGTCGAGTGGTCGTACATGGTGAACCTCGTCCTGATCCTCGTCGTCGTGTTCCTGCTGAGCTACGCGACGTACGTGTCGGTCGTGGGCGCGCTCATCGTGATGCTGCCGTCGCTCGTCGCGCAGCCGCTGTCCGAGGCGGTGATGTTCCTCCTCGGCATCGACTTCAACATCAACTCGCTACCCGTCGCCGCGGTCGGCATCGGCATCGGCATCGACTACGGCTACTACGTGCTCTCCCGCATCGTGGAGGAGCTCAAGGCGGGCGACGAGGAAGGCTTCGACTACGCCATCCGCCGGATGTTCGAGACCACCGGCAAGACGGTGCTCTTCACCGGCGTGTCGCTGACGGCGAGCATCATCTTCTGGGTCTTCTTCCCGATGAAGTTCCAGGCGGACATGGCGCTGCTCCTGGTCCTGCTGCTCGGCTTCCACCTGATGGGCGCGCTGATGTTCATCCCGCCCATGGTGTCGTTGTTCCGGCCGCGATTCGCCATCAAGTACGCCGAGGAGCAGCGCCGCATGCGCGCGGAGGAGGAAGCCGCGGACGCATTGACCGCCCGGATGGGCGCGACCGGCGCCTGAACGGACGCCGGAGCGGGTCGGTCGGCCAGAGTCGGAGAGCCAGGGGAGGGCACCCGATGATGAAGGGAGTCGTCGTCGCGGCGGGCATGCTGCTGGGCAGCGTGCTCGGCGCCGCGCATGCGGAGCTTGCGCCCGGAACCATGGTCGATCAGTCGACCGCGGCCGAGGCACGCGATCTGCTGCCGCCCGAGATACTGAAGCACTACGAGAAGGGTGAGTACCGCAACCCCGTCGTCGACTTCCCCGACTCGAAGTTCCGCTGGGACGACGGCTTCGATCAGGCGACGAAGCAGAACGGCGAGACGCTGACGCTCGACGCCGACAAGCAGCCCGTCGACAAGACGACGGGCAAGCGTCCCGCGTACATCACCGGCCTGCCGTTCCCGAACATCACGCAGGACGACCCGGACGGCGGCGTGAAGGTGCTCTGGAACCTCGCGTACGCGTATTACACGGGCGGCAACAGCCACAACTACACGGAGCTCTTCTGGCTGAGCCGCAGCGGCGTGCAGCGCTCCGCCGTGCAGGACGTGTTCTTCCTCTACTACGACGGCCAGCCGAAGGAGTACTCGCCGCCGGAGAACCCGGAGAACATCCTCTACCAGCTGCTCGCCGTCACCATGAGCCCGGCGGACCTGCAGGGCACGTCGGCGCTGTCGTACCGCTTCAAGGATCCGACGAAGCGCGACTTGAGCTGGGCCTACGTCCCCGCCCTGCGCCGCGTGCGCGCGGTGTCGCCGGCGAACCGCTCCGACGGCTTCCTCGGCTCCGACCAGAGCCAGGACGACGGCTTCTTCTTCGACGGCAAGCCGGAGGACTTCACCTGGAAGATCACCGGCCACAAGGAAGGCCTGCGGCTCGTCGATCCCGGCAGCATCGCCGGCGACGTGCAGCGCCGTCCGCTCCCCGACGGCGGCTGGCGCACGAAGCTCATCAACAACGACAAGGCCGTCGGCTACATGGTCGACGACTGGAAGGGCGTTGCGTGGGCCCCGGCGGGCGCCGCGCTGGCCAAGCGCAAGTTCTGGGTCCTCGAGGGCGTGCCGAAGGACAAGTACTACCTCTTCGGCAAGCTCGAGCTGTGGATCGACGACCAGAGCTGGGCCGGCGCGTGGAACCGCAAGTTCTCGTGGCAGGGCGAGCTGCTGAACACGTACCAGGTGCTCGGCTTCGCGACTGCCGACTTCAACTCGACGCAGCGCTGGTGGGGCTCGACGATGGGCTACCAGGGCTCGGAGAACGTGAAGGCCGACCGCGCGACGGTCTCGGGCATGAACGGTCCGGGCGACGATCCCGCGAACGACCGCCGCATCCCGCTGCAGCCGAGCTTCTTCGAGTACCAGACGCTGAACCGCTTCGGGAAGTGAGCCCGCGATCGTGGACTTTCGCCTGAACGACGCCGAGGAGGCATTCCGGCGACGGGTCCACGACTGGCTGCAGGCGAACGTCCCGACGGGCGAGCGGCCGGAGGAGCCGGCCGAGAAGGTGGCGTTCGCGCGCCGCTGGCAGCGGACGCTGAACGAGGGCGGCTGGGCCGGCCTGCACTGGCCGAAGGCATACGGCGGCCAGAGCGCGTCGCCGATCGAGCAGCTGATCTTTTCCGAGGAGTATACGAAGCTCGGCGCGCCGCCGATGATCGACATCGGCGTCGGCCCGGGGCTCACCGGCCCGACGCTCATCCATCACGGCACCGACGCGCAGAAGCGCCGCTTCCTGCCGCGCATCCTGAACGGCGACGACGTGTGGTGCCAAGGGTTCTCCGAGCCGAACGCCGGCTCCGACCTCGCCAACTGCCGCACGAAGGCCGAGCTCGTCGGCGACAGCTTCCGCGTCACCGGCCAGAAGATCTGGACGAGCTACGCGCGCTTCGCCGACTGGTGCATCCTGATCGTCCGCACCGACTTCCAGGCGCCGAAGCACAAGGGCCTCACGTTTCTGCTCGTCGACATGACCATGCCCGGCATCACCATCCGGCCGCTCGTCGAGATGACCGGCGTCGCGTGGTTCAACGAGGTGTTCTTCGACGACGTCGTCGTGCCGCGCGAGAACATGGTCGGCGAGCTGAACCAGGGCTGGCACATCGCCATCACGACGCTCGCGCACGAGCGCGGCGGCTCGGCGCCGCACGCGCGGATCGCCGGCGAGCTGGCCGGCGTGCTGGAGCTCGCGAGGTCGCAGAAGGCCGGCGCCGATCCGCTCGTGCGCCAGCGGCTCGCGCAGGCGTTCATCGAGACGGAGATCGTGCGCCTCGTCGCCTACCGCCAGGTGAGCGAGATGATGCGCACGGGGCAGCCGGGCCCGGAGGGCTCGTATCTCAAGCTGCTCTGGAGCGAGACCGACATGCGCATGAAGGACGTCGCCATCGACATCGAAGGCCCGTACGCGGCGGTCGAGCGCGGCGACGCGCGCGCGATCGACCGCGGGCGCTGGCAGTACGAGTACCTGTGGTCGCGTGCCGCGAGCATCTACGCGGGCACGTCCGAGGTGCAGCGGAACATCATCGCCCAGCGCGTGCTGGGTCTTCCACGAGGATAGGACGACATGGCTGGCAGCATCATCGACGTCTGGACGCAGTACATCAGCCCGACGCCGCCCGGCGTGAACCCCGCGGGCGAGAACGTCTTCCGCAACTACGGCATCCTCGACGTCTTCCACGACGGCACCGATCCCGCGCGCATGGTCGCCACGATGGACGAGCACGGCGTCCAGGTGGCGCTGCTCTGCGGCGACAACGACCTCGTCGCGAAGGCGCAGAACGCGTACCCCGGCCGCATCTACGGCCAGTACCACGCGAACCCGACGCACATCATGAAGGCCGTGCGCGAGCTCGACCACTACGTGCGCAACTGCGGCTTCGTCTGTCTGCGCATCGAGCCGTTCATGTGGAAGAAGCCGCCGACCGACCGCTGCTACTATCCGCTCTACGCGAAGGCGGCCGAGCTCGACGTCACGTTCCAGACCCAGGTCGGACACACCGGGCCGCTGTTTCCGTCGGAGACGGGGCGGCCGCTCTACATCGACGAGGTCGCGCTCGACTTCCCCGAGCTGCGCATCATGTGCGGCCACATCGGCTGGCCGTGGACGGACGAAATGATCGCCGTCGCGTGGAAGCACCGCAACGTGTGGATCGACACGTCGGCGCACGCGCCGAAGCACTACCCGCCGGCGTTCGTCCACTTCATGAAGACCTTCGGCAAGGACAAGGTGTGCTTCGCCACCGACTACCCGCTGCTGCAGTGGAGCCGGGTGCTGAAGGAGATCGACGCGCTGGAGCTCGCCCCCGAGATCCGGCAGCGCTTCCTGCACGACAACGCCATGAAGGCGTTCAAGCTATAAGGCGCTTTCCTGCTAACTTGGATTAGGCCAACCCGGGCCACTGCGGCCTCGCTTTGGGCAGAGTGCTTGGAGGCAGCGCCGGTTCCGAACTGGTTTGACAGGTTTAGGGGGGGCACCTAAGAGACCGACATGCCTCTAGTCATTCCGGATCGTCAGAAGAAAGCGCTGATCCGCCTCATTCGGTTGCCCTCAGGGCAGCGCGCGGAGCTTTTGAGTCGGCTGCGGGAAGTACCCCCGGCACTGACCGCGCACGAGCTCGGCGCAGAGCTGGCAGGCAAAGTAGGTCTGTCTGCCAGGGAGCTGTCAGACTACATGACCGTGCTTATCAGTCTTTACCTCACGAGGTCGCGTCACGAGATCGGTATGGACAAGTTCGTCGCGGACGTGATGGACGCTGCGAGGCCACTCTTAGCCTCAGAGAAAAAGAGTCCTGAGGTTGATGTTGACGGATTTGTGATCTTCTTGAAAGAGGTTCTGTCGCTAGACGCCTCGCTGGGCGTCACGTCGAAGGCGCTCGACGTGATGAGGCAACACGAGCGCGTATTCGACGAGGCGAGAATCCTCACGGATGTTCGTTTCGTCTTTCGCCCGGATGCCGCTGAGGATCCCGCGGCCGCTTTGATTATCCATGCGCTCAAGCTGTCGTTCGAAGAGAATGGTGAGGAGCGTAGCTTCTTTGTCGCTCTCGACAGCGGCGATGTCGCCGCTCTCCGTAGAACTGTCGAGCGAGCGTCGCGGAAGGAAGATCGAATCAAGACCTCTCTTCAGTCGACGGGAATCCCAATCTTGGAGGCGGCGTCATGGAAGCAATAGCGTTCGTCAGCGGAGCGGCCGATGAGATATCGGAGTGGGTTTCCACTGCGACTCCTCGCCCGTGGGTGCGGGCGCAGAACGATCTTGAGTGGGAGAGTACGTCGCCGCCTCTAGTGCGCGTCACGGAGGTCGGCAGTCTCTCTCTCGGAGACCTTCTGAGCGCGTTGTCGGAGACCGATCCCGAGGCGGCGAACGCTGTCGATTCGTCCCGCAAGATGCTGGATCTTCCTGATGACTGGGACGGAGATGGGAGCCCCTGCTATTCGGAAGCGACCTGGGGCCGCGCTGTCGGCTTTGTCGCGCGAAACGCGCTTTGGCTGTGGCAGAAGCAGGGGCTCCGGATGGAGTGCCCCGCGATCCGCAAGGGACCAGAGGGGAGCATCGATCTGCACTGGAAGTCCACGGATCGCGAGCTGCTCGTCAACATCCCTGTCGACGATAGTGTCCGTGCCGCATTCTACGGCGATGACCGACAGGGGCTCTATATAGAGGGAGCGATAGACGTGTCCATCTTCAACCAAGGCCTCTTGCTGTGGCTGACGAGGAAGTGACCGAAACCTGGGAAGTGGAGAACATTCCGGATCCTGATCGATTGTTTCTGCGCGTTCACAAGAACTGGATTGAGGATGATGCTCTTCTCCCGGGGTTCTTCCGAGATCATGGTGACGGAATGTCGGCAGACTGGGAGAGGTACGCGACGCCGGAGGAGACTAGGGCACGCGCGAAGAACCCCGAATTCAACAAGGTTATTTCACTAGTCGCTGGCGATATCCGCGCTGTCCCCGGCCAGCTCGTCGAACACCGCCCGCTTGCTGAAAATCGAGCTCACTCCGAGATAGTCGGCGACAAAAAAGCCCCAGGTATTCGCCTTCGCCTCCTTCGCCTCGCGAGGTGGGAGGCAACCGCGGATTCATAGATCGCGATGCATCCTGGCTACGCAAGCGAGGGGGAGAACCGCACATGGCCGAGTCCCTGATCTTCAAGGTCGAAGACGGCGTCGGGTGGATCGTCCTGAACCGTCCCGAGGCGCGCAACGCGATGAACGCCGAGATGCGCGAGAGCTATCTCGCGGCGCTCGGCACGTGCGGCGAGAACCCCGAGATCCGCGCCGTCGTGTTGACGGCGACGGGGAAGGGCTTCTGCACCGGCGCGGATCTGTCCGGCTCGCGCGCCGCGACCGGCGCCGCGGGGCCGGCGCATCCCGGCGGCACGCGCGACGCGATGAAGCCGAGCCAGCGCGTCATCCGCGCGCTGTGGGACCTCGAGAAGCCGATCGTCTGCGGCGTGAACGGCGTCGCGGCCGGTCTCGGCGCGCACCTCGCCTACGCGTGCGATCTGGTCATCGCGGCCGACGACGCGCGCTTCATCGAGGTGTTCGTCCGCCGCGGCATCGCGCTCGACGCGGGCGGCGGCTTCCTGCTGCCGCGCCACATCGGTCTCCACAAGGCGAAGGAGCTGGTGTTCCTCGGCGACGACCTGTCGGCGCAGGACGCCGAGCGGCTCGGGCTGGTCAACAAAGTGGTGCCCGCCGCCGAGCTCGAGACCGAGCTGCGCGCCTGGGCGAAGCGCCTCGCCGAAGGCCCGACGTTCGCGATCGGCCTGTCGAAGCGCATGCTGAACCGCTCGCTGCAGGCCGACATGGACACGCTCTTCGCCGAGGAGGCGTTCACCCAGGCGCTCGTCGCGAACAGCGAGGACATGCGCGAGGGCATCAAGTCGTTCATGGAGAAGCGGTCCCCGGCGTTCAAAGGGCGGTAGGCGGGCGCATCGGCCGTGCGGCGTGCGCGGTACGTAGATTTTACGCTCGCCCGTAATGCAGCGCGCTGGTACCACTGATCGAGTGATACGCGCCGCCGCCTGGCTCCTGCCGCTCCTGCTCCTGGGGACGCCCCTCACCGCGTCGGCCGCCTCGCCGACCGCCCAGTGCCGGAAGGACTGCGGCGCGGCGAAGCGCACCTGCGTCGCAGGCGCGAAGTCGCTGTTCCGCAGCACGAAGGCCGGCTGCGGCAACGCCGTGTCGAAGGACGCGCGCAAGAGCTGCACGCAGAACGCGAAGGCCACCTTCCGGAGCTTCAAGCAGGGCTGCGGCACGTCGCTCCAGCAGTGCCGCGGATGCTGCAGCGCGACGGCACAGGGCGCAGCGACCCCGCAGGGTGGCGCCGGCACGTGCAACGACGGCGGTGGTGGCGGCGGCGGCGGCGGCGGTGGCGGTGGTGGCGGCTCGCCCGTCGACACGTCGACGATCTGCCCCGGCATCACGGGGGGTCTCGCCGCGTACTGGGACTGGCTGAACGGCGTCTTCCATCCGCTCGCGACGATCCCGACCGCGGCGCCCGGGTGGGTCCCGTACATGCACCCCGGCTATCCGCTGTTGCAATTCCGGCACCCGACCGACTGGACGCCCGAGACGATCGCCGCCGAGCCGACCCTCGGCGTGAACCTCTTCCGCAACGACAGCGGTGCGCTCTGGCGCGAGATCGGGACGTGGTCCAACAGCGCGTTCGCGAGCGAAGAGCTCGCCCGTCAGCTGCGGGACGACGAGCTCGGTCGATGGCTCCAGGCCATCAACAACACGGGGCCCGTGACGACCCTGTGCATCAACCAGGAGACAGCGACGGTCGCCGTCGGCGTGACGTCTGTCGGCTCGAACATCGTCGTCACGGCCAACGGTTTCACGCTCATCGTGAAGACGACCCTGACCTCGCTCGACACCGGCGGGGGGCAGCTCTTCTACAACACGATCGTCGCCCGCAGCGAGGAGATGGGCCAGCTCGCCTTCGACGTCTTCCTGCCGATCCACTTCCAGCTCTTCGTCGGCAGCACGACGCAGGACAGCGACGGCGACGGCGTGCCCGACTCGCAGGACGCCTTCCCGGGCGACCCGACGCGCAGCTGAGCGGCGTCCGCTCCGCTCACGCACACCGCACGGCGGCGCAGGCGCGCGCGATGCGGCTGCACGACCCGACCGAAGTGCAAGGCGACGGGTGTGCCCCGGCGTGGCGCTGCCGGGGCATGTCCCTTGCTCTCGCAAGCCGCGTCGATGCCCGAACGATCCCGAACCCCGCGCATGCTGCGTGCCCTGACGGCCGGCCTCCTCGCCGTGCTGTGCGCGCTTCCGGCGCACGCCGCGGAGACCGCGCAGACGCCCTATGGCGGCGTCCGCGTGGTCGCGTTCGACCGCCGCGAGACGCGCCGGATCTTCGACGTCGCGGGCACCGCGGTCGTGGCCTTCGACGGCTACGCGCCGGACACGCAGGTGGTGCTCGTGCTCACGACGCGGCGCGGCCCCTGCGTCGACAGCGGCCGCCTCGATACGAGCGCCGCGCTGCCGATGATCAAGCTCGACGGCAAGTGCAGCCGCGTCACCGGCCTGATGCTGCCCTGATCCGGGGCGTCATCCGAGGACGCGCGCCAGGCGGCGCACGATGTCGGCCTTCGGCAGCGCGCCGACCATCCGGTCGACCTCGTCGCCGTCGCGGAAGACGAGCAGCGTCGGGATGCTGCGCAGCCCGAAGCGCGACGCGGTCAGCGGGTTCTGATCGACGTCGAGCTTGCCGACGCGCACGCGGCCCGCGAGCTCGGCGGCCAGCTCCTCGATGATCGGCGCCAGCGTGCGGCACGGCCCGCACCAGGGCGCCCACGCGTCGAGCAGCACCGGCAACGGCGAGCCTTCCACGTCGGCCGCGAAGCTGGCGTCGGACACCACCAACGGGCTCGTCGCGGCGGACAGCGGGCGTTTGCAGCGTCCGCACACGGGGCGAGCGCCCGTCGCGAGCCGCGCCTGCGGGACGCGGTTCGTGGCGCCGCATGCGGCGCAGGGAACGAGCAACGCGTCGGCCATGACGACGGCATGGCAGCTCCGTGCGCCGCCGACAATACGGAACCTATGGCGCGCAGTACGCGAGCCCGATGGCCGCGTCCGCGACCGATGCGACCTCCGCGGCGATGCGGCCGAGCGCGGCGGCGTCGCAGCGCAGGCGTCCCGCGCGCACGAAGCGGAGGTCGGCCGCGTGGCGGCAGCGCTCGAGCGCCGGGCGGTCGCCCTCGGCGAGATACGTGCCGTCGCAGCGCGAGCGGCGCTCGTAGAGGCGTGCCGCGGCGCGCGCCATGCCGGCGCGATCGGCCGGCAGCGTTCCGGTGCAGCCGAGATGCTGCCCCGGGGTGCGCAGCAGGGCTTCGGCGATCGCGTGGAGGCTGCGCAGGTGGTTCGTCGTCATGCAGCCCGGACAGTTCACCTGGACCGCGCGCGACGGCGGCCAGCGCCGACGCACCGACCGGAGACAGCGGTACGGATCCGCCGCGCCGACGCACCGGAGCACCCGGCGTGCGAGCAGGATCGCGACGTCGGCCGCCTGCTCGGCGCACGCGCGGATCGCCGGCACGCTCGGCGTCACGCCGCTGACGTCGTCGCCGACGTCGATGCGCACGAGGCTGGTCGGCTCCTGGAGCGGCGGGCCCGACGTCACGGGCGTCACGCGGCCGTCGGCGACGTCGACGCGGAAGACCGCGTCGGCGCCCTCGTCCGCGACGAGCAGGTGGCGAGCGTCCTCCAGGATCATGCCGGTCGGGGTCACCATCGGGAGACCCTCGGCGACCCGGGTGGTGAGCCCGCCGCCCAGGTCGACCGCGAACACCCCGGCCGGCCCCGCCTGCGCCACCGACGATTCGGCGACGTACGCGGTAGAGCCGTCGACGGCGACCGCGAACGGATCGCGCCACGGCATGTACGTCGGCGGGAGCCACCACCGACCGCTGACCAGGTCGGCGACGACGACCTGCCCCGCGCCCGAGTACGCGCAGCAGCCCGCGTCGGCGGCGACGACCGTCGTCGGCGACGCGAAGTCGATGGCGACGGGGTTGAACGTGCAGCAGTCGCCGACGACCACGCGTTGCTCGCCGGTGTCGGCGTCGAAGTCGAGCAGCGCGCCGCGCCGCAACAGCACGTTCATCAGGTAGACGTGCTCGCCGGCGTCGATGTCGGCGAGCAGGATGCGCCCGGCCGGCGAGCGCGCCAGCGCGAACGGGTTCACGAGCTGCGGGCTCTCGGCGACGATCCGGGTGACGCCGTCCAGGGCCCGGACGCGGACGACGCTGCCGAAGTTGATGCGCGGCAGGCCCCAGTCGGCGATGAGCAGCTCGCCGTCGGGCAGGACGACGACGCCCGTCGGGCGGCGGAGCGGAAGCTCCGTCGGGATCTCGATGGTCACGCCCGTCGCCGGATCGAGGCGCACGAGGCGTCCGGGCTGCGTCACGACGACGTCGCCCCGTCGGACGAACGCCGCGGCCTCGAAGGCGAGGCAGACGACGAGGGTCAGGACCAGGACGCGCATACGGACGGGACCTTCGCCCGTCCGATACGCGCCCGCAAGCTGCCCTCAGTCCCGCGTGTTTAGCGCCTGGACGCAGTGTGAATCGGCGCGTCCGATCCGCAGCTGGGTCGTTCCGAACTGGTCCTCGACGGTGATCGTCGAGGGCACCGCCGCGGGTCGCGGTCCGAGGAGCTTGTCGCACCGGAGCTCGACGTCCGGCTCGATGCGACCCGCGCCGTCGACGTCGGTCGGCGAGCACATGCGGTCGATGCGCGACTGCCGCACCGGCTGCGTGCCGAAGCCGTCGGTGAGCACGAGGTCCTGCATCGGCGACGAGTAGCGCGGACCGCGCATGCAACGGTAGGCGTCCCGCGGCGGCGACGGCGGGTCGCCGACGATGGTGGCCGACACGCACACCGTGTCGTTCTTGTTCACGAGGTACGCTCGGTAGCCGTCGAGGCGGTTGGTCAGGAACGGGATGTCGATCGGGGGGATCTTGGGTCCGCGCATCTTGTAGCAGACCAGGTGCGTCGTCGGGTTCGCGACCGGGTCGCCGCTGAGGCTGGTCGGCGTGCAGAAGCGGAACGGCTTCAGGATCGTGACCGTCGCCGTGCCGAAGCGGTCGGTGACCGAGGCCGTGCGCGGCGCGAAGCCGCGGGCCTTGGCCGTCAGGCAGCGCATGTGGTCGACGCCCGACGTGCGCGTCGCGAGGTCGTGGACCTCGCCCCACACCGAGGCGACGAAGGCGCCGCCGGTCGACGTCGTGGCGATCGTGTAGGCCGCACCGCGCGCGAGCCCGGCCTCGAATACGACCCACGTGGCGCCGCCGTCGATCGAGCGATAGGTCGACTCCATCGTCGCGGCGTACAGAACGTCGGGCGACGACGGATCCTGCGCGAGCTGGTTCACGAAGCGCCAGTTGCCGAAGCGGCTCAGCAGGCCGGTGCTCGTGTGCGTCCACGTCGTGCCGCCGTCGGTGCTCGTGAAGACGCCGGCACCGTCCCAGAGGCCGGCGTACACCGTGCCGGGCGTGGCGGCGTCGACCAGGACGCTGCGCGTATCGTAGACCTGGTAGGGGTCGCCGCCGTCCTCCTGCGCCATGAGCGCTCCCGTGTTCGTCCACGTGAGCCCGTCGTTCACCGATTTCTTGACGCCGCCGCTGGTCGCCGCGAAGAGCGTCGCCGGCGCGGCGGGATCGAACGCGACCTGCCACACGGTGAGCCCGGACAGGCCGGCCGCCGCCGTCCACGACAGGCCGGCGTCGATCGAGCGGAAGAGGCCGCCGTCCTCCAACCCGGCGTACAGCCTCGCCGGGTTCTGCGGATCGACGGCGACGCCGAAGACCCGCAGGTTGCCGAGGCCGACGTTGCGCGGCGCCCACGAGAGGCCGGCGTCGGTCGTGCGGAACACGCCGCCGCCGTCGGTGCCGGCGTAGACGGTCGACGGCGCGGACGGATCGATCGCGAGCGAGGTGACGAACAGGTTCGTCAGCCCCGTGTTGCGCGGCTGGAACGTCGCGCCGCCGTCGATGCTGCGGGCGACGCCGTTCCCGTAGGGCGTGCCCAGCGTGCCCTGCACGGTGGCCGCATTCGACCGTGCGGCCCAGACGACGTCGCCGTTCGTCGGATCGATCGCCAGCGCGCGGATGGTCCCGGTGTAGCTCCGGACCCGCCAGTACTCGAAGTCGGCGGACGCCGATCCCGAGAGCATCGCCAGGCATACCGCGGCCGCGCAGACGATCCGAATCATGTCCCCTCCCGATCGGTCGACTGCGCAGCGGTCTAGCACCCTGGGGTCGATCCCGCCAAGCAAGAATGCATTGCGCGACGTGTCACGAGACAGCCGGCGCTTGCGGAACGCGCGACCGCGCCGTACCTGGCCTGCATGCGCCGTGGGTCGGTCCTCGTCTTCGCGCTCGACGCGGGCGACCCCACCACCGTCGAGGCGCTCGCCGCGTCGGGCCGCCTGCCCACGTTCCACGATGTGGCGACCCGATCGGCGCGCATGACGGTGCGGAATCCGCCGGGCATCTACGTGGGTGCGCTCTGGCCGAGCTTCGCGACGGGACGCACCGCGGCGCGCAGCGGGTACCACTGCTGGGCCGAGGTGGCATCCGGAACGTACGACGTCCGCGACGTCGGCCCCGGCGCCGTGCGCGGCGAGCCGTTCTGGGAGGCGCTCGATCGGGCGGGCCGCCGTGTCGCGGTGCTCGACGTGCCGCGGTCGCGCCTGGCGGCGAGCTTCGCGGGCGTCCAGGTCGTCGAGTACGCGACCCACGATCGCGCGGTCGGCTTCGGGACGTGGCCGCCGTCGCTCCGTCCCGAGGTCGAGCGGCGCTTCGGCGTCCCCTTCGGCGGCGCGGCGCCGCCCGCCGGTGGCCGGTCCATCGCGCCCTCGGACGTCCAGCATCGTCGTGGCCCGACGCGCGACGCGGACGAGCTGGCGGCGCTCGTCCGCGCGGAGCGCGCCGCGCTCGAGCGCTCGATCGCGCTGTCGGAGGACTGCCTGGCGCGCGAGCGATGGGATCTCTTCCTCACCGTCTTCGGCGCGCCGCACTCGATCGGCCACCAGTGCTGGCACCTGCACGACCCGCGGCATCCCGACTGGGACCCGGCGACGGCGGAGCGGCTCGGCGATCCCGTCGAGGCGGCCTACCGTCGGCTCGACGGCTCGCTCGCGGCGCATCTGCGCGCCGTGCGGCCGGGCGATCTCGTCCTGGTCCTGCTGAGCCACGGCATGGCGACGCTCCACACCGGCCATCACCTGCTCGAGGCGTTGCTGGCCCGGCTCGACGGCGGTGACCGTCCCGTCGCCGAGCGCTCGTGCTACGTCGTGCCGAGCGGGACGCCGGCGACCGGCATCCGGATCAACCTGGCCGGCCGCGAGCCGCATGGCGTCGTGCCGGCGGCACGCTTCGACGAGGCCTGCGCGGCGCTGGCGCAGGCCCTCGGCGAGGTGGTCGACGTCGCGACCGGACGGCCGGTGGTTGCGTCGGTCACGCGCGTCGCCGACCACGTGACGCGGTCGCCGGACGATACGCTGCCGGACCTCGTCGTGACCTGGAGCCGTCACGGCCGGATCGAGGCCGTGCGCTCGCCGCGCGTCGGCGAGCTCACGGAGCGCTTCGTCTTCTGGCGGACGGGCGATCACCTGCCGGACGGCTTGCTCCTCGCGAGCGGCGACGGCATCGCGACCGGGGATCGGCCGCCGATCGCGATCGAGGACCTCGCGCCGACGATCGCCGCACGCCTCGGCGTCGCGCTCGACGACGTCGACGGACGGCCCATCGACGCGCTCTGTTAGTTCGGCGCCTGCCAGCACGCGCCGTCGCTGTTGACGAGCTGCGCGACGAGCGGCTCCTGGATGCCCGACGGGAGCGACAGCGCGGCGCCCTGGGCTCGCACGAAGAGCTCGGTGGTCTTCTTCCCCGCCGAGGCGACGAGGTTCGAGACCGGCGCCGCGTCGCGCGTCACGAACGCGAAGCCCGTGCGCTTCGCCGTCCAGCACGGACGCGGCTTCTTTCCGCGGCACTGCCCGCCGGCGGGGACGGCTGCGGCGACGATCAGGGCATCGGTCTGGTCGTAGACGCACAGCCGGTACGCCGTGATGCCGAGCGGATCGCCGAAGGTCGCCGGATCGCCGGTGCCGCGCTCCTTCCACTTCCACACGAGGAGATCGCGGTTCGGCTTCGGCCCGTCCTTCAGCTTCACCGACGCCTTCGTGCCCGCGCGGCAGTCGTCGCGCGGCGCGGGCGCGCAGGCAGGCGCGCCGACGTCGAACGGCTCCGCGGCCGTCGGCGGCTCGACGGCGGGCGCGGGCGCCTGCACGGTGGCGCCGTCGGGCGTCTCGAGCACCGGCAGGCGGAGCTCCAGGTTCGTGACGGTGACGGTGAACGCGCCGGTCGACGCGCGTCCGTACGGCGCGCTCCGCCCGAGCAGCTCGAGCTTCGGCGCGTGACCCGCGGCGAATCGCCAGCCGTTCGGATGCAGCTGGAAGACCTGCGTCCCGTCGTCGCTGCGCGGGCGGTAGAGGTGATGCGTCACCAGCGTCTGCGTGCCGTCGGGCGCGACGTCCCAGAGGCGCGCGACGACCTGTGCGAAGTTGCCGCTGACGTCGAGGTCGGCGACCACGAGCGGCGCGCCCATGAGCGTGTAGCCGGCGCCTGTCGCGGCCGGCAGCGTGTAGTTGGCCGACGCCGGATCGTCGGCCGCCGGCAGGGTGCGGCAGGGCGGACCCGCGGCCGGATCGAGCTGCGCCGCGACGTCCGGATTGCCCGTCTGGTCGAACTGCTGCGCCGCGGGCGACGTGAAACGCACCTCGCCCGGGCGCAGCGCCTCCCACGTCTCCGCGGTGAACGGTCCCAGCTCGGTGGTCACGCCGGCGCAGCCCTGCGTGTACGTCGTGATCGGCGCCGGCGCCGGATCGCCCGCGCCGAGCAGGTGCCGCGCGAAGAACGCGTCGACCTGCAGGATGAGCGCGACGAGGTTGCCCGCGCCGAGGTTGGCGCGCGGGTGGCCGAAGCCGGCGGCGAGGTGCAGCGCGATCTCCGCGCCGGGATGATGCGCGCGCGTGCGCGTGTAGAAGCGCAGCGCCTCGTCGCCCGGGAAGAGGTCGTCGGTCCACGCGTTGTAGATGAAGAGCGGCGCCGGCGGGATGCTGTCGTCGATGTAGTAGGCGGAGTGGTGCGCGGTGATCTCGTCGAGCGCGTCCTCGAGCAGCGGATCGCCGTCGTACGGCTCCCCTTGGGCGAGCCGCGCGTTCCAGCGCGTCAGGTCGGCGTCGGGATCGGCGCCCGCGGGGGCGTAGTAGCCGGTGTTGACGCCGGTGCCGTAGAGGAGCTCGACCCACGACTGCTTCTGGATGCCGGCGCGCCGCGGGTAGGCGTTGTCTGTGGAATAGTCGAGCGTGCGCCCCGTCGGCGTCAGCGATTCCGCGAGATCGGTCCACGGCACGATCGGCGCCGCGGCGGCGATCTCCATGGGCTTGCCGAGCGGGCTCGTCCACGGGACGAGCGTGCCGTCGGGCAGCATGGTCCGGTTGCGCAGCGCCGCCAGGATCATCGACTGCCCGCCGCCGTACGACGCGCCGGTGACGCCGACCTTGTCGGGCACGACGAGGCCCTCGTCGGCGAGCACGCCCGCGAGGTACTGCGTATCGCGGATCTCGTAGCGGGCGTCGGCGAGCCGGATCCAGCCGCGCTTCACGCAGACGTCGGGATCGGTCAGCGACGGATCGGACGCGCGTGATGCGGCGACGCCGCACGACTGCTGGAAGCCGCGCGCCGAGTACGACAGCACGACGTAGCCGGCGAGGGCGCGCGACGTCTGTGCGCCCGGCGTCTTCCCGATGCCCCAGCCGTGGATGTCGACGATGAGCGGGAAGGGGCCTTCCATGTCGGACGGCGGCAGCGTGACGTTCACGTCGAGCGGCACGCCGTCCCACGTCTCGACGCGCGTCGTGGCGCTGCCTTCGCAGAACTGGACGCCGCCGGTGACGACGCAGGGGAGGCGGCCGTCGAAGACCGACGCGACGACGGCCGCGCGTGCCGGGGCGGCCAGCGGAACAGCAAGCAAAGTGACGAGGGCGAAGCGTCCGAGCATGACGGGGGACCTTAGGTCACTGGATCGCATGGCCGCAAACGAGACGGGGGCGCCGGCCAAGCGACCGGCGCCCCCATCGGCTCGCGTTCACGCTGAGGGATTTCAGCGAGGCGGGAGGGCTGCGAACCGATCCGTTCCTTCCGACGGACGAACCAGGAGGAGGACGGCGCGATCCTTCGGCGTGCGCTCGACCTCGGCCTTCAGGGCGCCGACCGATCCGACGCCGGCGCGGTTCACGCGCAGGACGACGTCACCGGCCTTGATGCCGGCCTCCTCGGCCGGACTGTCGGGCTCGACGCCCGTCACCATGACGCCTTCACCCTTGGCGAGCTCGTGCGCCGCCCGCTCCTCGGGCGTCAGCTCGCGGAGCGCCAGCCCCAGGCGGCCGCGCTGCTCGCCGCCGGCGGCCGACGCCTCCGCCGACGGATCGTCCAGCTTGGCCACGGAGACCTCGAGCGTCTTCGTCTCGCCCTGGCGCAGCACCTGGACCTCGACGTCCTTGCCGATCGGGGTCGACGCGACCAGCGGCGGCAGCGCGTTGTGACCGCCGACGGGGCTGCCGTCGTAGCGCGTGATCACGTCGCCGGGCTCGATGCCGGCCTTCGCCGCCGGGCTGTCCTTCGACACCTGCGTCACGAGCGCGCCCTTCCGCCCCTCGATGCCGAGCGACTCGGCGACGTCGGGGCTCAGCTGCTGGATCGTCACGCCGAGCCAGCCGCGCGTCACGTGGCCGTGCTCCTCGAGCTGCGGCACGAGCTCCTTCGCGAGGTTGATCGGGATGGCGAAGCCGATGCCGATGTTGCCGCCGCTCTGGCTCCAGATCGCCGAGTTGATGCCGACGACGTTGCCGGCCTCGTCGAACAGCGGCCCGCCCGAGTTGCCCGGGTTGATCGGCGCGTCGGTCTGGATGAAGTCGTCGTACGGTCCGGCGCCGATCGCGCGGCCCTTCGCGCTCACGATGCCGGCGGTGACCGTGTTGCTGAGCCCGAATGGGTTGCCGATGGCGACCACCCAGTCGCCGACGGCGAGCGCGCTCGAGTCGCCGAGCTTCGCGACGGGCAGGTCTTTCGCGTCGAGCTTCAGGACGGCGAGGTCGGTCTTCTCGTCGCGCCCGAGCACCTTGGCCTGCAGCTCGCGGCCGTCGTGCAGCGTGACCGTGATCTCCTTCGCGCCGTCGACGACGTGCGCGTTCGTCAGCACGATGCCGTCCTCGCGGATGACGAAGCCGCTGCCCGTGCCCTGCCGGCGCTGCGGCGGTTGCGGCCGCATGCCGCGCTGGCCGAAGAACTCGCGGAACTGCGGCGGCATCTCGTCCTCGCCCATCGTCTTCATGACCGCGGTCGTGCGGATGTGCACCACGGCGGGCTCCACCGCGGACACGAGGTTCGCGAACGACGGGCGGCGGCCCGGCTCGGCGGTCGCCGCCGTCACCGGAGCCACGACCGGGGCCGGCCCGGTCGCCGACGCGTGGCCCATCATCCAGCCACAGCTCAGCAGGAAACCCGCGGCCAGCGTGGCGCCGGCGGCGGAGACGGTCGTCGATCGTGTCATCACCATGTCCCTCCTCGAGACGGATCGGGTTCCGTGTCGTTGGACGGAGAAGCTGGGACATCGGTGTGAGAGACCGATGAGACGTGGATTAGAACTCTCTCATCCGCGTGGGCGGTGTCTCGATGCGCCGCCGTGCGCGTCGGCGGGGGTGCGGCTGGTGCGCGCGGAAGTATCGCTGCAGCGAGCGCAGGCGGCCCGCGTAGCCGTCTCATCCTCGGTTCGTCTCGCATCCAAGCCGGGCTGGACGCCGCCGGGTTGAGATGCAAAGTCGTGCTCGACCGACCTGGACGGCAGTGAGCGGCTGACGCCGCTCACTGCACGTCGACACGCACCCCGTCGATCAGGATCGCCGAGTCGTAGGCGCTGTCGCCGACGTCCTCGGCGCTGAACGCGAGGACGCCGTCCTGGCCCGCGTACGCGGTGACGTCGACGGCGACGCTCCGCCAGCCCGTCGCGTGCACGTCGCCGCGGTCGAAGGCGATGCCGACGGGGCTCACGCTCCCGCACAGCTCGTCGATGAAGGTGTAGTAGAGTTGCGCCCCGCCGAACGTGACGCGGAAGCTGTCCTGGAAGCGCGATCCGCAGTACTCGAGGAACTCCTCCGAGTGCATGTTCCAGTCCCACGAGAGGCGGATCTCCTGCTGGCCGGCACGCAGCTCGGGAATGCAGATCGGCTGCGCGATCCGTCC
Organism: uncultured Binatia bacterium (SeqCode); assembly: GCA_964432595.1. Classification (GTDB taxonomy): domain Bacteria; phylum Desulfobacterota; class Binatia; order DP-6; family DP-6; genus DASYLJ01. The sequence goes on along the minus strand of CAYSOF010000024.1, from coordinate 59,307 downwards.
CGACGACGTCGTGAAGCCGAGGCCGGTGGAGATGATCGCCATCTTGGCACCGTCGGGGGCCGTGGCCGCACCGAGGCCGGTGATCACGCGCCCGTCGCCCGACGTCGTCCAGCCGGGCACGTCGTCGAACGGCGAGCCCGGGTCGTCGAAGCTGCCGTTCAGGATGCCGGCGTCGGCGATCGTCAAGTCGGTCGCGCCGGTCATGGTGAAGTAGGCCGGCGGCGCGCTCGTGTCGTGGAGCCCGGGTGGAAACGCTTCGCCGGTCGTGTCGCCCGCGACCAGCTCGTCGAAGAGCGCGATGCCGCGCTCGCGGGCGAACACCGTGCTCACGATCTCGCTGTAGCCGTAGTAGGTCTGCGCACCGCGGCCGAGGAACGCCGCCGCCATGGACGCGTTGAACGTGCTGCGACACGATCCCACGTAGATCAGGCTGCGCGGGAACGAGAGGTTGTAGTGGCGGATGAAGGACGGCAGGACGGCGAGGTACCCGCCCCCCGCGACCGCCAGCCGGCCGCGGCGAAGGTCGCGCTCGTAGGTCGGACGGTTGGCCTCGCTCACGACGGTGCCGGTGAGGATGACGACCTGTCCGCCGGGCCAGTTCCACTTCCACACCTCGCGGTAGAACGAGAGGGCGCCCTGGTACCACGTGTTCCCATGCGAGGCGATGAGGACGATCCCGTAACGGTCGAGGTCCATGAACGTCTCCACGGACGCCGCGCCGTCCGCGTACGATTCGACCTCCCACGACGGGCACTCCGACAGCTCGAGCAGCGCCTCCACGTCGTCGGGCTCGTCCGTGTAGAAGAACGGCGCCAGGATCAGCGCGCGCCGGCTGCCGACGTTCGTCTCGGCGCTCGTCGCACGCGGCCGCGGCGCGGGCGCCGCGCGGCCGCCCCCGGCGCGATGGCTCGCCTGCTCGTACCCGAGGATGCCGCCGAGGATCTCGTTCGCGTCGAGCCACGAGACGCCGATGCCGCCGTCGCCGACCTCCGCGTGCAGTACGCCGCGGCCCTGCAGCATCGCCACGACGTCGGCGCCCGCCGCCGCCGGGCCGCTGCCGCCGGCGATGCGCTGGTCGTACAGCGCCTGCGCCTCGTCGGCGAGCGTGACCGCGTCGGCGAGCTCCGCCGGTGTCACGTGCTCGATCACGTGGACGGAGACGATCGGCGAGTACGCCGTCTGATCGGGCTGCGATGTCGTCCGCGCCGCCACCCGGAAGCGCAGCTCGCCGGCGGCGTCACCGCCGACTTCGCTGCGGCCGGTGAACACACCGTCGCCCTGGATCTCGTCGCCGGTCGCCAGGTCGCCACTGTCGACGAGCGTGCCGACCTCCGTCAGCGAGCCGTCGGTCTCGACGCGCACCAGGCGCACGCTCGTCGGATCGAGGTCGGGCGCCGAGGGGATCGGCTGGCGGAACGTCACCGTCTCCGGCTCGCCGACGAACACAGCGTCGGGGTCGCCGTGCGGCTCGCCGTCGAAGACGAGGCCGTTCAGGTTGTAGGTGACGTGGAGGACGTCGCTCGCCGTGTTGCCGCTCGCGTCGACGGCGGTGACGACGATCCGCGTGTCGCCGGGGAGGAGCGGCACGGCGGACACGCTCCACGACGCGGCGACCGGAATCGCGCCGCCGCCGCCGCGATCCGTCGACCACGACAGCTCGGCGATCCCGCCGTCGTCGGAGACGACCCCGCCGAGCGTCATCGCGGGCGCACCGACGGCAACCCCGTCGGCGAACGTCGGCACCGTGATCTGCACGAGCGGTGCGACCTGCTCGCATGGCGCGGGCGCCTCCCGCGCCACCTTCCGCGTCCGCCGCTTGCGCGGGTTGCGCTCGGCCTGGACCGTCTCGCGACTCCAGGTGAACCGCCCGCAGAAGCGCTCGGGTCCGAGGTCGATCCGCACGAGCGCCGGCGCTGCGAGCGCGCCCAGCTCGACGCCGCGCCCGACGACGAGGAGGCGACGCTTCTTCAGGTTGAGCTTGAGCTTCCGGAGCCCGTTGCCCGTGCCGACATGGGTGAAGCGGCCGTTCTTGCCGCGCAGCGCGCCCGGGGCCAGCGTCGTGCGCCAGTCGCCGACGACCACCGTGACGGCCGTCTGCGTGAGGTCGGTCGCGACGAGGTCGCCCACCTCGGCCGCCAGCAGGAACGTGTCGCGCGGGCCCTGGTCGACGGTGACGGCGTCGAGCCGCGTCGCGGACAGCGTGAAGGCGTGGCTGGATGTCGCAGTCGCCAGGAGGAGCAGGAGGCCGGCCGACCAGTATCGCATGCCGTTTCGCTACCCAAAGAGATCGCCTCCGCGGGTACGGGTCTGGTAAAATTCCGCCGGAGCCGATGCCACGGTCGATCGAGTTCCCGCCGTTCCGCCTCGACCTCGACGCCAATCAGCTGCGGCGCGGCACGGAGAAGGTTCCCCTGCGGCCCAAGGCGCTCGCGGTGCTGCGCCACCTCGCCACGCGCCCCGGGTGCGCAGTCTCCAAGGCGGATCTCATGGCCGCCGTCTGGCCGGACACGCACGTCGACGAGGCGTCGCTGAAGGTGTGCATCAACGAGCTGCGCCGCGCGCTCGGCGAGGACGCCCGGCATCCCGTCGTGCTCGAGACGGTGCGCGGCAGCGGCTACCGCTTCCTCCCCGAGGTGGCCGCCGCCGACCTCGTCCGCCCGAGCCGGGTGCCCCCCTGCTTCGTCGGCCGCCAGGACGAGCTCGCCGCGCTCGCCCACGCGCTCGACGACGCGCGGCGCGGCGTGCGCCGGGTGGTCTTCGTGTCGGGCGACGCGGGCATCGGTAAGACCAGCCTCGTCGAGTGGTTCCTCGACGACGTGGCGGGCCGCACCCGGCCCGCCGACGACCGCGTCGCCGTCGGCGTCGGCCACTGCGCCGACCGTCCGGGCGCGGGCGACGTCTTCCAGCCGTTCATCGAGGGGCTCGCCGAGGCGTGTCGCGGTCCGGACGAGGAGCGCCTGCGCGACCGGCTGCGCGACGTCGCGCCGTCGTGGCTGCTGCACCTGCCCGGCCCGCTGCCGCCGGCGGAGCGCGAGGCCCTGCGGCGCGCGGTCGCCGGCGCCACGCGGGCGGCGGTGGTGCGCGAGCTCGGGCAGGCGCTGCGCGCCGCCGGCGAGCTGCGCCCGCTGATCCTGGTCCTCGAAGACCTGCACCGCGCCGACGAGGCGACGCACGACGCGCTCGCGCAGCTCGCCCGCGGCGACGACCGCGCTCACGTGTTGATCGTCGGCACGGTCCGCCCCGTCGAGACGCCCGGCGCGCCGTCGACCGTGACGCTCGTCCACGAGCTCACCCGTCGCCACCTGGCGCGCGAGCTGCGGCTGGCGCCGTTCGGCGCGGCCGACGTGCGCTCCTACTTGACGGGACGCTTCGGCATCGCCGCGCCCGGCGACCTCGCCGACACGATCGTCGCCCACACCGGCGGCAATCCGCTCTTCGTCACGGCGGTCGCCGAGCGGCTCGACGCGCTGGCGGCGAACGTCCCGGAGACGCTGCGCCATCTCCTCGTCGACGACCTGGCGCACCTGCCCGCGGCCGAGCGTCTCACGCTCGAGGCAGCCGCGACGGCGGGCCTGCGCTTCGTCGCGCCCGCCCTGGCGCTGGCGCTCGACGAGACCGTCGCGGCGATCGAGGCGCGGCTCACCGCCATGAGCCGGCTGCGCACGCCCATCCGCGCGTGCGGCACGCGCCGCTGGGTGGACGGCGCGGACGCCGCCGCCTTCGAGTTCGTCCACGCCGTGCATCGCGACGTCGTGCTCGAGCAGGTCCCGCCGGCGCGCCGTGCTCACCTCCATGCGCAGGTGGGCCTGTGCCTCGAGCGCGCGCTGCCGGAGCGGATGCACGCCGCCGGCGATCGCGCGCCCGAGCTGGCGCGCCACTTCGACGAGGCAGGCGATGTCGAGCGCGCGCGCCGCTATCACGAGCAGGCCGGCATGCTCGCGACGGAACGCCACGCGCACGGCACCGCGGTGCTGCACCTGGAACGTGCGCTCGCCTTGCTGCCCGCGGATGCGACGACCGACGAGCTGCGGCTGCGGACGGCGCTCGGCCCGATGTTGATGAACGCGCGCGGCTTCGCCAGCGCCGACGTCGAGCGCAACTACGCGCGCGCCCTGGCGCTGTGCGACGTGGCGGGTGAGCAGCCCGAGCTCTTCCCCGTCCTGGAGGGGCTGCAGAGCCACTACGCGATCAACGGCCGGATGATGACGGCGCACGCGCTGTCGAAGCGTATGCAGGCGCTGGGCGTGCGGCTCGGCGATCGCGCGATGCAGGTCGAGGCGGACCACACGACGGGGATCGAATACTTCAAGCTCGCGCGGCTCGACGACGCCGTCGCGCGGCTGGGCGCGGCGCTCGCGCGCTACGACGACGCGGTCGGCGAGCAGGGCTTCCGCTGGTGCGGGCACGACGGCCGCGTCTGCTGCGCCGCGCATCTCGGCGTCTGCCGCTGGCACGGCGCCGCTCCCGCCGCCGCGGCCGACGCGCTCGCCGACGCCCTCGATCACGCGCGGCGCTTGCGCCAGCCGGCGAGCCTGGCGATCGCGCTCACGGCGAACGCGTGGCTGCGCATCCAGCGTGCCGACCCGGGCGGCGCGCTCGAGCTGCTCGACGAGCTGACCCGTCTCGCCGCCGACGACGACCTGCCCTTCTGGGACGCGAGCGGAGCGCTCTTCACGGGCTGGGCGCAGACGCTCGCCGGCGATTTCGACCGCGCGCGCATGTCGCTCGACCGCGCGAATGCCGGCGCCGCCGCGCTGGGACCCCATGTCCTGGCGGTCGAGCGACGCCTCCTCACCGCCGGCTTCCATACGGCGTGCGGCGCGGCGCCCGCCGCGCTCGCCCTGCTGGCGGAGGCCGAGGCGCTGCACGCCGAGCACGGCGAGGTGTACCTGCACGGCGACATCGCCCTCGTCCGCGGCACGGCGCTGCTCGCCGCCGGCTCGCCTCCCGAGGCACACGGTGCGCTGCATGCGGCGCTCGCGTTCGGCGAACGGCACGGGTTCCGTCCGCTCGCCCTGCGCGCGGCGCTGCTGCTCGCGCACTGCGACGACGGCGGAGCGCGAGCCGCGCTGGCACGCGTCGTCTCCGGGTTCGCGGGGGACGCGGACCTGCCCGACCTGGCGGCCGCACGCGATCGCCTCGCTACGTGACGGTCACTGCACCTCGATCGGGGGCTCGCATCGCCGTGGTGTCCTGCCGGCCGGTCGTGGACGGCTTGGCCCGATCGGTCGCGATCGCGATCAGCTGCTCCAGCCCGTCGTCATGCCGACCAGGAAGACGCCCGTCGTCGGGGATGCGGAGCAGGTCGAGCCGAACCCCACCGCGCCCTCCAGCGCGTCGCCCTCACGGATCGTGGGCGTCGAGGAAGGCGATCTCGCGCGCCGCCCAGTCCGCGTACATCTGGTGCTCGGCCTGCATGACGCGGATCTGGTCGACGACGTCGGCGCGCACGGCGGGGGCAAGGCGATCAGCGTCGGCAGCAGCGAGGGGTCGGCGGTAACGGCCGCGACGATGGCGGCCGTCGGCATCGTGAAGAGCTCGCCCGCGCCCGCGCTCATCGTACAGCGGCGACGGGGCATGGAGGTCGGCCACCGTGGGCACGCCGTGCGACGCGAGCGTCGCGCTGTTGGCGAGCGCCTCGGCGTTGTCGACCTCGTCGTTGTCGTCGTTGGCGCAGAGCAGCCACGCGCTCGGCGTCGTCGTGACGTTCACCGGGTTGGCGCGCGCGGCGGGCGGGTGCCAAGGGTGTGAGGTGACGGGCCGAACGCGTGCGCGTGGACACTCTGCGCGGGTGCCGGGAGTGCGCATCCCGCGGCGAGCGAAAACGACACCACGCCCGGCAGGAGGACGGAGCACCGCCCCTACATGGCGCCGAGTATCTCGCTCCACGGCATCGCGCGCACTCCCGGTGCGATCACTCTTGTGGAGATGCCCGCCTTGGGCGGTTCATGCACCAAGAAGCTCTCGACGTGCCGCGGCCTGCGCTCCGCCATCGCCGCCGCCAGCCGTCGGAGCGGACCTGCCATGGCGGGCGTGACGGTGCGGGTCGCCTTGCACTCGATGAGCGACAGGCTGCCGCTTCGGCCCGGCACGATGAAGTCGACCTCGAGACCCTGCTGATCGCGGAAGTAATACAGCTCGCGACGCCCGCCCGCGTTGACCTGCCCCTTGGCGATCTCGCCGGCGACGAAGCCCTCGAAGAGCGCGCCACGGAACGGCGAGCGCGCCAGCTCGGCCGTCGTGTCGATGCCGAGCAGATGGCAGGCGAGACCGGAGTCCGCGACGTAGACCTTGGGTGCCTTGATGAGGCGCTTGCCGAGGTTCTCGTAGAACGGCGGCACGATCAGCACCTGCGCGGTCGTCTCCAACACGCCGAGCCACTGGGTCACCGTCGGCACGCTGACGCCGAGTGGGCCAGCGAGCTCTGTACGATTGAGTACCTGCCCGTGGCGACTCGCGAGCACCGCCATGAAGCGGCGGAAGGTGGCCAGATCCTTTACCGCGGTGACGGCACGCACGTCCCGCTCGAGGTAGGTCTGGAGGTACGACCGGAACCACAAGGCTGCAGCACTGGGACGCGCCACGACCTCCGGAAAGCCGCCTCTGAACAGACCGACCTTGGGCGTCTCGCGCCACGACAGCGGAAGGAGATGGAGCACCGCCGCCCGTCCCGCCATCGACTCGGTCACCCGCTGCATGAGCGTGGACTCCTGCGAGCCGGTCAGCACCCACTGCCCGGTCCGACGCGGACGGCGGTCGACCCGTGCCCGCACGAAGGCGAACAGCTCCGGGACGTTTTGCACCTCGTCGAGGATTGCCGGCGGCTCGATCTCGTCGAGGAAGCCTTGCGGGTCGGCCCGAACCCGCGCCACGACGTCCGGCTCCTCGAGCAGCACGTATGACGCCCGCGGCAGCAGATGGCGCAGCAGCCAGGTCTTTCCGGCACGCCGCGGTCCCGTGAGCACAACCGCCGGGAAGGCCTTCATGGCCTTCGTCACCTGGGTCTCGAGCAGTCGGGGAACGTGGCGCAACGGTGTGAGTTTTATAAAGTACCGTCTTCGGTTTCTCAATTCTGGACGCTGAAGGACCATGAGGCGTCACCGGCATATGGTCAGGCGTCGGTGGGTAGGAAGGAGACGAGACGATAGGAAGGACAACCCAGGGAAGTTGACGGAGCGTCTCTGTATCGGACGTCCGCCGCCAGGTTCCCCGCGCTCCGCCGGCTGGCGCGGGGCATACAACGCCCAAGGCGCCTCTGGCGAGTCCACCACTCACCGATCTACACCGGCGCACGAACGCACCGAGGCGACCGCCACCATTGGCAGCGGGATCGGGCGCTCCTGGAACCTGTTCGCTAAACCCGGGCCTCGGGCGCCTCGGGCGGCGCCCGCTCCGGGGCCGGCTCACCGGCATCCAGCGGCAGCCCGAGGTGCCTGAGGATGCGGGTAAGCACCCTGGGGTCATCGATCGTGGCGAGCACGACCCTGCGCCCACCACAGCGAGGACAGGCCAGCACGTCGGCGGCGAACGCGTGGCGCATGAGCTCGGCCCAGGCGCGATAGCGCGGACGGATTCGCGGCCGTCGCCGCCCTTCCGCCACGGGAGTCGCCACCCAGCGAGCATCGGGCCGTGAAGCGAGTCGGCGCGACCGCGTTGCTCACCCCAACAATGGTCGCCCCGCCCCTCCGCGCAGCTTGTACTTCTCCACCCGCTGCGTCGGCGCCTTCGGCAGACTCTCGCGGAACTCCCACAGGGGCGCGAAGCGAGCGGTCGACGAAAACTCCCGCCGCGGCGCGGCACGGGTTCAGCGGTCGCGCGGCAGGCGGACGCGGAAGCAGGCGCCCTGGCCCGTGGGGCTCTCGACGAGGATCGTGCCGCCGTGCAGCTGCACGATCGACCGCGTCAGCGCGAGGCCGAGGCCGCTGCCGCCGCGCTCGCGCGCCGGGTCGCCGCGATAGAAGCGGTCGAAGATGCGCGCCTGCTCCTCGGGGGCGATGCCCGGTCCGGTGTCGCTGACGGTCAGCTCCGCCTGGCCGCCCGCCGTGAGCCGCACGACCACCTGCCCGCCCGCCGGCGTGTACTTGATGGCGTTGTCGACCAGGTTGAGGACGACGCGGAAGAGCAGCGGCGCGCTGCCGAGCACCCAGACGGGCCCCGCGGCGTCGACCGTGAGCCCGAGGCCGTCGCGCTCGGCAAGCGTCGCCATCGCCGGCCGCGCATCGTCGATGACCGCGGCGAGGTCGACGCGGTCCCGCGGCGGCGCCGCGACTCCCGCGTCGGCCCGCGCCAGAAACAGCAGGTCCTCGACGAGCGAGGCGAGGCGATCGACCTCCTCCTGCGCGCTCGCGAGCACGCGACGGTACTCGTCGGGCGTCTGCGACGACGCGAGCGCGACCTCGATCTCGCCCTTCAGGATCGTGAGCGGAGTGCGCAGCTCGTGCGCCGCGTCGGCGCTGAACCGTCGCGCCGACGAGAACGCGCGCTCGAGCCGTGCGAGCATGTCGTTGAGCCCCGTCGCCAGGTGGCCGAGCTCGTCGTCGGCGGGCGGCACCGGCACGCGCTGCGCGAGGTCCTCCGCGCCGATGCGCCGCGCGCTCTCGACCATGTGGTCGACGGGCGCCAGCGCGCGGCCCGCGAGCCACCAGCCGCCGGCCGCCGCACCGATCACGGCGACGGGTGCGAGGCCCGCGAGGATCAGCAGGAAGCGGCGGCGCGCGTTGTCGACGCCGTCGAGCGGCACCGCCACCTGCACGAGCCGCTCGATCTGCCCGCCGGCGACCACCGGCAGCGTCAGCACGCGCAGCGTCGTGGTCGGCAGCGCGACCGTCTCGAACGTCTCGCGCCCGCGCTCCGCGTTGCGGAGCGCCTGCGGGCTGAGCGGCAGGCGCGTGCCGCGTGTGGCGAGGCGCGGGTCGGGACGGCCGCGCGGATCGAGCAGCTCGTAGAGCCGTCCGGCTGCCATCGGGCCGATCAACGCTTCGAGCGCGTCGCCGAGCTGCGCGGCGGGATCGCGGCTGGTCGTGGCGAGCGTGACGGCGGCGGACTGCAGCGACGCGTCCACGCTCTCGCGCAGCCCGCGGTCGAGCAGCACCCACGCGACGCCGCTCAGCACGGCGAGCAGCCCCGCGACGACGCTCGTATACCAGAGCGTCAGCCGGCCGCGCAGGCTCTGCGGGCCGAGCCTCAGGCGTCGGGCTCCCGCAGCACGTAGCCGACGCCGCGCACGGTGTGCAGCAGCTTGCGGTCGGCGTTCCCGTCGATCTTGCGACGGACGTAGTTCACGTAGACGTCGATCACGTTCGTGAAGGTGTCGAAGCCGACGCCCCAGACGTGCTGCGCGATGACGGCGCGGCTGAGAACGCGGCCGGTGTTGCGCAGCAGGAACTCGAGCAGCGCATACTCGCGCGGGGTGAGCTCGATCTTCTTCCCGTCGCGCGTCACCTCGCGCGTCGCCGGGTCGAGCGACAGGTCGGCGAGGCTGAGGATCGGCGCGGGCGTGCCGGCGCCGCGCCGGAGCAGGGCGCGCACCCGTGCGACCAGCTCGGCGACGGCGAACGGCTTCGTCAGATAGTCGTCGGCGCCGAGGTCGAGCCCGTCGACGCGGTCCTGCACCGTGGCGCGCGCCGTCAGCAGCAGGACCGGCACGGTCTTGCCCTGGGCGCGCAGCGTCTTCAGGACGTCGAGCCCGTCGCGCTTCGGCAGCATGACGTCGAGGATGACGAGGTCCCAGCCGCCCTCGAGCGCCCGCGCGAGGCCGGCCTCGCCGTCGTGCGCGACCTCGGCCTGGTGATGCTCGGCGGCCAGGGCGCGCTGGACGAAGCTCGCGACCTTCTTCTCGTCCTCGACCACGAGGATGCGCAGGCGGAGGTCCTCCTACGCGTCGAGCGTGCCGGTCTGCGGCGGGCTGCGCCGCAGGCGGACGGGCGTGCTGAGCCACAGGCGGAAGACGCGGTCGTCGCTGCCGAGCTCGGGATGGAACGTCGCCGCCCACACCGCCTCGTCGCGCACCAGCACCGGATTGCCGTCGTGGCGCGCGAGCACCTCGACCGACGGTCCCGTTCGCGTGATGCGCGGCGCGCGGATGAACGTGCCGTGGAGGCCGGCGAGGAGCCCGGTGCCGTCGAGCGGCGCCTCGAACGACTCGAGCTGCGTGCCGTAGGCGTTGCGCTCGACGTCGATGTCGAGCGTGCCGAACGACGCCTGCGCGGGATTCGTCACGTGCCGCGCGAGGAGGATGGCCCCGGCGCAGGTGCCGAGGACGGGACGTCCCGAACCGAGGAACGCCCCGAGCGGACCGTCCAGGCCGTCGCGGGCGAGCCCGCGCAGCATGGCGGTCGACTCGCCGCCGGGGAGCACGAGCGCGTCCACGGCGGCGAGGTCGACGGGTTTGCGAACGAGCAGCGGCCGCGCCTGCACGCGGGTGACCGCCGCGGCGTGCGCCGCGAAGTCGCCCTGCACGGCGAGGATGCCGACGTTCACCATGTCACCAGCCGCGGGATGCGAGCCGCGCCTCCGGTGGGATCGTCTCCATCGAGAGCCCGGACATCGGCGCGCCGAGCCCGCGCGACGCCTCGAGGATCTCGTGCGGATCCTCCCAGTGCGTCGTCGCGCGGACGATCGCCTTCGCGCGCGCCGACGGATCACCGGACTTGAAGATGCCCGAGCCGACGAACACCGCCTCGGCGCCGAGCGCCATGCAGAGCGCCGCGTCCGCAGGCGTCGCGATGCCGCCGGCGGCGAACACCGGCACGGGCAGCTTGCCGGTCGTCGCCACGCCGACGATCAGGTCGTACGGCGCCTGCAGCTCCTTGGCGCGCGTCATCAGCTCGTCGCGCGACGCCGTGGTGAGCATCGCGATGTCGCGCCGCAGCTGGCGCAGATGCCGGACGGCCTCGACGATGTTGCCGCTGCCCGCCTCGCCCTTCGAGCGGATCATCGCGGCGCCCTCGCCGACGCGCCGGAGCGCCTCGCCGAGGTTGCGGCAGCCGCAGACGAACGGCACGCGGAAGCCGTGCTTGTCGACGTGGTACTCGTCGTCGGCGGGCGTCAGCACCTCGCTCTCGTCGATGAAGTCGACCTTCATCGCTTCGAGGAGCCGCGCCTCGACCAGGTGGCCGATGCGGCACTTCGCCATGACGGGGATCGAGACCGCCTTCCGCACCTCTTCGATGCGCTCGATGGCCGCCATGCGGGCCACGCCGCCCTCGCGGCGGATGTCGGCGGGGACGCGCTCGAGCGCCATCACCGCGGCGGCGCCGGCGTCCTCGGCGATGCGCGCCTGGTCGGCGTCGGTCACGTCGAGGATGACGCCGCCCTTCAACATCTCTGCGAGCGCGACCTTCAGCCGATACGGATCGTCGGTTGCTGCCATGGAACTCTCTCCTTTCATACGTGCACCGTGGGATGTTGGGCGGGGATCGCGCGGCCACGTCCGCGCGAGAGCGCCGCGCGCGCGACGTCGCCGAGCGCGCGGATGCCGCGTTCGATGTCGTCGGCGCCGGCGAGCGCCACCGACAGGCGGAGCGCCGACGAGCGGCGGCCGTCGGTGAAGAACAGCGCGCCGGGCGAGTAGACGACGCCGGCCTGCTTCGCCGCCGGCAGCATCGCCGCCGTGTCGATCGCCTCGGGCAACGTCACCCAGAGCGCGAAGCCGCCCTCGGGCCGCGTGAACGTCGAGCCGGACGGCAGGTGCTTCTCGAGCGTGATCATCGCGCGGTCGAGGCGGAGGCCGAGCTCGGCCGACGCGCGTCGCACGTGCCGGTCGTACTCGCCGGTGCGGCAGAAGTTCGCGAGCGCCGCCTGCACGGCGGCGCTGGATGCGAGGTCGCTCGCGCGCTTCAGCGCCACCATCGCCGGCGCCACCGAGGGCGGCGCGACGATCCAGCCGACGCGGCTGCCGGGGAAGAGCGCCTTCGAGAACGTGCCGACGTAGACGACGCGGCCGCTGCCGTCGATCGCGCGCAGCGGCGGCTCGGGCCGGCCGTGCACGCGCAGGTCCTTCTGGAACTCGTCCTCGAGCACCGGCACGCCGTGGCGCGCGGCGATCGCGAGAAGGCGCTTGCGGTGCGCCAGCGACGTCGAGAGACCCGTCGGGTTCTGGAAGCTCGGCATCGTGTAGACGAGCCGCGCGCCGCCGCGCGCGAGGAGCGTGTCGAGCGCGTCGAGGTCGAGGCCGTCGTCGCGGAGCGCCACCGGCACGGGGCGGAGGCCGAGCGCCGTGAGGCTCGCGAGCGCACCGGGATAGGTCGGCGACTCGACGGCGACGGCGTCGCCCGGATCGCAGAACGCGCGCGCCGCGATGCTGAGCGCCTGCGTCGAGCCGCCGGTGACGATCACGTCGTCGGCGTCGGCCTCGATGCCGACGCGGGCGAGGCGGTCGACGAGCACGCGACGCAGGCCGGCGAGCCCGCGCGGGTCGCCGTAGTCGAGCAGCGTGCGGCCGTCGCGCGCGAGGACCTGGTTCAACGCCTTGCGGAACTCGTCGACGGGGTAGAGCCCGGGATCGGGCACGAGACGCTCGAGCCGGACGGCGTGCGGCGGCGCCGTGTAGTCGGCGGCGGGCAGCGACGCCGTGGCCGCGGCGAGTCGGGAGAGCAGGGGGACGAAGGGCCGCTCGACGGGCTCGTCGGGCGGGGCCGTCGGCTGCGGCGGCTCGTCGACGACGAAGGTGCCGCGGCCGACGCCCGACACGGTGAGCCCGAGTGTCTCGAGCTCGCGGTACGCGTCGGCGACCGTCTCGCGGTTCACGCCGAGCTCGGCGGCCAGGATGCGGATCGGCGGCAGCTTGGCGCGGGCCGGCAGGCGTCCCGCCTCGATGGCGCGTCGCAGATAGTCGACGATCTGCCGGAACACCGGCCGGCCGCCGCCGCGCTCGAGGGGGATCAGCACGGGCGGAAAGTAGCCGTCCGGACATGACCCGGTCAATCCGGGCAATCTCTCATGAAAGTGGCCAAAGATTGGCCTGGTCAGGTGGTATCGTCCGCTGATCCCTTCAGCCGGTCGAGGTAGGCGCCATAGCCGAAGAAGCGGTCACGACGACGGCCGGTGGTCTCCACCAGAATTCCTGCGTCGACGAGCGATTGGACGGCTTTGTTAGCGGTCGGCTTCGAAGTGCGTAGGAGATCGGAAACGCCTGCCACTGTCACAATCGGGTGGCGCGGCAGCTGCTCGTACAGCCGCAGTGCCATGAGGGAGCTCGACCGGTGGTCGAGGGCTCTCGCGCGGTCTGTAGTGACGATTTCGAAGAGACCCCGTGCGGTGGCGACCGCTTCGTTGGCGACCTCCACGATGCCGTCGAGGAAGAACGCGATCCAGCCTTCCCAGTCGCCCTCGGTCCGTACCGCAGTGAGCAAACGGTAGTACTCGGGACGATGGCGCAAGAAGTACACGCTCAAGAAGAGGAGCGGTTGGTCCAGGACCTTCCAGTGTTCGAGAAGAAGCGCGATCAGCAACCTGCCGAGGCGGCCGTTTCCATCGAGGTAAGGGTGGATCGTCTCGAATTGCACGTGGACCAGCCCGGCGCGGATCAGGGGCGAGTCTGGACCTCCGTGGTGGATGTAGCGCTCGAACTCGGTGAGGAGTGTCGGTACTTGGTCCGGTGGGGGCGGGACATAGACGGCGTTGCCGGGGCGGGTTCCGCCAATCCAGTTCTGCGATCGTCTGACCTCACCTGGCTGCTTGTTGGCTCCCCGGGCACCCTTGAGCAGACGTCGATGTGCCTCGTTGAGGAGCCGTGTCGAGATGGGTAGCCCGTCGGGTCTACGGATCTGATCTCGGGCGTACTGGAAGGCGTCGAGGTAGTTGCATACCTCGACGACGTCCGCTTCGCCGCCGGACGGGTCACCGTCTCGGGCTTCGAAGGTGAGGAGGTCTTCCAGGGTGGCTTGCACCCCCTCGATCTGCGAGGAGAGGACGGCTTCCTTCCGCGTAAACGCGTAAACGAACCAATCGATCGAGGGCACCAGGTCGCGCGCCAGGTTGAGCCTCGAGATTGCTTGCTCCGCGTTGGCCAGCAGCGTTTCCGACGACCTCGAGGTCTCGAGGGTGGGCTGTGGAGGCAGGGGGGCAGGAACGAACGCCTGGACGTTCTCTCCGCCGCAGGAGACCACCTCATATCGTCCCGTAATCCTTGGCATTGACCGCCTATTAAACGATCCTTTGCTAGCGGATGGCCATAGTCAAGGATCCTTTAATAGCGAGTCTGCCTAGGAAAGGAACGTTTACTACCACTCCCCGTGACCTCCTCCCCATGCGCCTCTTCTCTGGACAGCATCCGAGCGGTCCCTACGCGCCGTCACGGAAGGTGCGGCCACGTCGCGCTTCCGTTGCACTTTGCGAAGTCCAAACGTAGCTTCCGCGCCCTATGGTCGGGATCACGTCGTACGGAGCCTACGTCCCCATGCTGCGTCTGCCGCTCGCCGCGATCGGCGGCGGAGCCGCCAAGCCGGGCGGGCCGGAGAAGGCCGTCGCCAACTGGGACGAGGACTGCGTGACGATGGGCGTCGCCGCCGCCATCGACTGCCTGCGCGGCATCGATCGCGCGCTCGTCGACGCGGTCGTCTTCGCGTCGACGTCGTACCCGTTCAAGGAGAAGCAGGGCGCCGCGATCATCGCGAAGGCGCTCGACCTCCGCCGCGACGTCATGACGACCGACCTCGGCGATTCGCTGCGCGCCGGCACGAACGCGCTGCGCGCCGCGGTCGACGCGGTGAAGGCGGGATCGGCGAAGCGCGTGCTCGTGATCGCCAGTGAGACGCGCATGGCCGCGCCGCGCACGGGCCTCGAGGCGAACATCGGCGACGGCGCCGCCGCGTTCCTGGTCGGCGACGAGGACGTCGCGCTGCGCATCGACGCGGCGCACGCCGTCACCGACGAGATCGTCGACGTGTGGCGCACCGAGGGCGATCCCTTCGTGCACTCGTGGGAGGACCGCTTCGTCGTCGACCACGGCTATCGCACGAACGTGAAGGCGGCCGGCACGGCGCTGCTCGAGAAGGCGGGCGTGACGCCGAAGGACGTGACGACGCTGGTGCTCTACGGCCCCGACGCGCGCGCACACGGGTCGGCGGTGCGTGACCTCGGCTTCGACCCGAAGACGCAGGTGCAGGACCCGCTGTTCGGCAAGCTCGGCAACTGCGGCGCGGCGCTCGCGCCGCTGCTCCTCGCGGCGGCGATGGAGAACGCGAAGGCCGATCAGCGCCTGATGCTGGTCAGCTACGGCGACGGCGCGGACGCCATCCTGCTGACGGCGACGGCGCAGGTCGAGCGGCTCGAGGGCCGGCGCGGCGTCTCCTGGCACCTGGCGCGTCGCGCCGATCTGCCGAGCTACGACATGTACCTGCGCTTCCGGCAGCTGCTGGCGACGGAGCACGACCGTCGTGCCGGCGCCGGCCTGTCGGCGACGAAGCACTTCCGCGACCGCGACCACGACGTCACGCTGTTGGCGCAGAAGTGCAACCGCTGCGGGCAGACGCAGTTCCCGCACCAGCGCGTCTGCTTCAAGTGCTTCGCGAAGGACGACTTCACGCTGACGCGCCTCAGCGACCGCGTCGGCGCGGTGCGCTCGTTCACGTTCGACAACTTCGCCGGCAGCCCGAACCCGCCGCTGGTGGCGGGCATCGTCGAGGTCGAGGGCGCGCGCCTCTACGTCCAGATGACCGACGTGAACCCGCGCGAGGTGAAGCTCGCGATGCCCGTGGAGATGACCTTCCGGAAGATCCACGAGGCGGGCGGCACGCCGAACTACTTCTGGAAGTCGACGCCGGTGCGCTGAGCGAACGTCGTTCGGTCGGCGAGCCGGCCGGTCCGCATGAGGGCGCGTCCCGGCCCTGGGCCGCCCCGCACGTCGTTCGGTCGAATCTCACGCCGGGAGGGCATGGGTCTCGCGCGATCGTGCCTCCTCGCCACCGTGGTCGTGCTGCTGCTGGGGGTTGCCGGTCCGGCGGAGGCGGCGAAGCGCAAGCGCTGCGGCGCGGTGTGCCGCGAGCAGGTGTCGCGCTGTCGCGCCATGGTCACGGTCGACACGGCGTGCGCGGTCGCGACCGGACCCGCCCGGCGCGCGTGTCGCCGCGCGCAGCGCAAGGAGCAGCGTGGCTGCCGCCGCCGGCTGCTGCGTGCCTGCAAGGGCGACCCGACGCCCGCGATCTGCGTCGCGCGCGACGCGCTCGCGGGCGAGCCGACCGCCTGGGAGGCGCTGCTGGCGCGGCTGGAGACGACCGGCGAGGTCTCGCTCGAGACCGCGCTGCAGGCGTTCTCGCTGCTGATCGCGCCGCTGCCGGGCGTCACGCTCCCCGACGGAGCGCTCGCGGGCACCGCCGCCGCGTACGGCCGAGATACGGGTGAGATGGGCGGTTGCGCCGCCGTACGGTGGATCGACGGGTACCGTGACCAGCTGACCGCCGAGCAACGCGCCGCCGTGGACGCGGCCCTCGCGACATCGGCGGCCGTTCAGCCCCAGGTGCGATCGGTCGACGGATGGACGCCGGACGTCGCTCCCGCCATGGAGCCCGACGACGCCGCCGATGCGCGACGGTTCGAGCAGATCGCGGCAGAGGCGGCCGTCGCGATTGCCGCGAAGCTCGGACAGCCGCTCATGGTGCCCATCGAGGTCGTGTTCGCAAACCCCGACAAGCCGAACGCCGCGGCGGCGCTCGTGCCGCTCGACGAGAACGGCGCCTCGGCCGGCCGACTGACCCGCTGCCGCATGCTCGTTCCCGCGCGCACGCGCGTGAACCCCGATCCGATCGCGGTGCGCGGGATCGTCACGCACGAGGTCTTCCATTGCTTCCACGCGCAGATCGCCGGCTTCGCACGCTACAAGAACTTCGCGGCACCGCAGTGGCTCGACGAAGGGGGCCCGAATTGGGTCGCCGCCGACCTGGTGGGCATCTTCACGTCGATCGACTCGTCGTGGCGCGGCTGGTTCGAGCAGCCCGACGTCCCCTTGAAGACGCGGGCCTACTCCGGGCACGGCATCTTCGCCGAGGTGGCCTGGCTCGGCGCCGATCCGTGGCCCCGGTTTCCGGAGATGCTGAAGGCGACGACGCACGACACGGTCTTCACGCTGCTGTCGGCCGGTGTCGCCGAGCGGCTTCGCCGGAGTTGGGCCGCGTCCGTGTTGCGTCTGCCGACGCGGGGGCCCGAGTGGGACGTGCAGGGAAACGGCGTGCCGCCTCACGCCGCGTCGCCGACGTTCGTAGCGCTGCCCGAGAGCAGCGTCGAGCTCGTCGAGGTCGCGGCCCATGCGGCGCGCGTCTACCGCGTGACCGCGGCGGCGCCGAACGTCCTCGTCGACGTCCAGGGCGGCGACGTCCGCATCGGCGATGCGGTCGGGCGCGACGTCAGCGCGCCCGCCGGCACGTGGTTGTGCACGGCGCCGCCGTGCGCGTGCCCGGACGGCTCCCCTCCGCCGGGTACGACCATCGACGTGCTGCCGCCGCTCGACGTCGCCGTCACGGGCTGGGCGACCGGCGCGAAGGGCAGCTTCGCCGGCACGTCGCCGCCGGAGCGCTGCCGGCGCGACCCCAACGATCCCTCCGGCTTCTGCGCCAGGCTCCAGCCGCTGGCGACGCTCGGGCCGGCGCTCGCCGAGGCCCTCTTCGACGGCGGGCCGGACGACCTGCGTGCGGCATGGATTCCCTGGGAGGAGACGCTCAGCGGCGCGCTGCCGGCGCCTGCCGCCATCGCGGCGACGTGGGGGCGGGTCCTCGAGGCCTACGCCCTCGTCACGCGGACGTACTACGAGCTGATCGGCTACGACATCGTCGACGCGCTCGTCTGCGACGTGGGCGAGAGCCCGGAGGAGTGCGCGACGGAGGTCCTGCGCTCCGAGACGTACGCCGACACGCTCGCAGGCTACGTGAGCGACCTCTTCGCGGCGGACGACTATCTGCGCGCGACGTGCGGCGTGCAGCTGGCGCTCGACGTCCCGGAATTCTGACCGCGCCTCGACTCGGGTCGCACCCTTGCCGGCGCGCGGGAACGTCGCTACGGGGACGCCCATGTGTTCCCGGTCGACGGTCGCGCGCTCGTGAGGCTGCGGCGCGCGTCGGAGACGATCGGCGCAGCGGTGCTCGTCGTGGCCGTCGGGGCGCCACCGATCGCCGCGCTCGGCGCGCTGCTCGCACGCTGGAGCGTGGACGTGCCGGCCTGGGAAGAATGGCTGGTCGGACCCATGCTCACCGACCTGCTCGACGGACGACTCGCGATCGCCGACCTCTGGCGGCCGCACAACGAGCACCGGCCGCTCGTCTCGCGCGTGGGGTTGCTCGCGATCGCGCGCGTCAGCGGCTGGAACGTGTACTGGCAGCTGGCGGCGAACGTCGTCGTCCAGATCGTGTCGTATCTCGTGTTCGCGCTCGTGGCGGTCGGGGCGGCCCGGGATCGCGCGCGCCTCGCGATGCTGCCCTCCATCGCCGCGTGCGGCTGGCTGCTGTTCTCGCCGGTGCAGTGGGAAAACTGGATGTGGGGATGGCAGCTCGCGATCTTCGCCATGGTCTGCGCCTGCGCGCTGCTGGCGCTCGGCCTCGCGCGCTGGCGCGGCGGCTGGCTCGGGTTCGCCGGCATGTGGCTCGCGGCGGTGGCCGGCGCGCTGTCGTTCGCGACGGGGCTGGCGCTCGTCGTCCTGCTGCCGCTCGCGATTGCCGTCCATCCGGCCGCGGGCCCGCGCCGCCGGCGAGCACTCATGGCGTCCACTGCCGTTGCGATCGCGCTCGTGGTGCTCGTCGCGTACGGCGCGGGCCTCGAGCTGACGTCGCCGCGCCGTCCGCCTCCCGTCAACCCGCTCGACGACTGGTTCCTCGTCGGCTTCTACCTGCTCGTGAACCTCGGTGCGCCGCTCGGGCTGCCGCATCTCGAGCCGTCCATGCGATGGGGGGTGGCGGGGCTCGTGTTGCTCGCGGCCGGCTGGCTCGCGCTGCCGCGGGCCGAGCGCCGCTCCGGCGTCGTGGTGGCGTGGATGCTGATCGCCATGGTCGCGATCGCGAGCGGCCTGATGACGGCGACGGGCCGTGGCGGGTACGGCATCTTCGGTGCGCTGATCTCGCGCTACACGTCGATCGCGTTGCTGCTCTGGGTGGCGCTGGTCTTTCTCTGGAACCACGTCCTCCAGCTTCGTCTCCGCACGGCGGTCGCCTCGCGGACGACGGTCGCGCTGGCGGCGCTCGCGGCCGGCGTCTGCGGCGTCGGGCTCGTGAGCTATCGCGAAGCGGCGCGTGACGGGACCGCGCACCTCGTCGCGCATCACCTGACGTTGGTCGAGCGCCGCGAGTGCGCGCTCGGCCTCGCGCGCGCGCCGGCGTCGTGCGTGGAGCTGCTCTTCCGCGCGACGGACGTCGTGCGCGCCGCGCTGCCGCTCGGTGCGCGCGGCTACGGGCTCGCGCGCGAGGTCGCCACTCCACCGATCACGGACTGGCGCGCCGCGCCGGCGCCGCGCGAACCGGGACGCCTCGACGTCGTCGACGCGCAGGCCGCCGACGGATTCGTGCGCGTCCTCGGGTGGGCGTGGAATCCCTTCCGTCGCGAGTCCGCCGCCGAGGTCCTGCTCGCGGTCGACGGCCGCGTGGTGCAGCGGGTGCCGGTCGGCCAGCCGCGTCCCGACGTGCAGGTGCAGCGGCCGCACGTTCCCCTTGACGTCGGCTTCGAGACGCGGCTGGCGCGCTTCCGCTTTCCTCCCGGCGAGCACGAGGTGACCGCCTGGCTGGAGCACCACGGCGGCACCCGGGTCGTGCGCCTTCCCGGCGAGGGCCGGTTCGTCGCCGATTGACGACCGCTACCGCATCGTCGCGACGAGCGGCGCGTAGCGGTCGAGCAGCGGCAGCACCTCGTCGCGCGTGCCCGACGGGACGGGCAGGATGCCGCGCGCGATGCCCATGTCGCGATAGTGCGCCAGCGCATCGGCGTCGCCCGGCGCCCAGAAGAGCGACAGCTCGATCGACTGCGGGTCGCGTCCCGCGTCGCGCGCCATCGCGTGCAGCTGCTGGATGGCGCCGGCCAGGTCGGGCAGCGCGAAGCCGATCGGCACCCAGCCGTCGCAGTAGTCGACGATGCGCTTCAGGCTCTTCCGCGACGCGCTGCCCAGGATCACCGGCGGATGCGGCCGCTGCGCCGGCTTCGGGTACTGCCAGATCGGATCGAAGTCGACGAACTCGCCGTGGAACTCGGCGGCCTCCTCCGTCCAGATCTTCTTCATCGCGAGGACGCGCTCGCGCATCAGCTTCCAGCGGCGCTTCGCGTCCGTGCCGTGGTTCGCCATCTCCTCGACGTTCCAGCCCGCGCCGATGCCGAACAGCACGCGGCCGCCGGAGAGCACGTCGAGCGACGACACCAGCTTCGCGGTCGTGATCGGATCGCGCTCGGTGACGAGGCAGATGCCCGTCGCGAGCTTGATCGTCTTCGTCACCGCGGCGGCCGCCATCAGCGCGACGAACGGATCGTGGCTGTGCCAGTACTCCTTCGGCAGGTCGCCGCCGGCGGGGTAGGGCGTCTTGCGGCTCGCGGGGATGTGCGTGTGCTCCGGGTACCACACCGATTCGAAGCCGCGCGCCTCGCACTCGCGCGCGAAGTCGTCGGGACGGATCGAGTAGTCGGTGGGAAAGATCGCGACGCCGAGGTGCATGCGGCGGTCGTAGCGCGGTGCGCTCCGCGAATCCAGGTGGGCGACGCATGCGGCCTGCTGCGGCTCCGCAAGCGGAGCGCTGCGGGAGACGGTCGAAAGCGCCCGTCCTGCCGTCGCCGGACCGCTGGCACGAGGCCTGCTCTCGTGGCGCTCGAGGAGGAGCCCGCATGCATCACTTCCATCGCCACAATCACCAGCATCATCGCTTCCAGCGCCACGGCGCCGCGCTCGTCGCGCTCGGCCTCGGTCTCGCCGCCGGCATCCTCGGCTGCGACGAGAATGCGGATCATCACGAGCACGACGAGCCCGGCGACCGCGCGAGCCGCATCCTCGGCCGCATCGACGCCACCGCGGCCGAGCGCGAGGCCCTGCGGCCGCTGCTGCGCGACCTGTTCGCCGAGATGTCCGCGCTCCGGGCGCGGAGCGCGGCCTTCCGCAAGGACGTCGTCGGCGGCTGGCGGGGTGACACCCTCGATCCGACGCGGCTCCGCGAGCGGGCCGACGTCGAGCTGGAGGCGCTCCGCGAGGCTGCGCAGCGGGTCTCGGAGCGGCTCGCCGCCCTGCACGCGGCCATGACGCCGGCGCAGCGCGAGCAGCTCGTCCGCGCGATGAGCGGCGGCCGCCCGCGCTGGCGCGACTGAAGCCCGGCGTCCTTGTGTTTTCCGGACCCGGGTCGTAGCCTCCGGCCCGCCATGACGCCTGACGCGATCCGGGACAAAGTCGCCATCGTCGGTATGGGGTGCTGCAAGTTCGGCGAGAACTGGGACAAGGACCCCCAGGACATGATCGTCGAAGCGGCGTACGAGGCCTACGCCGACGCCGGCATCGAGGATCCGCAGCGTCAGATCGAGGCCGTCTTCTGCGGCGCGCAGTACCCGTCGAAGGGGACGGCCGAGGTGGCCGACGCGCTCAAGCTGTACGACCGGCCCGTCAGCATGGTCGTCAACTACTGCGCGACCGGCACCGACGCCTTCCGCTACGGCTGCTTCGCCGTCGCGTCGGGGATGTACGACACGGTGCTCGTCGTCGGCTTCGACAAGCCGAAGGACCGCGGCGTCTCGGGGCCGAGCGTTGCGGTCACCGGGGTGCGCGGGCTGCCGGCGACGCCCGCCGGATGGTTCTCGCTGTGCGCGGCCCAGTACTTCGAGACGTACGGCGCGACGCGCGAGGACCTCGCGAAGATCGCCGTCAAGAACCACCACAACGGCACGCTCGCGCCGAAGTCGATGCTGAAGCGCGAGATCACCGTCGACGACGTGCTGAAGGCGCGCATCATCTCGTGGCCGTTCGGGCTCTACGACTGCGCCGCGCAATCCGACGGCGCCGCCGCGGCGATCATCACCAAGCGCGAGCTCGCGAAGGGCTACCGCGACGACTTCGTGCTCGTGCGTGGCATCGGCATCGCGCTGTCCGCGAACCCGCAGGAGGATCCGAGCTTCGACTTCCTGCGCTGGAAGGCGAGCGAGATGGCGGCGAAGCAGGTCTACGCGCAGGCCGGGATCACCAATCCCCGGAAAGAGATCCACGTCGCGCAGGTCCACGACTGCTTCACGCTGACGGAGCTCCTCGCGTACGAGGACCTCGGCTTCTGCGAGAAGGGCGCGGCCAAGGAGCACATCGCCAGCGGTACGTTCGAGCTCGGCGGCGAGCTGCCCGTCAACACCGACGGCGGCCTGAAGACGTTCGGCCATCCGACCGGCGCCACGGGCGTGCGGATGATCTACGAGAACTACAAGCAGCTCCAGGGCAAGGCCGAGAAGCGCCAGGTGAAGAACCCCACCGTGGCGCTGAGCCACAACATCGGCGGCGCTCCGCAGGCGTGCGGCATCTGCATCGTGGCGATGCCGTAGGCGCGTCCGCCGCGTCCGCGTCGCGCCTCGAGCTGCTCAAGATCACCTGGGCGCTCGCGTGGCCCGCCATCATCTCGTTCTCGCTCGAGTCGGTGGCCGGGCTGTGCGACCTGCTCATGGTCGGGCACCTCGGGCCGGCGGCGGTCGCGGCGGTCGGCGTGGGGGTGCAGATCCTGTCGGCGGTGGACACGACGATGTTCGCCTTCGGCACCGGCACGCTGGCCGTCGTCGCGCGCTGCATCGGTGCGGGCGAGCGGCACGAGGCCGAGGAGACGCTGCGGCAATCCGTCGTGGCCGCCGTCGTCGTGGCGACGGCCGTGATCCTGCCCGTCTTGCTCTTCCCGCACCCGCTCGTCGGACTGTTCAGCGTCGAGCCCGGCGTCGCGCGGGACGCCGCGGCGTTCCTGCGCATCGTGATTCTCGCGGTGCCGCCGACCGCGGTCGTGTTCGTCGTGTCGTCGAGCCTGCGCGGCGCGGGCGATACCCGAACGCCGCTGCTCATCGGCGCGATCGTCAGCGTGCTGAACGTCGCGCTCGGCTACGTGCTGATCTTCGGACGGCTCGGCCTGCCGGCGCTCGGCGTGCGCGGCGCCGCGACGGCCACGACGCTCGCGTTCGTCGCGGGTGCGGCCGCTGGGCTCGTGCTGCTCGCACGGGGGGGCCTCGTCATGACCGTGCGCTGGCGTGGGTTCCGCTTCGACGGCGACATCGTGCGGCGGGTGCTGCGCATCGGCTACCCCGCCGCGCTCGAGTCCCTGCTGATCCAGCTGGGCTTCTTCGTCTACATCGTCTTCGTCGCCCGCTATGGCACGGGTCCCGTCGCGGCCTACTTCATCGGTGCACGCGTGCTCGCGCTGTCGTTCCTGCCCGGCCTCGGCTTCGCGACCGCCGCCGGCGCGCTCGTCGGCCAGAACCTCGGCGCCGGCCGTCCCGCCGACGCGCGCGAGAGCGGCTGGGCCGCGATGCGGCTCGCGCTCGGCATGATGACGGCCGCGGGCGCCCTCATCTTCGTGGCGGCGCGGCCGATCGCGCAGCTGTTCGTCGACGACCCCGCCGTCGTCGACGAGGCGGAGCACTTCATCCGCATCCTCGCCGTCGCGCAGCCGATGATGGCGATCGACTTCGTGATGGGCGGCGCGCTCCGCGGCGCGGGCGACACCCGCTTCCCGCTGGTGACCGTGCTCGTCGCGTTCTACGGCTGCCGCCTCGGGCTCGCGTGGGTCGTGACGGACGCGCTCGGCCTGCCGCTCATCTGGCTCTGGTTATGCGTGCTCGGCGACTTCTTCGCGCGCGCGGCGCTCAAGAGCTGGCGCTTCCGCTCCGGCGCGTGGGCGAGCGTCAACGTGTAGTGGACGCCCGCGCGCGGCTGCGCTACGGGGACCGGGCGATGATGCGCGCGCTCGACGTGGCAACCTCGTTCGCGACCAGCACTGCTCGTCTCGGGCTCGGCATGGCGGTGGGTACGCTCGGTCCGCGGCCGCAGCAGCCGATCGAGCTCTACGACTTCGAGGCATGCCCGTATTGCCGGAAGGTGCGCGAGGCGATGTCCATCCTCGACCTCGAGGCCGACGTGAAGCCGTGCCCGAAGGGTGGCACGCGTTTTCGCGACGAGGTCGTGCGGCGCGGCGGGCGCGCGCAGTTCCCGTTCATCGTCGACCCGAACACGAAGGTCGAGCTCTACGAGTCGGACGACATCGTGCGCTACCTGTTCGACACGTACGGCACCGGCGACGTGCCGCTCCTGATGAGCCTGCCGCTGGTGCCGGTGGTGTCGTCGGCGCTGTCGTTCGCGCTGCGTCTGGGCTCGGGCACCTGGCGGCGCGCGGCGCGGCCCGCCGCCCATCCGCTCGAGCTGTGGAGCTTCGAGGCGTCGCCGTTCTGCCGCATCGTGCGCGAGACGCTGACGTCGCTCGAGCTGCCCTACCGGCTGCACAACGTCGCCAAGGGCAGCCCGAGCCGGGACGCGTTCGTACGACGATCGGGCAAGATGCAGGTGCCCTATCTGGTCGATCCGAACACCGGCGCCGCGATGTTCGAGTCGGCCGACATCGTCCGCTACCTCGACGAGACGTACGCACTGCCCTGAATTCGGTTTTGACGTCCCGCGCGCCGGCGTGGTAGCCGCCCGCGGATGCTCGCCCGGCTGCAACGGCTGCTCGGCCCCGACGGCAACTGCTTCGACGTCGCGATCGACCACGGGGTCTTCAACGAGCCGAGCTTCCTCGGCGGGATCGAGGACATGGGCAGCGCGGTCGCGGCGATCGTGGCGGCCGGTCCGGACGCCATCCAGCTCACCCCGGGCCAGGCGCCGCTGCTCCAGGACCTCCCCGGCAAGACGAAGCCGGCGCTCGTCATGCGGACCGACGTCGCCAACTGCTACGGCAAGACGCTGCCCCGGCACCTGTTCAGCCGGCTGCTCGACGGGGCGGTCGAGGAGGCGCTCCGGCTCGACGCGGCCGCGGTCGTCGTCAACGTGCTGCTCCTGCCCGACCAGCCGGCGCTGCACGAGCGGTGCCTCGAGAACGTGGCACGCCTCCGCACCGAATGCGTCCGGTACGGCATGCCGCTCATGGTCGAGCCGCTCGCGATGGCGCCGAACACGGCCGCGGGCGGCTACATGGTCGACGGCGACGTCGAGAAGATCGTGCCGCTGGTCCGCCAGGCCGTCGAGCTCGGCGCCGACCTGATCAAGGCCGACCCGCCCGACGACCCGGCCGACTTCGCCCGTGTCGTCACGGTGGCGCAGGGCCGGCCGGTGCTGGTCCGTGGCGGCGGCAAGGCCTCGGAAGCGGAGATCCTGCGGCGCACGCACGCGCTCATGCAGACAGGGGCTCGTGGCATCGTCTACGGGCGCAACGTGATCCAGCACCCCAATCCGACGGGCATCACGCGGGCGTTCATGGCGATCGTCCACGACCGTGCGACCGTGGAGCAGGCGCTGGCATTGCTCTGACGGTTGCCGCCGCTGGCAACCGCGGGGATCGAGGCGCCATCATGACCGGGGTTCGTACGCACGTGCCGGAGGGTGAGCCGAAGGCCGCGAAGGGTGGCGGCGAGTCGCGTTTCATCCGCGACGCGCTGCAGGTGTTCGGCGGCCAGATCGCGATGAACGTCATCGGCATCGGCACGAGCGTCATCACGACGCGCGCGCTGAGCCCCGCCGACCGCGGTCTCTTCCAGCTGCTGGTCCTGCTGCCGATCACGCTGTCGAACTTCGTGAAGCTCGGCATCCCGCAGGCGAGCGTCTTCTACATCCGCCGTCGCAACGTGTCCGCGTCCGACGTGGCGTCGAACTCCGCGCTCATCGCGTTCGTCATGGGCGGGGCGATGGCCGTGTTCTGCTGGTTCCAGCGCGACTGGCTGATGGCGCGGCTGGTGAAGGGCGCGCCGCCGGAAGCGCTGAAGCCGTCGCTTGCGCTCATCCCCTTCGCGCTGCTGCAATTCTACTTTCTCGGCATCGCCCAGGCGCAGCAGCGTTTCCGCGAGTACAACATCCAGCAGGTCGTTCCGAACGTGCTGAGCCTGATCGGCATGGCGGTGACGCTGCTCTGGCTGCACATGGGGCTCCTCGGCGCGGTCTTCACGCAGGCCGGCATCCTGGTCTTCATGACGCTGTGGCTGGTCGTGCGCGTGCACCGGACCGCCCCGCTGCATCTCCGCTTCGATCCGCAGCTCGCGCGCGGGATGCTCTCGTTCGGCGGCAAGTCGTACGTGCAGACGCTCGCGGCGACGCTGCACCTTCGCCTCGACCAGTACCTGATCGCGTACCTGCTGAACCCGCAGCAGGTCGCGTACTATGCCATCGCGGTGAACATGGCGACGCTGCTCCTGAAGGTGCCCGACGCCACGGGCACGGCGCTCTTTCCGCGGCTCGCCGGCTCGTCGGAGCAGGCCGCGCACGCCGCGACCGCCCGCGTCACGCGGCACACCGTCCTCTTCACGACGGTCGGCGCGCTGGGCTTCGCGATCGCGGGCCCCATCGGCATCCGCATCCTCTACGGCTCGAAGTACGACAACTCGATGCTGCCGATGATCGTGCTGCTGCCGGGCATCATGATGATGGCGCTCTACGGTATCCTGACGCGCAACTTCACGAGCCGCGGCAAGCAGCAGGTGAACATCGTCGCCGCGGGATCCGCGCTCGCGCTGAACGCGGGGCTCAACTGGGTGATGATCCCGCGGTACGGCATCGTCGGCGCGGCCGCCGCGAACGGCATGTCGTACAGCGTCGCGTCGCTGATCCTGCTGACCGCCTTCGTGCGCGAGTCGGGGCACTCGTGGAGCGACACGCTGATCGTGAAGCGCGCCGAGGTGGTGAAGATCTTCTCGGCGGTCCGCCGTCGACGCTGGGCGGCCTGATCGCGGGCCGAGCAGCACGAAAGAAAGGCGTTGCTTTCACGCGCTGCCGCGCGGTACCACCCGCGGCATGCGACGGATCGTCTCGGCTCTGCTCCTCCTGGTCTCCGTCTGGAGCGCAGCGGCCGGA
The DNA here is from genome assembly GCA_964432595.1 of uncultured Binatia bacterium (SeqCode). GTDB lineage: Bacteria > Desulfobacterota > Binatia > DP-6 > DP-6 > DASYLJ01. The sequence continues at coordinate 32,357 of CAYSOF010000024.1, read as the reverse complement.
CCTCGCATCATCAATGGCGTCAGGACGACGGGCTATCCCAGCGTCGGCGCGTTGATGCGCGGCGACAGCGTCGAGACGGCCGATCTGCGCTGCTCGGGAACGCTGATCGGGTGCAGCACGTTTCTCACCGCGGCGCACTGCGTCTGCGACCTGTTGCGGCCGGACCAGTGCGACGTGGGAGAGCCGGGCGCGCCCGATCCGGGGCGCTTCTGGGTGTTCCTGCCGCACGGCGGCATCCACGAGGTCGCGGGTTTCGACATCCATCCAGATTTCGATTTTCCCCTCGGCGGCGACCTCGCCCTCGTCCACCTCGCGACGCCGGCGACGGGCATCGTTCCGACGCCGATCAACCTGTCGGCGACGGTCGTGCCGGGAGCGCAGGGCACCATCGTCGGCTACGGGCGATCCGTCGGATCGGACTACTTCGGGCTCAAGCGCGAGGGACGCATCCAGACCGCGCGGTGCGCGTCCGGCGTGCCGAACACCACATCCGTCTGCTGGGACTACGCGGAGCCGATCGGCCCGCCCGGGCTCGACTCGGATACCTGCAACGGCGACTCCGGCGGACCGCTGTTCGTCGACTTCGGCTGCGGACGCACGGTCGCCGGCGTGACGTCGGGCGGCTACGCCGAGCAGAAGTGCGTGCCGCCGTCACACGGCTTCGACACGGCGGTCTACCAGGCGCGCGACTGGATATCCGCGCACGCCGGCGGCGACCTCGGCGGCAACAGCTGCGGTGCGTTGCGTCCCGTCGGGACGCCCGAGACCGTCGTGGAGACCTTCGAGGCCGAGGTGCGGGCGAGCGCTCCCGATCAGCTCCATGAATTCACCGTCGCGCCGGGGGTCGAGGTGCTGCGGGTGACGGTCAACAGCGAGACGTACCAGAACCGCGCCCCCATGCGCGTCGCCGTCCGTGCGGGCGCACCGCCGACGGCGACGGAGTTCGACTGCGAGCACGGCGGCGAGGCGTCGCCGTACGTGGCGTGCACGTTCCCGAACCCGACGGCCGGCTCCTGGTACGTCGTGACGGCCTACGGCGGGACGTCGCAGTCCGTGACCTACCAGGTGACGGCGACGGCGTTCGCCGCGGGCACGCCCGATCCGCTCGGCGGAACCGACGGCCTCGCGTGCGAGGACCGCAACGTCTGCACCGGTGCCGCGACGTGCGCCGGCGGCCAGTGCGTCGGCCCGGCCGTCGCCGACGGCTCGGCGTGCGCGGACCTGAGCCTTTGCACGTACGACGACGCGTGCGTCGCCGGCGAGTGCCGCGGCAGCGACACGCCGGAGCCGGGCTGCCGCGTGCCGGCGCGCGGCTCGTCGCAGCTCAACTACAAACCTCACCCGCGCGACGCGAGCCGGCAGCTCCTGTGGAAGTGGAAGGCGAACGGCGGCACGTTCCCGTCGGACTTCGGTTCGCCGGGCACGGTCACGCCGTACGAGCTCTGCATCTTCGACACGTCGGCCGGCGTCCCGCGGCTGGCGCATCGATCGCACGTGTCGCCCGGCCCGAAGTGGCGGGCGACGAACAGCGGCTGGACGTACACGGACAAGCTCGGCCTCGCGGACGGGACGACGTCGCTCACGCTGCGCGCGTCGACGACGGGCCGCGCGACGCTCTCGTACAAGGCAAAGGGCTACGCGGTGCATCGGCCCGGCACCCCATGGGCGGTCGACCCGTTGCTTCGGGCGCAGCTCAAGAGCGACGCCGTGTGCTGGGAGGCCGGCTACACGGGCCTGGTCAGCTTCTCGAAGGCCAAAGTGAAGTACTGATCCCCACGTTGCCGCTCCATACCCGGCGTGTTAGCGACGTCGGTCATGGCGCGTTCGTGGTGGGGGGTGGTCGTGGCCCTGGCGCTGTCGGCGCGGCTCGCGGCCGCGCAGGGCAACGTCATCATCAACCAGGTTCTCGGCAGCTGGCAGGGCGACGATACGGTCCAGTTCGTCGAGCTGCTGATGCGGTCCGACAATCAGCAGGCGTTCGCGAACAACGCCGACCTGGTGTTCGACACCGCGGCCGGCGATGCGACCTCGCGGCGCATCTTCATCTTCCAGCAGAACGTCGCCCGGGGCGTCACCGGCGCCCGTGTGCTGATCGGCACGTCGCGCCTCGAAACCGTCACCGGCATCAAGCCGGACTTCGTCGTCGAGCCTGGGCTCATCAAGCCGATCGACGGCCGCGTGTGCTACCGCGTGTTCGACGGGCAGGGCGGCGCCGACGTCGTCGACTGCATCGCCTACGGCGCCTTCACCGGCGAGACCGGACCGTTCGGCAAGCCGTCGCGCATCACGCCCGACAACCGCGCGCTCTCCCGGATCGCGCTGGGCGGCCTCAACCGGTCGGATTGGGAAGGCGCGCTCAGCCCGGCCCCGCAGAACAACGCGGGCCAGAGCTTCGTCATGCAGACGCTCTGTGGCGACGGCACCATCGCGCAGGGCGAGGATTGCGACGGCGAGAATCTCGGCGGCGCCACGTGCGCGTCGCTCGGATTCGCCAAGGGCAAGCTCACGTGCGCGCAGTGCCACTACGAGACGCAGAAGTGCACGTTCTGCGGCAACAACGAGATCAACGGCACGGAAGGGTGCGACGGCGTCGAGTTCGGCGACCACACGTGCGAGACGCTGGGCTTCACCGGCGGAACGCTCACGTGTACCGAGAAGTGCGCCATCGACACCGCGACGTGTGATCCCACGTTCTTCGTGCCGGGCGGCGGGCCGCCGAAGCCGGACTGCCTGCTCGAGTGGCAGGTGATGAACGCGGCGCAGCGCCCGGGCGGCACCGGCAAGGCGTCGCCGAAGCAGCGCTGTCGCGTCGGCGACGACGGCTGCGACACCGGTGCGTCGCCGGGCTCGTGCACGATGCCGGTGAAGCTCTGCCTGGTCCGTACCGACGCGCGCCTCGCGAAGTGCACCGCGCGCGCCGTCGACACGGTGCAGATCCTCGTGCCCGATCCCGCGCTTGCCACGTCGCTGCTCGACGCGGTGGTCGCGCTCGGCACCGGCGCCGTCGCGGGCGACACCGCGACGTTCTCGCCGGCCTACGGCGGCATCGACGAGTGCTCGGCGACGGTCGACGTCGTGCTGCCAGCGGGCGGGAAGACCAAGATCAAGGCGAAGCTGACGGCGAACGGCGGCAAGCCGAAGGACGCCGACGTGCTGCGGCTGAGCTGCACGCCGTAGAGGCTCAGAGGAGCGTCAGCTGGTCGCCCGGCGCGGGCGGCCGGCGGAATGCGGCTGCCGACAGCGGCGGCCATGGGCGATCGAGCCCGTACTTCTTCGCCGCGACGGCGAACAGCGACCGAATCTGCGCCGCGTGGATGCCGACGCCGCGCTTGCGCACGCCGAAGGTGCTGTCGTTCATGCGGCCGTCGCGCGTCTGCCGGATGCGGCCGAGGACGCGCTCGCGCCGGTCGGGGTAGTTGCGCTCGAGCCACTCGGCGAACAGCGCGTCGAGCGGCTTCGCGAGCCGGAGCAGCACCCATGATGCACCGATCGCGCCCGCGTCCGCCGCCGCCGAGAGGATGCGCGGGATTTCCTCGTCGTTCAGACCGGGAATCACGGGACCGATCATCACGGCGACGGGCACGCCGGCGTCGGCCAACGTCGTAATGGCCTCCAACCGTTTCGACGGATGCGACGCGCGCGGCTCCATGCGGCGCGCGAGCTCGGGGTCGAGGCTGGTGATCGACAGCGCGACGTGCGCCGCCTGGTGCCGCGCGAGCTCGGCGAGCAGATCGGCGTCGCGCGCGACCAGCGCCGACTTCGTGATGACGCCGACCGGATTGCGGAACTCGGCGAACACCTCGAGGCATCGCCGCGTCAGCTCGAGCTTGCGCTCGACCGGCTGATAGCAGTCGGTGTTACCGGACAGCGCGACGACCTGCGGCTCCCACTTCGGCAACGACAGCTGGCGCCGCAGCAGTGCCGGCGCGTCGTCCTTCACCATGATGCGGGTCTCGAAGTCGATGCCGGCGTTGAAGCCGAGATACTCGTGCGAAGGGCGCGCGTAACAATAGCTGCAGCCGTGTAGGCAACCGCGGTACGGGTTCAGGCTGAACCGAAATCCGACGTCCGGGCTGTCGTTCTCCGCGAGGACGGTCCGGCTGGCGTCGCGATAGTAGTGGGTCGGGGCCGTGCCGTCGGACTCGACGTCGTATTCGACGTGCAGCCGGTCGAATCGGTTGACCGGTGCGCTCGTGATGCCGCGGGGGCGAAGTGGCAGATCCGCCATTTCGCCTTCTCTTCGCCCGAATCATGGCCGGGCGCAACCCCCGGTCAGCAGCCCGCCTGCACGCGCAGACGTCCGCGCCGCCCCTCGAAGCGCGCGCGCAGCACCTGCGTGTCCGCGTCCCACGACCAGTCCTCGTCGGGGAGCGGCCGGCCGTTCCACGTCACCGTGCAGGGCACGAACGGCTGCTCGAGCGTCGCGAGCGACGCCTGGATGCCGAAGGTGCGCCGCTTCTTCGTGCGCACCGCGAGCTCCCAGCTGCCCGGGCCCTCGACCGCGCGCAGGCGCTCGCTGCCGGCGAGCCGTGCCTCGGAGCGCCCGCGCGGGAAGGCGAGCAGCTCCATCCGATCGATGCGGTCGGCGAGCTTCACCAGGCCCGGCGCGTCGCCGTAGTCGGCGAGCGTGTCGACGTCGGCGGGCAGCAACGGCAGGATCGCGCCGGCGCGCACGAAGAGCGGCAGCTCGTCCAGCGGCGCGGGCACGGTCACGTGCTGCGCGCCGTCGAGCACGGTGGCCGGTCCCATGACGAAGCTGCCGGCCGCGGAGTCCCAGGTGCCCGCGCGCCACAGGTCGATCCAGTCGCCCGCCGGCAGGTAGACGTCGCGCGTGACCGCGCCCGGCATGACGACGGGCGCGGCGAGGACGTCGGGGCCGAACAGGAACTCGTCCGTGCGCGCCACCGCGGCCGGGTCGGCCGGCGTGACGAGCGCCAGGTGCCGCATGATCGGCAGTCCGCTGCGCCGATACTCGGCCGCCGCCGCGGCGAGGTACGGATAGAGCTGCGTGCGCAGCTTCGCGTAGCGCTTCCAGTTGCCGATCTGGCCGTCGTCGAAGACCTGGGGCCGCGGCTTGATCGGGATCTGCACGCCGTTCGCCTGCGTGCGCATGACACCGGAGACCGCACCGAACTGCACCCAGCGCGTCAGCATCTCCGGCGTGAGCGCGCGATCGCCGAGCGCGAAGAAGCCGCCGATGTCGCTGCCCCAGACGGCGACGCCGGACATGCCGATGTTCACCGCGTTCCAGACGGCCGAGCGCAGGCCGTCGAAACCCCAGTCGGTCGACGGATCGCCGTTCCACACGACCTGCGCGCACGCCGCGGCGCCCGTCCATCCCGAGCGCTGGAAGCGTACGACGGGCCGGCCAGTCCGACGGACGGTTGCGTAGGAGCCGCAGTGGTAGTCGGTGACGTAGCGGTTGTGATGCGCCGTCCCGGTGAGCCCGCCGGCGGTGTACGCGTTACTCGCCGAAGTCCTCCATCCAGCCGTCGTGCCCGTCGCCGATCGCCTCGTGCAGGAGGCGGCCATAGACAGAGCGGCCGCTCGGCGTCGTGAAGTCGAACTGCCCGACGCGGAACGTCGTGCTGCCGGTGTAGTCGTAGACGTAGGGCAGGCCGCTCGCCGTGCGCGTGAGCGCTTCGGCGGCGACCGCCTGGTTGAACGGTGGCACGTACGACTCGCAGATCATCGGATTGAAGTACGTCGTGATCGCGGCGCCCGCAGCGTGCGTTGCGCGCACCAGCGCACGCTCGGTCTCGCGCCGGTTCACATGGTCGCCGCACGGCAGGTAGTGCGTGTACGTCTGCACGACCGAGACGGGCGCGTCGGCGTCGCGCAGCTTCGCCAGCTGCGCCGGGCGCTGGTCGCCGGGGCCGGTGAGCTGCACCCACGGTCCGAACACCCATGGCGCGTCCGGCGCGGGTTGCCGTCCGGTGCGTGCGGTGAAGCGGCGCAGCACGTCGGCCGGCGTCGGCCCCGCGAAGACGCGGAAGCGCAGCGTCGACGGTGCGGGCAGCGGCGCGACACCGTCGGGCGCACCGACGACCTCGACGCTCCAGTGCCCCGGGTCGTCGGTCGCGAGCCGGAAGTAGCTGGTCTCGTCGTTGTCGATCAGCACGCCGACGCCGCGGCTCGAGAGCAGCCACGGCACCGGGTAGTACGTCGCGTCCGTTCGCGCGCGAAATCCCGGCTTCGGCACGAACACCTGGATGAACGGCCACTCCTCCGGCTGGTACGGTCCGTCGGCGACGTAGTTCTCGACGACGTTTCCGCGCTGGTCGACGGCGTTCGACCGCTCGCCGAACCCGAAGAACCGCTCGCTGGCCGCGGCCTCGAACGCGACGCCGATCGCCTGCAGATCGCCGACGTCCCCGACGACGCTCGCCTGCACGGCGACGACGCCTTCCGCATCCGGCGTGATCGAGACGTCGAACGTGCGTCCGCTGGGATCGTTCGTCTCGAGTACGAGCGTGGTCGCATTCCGTGAATCGCGTCGCGACAGCACACGCGTCGCGTGTGCCCAGCCCGACGCGGTACGGAACCCAAGCGACCCGACGGGCCCGGAACCTCGCCCGGTAGCCTCGGCAAGCACGACGTCACCATCGGCGACGAACGACAACCGCCACGGATCCGCCGCGACGCGCGCGAAGAGCTCCGCCTGCGCGACCGAAGCCAGACACACCCCAAGAAGAGCAAGGACGACCCGACCCATGCGCGAACGCTAGCGCGTTTCGCACGCAGGGCACCACACGTTTTTCATGGGATCGCCCGTGCCATGGGGGTTTGGTGGGCTGGGGGTCGCCGTGAGCGAGCGCGTCAGGAGCTTCGCGGGTGGGGAAAGGGGGCGGCGTGGTGCCGAGCGAGTGCCGCGCGCAGCCACGGCGACCCCCAGCCCGCCAACCCCCCGGACGCTACCCCCGGCCGACCCGCGCAAACCGAGGCGGACGCTTCTCGAGAAACGACGTGACCCCCTCGCGGAAGTCCGGCCGCCCGAAGCTCTCGACCATGAGCTTCACCGCCTCCTTCTCCGCCGGCCCGAGCTCGCTCGTCCAGTGCTGCCACACCTGGCGCTTCATCACCGCCATCGACGCCGGCGAGCAGTTGGCCGCGAGGTCCGCGACGTACGACCGCACGAACGGCAGCAGCTCGTCGTGCGGGACGATGCGGTTCACGAGCCCGATGCGCTCCGCCTCGGCGGCGTCGATCTTGCGTGACGAGAACAGCAGGTCGAGCGCGTGCGCCGTGCCGACGACGCGGGTCAGCAGCCAGCTGATCCCCCACTCGGCGATGAGCCCGCGCTTCGCGAACGCGGTCATGAAGCTCGCGCGGTCGGACGCGAAGCGGAGGTCGCAGGCGAGCACGATCGGCACCGCCATGCCGGCGACCGGCCCGTTGATGGCCGCGATGACCGGCTTCCGGATGGACAGCGGGTACGTGTACGTGCCGCGGAACGATTCGCCCATGCTCGGATCGCCGGGATCGGCGGCGAGCTCCTCGGGCATGTCGCCGAGGCCTTTGCCCTGCGTGAGCGACTTGAGATCGTTCAGGTCGGCGCCGGCGCAGAAGCCGCGGCCCTCGCCGGTGACGACGACGGCGACCACCGCCGGATCGGCCTCGGCGGCGGCCATTGCGTGCTTCACCTCGGCACCCATCCGCGTCGTCCAGGCGTTCAGCGCCTGCGGACGGTTCAGCGTGATGGTCGCGACCGGATCGGCGACCTCGTAGCGAATCTGCTCGTACATGGCGGGTCGCGTAGCAGAGCCGGCGCCACGAAAACAGGTGTGCGAGTCCCGGCGCCGCATGCTAGCGTCGTCGCGTCGGAGGCTCCATGCGAAGGCTCCTCGCCGTCACCGTCCTCGTCGCCGCGCTCGCGAGTGCGACCTCAGCGTCCGCGCAGGGCTTCTATCCACCGCCCGGCTACCTGTACCCGCCGTATCCCGCGTACCCCGTGTATCCGGCGCCGCCCGTCTACGGCTACGCGTATCCACCGCCCGCGTTCTACTTCGGCTCCGGGTACGACCCGGACTATCGGGCGATGCGCTACAACCGGTACTTCAGCCGCTACCAGGGCGAGCCGCGGGTCGAAGGCTTCACGCTGCGCTGATCGTCACGGCGCGACGGCGCGCAGCGGCGGGACGATGCCCAGCGTGTCGAGACTTCGTGGCGTCACGGCGAGCGCACCCACGACGGTGCTCGGGCTGGTCACGCAGCAGCCGCCACGCGGTGTGACGCTGGTGCAGCCGTTGGCGGCATTCACCCGCTCGACGGCGGCGATCATCGTCGTGACGGCCGACCCCCCGGGAACGAAGAGCGTGCCGCCGATGGCTTCGACGACGGGGATGAAGTTCCCGCCCGGCACGAAGGCGTCACCCGTGCAGCCCGCCTCGGTCCAGTACACGGTCCCGGCCAGCTCGCCCGCGTAGTCGATGCCGAGCAGCATCGGCTGGTCGAGGCTGTCGTCACGAACGAGGACGTAGGTCAGCGGCGTTCCCGGCAGACCCTCGGCGGTGATCTGCACGTACCACTGGAGAAAGACGGCGGGGCCGACGAGTCGTCCCGCGGCGTCGACCAGGCGGAGCGGCGGTGACCCCGGGGGTCCGTCCGCGCCGGGGGCGCCCGGTGCGCCGGTCGGACCCGCGACCGCGAGATCGATCGCGGCTTCTCTGGCGCGACACGCATCGCGCACGACGACGGCGCCTCCCTTCGTCTTGCAGAGGCCCGCGTCGACCGGAGTGCCGCCGAGCAGCCAGCCGAGCAGCACGATCCATGTCAGCGCGCGCATGGTGCGATCTCCTTCGTTCATCGCGGGACGGCGCGGAACGGCGTCACGAGGCCGGTCTCGTCCAGCATCACGCGCGCAGTCGGGACCACGTTCGTGGAGTCGCCGGTGATCGTCGAGCAGCACGTGCCGCGCGGCGTCGCGACGCTCCCGCCCGTGCACGATGTGCTGCTGAAGTGCTCCGTGGAATGGTGCGTGAAGGTCCGGAGGTCGCCCGTCCCGTAGTACGCGGCTGCACCGTAGACGTTGGCGTACGGGGGGTGGACGTGGCTCTCGTGCTGCGTGTTGGGACGCATGAAGGGGATGCCCGAGCAGTCGGTGCTCGTGTAGCGGAGCGTGTTGTTGTCCGAGATGAAGCCGCCGGGGCCCACGACGAGCACCATCGACGCCGGGACCAGGGGTGGGCCGATCTCGACCCAGGCGACGCCCGGGAAGAAGTACAGGATCTTCCCGAGCTCGGTGCCGTTCGCGTCGACGAGGCGCAGCGGTGACGTCGCGGCCACGCCGTCGTTCCCCCGGGCGCCGGGGACGCCGGCCGGACCCGCCACGGCGAACGTCGTCGGATCGACCGGCCGCTCGCGCTTCCGGCAGGACTCGCGCACGACGAGCCGGTCACCCTTGCCGCGACACAGGGTGGCGGCCTGCGCGACGTCGGCGACCAGGAGCGAGATCGAGAGCAGGATGGCGTGACGTATCGTCATGGCTGGATCGTGAGCGGCAGGGTGAGGGCGAGCGACGCGATCGAGACGGTTCGGGCAGGCGCCGCGAAACGCTGGCTCGTCTCGTCGGAGCAGCACGTGCCCCGAGCGGTGGCGACGTCACCCGTCGAGCACTCGTCGTCGACGTACTCGCGCGACGCCGTCTCGACGACGGTCGCCCCTGCGCGCGTGTAGTAGCCGACGTCGCCCACCACGTGCACGCCCGGGATGAGCCCTGTGCTGCCGAAGACGAGCGGCGTGCCCGTGCAACCCGGCTGGTCGTAGTGGACGAAGGGATTGATCTCGGTCGTGAACGCGCCGTAGGCGACGATGAACTGCACGGGCTGGTCGTCACCCGGTACCGTCGCGATCACCTGCGCTCGGACGGTGTCGAACTGGATCGCCGTGCCGAAGGTCTTTCCCGTCACGTCGACCACGCGATACGGATGGCCGCCCGGTCCACCCGGAGACCCCGGCTCGCCGGGCGCACCGTCCGGACCCGGCACCCCGACGAGGCCGAGCGCCGCCGGATCGAAGGGGCGCTCCTTGCGCTTGCACGCGTCACGCGCGACGACCTGCCCCGAGCGCTTCACGCACAGCGTGTCCGCCTGCGCATCGGGCAGCGACACGACGATCATCGTCGCCGTGAGAGCCATCCGGAGGAGAGATCGCACGTCCTATAGCCGCTACTTTCCGGGTAGCGGTCCGCTACCCCGTTGACAAAACCCGATCGGCGCACCGTATGGTCCCGCAGTGGACGGTCTCGGGACCATCGCCGCCTTCGATCCCGCGCGCGCCCCGCTGATCGGCCGCCGACACGAGCTCGACGAGCTGCGCGGCGCACTCGATGCAGCACTCGCCGGCGCGGGGCGTGCGGTGCTGCTCGGCGGCGAGCCGGGCATCGGCAAGACGCGGCTCGCCGCGGAGACCGCCGCGATCGCCGCCGAGCGCGGCGTGCCCGTCGCATGGGGGCGCGGCTGGGAGGACGGCACCGCGCCGGCGTTCTGGCCGTGGAACGCCGCGGTCCGCGAGTGGCTGCGCGCGGGCGATCGGGACGCCGTCCGGCGCGTCGCGGGACCGGAGGTGGCGCAGGTCCTCCCCGCCGTGCGCGAGCACGTCCCCGAGCTGCCGGAGCCGCGTGCGTCCGACTCGGCGCACGCACGGTTCCAGTCGTTCGACGCCGTGAGCCGCTTCTTCGCGGCACTCGCCGCTCCCGCCGGCCTGGTGATCGTCCTCGACGACGTCCACTGGGCCGACGGCGCCTCGTTGAAGCTCCTCGAATACGTGGCCGCGGATCTCCGGCACAGCCGCCTGCTGCTGCTGGCGACGTTCCGCGACACGGAGGTGCGTCCCGGCGAACCCTTCGCCGCGACGCTGGCCGGCCTCGCGCGCGAGCCGCTCACGCGACGGCTCACCGTCGGGGGGCTGTCGCCGGCGGACTGCACGCAGTACGTCGAGACCGCCGGCGCCGTCGGCCGCGAGATCGGCGCGACGCTGCATCGCGAGACGAACGGCAACCCGTTCTTCCTCGGCGAGATCGTCCGTCTGCTTGCGACCGAGGGCCCGTGGGACGTGCGCCGGCTGCCGCCCGGCGTGCGCGAGGTCGTGGCGCGCCGGCTCGCGCGATTCGGCGACGGCTGCCGCGACGCGCTCGGCGTCGGCGCGCTGCTCGGCGACACGTTCACCGCGGAACGCCTCGCGGCCGTGCTGGGGCAGGGCGACGCGCCGGCCGTCATGGACCTGCTGCGCCCCGCGGTGCGCGACCGGATACTCCTCGAGGCGGCCGACGAGCCTGGGCGCTACGCGTTCGCGCATGCGCTGATCCGTCGCGTGCTGATCGACGACTTCGAGCCGTCGGCGCGCGCCGGCTGGCATGCGCGCATCGCGGCGGAGCTGGAGCGGGCCGACGCGATGCCCGGCGAGCTCGTCCATCACTTCGCGGGCGCGGGCACCGCTGCCGGCGTGCGGAAGGCGTTCGACCATGCGTGCCGCGGCGCCGCACAGGCGGCGCGCGGGCTCGGGTGGGAGGAGGCGGCGCGGCTGTACGAGGTGGCGCTGGACCTCGGCGGCCGCTGCGGCGCGCTGGGCGATGCTGCCGACGACGGCTCCGCGTTGCGCCTCGAGCTGGCGCACGCGCTCCGCCGGGCGGGCGACGTCGAGCAGGCGCGTGCGCATTGCCGGGACGTCGTCGTGGCCGCGCGGGCGAGCGGACGCCACGACCTGCTGGCGCGTGCCGCGCTCATCCACGCCGGGCCGATGCCGCACTTCTACCGCGTCGAGCCGGAGGTGCGCGCGCTGCTCGAGGAAGCCTGCCGCGTCGGCGACAGCGTCGACGACGCCGTGCGGTCGCGGCTCCTCGGCCGGCTCGCGGCCGACGTCATCGCCGCGAACGACATCGACCAGATGCCGCACGCCTACGCGCTCGGCGCCGCGGCCGCCGACGCCGCGCGACGCGCCGGCGACTCCGGCGCGCTCGCGCCCGCGCTCATGGTCGGCATGTACCTCTCGCTGCTCGGCATCGAGCCGGCGCCGGACGCGCCCGTGCCGCCGCCGACGAGCCTGCAGGAGATCCTCGAGGCGGCCGAAGCGGCGGACGATCTCGAGTTCGCCGCGGAGATCCGGCAGACGCGGGCCGCTGCCATGCTGGTGATCGGCGAGCCCGACGGCTTCTGGGCCGAGCACGACGCGCTCGCGACCGTCGCCGCCGCGACCGGCGTGCCGGAAGCGGTGTGGCTGGCCGAGGCGATCGCGGGGCTGCGTACGACGATGGAGGGCCGGTTCGACGAGGGACGGCGGCGCATCGAGCAGGCGCTCGCGGTCGGCCTGCGCATGCAGCTCCCGAACGCGCCGGGCGTGCACGTCGGCCAGCAGGTGATGTGGCACGCGCTCCAGGGACGCCTCGGCGAGATCCTGCCGATGCTGGACGCGTGCGTGCGCGAGCATCCGACCGTCGCGGTGTGGCGCGCCTTCCAGGCGCTCGCGCAGCTCGCGACCGGCGACGTGGCCGCCGCGCGGGCGGGATTCCGCCGGTTGATGGCGGAAGGACTGCAGCCCGCGTCCCGCGGCGTCAACCTGCGCTCGCATCTCGCCGCGCTCGCCGCCTTGTGCGTCGGGCTGGGCGACGAGACGCAGGCGCCAATCCTCTACGACCACGTCGCGAGCCGTACGGAGACGTGGATCGTCGACGGCTGCGCGACGTTCGGACCGTGGGCGCTGGCGCTCGGCGCGCTGGCGCACCTGCGCGGCGATCGCGCCGCGGCCGAGGCGCACTTCGAGGAGGCCATCATCGCCGCGCAGCGGATGCACGCCGCGCCCGTCGTCGCGCACGCGCAGAGCCTGCTTGCCGGGCTGCTGCTCGACGGTGCGCCGTCGAGCGAGGCGCACGCGCAGGCGACGCAGCTCCTCGCCGATGCGGAGCAGACGGCGCGCGAGCTCGCGCTCGCCGACGTGCTGGCCCGCGTCCGCCGGCTCTCCGCGTCGCCCGCGCCGCCGCCGGCGGCCGACAACGCGCTCCGCCGCGAGGGCGACGTCTGGCTCGTCACGTTCGGCGGGACGTCGCTGCGCCTGAAGCACGGCAAGGGACTCTCGTACCTGGCGACGCTGCTCGCGGCGCCGGGACGCGAGTTCCACGTGATGCAGCTCGCGGCGGGCGGCGGCGATCCGGCGGTTCGCTCGGGTGCGACCGCCGAGCTGACGGTCGGCACCGGGGGTGGGGCCATCGACGACTCGCCCGATACCCGCGCGCGGCAGGAGTACCGCGCGCGCCTCGCCGAGCTCGACGCCGACATCGAGGACGCCGACCAGCGCAACGACCTCGGGCACGCCGAACGCCTGCGCGACGAGCGCGAGCAGCTGATGACGGAGCTGTCCGCCACCTTCGGTAGCCGCGTCCGCAGCCCGTCGGAGACGACGCGGAAGGCGGTGACGAAGGCGCTGCGAACGCAGATCGGCAAGCTGCTCGCCGAGCATCCACGCCTCGGCCGGCACCTCAGCGACACGGTGCGCATGGGCACCGTCTGCGTGTATGCGCCGCCTGACCGGATCGACTGGGACACGCGACCTTGACAGGGTCGGGGCGTCCGGATTGAACGCCCCACGACATGACCCGCCTCGCCGTCCTCGCGCTCGTGCTCGCCGGCGGCTGCGCGCTGCTCGGCCCCAGCCCGGAGCAGCGCGCGGCGAAGGTCGAGCCCATGCTCGCCGCCGCCGGCTTCCGCGCCATCCCCGCCGACACCCCGGAGAAGCTGGCCCGTCTGCAGGCGCTGAAGCCGCCGGTGACGCTGACCTACTCGATCCGGGGCGGGACGCCGCACTACTGGTTCGCCGATCCGTACCGCTGCAAGTGCCTCTACATCGGCGACGAGGCGCGCTATCAGCGCTACGAGACGCTGCGGGTGCAGGCCGACATCGCGGAGACCGAGAAGGCGACGGCGGTGATGGAAGCCAACGCGGCGTCGGTGGACGAGCAGATGGAGTACTTCGTGCCGTCGGGCGTCGAGATGCTCTGGGTCGCTCCCTGATGGACCTCGCGTACTCAGCCGACGAGGAGCGCTTCCGTGCCGAGCTGCGCGCGTGGCTCGAGCGCAACCCGCCCGGCGCCGAGCCCGACGACCTCGACGCGTGGGTCGCGCACGGCAAGCAGTGGCAGCGACGGCTCTACGAGGCGGGATGGTGCGGCATCGCCTGGCCGGCCGCGTACGGCGGCCGCGGCGCCAGCCTGATCCAGCAGATCATCTTCCAGGAGGAGATGGCGCGGGCGCGCTCGCCGCAGCTCATCAACCTGGCCGGCCTGACGATGGGCGGGCCGGTCCTGATCGCGCACGGCACCGACGCGCAGAAGCAGCGGCACCTGCAGAAGATCCTGGCCGCCGAGGAGATATGGTGCCAGGGATTCTCGGAGCCGGACGCGGGCTCCGACCTGGCCGCGCTGCGCACGAAGGCCGTCGTCGACGGCGACCACTTCGTCGTCAGCGGGCAGAAGGTGTGGACGAGCTACGCCCGCTACGCCGACTGGTGCATGTGCCTCGTGCGCACGAATCCGACCGCGCCGAAGCACAAGGGCATTACGTTCCTGCTCGTCGACATGCACAGCCCCGGCGTCACCGTGCGGCCGCTCAAGCAGATCAACGGCGACGAGGACTTCAACGAGGTGTTCTTCGAGGACGTGCGCGTGCCGCGCGCAAACGTCGTCGGCGCCGTCGACAAGGGCTGGGACATCGCGATCACGTGCCTCATGCACGAGCGGCAGACGTTGACGTTCAGCCGCCAGCTGCAGTCGCGCGTGGCGCTCGACGAGATGCTCGCGACCGCGCGCCGGCGCGGCGCCGCCGCCGATCCGGTGCTCCGCCAGGCGCTCGCCGCGGCGGTGATCGACGCGCACGCCATGCAGTACACGGCCTATCGGAACCTCACGGTCACGCTTCGCGGCGGCGCGCCCGGCCCCGAAGGGTCGATCGAGAAGCTCTTCTGGAGCGAAATGTACCAGCGCCAGCTCGAGGTGGCCCTCGCGATCGCCGGCCCGGCGAGCCAGCTGCTCGAAGGGTCGCCGCACGCGGTCGACGACGGCCGCTGGCCGCACCTCTACCTCTACTCGCGCGGGCGCACGATCGCGGCGGGCAGCTCCGAGGTGCAGCGCAACATCATCGCCGAACGCGTGCTCGGCCTGCCGCGGGACCGCTCCTAGGAGAGTGCAGCGGCGGGGCTGCGCCTGGACCCCGTCCCGCAGCCCGGGGACTGCGGCGCCGGCCCGCCCGCGGCCTCTTTCCCTGCGCCGGGGGCGCGCGTACCCTGCGGCACGACCCTTGCGTAGGGTCGTCGACATCACCGCATGGCCTTCATCGGGTTCATCGTCGCCGTCGTGCTCCTGATGCATTTCGCGAAGCATCTCCGCGCGCGGAAGGGTATCCGGGGCGACGGGCCGCCGTGGGCGGAGATCGGCCGTCAGTGGGCCGAGCACGCCGAGCGGCATGCGGAGCGCCACGCCGAGTGGCATCGCCGCTGGGCCGAGAAGGCCGAGCGGCACGCGGAGCGGCGCCGCCGTCGCGAGACGCGGCACGCGGCCTGCGCCGCCGACCACGACCCGCCGACCGAGCAGATGACCGAAGACGACCTCCTGCGCCGCGCGCGCCGGCGCGCGGCCAAGGAGACCGGCTTCTACGCGCACCTCGTCTCGTACCTCGCCGTCATCGCGCTGCTCGCGCTGATCAACCTGATGACGACCTGGTATCCGTGGTTCCTCTGGCCCGCGATCGGCTGGGGCTTCGGGGTCTTCTCGCACTGGATGGGCGTCTTCGGCTCGCGGCGCATCAAGCAGCGCTACTTCGATCCCGCCGTCGAGCGCGAGCTGCAGCGCGAGAAGGCGTACATGCAGACCGAGAAGCAGGCGAGCCTCGACGAGCTCTCGTCGACCATCGCCCACGAGATCCGCAACCCGATCGCCGCGGCGAAGAGCCTCGTGCAGCAGATGGGCGAGGACCCGCAGTCGGTGGAGAACGTCGAGTACGCGCGCGTCGCGCTCGACGAGCTCGACCGCGTCGAGCGGCGCATCTCGCACCTGCTCAAGTTCGCGAAGGAAGAAGACTACGTGCTGGCGCCGGTGAACATCGCCACCGTGGTCGACGGCGCGCTGACGCAGATGCGCTCCAAGCTCGACGTCGCGAAGGTGGCGGCGGTGCGCAACTACATCACCGGCCCGACCGTCGTCGCCGACGCCGAGAAGCTGCGGCAGGTGTTCGCCAACGTGCTCGACAACGCGATCGACGCGTTCGACTCCGTCGCGGAGAACCGGCGCGTCGACGTGTTCATCGAGAACGGCGGCGCGCAGGCGACGGTCCGCCTGCGCGACAACGGCTGCGGCATCGCCCCCGAGAAGCTCGAGCGCATCTGGAATCCCTTCTTCACCACGAAGGAGAAGGGCACGGGCCTCGGCATGGCGATCTCGCGCAAGATCGTCGAGGCGCATGCCGGCACGATGGACGTCGCCAGCGAAGTCGGACGCGGCACGGAGTTCGTGGTCACGTTGCCTCTCCCACCAAAGTGACTGTCATGCACGGCCGGATCCTGATCGTCGACGACGAAAAAGCGATGCAGCTCGCCCTCCGCGGCCTCCTCTCCAAGGAAGGCTACGAGGTCGAGACCGCGGGCAGCGGCGAAGAGGCCCTGAAGCGCATCGAGACGGGCAACTTCCACCTCGTCGTCACCGATCTCAGCATGCCCGGCATCAGCGGCATGGACGTGCTCGAGCGCGGGCGCGCGTTCGACCCCGACCTCGCCGTCGTGATGATCACCGCGCACGGCTCGGAGAAGGCCGCGGTGCAGGCGATGAAGCTCGGCGCGACCGACTACGTGCCGAAGCCGTTCGACAACGACGAGCTGCGCGTCATCGTCCGCCGCGTGATGGAAGGCGTCCGGCTGCGGCGCGATCACCGCCGGCTGCTCGAACAGGTGCACGGCACGTACCGGTTCGAGAACATCATCGGCGGCAGCGCGCCGATGCGGCGGCTCTTCGAGACCATCGACCGCATCGCCGACACCGACGTGACCGTGCTGATCCGCGGCGAGAGCGGCACCGGCAAGGAGCTGGTCGCCAACGCGCTCCACTATCGTGGCCCGCGGCGCACGAAGCCCATCGTCAAGATGAACTGCGCGGCGCTCAGCCGCGAGCTGGTCGAGAGCGAGCTCTTCGGCCACGAGCGGGGCGCGTTCACCGGCGCCGTCGCGCGTCGCGAGGGCAAGTTCGAGGCCGCCGATGGCGGCACCTTGTTCCTCGACGAGTGCGGCGACATGCCGCTCGAGACGCAGGCGAAGCTGCTGCGCGCCATCCAGGAGAAGGAGTTCGAGCGCGTCGGCGGCAACCAGCCCATCCGCGTCGACGTCCGCCTGCTGGCGGCGACGAACCAGGACCTCGAGAAGGCCGTCGCCGAAGGCCGCTTCCGCGAGGACCTGTACTACCGCCTGCGCGTCGTCGAGCTGGTCATCCCGCCGCTCGCCGAGCGCCGCGACGACATCCCGCTCCTGGCCGACGCGTTCCTGCGCGACGCGGCGGAACGCTTCCAGCGGCCGATGAAGCCGCTCACCGCCGAGGCCCTGCGCGTCTGCCTCGAGCGGCACTGGAAGGGCAACGTCCGCGAGCTGCGCTCGGCGATGGAGCAGGCGCTGCTGCTGGCCCCCGGCGACGAGATCGCGCCCGCCGATCTCCCCGGTGGGCAGGCGGCGCCGGCCGGAGCCTCGCCCGCCGCCCCCGCCACCAACGGCCTCCCGTTCCGCGAGGCGAAGGAGCGGCTCGTCGAAGCGTTCGAGCGCGACTTCCTCCTCGCCGCGCTCCGCCGCCACGGCGGCAACATCACGAAGGCGGCCGAGGAGGTCGGCATGTACCGCCAGAGCTTCCAGCAGAAGATGCGGGAGCTCGGCATCACCGTCGAAGACGCTGGAGGATCGCGATGAGACTGTTCGCCCGCATCCGCAACCTGCTCCGCGGCCAGCTGGCCCGCTGGGTCGGCGGCCGGGAGCGCCGCGACCCCGACGCCGTGTACGAGGCCGCCATCCAGGAGCGCCTCGCCCAGTACCGCACGCTCCGCGAGGCCGCGGCCGGCGTGCTCTACATGCGCTCGAAGCTCGACCGCGAGCTGGCGCAGCGCGCGCAGGAGCTGTCCTGGGCGCGCGAGCAGCTCGCCGCGGCGGTCGAGCGCGACGACGACGATGCCGCGCTGGCACTGATCGTCCGTCGCGACGCGCTCGCCGCGGAGGTCGACCGCGTCGCCGACGAGCTGCGCGATCTCACCGCCGAGGCCGAGGGCGCCAAGCGCAACCTCGTCGCGTTCCAGGACCAGATCGCGCGGCTGCGCGAGGAACGCGTGCGCATGGTCGCGCGGCTGGCGAACGCGAAGGCGCGCCTCCGCCTCCACGAGACGTTGCGCGGGCTGAGCCCCGAGGCCGACATCCAGGCGCTCGACGCGGTCCGCGATCACGTCGAGCGGCTGGCGACCGAGGTGCAGCTGGTTCGCGAAGGCGGCGATCCCGCGCTCGAGCGCCGGCTGGGCACGATCCGCGACGCCGAGGTCGCCGCCGCGGCCCGGGCGCAGCTCGACGAGCTGAAGCGCGCGCGCCAGGCGGCGCTGGCGTCGGTCACGCCTTCCGTGTTGCCCGCAGCGTGAGGATGCCGAGCAGCGCGACGGCGCCGATCAGCACCGTCCAGACGATCGCCTGCTTCGGCAGGTCGCTCGACGCCACCCGCGCCGTCGTGCTGAAGCCCGGATTCTTCACCATCGCCTTCGGGTCGATCGGCGACGCGGTCATGGCCATCACGACGTCGCGGACCGACGCCAGCTCGTAGCGCGGCGCCGTCGCGTCGGGATCGCCGAGCAGCAGCGCGTACTCGCCCGCCGGCGCGGCGACGAGCAGGGCGGCGGTGGGAATCTCCGCCCAACCGCGCTGGATGTTCAGGGGCGCGTCGTCGCCGTCGTCGATGACGAGCGTCATCGTGGTCACGCGCACCGGCGGCAGCCCGATCATGACGGGCTGCGGCCGCCGCGCGTCGCGGACGAGCCGTCCCTCCGCGAGCACGCGCTCGGCGCCGTTCGCGTCGTCCGTCACGAGGCGGAACGGGCGGTTGAAGAACGGCGCGTCGATGCCGAGCTCGATCCGGTCGACGACCAGCGGACCCTCCTGCGGGCGCAGCAGCCAGCGCGACGCGCCGTCGCGCGGCTCGAGCGGCTCGGTGAAGAGGCCGATGCGCATCGCGGGCACGTCGCGATCGATCAGGAACGGCCACTGCCGGCCGTCCGCGTCGACGACGCGGACGTCGGCCAGGTCGGGACGCGCGTGCGCGAGATCGCCCGCCGCGAGGACCAGCCGGGCGAGGCCGTTCGGCGCGGCGGGCACGACGATGGGGCGCCGCCATTCGAGGCGCTCCGTCTCGACGGGGGCGCCGGCACGCATGGCGAACGCGAGCGCGGGCGCGGCGTCGTAGAGCGGGTTCGGCCGGATCGGCCCGAGCGCCGCCGTCGCGAGCCGGGCGGGATCCCAGAGGCGCGTCGCGATCTCCGCGTCGACGCCGCTCGCCGGCCGCGGCGGGATCAGCGCGGTCAGGTCGTAGCGCGGGCGATAGGCGCGGCCGCCGCCGAAGCGCAGCATCCCGTGTCCGGAGCGCAGCGCGAAGATCAGCGCCGGCTGGCGGACGACGGCCTCGAACGTCAGCTCCGCCAGCGACGGGCTGTCGCCGTCGACGATCGCGATGCGCAGGCGCGCGCCGCGCGCCGGACCGAGCGGCACGTCCATCTCGGCGACGGCGGCCGCGCCGGAGACGCGGCGGATGCGGCCCTCGCCGAGCGGCACCTCGTCGCCGCCCGGGCGGACGTCCCATATCAGCACGCGACGATCGAACGCGGGGGTCGTCGTGGTGACGTGCAGGATGCCGGGCACGACGCCTGACGGCCGCTCCACCTCGACGACGGTCCGATCGCCCGCGCGGCTCGACGTCGCGATCGGCAGCGGCACCGTCGCCTGCGCCGTGGCGGCGAGCGTCCGCGTCGACTGGAAGCGGAACGTCGGCTGCAGGAAGAAGCCTTCGTCGCCCTCGATCGTGACGGTGATCTCGGGGGTGGTGATCGGCGGCAGCGCGACGTGCATCCGGTCGGCCGGATCCCCGAGCCGTACGAGCGACGCGTTCTCGACGAGCGGCCCCGCCGCCGACGCCACGTCGATGCGGCGGACGAAGCCGGACTGTGCGGTGTCGACGCGCAGCGACCACGGCCCGGCTCCCGGCGGCGCGGTCAGGCGGTACGTCTCCTTCGCGCGCGGGGGCGCGTTCTCGCGCGGCGTCTTCGTCCGCTCGACGTGCTCCACCGTCGCGGCGACCGTCGTCTCCTCTTCGCGCACGTCGCCCGGCGGCGGGCCGGCGTCGACCACGAACGGCACCTCGTGGCCGTCGGCGTCGAAGACGCGCACGTCGGACAGGTCGGGACGGCACGCGGCGAGCACGTCGGGCGGCAGCGTGAGCCGGGCCAGCGCGTCGCTCCCGACCGTGATCGGCGCTTCCTGCGGGAACAGCTGGGCCAGCCGGACGGGCGGCGTATCGGCGCGGGCGACCACGGCCAGGGCGAGCAGCAGGGGGACGACGCGCATCATTCTCCCGATGGATCAGCCGACGGCTCGCGCCGCAACACGAAGCGCTGGTAGGCGAGCGAGACGCCGATCAGCGACAGTGCGAGGCCGAGGAGCGAGGCGACGCGGTACAGGTCGCCGAGCTCGCCGAGGTCGTAGAGGAACACCTTGGCGATGGTGAGCATCATGAGCCCGAGGCTCGCCCAGCGCAGCCCGACGCTGTGCCGTCGGACGCCGAGGGCGAGCAGGCCGAGCGCGTAGCACGCCCACGCGATCGACGTCGTCAGGTCGCGCGCGGGCAGCCGCGAGAAGTCGAGCGTCAGGTCCGGGCCGACCGTGAACCACTCGGCGATCGCGAGGTTGATCCACGCGAACACGACGACCAGGCCGGCGAGCCCGGTCCCCATCGCGCCGAACGGCCGGTCGCCGTAGACGGGCTTCTCCCACTCGCGCAGCCGCGGTACCTCGAGCGGGGCCAGCAGCGTCGACGCGCGCAGCAGCGCCGCCGCCGGCACGAGGTAGGTGTAGAGCAGCCAGTTGACGATCCGGAAGGCCGGCCGCGCGTGATAGGTGAGCACGGCGTCGTTGACGACGAGTCGCACCGTGACGGCGGAGAGCAGCGCGAGCGCGACGTACTTGAGGCCCGGGTGATCGAGCCGCTGCCACAGCATCACGAGCGCGAGCCCCTCGAGCGCCCAGCCGATCGTGATCCACTCGCGGTCGAGCTGCAGCGGAACGGCGACGGTGACGAACGCCGTGGTGACGCCGAGGAACCACGCGAGGTTGCTCGTGCGCGCCGGGTCGTCGGGCGCGAACTCCGCGCGCGTGCGGTGCGCGGCGGCGAGCGTGACGGCGCCGAGGCCGAGGGGAAGCAGGCCGATGGCCGACTCGCCGAAGCGGTTCGAGAAGAGGGTGCCCAGCGAGACGAACCACATCGGTCCGGCCAGTGCCGCCGTCCACCAGGGCCACCGCGTGCCGCGCAACCGGTCGGTGGCGAGGAACGGCCAGAGCGTGAAGAGCACCACGGTCGCCGCCTGGGCGACGAGCCCGAGCGTCGTCGGCTCGAGCCGATCCATGCTCCAGCCGCTGTGCGCGAACGCCGTCGCGACCATCGCGACGAGCCCCCACCAGCTGCCGCCGAGGCGCGTGGCGGCCAACGTCGCCAGGACGCCGAGCGCGGTCGACGTGCCGAGCGTCAGGAACGACGCGTCGCCGATCATCACGACGATGAGCAGCGTCGTCGCGACGGCGAAGAGCGCCGCCGACTCCTCGCCGTAGCGGCGCGGCCGGCCGTCGGCGCGTCGCATCGCGATGAACTGGAACGCCACGGCGCCGGCCAGGACGATCGCCAGATACGCGCCCGTCGACGGAAAGCCCTCGGCCCAGCGGTGGACGCCGCGGAACGCCGCGAGCCCGATCGCGAGCAGCATCGCGGCGACCAGCTGGAGCCGCTCGCGGTCGGGGTAGCCGCCCTGCCGCAGGAGCAGTGCCGCGAGCCCGATCCATCCCGCCAGCCAGGGCCAGAGGCCGACGTCGCCGGGCTCGACGACCGCGCTCGCGACCAGCACGCCGAAGAGTCCGACGGCGGAGACGAGCGCCGCGGTCGTGGGACCAGCGGGGGCGCGCTCGCCGAAGGCGTGGAAGATGCCGGCCAGCACGGTGCACGCGAGGGCGAGCTGCCACGCGACGGCCGTCGTCGCCGCGTTCTCCGCCGTCCAGACGCTCAGGACGGCGACGATGCTGGCCGCCGCGCCGGCGGCCAGCGACGGCTCGCCGTGCACGCGTGCGAGCCAGCTCGCGGCGAACGACAGGACGGCGAGCAGCAGTGCCAGCGGGACGAGCCGGTCGCCGAGGTCGGCGTTGGTCGCGAAATAGAGCGCGAAGACGAACGGCACCAGGACGGCGGCGGCCTGCGTCCAGAACCACGTGCGGCCGCCGCGCTCGCCGTCGCGCTCCGCCCCGGCCGCGAACACGACGGCAAAGAGCGCGACGATGCCGAGCCCGAGCAGCACGCGATCGGGCCCCATCCGGCCGCCGATCCAGAGCGCCTGGTAGGCCGCCGTACAGACGAGTGCCAGCAGCGCGAGCAGCGGCCAGCCGCGGCGGCGAGCGAGGTAGAGCACCGCCACGTCGAGCAGCATCAGGTAGGCGAAGAGCCCGATGGGATTGTCGCTGCCGCGCGACGCGAAGATCGGCGTGAGGAAGCCGCCGACCAGTCCGAGCACGGCGATCACGAGCGACTGATGCCGCCACGAGAGCGCGCCGCACGTGACCGTCACCATCACGAGCAGCACGAACAGCGTGCCGGTGCCGATGAGCTCGTAGAGGTTCGCCGCCGCCCAGAACGCGGCGTACAGCACGACGATGCCCGCACCGGCCACCGCGTCCGCGGTGCCGCCGTACCGCCGGCGGCGCATCACGTCGGCGCCGGCGAGGCAGGCGCAGCCGACGAGCGTCCCGAGGACGACGCGCATCCACGGCGGGATCAGGCCGTGCTCGATCGAGTAGCGGAAGAAGAACAGCCCGGCGAGCGCGAGGACGACGCCGCCCAGCACGGCCGCGCCGCGCACGCCGATCCATCGCTCCCAGTCGATCTGGACCGCCGGCGGCTCGGGCGGCTCGGGCAGGCGGATCGGCTCGGGCTCGGGGGCGGGCTCGGGCGCCGGTTCGGGCGCTGGTTCGAGCACGGGCTCCGCGATCGGCTCGGGAGCCGGCGCAGCGGCCGCCGGTGCGTCGACTGCCGGCCCGGCCGTCGGGCCACCCCCGCGCAGGCGGCGCACCTCTTCCTCCAGCCGGCGGATGCGCTCTTCCAGGCCGTCGTCGCGGCCCGGACGGCGGAGCGCGAACAGCGCGATCACGAGGGCTATGAGGCCGATGACGCTCAGCGCAGGCTCCTGGCCGGCATATCGACAGGGACCGCGGGCATCTTCAACCGCGAGACACTAGCGACTTGTCTGAGAGATCGCTAAGTCTCGGACGATGCCACGTGGCGACCGGTCGACGGCCACCAGAGATTCGATCCTCCAGTCCGCCGCCCGGGTCTTCGCCCGTCGCGGCCAGTACGGGGCGACGGTGCGCGAGATCGCCGAGGACGCGGGTCTCACCGTGCCGGCCGTCTACTACCATTTCGAGGGCATGGACGAGCTGTATGCCGCGGTCGTCCGCGACGGGCGGGCGCGCCTGCGCGCGATGCTGGCCACGGCGATGGCCACGGCCGGCGACGCGGAGAGCCGGCTGCGCGCGATCGCGGGGACCTACGTCCGGTTCGGCCGCGAGGACCCGCTCCGACTGCGGGTGCTCGGCGCGCACCTCTTCGGCCCGCACGACCCCGATCGGATCGACCATGACGCCGCCGACGCGCAGGCGTGGATCGAGGGCACGCTGGCGCCGGTCGTCGGCGAGGCGACGGGACGGGATGCCCAGCAGGCGGGTGTGTTCGTGCGGCTCTTCGCTGCGCTGATGAACGGGCTGCTGATCGAGCAGGCGCGTTCACCCGAAGCGCTCGTCCTCGAGGAGGCGATCGGGGATCAGGCGGTCGCGCTGTTCCTCCACGGCGCCGGCCGCCGCTTCAGCGCGGATTCGCCCGTATGAACTCCACCACCCGGCGCGCCAGGTCTGGACCCTCGTCCTCCTGGATGAAGTGAGCCGCGTCGGGATAGGCGTGATGCGGGTGGCCGGCGGCGCCAGGCACGCGATCCCGCATCTCGGATTGTACGGCGTCGGTGCCGAGGTTCGGATCGCGGCGGCCGAAGAGCGTCAGCAGCGGCTTGTCGAACGCGTCGAAGACGGCCCGCGCCGCGACGTTCGTGGGCGACTCGCCAAGGGTGTTGATGAGCGAGGGAAAGACACGCGGTCCGGCCATGTAGATCAGCGCGGGATAGGGCGCGTCGTAGGCGGCGCGCTCGGCGTCGGCGAGATCGCGAGTGGTGAGGGCTTCGACCACCTCGCTCGGACGCCAGCGTGGGCTGGTGAGCGCGTACGTCGCCCATCGACCGAAGCAGGTGAAGTCGCCGGCGCCACACGGCGCGGTCCCGGGAGCGAACGGGAACGGCAGGTCCGGATCCAGGAGCGGCGGATCCGGCAGCGCGACGATCTGGATCTCGAACGGCACGACCGGTAGCCGGCCGTTCGCAACCACGACGCGCGCGAAGCGCTCTGGCTTGTCGCCGACGACGCGCAGCCCGATCAGGCTCCCCCAGTCCTGACAGAAGAGCGTGACGTCGCGCAGGCCGCGCGCCGCTCGCGGCCGTCGCACGCTCGGGACCGCGTCGAGGAATTGCTCCACCCAGGCGACGTGCTGGAGATAGCGGTAGCGTCCGAGCTCGACGGGCTTGTCGGAGCGCCCCATGCCGACGAGGTCGGGCGCGATGACGCGAAATCCCGCGTCGGCCAGAACGGGGATCATCGATCGGTAGAGGTACGACCACGACGGCTCGCCGTGCAGCAGCAACACGATCTCGCCGTCGCGCGGGCCCTCGTCGACGTAGGCCATGCGCAGTCCGTCGACGTCGACGAAGCGGGAACGGTACGGGAAGCCCGCCAGTCGACGAGTACGTCGGGACGGCGTCCGCACGAAGGGCAGGCAATCGCGGGTGTAGCGGAGCGTCGCATCGCCGATCTCGACGCCGGGCGGCAGCTCGGGCGGCGGACAGCGGCGGGCGTGACCGTTCACGGCGGGAAGGCCGGCCACGACGGCGACCAGGGCGACGACGATTCGCAGACAGCGCATGGCCTAGTAGTGACACTATCGAGTGTCACTACTCAAGGGCGTCGCTCAGCGTCGTCTGGCCAGCAGCCCGACGACCGCGTCCACCATCGCCGCCGCCGCCCGCGCCACGCCGAGCCGCTGCGTCGTGCGGAGCCGGTGCCAGGTCTCGAACGAGGTCACGGCATCGAGCGCTTCCACCAGCTCGCGTCGCGTACCGCGTAGCTCCGGCGCGAACGTCGCCTCGAGCTGGATGCGATGCCAGACGTCGAGCGAACGCTCGCCCCGGTCGATCACCGCCGAGGCCCGCCGATGCGGCATCCCGGAGAGCCGGAACGGACTCACGCGCTCGAAGACGCGGCTGCGGCGCCGGACCAGCTCCCGTGCACGTTCCTCGAGTGAGCCCGCGATGGGGCTCTGGTCGACGAGCGGCTGGATCTCGCCGCGCACGCGTGCGTCGACCGCGGCGAACAGTTGCTCCATGTCCCGGAAACGCCGGAAGACGGTGCGCGTGCCCGTGCCGGCGACGGCGGCGATCTGGGCGGCGTTCGGCCGGACGTTGCCGCCCCGAACCAGCTCGACGACCGCCTCGACGATGCGATCCCGGTTCTGCGCGCCGCGCCGGACGCGACCGTCGTCGGGCGCGACGGAAGGTCGACGGCGGGGCATCGATCCCGGCCCATAGCGCACGCGAGGCCGCGGCGCCATGCAACTGCGATCAGGGCGTCGCGTTCGATACGAACGAGTGCGCCACGATCATCGCCGTACCGTCGCGTCGCGCGACCTCCCACGCCGCCGACCCGCGCAGCTCCACCGGACGGCCGTTCTCGCGATACGTGATGACGAACGGGGCGTGCACGGTGACGCGGGCACCGGCCGGCTCGACGTCGGCGCGTGGCTGCGACCAGGATACCGCCCCCGTGCGTGGAAAGCGCTTGGCGTAGTCGGCGGAGACGTCGTCCGGCGCCGCGTCGGGAGCGATCAGCGCGCGCAGCGTCGGATAGTCGCGGCGCTCGGCCGCGCGGCGGAAGGCGTCCACGACGTCGAGCGCCTCGATCGCGGACGGCGGCGGCTCGCCGGTCAGGGCCGGCGGCGGCTCCACGACGGGCACGGGCGCCGCCACCGCCGCCGGCGCGGGCGGCGGCTCGGGCTCGGGCAGCGGCTCCGCGATCGTCGCGGGCGGCGTCGCGGGAATGGTGGTGGGCACCGGAGGGACGACGCGCAAGGCCATCACCTGCGGGCGCGGCGGCTCGGGACGCGTCAGCCGCCACGTGAGCCCGCCCGCGACGACGACGAGCGCCAGCGCCGCGGCGATCGGCACGGCGTTGCCGCGTCCGCGTGCGGGCGGCGGCGGCGCGACGTACAGCGTCTGCGGCTCCGGCGCGGCAGGCAAGGCGGGACGCGACGGCATCGGCATCGCGCGGCCCGCGTGCAGCGGCGCATAGTCGGCCCAGGCGTCGTCGACGATCTCCGGCGTCACCCGCCGCGTCTCGGCGGCGTAGGCCCCGACCAGCGCGGCATCGCAGAGCACGTTCACGAGCCGCGGGATGCCGCCGCTCAGCTCGGCGATGCGGCCGATCGCCGGCGCCGTGAAGACGTCCAGATCGAGCGCGCCCGCGAGCTCGAGGCGCGTGCGGATGTACGTCGTCACCTCGTCGAGGGCGAGCGGGAACAGCCGCACCTCGACGGCGATGCGATCGCGGATGTCGGCCACCTCGGGCAACGCGAGCTTCTCGCCCAGCTCGGGCTGACCTGCGAGCAGGATCTGCAGACCCGGACGCCCGTCGGCGGTACGCAGGTCGAGGAGCATCGCCAGCTCGCGGAGCGCCTCGGGCTCGAGCGCCTGCGCTTCGTCGAACAGGAGCGCGACGTTGCCGCCCGCGTTCGTGTGCTCGATGAGGAACTCGTTCAGGCGCTGGAGGAGGATGAGCTTGCTGCCGCCCTCCACCGGGATGCCGAGCTCCATCAGGATGTGGTCGAGCGTCTCGTCGAACGTGACGGTCGGATGGAGCAGCAGGACCGTGCGGACGTCCGACGGCAGCGCCTCGAGCAGATGCCGCTGGAGCGTGGTCTTGCCGGTGCCGACCTCGCCGATCAGCGCGAGGAAGCCGTGGCGCTCGAGGATGCCGTCGGCGAGCGCGGCGATGGCCTCGTCGTGGACGGGGCTGCGGTAGAGGAAGCGCGGGTCCGGGGTGATGCGGAAGGGCGGCTCGCGGAATCCGAAGAACGCCCGATACATCAATCCCTCGTCAGAACGTGCCCTCGATCCCCACGGTGGGGATGACCGAGTTGTTGCGCAGGCCGGCGTCGTTCAGCGCGTAGAGGATGTTGCCGAAGAGCATGATCTGCCGCCACACGACGACGCGCGTGCCGAACGACGCGTCGAAGAAGTCGTTGCGCGCGAAGTCGATGCCGAGAAGCGGGCGGAGCTGCGGGCCCTGCGGCGTCAGGTGCAGGAAGTCGGTCTCGCCGCGCGCCGCGCTGCGCTCGAACTCGCTGCGCCCGAGGAACGCGAACGACAGGTTCCAGCGCGGGAAGAGGTCGAAGTCGAAGCCGACGGCGTAGCGCGCCTGGCTGTTCGCGACGTCGTCGGTACGCAGGTCGAGCGCGACGTTCGCGTACGGCGTCAGGCGCTTCCACAGCACGGTCGACACGTAGAACGCCGGCGAGATCTCGAACGAGCCGGTGCCCTGGAAGTCGTCCTCGTTCCCCGTCGGCAGGCGGAACTGGAGGCCCGCGGCGGAGCGGACCATCCCGTCGGCGATGCGCGGCAGCTGGTACTTGAAGCGCAGCAGCATGTCGCCGACGCTGAACTTGTCTTCCGTGCTGCGGCCGGTGATCGGCGAGCCGGTGAGCGGCGTGAAGATGCCGTCGGGACCGGCGACGAACTCCTGCTGCTGCGTGACGCCGACCTTGAAGTTGGTCGCGATCAACGGGAGCGTCAGGTTGACGTCGAGGTCGTCGAGGATGCCGTAGGTGCCGCTGAACGCGACGATCTGGTTCTGCAGGCCGAGACGATACTGGAGCCGGTTCGCCGTGAAGCCGACGGGGTTGCCCGAGCCGTCGACCACCCGGGTGATGATGGGGTCTTCGTTCTCCAGGTCGTCGAGGTCCTCGCCGTCGTACTCGTCGAACTCGACGTACTGCCAGCTCACGTTGATGTTGAACTTCGAGCGGCCGATGGTGTCGGGACGCTCCATGAAGATCGGACCGAGCGTATCGGAGGACCGCTCGAAGACGTCGAGCTCGGTGTTGTAGCGGTAGGTGATGCCGGCGGAGGCCGAGATGATCGGCAGCGACCGCGCCGCGGTGTTGGCGATGGTGTCCGCCAGCGCGTCGAAGGCGTCGCCGCCCTGGAGGCCGACCGACTGCGAGGCCGTGCCGAGCTGATCGCGCAGCGAACGGGCGCCTGCGGGAGCGGCGACGAGCACGACGGCGGCGAGGCACAGGACGCGGGTGATCGTCTGCACGGGCGAACCTCCTGGACGGACCGCCGTGCCGCTACGAGCGACCCGACGGGCTAACGGGCAAAGACCTGGTTGACGCGCTGGAGCCGTTTGAGGTCGCGTTTAAGGGCTTTCGACCCGCTGAGCAAGCTGCGACCTCTCGATCGCAGATCTCGGGCGGTGGTCGCCGAAACTTCAGCCCGCCGCTTGGCCAGCGCCAGGAGGGACAGGAACGCCTTCACCTTGGCCGGGGTGGTCTTCACCTGCGTGAAGGCGATGCGGCCGCGCTGCTGCGCGATGGTGCCCTCGAGCAGCACGGGGTCGGGCTTGGAGCCGCGGGGCGTCAAGAGGGCGGCGACGGTCGGCGTGGCGCCGGCGCGCCCCGACAGAATCCTGACGATCAGGTCCAGGTCGGCCTCGACGCCGTCGAGCCGCTCGAGCAGCAGCGCGCGGCTGCCGGTGCCGGAGACCTCGTCGGGCGTCACCACGGACGTCACCAGCGCCTGCAGCTGGCGCGTGAAGTCGAGCAGCGACCGGGCCCGGCGGTAGGGGCCCTCGACCGGGCGGCACGAGGCCGGCTCGCCGGCGGGCGTGTGCGCGCAGTCGCCGGCGCTGCAGACGTCGTCGGTGCACGGGTCGTCGTCCTCGGCGCACTCCCCGCCCTCGGCCGGGCCGGGGATCGTGACGCAGCCGGCAGCGTCGGCGCCGGCGGTTCCCGGCTGGCAGGTGGCGCTCGCGCACTCGTCGGCGGGCGTGCAGCGGTCGTCGATGGGGCGGTGCGCGCAGCCCGTCGGCGTGCATACGTCCTCGGTGCAGGCGATGCCGTCGTCGCTGCAGTCGACGCCCTCGGGTGCGGCATCGGCGACGCAGCCGGCCGCGTCGGCGCCGGGCGCCGTCGGATCGCAGCGGCCGGTCAGGCAGTCGCCCGGTGCGCAGCGGCTGTCGATCGGGTCGTTGAAGCAGAGGCCGTCGGCGCAGCGGTCGTCGGTGCAGGCGACGTCGTCGGCGCAGTTGCGCTCGGGACCGGCGGCGCACAGCCCGTCCTGGCAGGTGTCGGAGAGCGTGCAGAGATCGCCGTCGCTGCACGGCGTGCCGTCGGTACGGGGCGGACCGTCCGAGCAGAGGCCGGTCGACGGGATGCACGTGCCCGCCTGCAGGCACTGATCGTTCGGCTGGCAGACGACGGGCGTCGTGCCCATGCAGTCGCCGTTCTGGCAGATGCTCGCCGTCGTGCAGGGGTTGCCGTCGTCGCACTGGCGGACGTTGACGTTCGTGAACTCGCACTTGCCGGCGACGCAGGTGTCGTCGGTGCACTCGTTCTGGTCGGTGCAGGTCGGGAACCCGGTGCCGCACGGTCGGCATCCCGACTGTGCGCGGTTCTCGCAGCTGCCCTCCTCGCAGGTGTCGACCGTGCACTCGTCCTGGTCGTTGCAGTTGCGCGGCGGTCCGGCGGTGCAGACGGCGGCCTGACAGGTGTCGCTCACGCTGCAGCCGTCGCCGTCGTCGCAGGGCGTATTGTTCGGCGCCGACGGGTTCGTGCAGGTGCCGTTCTCCGGCCGGCACACGCCGGGGACGTGGCACTGCGAGAAGGCGGTGCACGTCTTCGGGTTGGCGCCGGTGCAGACGCCGGACTGACAGGTGTCGGTCTGCGTGCACGCGTTGCCGTCGTTGCACGGCGTGGTGTTCGGCTTCGGCGGATCCGAGCAGACGCCCGTCTGTGGATTGCACGTGCCGGCGTCGTGGCACTGGTCGGACGCGGTGCACGGCTTCGGGTTGGCGCCGGTGCAGACGCCGGCCTGACAGGTGTCGGTCTGCGTGCACGCGTTGCCATCGTTGCACCCGGTGTCGTTCGGCTTCGACGGATTCGAGCACACGCCCGTCGACGGGTTGCAGGTGCCGGCGTCGTGACACTGGTCGGGCGTGGCACAGACGACGGGGTTGGTCCCCGTGCACGACCCGGCCTGGCAGGTGTCGGTCTGCGTGCAGGCGTTGCCGTCGTTGCACGTCGCGTCGTTCGGCTTCGCCGGATTCGAGCACACGCCGCTCGAGGGGTCGCACGTGCCGGCGTCGTGGCACTGGTCGGACGCCGTGCAGACGACGGGGTTCGCCCCGGTGCACGTGCCGGCCTGGCACGTGTCCGTCTGGGTGCATGCGTTGCCGTCGTCGCAGGTGCCCTCGACGTTCGAGAATTCGCACTTGCCGGCGACGCACGCGTCGGCGGTGCAGGTATTGCCGTCGTCGCAGGCCGCGAACCCGTCGCCGCACTGGATGCACCCCGACGCCGCCCGGTTCTCGCACGCGCCGCCCTCGCACGTGTCGGCCGTGCAACCGTTCGCGTCGTCGCAGTCGCGCGGCGCGCCCGGCGTGCAGATCGCCGCCTGGCACGTGTCGTTCACGCTGCAGCCGTCGCCGTCGTTGCAGGGCGTATTGTTCGGTGCCGAGGGATTCGTGCACGTGCCGTTCTGTGGCCGGCACACGCCGGGCACGTGGCACTGCGAGAACGCGGTGCAGACGACGGGGTTCGCGCCCGTGCACGTCCCGCTCTGGCACGTGTCGGTCTGGGTGCAGGCGTTCCCGTCGTTGCAGCCGGTGTTGTTCGCCTTCGCCGGGTTCGAGCAGACGCCGGTCGTCGTGTTGCACGTGCCGGCGTCGTGGCACTGGTCCGATGCGGTGCAGGCGACGGGATCGGCGCCGACGCACGTCCCGGTCTGGCACGTGTCGGTCTGTGTGCACGCGTTGCCGTCGTTGCACCCGGTATCGTCCGGCTTCGCCGGGTTCGAGCAGACGCCGTTGGACGGGTTGCACGTCCCGGCGACGTGACACTGCGAGAGCGCGGTGCACGTCTTCGGGTTGCCGCCGGTGCAGGTGCCGCCCTGGCAGGTGTCGGTCTGCGTGCAGGCGTTGCCGTCGTTGCAGCCGGTGTCGTTCGCCTTCGACGGGTTCGAGCAGATGCCGGTCGACGGGTTGCACGTGCCGACGTCGTGACACTGATCCGACGCGATGCAGATGACGGGATTGCCGCCGCTGCAGGTCCCGGCCTGACAGGTGTCGGTCTGGGTGCACGCGCTGCCGTCGTTGCACGTCGTGTTGTTCGGCTTGGGCGGGTTCGAGCACACGCCGGTGGACGGATTGCACGTGCCGGCGTCGTGACATTGATCCGACGCGGTGCAGACGACGGGATTCGCCCCGGTGCACGCGCCGCCCTGGCAGGTGTCGGTCTGCGTGCAGTCGTTGCCGTCGTCGCACGTGGCGTCGTTCGGCTTGGCGGGATTCGAGCAGACGCCGGTGGACGGATTGCACGTGCCGGCGTCGTGGCACTGATCCGACGCGGTGCAGACGACGGGATTCGCACCGGTGCACGTGCCGTTCTGGCAGGTGTCGGTCTGCGTGCAGCCGTTGCCGTCGTTGCACGTGCTGTTGTTCGGCTTCGCCGGGTTCGAGCAGACGCCGGTCGACGGGTTGCACGTGCCGGCGTCGTGGCACTGGTCCGATGCCGTGCAGACGATCGGGTTGGCCCCCGTGCAGCTGCCGCCCTGGCAGGTGTCGGTCTGCGTGCAGGCGTTGCCGTCGTCGCACGTGGCGTTGTTCGGCTTCGGCGGATTCGAGCACACGCCCGTCGACGGATT
>CAYSOF010000023.1:0-119331 GCA_964432595.1 uncultured Binatia bacterium (SeqCode) | reverse complement strand
TGCATGTGTTAGGCAC
This sequence comes from uncultured Binatia bacterium (SeqCode), assembly GCA_964432595.1. GTDB lineage: Bacteria > Desulfobacterota > Binatia > DP-6 > DP-6 > DASYLJ01. The sequence continues at coordinate 119,315 of CAYSOF010000023.1, read as the reverse complement.
GCCGCCAGCGTTCGTTCTGAGCCAGGATCAAACTCTCCAGTTTAGGCTGGAGACCTCGTCCGTGAAGGCACGAGGATGATGCATGAAAGCATCCGTAGACCTGACCAGCACGACGATTACTTCGCGCTGCTCGTAGTCACGCTTGGGAACCATTTCCGATAAAACTGCTCGGAAACGGAGCGCTACTATTTAGTTTTCAAAGACCGGGGTGCTTCTGCGGGCAGACCGACGTGTATATGAGACGACTCGTCGGATGTCAATGGCTTGGAGCGTTTCCTCACCGAGCGCCGGGCGCCCGGAAGGTCACTGTCGCCAGCCGCTTCCGCCCAACTGCGAGCAGACGGTGATGCCCTCCGCGGAAACGGAAGTCAAGAGCCACGGGCTGCCCATCGACGCGCACCGCGCCCTGCACGAGAAGACGCTTCGCTTCGCCGTTCGACGCCGCGAACCCGAGCTGACGCAGAAGCTCGCCAATCGGCATTTCCGCATCGTCGGTCGCGACTTCCATCGGGGTTGGGTCGTTGGCTTCTCGGCGCTGGAACCGCTCCGAGAAGAACTGCGCGGCCCGTTCCGCGCCAGCGCGACCGTGAAACCGCTCGACGATCTCCGCCGCGAGCGCCTTCTTGGCCTCCATCGGATGCGTCGCGCCGGTACGGACTCCCTCGACGAACGCCGCATCCCGATCGCTGAGCAGCGCGAAATAGCGCAGCATCAGCGGATCGCTGATCGACATCACCTTGCCGAACATGTCCTCCGGGGCATCGGAAATGCCGATGTGATTCCCCAGGCTCTTCGACATCTTATTCGTTCCGTCGAGCCCCTCGAGCAGCGGCAGAACCATCGCCACCTGCCCAACCTGGCCCGCGGCACGCTGGAGGTCGCGGCCCATCAACAGGTTGAACGTCTGATCGGTCCCCCCGAGCTCGACGTCGGAGCGCACCATCACGGAGTCGTAGCCCTGCATGACGGGGTAGAGGAATTCGTGCAGTCCGATGGGCTCACCGGCGCGATAGCGCTTCTCGAAGTCGTCCCGTTCGAGCATCCGGGCGACCGTCACTTGCCCGGCGAGACGAATGAGCCGATCGAGCGGGAAATCCGCGAACCACTCGCTGTTCCGGTGGATCTCCGTCCGCTCCCGAATCAGAATCTTGAATATCTGATCCAGGTACGTCGCCGCGTTGGCCTCGATCTGCTCCGCCTCGAGCTGCGGACGTGTCGCCGAGCGGCCGCTCGGATCGCCGATCCGGGCCGTGAAATCCCCGATGATCAGCACCGCCTGGTGGCCGAGGTCCTGGAACCGCCGCAGCCGGGAGAGCACCAGCGTGTGCCCCAGGTGGATATCCGGAGCCGTCGGATCGACGCCGAGCTTGACGCGGAGCGGCCGGCCAGCCGCGAGCCGGCTTCGGAGCTCGTCCGCCGTGTAGACGTCGACCGCGCCCCGTCGGAGCGCCTCGTACTGGTCAGCGCCGCTCACGACTCGACCCGTTCACGCACACGCACGATCGATCGCGCGTGCCCGGTCTGCTCGTCGACATCGACGACGGCGCCCTGCACCAGGACCGCGCCGTCCGCGACGTCGAACCGCGCCGGCATCTGATCGAGAAACCGCCCGAGGACCCGATCCACGCGGACACCGAGGATCGACTCCTCGGGCCCGCACATGCCCGCATCGGTCAGGTGGGCCGTCCCGCCCGGCAGCACCTGCTCGTCCGCCGTCTGGACGTGGGTATGGCTGCCCAGCACGGCCGACACGCGACCGTCGAGAAAGCGCCCCATCCCCACCTTCTCCGACGTCGCCTCGCCGTGCATGTCGACGATGACGACGTCCGACTGGCTCCGCACCTCCGGCAGCACCGCCTCGACGGCCCGGAACGGGCAGTCCGCCGGCCCCATGAACACGCGACCGATCAGGTTGACGACGCCGACCCGCACCGACGATCGTCGCGCCGTCCGCACCGTCCAGCCGGCGCCCGGCACGCCGGGCGGAAAGTTCAGCGGACGGATCAGCCGTCCGTTCTCCTTGATGTACGGCACGATCTCCCGATTGTTCCACACGTGGTTGCCCGTCGTGAGCACGTCGACGCCCGCATCCCGGAGCTCTTCCGCCCCGCGCGGATTGATCCCCTTCCCGCCCGACGCATTCTCACAATTGGCGATCACGAAATCGACCTCGCGTGCCGCCAGCATCCGCTTCAAGACCGTCGCGACGGCGCGACGTCCGGGACGTCCGACGACATCCCCGAGGAACAGCAGCCGCATGGTCAGTGCGCGATCTCGCTGGCCCGCGTCTCCCGGATGACGGTGACGCGTATCTGCCCAGGATATGTCATCTCCTGCTCGATCTTGCGCGCGACGTCGCGCGCGAGCAATGCCGCCTGATCGTCCGGGACCGTCCCCGGGTCCACGATGATGCGGATCTCGCGGCCCGCCTGGACCGCGAACGAGCGCTCGACGCCCTTGAACGAGTTGCTGATGCGCTCCAGGTCCTCGAGCCGCTTCGCGTAGCTCTCGAGCACTTCCCGTCGCGCGCCCGGCCGCGCGCCGGAGAGCGCGTCGGCCGCGTCGACCAGGGGCGCCAGGATCGTCTCCGCCTTCACCTCTTCGTGATGTGCGGCGATCGCGTTCACGATCTTCGACGACTCGCCGTACTTGCGCGCGATCTCGCCACCGACGATGGCGTGCGACCCCTCGACCTCGTGCGTCAGCGCCTTGCCGATGTCGTGCAGCAGACCGGCCCGCCGCGCCTGCTTCACGTTCAGACCGAGCTCGGCCGCCAGGGCGCCCGCGATGAACGCCGTCTCGATCGAGTGCATGAGGACATTCTGCGCGTAGCTGTAGCGGTACTTGAGCATGCCGACGAGGCGCACCAGCTCCTGGTGGATGCCGTGGACGCCCAGCTCGATGACGGCACGCTGCCCCGCCTCGCGGATCGACTCGTCGAGCTCCTGCTCCGCCTTGCGCACCACCTCTTCGATGCGCCCGGGATGGATGCGCCCGTCCGAGATGAGCCGATCGAGCGCGAGGCGCGCCAGCTCGCGACGGATCGGGTTGTGGCACGAGATGACGACCGCTTCGGGCGTGTCGTCGATGATGAGGTCGACGCCGGTAGCCGCCTCGATGGCCCGGATGTTGCGCCCCTCGCGGCCGATGATGCGGCCCTTCATCTCGTCGTTCGGCAGCGTGACGACCGACACCGTCCGCTCCGCGACGAACTCCCCGGACAGCCGCTCGATCGCGATCGATACGATCTTCTTCGCACGCCGGTCGGACTCTTCCCGCGCCTCCGCCTCGATCTGACGGATGTGCTTCGCCGCTTCGCCTCGCGCCTCCTCGGTCATCTGGTCGACCAGCGCCTGCTTGGCTTCCTCGCGCGTCAAGCCCGCCGTCTCCTCCAGCTTCCGCCGCACCGTATCGACGAGCGCCTGCGCTTCGGCCCGCCGCGCCTCGACGGTTTCCTCCACCCGCTTGCAGGCCTCCTCCCGCTTGGCGAGCCCCGATTCGCGCTGCGCCAGCCCGTCGATCTTGCGGTCGACCGTCTCCTCCTTCTGGGCGACGCGCTTCTCCATCGCGGTGAGCTCGCGCCGCTGCTCTCGCGCATCCCGCTCCGCTTCCGCCTTCGCCTGGATCAGGACGTCCTTGGCCCGAAGCTCTGCCTCCTTGCGTGCGGTCTCGGCCTCCTTCCGCGCCTCGTCGACGATGCGGGCAGCGGTCTCCTGAGATGCAGCCTCGATCTGCGCATTGCGACCGCGCCGGGCGCGGTCCAGGAAGATGACGACGAGAGCCCCGATCAGCGCGCCCGCCAGAGCAGCGCCGACGGCGACGAGTGTGTTCATGGGTGATTCTCCTTGGATGGGTGAGCCGGCGAGCCCTGGCTGGCGAACAGCCGCGCCTCGGTGACGACGAGATGCACGCGTTGATCCCACGGCTCGTCGGGGAGCGCGGGGACCAGCTGCATCTCGCACGCGATGCCGATGCGAAGGGCCGCCGGATAGCGGATCAAGAGACGATCGTATTCGCCCGCGCCGCGTCCGAGCCGTCGGCCGTCGGGCGTGAACCCGACGCCGGGGACGAGGACCACCGTCGCAGGTGCCGCTGCGTCGAGCCCCGCACCGTCGACCGGGACGGGAACGCCATGCGGCCCAGGCACCAGCTCGTGTCGGGCCGCCGCCTGCAGACGCAGCGCCCCGGGATCACCCGACGGGTAGTACGTCGTGGCCCCCAGCGAGCGGACCAGCTCGACGGCCGGAGCGGGGTCGACCTCGCCGCCGATGGCGGCATACGACCCGAGGTGACGCGCCTGCATGACCACGCTCAGACGGATGAGCCGCGCGCACACCCCGGCGGCGAGCCGGGTGCGCTCCGCATCCGGCAGAGCACGTCGGGCCTGGAGGAGTGCGCGTCGGAGCGCGCTCTTGGCCAATCGCGGATCTTCCCCCATTGCCGATCGTCGCACCGGGGGAAAACAGCGAGATCTATCGGGTACTGGTCCTGCTGCGGCTGTTCGTCACGGGATGCATCCCGCCATCGGTGCGACGGGGGCGGCCCCGTCCGGTCCTTCGTTCCATGAGAACACGCTCCACGTCATCCGTGAGCGACAGCTGCGCTGGTACCACCCCACCTCGTCCGTTTCCCCGTCGGGTCACTGCACCCGGTCTGGACCGGAGTGTCACGAGTCGTAGGTCCTCCAAAACCGATGAACGCGTGACTCGACGCACCTAACCCAGCGTCGCAGTCAAGCGAGAATGGCGCGGACTCTAGTGGAACGCCCCCCGGTCTGCAACGAAATTCAGGGGGTGGCGATGCCGTCGAGCAGCGTGAGGATACCCTCGAGCCGTGCACGAACGGTCTCGCGCTCGCGTTCCAGAGCGTCGATGCGATGCCGCAGGACGGCGCACAGCTCCTCGGCGACGCGAAGCCGGTGCTCGAGCGATCCGGCAGGGTCCCCGGGCTCGGTCCGATCGGTCGTCATGTCGAAACCTCCCCCGCATCCGCGGCGAACAGCGTGCGCGTGAAGACCCGAGCGTCGAACGGCCGCAGGTCGTCGACCGCCTCGCCGACACCGACGTAGCGCACCGGCAGGCCGAGCTCGTGACGCAGGGGCACGACCACGCCGCCGCGGGCGGTGCCGTCGAGCTTCGTCAGGACGACGCCCGTGACCTCGACCGCCTCCTGGAAGCTGCGTGCCTGGCTGAGCGCGTTCTGGCCGGTCGTGGCATCCAGCACGAGCAGCGTCTCGTGCGGCGCGCCCGGTACCTCGTTTGCAATCACCCGCCGCACCTTCCGCAGCTCCTCCATGAGCGGCGTGCGCGTATGCAGACGACCCGCCGTATCGATGAGCACGACGTCCACGTTCCGCGCGAGCGCGGCCTTCATGCCGTCGTAGACGACCGCCGACGGGTCGGCCCCGGGACGATGCTGGACGATGTCGGCGCCTGCCCGCTCGGCCCAGATGGCCAGCTGATCGATGGCCGCCGCCCGAAACGTATCCCCCGCGATCAGCAGCACCTTGCGGCCCTGGGCCGCATGCAGCGCAGCCAGCTTTCCGATCGTCGTGGTCTTGCCCACGCCGTTCACCCCGGTCACGAGGACGACCCAGGGATGAGCCGAAACGGGCGGGATGTCTTCCGCCGGAACCATCGCCTCGACGGCGGAGCGCAGCGCCTCGCGGATCGCCGTGCTCTCGACGTCGCCGCGGATCCGCCCGCGCACGTCCTCGATGAGCACCCCCGTGGTCTTCACGCCCACGTCGGCGCCGATCAGCGCCTCCTCCAGGTCGGCGAGGACGACGTCGAGTGGACGCGGCCCCTGCCCGAGCGCCGCGTCGATCTGCGAGCGCAGGCGATCGCGCGTCGCGAGCAGACCGCGCCGAAGACGCTCCGCCGCGGAGACCGGAGCGCCCGCGTCCGCGACGGCGGCCGCCCGCCCGCGCCGGCGCAGCAGGACGATCGCCGCGACGAGGACGAGCAGCGCGCCGACGGCCGCAGCGAGGGCCCACGGCGGTATGGTCGAGACGTCTATGCGGCCTCGCTCAGTCGCACGGACACCACCTTCGACACCCCCGCCTGCTCCATCGTGATGCCGTAGAGCGTGCCGGCGACTTCCATCGTTCGACGGTTGTGGGTGATCAGCACGAACTGCGACTCCCGCGCCATCTCGGCGACGAGCGCGTTGAAGCGTCCGATGTTCGCCTCGTCGAGCGGGGCGTCCACCTCGTCGAGGAGGCAGAACGGGGTCGGCCGGATCAGGAACAGCGAGAAGACCAGCGCGGTGGCGGTCAGCGCCTTCTCACCGCCGGACAACAGGCTGAGCTTCTGCAGCTTCTTCCCGGAGAGCTGCACGACGATCTCGATGCCCGGATCGCCCCCCTCCTCGTTGGGAACCAGCTCGAGCTGCGCGGTACCCGACGGAAACACCTTCGGGAACACCTCGGCCAGCTTCGTGTTCGCCGCCGTGAACGTCTCGTCGAAGCGCTGGCGCGACGTGCGCGTGAGCTTGCCGATCGTCTGCTTGAGGTCGTCGAGCGAGTTCTCGAGGTCCGCGCGCTGCGCCACCAGGAACTCATGGCGGCCGCGAATCTCCTCGAGCTCGCTCATCGCAGCCGGGTTCACGTCGCCGAGCCGGACGAGACGCGCGCGCAGCTCCTCGACGCGTACCGCGTCCTCCTCGACCGGCCCGTCGGTCGTCACCGTCACCTCGTCGAGCGCCTCGATGCCGAGATCGTAGCGCTCGGCCAACCGCTCGCCGAGCTGCTCGATGCCGATCCGGCGCTCGGTGAGGACGATCTCCACGTCGCTCGCCTCCCGGCGCACGCCATCGAGCCGCTCGTGTGCCGCACGCTGCGCGCGCTCGTCGGCGGTGAGCTCGGCCTCCGCCGCCGCCACCTCGGCGACGAGCTGATCGCGCTCCGTGCCGAGGACGGCGATCTGCGCCTCCGCCGCGGCCCGCGTCGCCTCGGCCGCGCTCGCCTCCTCGCCTGCCTGCTCGGCTCCGGCCGCTGCCTCGGCGGCCGAACGCTCGGCCGTACCGACCCGCTCCTCGAGCTCCACGATGCCGGCACGGAAGCGTCCCAGCTCCGCCTCCGCAGAGCGATGCCGCTCGACCACCTCCGCCGCCGCCACCGCGGCGCGCGTCCGAATCGCCTCGGCGTCGGCATGCCGCGTCCGCCAGGCCGCGAGCGCCTCCTGCCGTCGCGCCAACGCCTCGCGATGCTCTCCGAGCAGCGTCGCAACCTGCTCGCGCGTCTCGTCCAACGCGGCGAGCTCGCCGACGACCTGCCCGTCCGCGCCGACGAGGCCGGTCACTTCCAGCGCGCCGACTTCGAGCTCGGCGGCGATCCGTCCCCGTTCGTCCTCGAGACGCTCGCGGTCCTTGTCGGACGCCAGCTGCTCCAGTCGGAGCGCCTGCAGCCGATCGGCCGCGGTGGTGATCGCCTGGCGCACGTCGGCCAGCTGGGCGCGCACGTCGGCGAGCGCCCGCGCCTCTTCGTCCGCGGTCTGCTCCGCCGCCCCGATCGCCACCTCGAGCTCGCGCAGCTCGCGTGCCCGCGCCAGCAGCGTCTCCTCGAGCGGCGGCTCGCTACCGCCGGTCATCGCGCCCACCGGATCGATCGCCTCGCCGGTCAGCGTGACGACGGTGACCGGCTGCGGCGCATCGCGCCATACGCGCAGTGCCTCGTCGAGATCGGTCGCCAGCAGGACCTGCCCGAGCAACGCCTCGGCCAGGGCCCAGTGCGGCGTGTCGACCTCGATCTCGTCGACCAGGCGGCGTCCCGCGGGCACGATCACCGTCGCGCGGCGCTCCGGATCGTGGGGGACGACCGTGGCGCTGCCGCCGCCGGTCTCGCCCAGCCAGCGGATGGCGTCGAGCGCCGCACCCGTGTTCGGCAGGACGACGTGGCTCAGGCGCGAGCCGAGGGCCGCCGCGACGGCCCGCTCGAGCGTCGCCGGGACCCGCAGCACCCCGGCCAGCAGCACGCCACCGACGTCGTCGCGGCCAAGCAGGCTCGCCACGCCGCGCGTGCAGCCCTCGTAGCGCGCGTGCAGCTCGCGCAGCGACTCCGCCCGCGAGCGCAGCTGCGTCAGATTCGCGCGAGTGACCTCGTGCGCCGCGACGCGCGTCGACTCGTCGTCGGTGAGCCGCAGTCGCTCGCCGTCGAGCCGCCGGTGCTCCGCGTCGACACGCGTGCGCTCCGCGTCGAGCTCGACCGAGCGCAGCCGCACCTGCTCGCGATCATGCGTGTTCGTCTCGAGCCGCTCGCCGAGGATGCGTTGCTCTTCCTCGAGCTGCCGGCGCTGGCCTTCGATCTCGTCCCGACGACGACGCAGCGCCTCGGTCAGGTTGCGGAGCCGCGTCTCCTCGGCGGTGGTGCCGACGAGCGCGTCCTTCGCCTCCTCGACCGCCTCTTCGATGGGCGCGCCGGCGCTGCTCAGGTCGCGCAGCATCGTCTCGGCCGCCGTGCGCTCCGTTTCCGCCGTCACCTGCTCGCCGCGCAAGCGCTCGACGGTGCTCTCGAGCCCCGCCACCTCGGCGACGAGCCCCGCGAGGCGCGCGCGCAGGTGCCCGGCCTCGCGCTCCGCCTCCTGTGCCCGCGCATCGAGATCGCGCCGCCGCGCGCCGAGCGCCTGGATGCGAGACGTCGCATTGGCCGCGGTGAGCCGCTCCTCCGTGACGTGGCCCTCGACCTCGCGCAACCGGCTCTCTTTCGCCTGCCGGCGCGCCCGCGCCTCGTCGCTGGTGCTCTGACTGGCGCGCAGCTGCTCCTGGAGCGCACGCTCCTCGTTCTGCAGCGTGGCGAGGCGCTCGCCGAGCTGCTGCATCTCCGCGGACCACGTCTGGCGCCGCGACGCCATGACGCGCAGGTCGAGGTCGCGCAGCTCTCCCTTGATGCGATGGTACTCCTCGGCGCGCCGCGCCTGGCGCTGCAGCGAGCCCATCTGCCGCTCGAGCTCGCGGACGATGTCCTGGACGCGCTGCAGGTTCTCGCGCGTCCGCTCCATCTTGCGCTCGGCCGCGACCTTCCGCGCGCGGAACCGCGTCGTCCCGGCCGCCTCCTCGATGAAGAGGCGCATGTCCTCGGGCTTCGCGTTGACGAGCTGTTCGACGCGGCCCTGCTCGATGATCGCATAGGCTTTCGTCCCGACGCCGGTGCCGAGGAAGAGCTCCGTGATGTCCTTCAGCCGACACGGGACCTTGTTGATGAAGTACTCGGACTCGCCGGAGCGGAAGTAGCGCCGCGTGACGAGAACCTCGGTGACGCGCGCCAGCTCCGGCGGCAGCGCCTCGGGGCTCTCGACGCCGTCTTCGGCCGACTCGCTGGCGGCCCGCAGGAGGTCCTCCTCGCTGCGCTCCATCAGCAACGACACCTCGGCCATGCCGAGGGGGCCGTTCGCCGAGTTGCCGGCGAAGATGACGTCCTCCATCGCGCCGCCGCGGAGGTGCTTCGGGCTCTGCTCGCCCAGCACCCAGCGGATCGCGTCCACGATGTTCGACTTGCCGCACCCGTTCGGGCCGACGATAGCCGTCACGCCGAGTGGCAGCTCGAGTACCGTGCGCTCCATGAACGACTTGAAGCCGTTCAGCTCCAGCTGCTTGATCCGCATCCGCGTCCCCTCATCCGCCGCACGCTGGGCGGTCGGTCTCGATCATGCTTCGAGTTCGGTGTTCCAATACGCGATGTCGACGCCGCTCAGGAACGGCAGCCACTCCTTGTGCCGGCGCGGGCTGAAGGCCTCCACCATGAACGGCGTCCATTGCGGCCGGAACGGCGGCCGGATGAGCCGCATCCCCGCCTGCGCCGGCGTCCGCCCGCCCTTCACGCGATTGCACTTGAGGCACGAGCAGACGACGTTCTCCCACACCGACGTCCCGCCCTGCGACCGCGGCACGACGTGATCGAGGTTCAGCTCGACCCGCGGCAGCTGACGGCCGCAGTACTGACAGCGGTTGTGGTCGCGCGTGTAGATGTTGAAGCGGCTGAAGCGCACGTGGCGGCGCGGCACTCGATCGTAGGCCAGCAGCAGGATGACCCGCGGCACGCGGATCGCCCGGTTCACCAGACCGATCGACTCCTCCTCGGCGACGAGGTCCGTCCAGCTCGCGAAGTCGAACGTCCGGTATTGGCTGTCCACGGCGCGGGCGATGTCCTGGTAGAGCAGCGTCAGCGCCCGCCGGACCGAGGTGATGTGGACCGGCAGGAACGAGCGATTGAGGACCAGGACCTTGGTGTTGAGGACCGACGCCGTCACGCCGGGCGTGACCGTACATGCCGGCCACGGAGAATTCAAGTTTCACTAAGGCTGTTCGGGGGTTACGCCGGCGTTCCCGGCGGGCCGCCAGCGTAGTACCGGACGGCGCGCGGCGCGCGTCTCATCGAGCCGCGAGAGCCGGGTGTCGTGCGGCGCCCCGAGGACCTTCGCCGGGTCCGTACGTGCCTCTTCCGAGATCGCGAGCATCGCATCGGCGAACTCGTCGAGCGTCGCCTTGCTCTCCGTCTCGGTGGGCTCGATCATCAATGCACCCTTCACGACCAGCGGAAAGTAGATCGTCGGCGCATAGAAGCCGTGGTCGAGGAGACGCTTCGCGACGTCCAGCGTGTGCACGCCGTGCTCGGCGAGATGCCGATCGGAGAACACGCACTCGTGCATCGACGGCGAGTCGTACGGCAGGTGATACGTCCCCTGGAGTCGCGCCCGCAGATAGTTCGCGTTGACGATCGCGAGCCGCGTCGCCTCCGCGAGCCCCGGGCCGCCGAGCCGCTCGATGTAGCCGAGCGCCCGCACCAGGATGCCGAAGTTGCCGTGGAACGACCGCACGCGGCCGACACTCTTCGGGCAGTCCTCCGTCCAGCGCAGCATGGCGCCGTCGCGCACGATGCGCGGCGCCGGCAGATAGTCGCGCAGGATCGCCCGGACCGCGACCGGCCCCGCGCCCGGACCGCCCCCGCCGTGCGGCGTCGAGAACGTCTTGTGCAGGTTGAACTGCATGACGTCGACGCCCATGTCGCCCGGCTTGGCCACGCCCATCAGCGCATTCATGTTCGCGCCGTCCATGTAGACGAGCCCACCCTTCGCGTGGACGACGCGCGCGACCTCCTCGATCTGCTCTTCGAAGAGCCCGAGCGTGTTCGGGTTCGTCACCATGAGCGCGGCGACGCTCTCGTCCATGACCGCAGCGACCGCCGACGCCTCGAGCAGGCCGCGCGCGTTCACCGGCACCTCGGTGACGTCGTAGCCGCACAGCGCCGAGCTGGCCGGGTTCGTGCCGTGCGCGCTCGCCGGGATGAGCACGCGCTGGCGCGCGTTCCCCCGATCGACGTGGTACGCGCGCACGAGCAACATGCCGAGCAGCTCGCCCTGCGCCCCCGCGGCCGGCTGCAGCGTGACGGCGTCGAGGCCGCACACGGCGGCCAACGCCCGCTCGAGCGTGTCGATCAATTCGAGCGCGCCCTGCGCGAGCGCATCCGGCGCGAGCGGGTGCAGCGCCGCGAAGCCGGGCAGGCGCGCCAGCTCCTCGTTCACGACCGGGTTGTACTTCATCGTGCACGAGCCGAGCGGATACAGGGTCGTCGCGGCGCTCAGGTTCCACTGCGACATGCGCACGAAGTGGCGGAGGACCTCCAGCTCGCCCACCTCCGGCATCCCGGCGAGATCGTCTTCGCGACGCAGGTCGGCTGGTAGACCGAACTCGGCGCTGCCGGCGTCGCCCGGCACGTCCCAGCCCTGCCGTCCGCGCGAGCCGCGCTCGAAGATCAACGGTTCGTCGAGCAGCATGTCATCGTCCTCCGGCGGACCGCGCCGCGGCCGGCTGCAGCGTGCGCACCAGCTGGTCGACCTGCGCCGCCGTGTGCGTCTCGGTGACGCAGACGAGCAGCGCGTCGCCGAGCTCGGGATACCAGCGGCCGAGCGGGAACCCCGCCACGACGCCTTCCTGCTCCGCGACCTGCTCCCAGCGCGCCGCCGCGTCGCTGCGTACGACGAACTCGTTGAAGAAGGGCGCCTTGAACGGCAGCGTGAGCCCAGCGGCGCCGAGACGCGCGGCCGTCGCATGCGCCGCCTGGTAGTTCACGCGTGCCAGGCGCTTCAGCCCGTTGCGTCCGAGCATCGACAGGTAGACCGTCACCGCGAGCGCGCAGAGGCCCTGGTTGGTGCAGATGTTCGACGTGGCGCGCTCGCGCCGGATGTGCTGCTCGCGCGTGGCGAGCGTCAGCACGAAGCCGCGCCGGCCGTCCGCGTCGACGGTCTCACCGACGATGCGCCCGGGCATCGAGCGCAGGAACCGCTCGTGCGTCGCGAAGAGGCCGACGCCCGGTCCGCCGTACGACACGGGCAGCCCGAGGCTCTGCCCTTCGGCGACCGCGATGTCCGCGCCTGCGCTGCCCGGCGAGCGCACGAGCGCCAGAGCGAGCGGCTCGCAGGTCGCGGTCACGAGGAGGCCGCCCGCCGCGTGCACGACGCCGGCGATGCCCGCGACGTCCTCGATGACGCCGAACACGTTCGGATACCCGAGGACGACGCACAGCGTGTCGGCGCCGACCTGGGCGCGAAGGGCGTCGGCGTCCGTGCGGCCGTCCTCCGCGAAGCCGACCTCGCGCAGCTCGACGCCCGCCAGGCCGCGCAGGTACGTGGCGACCACCTCGCGATAGTGCGGGTGCAACGCACGCGAGAGCAGCACGACGCGACGGTCGGGCAGCAGGCGGCGCGCCATCAGCACCGCTTCCGCGGTCGCCGACGCCCCGTCGTACATGCTCGCGTTCGCGACCTCGAGACCGAGCAACAACGCGGAGAACGTCTGAAACTCGAAGATCGCCTGGAGCGTGCCCTGGCTCACTTCCGGCTGATACGGGGTATACGCCGTCGCGAACTCGGAGCGGAGGAGGATCTGATTCACGACCCCGGGCGAGAAATGTGGATACGCCCCGGCGCCGAGAAACACGGCGCGCCCGTCGGCGCCCGTGTTGCGCGCGGCGAGCGCGACGAACCGCGCCCGCAGCTCCGGCTCGGTCAGCCCGGGCGCGAGATCGATGCCCGCCGTCGCGCGCAGGTGGCCCGGAACGTGCGCGACGAGATCGTCCGCGCTCGCGACGCCGATCGCCTGCAGCATCGCCGCCAGATCGCCGGGCGTATGCGGAGAGTACCCGCTCATTTCGCCTGCTCGCTCGCCACGTGCGCGCCGTACGCCGCCGCGTCGAGCAGATCGGTCGGGGCCGTCCCGCCGCTGATCGCGATCCGCACCATCCACCCGGCACCGTAGGGATCCTGGTTCACGACCTCCGGCTGCTCGCGCAACGCCTCGTTCACCGCGACGACCGTCCCGTCGAGCGGCGCGAAGAGATCGGACACCGTCTTGTTCGACTCGACGACGCCGAACGTCTGGCCCGCACGCAGCGCCGTCCCGACCGCCGGCAGCTCGACGAAGACGACGTCGCCGAGCGCGTCCTGCGCGAAATCGGTGATGCCGACGACGCCCTCGCCGCCCTCGACGCGGAGCCACTCGTGGTCCTTCGTGTAGCGCAGATCTTCAGGAACTCGCATGTGATGCCTCCCGCGGCGTGCGACGGTAGAAGGGGCGCGGAACCACCCGCGCCGGCAGCCGCCGCCCGCGGATGTCGACGCTGACGCGGGTCCCGGGCGCCGTGGCAGCCGCCTCCACATAGGCCATCCCGATGAACGTGCCCAGCGTCGGCGATTTCGTCCCGCTGGTCACGACGCCGATCTGGCGGTCGTCCTGCCAGACCGTGTGTCCGTGGCGCGGGATGCCGGCTTCGTCGAGCTGGATCCCGACGAGGCGCCGATGGCCCCCTTCGGCGGCCTGCGCCGCGAGGACGGGGCGCCCGACGAAGGCGGGCTTGGCGAGCTTCACCACCCACGCGAGGCCGGCCTCGAGCGGTGTCGTGTCGGCGTCCATGTCCGTTCCGCAGAGCGGCAGGGCCGCTTCGAGCCGCAGCGTGTCGCGCGCGCCCAGGCCCGCCGGCTGCCCGCCCCGCCGCCCGGCCGCCGCAACGACGTCTCGCCAGAGCCGCGGCGACTCGGCCGCGTCGACGACGATCTCGAAGCCGTCCTCGCCGGTATAGCCCGTACGCGAGACGAGCACCGTGAGCCCCGCGACACGAGCCTCGCGGATGGTGAACGGCCGCATGCCCCGCAGATCGAGCGCGGTCAGCGTGCCCAGCACGGCCTCCGCCTCCGGGCCCTGCAGCGCCAGCAGCCCGAGCGCGGCGCTCCGATCGACGATGGTCACGTCCGGCGTCGCGTGCGCGGCGATCCATGCATGGTCGACGGCCGCGTTGGCGGCGTTGACGATGAGGAAGAAGTGATCCGCGGCGAGCCGGTAGACGATCAGGTCGTCGATGACCCCGCCCTGCTCGTTGCACAGCAGCGAATACTGCCCGTCGCCGTCGCGCAGCCGCTCGACGTCGTTGACGGTGAGCTGCTGGCAGAGTGCCGCCGCGCCCGGGCCGCGCAGGTCGATCTCGCCCATGTGGCTGACGTCGAAGAGCCCGCACCGCTCGCGCACCGCGCGATGCTCCTCGAGCATGCCGGCGTAGGACACCGGCATGTCCCAACCCGCGAACTCGACCATCCGCGCGCCGAGCGCCACGTGCTCGTCGTAGAGTGCCGTGCGACGCGCCATCGCGTCAGGCCGCCTCGGCCGCCGTCACCGTGTTCGCGAGCAGCATCGCGACGGTCATCGGGCCCACGCCGCCGGGGACGGGCGTGATGAAGGCGGCGCGCTCGGCCGCCGCGGCGAACTCGACGTCGCCGACGAGCTTCTTGTCGGGGCCGCGATTGGTGCCGACGTCGATCACGACGGCGCCCGGCTTGATCCATGCGCCGCGCACGAGCCCCGCCTGTCCCGCGGCGGCGACGACGACGTCCGCGCGACCGATCTCCTCGCCGAGGTCGCGGGTGCGCGAGTGGCACATGGTCACGGTGGCGTGCCGCTCGAGCAGCAGCAGCGCCATCGGCTTCCCGACGAGCACGCTCCGGCCGACGACGACCGCATGCGCCCCGCGGAGCGTGACGCCGGTCTCGTCGATCAGCCGCATCACGCCGACGGGGGTGCACGGCCGCAGCCCGGGCCGTCCCGCCATGAGGCGCCCCTGGCTCACCGGATGCAGGCCGTCGACGTCCTTCGCCGGGACGATCGCCTCGATCACCGCGTCGGTCGACAGCGCCGCGGGCAGCGGCAGCTGCACGAGGATGCCATGGACGCGCTCGTCGCGGCCGAGCTGCGCCACCAGGCCGAGCAGCTCGTCCTGCGCGACGGACGCCGGCAGGCGGTGTCCGAACGACCGGATGCCGACCTCGGCGCAGGCCTTCTCCTTCATGCCGACGTACACGGCGGACGCCGCATCGTCGCCGACGAGAACGGTCGCGAGGCCCGGCTCCACCCCGCGCTCGCGCAGGCGCGTCGCGCGTTCCCGCACCTCGCTCCGCACCGCCGCCGCCACTGCTTTGCCGTCGATCGTCTTTGCCACGCGAGGTTCCGGTGCCCGGTCTTTTACGAAGCGCCGGGGCGCGTGGCAAGGGAGGCCGCGGCGTTTTCAGGCGCGCCGATGGTGGCGAACGCGTGCCTCAGGCGCGCGGATGGTGGCGACGATGCACGGCGCGCAGGCGCTCCGGCGCCACGTGCGTGTACACCTGCGTCGTCCCGATGTCGGCATGGCCGAGCAACGCCTGGACGACGCGCAGGTCGGCGCCGCCGCCGACCAGATGGGTCGCGAACGTATGGCGCAGCGTGTGCGGCGAGACGTTCGCATCGACCGCCGCCACCGTCGCGCGCCGCTTGACGAGCTTCCACACGGCCTGGCGCGTGAGCGGCGTCCCGCGCGGACCGAGGAACACGAAGTCGCTGCGACGCCCGCGCAGCACGCGCGGCCGCTCCCGCGTGAGGTAGGCAACGAGCGCGTCGCGCGCCGGCTCGCCGATCGGGACCACGCGCTCCTTGCGCCCCTTGCCGACGACGGTGAGCCACCCCGCGTCCAGGTTCAGCTGCGTGAGCCGCAGCCCGGTGGCCTCCGAGACCCGCAGGCCGCATGCGTACAGCACCTCGAGCAGCGCACGGTCGCGCAGCCCACGACATGCCCCCGCCGTGTCCGCGGTGACGAGCCGGGTCACGTCGGGACGGACGAGCGCGTGCGGGAGCGCGCCACCCGGCCGGCGCACCCGCAGGTCCGCGGCCGGATTCTCGGCGAGCCGCTGCGTGCGAACGAGGAAGCGCAAGTACCCGCGTACGGCCGCGAGGGCCCGCGCCTGGCTGCGTGGGGACAACCCGCGATCCGTCAGCGTGGCGAGATGCGCGCGGACGTCGGCCGCACGGATCGCGCCGGGCCCGCGGACCTTCCGCGCCACCAGCCCGCGCACGAACGCGCCCAGGTCGCGCGCGTACGCTTCGACGGACCGCCGCGCCAGCCCGCGCTCGACGGCGAGCCAGTCGAGGTATTCGTCGACGCTGGCGTCGAGCGCTCCGGCGGCCACGCCCTACTGCCCGCTCGCCGCGCGAGCGACGCCGTCGCCGGCGTCGCTCGCACTCGGCGACAGCGCCTGGGCGAGCTCGCGCCGGATCGTCTCGAGCCGCTCGGGATCCTCGATCTTCCGCCCCTCGCTGTCCGTCACGTAGAACACGTCGAGGACGTGGTTCACCATGGTCGTGATCTTCGCGAGGTGGATCGAGAGCCACAGGTGGTAGAGGCAGTTCGTGATCGTGAACAGCAAGCCCACCCGGTCGCCCGCGTAGACGTCGAGCACGGTGAAGTCGGTCGACACGCGGTTGTCGATCTCGACGCGCGTCGGCACCGGACGCTTCTTCCTCGAGAGCAGCGACGGCCGGCTGCTGCGCCGCACCAGCTCCTCGACATCGAGCGTCCCGCCGAGCACCGCGCGCAGCGTCTTGTCGACACGCTCCCAGCGCTCGTGGTCGATGGCGACCTCGCTGGCGTCGTGCGAGACGCGGAACGCGTCGAGGGCGACGCCGTCGCGGCTGGTGTCGATCCGGGCCGCCAGGATGTTCATCCCGTGTGACGCGAGCACGCCCGACAGCATCGCGAACAGGCCCGGCCGGTCGCGCGTGCAGATCGCCAGCTCGGTGAAGCCCCGCTCCGGGAACGGCGCCACGTGCTTCGCCACCGCCGGCACGTCCCCGGCCTCCTCCCGGCGCGCGAACTTCCGGCGCAGCGCCGCGTGCGCGCCGATCATCTCTTCCGGTGTCGTCAGCGCGTAGCCGTCGGGCATCGAGGCGAGGAACTCCGCCACCGCCTCGCGCTCGCCGCCGGACGCGGCCGCGATCACGCGCTGGCGCACGCGTGTCGCGCGCGCCGCCCGATCCTCAGCCTCGAAGATCCCCTTCTCGAAGAACTCGCGGGCCCGCCGGTAGAGCTCGGTGACGAGGGTGCCGCGCCAGTTGTTCCATACGCCGGGACCGACGGCACGCATGTCGGCGTAGGTCAGCACGTAGAGGCGCTGCAGATTCTCCACGGTGCCCACGGTACGGCAGAAGTCGATCACGAGCTGGTCGTCGTGCACGTCGCGGCGCTGCGCGAGGTGCGACATCAGCAGGTGATGCTGCACGAGGAATACGGCCGCGGCGGTCTCGTCTTCGTTGAGACCGAGACGGACGCCGATGTCGCGCATCATGACGGCGCCGCGGCCCGAGTGGTCCTTGCCGTGCCCCTTGCCGACGTCGTGGAACATCATCCCGAGCATCAGGATCTCGGGACGCTGCACCTCGCGCATGACCTCGGTGAGGTACGGCACCTCGTCGGCGAACTCACCGGCGCGCAGCCGCTCGACCTCGCGCACGCCCATCAGCGAATGGTGATCGACGGTATAGATGTGGAACGGATCGTGGGCGATCAGGCAATCGAGGTTTCCGAACTCGGGGATGAGCGCCGTCAGCGCGCCCAGGCGGTGCATCTCGAACAACGTGTCGGCGACGGCGGCGCGCGCACGCAGGATGGTCAGGAACGACGCACCCACCGCGGGATCGGCGCGGACCGGCCCGAGCAGCGGCAACGATTCGCGAATCCACTCGCGGGTGGACTCGGCGAGCTGCACCTCGTGACGCTGCGCCTCGGCGAAGACGGCGATCATCGCGCCCGGATCGCGCTCGAACACGCTCCGCCCGGTCACCGACAACGTGCCGCCCTGGATCCGCATGCCGTCGCGGATCACGCGCACGGGGGACCGTCGATACGGTTCGCTGTGCACCGCGCAGCGGGCGATGATCGCCTCGCTGACGCGGTTCGCCGTCGTCGCGTGCCCGTAGTACCCGCGCATGAACGCCTCGGTCCCGCGGCGTCCCTCGCCGAATCCGAGCGCCGGCGCGAGCCGCTCCTGCATCTCGAACGTGAGGTGGTCGGCGTGCGAGCCCGTGTCGAAGTGCATCGCGTTGCGCACGCGCCAGAGGAAGTCGATGGCGGCGTCCAGCGACGCCACGTCGCGCTCGCCGAGCACGCCCAGCGCGACCAGCTCGCGGATCGTGCGCACCTTGAACTTCACCTTGGCCATCCAGAGCGCCGTGTGGAGGTCGCGCAGACCGCCCTGACCTTCCTTCAGCTGCGGCTGGAGCAGGTAGACGCTGTGGCCGGCGCGGCCGTGCCGGTCGACGCTCTCGGCGAGCTTCTCCTTGAAGAACGCCGCCTGGCTCCCGCTCCAGACGGTGTCGAGCATGCTCTCGTCGAACTCGCGATACAGGTCGGCGTCGCCGCAGATGTAGCGGGCGTCGAGCAGCGCGGTCTTCACCTTGAGGTCGTGCGCCGCGAGCCGCGAGCACTCGCGCACGTTTCGCATCGCATGCCCGACGTGCAGACCGGCATCCCACAGCGCGTAGAGGACCACCTCGGTGACGGTCTCGACGAACGGGTTCACCTTCCATGGGTAGAGCACCAGCAGGTCGATGTCCGACGCCGGATTCAGCTCGCCGCGGCCGTAGCCGCCCTGCGCGATCATCGTGCAGCGCTGGTTGATGCGCAGGTTGCGCGCCTGGAAGTGGAGCGTGGCGTCGGCGAACAGCAGGCAGAGCAGCCGGTCGATCGCCTCCGTGTAGGCGGCCACCACCGCGAGGCCGCCCGCGCCGGCGTCGTGCCGCGCGCGGAGCTCCGTCTTGACGCGCGCCACGAACTCGCGGGCCACGGCCCCGGCCTCGGCGACGTTGCCCGTGGGCTCCGGGAGCGTCCCGATCGCGTCCAGCGGGACGATGGTTGGCGGGGTGGCGAGGATCATCGGCGACGGCGCCGTCGGGTCGACACCGGCCGCGGCACCGACCGACAATAGCCCGTGGGATGGCCGGGCTCCAGCACGACGGTCAGAGGGTTTTGGCCCCGACGCCGGAGGCCAGGAACTTCGCGATCCCGTGGTAGACGCCTTCCGCGACCGCCGCGCGGTATTCCGGGTCGGCCATCCGCCGGCCCTCCACCGGGTGCGACAGGAACGACGTCTCGACGAGCACGCACGGCATGTACGCGCCGACCAGGACGTAGAACGGGCCGCGCTTCACCCCGAGATCGATCACCTCGGTCCACTTCGTGCGGAGGTTGCGCACGACGCCGTTCTGGATCGCCTGCGCGAGGAGCGCGGATTCCTCCATCTTCCCGCCCTGCAACAGGTCGCTCAGGATGTAGCGCAGGTCGCTGCCGCCCTCGGCGGGCTTCAGCATGTCGAGCCCGTTCTCCATCGACGCGAGGCGCAGCGTCGCCTGGTCGACGGTGTTGTCGAGATAGTAGGTCTCGATGCCGGACAGGCGGCCGGTCTCGTTGGCGTTCGCGTGAATCGAGACGAACAGGTCGGCGCCTTCGGTGTTCGCGAGCGCGGTGCGCGACGGCAGCGTCAGCGTCGCGTCGTCGCCGCGGGTCAGCACGACCTGCGCGCCCAGCCGCTCGCGCAGCATCGCCGCGAGCCGCAGCGAGATGTCGAGCGTGACCTCCTTCTCGACGACGAAGCCCGTCGCGCCGGGATCGTCGCCGCCGTGCCCGGGATCGAGCACGATCTTCGGTCGGGGGACGTTCTTGCGCTTCGCGGCAACGGGCGCCGCCGGCTCGGGTGCTACCTTGGCGGCGGTGGCCGGCGTCTCGGCCGGCTCCGTCGCCGCCCGCGTCACGGTCAACGCGACCACACGGCCCTGCCGCTCGCGGCGGACACGGTAGGCCTGCGCACCCTCGAGCTCGACGACGATTCGCAGATTGCCGTCGTCGCCCTGCCCGACGCGCGCCGCGCGCACGGGCCCGTCGCTGGTCACGTGACGGCCGACGCCCGGCGCCAGGCGGCTCCCGGCCGGCAGGTCGACGTACAGCCGCGCAAGCGCATCGCCGCGACCACGCACGACCGAGACGCGCGCTTCGGCGGGCTGCGACAGCTCGAGCACCATGGTCTGGCCGTCGGGCGCGGGCCGCACGCTGATGCCGCGCAGGTCGCTGGCGGCGCCGGTCGCGACGACCGCGACGACCACGGCGACGCTCACCCAGACCCGGGCCAGCCAGCCACTCCTCCACCCCACGACGCGCGGAGGATAGGCAAGCGACCCCATGGAATCAAGGTCCGCTGCGCGCCCGTTCGACCAGCCGCGCGAGCGCCGCGAGCGCGTCGAGCGGCGTCAGCCGGTCCGTATCCAGCGCCGCCAGCTCGCGCCGCAGCTGGGCGTCGGGCGGCGTGAAGAGCGACAGCTGCTCGGTCTGCGGCGCGGGGCGCGGGGCCACCGGCCCCTCCCCGCCCTCGAGCCGGCGGAGTAGCTCGCGCGCCCGCTCGACGACGCCGGCCGGCACGCCCGCGAGCGCCGCCACCTCCACGCCGTAGCTGCGCGGTGCGGGCCCCGGGACGACCTGCCGCAGGAACACGATCGAGCCCTTCCACTCCGCGACCGCCACCGAGCAGTTGCGGACGCGCGGGCGCTCCGCCGCGAGCCCGGTCAGCTCGTGGTAGTGCGTCGCGAACAGCGTGCGCGGCCGCTCCGGCGCCTCGTGCAGGTGCTCGGCGACGGCCCACGCGATCGAGATGCCGTCGAACGTACTCGTGCCGCGGCCGATCTCGTCCAGGATCACCAGGCTCCGATCGGTGAGATTGGCCAGGATGTGCGCCGTCTCGCGCATCTCCACCATGAACGTCGACTCGCCGGCGACGAGGTTGTCGCTGGCCCCGACGCGGGTGAAGACGCGGTCGGTGAGGCCGATCTCCGCTTCGGTCGCCGGCACGAAGCTTCCCATCTGCGCGAGGAGTGCGATCAGCGCGACCTGGCGGAGGTACGTCGACTTGCCGCCCATGTTCGGCCCCGTGAGGATCACGAGCTGCGCGCCGTCGGCGTCGAGCGTCGTGTCGTTCGGGACGAACGGCTCGTGGGCCACCGCCTCCACGACGGGATGTCGTCCCCCCCGGATCGCGAGCCCCGCGAGGCGCGTGATGCGCGGTCGCACCCAGCCGCGGCGATGCGCCACCTCGGCGAGGCCGGCGAGCGCGTCGAGCCCGGCGAGCGCATCCGCCGTGCGCGCGAGGGTCGGATGTCGGGCCGCCACGACGTCGAGCAGCCCCGCGAACAGATGCTGCTCGAGCGTACGCAGCCGCTCCTCGGCGCCGAGCACGCGCGTCTCGTGCTCCTTCAGCTCCGGCGTGACGAAGCGCTCCGCGTTGACGAGCGTCTGCTTGCGCTCGTAGTCGGGCGGCACCTGCGGCAGGTTCGGCTTCGTCACCTCGACGTAGTAGCCGAACACCTTGTTGTAGCGGACCTTCAGCGACGCGATGCCGGTGCGCTCGCGCTCGGTGGTCTCGAAGCGGGCGAGCCACCCCTTGCCGTCGTGCGCGCTGCCGCGGAGCGCGTCCACCTCCGGATCGCGCCCGGGGCGGATGAAGCCCGGCAGCCGCGTGTGCGGCGGCGGCGCGTCGACCAGCGTCGACGTGATCTCGCCCGCGACGTCCGGCAGCGGATCGAGCGCGGCGGCGAGCGTCGCCAGCAGCTCGGACCGGACGTCGGCCAGCGCCGTGCGGACGGCGGCGACGCGGTCGAGCGCCGCTGCGAGCTGCCCCAGGTCGCGGGGCCCGGCCGACCGCGCCCCGACGCGTCCCGC
Organism: uncultured Binatia bacterium (SeqCode); assembly: GCA_964432595.1. GTDB lineage: Bacteria > Desulfobacterota > Binatia > DP-6 > DP-6 > DASYLJ01. The sequence continues at coordinate 97,270 of CAYSOF010000023.1, read as the reverse complement.
CAGGCGCTCGAGGTCGCCGATCCCCGCCAGCGCCTCCCGCAGGCGGGCGCGCACGTCGACGGCCTCGACCAGGACCTCCACCGCGTCGAGGCGGCCGCCGATCCGCGCCGCGTCGAGCAGAGGGTACAGGATCCATTCCCGCAGCCGGCGCTGCCCCATCGGCGTACCGGTCTCGTCGAGCACCCAGAGCAGCGACCCGCGCCGCTCGCCACCGAGCGTCTGCAGCAGCTCGAGGTTCCGACGCGTCGACGCGTCGAGCCCGAGGAAGCCGGCCGGCGCGTAGGCTTCCGGCGCACGCAGGTGCGCCGGCCGGCGCCGGTAGACCGCGTCCACGTAGGCGAGCGCCCCACCAGCGGCGCGGGCCGCCAGCGCGGGCAGCGCGACGTCGAGCACCGCCGGCTCCGGCAGCGGCGCCCGCGCCCACGGGCGGGGCGGGCCGCAGGCGGCGACGACGTGCTCCGGCAGCTCCGTACCGAGCAGCAGCTCCCGCGGCGCCAGACGCTCCAGCTCCTCGCGTGCCGCCGGCCAGCCGTCGACCTCGGCGGCGCGGAACACGCCCGTCGCGAAGTCGATGGCCGCGAGCCCGAAGCGCTCGTCGCTTCCGACGAGCGCGACCAGGAGGCTCGGCGCGCTCGGATCGAGGCTCTCCTCTTCGAGGATCGTTCCCGGCGTGACGACGCGGACGACTTCGCGGTCCATGATGCCCTTGCCCTTGGTCTCGATCTGCTCGCAGATCGCGACGGCGTGTCCGGCCGCGAGGAGCCGCGCGACGTAGGGCTGCGACGCATGCGCCGGGAACCCGCAGAGCGGCGTCTCGTCCGGCTCGCCGCGGTTCCGCGCGGTGAGCGTCAGGTCGAGGACCGACGACGCGACTTTCGCGTCGTCGAAGAACATCTCGTAGAAGTCGCCCAGCCGGAAGAGGAGGATCGCGGTCTGGTGCTGCGCCTTCGCACGAAGGTACTGCTGGAGGAGCGCGCCTCTCACACGCGCTTGCGCTTCTTCGTCAGGTAATCGACCAGCAGGTACTGCCCGAGCCGATCCGGCCGCGTGTAGAGCGCGCGCCCCTTGTTGATGCGCGTCATGCGCTCGACGAATGCGCGCAGGCTCGGGCTGTCGTCGAGCATGAACGTGTTGATCGTGATGCCGCGCCGGGTGACGCGCTCGACCTCGCGCAGCGTCTCCTGCGCGGCGCGCATGCTGATCCCGCCGAACGACAGCGGCCACTCGCAGAACAGCCGGCCACGCTGGAAGTAGGCCGTGGGCTGGCCGTCGGTGATGATGATGATGTGCTGGTTGTTGCTCGGATGCCGCGAGAGCAGCTCCGACGCGAGCCGCAGCCCGTCCTGCAGGTTCGTGAACGGGTCGCCCATGTTCCAGCTGGCTTCCGGCAGGTCGCGCAGCTTGAGCTCGACGGCGCGGGTGAAGAATCCGACGATCGCGAAGTAGTCGCGCGGATACTTCGCGCGCACCAGGCTCTCCATCGCCATCGCCACCTTCTTGGCGGCGGCGAAGCGGCCCTCCCACGACATCGACCAGCTCATGTCGAGCAGCAGGACGGTCGAGCTGGTCGTCGTCGTGTCGGCGGCGTACACCTCGAAGTCACCGGGCTCCATCGCGAGCGGCGTGCCGGGGCGTCGCGCAAGCGCCTTCTTCAGCGTGGCGACGAGGTGCAGCTCGAGCGGATCGCCATGACGGTACGGGCGCGTCTCCTCGGGACGGAGCAGCGTCGTGCCGCGGTGGTCCGTCGCGTGGCCGCCCGGCCGGTCGCGCAGGAGGCCCTGGTAGATGTCGCGCAGCGCGAGCTGGCCGATCTTGCGGACGCCCTTCGGCGACAGCTGCGCGCGTCCTTCGCGCTGGGTGACGTAGCCGGCGTTCGCCAGCACCATCATGATGTTCTTCAGCAGCTGGAAGCTGCGCAGCGCCTCGGGGCCGAGCAGCGCGCTCAGGCGCTCGAGATCGACACCTTCGAGATCGCCGGCCAGCAGCTGCTCCTCGAGCTGTTTCCAGCGCTCCATCTCGCGCATCAGCTCGAGCGCCTCGTCGTAGTCGAGTGACTCCGGCCCGTGGAACAGGTCGCCGTAGCGGCGCTGGAAGTCTTCCAGGTCGCGGATGTTCTCGAGCTCGTCCTTGAGCGACTCGTACGCGTTGCGCGCGTCGTCGTCCTCGAACTCGTAGTCCTCGAGCTGCTGGATCGCGTCGGCCAGACGCGGCGGCAGCGTGTCCAGCTTTTCGCGCTTCTTCGCCGCCTTCGCCTGGTCGTCGAGCCCGTCGAGCGCCTCGCGCTCCAGGTCGAGCAGCTCCTCGAGCTTCGTCCGCGGGCCCGCGAGCGCCTGCCGCATGTTGACGTCGCGGTAGCGGGCCCGCATCGCCTCGCGCAGCTGTTCCAGGAAGTCGTCGAGGCCCTGGACGCGGATGCCCTCCCACTCGAGTCCCTGGTGCAGCAGCCAGTCGAGGGCCTGCTGCACGTCGTCGGTGAACGACAGGTACTCGGAGAGCTTGTCGAAGACCTGCTCCGCGGTGAGGCGGATGGTCTGCGTTCCGTCCCAGGCGGTGTAGCGCAGGACCTGCACGGCGTCCCGTTCCGTCCCTCGGCTCCGGCGTCAGACCCGATAGGTCCAGCGTCCGCCGGCGCGCTCCTTGTTGAGCTTCTGGTGAAGATGCAGCCCCTCGAGTACGAACTCGATGGCCGACGCCATGAGCCCCGGGCTCTCGAACGGCCCGAGCAGCGTCACCGCGTCGAGCAGGCCCGGAATCTTCTGCACGCCTTCGCGGTACTCCTCGGCCTTCATGACGTCCGACACCTCGACGCCCCAGCCGGCCTCGAAGTGCGCGACGACGGCGGCGACGTTCTCGACCTTGAGGTACTGGTCCCAGATCTTGAGCACGGCGCGACCGATCAGCCGGTCGACGAGATCCTCTTCCTTCTTGTCCTCGCCGCCGTACTCGAGCTCGATCTTGCCGGTCGTCGACGCCAACACCGCGTGGAGGTCGGTCAGACGCGGCACGATCTCGCGCTCGCCGGTCCGAACGGCCCGCTTCTCGGCGTTCGAGACGAGCGTCTCGTAGTTGTTGATGCTGACGCGCACACTGACCCCGGAGGCCTGGTTGATCTCGTTCGACGCGCGCGCCTCGAACGTGATCTGCGCGACGAGCTCCTTCATGAACGTCGGCACGCGCAGCTCGCGCCCGGCGCGGTCGAGCACGGGCACTTCCTGCTCGATGATGGCGATCTCGTCCTCGACGGCCTTCGGGTAGTGCGTGCGGATCTGAACGTCGAAGCGGTCCTTCAGCGGCGTGATGATGCGCCCGCGGCTCGTGTAGTCCTCGGGGTTGGCGCTGGCCACGATCACCACGTCGAGCGGCAGCCGGATCTTGTAGCCTTTGATCTGGACGTCCTTCTCCTCCATCAGGTTGAACAATCCGACCTGCACCTTCTCGGTGAGATCCGGCAGCTCGTTGATGGCGAAGATGCCCCGGTGGGTCCGCGGGATCAGGCCGTAGTGGATCGTCTCCTCGTCGGCGAGGTAGCGACCTTCGGCGACCTTCACCGGGTCGATCTCGCCGACGAGATCGGCCATCGAGACGTCGGGCGTCGCGAGCTTCTCGCCGTAGCGCTGCTCGCGCTCGAGCCACGTCACCGCGAGGGCGTCACCCTCCGCCGCGATCCGCCGCCGGCACTCCGCGCAGATCGGCGCCAGTGGATCGTCGTTGATCGGGCAGCCCGCGACGACGGGCACCTGCGCATCGAGCAAGCCGACGAGGCTCCGGATGATACGGCTCTTCCCCTGGCCGCGCTCGCCGAGGAACACGATGTGATGTCCGGCGAGGATCGCGTTCTCGATCTCGGGAATCACCGAATCGTCGTACCCGATGATCCCGGGCAGGATGCGCTCGTCCGCCGCGAGGCGCGCCAGCAGATTGCCGCGCATCTCCTCCCGTACGCTTCGTACCTGATACCCGGACGCTTTCAGCTCGCCGAGCGTTCCCGGCGGATCGGAGTGTCGCACGTGGCCTGCCTCCGTTTCTGACGCGCGCGGATACTACACACGTAAGGCGCCGCCAGACAACTCAGGCGTGTTCAACGTGCGTGGCACGCCTGGCGCGCCGGCTTCGCCGGCCGCGCCATACAGGTCGGGCGGAAACGGCCGCTACACTAGTGACCCGACCGAAGGCGAAGCCTTCGGGTCGGCTAGAGTATTTCGGCGTCGTCCGGCGTCCAGGGCTTGCCGTCGACGCGGAGCCGAAGCTCCTTCCCGACCTTGAAGAACGGGACGCGCTTCGCGTGCACGGGAACGACCGCCCCCGTCTTGGGATTGCGGCCCTCGCGCGCCTGGCGGTTCTTCACGACGAAGCTGCCGAAGCCGCGAATCTCGATGCGCTCACCGCGCACCAGCGCCTGGGTCATGGTGTCGAAGACCTCGTTCACCATGACCTCGGCATCACGCCGAGAGAACCGGGGGAAGAGCTTCACGACTTCGTCGATGAGATCGCGCTTGGTCATGCCGCGCCCGCCCCCTCGGATCGCTGATGCTACGCCTTGCCCTTATCGCGCTCGAGCTCGTCGCTCATGATGTCGGCGAACGAGAACTTCGCGCCCTCGGCCTCGCGCTTCAGGTACGCGTCGACCTCGTCGCGCTCCTCGCTGCGACGGAGCGCCTTCACCGACAGCGCGATGCGCTTCTCGCGCGGGTCGACCTGCGTGACCTCGGCCTCGAGCTCGTCACCCACCTTGTAGAGCGACGACGGACGGTCGACGCGCTCGGTGGAAAGCTGCGACACGTGCACCAGGCCCTCGATGCCCTCCTCGATCTCGACGAACACGCCGAAGTCGGTGACGCTCGAGACGGCGCCGCGGATGCGGGTGCCGGGCGCGTATTTCTTCGGCACCTGGCTCCACGGATCCTCGCTGAGCTGCTTGATGCCGAGCGAAATGCGCTCGTTGTCGACGTCGATGCCGAGCACGACCGCCTCGACCTCGTCGCCCTTCTTGTAGAACTCCGAGGGGTGCTTGACCTTCTTGGTCCAGTGCAGGTCGGAGACGTGCACGAGGCCGTCGATGCCTTCCTCGAGCTCCACGAAGAGGCCGAAGTCGGTGATGCTCTTCACCTTGCCACTGATCCGGCTGTTCACCGGGTGGTTGATGCGGACCATCTCCCACGGGTTCGGCTCGGTCTGCTTGAGGCCCAGCGAGATGCGCCGGTTGGCCGGATCGATGTCGAGGATCTGGACCTCGACCTCCTGTCCGACCTCGAGCACCTTCGAGGGATGGGTGACGCGCTTCGTCCACGACATCTCGGAGACGTGCACGAGCCCCTCGAGCCCGGGCTCGAGCTCGACGAACGCGCCGTAGTCGGTGATGCTCTGCACCTTGCCGCGGATGCGGCTGCCGATCGGGAGCCGCTCGCCGACGGTCGACCACGGGTCGGGCATGATCTGCTTCATGCCGAGCGACACGCGCTCGCGCTCCGGGTCGTACTTGAGCACGACCACCTTCACGCGATCGCCGACGTTGACGACCTCGGACGGATGCCCGACGCGCGCCCACGACATGTCGGTCACGTGCAGCAGGCCGTCGATGCCGCCGAGATCCACGAACGCGCCGTAGTCGGTGATGTTCTTGACCACGCCCTCGAGGATGACGCCCTCTTCGAGAACCTTGAGCGTCTCTTCCTTGAGCTGCGTGCGCTCGCGCTCGAGGACCGCACGACGCGAGACGACGACGTTGCCCCGCGAGCGGTTGAACTTGAGGATCGCGAAGCGGCCGCGCTGGCCGATGTAGCGATCGAGGTTGCGCGCCGGACGGAGGTCGGCGTGCGAGCCGGGCAGGAATGCGGGAACGCCGATGTCGACCTTCAAACCGCCCTTCACCTTGCCGACGATCGCGCCTTCGACCGCGCCCTCGCGCTCGAACGCCTTCTCGATGTCGCGCCACACGACGAACTGCAGCGCCTTCTGCCGCGAGAGGTGGATGCCGCCGGAGTCGGTGTCGCTCGACTCGAAGTACACGTCGACCGTGTCGCCCTCGTTGACGGTGAGCTCACCGTCGCGCGTCGTGAACTCCTGGATCGGAACCGTGCCCTCGCACTTGTAGCCGATGTCGACCGTCACGTGGTCTCGCCCGATGTGCACGACGCGTCCGGCGACGACTTCGCCGGCCTTCGGGCTCTTCAGGCTCTGCTCGAAGAGGGCGGCAAAATCCTCTTCGGCTCCGGTCTCCAAGTGACCGGGCTTCTCCGACGAAACGGACATCAAGCGGGTACCCCCTCTGGGCGCGAATCTCTCGGAATCGCTCGCAGGAACTTATGCAACCGGTAACCCATAGCCTTGTGCCCCAAAGTATTCAAGGGGATGCGTGCAGTCCGGCGCGCGCGATCTCCTCCATGCGGGCCACCACGGCGTCGAAAGGGAGCGTCGTCGTATCGAGGACGACGGCGTCGTCGGCCGGACGCAGCGGCGACGTCGGCCGCTCGCTGTCCCGGCGGTCACGCAGCGCGATTTCCTGGGCGAGCCGAGCCTCGTCGACGACCTCCCCGCGCCCCCGCATTTCCGCCGCGCGCCGCCGCGCCCGCTCGACGGGGGTGGCCGTGAGGTAGAGCTTCACGGGCGCATCGGGGAAGACCACCGTGCCGATGTCCCGGCCCTCCATGACGACCCGGCCGCCGGCCCCGAGGCCTCGTTGCAGGGCGACCAGTCGCGTCCGGACGGCCGGATTGACGGACACTTTCGACGCCAGCTCGCCCGCGTCGCCTCGGCGGATGGCCACCGACACGTCCCGCCCGTCCACCACGAGCCGCGTCCCACCGTCCTCCAGCGCGAACGTCAGGCCGTCGACGAGCCGGACCAGGCTCGCCTCGTCGTCGAAGGCGCAGCCCGCCTCGTGGGCCAGCACTCCGACGGCGCGGTACATGGCGCCCGTGTCGACGTACCCGAACCCCAGCCGATCGGCGAGGGCCCGGCTCGCGGTGCTCTTGCCCGCGCCGGCCGGGCCGTCGACGGCGACGACCGCGATCACGCCGCGCCCTCCACCATGGCGCCCAGCGCCGTGAGACGCGCGAAGAAGCCCGGGAACGACACGTCGACGCAGCCGGGATCGCCGATGATGAGCCCCGCGGAACGGAGTCCGGCGACGGCGAACGCCATCGCGATGCGATGATCGCCGTGCGGCTCGATGCGTCCCGCGGCGAGCCGCCGGTCGGGATCGCCCGCGATGACGAGGCCGTCGGCCATCGCCTCCACCGGCACGCCGAGCGGACGGAGCTGCTCGAGCGCCGCCACGCGATCGCTCTCCTTCACGCGCAGCTCCTGCGCTCCCCGGATGCGGGTCTCACCCGACGCGAAGGCCGCGAGCACCGCGAGCACCGGCAGCTCGTCGATCGCCGCCGGCACCTCGGCGGCGTCCACCGTCGTGCCGCGCAGCGGCCCGTGCCGCACGACGAGGTCCGCGCGAGGTTCGCCGGCGACGTCGCGCCCCTGCTCCACCGCGACGCGCGCCCCCATGCGCTCGACGATCCCGAGGAACCCCGTCCGCGTCGGATTCATGCCGACGTCGCGGATGCGCACCTCGGAACCGGGCACGAGCAGTGCTGCGGCGATCAGGAACGCAGCCGACGACGGATCGCCCGGCAGCGCGATCTCCGCGCCTCGGAGCGTCTGTCCCCCGGCGAGCGCGACCCCGTCGTCGAACCGCTCGACCCGCACGCCCATGTGCCCGAGCATGCGCTCGGTGTGGTCGCGGCTCGCCACGGGCTCGCGGACCCGCGTCGTGCCCGACGCCCGCAGCCCGGCGAGGAGCACCGCCGACTTCACCTGCGCGCTCGCCACGGGCAGCGCGAAGTCGATGCCCGTGAGCGTGCCGCCGACGACGCGCACCGGCGGGCGATCGCCCGTCGTCGTCACCTGCGCGCCCATCCGGCGGAGCGGCGCCGCCACCCGCTCCATCGGGCGCCGCCGCAGCGACGCGTCGCCGTCGAGTACCAGCGTGCCGCGGCCGCCGGCGACGAGACCCATGCCGAGCCGCATCGTCGTGCCGGAGTTCGCGCAGTCGAGCGCCACCTCGCCGTCGCAGCCGAGCGCCGTCCCGGCGCCGGCGATGCGCACCTCGCCGCCCTGCTCCGTGATGCACGCGCCGAGCCGCTCCATGCACGCCATCGACGCGCGCACGTCGGCCCCGCCGGCGAACCCGCGCATCACGGTGACGCCGTCGGCCAACGCACCGAGCAGCACCGCGCGGTGCCCGATCGATTTGTCCCCGGGCACCGTGCAGTCGCCGCGCAGGGCGCCGGGTGGCGTGCCGATCCGGACCGGGGTCATCCGCGTCCCCCCAGCCGCATGCGGGCGGCGCGCGCCGCGGTCAGCGCCGCGTCGAGCCCCGCGGCGTCGTTGCCGGCCACCTGCGCCTCCAGCCGATCGAGCGCCGCACGGAAATCGGCGAGCGCGCGCCGGAGCGCCGGGCCATTCGCGAGCGCGATGTCGCGCCACAGCTCGGGCGGGCTGCCGGCGATCCGGGTGGTGTCCCGTAGCCCGCCACCCGCGTAGTCGAGCGCGGTGCGACCGTCGGCCTGCACGCCGTCGAGCGACGCGACGAGCGCATAGGCGACCAGGTGCGGCATGTGCGAGACGCGCGCCAGCAACTCATCGTGCACGGCGGCCGGCATCGTCTCGACGCGCGCCCCGACGCCCTCCCAGAGCCCGCACACGCGCGCGAGCGCCGATGGATCGCTCGTCGCCGTCGGCGTCAGGATACAGGTGCGACCGCGGAAGAGATTCCCCTCCGCTTCGCTCGCACCCGCGGTCTCCTTCCCCGCGATGGGATGCCCCCCGATGACGTTGCCCGGCACCGGCCACGCGGCTTCGAGGTCGGCGACCAGGCGCGCTTTCACGCTGCCGACGTCGGTGAGGACGGCGTCGCGGCGCGCATGCGGCGCGAACGCCGTGGCGAGCGCCACGCAGCTGCCGACCGGCGCCGCGAGGACGATGCAGTCGGCGCCCGCGACGGCGGCGCCGGGCGTCGTCGCGATGCGATCGATGATGCCGCGCTCGCGCGCGACCTCGAGATTGCGTGCCGTTCGCCCGAAGCCCACGATCTCGCCGACCAGCCCCGCCTCGCGCGCGGCCAACGCCAGCGAGCCGCCGATCAGGCCGACGCCTGCGACGCACATGCGGTCGAAGCGTACGCTCATCGGCCGCCGCGCAGCGTGGCGCCGAGCGCCTCGACGAATCGCCGATTCTCCGCCGGCAGGCCGACGGTGACGCGCAGGTACTCCGGGAAGCCGTAGCCGTCCATCGGACGCACGATGACGCCGCGACGGAGCAGCTGCTCGTAAACGTCGATGCCCTGCCCCACGCGCACGAGGACGAAGTTCGCGACGCTGGGCACGTACGGCAGCTCCATCGTGCGGAACTGCTCCGTCAGATACGCCATGCCCTCGCGGTTCACCTCGAGCGTGCGGCGCACGTGCTCATGGTCGTCGAGCGCGGCCAGCGCGGCGATCTGCGCGAGCGCGTTCACGTTGAACGGCTGGCGGATGCGCTGCATGGCGTCGATCACGGCCGGCGGCGCGACGGCGTAGCCGATGCGAAGGCCGGCGAGTCCGTACAGCTTCGAGAACGTGCGCAGCGTCACCACCGGCACCGAGCCGTCGCCGCGCGAGCCGATCGTGTCCGGGTAGTCGGGGTCGTCGACGTAGTCGGCGTACGCGTCGTCGGCGACCACGATGAGCTGATTCGCGGGCAGCGCACGGAGGAACGCCTGCCACGCGACGCGGTCGAACATCGTCCCCGTCGGGTTGTTCGGGTTGGCGACGAAGACGAGCCGCGTCCGCGGCGTGACCGCGTCGGCGATCGCCTCGAGGTCGTGCGTGAAGTTGCGCAGCGGGACGATCTTCGGCGTGGCGGCGGCGGCCTGCGTGACGAGCCGGTAGACGACGAACGCCTGGTCGGCCATCACCGCCTCGTCGCGCGGACGGAGGAACGTCCGCACGATGAGCTCGATCAGCTCGTTCGAGCCGTTGCCGACGAGGATGTCCTCGGGGGCCACGCGATGCTGCGCCGCGAGGCGCCGCGTCAGGTAGAACGCGGAGCCGTCGGGATAGAGGTGCAGGCGGTCGAGCGCCGCGCGCAGCGCCTCGATGGCCTTCGGCGACGGCCCGAGCGGGTTCTCGTTCGACGCGAGCTTGATCGAGTCGGTGATGCCGAGCTCGCGCTCGACCTCCTCGATGGGCTTGCCCGGTGGATAGGGCGTGAGCGTGCGGATCCACTCCGGTACCAGGTGGCGGACGTCCATCACGCCTCCGTCTCCACGGCCTGCGGGTAGGACCCGAGCACCTTGCAGCGCAGCGCCCGCCGCTCGACGGCGGCGATCGCCCGCGCCACGCGCTGCTCGCGCCGGTGCCCCTTCAGGTCGAGGAAGAAGTAGTACTCCCACGGCCGCTCGCGCAGCGGCCGCGACTCGATCTTGATGAGATCGATCTTGTGGGCGGCGAACGGCTGCAACAGCTTGGCCAGCACGCCGACCTCGTCCCGCACGCTCACCACGAGCGACGTCTTGTCGTCGCCGCTCGGCTGCTCCGCGTCGCTCCCGGCGAGGACCAGGAAGCGTGTCACGTTGCCGGCCTCGTCCTGGATGCCGCGCGCCAGCACCGCGAGCCCATAGGTGTCGGCGGCTTCGGCGGCGGCGATCGCCGCCGTCCCAGGCTCCTCCGCCGCGCGCTGCGCGGCGCGCGCGTTGCTCGACTCGTCGGCCGCAGGCACGCCGGGCAGATGCGCCGCGAGCCACTGGCGGCACTGCCCGAGCGCCTGCGGATGCGCCACCACGCGATCGATCGACTCGAGCGTGGCGCCCGGCTTGGCGAGCAGGCAGTGCCGCACGGGCAGCGCGATCTCGGCGCAGACGGCGAGCGGCGAGTCGACGAGCAGATCGAGCGTGCCCGCGACCATGCCCTCCGTCGAGTTCTCCACCGGCACGACGCCGAGGTCGGCGCGCCCGCGTTCGACGTCGCGAAACACCTCGGCGACCGTCGGTGCGCCCACGAAGTCGGCGGCCGACCCGAACTGCCGGCGTGCCGCGAGGTGCGAGTAGGTCGCCTCCGGTCCGAGGTATGCGACGCGCAGCTTCTGCTCGAGCGCGCGCGACGCCGAGATGATCTCGCGAAAGATCGCGCGAATCGCCGTGGCGTCGAGCGGCCCGCCGTTCATCTGCGCGAGGCGTCCGAGGACGCCCTTCTCACGCGCCGGCACGTAGATGCTCGCGTTGCTGCGATGCTTCTGTTGCGCGATCGCCACCACGACGCGCGCGCGCTGGTTCAACAGACGCAGGAGCCGATCGTCGATGCGATCGATGCGCCGCCGCAGGGCGGGAATCGAAGCCGGGCGGGCCATAGGAAGCTGATCGGCGGTCGGTCTACCCCGGGTTCCGCGGATTTGCAATGTGAGGATCCGCGCCGCCGGCGAGGAATGTCCGCGACTCCGCGAGGATGCGCGCGCGCTCCGCATCGGGGTCGCGCCACACGACGGCGGGCTCCGCGCGGAACCACGTCCGCTGCCGCTTGGCGAAGCGGCGCGTGGCCAGGACCGTCGCGTCCAGCGCCTGCCCGAGCGCCGACCGACCCTCGACGTGCGCGCGCAGCTCGCGATAGCCGACCGCGTTCCACCCCGGCGCGTCGTCCGCGAGACCGCTGTCCGCGAGGCGGCGCACCTCCTCGACGAAGCCGGCGTCGATCATCGCCTGCGCGCGCGCCCGGATCCGTGCGTCGAGCGTCGCCACGGGAACGTCGAGCCCGACGACGAGCGCGTCGTACGCCGGCGCCGCGAAGCCGTGCGCCGCCTGCCACGCCGACAGCGGCCGGGCGCTCACGAGCGGCACCTCGAGCGCGCGAACGAGCCGCAGCGTGTCGTTCGCGTGGATGCGTCCGGCCGCGACCGGATCGAGCCGGCGCAGCAACCGATGCAGCTCGGCCGATCCCGCCCGCGCGGCGAGCGCCCGCAGCGCCGTGCGCACCGCCGGCGCACGCGGCGGCGCGGGACAGAGCCCGTACAGCAACGCGCGCACGTAGAGCCCGGTGCCGCCGACCACGAGGACGCGCCGGCCGCGCGCCTGCACGTCGGCGATCGCGGCGGCGGCGGCGGCACGAAACGCCCCCGCATCCATCGCCGCGTCGGGCGTGACCAGGTCCAGGCAGTGATGCGGCACCTGCGCGCGCTCGGCGGCGGACGGCTTCGCCGTTCCGACGTCCATGCCGCGGTACACCTGGCGCGAGTCGGCAGACACGATCTCGGCGTCGAGCACGGTCGCCAGCTCGAGCGCCAGGCCGGTCTTGCCGCTCGCCGTGGGCCCCACGAGGCACACGATACGCGGCCGGGTCATCGCGCGAAGAGCGCCTCGACCTGCGCCCGCTGCAGCTCGACCGCGACGGGCCGGCCGTGCGGGCAGTGCGCGTTCACGTCGACGGTGTCCATCGCCTCGAGCAGCGAGCGCACCTGCCCCGGCTCCATGCGCTGGCCGACGCGCACCGCGCTGTGACACGCGAGCGTCGCCAGCACGGCATCGACCGCGCGCTCCGCGCTGCCGGCCGTCCCGTCCTCGACCAGCTCGTCGGCCACCGCCCGCACCAGCGCGCCGACGTCCTGTCCGCGGAGCAGCCGCGGCACGGTGCGCAGCAGGAAGGTATCGGGCCCGAACGGCTCGCCTTCGAGGCCGGCCGCCGACAGCGTGCCGAGACGCTCGCCGAGGGCCGCGAGCGGCGCCGGCGGCAGCGCGATCGTTTCGGGAACGAGCAGCGGATCGCGCGCCACGCCGCCGTCGACGTGCTCGCGCCGCAGCCGCTCGAAGCGCACGCGCTCGTGCGCCGCGTGCTGGTCGATGAGCACGACGCGCCCGCCCCCCTCGCACAGGAGGTAGCCGTCGAACACCTGACCGACGAAGCGGAGCGCGGCGAAGCCGTCCGGCGCGGGCTGCCACAATGCCGCCTGCTCCGCCGCCGGGCCCGTGCCGGCGGACGCGACGTCCGCCCGCAGCGGCTGCATCGGCGGCGGCGTCCACGCCGCCGGGCGCATCGACGGCTCGCCGTACGCAGGCGCCGCGTCGGCCACCACGCTCGCCGCCGCCGCGTCGGGCGCCGCCTTCATCGCGGCGGCGAGATGCGAGCGCAGCGCCGAGCGGATCAGCTGGTGCGCCGCCGCCGGCCGCTGGAAGCGCACCTCGAGCTTCGCCGGATGCACGTTCACGTCGACCTCGCCCGGCGGCGCCGACAAGAAGAGCATCGCGACCGGATAGCGGCCGCGCATCAGCAGCGACTCGTAGCCGTCGAGCGTCGCGCGGAGCAGCAGGCGATCGCGCACCCAGCGGCGCGCGACGCTCTCCGCGCCCTCGCCTCCGACCGCGACGAACGTCCAGACGAGGCGCGCCGTCGCGAGCGACTCGCGCGGCGGCCCGAGGAAGGCCGTCAGCGTCATGCCGTTGCCGGTCGCCGTCGCCTCGATCATGGCGCCGGCGCGCTCGGCGCCGAGCACCTGCGCGAGGCGCTGGCGCAGCCCGCGCACCGGCGGATACGACACGACCTCGCGGCCGTCGTGCTCCAGGCGGAAGCCCGTCGACGGACAAGCGACCGCGAGCCGCGTGAGCAGGTCGACGACGTGTCCCACCTCCGTCGACGCCGTGCGGAGGAATTTCCGCCGCGCGGGCGTCGTCGCGAAGAGCTCGCGCACCTCGACCGTCGTCCCGGGTGCGCTGCCCGCGGGGCCCGCCAGCCGCGCGCCCGTGCCGTCGGCCTCGACGGTGATCGCGGCGAGGTCGTCTGCCCGCCGCGTGACGAGCCGGACGGCGCCGGCGGCGGCGATGCTCGGCAGCGCCTCGCCCCGGAAGCCGAGCGTCGGGACGCCGGGCAGCTCCTCCGCGAGCCGCAGCTTGCTCGTCGCATGCCGCGAGAACGCCAGCACCGCGTCCTCCGCGCTCATCCCCTCGCCGTCGTCGCGGACCGCGATCCGCTCGACGCCGCCCTGGACGAGGCTCACGTCGACGTGCGAGGCGCGGGCGTCGAGCGCGTTCTCGACCAGCTCCTTCACCACCGACGCCGGACGCTCGATCACCTCGCCTGCGGCGATCTGCCCCTGCACGATCGGGGGGAGTATGGCGACCTTCCCCACCTGCTCACCCGTTGCTCAGAGTATGAAGCGCGGATCCTTCGCGGCGACCCAGGCGTCGACCTCCTCGCGGAGCGCTTCGAAGCCGGGACGGCCCATCAAGCCGAACGTGTATCGCTTGCCTTCTTCGATGGCGGGCTGACCGAGCGGATCGACGCCGGCGAGCAGCGCACTCGCGACCGTCGCCGTCTCGAGGAGGTAGAGCAGCTGGCCGACGGTGAACGGGCTCAGCGCGGGCAGCGCCAGCGTCGCGCTCGGCCGGCCGCGGCGTGCGAGCGCCCGCTCCGTGGCACGCTGCTCCGCGTTCAGCATCGCGCCGAGGGCGTTGCCGCCGAGACACCCGACCTCCTCGATGTCCTGGTACGCCGCCGGGATCGGGATGTCGACCGACTCGCCGTGATCCTCGACGCGCAGAAACAGCACGACCTTGTCGCGCGGCCCCTCGCAATACAGCTGGAGATGCGAGTGCTGGTCCGCGCTGCCGCGGGCCCGCACCGCGGTCTGCCCCGACTCGACGGTCTTGCCGTGGATGTCCTCCGCCTTGCCGAGGCTTTCGCCCCACAGCTGGCAGAACCAGTCGCCCGCCGCCGCGAGCCGCTCGGCGTAGCTCATCAGCACGACGATGTGCTTGCCGCGCGTGGTGCCGAGCTTCCAGAGGGTCCCGGCGAGCGCGAGGGCGGGGTCGGTGAGCGGCGACTCGGCGGCGTGCATGCGCTCGTCCATGTACGCGGCGCCCGCCAGCAGCTCCTCGACGTCGATCCCGGCGGCCGCCGCCGGAAACAGGCCGCATGCAGTCAGCACGGAGAACCGTCCGTCGATCTCCGGCGGGAACGGCAGCGCCTGGAAGCCTTCGTCGTTCACGATCTGGCGCAGTGAACCCCGCTCGGCCTGCGTGGTGACGAGGACGTGGCGCTTGTAGTCGACGGCCCCGAACTCGCGCAGCAGCCGATCGCGCACGATCAGGAAGCGCGCCATCGTCTCGGCCGTGTCGCCGGATTTGCTGACGACGTTGAACAGCGTCCGCTCGAGCTGCACCTGCGAGAGCAGCGAGCGCAGATTGCCCGGATCGATCGAGTCGGAGACGAGGAGGCGCATGCCGTTCGTCGCGCTGCCGGCGAGCGCGCTGGCGAGCGCCTGCGTCCCGAGGGCCGAGCCGCCGATGCCGAGCACGACCAGCGTGTCGAAGTTCTCGCGCGCCGTCCGCGCCGCGTCGACCACCTGGCGCAGCTCGTCGCTCCGATACGGCAGCTCCGCGAAGGGCAGCGCACCGCGTGCGCGCCGGTCCGCCAGCTCGGCGCGCACGCGCGCCAGGTCCGTTCCCAGCGCGTCGAGCTGCGCCGGCTCGAGGCCTTCGCCGCCGATCGCGCCTGCGAGCACCCCGTTCAGGTCGAGGCGCACCGTCATGGCCTCGCGCCAGCGACGGCGCCGATGAGTCGGCATTGGCGCGGGGTGTATCGGTTCCCCCCAGGGGGGGTCAAGGCGACCGTACGTTTGGGACAGGTCGTGCACGCGCGCTATGCTGGCGTATGGACGCGATGACCAAGGTGGCGCCCGACGTCGCGACGCTGCTGGCGACGCTCGCGTCCCGTCGCGCCGCCGGCGAGCGCATCGTCTTCACGAACGGCTGCTTCGATCTGCTGCATCCCGGACACGTCCGCTATCTCGGCGCCGCGCGCGCGCTGGGCGACGTGCTGGTGCTCGGTCTCAACGGCGACGCGTCGGTGCACCGTCTGAAGGGCGCCGGCCGGCCGATCCTCACCGCGCCCGAACGTGCGGAGGTCCTCGCGGGGCTCGCCGCCGTCGACCACGTGATCGTGTTCGACGACGACACGCCCCGCGCGCTGATCGCCGCGATCGGACCCGACGTGCTGGTGAAGGGCGCCGACTGGGCGCTCGACGACATCGTCGGGCGCGCGGAGGTCGAGGCGCGCGGCGGACGGGTCGAGCGGATCGAGGTCGTGCCCGGCGTCTCGACGACGGAGCTGATCCGTCGCATCCGCTCAGCGTGAGGCCGGCGTCGGGCCCTGCGGAATGAACACGGCGAGCTGGCGGCTCTGGGCCAGCAGGCGCCCGCCGGACGACCACACCTCGCCGTTCTCCTCGCAGTAGCCCGAGCTCGACACGTCGGTCGTGAACCGCACGAGCGACCACGCGCCCGTCGTGTCGCCGGGCGGCAGGTCGTCGCGGAAGTGGATCGTCAGGTCGATCGTCGGCACGGCCGCGAACCCGGGATGGCGGACGAACAGCGCGGGCAGCCACGCATCGGTCAGCGCCGCGACGAGACACCAGTCGATCGGCGGCGCTTCCGTCGGTCGGATCCACCCGACCGTGTAGGCGCGCGGCTCGCCTGCGAACGGGCGACCTTCGACGAGCCGCCGGTCGAACCGGCCGTGGATCGGCACCACGTCCGCGCCGGCGGCCGCCGGCAGGCTGTCGGCGGGCGGCGCGGCGGGCGGCGTCAGATCGGACCACGTGGGCGCGGGCCGGTCGGCCGCGATGGCCGCGAGCGCCAGGACCTTCGCCTCGCCGTTCTGCACCAGCCGCGCGGACACCGTCGTCAGCGAGCGCCCCGCGCGCTCGATGGTGACGTGCACGTCCGCCCGACCGGGCTCCGGCGGCGCCAGGTAGTGCAGCGTCAGCGAGCGCGGCCGGCGGCGAGGATCCGCCACCTGCGCCAACATCGCCCGCAGGACGATGGCCGCCAGGTACCCCCCGTTCGGCCCGCGGACGATCCACCAGCCCTGGTGCAGCCGGGTCGACCAGACCCCGGGGCCCACCGGGGCGACGGCCGTGCCGGTCGCGAAGTCGAGGACGTCAGACACGGTCGGAGGCCCGCGCGGTCATGCGTCCCGTCTATCGCGTGCGCGCCGCGCAGGGGCAAACGGCGGCGCCGAGGTTGCCACGCTGGGGGGCCCGTGGTAGTGGCCCCACCCTTATGGCGCGTTCCTGCGAGATCTGTGGCAAGCACCGTTCGGTCGGCAACAACGTCAGCCACGCGAACAACAAGACGAAGCGGACGTGGCAGCCGAACCTGCAGCGCGTGCACGCCAAGATCGGCACCGCAGGGAAGTTCCTGCTCGTCTGCACCCGCTGCATCCGCAGCGGCAAGGTCGCGAAGTCGGCCTGACGTCCGCCTAGGCGCGTCGCGCGATCACCTCGATCTCGACGACCGCGCCCGCCGGCAGCGCCGCCACCTGCACCGTGCTGCGCGCCGGATACGGCTCCGGGAACGCCTTGCCGTAGGCGTCGTTCAGAGCCGGCCCGTCCTTCAGATCGGTGACGAAGACCGTGGTTTTGAGGACGTCACCCAGCCCGAGCCCCTCCGCCGCCAGCACCGCCTGGATGTTCGCGAGCACCTGCGCCAGCTGCGCCGCGAACCCGCCCTCCACCAGCCGGCCCGTCCCCGGGTCGAGCCCGATCTGACCGGCACAGAACACGAGGTCGCCGGACACGACGGCCTGGCTGTAGGGACCGACCGGCTTCGGCGCGGCCGCGGTGAGAACGATGCGTCGACTCATGTCCGTACCCTCGTGACCCGCATGACGCCGCGGACGCGGCCCAGGTTGCGCATGACCAGGTTCAGGTCGTCGAGCGTGCCGACCATCAACTCGAACGTGTTCTGCGCCTTGTGATCGCCCATCGCGTGCACTTGCGCGCGCGCGATGTTGATACCCGTCGAGCTGATCGCCTTCGACATCGCCGCCAGCAGTCCGGGCCGGTCGACGCAGGTCACCTCGATGCGCACCGGACGCGGCGTGCCCTTCCCGTTCTCCCACTGGACGTCGATCCGTCGCTGCGGATCCGTCTCGAGCACCTTCGGGCAGTCCTGCGCGTGCACCGTGACGCCGCGCCCGCGCGTGATGAAGCCGGCGATGCGCTCGCCCGGCAGCGGCTGGCAGCACTTCGCGAAGCGCACGAGCATGTCCTCGACGCCCGACACGCGCACGCCGCTCTTCGTCTGGCGGCTGACCAGCCGCATGAGCCGCTGCAGCGCGCCCTCGCTGCGCTCGCGCCGCCGCTCGAGCTCCGTCTCCGGCAGGATCTTCGCCAGCACGTGCTGGGTCGGCAGCTTGCCGTAGCCGACGTCGGTCAGCAGCGCGTCCTCGTCTTCGAGCGACAGCTCCTTCAGGACGCGCGCCAGCGTGCCGTCCTTGCGCAGCGTCGCCAGATCGAGCTGGTGGCGGCCGAGGTCGCGCTCGAGGATCTCGCGCCCGACGGCGACCGACCGCTGGCTCTGCTGGCTCTTCAGGTAGGCGCGGATGCGCGCCTTGGCGCGCGACGTCCGTACCAGCTTGAGCCAGTCCTTCGACGGCACCTGGTTCGCGGTGGTGATGATCTCGACGGTGTCCCCGCTCTGCAGCGGGTACTTGAGCGGGACGATGCGCCCGTTGACGCGGGCGCCGGCCGTATGCCGCCCGACCTCGGAATGGATCCGGTACGCGAAGTCGATGACCGTCGCCCCGAGCGGGAAGTTCAGCAGATCGCCCTTCGGCGTGAAGACGAACACCTCTTCGCTGAAGAGGTCCTCCTTCACCGAGCGCAGGAACTCCGCCGGATCCTGGAGGTGCTGTTGCCATTCGAGCAGCTGGCGCAGCCACGCGAAGCGCTGGTCGTTGTCCGGCGCGCCGTCGTCGGGCGCCTTGTAGCGCCAGTGCGCGGCGATGCCGTACTCGGCGACGCGATGCATCTCGCGCGTGCGGATCTGGATCTCGATGCGCTCGCCGTACGGACCGATCACCGTCGTGTGCAGCGACTGGTAGCCGTTCGCCTTCGGCAGCGCGATGTAGTCCTTGAAGCGCCCCGGCACCGGCTTCCAGCTGGCGTGGACGATGCCGAGCGCCTCGTAGCACTCGCCCACCGAGTCGACGACGACACGGAACGCGATCAGGTCGTAGATCTGATCGTAGAGCAGGTTCTGCGCCTGCATCTTCTGGTAGATGGAGAAGAAGTGCTTGGGGCGGCCGCTCACCTCGGCCTCGAGCCCCGCCTCGACCAGCTTCTTCGAGATGATCGACAGGACTTCCTTCGTGTACTTCTCGCGCTCGGCCTTCTTCTTCGCGACACTGCGCTTCAGCTGGTAGTAGACCTCGGGGTGCAGGAAGCGGAGCGCGTTGTCCTCGAGCTCGCTCTTGATCCAGTAGATGCCGAGGCGGTGCGCGAGCGGCGCGTAGATGTCGAGCGTCTCCTGCGCGATGTCGATCTGGCGCTCCGGCTTCAGGTGACCGAGCGTCCGCATGTTGTGCGTGCGGTCCGCGAGCTTCACCAGGATGACGCGGATGTCGCGCGCCATCGCGAGCAGCATCTTGCGGAAGTTCTCCGCCTGCTTCTCCTCGCGCGAGGTGAAGCTGATCTGGCCGATCTTCGTGACGCCGTCGACCAGCGCCGAAATCTCGGCGCCGAAGAGCTCCTCGATCTGCGGGAGCGTCGCGAGCGTGTCCTCGACGGTGTCGTGCAGGAGCCCCGTCGCGATGCTGGGGACGTCCAGCCGCATGTCCGCGATGATGCCGGCGACCTGCAGCGGATGGGTCAGGTAGGGCTCGCCCGACATGCGGCGCTGCCCGTGATGCTTTTCGGCCGAGAAGTCGTAGGCCGCCCGGAGGGTGTCGACGGGCGCGGTCGGATTGTACGAGCGGACGCGTTCGATGAGGTCGTCGATCGTCATGCCGTGGAGCCGGGGGCGAAGCGCTCCCGCGCCTTCGCCACGATGGCCCGTGCCACCTCCTCGGGCGTCCGCCCATCGGTGTCCATGGTGAGATCGTACCGCGCGAGATCGTGGTAATCGACCCCATAGATGTCGCGATAGCGTTGTCGATCCGACGTCTCGCGCACCTGGATTTCGCGCAGCCGCTCGTCCGTGGCGCCGCCCTCGCGCCCCGTGATGCGTTCGGCGCGCACCACCTCCGACGCGCCGAGGAACACTTTCAGCGCGGCGACGCCCGCCTCGTCCGCCATGAAGGCGGCCAGGCGCCCCTCGAGGACGGCGTTCCCGCCCGCCGCCCGCTCCTGCATGCGTCGGTCCAGCTCGCGGTCGATCGACGGATCGGTCTCGGCGCGCGCGACGTACTCGGCCAGCGACAGGCCGGCGCGCGCGGCCTGCTCGCGGAAGATGTTGCCGGCGTAGACGTGCTCGAGCCCGAGCTCGGTCGCGACGAGCTTCGCCACCGTCGTCTTGCCGCTGCCCGGCACTCCGGAGATCGTGATCAGCACCGTCCTACTCGACGTTCTGCACCTGCTCGCGGAGCTTCTCCACCTCCCCCTTCGCCTCCAGCACCATCGCGCTCGTCGCGAGGTCGCCCGCCTTGGCGCCCGTCGTGTTGAACTCGCGCAGGATCTCCTGGAGCAGGAACTCGACGCGCTTGCCGGCCGGCGCGTTGCCGCGGAGCGCGGCGTCGAGCGCCGCCAGGTGGCTGTCGAGCCGCACCAGCTCCTCGGTGACGTCGCTCCGATCGGCCAGCGTCGCCAGCTCCTGCCCGATCCGCGCCGGGTCCACGCCGCCGCCGTCCGTGAGCCGCGTGAGCCGCTCCTCGACGCGCCGGCGGAGCCCGCGCAGGACCAGGGGGAGCCGCCGCCGGATGCGCTCCGTCGTGCGCCGCAGCCCGGCCGTCCGTTTCCGCATGTCACGCTCGACGTGGCGCCCCTCGCGGCGCCGCTCGCGGTCGAACGCGCGCAGCGCGGCGACGAGCGCCCGGCGCAGGACCGGAAGCTCGCGGCCGATGTCCGGCGGCCGCTCGACGACGTCGAACAGCTCGGGCAGGCGCAGCACCTCGGCGATGCCGATCGAGCCGCCCAGCTTGAGGCGGCGCGCCAGCCCTCGCGCGGACTCGACGTACGCGCTCGCGAGCTCCTCGCGCACGGCCACCTTGTAGCGGCGCTGCGACGCCACCGGCGTCCGCACGATCGCCACGTCGACGCGCCCGCGTTCGACGTGCGAGCGCACGCGGTCGCGGATCTCCGCCTCCCAGGGCGCGTACTCGCGCGGCGCGACGATCTTCACGTCGAGGTGACGCTGATTGACGCCGCGGATCTCGACGGTGATGCGCGCGCTGCGCCCGTCGGCGCCCGCCGTCCCGTAGCCGGTCATGCTCCGCAGCCCCATGCCGAGCGTCTACCGTTCCGCCACGGCGGCCGCCAGCTCTTTCGCCGTCACGGTCGCCGTGCCGCGCTTGCCGACGACGATGCCGGCAGCGTGATTCGCCAGCATCGTGGCGTCCTCGAGGCTGCTGCCCGCTCCGAGCGCGAGCGCGCAGGCCGCGATCACGGTGTCACCCGCGCCGGTCACGTCGTAGACCTCGCGCGCCTGTGTCGGAAACTCGTGCACGCGCCCGCCCCGCTTGAAGAGCGCCATGCCCTCGTCGCCGCGCGAGATGAGCACCGCCTCCGCCTGCCAGCGCGCCAGCAGCCGCGCCCCCGCACGGCGCAGCGACGCCGCGTCCACGATGTCGACGTCCGACGCCGCCGCGGCCTCCTCGCGGTTCGGCTTCACCAGCGACACGCCGCGATAGTGGGCGAAATTGGCGCGCTTCGGATCGACGACCCACGTGAAGCTGCGCCGGTCGTGCTCCGCGCCGAGCGCGTCGAGCAACTCGGGCCCGACGACGCCCTTGCCGTAGTCGGAGACCACCAGGACGTCCACCTTGCGCAGCCGCGCCAACACCGCCTCGCGCAGCCGTCGCGCGGCGGTGGCGTCCAGCGGCGCGACGCGCTCCCGGTCCAGGCGGACCAGCTGCTGCTGCGTCGTGAGGACGCGGGTCTTCTCCGTCGTCGGAGCGCTGCGGCTGACGACGATCCCGTCGGTGCGTGCGCCGAGGTCGTCGAGCAGACCGCGCAGGCAGCGTCCCGCGTCGTCGCTGCCGACGATGCCGCACACGCTCGCGCGGCCGCCGAGCGCCGCGACGTTGGCCACGACGTTGCCTGCGCCGCCCGCGCGTGCTTCCTCCTGCGTCACCTGCAGCACCGGCACGGGCGCCTCCGGCGAGATGCGCTGCACGCGGCCCCACACGAACCGATCGAGCATCAGATCGCCGACGACGAGCACGCGCACGCCGCCGAGTCGTCGCACCAGCGCCCCGAGACGCCGCGCCGTCACCCCCCGCATGGCGGCTCTCCGTAGCAGGCCAGCGTGCCGTCTGCCATCCGCGCGCCGGTGTAGCGCGCGAGAATGCGCGCGCGGCCGGCGGCGCCGAACTGCGCGCGGCGCGCGGGATCCGCGGCGAGCGAGCCGATGGCGGTCGCGAGCGCAGCCGGATCGTCGGGAGGCACGAGCAGGCCCGTCACGTTCGGCTCGACCGCCTCGCGCAGGCCGCCCACGCGGCTCGCCACGACCGGACGGCCCGCCGCCATCGCCTCGAGCGCGGCCACGCCGAGCCCCTCCTGCCGCGACGGCATCGCGACGACGTCCGCGGCCGCGAGACACGCGGCGACGTCGTTGCGGAAGCCCGCGAAGCGCACCGGCAGCGCGAGCCGTCCCACCGCCTCGGTCAGCACCTCGCGCGTCGCGCCCTCGCCGACGAAGACGTAACGCACGCGGCGGTTCTTCGTCGCGGGCAGCATGGCCGCCGACAGCAGCACGTCGTGCCCCTTCCGCTTCTCGAGGACGCCGATCACCGCGACCAGCACGTCGTCGTCGGCCACCTCCCACTCGCGCCGCAGGGTCGCGCGCGCCTCGGGCGGCGCCGTCATCGCCGCCACGTCGACGCCGCTCGGCACGACGCGGATGCGCGCCGGCTCGACGCCCGCCTGCACGAGCGCCGCGCGCACGCCGTCGGAGATCGCGATGACGGCGTCGACCACGCGATTGTAGAGCCAGCGCACGTAGGGTCCGCCGCGGGGCACGTAGTCCATGCGGCGCGTGACGACGAGCCGCGCGCCCAGACCGCGGCAGAACGGGGCCAGCGCATGCGCTCGCGCCGTGTGGAAGTGGACGACGTCGTGGCCGCGCACGAGGCGGCGAAGACGCAGCCCGGCGACGACGTCCGCGTTGTTGCGGATCGACAGCGGACGCATGCGCACGCCGCTCCCCGCCAGCTCCTGCATCAGGGGGCCGCCGGGATGCGCGGCCAGCGTCACCGCGTGCCCGCGCGCCACCAGCTCGCGCAGAAGCGTCCGCACCTGCACCTCGCCGCCACCCCACCCCCGCTCCGGATCGACGTGCAGGATCCGCATCACGACGTCCGGCAGCGCAGCAGGACGGCCGCCGCGCACCACATCCCGATCGCCACTTCGTTGTCGCCGAAGTTGTACTGCGTGAGCCCCGCGATCAGGAAGACGACGATGCCGAGCCACGCGCCGGTGGCCGTGATCCAGGTGTCGGTGTCGGGCGCGTCGCGCATGGCCCCCCAGCCGAGGCGCAGCAGCCACGCGAAGAGCAGGCAGAACGCCGCGAGCCCGAGCAGCCCCGCCTCCGCGGCGATCTGCAGGAAATTGTTGTGCGCGTGCGACTTCCGGTCCGCCTGCGGATACGGCTCGTAGTACGCCTTGCCCGCGACGCGATAGCGGCCGAATCCGAGACCGAGCAGCGGATGCTCGGCGACGATGTCGCGGTTCGCGCGATAGATGGCGACCCGCTGCGCGTTCTCGCCGCCGAGCGTGAAGATCGGCGCCGCCTGCTGGCGCAGCCCCGGCGACAGCGCGAACGCCAGCGCCGCGACGGCGACGAGCCCCGCGAGGAACGGCAGCCCGCGTCCGTCGCGCGCGACCGCCGCCAGCACGACGACGCCGATCACCGCCCCCACCCACACGCCGCGCGCGGTGGAGAACGCGATCGCCGCGACCATCGCCGCTGCCGCGAGCATCCCGAGGACGCGCCCGCGCAGCGCCGCCGCCAGCGCCCACGCCAGCGGGAAGATCATCACGTGCGCGAACGTCAGGTACGTGCGGAAGAACCCGACGACGGCGAAGCCCTCGGCGCCCGCGATGCGCGGCCGGACGCGCGTCGGCCGCCCGAGCGCCGCGCGCCACCAGTCGACGCCGGTGAAGTGCTGGAGGATGCCGTAGAGCGCCGCCACGGTGCCCGCCGCGACCATGACCATCGCGAAGCGACGTGCCTGCGCGCGGTCGCGTACCCACCAGAAGACGCCGTAGAAGGCGATCACCACCCACGGACGCGACCAGCCCTCGGCGTCGAGCGGACGCCCGCTCGCGAGCGTGCTCAGCGCGAGCACACCGAACAGCAACGCCAGGACACCGTCGAGCGGCGTGCGCCGGACGATGCCGGCGCCGAGGGCGGTCCCGAGCACCGCGAGCACGGTGAGCCCGACGATGCCGATCTGCATGCCGCTGATCGACAGGGGCACCGATGCCGCCGTGAAGACGAGCAGAGCATCGGCCACCCGCCGCATCCAGGGCGGCGGATCGGTGCGCGGGGCCACGCCTCAGACGCCCCGTCGCGTCAGCATCACCTTCATCGTCTCCGAGAGGATGCGCACGTCGAGCCAGACGGACTGGTTGTGGATGTAGGCGAGGTCGTACTTGAGCTTCGTCGCGGCGGAGGTGTGGTACTCGCCGTTCACCTGCGCGTAGCCGGTGAGCCCCGGGCGGACGCGGAAGCGCTCCGCGTAGCCCTGGATGTCGCGCTCGAACTCCGCGACGAACTCCGGCCGCTCCGGCCGCGGACCGACGAAGCTCATGTCGCCGCGGACGACGTTCAGCAGCTGCGGCAGCTCGTCGAGGCGCGTCGCGCGGAGCAGTCGGCCGAGCGTGGTGATGCGGGGATCGTTCTCGCGCGCGAGGACGGGTCCGGTCGCGCGCTCGGCTTCCGCGTGCATCGTGCGGAACTTGTACATGGTGAAGACGCGTCCGTCCTTCCCGACGCGCGCCTGGCGGTAGATCACCGCGCCCGGCGACGTCGCGCGGATCAGCAGCGCGACGATCAGCATCACCGGCACCGCCGGCACCAGGAGGAGCAGCGCCAGCACCAGGTCGACGAACCGCTTCACCGCGGCGCCGCCGCCGTCGAGATCGTCCATCACCTCGATGAGCGGGATGTCGTGCAGGCGCAGCGTCTCGCGACGGCCGATCAGGATCTCGTACGGCGACGGGACGACCGACACCCGCGACCGCGCGCCCGGCCACCGGCTCAGGGCATCCAGCAGCTCGTCCTGCCACGTACTGTCCGATGCGATGATCACCTCGTCGACGCCGTGCCGCTCGCAGATCGACGGCAGCTCGTCACGCGTGCCGAGCACGGGCACGTCCTGTAGCGCGCGCACGCGCGTCCCGTTCTGGTTGCTCACGACGGAGCCGACGATGTCGAGGCCCAGCCAGTGCTGGCCGCGGATGGTGTCGATGACTTCCGCGGCGGCGGCGTTCGTCCCCACGACGAGCACGCGGCGGCGCGGATACCGTCCCATCAGTGCCCGACACCCGAGGCGCCAGCCGACGAGCAGGACGGCGTTCAGCACCGCGAAGACCACGAAGATCGAGCGCGGGAACGCCAGGTCCTGCCGGAAGAAGTACACGGCGATCAGGACGAGCGCCTGCAGCCCCGCCGCCGCGGCGATCGCGCCGATCTGCTGCCGCGGGCTCAGGATCGCGCGCGTCTCGTAGAGCCCGAGGAAGTACAACGTCATCAACTGCGCCACGAGCATCTCGAGCCAGTGATGACTGACCTCGCCGAAGCGCACCGCCGGCAGGTAATCCTGCGTCAGCGGCAGCGGGACCACGGCACGCAGCAGGAAGGCGAGCAAGTACGCGAGGCTGCAAGCCAGCAAGTCCCCCGCGGCCAGCAGCGCCCAACGCAGCCGCCATCCCGTGTCGCGCCGGTGCACGCTCGGCGACATACCAGACGCCCACCGGCGTGCAAGGCGGCGACGCGGCGCGCCAAGCGCCGCTCACGCGCGTCCCGACACCGCGTTCCACGCGATCTCGACCGCGTCCGCCGACGCCTCCCAGCGGTAGCGCGCCTCGACCACCGCCCGCGCCGCGCGCGCGATCGCCCGCGCGCGCTCCGCGTCGCGCAGCAGCGCGACGGCGGCGGCCGCGAGCGAGCCGGCGTCGTCGCCGACCAGGAAGTGCTCGCCCGCGCGCGCCGCGAGCGGCTCCGCGACCTGCGGCGTCGTCACCACCGGCGTCCCGACCGCCATCGCTTCGAGCACCTTGTTCTGAAGCCCCGTCCCCGAGCGCATCGGCACCATCGCCACCGTCGCGTCCGCGAGCTCGGGGGGCATCGACGGCACCTCGGCGCGGAGGGTCACACCCGGCAGCGCGGTCAATGCGCGCACGGCCCGCGCCGGCCGCGCACCGACCAGACGCAGCTCCGCCGACGGGACCGCCGCCCGGATGCGCGGGAAGATCTCCCGAGCCAGCCACACGGCCGCGTCGACGTTCGGGAAGTAGCCCAGGTTGCCCGCGAACACGAGGCGCGCCGGCGGCCGCGCACCGTCGTGGAACGCGAACGCGTCGACGTCGACGCCGTTCGGCACGACGTCGATCGCGCCGCCGCCGAGCAACGCCGCGTCGACCGCCGACACCGCGAGGCAGCGCGCCGCCCGGGCCATCGCCGCCGGCTCGAAGCGCGCCAGGCGACGAGCCTCGAACGCCGCCACCGGCGCGAGCGGCCCGCGCTCGCGTTGCGCCCGGCGGCCGAAGTTGGCGGACAGCGCGTCGATCAGGTCCAGCACGACGGGCGGGCCGCCGTCCGGCAGATACGGCACGGTGCGCACGAGCTGCGCATGCACGACGTCGAACCGCCCGTCCGCGACGAGCGCGGCGACCGCGCGCCGCGCGCGCCGCCGGACGTAGAGCAGCACCTGCAGCGGCCGCGGGTCGCCGACGGCCACCCGGCCGAGCGCCGGCAGCGCGCCGGCGATCCCGAGCGGCACCGTGACGAGCCGCACGCCGAGCGCCTCGACCTCCGCGCGCCGCGCCGGCGAGGGCTCGCGCCACGTGAGGGCGCAGCAGGTGATCTCGTGGCGCCGCGCCAGGATGCGCATGTGGTGGTACGCGCGCATCTGGTCGCCGCGCCATGGCGGCACCGGCAATCGCGCGACGAGGACGAGCGCGCGCACGCCGCTCAGGCCGCTCCCCAGTGCTTCGTGCTGGACGCCTGGCGCCAGACGCCCGCCGTCCGCCCCTGGTGGAAGCGGCGGCGCGCGATGGCGTAGCAGAGCTCGCGCAGCCCGAGATACACGCCGAGGCGCGCGAGATCGGCGTATCCCAGGCGCGCCAGGGCCGCACGGCCGCGCGGCTGCGCGGCACCGCGGGCGTCGAGCCCGGGATAGTCGTGCCGCAGCTGCACCTTGCCCATCTCGATGCGGATCCGCTGGCGGAAGAAGTCGCGCAGCGTGCCGGGCAGGCGGACGATCACCCGCGCCGCCGGATCGCGTACGACCCGCGCGGCCCCGACGACGAGCTCGAGCCAGCGCTCCGGCTCGATCAGGTCCTCGGGCATCGTCGCCGGCAGCCCCGCGCGCCGCGCCGCATACAGCTGCCCGGAGAGGTTCGGGAAGTCGATGCCGTACGGCGCCGCCATGATACGCTCGAACGCCGTCGGCCGCGGCGCGCACGTCGTCTTCGGCGACGCGAGCACGGCGTCGGGCTGCGCCGCGAGCAGTCCCAGCAACCGCCCGAACGTGTCCGGCGCGAACGCGACGTCGGCGTCGAGGAACAAGACGACGTCGCCGCGCGCGACGGCGCGCAGGACGTTCCACGCGATCGCCTTCCCCTCGCGACGCGTGGTCAGCGCGACGGCGGTGAGCGCGCCCGCGATCGGCGGCAGCGGAGTGCCGGCGTCCGCGTCGGCGTGCGCGAGCGTCCCGCCCGCCGTCCGCACGAACGCCTCGAGATCGCGCAGCGCCGGCGATCCCTCCGGCGAGCGTCCGTTCAGGCACACGAGCAGCTCGAGCGTCCGCGTCTCGCCGCCCCCCCGCGCCGCCTGCCAGCTCGCCCACGCCGCGGCCAACGTGTGGCCCAGCTCCGGCTCGTCGGTGCGGCAGGGAATGGCGAGCGTGACGGCGCTCACGGCGGCAGGCCCTCGACGCAGGTGCGGACGACCTTCCGATACGTGCTGGCGGCCGCCGCGCGCCCGAGCGCCGACGCGAGCGCCGCCTTCACGCCGAACTTGCACGCGGCGACCGCGCGGAACCGCCGCAGGTCCGACGGCTGGCCGCGCCGGGCGTAGAAGCGCAGCTCGCCGCGCACCACCGCCGCTTCCCGGCCGAGACCGTACCGCTGGGTGGCGCTGACGTTGTCGCCGTGGACGGCGCGCGCCGCCGGCACGAGCAGCGTCCGCGCCCCGACACGCGCCGCCCGATGGCAGAGGTCCATGTCCTCGCCGTACACGAAGTACGCGGGATCGAACCCGCCGAGCTGGCGGAAGAGATCCAGCCGGACCGCCATGAACGTTCCGTAGACCCAATCGACCTCGTAGGGCAGCCGGCGGCGGCGATCGAGCAGACGCCCGGGCGTCGTATCGAGCAGCAGGTGGCGCACCGGCGCGAAGCGCGCGGCCGCCGGCTGCCAGCGCCCGTCGGGCGCGCAGAGGCCGCCGCCCGCGATGCCCACCGTCGGCAGCGTCAGCAGCGTGTCCGTGAGCGTGCGGATCGCGCCGGGCTCGACGCGCGCGTCCGGGTTCAGGAACACGACGATCTCCCCGCGCGCGACCGCGGCGCCGCGGTTCGCCCCGCCGCCGAAGCCGAGGTTCGCGCCCGTCTCGACGACGCGGAGCCACGGCCAGCGCGCCTGCGCCGACGCGAGGCTGCCGTCGCTCGACGCATTGTCGACCAGCACCACCTCGCGGCCGGCCAGCCCGTCGGCCGCCACGCTCGCGAGACACGCGTGCAGCGTCTCCCCGGCGTTCCAGTTGACGATCACGATCGAGGTGCGCGGCCGGCCGGCGTCGATCACGTGCGCCGCTCCCGCTCCCACACCCGCGCCCAGCGGAGGAACGTGTAGAAGCCGTCCGTCGCCGCGACGAAGAACCCGGGCAGGCCTTCCTGCACGCCGCGCTTGATGACGTACGCACGGAAGAAGCGCCACGCCGGCTCGCCGACCAGCCGGCCGAGCCCGATGCGCCGGCCGGCCGGCACCTGCGTCGCGGCGACCGCCGTGAGCTTGCGCACGCTCCGCAGGTGATCGGCGATGTCGTCGTACGTGTAGTGCAGAATCGGCTGCGACAGGCCGACCACACGTCCGGGGATGATCGCCCGATCGTGCGGATCGGTCCCGCCCCACACCGTCTGCGCCCGTCGCACGAGCCGCGTCACCGGCCGCGGATACCAGCCGCCCCGATACCACCAGCGGCCGAGGTACGAGACCAGCCGGGGAATGCGGTAGCCGTCGACGCCGTCCGCGACGTCGCGCAGCACCTCCTGGATCTCCGTCGCGAGCTCCGGCGTCACGCGCTCGTCGGCGTCGAGATTGAGTACCCACTCGCCGGTCGCGTGCTCGAGCGCGAACTGCTTCTGCGCGCGATACCCCGGCCAGGGGTGATGGATCACGCGCGGCGTGAAGCGGCGGGCCAGCTCGACGGTGCCGTCGCGCGACCCGCCGTCGACGACGACGATCTCGTCGCACCAGTCGACGCTCTCGAGGCACCCGCCGATCTGGCCGCCCTCGTCCTGGCAGACGACCGTGCACGACACCCGTTCCGGTGGACGCTGGCGTCGCGGCCGCCGCCGCTCGCGCTCCTTCGTGTCGGCCGCGCCCAGCACCGTGCCCGCCCACGCGCGCCGTTGCGCGCGATCCGACTCGGGGCCGAGGTACGCGCGGAGGAAGCGCAGCCGGTCGCTGCGCGACGAGGCGCGCCCGAGCGTCCGCTCGAGCTGCACGAGGTTCTTCGTCCGCCGGCGCGCATCGAGCGCCGTGCGGAACTGCACCCGCTCCAGGTCGAGCAGCACCCACCCCGGCGCCGCCGGCGCGCCGCGCACGAGCACGTTCACGTCCTTCAGGTCGTTGTGGTAGACGCCCGCCGCGTGCAGGCGCCGGAACAGGTCGCCGAGCCCGAGCGCGAACGCGCGACGATCGCGACGGCGGGCCGCTGCGTCGGGCTGAGCGCGGATCGCCTGCCAGTGCAGGTCGGCGGTGTCGGCGTTCTCCACGGTGCGCGTCACGAAGAAGCTGCGCGTGCAGAATCCGCCGTAGCGGAACTCCACGGCGGCCACCACCTCCGGTACGGCGAACCCGCGCGCCGCGAGCTCGCGCGCGTTGGCGAACGCCGTGAACGCGGGCGACGGGCGCCGCAGGGTGCCGAGGACGACCCGCCACGCGTGCCGGTTGTATCGCTTCACGTAGAGCGGACCGATGGCGCTGTCGATGGCGCCCACCGCGACCTTCGACTGGAACTTGACGATGCGGCAGCGCGGATGCGTCAGCAGGCGATCGGGGTCGCCGTCGGGTCCCATCGCGACGCGCAGGTCGATCCCGGGCGCGACGATCGCCCGCATCGGCCCGTGTCCGACCCGCCGATCAGCCACGCGTGCCCTCCGCCGCCACCGTGCCCAGGAACGTCTCCAGCGCGTCGTCGTGCGCGTCCCACGTGAGCGCCTCGGCACGCCGCCGGCCCGCCGCCCCGAACGCCGCGCCCTCCGGGCCGAGCGCCCGCGCGATCGCCGCCGCGAGCGCCGGACGGTCCTCGGGGTCGTCGACCACGAGCGCCGCGAGCGGTCCGTCGAGCAGCTCCGCCGCGCCGGCGCGGCGGCTCGTCACGACCGGAACCCCCGCCGCGCACGCTTCCAGCACGACGTTGCCGAACGCCTCCTGGCGCGACGGGACGCACACGGCGTCGGCCGCGGCGAGGACGGCGTCGACATCCGACCGCGGCCCGGCGACGACGATGCGCGGCGTCGCTTCGCGCTGCCAGCGTCCCAGCCGCTCGTCGTCGCCGACGAGAAGCAGCACGGCATCGGCCGGCGGCCGCTCGCGCCACAGATCGACGAGCAGGTCGAAGCCCTTGCGGACGAACCCCGTGCCGATCGCCGCGCACACCGCGACGTCGCGCGGGATCCCGAGCGCGTCGCGCAGCGCCGCCCCCCGCGTCGCGCGGCCGCCCGGGTGGAAGCGGACCAGGTCCACGCCGTTGTAGAGCACGGTGACGCCGTCGGGCGCGACGGCGTAGTCGGCGCACACTTCGGCGGCCGCGACCCGCGACACCGTCAGCACGCGCCGCATCGCCGCGAACTGCCGTCCCTCGATCCAGAGGATCGCGCGGTGATACGGCCCCCGCCCGCGCCCCCGACGGCCGGCCGTCTCCATGCGCCGCAGATAGCTGCGATGGGTGCCGCCGCCGACGCGCACGACGTCCTGCCGCAGCGTGCGGCCGAAGCCCATGACGACGTCCCAGCGCTCGCGGCCGACGGCCCGTGGCGCCCCGACGGCGAACGAGAGGAGCCGCGCCACGCGGCCCGCGCGCACGACGGGGACGCGATGGACCGTCACCCCCGGCGGCGGCGCCGCGGGACGCGCGCAGAAGACGTGCACGTCGTGGCCGCGTGCCGCCAGCGCCGACGCCATCCGACGGAGATCCGCCTCGGTGCCCCCGCCCGCGAGGCTGCGATGCATGAACGCGATCCGCATCCGTCAGTCGCCGGACCGCAGCATGAGCCAGAGCGCCCGCAGCCGGTAGCGCAGATTGGCCGGATCGAGGAGCCGCGCGCGGCGCAGCGCCGCACGGGCCGCCGTCGCATCGCCCTCGCCCGCCCGCATCTTGGCCAGCCGCGCGTACCGACGCGCCTGGCGCTTGCGGAACGCGCCGCGGCCGAGAAGGTCGAGCACCTCCGGGTGGTCGCCGGCGAGCTTGTCGGCCAGCCGGATCGACTCTTCGCGGACGACGACGCGGTTCCGCGCGATCCCGCCCGCGTGCCGCCGATACGCGAACGCCGGCACGTCGAGGAACACCGCCTGGAAGCGGGCCGTCACCCGCAGGACGAGATCGAGGTCGTCGAGGATGGTGAAGGAGCCGTCGAACGACCCCGTCGCCTCGAGCGCACGGCGCGTGAAGCACATGCCCTGCAGCTGCCCGAGGTTCCACCGGAACACCTCTGCGACGCCGATCGGCCGCGCCGTGAGCGTCCGCGCCACTTCCGGACGGATCCACGGCTCCTCGCGTCCGTCCGGCTCGTCCTCCGGCGGGAGCATGCGGCCGTTCTGGATGACGAGGTCGACGTCGGGATGCGACCCCAGGAACTCGACCGGCACCGAG
The DNA here is from genome assembly GCA_964432595.1 of uncultured Binatia bacterium (SeqCode). Taxonomy (GTDB): domain Bacteria; phylum Desulfobacterota; class Binatia; order DP-6; family DP-6; genus DASYLJ01. Next base: position 65,001 of record CAYSOF010000023.1, on the reverse strand, counting down.
AGCCGCCCGGGCAGCGCGAGGTCGTCGGAGTCGTGGAACGCGACCAGGGGCGTCGTCGCCGCCGCCACGCCCGCGTTGCGCGCGGCCGCGATCCCGGCATGGGCCCCGCGGATCACGCGCACGCGCGGATCGTCGTAGCGCGCGAGCAGCGCGGCCGTCTCGTCGGTCGAGCCGTCGTCGACGACGATCACCTCGAGGGCGACGTCGCGCTGCGCCAGCAGGCTGTCCAGGCTCGCGCCCAGCGTGTGGGCCCGGTTGAACGTCGGGACGACGACGGCGACGTCGGCCATCACGCCGCTCCGTCGGCGGCCGCCGTGAAGGCGCCGAACATCGTCGCGGCCCAGCCGTCGAGCGTGAACTGCGTCGTCAGCCGATGAAACGCGGCCGCGCCCATCGCGGTCCGTCCGCGCGCGTCCTGCAGCAGGCCGATCACCGCCGTCGCCAGCGCGTCGCGATCGTTCGCCGGCACCAGCACGCCGCTCTCGCCGTCGACGAGCATCTCGGGGATACCGCCGACCGCCGACGCCACGATCGGCCGCCCGAGCGCCATGCCTTCGAGCAGCGCCAGGGGGAACGGATCGCGCAGCGCCGGATGCACCAGGACGTCGAGCATCCGCACGACGGGGAACGGGTTCGGCAGGAAGCCGGTCACGCGCACGACGTCGTCGAGGCCGAGCGCGGCGATGCGCGCGCGCGCCGCCGCCTCCGACGTCGCGTCCGGGAACGCGCCGACCAGGAGCACGCGCACGTCGGGCACCGCCGCGCGGATCGCGGGCGTCGCCTCGATGAGCAGCGCCGGGTTCTTGCGCGCGTCGAGGTTGCCGACCATGCCGATGCGCGGTCCCGCGCCGGCGGCGAGGGCGGCGGGCACCGGATCACCCGCCTCGCGGACGATCCGCTCGGTGTCCATGCCGTTGTACGCGACGCACGTCCGTGTTTGCGCGGCGAAGCCGCCGACGGCGCGTCGCGCGAGCTCGAGCGAATCGGCGGACGGCGAGACGACGTGCCGCGCACGGCCGAGCCAATGCTTCCGGTACGGGCGCGCCGTTGCGTAGCTCGAGTACACGTGGACGACGGTCGGCACGCCCGTCACACGGCCCGCGAGCCAGCAGTGCGGGAACGTCGACAGCGTCGTCGAGTACATCACGTCGGCCGTGCGCCCCAGCGCCGCCAGCCGCGCCACCGCCGCCGGCAGCGCCAGCCGCGACCGCCATCGCCGCCAGCCGCCGAGCCCGGGGATGATCGTCGTGCGCTCCGCGGGGATGCCGACGGACGCGAGCAGCGGGTCCTCCGCCGGGAACGCATACGCGAGCTCCCAGCCGTGGCGCGGCGCCGCATCCTCGAGGACGCGCAGCGCGCGCAGCATCCCGGCGTGCTGCGGGTGCGCGAGCGTCACGAGCGCCCGCTTCACGCGGCGCCTCCCGCCGGCCGCGCCGGATCGAACGGCCCGCCGCTGCGCATCAGCGCCATGAACCCCGCGCGGGTCGCCACATCCGACGGGATGTGGTCGATCGCGCAGCGCCGCGCCATGATCTTCCGCGCCACCCAGCGCCCGAGGCGATGGCGCGCGCGCCGATCGAGACCGCACGTCCGCCCGTACGCCGCGAGCACGCGCGCACGATCCGTCGCGGCGAGTCCCGGCACGACGAAGCGGCCGAGCTGGACGAGATTCCGCCGAGCGCCCACCGCGAGCAGCCCGCGGCGCGTGCGATCGTTGTCGAGAAACACGAACGTGCCGTCGTCGCGCACGCGCAGGTTCGGCGGCACGAGGTCGCCGTGGACGAAGCCGGCCTGGTGGAGCCGACCGACCGCCACGCCGAGGTTCGCCAGCAGCGCGCGCTTGGCCGCCCGCGTCGCCGCGCCGCCGCCCAGGCGGCCGACGAGCGCCAAGAGGTCCTCGCCGCCCGTGTCGCGCGTCACGAGGACGCCCGCGCGGCGGCGCCACGCGACGAGCAACGTCTCCGGCGCCGCGAACCCGCTCGCCGCGAGCGCCCGGCCCATCACGAAGGCCTGCCGCGCCCGCCGCGCGCCCGGCGCCGGATAGGCCTTCACCCAGACCGCGGCCGGCGACGCGTCGAGACGCAGGCTGCGTGCGTGTCGCGATGTCCGCCCCTCGCCGCTCTCCGCGGCGGCGAAGCAGGCCGCCTCGTCGAGCGGCGCGCCGGCGAGGCGCCATCCCCGCCAGCCGTCTCGCTTCCATCGCCCGTAGTCGCTCACGCCGCCAGCGCCTCCGTCGCGTGCGCGAGGACGTCCTCGGGACGGATGTGGCGCATGCACTCGCGGCCGATGGGGCAGCGCTTCAGGAAGCACGGCGCGCACGGCGACACGCCCTCGAGCACGCGGTGCTCCGATCCGTACGGCGCCGACCGCGCCGCGCTGGTGGCGCCCCACAGCGACACGACCGGCGTCCCGACCGCCGCCGCCAGATGCAGCGCGCCCGAGTCGGGTCCGAACGCCACGTCGGCGCGCGCCAGCACCGCGAGCAGTTGCCGCAGCGACGTGTTCCCCGTCAGGTCGCGCACGGGGCCCCCGGCGCCCGCCGCCACCGCCGCCGCGAACGGCGTGTCGGCGGAGGTCCCGAGCAGCAGGGCGCCGCCGCCGAGCGCGTCGAGCACGACCCGCGTCGGTGCCGGGAACCACCGCCGCGACGGACACGACGAGCCGAGGCACGCCGCCACGAGCGGCGACGGCAGGCCCGCGGTGAGCGTCGCGGCCTCGGCGGCCTCCGCCGCCGTCGGCGCCAGGCCGAACGCCACGGGCGCCGGCGGCACGCCGAGCAGCTCGCCGAAGGCGAGGAACTGCTCGAGCTTCGAGCGCGCGACGCCCTGCGCCGGCAGCCGCCGCGTCGCGAAGAGCCAGCTGCCCTCGCGCGCATCCGCGCGCGCGAAGCCGAGCCGCTCGCGGGCGCCGGACGCGCGCGCGATCAGCGCGCTCTTGATGCCGCGGCCGAGATCGAGCGCCACGTCGAAGCGGCCGGCGCGCACGCGGCGCAGGAGCGGCCCGACGGCGCGCAGCCCGTCGCGACGCGCGAAGACCAGCACGTCGTCGAGCCACGGATGCCCGGCGAGCAGCGGCGCCGACGGCGGCTCGACCGCCCACGCGATGTGCGCGCCGGGCAGCCCGTGCCGCAGGCGGCCGAGCAGCGGCAGCGCGCGCACGACGTCGCCGATCGCGCCCGGGAGGACGATCAGCACGCGCACGGCGCCCCCAGCTGCGCGGCGTACGCGCCGCGGAACGCGGTGAGATCGTCGGGCCCGGCGAGCACGCCCGACGGATCGAGCTTCCGCCACGAGCGGGCCAGGCGGCGAAGCGTGCGGCGCCGTGCCCACCGGCCGAGCGGCGGCCGCGAGAGCGACGCCCGGTCGAGGTCCAGCACGGACAGCTCGACGCCGCCCGCGCCGCTCCGCGCGATCAGGTTCGTCATGTTCAGGTCGGCGTGCCGCAGCCCCGCGCGATGCATGCCCGCGACGACGCGTCCCGCGGCCTCGATGAGCGCGCGGCGCGCCGGCGCGTCGGCGGCCTCGCGCAGCGCCTCGACGAGCGTCACCGCGTCCGGGATCTCCGCCGTCAGCACCGCGCCGCGGTAGACGATCGCGCCCTCGACGCGGACCGCGAGGACCTCGGGGGCCGGCACGCCGCGCCGTCGCGCTTCGTCGGTCACGGCGAGCTCGCGCAGCGGACGATGGCCGACCACGCTCAGGTACGTGTCGTCCGCGACGCGCGCCATCGCGCCCCCGCGCCGATTGCAGCGCAGCACCGCACGCGTCCCACCCGGCAACGTCAGCCGCCACGCGCCGCCGCGGCCGCCGTCGACGGGCTCGGCGCCCGCCGGGATCGCGAGCGTCGGCGCGAGCAACCACGGCGCGACCGCGTCGGCGAGGTCGCGGCGCACGGCCACGCGCACCGCGCCGGCACGCAGGACGGTGTAGGCGGCGGGTAGCGTCATGCGATCCGCAGCGGCCGGTTGCGCACCCGCTCCCAGAGCTTGGCGTGGGCGACGACGGCGCCGTAGCCGACGAGCACGGCGACGATCCAGCGCGCCAGGCCGACCGGGCGCGGGACGCGCGCGAACAGCACCCGGCCGCCCGCCATCCACGGCGCCCACAGGAGATCCCGCAGCCGCGCGGTCCGGCCGCTCAGATCGAGCAGCGCCGCAGTCGTCGCGCTGTCCGCGTCGAGCGCCTCGAGCGCCGCCTCCAGGGACTCCGCATGCGCGACGACGAGCGCGGGCTCGAGCGGCGCGAGCGGCGCGCGCACGCCGCGCGTGCGCAGGGCGAGATCGGAGCCACGACACACGTCGATCTGGGTGCCCGCGCGCCCCGCGAATCGGATGGGGGCGCCGCCCACGGCGAACACCGCACCGAGCGCGTGCAGCTGGCGCCGCACCCCGCGCGGCTCGCCGACGGCGATCGCGGCCGCGACGGCGTCGCGCAGCGCGGGCGGGGCGATCTCGTCGTCACGCAGCAGGAGCACCCACGGCGCGGTGCCCAGCGCGTCGACGGCGACGGTGTCGCGCCGATGCGCGACGCCGCTCGGCAGCTGCGCCGGCTCGATGCGCCCGAGCGGGTCGAGCACGACGCGCTCCGACGCCCACTCCACGGCGTCGAGCGCGGTCGTCAGACGGCCCCCGCCGCGACTCGCCACCACCACCGCGACGACCGGCACGGTGGCCTCGCTCATGCCGCGCTGCCCGTGCTGCGCCTTCCCGCCATCAGGGCACGCGCAGCAGCCAGCACCTGCGCCGGTGCGACCAGCCGCATGCAGTCCTCGGTGCCGCGCGGACACGACCGCCCGCCGTGCAGCCCGCACGGACGACAGGCCAGGTCCGCCTCGACCACCGTGGCGTTCGGACCGACGGGTCCGTAGCCCAGCGCGGGCGTCGTCGCGCAGAACACCGCGACGACGGGGACGCCGCGCGCGCACGCCACGTGCATCGGCGCGCTGTCGTTCGCCACCAGCAACGCCAGGCGATCGACCACGCCGACCAACGTCGCGAGGTCGGTGCGCCCCGCGAGCACGGTGGCCACGCCGCCCGACCGTCGCGCGACCTCGTCGGCGACCGCGCGATCGCTCGGCGCGCCGAGCAGCACGACGCGCGCGCCTTCGGCGGCCAGCGCCGTCACCACGGCCGCGAAGCCCTCCGCCGTCCACCGCTTGGTCGCCCAGACCGATCCCGGCGCGACGCCGACCAGCGGCCCCGGCCCCGCCGGCAGGAGCGCCGCGGCGCGCGCCGCCGCGTCGGCCGCGACCGGGACGTGCAGCGCCGGCGCGGGCGTCATCGGTGGCCCGAACGGCGCGACGAGCGCGAGGTTCCGGTCGACGTCGTGGCGCGTGCGGTCGCGCGGCACGCGCTCGTGGAACAGGAAGGCGCCGCGGCTCGTCGCGAAACCGATCCGGCGCGGGATGCCGGCCGCCGCCAGCACGAGCGCGGTCCGCAACGAGCGATGCGGCGACACCGCGAGGTCGAAGCGCTCGCGACGGAGCCGTCCCGCCGTCCGCACGATCCCGCGGAGGCCGCGGTCGGCGCCGCGCTTGTCGTCGACCAGCACCGTGTCGACGGCCGGGTGGCCGTCGACCAGCGCCACCGCGTCGGGACGGACCAGGACCGCCAACCGGCGCGGCCGCACGCGCTCGCGCAGCGCGCTCAGGAGCGGCGTGGTCAGGACGACGTCACCCAGAAAGCTCGTCTGCACCACCAGGAGCGCAGGCGCGTCGGCCCGTCCGTCCCATGCGTCAGACCGGGCGGCGGCCGCCATCGCTCGGCCTCCAAATCGGCATCCGTGCCGTCTACCGTCAATCCGGGTGCAATGCCACTTGGCCCCGACCGGCCCGCATGCGTCGATCGGGTCACGCCAGCAGCAGGTCGACGAGCGCGTCGCCGCGCTCGACGACCAGCTCCACGCGGAGCGCGCGCAGGGCCCGCAGCCCCGGAATCTCGGCCAGCTTGACCAGGTCCTTCTCGGTCGTGACCAGGAGCCCTTCGGCCGACGCCGCCACGAGCGCCGCGACGTCGACCGAGGCGTAGGTGTGATGATCCGGGAAGGCGATGTGCCGCCGCACCTTCGCGCCGCAGCGCGCGAGCAGGGCGACGAAGCGCTCGGGACGCGCGACGCCCGAGACCGCCACGACGCGCGCGCCGTCGAGCCCGGCGAGGGGCGCGGTGCGCCAGCCCTCCGCCGTCGCATCCACCAGCGCGGTCGCCTCCACCCGCGCCGCGAACCGGGGCAGCGCCGCCGGCGTCGGCGGGACGCCGTCGCCGACGGCGAGCACCGCCCGCGCGCGCGCGAGCGACGCGAGCGGCTCGCGCCGCGAGCCCGCGGGCAGCAGCCGGCCGGCGGCCGGATCGTCGCTCATCAGCACCAGGTCCGCGTCCCGCCGCAGGGCGCGATGCTGGAAGCCGTCGTCCAGCACGACGACGTCGAGCGCGAACTGCGCGACCGCGGCCGCCGCCGCTTCGGCGCGCCGTTCGCCCGTCACCACCGGTCCCGCGAATCGCCGCGCGAGCATCACGGCTTCGTCACCGCCCTCCTCCGGCGCGACCAGCGCCTCGCCGTCGACGCCGACGACCACCACGCCCGGCCGCCGCTTGCGATAGCCGCGCGCGACGATGCCGGCGCGCAGGCCGCGCGCCACGAGCCGATCCGCCAGCCAGAGCGCCGCGGGCGTCTTGCCGGTGCCGCCGACCGTCAGGTTGCCGACGCTGATCACGCGCGCCGGCACGTGCGCCGACGGCAGCCAGCCGAGATCGTAGAGCGCGTTCCGCGCGCCCACCGCCGCGCCGTACGCGACGGCGAACGGCCGCAGCCCGAGCTGCAGCGCGTGCTCGGCCGCCGTACGCGGGCTCCAGGCCCTCTCCACCACCCCGGCGAGACCGCCCGCCATCAGCCCGTCGCGGCACGCGCGAACGTCGCGGACTCGAGCACGGTCGCGATGATCTTCATGTGCCGCTCGACGGCACCCTGCCCCGTTTGCGCGGCGGACCACGCCCGCAGCCCCATGTCGTGCGCGCGCTCCGGCTCGGCGAGGAGGTGGTCGAGCGCCAACGCGAGCTGATCGGGCGTGCCGACGCGCATGCCGCCGTTCGCCGCCAGCAGCCGCTCGACCACGGGTCCGGCGTTCTGCGTGTACGGACCGACGAGCACGGGCCGGCTGTGTCGCGCCGGCTCGATGACGTTGTGCCCACCGATCGGCACGAGGCTTCCGCCGACGAACGCCACCTGCCCGAGGGCGTAGCAGTGCGCGAGCTGGCCGACCGTATCGAGCAGCACCACACACGCCTGGTCCGGCACCGTCCCGGTGCCGGCCACGAGCGCGCTCCAGCGCACCAGCGGCACGCCGCGCGCCGCGATCGCATCGGCCACGCCGTCGAACCGCTCGGGATGTCGCGGCGCCAGCAACAGCACGAGGCCGGGATGACCGAGCCCGAGCTTCACCAGCACGTCGGCGAGGATCGTCTCCTCGCCCTCGTGCGTGCTGCCCGCGACGACCACGGTGCGCCCGTCGAGCAGCGCGCCCACCGTCCGGACGTCCGCAGGCGCTTCCGCCACGTCCGCGTCGAACTTGAGGCTGCCGGCGACCTGGACGCGCCGAGGATCCGCGCCGAGCGCGATGATGCGCGCCGCGTCGGCGTCGGTCTGCATGCAGCAGGTGACGGTGGCGAGGGCGGTGCGGTAGATGGGGCGCAGCCAGCGCGCGCGGGCGAGCGTGCGCTCGCTGATGCGGCCGCTCACCATGATCGCCGGCACCCGCTCGTGCGCGAGCGCCGTGAGCAACGTCGGCCAGATCTCGGTCTCGGTGAAGAAGAACGCGTCGAGCCGGAACGTTCGCAGGAGGCTGCGCATCGGCCCTGGCGCGTCGAGGGGCAGCAGGAACGCGAGGTGCACGTCGGGCAGGTCACGCGCGAGGGCGAGGCCCGTCCGCGTCGTCGTCGACACCACGACGAGGCGCCCGGGGAAGCGCGTCCGCAGCTGCGCGAGCAGCGGGCGTACCGCGGTGAGCTCGCCCACCGACGCCGCATGGATCCACATCGCCGCCGCGCTCGACGCCGCCGCCCGCTCGTCGGGCGCCAGCCGCCCGAGCCGGTCCCCGACGCCGCGCCAGCGCGCGGGCAGCCCCGGAAGGAAGGACGCCACCGTCGCGCCCGCCGACGCGAGCCGCATGACGGCACGGTACACCCCGGCGGTCATAGGGGGACCGTTCCCACGTGGGCCGCCGCGCGCGCCGCGACGTCGACGAGCGCCGCTTGCACCGCGGCGAGCGACGCCGCTGCGGCGGTCCGTCGATCGATCGGTACGGGCGCGCTGAGCACGATCGCCACCCGCGCGAACGGCAGCGGCAGCTGCATGCGGTCCCAGCTGCCGAAGCGCTTGACCGGCGTCGCCGCGAGGCCGATCGCGACGACCGGCAGGCCCGTCACGCGGGCCAGCTGGACGACGCCCTCCTTCGCCTCGCCCCGCGGCCCGCGCGGCCCGTCGGGCACCACGACGAGGTCGTCTCCGCGCATGTTGGCGTCGACCAGCCCGCGCAGCGCACCGAGCCAGCCGCGTGTCGACGAGCCGCGGATCACGCGCACGCCGAACCGCTGCACCGCCTGCGCGGCGATCTCGCCGTCGCGGTGCCAGCTCAGCATGACGCGCGGCCGGAGCCCGCGCTCGACGCGCGTCTTCATCAACGGGAGCAGGATGATCCCGTCGTGCCACGTCGCCCACACGACGCGCTCGCCGCGCCGCCATCCGTCGACGACGCCGGCCGCGTCGTCGACGCGTATCCGCAGCGTCCGGTACAGCAGGCGCAGCCCGACGGCGATCCAGTAGCCCGCGAGCTGGACGAGCACGCGATCCCGCCACGTCCAGCCGTGTCGGAACGGCGAGTCTTCCGGCCTGGCGCTCTCCCGCGCCCGCCGACGCTGCGCCTCCCCCGCGCCCACGCGCCCTACCCGCTGCGGCTCGCACCCGCGGCCGGCCGGGCCACTTCGGCGACCGGCTCCGTCTCGGGCTCCGTCTGGCCGAACTGCAGCTCGTACAGCTTGCGGTACTCCTGCCCGTTCGCGAGGAGCTCGTCGTGCGTCCCGCTCTCGACGATCCGCCCGCGCACGATGACGACGATCCGGTTCGCGCGCCGCACGGTCGACAGCCGATGCGCCACCACGAGCGTCGTGCGGTTCGCCATGAGCCGTTCGAGCGCCTCCTGCACGAGGCCCTCCGACTCGGTGTCGAGCGCGGACGTCGCCTCGTCGAGGATCAGGATCGGCGCGTTCTTGAGCAACGCGCGCGCGATCGCGAGGCGCTGGCGCTGGCCACCCGACAACCGCACGCCCAGATCGCCGATCTGCGTCTCGTAGCCCTTCGGCAGCGCGACGATGAAGTCGTGCGCGTTCGCGGCGCGCGCCGCCGCCTCGACCTCCGCCGCCGTCGCATCGGCCCGGCCGTACGCGATGTTCGCCAGCACCGTGTCGTTGAAGAGGAACGTGAACTGCGTGACCACCGCGATGTGCGCGCGCAGGCTGGCGATGGTGAGGTCGCGGATGTCGACGCCGTCGATCATGATGCGGCCGCGCGTGACGTCGTAGAATCGCGGGATCAGGTCGGCGAGCGTGCTCTTGCCGCCGCCGCTCATGCCGACCAGCGCGACGACCTCGCCCGCGCCGATCGTCAACGAGACGTCGTGCAGCACCGGTTCGCCCGGGTCGTACTCGAACTCGACGTCCTCGAGGACGATGCCGCGGCGCACCCCCGTCAGCGCGACCGCGTTCGGCCGGTCGGTCACCTGCGGGTGCGTGTCCAGCAGCGCGAACACCCGCTCCGCGCCGGCCATGCCCTGCTGGATCGTGAAGTTCGTGCGGACCAGCTTCTTGAACGGCTCGTACAGCAGCACGACGGTGATGATGAACCCGAAGAAGCTGCCCTGCGTGCGCGTGCCCGCCATGACGCTCGCGCCGCCGTACCAGATGATGCCGGCGATCGCCGCACCGGCGAGCACCTCGGTGACGGGCAGCGACCGCAGTCGGCTGGCCTTCATGTAGAAGTGGAAGATGCGCTCGTCCTGGTCGTGGAAGCGCCCTTCCTCGTAGCGCTCCTGCCCGAACGCCTTCACGACGCGGTTGCCCTGCACGTTCTCGTGCAGCATGCCGTTGAGCCGCCCCGTCGCCTCCTGCTGGCGGCGGCTGTTCTGCCGCAGCTGCTTCGAAAACGAGCGGATCGGCAGCGCCGCGACGGGGAAGAGGCTGACCGCGAGCAGCGCGAGCACCCAGTCCATGTAGATGGCCACGCCGATCAAGCCGATCAGCGTGGTGGTGTCCTGGAAGATCGACTTGATCGCGTCGGTGACGGTGCTGCGGACCAGCACGACGTCGGCGGTCACGCGCGAGACGATCTGGCCGGCACGCTGCTTGTTGAAGAACGCCAGGTCGAGCCGCTGGAGATGCGCGGTCAGCTCGTTGCGCATGTCGGTGATGACGCGCTGGCCGATCCAATCGGTGAGGTAGCCCGAGCCGAAGCTGAGGCCGCCCCGCAGCAGCGCCGCGCCGACGACCGCGAACACGGCGAGCGGGAGCATCTCGCGCCGCTGCTGGCTGAAGACCTCGTCGAACGTGAAGCGCACGAGGAACGGTACGCTGCTCTCGAGTGCGCTGAACCCGAGCATGAACGTGACGGCACACACGCCCTGCGGCCAGATGTACGGCCGCAGGTACGCGAGCACCCGGCGGTAGGTGGTCACGCGGTGCCCGCTCCCATCATCTCGACGGCAATCGTGGCGGCGCGATCGGCGGCGCCGCCGCGGCCGAGCCGCCGGCGCACTTCGCGCAGCTCCGCGGTGATGGCGGCGTGCCGCGACGGATCGTCGAGGATCGTGCGGGCGGCCGCGGCGATCCGCGGTCCGGTCACCTGCCCCTGCAGCAGCTCGGGCACCACTTCGTGGCCGGCGACGATGTTCGGCATGCCGACGTGCTGGACGCCCCGCACCAGGATCTTCGCGAGCGCGTAGGTGACCGGCGACAGCCGGTAGACGATGACCATCGGGCACTCGAGGAGCGCGCACTCGAGGGTCGCCGTGCCGGACGCGACCAGCGCGATGTCCGCCGCCGCGATTAGGTTGTGCATGTCGCCGTCGATGATCGGCACCCGAACCGCGACGTTGGCCGCGCGCACGCGCTGCTCGACCTCGCCGCGCGACAGCGTGTGCGCGAGCACGAGGGGGAACTGGTAGTCGCCGGCGCGGCCGAGCTCGTCCGCCGCCGCCAGCAGCCGCGGCAGGATGTAGTCGATCTCCTTGGCGCGGCTCCCGGGCAAGAGCAGCACCGTGCGCTTCGCCGGATCGAGCCCGTGCGCGCGCAGCGTCGCCTCACGCCCCGCGGTCACCGTCACCCGGTCGAGGAGCGGATGGCCGACGAACTCCACGCCCGGCAGAAGACTCGAGTACAGGTCGGGCTCGAACGGGAACACCACGGCGAGCCGGTCGACGCGGCGGGCGATGGTGCGCACGCGGCCGCGCCGCCACGCCCACACCTGCGGCGCGATGTAGTAGAGCACCGGCACGCCGGCGCGCTTCGCCGCGCGCGCCAGGCGCAGGTTGAATTCGGCGAAGTCGATCAACACGCACAGGTCCGGCGGATTCTCGCGCAGCCGGCGGCGCAGCTCGCGGTAGATGCGCACGACCGCCCGCAGCCGCGCGGCCCCCTCGAGCAGCCCGACCGTCGCGACTTCGCCGGCGTCGGCCAGCGTGTGCATGCCCGCCGCCCGGCAATGCTCGCCGCCGAGGCCGAACACCTCGACCGCGGGCAGCCGTTCACGCAGCGAGCGCAGGAAGTCGGCACCGTGCAGATCGCCGGACGCCTCGCCGGCGACGAGGAGCACCCGTCGCACCGGCGTCGGGCTCGGAACGCGCGAGGCTTCGCCTGATGCCATCATCCCGGCGGAACGGCTTGCGCGAGGCGCACCTCCGTCTCGACGCTCTCGCGGATCACGTGCGCCACCTCCAGGGCGCGCAGTCCGTCCCATCCGGTCACCGGGGGCGTCTCGCGCTTGCGGACCGCGCAGAGGAACGCGTCGATCTCTTCGTGGAGGGCATCGCCCTCCCGCACCTCGAGATCCTCGAGCGTCAGCGACGGCTGGCCGTCGGCGGCGGGCTCGCGCCGGCAGATGCGGACGCGGCGCTCGTCGAAGTCGATGGAGAAGTAGGCGTCGGCCTGGAAGATGCGGAGCTTGCGCTCGCGCTTCAGCGACACACGGCTCGCCGTCACGTTGGCGATGCAGCCGTTCGCGAACCGCAGGCGCGCGTTCGCGATGTCGACCGACGCCGTCAGCACCGGCACGCCGACCGCCTCCACCGCGCGCAGCGGCGACGGCACCATGTTCAAGATGAGATCGAGGTCGTGGATCATCAGATCCAGCACGACGTCGACGTCGGTCCCGCGCTCGGTGAACGGCGCGAGGCGCTGGCATTCGATGAACCGCGGCTGCGTCACGCGATCGCCGAGCGCGCGGATGGCGGGATTGAAGCGCTCGAGATGGCCGACCTGAAGCACGCGTCCGCCGCGCACCGCGACCTCGAGGAGCGCCTTGCCGTCCTCGATGGTCGTCGTGAGCGGCTTCTCGACGAGGACGTCCACCCCGCCGACGATGAGATCGTGCGCCACCGCGTGGTGGGCGTGCGTCGGCACCGCGACGCTGGCGCAGTCGACCCGTCCGACGAGATCGCGGTGATCGGTGTAGGCGGCGACCCCGAGGTCGTGCGCGACCGCCCGCGCGCGGTCGCCGTCGGTGTCGACCACCGCCACCAACTCCGCCGCCGCGTGCGCCTTGTACTTCTCGGCGTGGAAGCGGCCGAGATATCCGACCCCGACCACCGCCGCGCGCATGCGCGTGCCGTTCGCACTCATGACGTGCCCTCCGTGGGAATCGTCGACGAATCGACGGCGACCACTGCCATGCCCGCCTCGTCGGCCATCGCCACCAGCTCGGCGCGATCGAGAACGATCGTGCGGCCCGCCTCGATCGCGAGAACGCGCCCGCGCACCTCCGCGATCGTACGAATCGTGTCCGGTCCGATGGCCGGCAGGTCGAAGCGCAGGTCCTGCGTCGGCTTGCAGGCCTTCACCACGACGATGTCCCCGTTCACGAGCTGCCCCGCACGGCGGATCGTCGCGTCGGTCCCCTCGATGCCTTCGACGGCCATCACGGTCCCGAGCCGGACGACGACGCTCTGCCCGATGTCGAACTGGCCGATCACCTTCGCCGCGCGGAAGCCCAGGCGGATGTCGCTCCACTCGGCGTCGGTCGGTGTACGCGCCGTGAGGACCCCCGGTCCCGGCACGATGTCGCTCAGGAAGATCGTCGACTCGACGACCTCGATGCCTTCGCTGAGGAGCTCGTCGGCGAGGGCACGCAGCAGCAGGTCGTCGCGCACGGCGCCGAGCCGGGAGATGACGGCCAGCGCCCGCGCGTCGGGAATGAACTCCTTGAAGAGCTTCGGCTTCGCGATGCCGCCGACCATCACCGCGCGGGTGATGCCCGCGCTGGTGAGGGCGGTGATCAGCGCGTCGACCTGGCCCGGCGTGACCCACGTGATGCTGTGCACGACCTCTGCCAGCGATTCCGACGTTTCGCCACGATGGCCCACTGCGACGACCTCGACGCCCCGGCGGCGCGCCGTCTCGGCGAAGAGCACCGGGAAGCGGCCGCTCCCCGCGATGAGTCCGATCCGCTCCATGATCTACCGACACACTCCCCGCTCGGACGCCGCCACGAACGCGAGCAGCCGCGCCACCTCGGGCACCGCGCCGAGCTCCGCCTGGACCTGCTCGCTGGCCGCGCGCCGCGTCTCGCCGCCGTGGAACAGCAGCCGGTACGCGCGCTTCAGGGCACGGATGCTCTCCGCGGGCAGACCGCGGCGCTTCAGCCCGATCAGGTTGAGTCCGTAGAGGCGTGCTCGATCGCCGGCGACGGTGCAGAACGGCGGCGCGTCCTTCGACACCATCGCGCCCGCGGCGCACAGCGCGGACTCGCCGACGCGCACGAACTGGTGGACGCCGGCGAGGCCGCCGACGATCGCGTGGCTCTCGACCATGACGTGCCCGGCGAGCGCCGCGCCGTTCGCCAGGATGACGGAGTCGCCGAGCCGGCAGTCGTGCGCCACGTGCGAGGAGACCATGAACAGGCACCCGCTGCCGATGCGCGTCTCCATGCCGCCGCCTTCGGTGCCCGGATTGATCGAGACGTACTCCCGCACGATGTTGCCGTCACCGAGGATCAGCGTGCTCGGCTCGCCGCGGAACTTGAGGTCCTGCGGCATCGAGCCCACGCTCGCGAAGGAGAAGATGCGGTTGCGCGCACCGAGCGTCGTGCGGCCGTCGACGACGGCGTGCGGACCGATCCAGCAGTCGGGGCCGATCGTCACGTGCGCACCGACGACGGCATACGCCCCGACGCGCACCCCGTCGGCCAGGGTCGCGCTCCGGGCCACCACCGCCGTCGGGTGGATGCGCGGCCCCCGTGCCGCCCTCATCGTGAACTGCACCTCCGCCACGACGGCATCGTCCCCTGCGGCGACGACGCCGCGGAACTTCCCCGCCGCGCCCGACGTCACCTCGAGCCGCAGCGCGTCGCCGGGCATCACCGGGCGCCGGAAGCGCGCGCGCTCGACGCTGCCGAGCACGAGGCCCTCGTCGTCGCCCGCCACGGCCGCCCCCAGCTGCGCGAGCGCCTCGCACAGGAGCACGCCCGGGAACACGGGGGTCCCCGGAAAGTGTCCGACGAAGTACGGCTCGTTCGCGCTGACGAGCTTCGCCGCGACGGCACGCACGCCGGGCGACATCTCGAGGACGCGGTCGACGAGCGGATACGGAAAGCCGGAGGGCGCTCCGCCGCGAAGGTGTGCCGTCGTAGCGATGGGCCCTAGTCCTCCGACGACCGTCTCCCCTTGCTCGGAGAGGCGTTGTGCATGCTGACGATCTGGTCGGTGATGTCCAGCGACTTGTCGGCGTACAGCAGCGCACCGCTCGAGGCCTCGAGCACCATCGTGTAGCCCTGCTCGCGCCCGTACTCGTTCACGATGCCGTAGAGCTCTTCGACGATGCCGGACGTCAGCTCGGCGTCGGTGCGCTTCAGGTCACGCTGGAAGTCCTCGTACTTGCGCTTGAACTCGAGCGTCTCCCCCTCGAGCGTCTTCTCGAGGTTGCGGCGCTCCTCCTCGCGCATCACGGTGGCCTTCTTCTCGTAGTCCTCGCGCCGGGCGTCCAGCGACTCGCGCTGCCGCTTCAGCTGGTCCTGTGCGCGCTCGAACTTCGACTTCACCGAGTCTTTCGCGCGTCGTCCCGCGTCGCACTCGTTGAGCGCCCGCTGCATGTCGACGACCGCCACGCGCATCTCCGCCACGGCGGTGCCGGCGATCATCAACCCCGCCAGGCCCGCCAGCGCGAGCGCCCTCCCCCATCGAATGGAACGATCCGCCATGTGATTCCTCACTCCTTGCGTTGTCAGAACTGGAACGGGCCGCCGAACGAGAAGCCGATGAACTCCTTCTCGTCGCGCTTCTTGTCCTTCAGCGGCAGGCCGAGCTCGACGCGCAGCGGACCCAGCGGCGACAACCAACGGATGCCGCCGCCCGCGGACGCGCGCGTGTTGTCGAGCGAGATGTCCTCGTCGCCGCCGTACGCGTTGCCGGCGTCCACGAAGACGACGCCCTTCAGGCCGATGCTCTGCACGAGGGGGAAGATGATCTCGTTGTTCAGGATGAACTGCGAGCTGCCGCCGATCGGCGACGTCGAGATGATCTCGCCACGGGTGTTCTTCTTCGCCTCGCGCGGGCCGAGCGTGCGCGGCTCGAAGCCGCGGATCGAGTTGATGCCGCCCGGGAAGTAGCGCTCGAACAGCGGCAGCTCGTCGCCGTCGCGGCCGTTGTCGCCGACGCCGTAGCCGGCGGTGGCGCCGAGCGAGTACGTGAAGTCACCGAGCGCCTTCGTCCGGAGGAACGTGTAGTACCAGCGCGACCGCGCCTCCGCCTTGTAGAACTGCGTGCCGCCGAGCCCCGCGATCTCGATCGAGACGTCCTGCACGGAGCCGGCGGTCGGATCGAACGCGTGGTTCAACGTGTTCCGCGAGATGCGCGGCGTGACGCTGCTGATCCAGCTCGTCCCCTCTTCGGCGCGGATCGACGGCGTGGCGTTGAAGCTCAGGTCGGAGATCTCCGCACGCTCGAGCCGGTAGTCGGCACCGATGCGGATGTCGTCGAGCGGCAGGCCCCACAGCTCGTTGTAGCCGAGCGCGGTGACCGGATACGTGAACTGGATGCCGCCGCCGGTGCCGGTGCGGTCGAAGTCTTCGAACGCGAGCTGCCAGCTGAAGAGGTCGAAGCCGGCGGTGAGCGGCGTGCCCAGGAAGTACGGCTCGGTGAACGACAGGATGATGTTGCGACGAATCGAGCCGATGTCGCCGTTGACGACGAGGCGCTGGCCGCGGCCGAAGAGGTTGTTCTCCTGGATGCGGACGTTGAACAGCAGCGAGTCGGCGGAGCTGAACCCCGCCCCCGCGCTGAAGGCGCCGGTCTGCGCCTCCTTCACGTCGACCACGACGTTCATCTGATCGTCGGCGCCGGTGCGCCGCGTGGTGATGTTCACCTCCTGGAAGAAGCCGAGGCGTTGCAGCGCCTCGCGGCTCTTGCGCAGCTTCGTCCCGGAGAACAGCTCCTGCTCCTGCAGGCGCATCTCGCGGCGCACCACGTAGTCGCGCGTCTTCGTGTTGCCGGTGACCTCGATGCGGTCGACGGTGACCGGCTGGCCGCGGTCGACCTGGAACGTCACGTTGACGACCTTGTCGCGCTGATCCACGTCGGTGAGCGGCTCGATGGCCGCGAACGCGTAGCCGTCGTCCGACACGCGCTCCGTCAGCTTCTGCACGTCGTCGCGTAGCGTGCTGGCGCTGAAGACCTCGCCGGGCTTCGTCGAGAGGTCGTCGATCCCCGTGGCGGTCTCGGGGAGGTTCTTGCCTTCCACCATGACCTTCCCGACGTTGAACTGGGGCCCCTCGTCGATCTTGATCGTGATGACCAGCGAGTCTTCCTGGCGTTCGACGACGGGCTCGTCGACGCGCACGGTGACGTAGCCGTTGTCGTAGTACCACGCCGTGAGACGCTCGATGTCGGTGCGCAGCACGTCCTTGTTGAGGTTGCCGGCGCCGGTGATGGGCGTCAGCAGCGACGACTCCGACGTCTGCATGATGCTCGAGAGCTTGCGGCTCGAGAACGCCTCGTTGCCCTCGAAGACGATGTCCGAAACGCGGATCGGCTCCGACTCGGAAACCGAGTACGTGATGTCGACCTCGTTCTCACCGACGGGCGTCGTCGCATAGGTGATGCGGGCGTCGAGGTAGCCCTTCTCGGCATAGAGCTTCTTCGCCGCCTCGATGCCGGAGCGTGCCTTCTCGGGATCGAGGATCGTGTGCGGCCGGATGCGCAACGCGCCCTCCAGCTCGTCGGTCTTCACCTTCTCGTTGCCCTCGATCGACACCGCGCGGACGAGAGGACGTTCCTTGACCTTGAACGTGACGACGACGCCCTTGTCCGGCCCGGCGCCGACGTCGGCGTTCACCTGATCGAAGAAGCCCATCGCGTAGACGGCGCGGATGTCCTTGTCGAGCGTGGCGCGGTCGAACGGCTTGCCGACCTGCGACTGGAGGTGGACGCGGATGGCGTCCTCCTCGACGCGGATGTTGCCGTCGATGACGACCTTGGTGATCTGCTCGCCGGCTTCCTGCGCCCGGCCCGTGCCCATCGCGGCCAGCACGACGAGCGCGGCCACGCGGAGCGTCGTAGCGATTCTGTCCATGCCTCGTCCCCTACTCACGCGACGCCCCCTCCCACACCGCCTCGGCGTGCCGGACTCGCGGACGTGTCCTCCAGGTGCCCCCCGACCATGCGCAGCGTCCGTTGCATGGCCGCCGCGAGCCGGTCGTTGTGGGTGGCCACGACGAGCGTGGCGCCGCATTCCGCGTTCAGCTCGAGCAACAGCTCGTGCACCCGCTCCCCCGTCGACGGGTCGAGGTTGCCGGTCGGCTCGTCGGCCAGGAGCAGCCGCGGCTTCCGCATCACGGCGCGCGCGACGGCGACCCGCTGCTGCTCGCCGCCGGAGAGCTCGCCCGGCCGGTGATCCATCCGATGCGCGAGCCCGACGCGCTCGAGCAGGTGCTCCGCGCGCGCGCGCGTCGCCTTCACCGGCTCGCGCGAGATCATGCCCGGCAGCATGACGTTCTCGATCGCCGTGAAATCGCCGAGCAGGTGGTGGAACTGGAAGACGAACCCGACCTGCCGGTTGCGGAACGCCGCCTGCTCGGCCTCGGGCTGGGCGAAGACGTCGAGCCCGTCGATCAGCAGCCGGCCGGAGCTCGGCGCGTCGAGCAGGCCCAGGATGTGCAGCAGCGTGCTCTTGCCCGTGCCGGACTCGCCGACCACCGCCACGCGCTCGCCGGCCTCGATCGTCAGATCGAGACCGGCCAGCACGCGGACCTCGGACGGGCCGTCGAGGTACCGCTTCTCGATCCCCACGGCCTGCACGAGCGGAGTCACCCGGGCGGACATCGGCGGCTACTCATATCTGATGACCTCGACGGGAACCAGGCTGGCCGCGCGCCGCGCGGGCGCCAGCGCGGCGAGAAGACAGATGCCCACGGAGATCATGCCGACGACGAGGAAGTTGAGCGGCTCCATCCGGACCGGCAACGTCGTCACCAGGAAGACGTCCTTCGGCAGCTCGACGAACTGATACCGTGCGAGCAGCCAGCAGCCGGCCAACCCGAGCAGGTTGCCGAGGATCGTGCCCACCAGGCCGATCACGGCCCCGTTCAGGATGAAGATGCGGCCGATGGCGCGGTTGGACGCTCCCATCGATTTGAGGATCGCGATGTCGCGCCGCTTCTCCTTCACCACCATCGTGAGCGAGGCGAGAATGTTGAAGGCCGCCACGACGACGATCAGCGTCAGCACGATCCCGTAGACGACCTTCTCGAGCTTCAGCGCCGAGAAGAGGTTGCGATTCACCTCCATCCAGTCGCGCGCCCGATACGGGAAGCCGCCGAGCGCCGTCTCGACCGCCCGGGCCGCCTCGCGCGCGGCATAGACGTCCTTCACCCGGATCTCGATGCCGCTCACCGTGTCGCCCATGTCGAAGAACGTCTGGGCGTCGGGCAGCGCCATGTAGGCGAGCGTCGTGTCGTAGTCGAACATGCCGGAGTCGAACACACCGACCAGGACGAAGCGCTTCATCCGCGGCACCATGCCCGCCGGTCCGGGCGTCCCGAGCGGCGAGATGACGTTCAGGACGTCGCCGGGGCCGATGCCGAGCTGCCGTGCGAGTTCCTGGCCGACGAGGATGCCGGGCAGCTCGACCGTGCCGCCGCCCTCCTCTTCCGGCAGGGTGATCGTCTGCGGCTTGCCGAGGTCGTCGAGCGTGCCGCGCACGAGGTGCTTGGCGACGTCGATGACGCCGCTGGCCGTGGCAGGATCGATCCCGCGGATGACGACGCCGGAGACGCTGCGTCCGAGCCCCACCATCGCCTGCCCGTAGAGCACGGGCGACGCCGCGGTGACGTCCGGCACCGTGCGCGCCTTCTCGACCGCCTGCTGCCAGCCCTCGAGCCCGCCGCCGTAGCTCACGACGGTGACGTGCGGGTTGAACCCGAGGATCTTCTGCCGCAGCTCGAACTCGAGCCCGGTCATGACGGCGAGCACGATCAGCAGCGTCGCGACGCCGATCGTGACGCCGGCCAGTGACAGGGTGGAGATGAGGGAGAGGAACGCGGCCCGCCGCCGCGCGCGCAGGTAGCGAAGCCCGACCAGCAGCTCCCAGGTCACTCGCGGAGCTCCGGTCTGAGCTGGGGGAAGAGGATGACCTCGCGGATCGAGGTGGCGCCCGTCAGCAGCATGACGAGGCGGTCGATGCCGATGCCCTCGCCCGCCGTCGGCGGCAGCCCGTGCTCGAGCGCGCGGACGTAGTCCTCGTCCATCTCGTGCGCCTCCTCGTCGCCCGCGGCCTTCGCCGCGAGCTGCGCCTGGAAGCGCTCGCGCTGGTCGTCGGGATCGTTCAGCTCCGAGAACGCATTCGCGATCTCGTGGCGTGCGATGTAGAGCTCGAAGCGGTCGACGAAGCGGGGATCTGCGTCGTTGCGGCGGGCCAGCGGCGACATCTCCACCGGGAACTGGCACACGAAGGTCGGCTGCACCAGATGGGGCTCGACCAGCCGCTCGAACAGCACGCCGAGCAGCTCGCCCGGCGTCATGCTGGCGCGCTCGATGCCGCCCGTGCCGCGCGCGAGCTCGCGCAGACGCTCGGGCTCGAGGATCTGCTCGACGGACACGCCCGCGCGCTCCGCCACCAGCTCGGCCATGCTGCGCCGGGGCCACGGCGGCGTCAGATCGATCGCGAGGTCGCCGTAGGTGAGCGCCAGGCCGCCGGTCACCTGCTCGGCGACCTGCACCAGCATCTCCTCGGTCAGGTCCATCAGGTCCTCGTACGTGGCGTACGCCTGATAGAACTCGCACATCGTGAACTCGGGATTGTGCCGCGTCGAGAGGCCCTCGTTGCGGAAGACACGCCCCAGCTCGAAGACGCGGTCGAAGCCGCCGACCACGAGCCGCTTCAGATACAGCTCGGGCGCGATGCGCAGATAGAGGTCCAGGTCGAGCGCGTTGTGGTGCGTGATGAACGGACGCGCCGCCGCGCCGCCGGCGATGCCCTGCATCATGGGCGTCTCGACCTCGACGTAGCCCCGCGCGCCGAGGAACTCGCGCAGGCCGCGGATGATCGCGGCGCGCTGCGCGAAGATGCGGCGTGCGTCGGGGTTCACGATGAGATCGAGGTATCGCTGGCGGTACCGCGCCTCGACGTCCTGCAGGCCGTGCCACTTCTCGGGCAGCGGACGCAGGGACTTGACGAGGAGCCGCAGCTGATCGGCGGCGATCGTGAGCTCGCCCGTGCGCGTCCGGAACGGCTTGCCGGTGACGGCGATCAGATCGCCCACGTCGAGCCCGCGATAGACCGCGAAGGCGTCCTCGCCGAGCACGTCGCGCTTGGCGTGCACCTGGATGCCATCGCCGCGATCCTGCACGCGCACGAACCCGGCCTTGCCGAAGTCGCGCAATGCGGTGATGCGACCGGCCACCGCGAGGGACGGCGCGGCCGCGAGCCCGGCCTCGTCGAGCGCGCCGTAGCGCGCATGCACGTCGCCGGCGGTGTGGTCAGGGCGGAAGTCGTTCGGGAACGGATTGCCGCCCTGCTCCCGCAGCGCGCTCAGCTTCCGCCGTCTGACCACGATCTGCTCGTGGTCTTCGGACATACCTCGATGGAAAGTCGAGGGTTCTTACTGAGTTCGACGGGGAGCGTCAAGGAAGATCGGCGATGATCGCGGTGCGCGCGCTGGCGTCGACGAGGTCGACGACGACGGCGAGGCCGCCGCTGCGATTCCCGTCGACGCTGGTGATCTCCGACACCGTGCCGCCGAGCGGCGACGGCGTCCCCGGACCCATGACGACGCTGACGGGCGGCGCCGCCGCGTCGCCGCGCGGGACCTCCGT
Source organism: uncultured Binatia bacterium (SeqCode) (assembly GCA_964432595.1). Lineage (GTDB taxonomy): Bacteria > Desulfobacterota > Binatia > DP-6 > DP-6 > DASYLJ01. The sequence goes on along the minus strand of CAYSOF010000023.1, from coordinate 43,443 downwards.
CGTGTCGGTGCGGAACAACGTCGGCGGCGCGGTGTCGCCGGCGAGACGGCCGAGGAAGGCCACGCCCGTGTCGCTGACGATCGGCCGACCGAAGCTCCGGAACGTCGCACCGGGCGTGGCCGGATCGCCGGTGCCCACGAGCAGGCCGAATCCCCGCTTGCCCTGGACGAAGATGCCTTCGCGGCCGGCCTCGGCGAGCGTCGCACGGCAGGCGACCAGTGTGCGACTCGCGTCCGGCGGGTCGAAGTCGTCGAAGTGACCGGGCATGCGCCCGGGCGCGGGCTCGCCCGCCGCCGCCACCCGCTTGAGCCCGCGCGCGACGCGCGCGAACAGTGCCGGCGCCCGCACGCCGCTCTTCCCATCGACTTCGGCGACGAACGCGATCCGCGATCCGGCCAGCAGCGCCGGCGTCCCGAAGGTGTCGAACGTGCCCCCACCCGGGGCGCGTTTGTTCGCGCCCGCGAGCACACGGACTCGCTTGTTGCCGCTCCGCATGAACAGCCCGCGCGGCGTGCGGCTCCCCTGCACGGTGGCTTCGAAGACGACCTCGCCCCGCGGGCCGACGTCGCTCCGGGCGAGCGAGTCGATCGTGCTCGCGAAGAAGTCGACGAACCGGCCGCCGCCCGGCACCTTGCCCGTCGTCGCCGCGACCACACGGATGGCGCCACCGCCCGGAACCGAGATCAGTGCGCGGCTCGCGCGGCCGTTCTGGACCTCGGCGGCGAACGCGACCACGCCCGCCTCGAACGACGGCGGATCGAACGCGGCGTAGGTGCCGCCGACCGGCGTGGGGCCGCCGAGGGCCGCGACCGTCTGTATGTTGCCGGCGACGCCCACCGCGAACACGCCCTCACGGCTGCCCGTGAACACCGCGTGCTCGGCCGTGTCGCGCGTGCTCGGTGCGAAGAACCGGAAGCGCTCGAGACCGTCGTCGAGGTCGGTCACGTCCCCCATCCGTGCCAGCGACGACACCACGCCCGCGCGGTACACGAACAGCCCGGGCCCGCTGCCCGTGATCGACGCCGCGATGAGGATGCTGCCATCGTCGGCCATGACCGGATCGCGGAACCGGACGAGCGCACCGACCGCCGTGGGATCGCGGGTCGAGAGGATGCGGGCCGGCGGCGCGGCCAGCGGGGCGACGAAGATCGCCGAGCCGGTTTCCGCGCCGCCGAGCGAGGCGCGGAACGCGACGGCGCCGCCGGCGTTGATCGACGGGGCGAGCGAGGACGGCAGCTGTCGGATCACGACGCCGGCCGAGCCCGCGACGGGGTCGTCCTCGAGCGCGATCCCGGCGCCGAAGATCACCGGCCCCGTGGCGTCGGCACGGAAGACGCCGCCGCGCCGTCCGGCGGAGACGACGCCGCGAAACGCCCAGACGCCGGCGTCGTTCACCGTCGCGCCCGTGAGCTGGGTGAAGGTGCCGCCGCCCGCGAAGCTCGCGTCGCCGACGACGACGATGGGACGGAGCACCACGGCCCCCTGCTCGCCGGCGCCCGTGAAGAGTCCGTCCCTCCCACCCGTCACCGACCCGCGGAAGCCGACGACGCCGCCGGTCGACACGCCGACGATCCGCAGCGAGACGAACACGCCGCCCGACGGTGCGGTGTCGCCGGTGCGAACGATGCGCGTCAGCGTCGTGCCGACCGCGCGCACGATCGCCGCGCCGCCGTCGTCGAGCAGCGCCAGGAACGCCACCTCGCCGCCCGGGCCATACGCGACACCCGCCAGCAGGTCCGCGATGACGCCGCCGCCCGGGGCGGCGGCACCGGTCTCGACGAGCGTGTCGACCTGCGTCCCGCAGCGTCGCAGCAGTCGGCTGCCGCCACCGACGAGGAACGCGCGGACCGCGACGCATCCACCGGGGCCGAGCGCCGGATTGCCGGTGCCCGCGACCTGACGGCCGTCGCCCAGCACGTCTCCGGCGGCCACGACGTGCACCAGGTTCGACCCGTCGCGACGGAACGCCCCGGTCGACGCACCGACGAATGCCACGCGGCCGTCGCCGGCCAGCGCCAGCCCCGAGAAGGTCGAGAAGGGCAGCCCGAGCGGCGACGGGTCGCCCGTGACCACCCGCACGGTCGGCGCCGCTGCCGCCACGCGAACGAGGAGGAGCAGCGAGAGCATCAGGGCATGGCGCAGGCGCACGGCAACGACGGGAGTCGCAAGACCGATGCCAGGCCGAGCGCATCGCGGGCCCTGCAGATCGTGACGCGACTGCGTCACCGATGCGGCACTCGTGCGTCCCTGCACGACCGTGCCCGTCAGGCCCAGAGCTGCCGGACCAGCTCGGGCAGCCGGTCGAACGTCGGCCCGCGCTCGACCCAGCGCTCGCGGCTGCCCCGGCGACGCGAGAACTCCACGTGGCCCAGCTCGCCCAGCCGCGACAGCGCGTTGCCGAACGTCACCATCGAGCTGGCCTCGGGCTTGTGGACCTCTCCGAGCAGCAGACTCGTCGTGAACTGCCGGCGCATGCGCGCGGTCAGCTCGGGCTGTTTGATCGGCCATTCTTTCTGCGCGGCCACCGTGCGCGCGGCGACGAGGTAGGCCTCGCGCACGTTCTCGAGCAGCCCCGCCGTCACCTGGATGATGACGTGGTCGGGGTTCGCGGTCTCACCCGTGACGGCGCCGCGCTCGCGATAGTACGAGAGCCAGCGGCCGAGCTCCGCCGACAGCGTCTCGCGATCGGGCAGCGGAAACTCCCAGCGGTAGAGGTCGAGCCACCACAGCACGTGCTCGCGGAGCGCGCCGAGCGACACGCCGGCCAGCAGCGCGCGGGTCAGCAACGCGGGCAGCACGAAGAAGTGGATCGTGTTGTTCTTGTAGAAGTCGAGATTGACGCGCTTCTCGGGCGGCACGTGCAGGACGACGCCGTCGCTGTCCGTGAGCCGCGTCACGAGGCCGCCGCCCTCGAGCCACGCGAGGCCCTCGCGGAAGTCCGTCGCCTCGTTGCGCACGAGGGACGCCGTCGGATGCACGCCCTGGAGGCGCAGCAGCGCGACGAGCGCATGCGCGGCGGTCTCGAACTCGCCGAGGCGACACGCCGGACGGCGGGCGCCGAGCAGCGCGGTCGCACTCACCGACGTGGCGCCCGCGACCGCCACCGCGTTCACGTCGCGGAGGATGCGGAAGCCGAGGCGCTGGATGAAACGCCGCTTGTCCTCCTCGACCTCGGGGGTACCGAGCCCGTGCTGGAAGCGCTCGCGCTGCGGGCCGAGCGCCTCGGTCAGCGAGATCGGCGCGCCGTAGCTCACGTACGCCGTGCCGAAGCGCTTCGACAGGATGCTGCGCGCGCGCAGCAGCGCGCCGAGCGACTCGCGCTCCTTCTCCTCGCCCGTCACCTCGCGCTTGTACGCCTCCTCTTCGGGGATGCGGCCGTAGTGGATCGAGATCGGCACCAGGTAGAGATCGCGCCGGATGCCCTGGACGAACGCGTTCGTGATCGCGGCGAGCATGCCGAGCTTCGGCGTCAGCATCTTGCCGGTACGCGTGCGGCCGCCCTCGATGAAGAACTCCTGCGTGTACCCCTCGCGGATCAGGAACGTGAGGTACTTCCGGAAGACCATCTTGTAGAGCTCGTTGTCGTCGAACGATCGGCGGATGAAGTACGCGCCCGCGCCGCGGAACAGCGGACCCATCGGCCAGAAGCTCAGGTTGATGCCCGCGGCGATGTGCGGCGGCGACAGGTAGTTCGTGTGGAAGATGTAGGTGAGGATCAGGTAGTCGAAGTGGCTCCGGTGGCACGGCACGAGCACCACCGGGTGCTCCTTCATGCACTCGATGACGCGCTCGAGGCCGACGATCTCGAGCCCGGAGAAGACGCGCGGGAAGATGCGGTTGAAGAGGAACTCGAGGACGCCGAAATAGAGGCCGTTGAAGTTGGCCGCCATCTCGTCGAAGTAGCCGCGCGCCTCCTTCTGCACCGCGCGGCGCGGCACCGCGCGCTCCGCGGCGAGCCGCCGCGTCAGGCGCGCCAGCTCGGGATCGCGCAGCACCTGCTCGCGGATGATCCGTCGCGGCAGCAGCGCCGGTCCCTGGACGACGCGCTCCTCGCGATACAGGAATATCTGCAGCGCGCGCGCCAGGCGGCGCACCGTACGCTCCTCGCCTTCGCGGCGGTGGTCCTCGACGAAGCGCGCGACGGCGATCTCGCGGCCGAGCGTCAGCTGCGTCTGCCCGGCGTTCCAGAGGTACGTGAAGAGGCGCTTCGCCTCGCCCGGCGCCTCCTGCACGCTGTAGACGAGCGTCGCGAAGCGCGACTCGCGCCGCCGGAAGCCGGTGCCGCGGCAAATGGCGATGGGGACGAGGAACGCCGGGCGCGACGACGCGCCGGCCGCGCGCACGACGTCGCGCAGGAACTGCGGGCCGAGCCGCGCCGCGGCGAGCGCCCGGCGGCGCCGGCCGGCCACGGCGTGACTGCGCATGAAGAGCAGCACCGGCTCGCCTGCCGCCACGAGCGCGCCGCACGCCGCATGCTCCGCGCGCCGCTCGGGTGCCGCCTTCACGAGCCAGCGCAGCATCTCGCCGAGCGGCCGCCACCAGACCGTCGACACCCCGGGCGCGAAACGCGCCAGCGGCAGCCCTTCGCGGAGCAGCACCGCGTTGACCAGCAGGTAGTCGACCGTGGAGCGGTAGCGCATCACGTAGATGATGGTGCCCTGGCTGGCGAGCGCACGGACGCGCTCGACCAGGTCGGGCCGGATGCGCACGTGGGCGAAGGCGAGACGGATGAGCAACCGCGCGAGGATCCCGAACCGTTCGCGCATGCTCGAGCGCTGCTCGGGAACGCGCGGGGCGTCGCTGGGCGGTGGCGGGACGACCGCCGCCGGCGTGCCGGCGTCGAGGTTCACGCGCGTCGCTCCGACGTGGGCCGCGCCTGCGGGTGTGCGCGGCGCGTCCAGAACCGGGTTCCGGAGCCGCTGCCATGCGCGACGGCGGAGCGGGGAGACGATGCCACGATGTGTACTGGGGAAGAGGAGGCCCGGCGTTCGATGTAGGCAGGCGCCCGACGAAAAGCAAGGCAGCACGTCGTGCTTGACAGGTCGCGTCCGTTGACGATGTCTTGCCGCGGATGGTCCTCTCCGCGATCGCGCTCCTCGTCGTCGCCGTGGTGCTCGCCATCGCGGCGACGCACGTCGCGCTGCACGTCGCCGCGGCGCGCGATGCGTCGCAGCGCGAGGACGCATGCGCGTTCGACGATCCCGAGGAGCACACGCCGGCCGCGACGTGGTGCGCGCTGGCGATCTCGGAGATCGCGGCGACGCTCTGCGTCGCCCTGCTCTCGCTCGTGCCGATCCCCACGCGCGCACGCGATGACGACGGGCGCCACTCGGTGGTCCTCGTCGCCGGATGGGCGATGCCGGCGAGCACGACGGGGTGGCTGGCGCATCGGCTCCGGCGCGCGGGATGGGCGCGCGTGTACCCGGTGGGCCTCGGCGTCTGGACGTCGCTCGACGAGGGCGTGCGCCGGCTGGAGGCCACGCTGGCGACGCTCCGTGCGACGCACGCGGTCGGCGACGTCGACGTCATCGCCGCGGGGCTGAGCGGCCTGCTCGCTCGCACGCTGCTGGCCCCCGGTGCGCGCACGCGGGTGCGCCGGCTGATCACGCTGGGCACGCCGCACCAGGGAACGCTCGCCGCGCCGCGGCTCCGCATCGGCCCGTGGACGCGCGACGTCCGTCCGGACCACGTCGGGGTGCCCACGCCCGACGGCGATGCGATCGCCATCGCGTCGGCGCACGACGCCACCCTGTTGCCCCCGACGCTCGCGTACTGGCCCGGTGCGTTCAACGTCACGCTGCGCGGCGTCGGCCACGTCGGCATGCTGTGCTCCGCGCGCGTGTGGGCCCTCGTCGAAGAGAACCTGGCGCATGCGCCGGCCGCGGCAGCGCCGGGACGGACGCATGTCGGTTGAGGTCCGCGTGCTTCCGGTCGACGCGCCGGGGCGCCTCGATGCGTTCGTGCTCGCGGCCGGGCCGCCGCTCTCGCGCCGTATCGTCCATCGCCTGATCGCGGACGGCGACGTCCGTCTCAACGGGCGCCGCGCCGTGAAGGGCACGCGCGTCGTGCCGGGCGACCGCGTGAGCATCCCCTGGCTCACCGCGCTCGCCCCCGAGCCCGATCTCGCGCTGCGCGTCGCGCACGCCGACGAGCGGCTCGTCGCGCTCGAGAAGCCGGGCGGCATGCCGTCGCACGCGCTCGATCCCCGCGAGACCGGCACCGCGGCGGCGTATCTCGTGGCGCACTTTCCCGAGACCGCGGCGACGGGCGAGCCGTTCTCCGCCGGACTCGTGCATCGCCTCGATACCGGCACGTCGGGACTGCTGCTCGCGGCGCGCACCGCGGCGGCGTTCGCGCTGCTGCGCGAGGCGTTCGCGGCGCGCCGCGTGACGAAACGCTACCTCGCGGTCGTGACGGGCTCGCTCGCGGCGCCCGCGGACGTCGCGCATCCGCTGGCGCACGATCCGTCGGACCGACGCCGCATGCGGATCGCGCGCGGCGCGGATACATCCTGGCCCGCGCACACGCACGTGGAGCCGCTGGCGCGCGAGGGCGAGCACCTGCTCGTCGCGGCGACGATCCGTACCGGCGTCACGCATCAGGTGCGGGTGCACCTCGCGTCCCTCGGTCTGCCCGTCGTCGGCGATCGCCTCTACGGCGGTATCGACGGTGGGCTGGCGCCGCGTCGTCACGCGCTCCACGCGAGCGCGCTCACGATCGACGCGGGGGTGTTACCGGAGCCGCTCGCGCTGGCGAGCGCACTGCCGAACGATCTCCGTGCGCTGCTGCCCGCGGCCGCGGACTGATGTCAGGCGGCGGCGGCCTTGCCCTTCCCGCCGCGCGGCTCCTTTGCCGTGCTACAGGGAGTGCAGAGGTTGTTCACGTTGTTCGGATCCTCGACGAGGCCGTCGTCGATGTTGTGGCAGACCTTCTTGCAGGACGCACAGATGAAGTAGACGCCCTCGATGGTCTTGTTGATCCGCTCGCGGTTGAGGATGCGGCCCTTCAGCTTCTCGATGCGGATGCCGAGCAGCTCTTCATACTGCCGCTTGATCTTGCGGCGCCCGGCTTCGTCTTTTGGCAGCTCCTCTTCTGCGTCGTCGACGGAATGATCTTCGTCGTCGAGCAGCGGCGCGGCCTTCGACTTGGCACCCTTCTCGCCCTTGCGTGCGCGTGCCATGGGGGAGAGACCTCCGTCAGCGCGTGCGCTTGGTGTAGCCGCAGTTCTTGTCGCAGACCCAGAAGAAGCCGCGAGGACCCGAACCGACGTACTGCACGACGCGACTCTCGGAACCACAGGAAGGACACAGGTGCTTCCGCATCGCGTCCGCGTTCTTTTCGGCCGTCTTCGCCTTCTTCTCTGCCATACTGGTAACCGCGGCGCGCGCGCGCGATCCGAGCTTTGTAAAGACCGAGTCCGTCCCTGTCAAGGCGACCTCCACCGTCCTTGAGGCAGTGCAGGTCGCGTGGTAGGCGACGCGCAGTCAGATGCGCGTCCATCTCCATCCCGAACGCCGCACCGTGGAGCTCACCGGACGCCGATCCGTCTCGAAGCTGCTCGCGGAGCTCGGCGTCCTGCCCGGCACGGCCATGGTCATCCGCGGCGACCTGCTCCTGACCGACGGCGAGATGGTCGAGGAGGCCGACGAGATCGAGATCCGCGCCGTCATCTCGGGCGGTGCCGCATGAAGTGCACGCGCTGCAAGGCGAAGGCGGAGGTCAATCTCCGCGCGCACAACGCGGGCTTCTGCCGGCCGTGCTACCTGATGTTCTTCCAGCGCCAGGTCGAGCGCGCCGTGAAGCACGAGAAGATGTTCACCGTCGGCGAGCGCCTGCTCGTCTGCATCTCCGGCGGCAAGGACAGCCTGGCGCTATGGGACGTCCTCGTCGAGCTCGGGCACGACACCACCGGCTTCTACCTGGCGCAGGGCATCGGGGCGTACTCCGACCACTCGCGCGACAAGGTCGAGGCGTTCGCGGCGGCGCGCGGGCTGAAGCTCATCGTCACCGACCTCTCGTCCGAGGGCACCGGGCTCGAGATTCCCGCGGTGGCGAAGCTCACGCGACGCTCGGCGTGCTCGGCGTGCGGGACGTTCAAGCGGCACTACTTCGATCGTGCCGCCGTCGAGGGCGGCTTCGAGGTGCTCGTCACCGGTCACAACCTCGACGACGAGGCGGCGCGACTCTTCGGCAACGTGCTCCGCTGGCAGACGGACCACCTGTCGCGCCAGCGCCCCGTTCTCCCGCCGACGCACGAGAAGTTCGTGCGCAAGGTGAAGCCGCTCTACCTGCTGAGCGAGTACGAGACCGCGGTCTACGCGTTCATGCGCGGCATCGACTACGTCGTCGAGGAGTGCCCGAACGCCGCGGGCGCGACGCAGCTCACGTACAAGGACGCGCTCAATCGCCTCGAGCACGCGAGCCCCGGCACGAAGATGGCGTTCGTGCGCGAGTTCTTGCGCACGGGCCAGCCGCTCATCGCCGCCGGCGTCGCGGCGGGTGCCGCGTCCGCGGACGGTCCGCCGGGCGCGTGCGAGCGGTGCGGGATGCCGGCGTGGGGCAGCATCTGCGGCTTCTGCCGTCTCGTCTCCGAGGTCGAGACCCGGCGCGCGCGCCTGACCCCGGCGCCGATCACGTGAGCGGGCTGCTACAGGACGGCGACGCCGTCGTCTTCCTCGACCGCAAGGACCGCTCGTATCTGCGGACGCTTCGGCGCGGCGCGCGCATCGCCGTGCGCGGCATGCCGCTCGCGTGCGACGAGCTGATCGGCCGCCCCGAAGGCAGCATCGTCGAGACGGCGGGAGGCGAGCCCTTCCTCGTGCTGCGTCCGACCTACGCGCAGCTCATCCCCAACCTGCCCCGCCAGGCGCAGCCGATCTATCCGAAGGACGTCGGCATCGTGCTGCTCTGGGGCGACATCGCGCCCGGCCACAGCGTCGTCGAGATCGGCACCGGACCGGCCGCGATGACGATGGGACTGCTCCGCGGCGTCGGACCGACGGGCCGTCTCACCTCGTACGAGCTGCGCGAGGACTTCGCCGCGATCGCCCGGCAGAACGTCGAGCGCTTCCACGGCCCGGCGCCGAACTGGACGCTGCGGGTGGCCGACCCCGTCGCCGACGGGATCGTCGAGCGTGACGTCGACCGCATCGTCGTCGACCTGGCGGAGCCGTGGCAGGTGCTGCCCGCCGTCGCCGAGGCCCTGCGGCCGGGCGGCGTCTTCACGGGCTTCATTCCGACGGCGCTCCAGGTGAAGCAGCTGGTGGACGCGCTGCGCGCGCACGGGGGCTTCGGCGCCGACGAAACCGTCGAGACGATGCTGCGTCCGTGGCACGTGGGCCCGCGCAGCCTGCGCCCCGACCATCGCATGGTGGCGCACACGGGCTTCCTCGTCTTCGCGCGACGGCTCGCCGACGGCTCGACCATCCGTTCCGAATTGACTCCCCGGGGGTCGGGTGTTAGCGGTTATTCAGCGGGCAAACGCGCCTCAGGGTCGACGCACGATGACGAAGGCGGAGATCCGTCAGCGGGTCTGGAAGACGATTGAGCGGGAGGGTGTAGGCCGCTTCCCCGGAGCGCCCGGCCGCATTCCGAACTTCGAGGGAGCGCAGCAGGCCGCGCAGCTCCTCCGCGAGATGGCCGTCTGGCGACGCGCGCTCGTCGTCAAGGTGAACCCCGACGCCCCGCAGCTCGCCGTGCGCCGCCTCGCGCTGCAGGAGGGGAAGATCGTCTACATGGCGGTCCCCCGGCTGCGCACCGAGAAGTGCTTCATCGAGATCGACCCGCAACGCTTCGGGAAGCGCGCCGCGATGGCGGCCAGCATCGCGGGCGCGTGCAAGTACGGGCGCGCCGTGTCGCCGCGCGAAATGCGTCCCGTCGACCTGATCGTCTGCGGCTCCGTCGCGGTCGGGCGCGACGGCGCCCGCGTCGGCAAGGGCGGCGGCTACTGCGACCTCGAGTACGGGCTGCTCCGCGAGGAGGGGAAGGTCCGCGAGTCGACGCCCATCCTGACCACGGTCCATCCGCTGCAGATCCTGACGGAACGCATCGCGATGCTGCCGCACGACCTGCCCGTCGACTTCCTCGTCACGCCGAACGAGGTGATCGCGACGCGCCCGGCGCATCCGCGGCCGCGCGGCATCTACTGGGACCTGCTCCGCGCCCTGCGCATCAACGCGATCCCGCTGCTGCGCAAGCGGCTGAAGCGCGGCGCGACGAACGCGCCGTCACCGCGCCGCTTGTAAGATCGCCGCCAGCTCGGGGAGCGCGCGGATCGTCCAACGCGGCGCGTGCGCGCCCGCGGGCAGCCCCTGCCCGCGCAGGTCGATCCAGACGGCGTCGACGCCCGCCGCGTTGGCCGCCGCGACGTCCTCGCCCAACGTGTCGCCGACGAAGAGCACCTCGTGCGGCGGAAGCCCGATCCCACGCAGCCCCTCGCGCACGAGCGCGGGATGGGGCTTCCGCAAGCCGACGGCCTCGGAGATCACGACGGTCTCGACGGCATCGAGGATGCCGTGGCGCGCGAGGATCACGTAGCCCGTCGCGGTGTCGTCGAAATTGCTGACGACGCCCACCCGATGCTCGCGCCGGACGTCGTCGAGCAGCGTCGCGTGCGCCGGCGGGAACACCGTGGCGTCGGCGATGGCACGCATGTGGGCGCGCGACAGCATCGCCGCCGCCTCACCGCAGTGGACGTCCTCGCAGCCCAGCCGCGCCAGCACCCGCCGGAAGCGCTCGCGCGACGGATGCTCGCGATGGTCCTCGATGCGCTCGCGCGCCATCTCCTCGCCGACGGCACGCAGATGGAGCAGCAGATCGGCCGCGTCGACCGCCGGCAGCACCTCGGCCAGCAGCGGCATCAGTGCGGGCACGGTCGTGCGGAGCGAGCGTCCGCCGACGTCGAGCGACGGGAGACGCTGATCGTCGAAGTGGATCAGCGTCCCGAACAGATCGAACAGGACGCCGCGATAGCGCGCCACTACTGCAGCCACCGTGGCGGCGTCGCGCCCGGCAACGGCTGCCGTCCCGCGAAGCCGTCGGACTCGCGATGCCAGAACGCGACCTCCGGCTCGCCGAACTGCCAGCACAAGCACACGACCTCGCCCTGCACCTCGCCGGGAAAGTCGAGCAGACCCAGCCGCACGTCCTTCAGCTGCGCGCCGGTCTCCTCGATCTCCTGCACCACGGCGTCGAGATCCTCGACGACGAGGCGCGCGTCCGCGCGCTCGCGCAGCAGCTCCTCGGTGTCGACGTCGTCCGGCGCGATGCCCCGCGCGTCCGCCAGCGCGCGACGCTCGTCCTCGAGGCGCATCGCGCCGCGCTGCAGCCGCTCCACCAAGAGCGTGAGTCGCGGCACGCATGCGTTCGCTTCGGCGACGGTGAAGAGCTTCGGCGGTCTCACGCGCGCGGACAGTAGCGGCTCGCCCCGCGGGAGTCGAGTCATGTCGGCGCGCCGACTCGCCTTGTCGCTCGGGGGGGCGTGGGCTAGGTTGCCTTCTACGCTCCATGGCGGACGATCCGACGCAGGCAGAGCCGGGAACCGAGGCGGAAGGACCGCAGCGCTTCTTCGGTTTCGACGAGGACATCAGCGGCATCGCCGTCCCCGACGAGCTGCCGCTCCTCCCCCTCCGAGGCGTCGTCATCTTTCCGTCCGCGATCGTCCCGCTGCTCATCTCGCGCGGCCCGTCGCTGAAGCTGGTCGAGGACCGCCTCGCCGGCGATCGCATGCTGGGCCTCGTCTCGCAGAAGAATCCCGAGGACGAGAACCCGGAGCCCGACGGGCTCTACGCACGCGGCACCGCCGGCCGCATCCTGAAGATGCTCAAGTACCCCGACGGCAGCGTCCGCATCCTCGTCCAGGGACTCCGCCGCATCGAGGTGCTGCAGCACGAGCAGCGCCAGCCGTACCTCACCGCCCGTGTCCGCCACCTCGAGGACGTCCACGAGCCCGCGCCCGAGGTCGAGGCGATGCAGGCGCACATGGTGAACCAGTTCGCCAAGTTCGTCTCGATGATCCCGTACCTGCCCGACGAGCTGCAGGTCGTGGTCATGAACATCAAGGACCCGGGCAAGGTCACCGACCTGATCGCGTCCAACCTGAACATCTCGCTCGAGGAGAAGCAGGAGCTGCTGTCGACGCTCGACGTGCGCGCACGCATCGAGCGCCTGTCGAGCATCCTCGGGCGCGAGATCGAGCTGCTCGAGCTCGGCCACAAGATCCAGTCGCAGGTCCAGTCGGAGCTCAACAAGAACCAGAAGGAGTTCTACCTCCGGCAGCAGCTGAAGGCGATCCAGCGCGAGCTCGGCGAAGGCGACGCGCGCACCGCCGAGCTCGACGAGCTGCGCCGCAAGCTCGACGAGGCGAACCTGTCCGAGGAGGCGCGCAAGGCGGCGGACCACGAGTTCGACCGTCTCAAGATGATCCCGCCGGAGTCGGCGGAGCACAGCGTCGTGCGCACGTACCTCGAGTGGCTCGCCGCGCTGCCATGGGCCACGTCGACCGAGGACAACCTCGACCTGCACCACGCCCGCGCCGTCCTCGACGAGGACCACTTCGACCTCGAGAAGATCAAGGAGCGCATCCTCGAGTACCTCGCGGTGCGGAAGCTGCGGAAGGATCCGAAAAGTCCCATCCTCTGCTTCGTCGGGCCGCCCGGCGTCGGCAAGACGTCGCTCGGGCGCTCGATCGCGCGCGCGATGGGCCGCAAGTTCGTGCGGATGTCGCTCGGCGGCATGCGCGACGAGGCCGAGATCCGCGGCCATCGCCGGACGTACATCGGCGCCCTGCCCGGCCGCATCATCCAGAACCTGCGCGGCGCGGGCTCGAACAACCCGCTCTTCATCCTCGACGAGATCGACAAGCTCGGCAGCGACTTCCGCGGCGACCCGGCGTCGGCGCTCCTCGAGGTGCTCGACCCCGAGCAGAACGCGACCTTCCAGGATCACTACCTCGACGTTCCGTTCGATCTGCAACGGGTCATGTTCCTCACGACCGCGAACGTGCTGGATCCGATCCCGCCGCCGCTGCGCGACCGCATGGAGGTCATCGAGCTCGCCGGGTACATCGCGCAGGAGAAGCTCGAGATCGCGAAGCGTCACGTGATCCCGAAGCAGCTGACCGAGAACGGGCTCACCTCGGAGCAGCTGCGCTTCGACGACGCGGCCATCGAGCAGATCATCCACTCGTACACGCGCGAGGCCGGCCTGCGGAACCTCGAGCGCGAGATCGGCCGCGTCTGCCGCAAGGTCGCGCGACGGATCGTCGAGGGTCACACCGAGCCGACGGTGTGCACGGTCGACACCGTCCGGGAGTTGCTCGGGCCGGAGCGCTTCGTCTCCGAGGTGGCCGAGCGGACGGACGAGCCCGGGGTGGCGGTCGGCCTCGCATGGACGCCGGCCGGCGGCGACATCCTCTTCATCGAGGCGACGCGCATGGCCGGCAAGAAGGGCTTCACGCTGACGGGGTCGCTCGGCGAAGTGATGAAGGAGTCGGCGCAGGCGGCGCTCAGCTGGGTGCGGTCGCGCGCCCAGCACCTCCACATCCCGCTCGACTTCTTCGAGAACGCCGATTTGCACCTGCACGTGCCGGCGGGCTCCATCCCCAAGGACGGACCGTCGGCCGGCGTGACCATGGCGACCGCGCTCGCGTCGCTCCTCACCGAGCGTCCCGTCCGCCCGAACCTCGCCATGACCGGCGAGATCACGCTGCGCGGCAAGGTGCTACCCGTCGGCGGTATCAAGGAGAAGGTGCTGGCGGCGCATCGCGCGGGCGTCGAGACGATCCTGCTTCCGAAGCGCAACGAGAAAGACCTCGAGGACGTGCCGGCGGCGGTACGCGAGAGCCTCCGCTTCGTCTACGTCGAGACGATCGACGAAGCGCTGGAGCACGCCCTCTCCCCGGCACGCGCCGGTCACGAGCCCCACGCCGCGCGCGCCTGACCGCGAGAGGCCCTCCGTCACATGCCCGAGCTGCGCAAAGATCCCGTCATCGGCCGCTGGGTGATCATCGGCACGACCCGCGTCCGCCGCCCGGCCGACTTCCGCGTCATCAAGCCGCCGCGTCACGGCGGTCCCTGCCTCTTCTGCGCCGGCCACGAGCTCGAGACGCCGCCGGAGCTGCTCGCGTACCGCAACGGTGCCGCCGACGACGGTCCGTGGAACGTGCGCGTCGTCCCGAACAAGTTCCCCGCGCTGCGCGTCGAGGGGCACCTCGAGCGGCGCGGGCACGGCCTCTACGACCTGATGAACGGCATCGGCGCGCACGAGGTCGTCATCGAGTCGCCGAACCACGACGACAGCCTCGGGCGGCTCGGCGCCAGTGCCATCGAGGACGTGCTGCGCGCGTATCGCGAGCGCATCCTCGACCTGAAGCGCGACCAGCGCTTCCGCTCGATCGTCGTCTTCAAGTCGCACGGGCTCGACGCCGGCGCCCATCTCGAGCATCCGCACTCGCAGCTGCTCGCGACGCCGATCCCGCCGCAGCGGCTCAGCGACGAGTTGCACCACGCGCGCTCGTACCACGACTACCGGGAGCGCTGTCTCTTCTGCGACATCCTGCATCAGGAAACGGGCGAGAAGACCCGGCTCGTGGCGGAGACGGAGCACGTGTTGGCGTTCGCGCCGTTCGCCGCCCGCTTCCCGTTCGAGACGTGGATCCTGCCGCGACGGCACCTGCCGGCCTTCGAGCACATCGCCGCCGCCGAGCTGCGCGATCTGGCGGTCGTGCTCGGTACGGTGCTCCGCCGGCTCGACCGCGTCCTCGGCGATCCGCCCTACAACCTGGCGCTGCACAGCGCGCCGTTCTCGGAGAGCGAGAGCCCGTACTTCCACTGGCACGTCGAGATCACGCCCAAGGTCACGCCGGTCGCCGGATTCGAATGGGGCAGCGGGTTCCACGTGAATCCGATGCCGCCGGAGGACGCCGCCAGGTTCCTGCGCGACACGGACGGCTGATGCGCGTCGTGATGCTCACCGCCGAGGCCTTCCCGTACGCCAAGACGGGGGGACTCGCCGACGTGCTCGCCGCCCTGCCCCAGGCGCTCGCCGCGCGCGGGGTCGAGGTGACGGTGATGCTGCCGGCGTATCGCGCGGCGCTCGCCGCGGCGGGCGCCGTCGAGCGCCTCGGACGCGTCCGCGCGCCGGTCGCGAGCCGGATGGAGCCCGCGGAAATCCTCCGCGTCTCCGGTGCGCCGGTCCCGACCATCCTCGTGCACGCGCCGCGCTACTTCGATCGGCCGCATCTCTACGGGCCGCCCGGCGGCGACTACCCCGACAATGCCGAGCGCTTCGTCTTCTTCTGCCGCACGGCGCTCGAGTGGCTGCGCACGCTCGGCACGCCCCCCGACGTCCTGCACGCGCACGACTGGCAGGCCGCGCTGGCGCCGGCGTTCCTCCGCACCACCGCGATCCTCTATCCCGAGCTGGCGCGCCTGCGGACGGTACAGACCATCCACAATCTCGCCTACCAGGGCCGGTTCTGGGCGGCCGACTGGCACCTGCTGAACGTCGACCCGCGCTACTTCGTCGCCGACTACCTCGAGTTCTACGGCTTCATCAACTTCCTGAAGGGCGGCCTCGTCTTCGCCGACGCGCTCACCACCGTGAGCCCGCGCTACGCCGCCGAGATCCAGACCGCCGCGCTTGGCGAGGGGCTCGACGGGGTCGTACGGGCGCGCACGGGCCGGCTGCGCGGCATTCTGAACGGGATCGACTACCGCGTGTGGAACCCCGCGACCGATGCCGCCCTGCCCGCGCAGTACGACGTCGACCATCTCGACGGCAAGGCCGCCTGCAAAGCGGCGCTGCAGGGCGAGCTCGGGCTGCGATGCGATCCGACGGCGCCGCTGCTCGGCATGATCACCCGGCTCGCCGGCCAGAAGGGCGTCGACGTCGCGCTCGCCGCTGCGCCGGCGCTCTTGTCGGAGTCGTCGGCACAGCTCGCGGTCCTCGGCAGCGGCGATCCCGGCCTCGAAGCGGCGCTTCGTCAGCTGGCGACGAGCTTCCCCGGACGCGTCGGCCTGCGGCTCGGGTACGACGAGCCGCTCGCGCACCGCATCGAGGCGGGAGCGGACGTCTTCCTCATGCCGTCGCGCTACGAGCCGTGCGGGCTGAATCAGCTCTACAGCCTGCGGTACGGGACGGTGCCGGTCGTCCACGACACGGGCGGGCTGCACGACACCGTCGAGCCGGCGGACGCCGAGCGCGGGACCGGCACCGGCGTGCGCTTCGCGCCGTGCACGGTCGACGCGCTGCTCGGCGGCGTGCGCCACGCGCTCGCCCTGTACGCTGAGCCGCAGGTCTGGCGGCGCATCGTCACGAACGGCATGCGCCAGGACTTCTCGTGGGAGCGTTCGGCGGCGGAGTACGCGGCGCTCTACGCGACGCTGCCCGGCATGCGCTGAACCCGGGCGACGATCTCCGCCGGATCGTCGACCATGCACTCCGGGGCCTCGGCGCGCAGCCCCTCGACGGCGAGCCCCCACGAGACGCCGCAGAACGCGGCGCCGGCGGCGCGGGCGGTGCGCAGGTCGATGGTCGAGTCGCCGACGAGGAGCGTACGATCCGGCGTGGTGCCGGTGCGCTCGCACAGCGCGTACAGGCCGCTCGGATCGGGCTTCCGCGTGGGCAGCGAGTCGCCTCCGACGACGTCGGCGAAGCATGCGCCGATGCCGAGCCCGTCGAGGATCGCGCGGCTCATGGCCTCCGGCTTGTTGCTGAGGCACGTGAGGACGACCGTCGCGTCGGCCAGCCGGGCGAGCATCTCGACGATGCCGGGATACGGGCGCGTCGCGTCCAGCAGGTGTTCGCCGTACCAGACCATGAAGCGGGCGGCGGCGGCGTTCAGCTCGTCGGGCGTCGGATGCCCCAGGACGCGCTCGACCAGGCGTCGCGCCCCTTCGCCGATGAACGTCGACACGGTCTCGAGCGGCAGGGTCGGGCGGCCCAGCTCCGCGAGGACATGGTTCGCCGCAGCGGCGATGTCGGCCCGCGAGTCGACGAGGGTGCCGTCGAGATCGAAGGCGACGTGGACGCGGCGCCCTGCGGTCGGAATGGTCAGGCGGAGAAGGACGAGCCGCAGCCGCAGGTGTTGGTGGCGTTCGGGTTCTGGAACTTGAACCCACCACCGTGGAGACTGCTGACGTAGTCGATCCGGATACCCTTCAGGTACTGGGCACTCGTCGGATCGACCCGGACGGTGACGTCGTCGTACCGGATGACGACGTCGCCCTCTTGGGCTTTGTCGTCGAAGTCCAGCTGGTAGCTGAACCCCGAGCACCCGCCGCCCACCACCGCCACCCGGAGCGCGTGGTCTCCGCCGAGACCGGACTTCTCTCGGGTCCGGCGGACCGCATCCACGGCGTTCGGGGTGAGCTCGATCGTGGGCTCGGCGACGACGTCCATGCGACCGATGATGTAGTCACGTCCCCACGAAGTCAACGCAATGCGCTGGGCAGCGGGTCCCTTGCGGACCGGTGCCCCATCGGCTCAGATGACAGTGCCGAAGTTCCGTTTCGTGCACGACCGCCCGAAAATGACTGGCGTCGATGCGATGCAGGGCGCAGCCTGACGTGGCACATCCGTTGCTGCCCTATGCATCGTCCGACAGATCGATCTTGGTGATGCTGATTCCCTCACTCCTCCGGCAACGCGGCGGACGCCGCGCTACGCCCCTGGAAGCCTTCTCGCGAACCGAGAAGATCATCGCCTTCTGTCGCTGCCTGCTGGCGCTCGGGACGCTGGCGGTCGTGGTCCTCGACCCCAAGCAGCCGTCGTTCGCGCCGCAGCTCGCGTACGTCGTCCTCGGGTCCTACCTCGTCTTCAGCCTCGTCCTCTTCGCGCTGATCCGGGGCGAGTACGTACGGCAGGATCGGATCGGCTACTTCTCTGCCGCGGCGGACATCCTCTGGGTCACGGTCATCACGCTCTTCACGGAGCGCGGGCCGAGCCCGTTCTTCCTACTGCACGTCTTCGTCATCTCGAGCGTCAGCGTGCGCTGGGGGCTCGCGGCCGCCGTCCCGGTGACCATCACGCTCGCGACGCTGTACCCGGTGTCGATCTTCCTCGCCAGCAAGTGGTTCGCGGGCGACGAGTTCGTCTTCCACCGCGCCCATCTCGTGCGGCCGCTCTACGTCCTCGCCGCGGGCTACCTGATCGGCTACCTCGGCGAGCACGAGCGACGATCGAAGCGGAAGCTGAGCTTCATGCTCGACCTGACGGCGCCGACGCCGCGGTCGCGGCAGGGCGGCCTCGCCCTCACCCGCCTGATCCGCCGCACGATCGGCGTCTTCGAGGCGCAGCACGGCGTGCTCGTCCTGCGCGACCCCGAGAGCGGCCGCTTCTTCACCTGGGCGGTGCGCGGCGGACGCGGGCCCGTCCGCGTCAAGCTGCGAATCACCGAGCACGATCCCTACCCGCTGCCGTTCTGCAGCGACACCGAGGGCTTCCTCGCGAACGACCTCCGCCCCGGACGCCGCACGGCGCTCTGTTACGACGTCCAGTCCGGCACGATGGAGCGACGCGGCATCGCCAGCGACCTCGCCCTGCCCGGCGGTCGGGCACAGGCGCTGCTGCTGTCGCCCGTGATGATCCAGCGCGAGCTGCGCGGGCGCGCCTTCGTGGTGCGCGAGACGCGCCGCAAGTTCACGCGCGACGACCTCGAGTTCCTGCTCGTCCTCGTCGGGCAGGCAGCCGCCGCATTCGAGGCGCTGCGTCTCCAGGCGAAGGCCGAAGAGGTCGCGGTGCTCGAGGAGCGGGCGCGCATCGCCCGCGACCTGCACGACGGATTCATCCAGGCGCTCGCCGGCATCGACCTCCGCGTCGAGGCGACGAAGCATCTGCTGAAGCGCGACCCGAGCCGCGTCCCGAAGGCGCTCGAGGATCTGCACCAGGCCGTCGACGCCGGCTATCGCGAGGTGCGCCACTACCTGACGGTGCTGCGCACGGCGAGCCGACAGGCCGGCGACCTCGGCTCGACGCTCGATCGCCTGGCGGCCGAGTTCTCGATCCGCGAGCGCCTGCGCGTCCACATGGCCCGACCGCAGCACGACCCCGGCCTGCCGGCGTCGACCGCGTACGAGCTGACGCAGATCGTCCGCGAGGCCTTGCACAACGCCGTCCGTCACGGCCGCGCCACGCAGGCCGTCGTCAAAGTGGCGGCGCGCCCGTCGCACGTCTATCTCGTGATCCGCGACAACGGCCGCGGATTCCCGAACGGCAACGGCTCGATCGACGCCGACGGCTTCTTGAAGCCGGGCAGCGCTCCATGGTCTATCCGAGAGCGGACGGCCGCTCTCGGCGGGTCGCTGCGCGTCTGGAGCCAGCCCGGCCGGGGATCGGAAGTTTCGCTCTTCATTCCGGTGGCCGCCACCAGCGACCGCCACAAGGCCATCGCGTAGGGGGTGTCCGCATGACCATCACGCCACGCAAGCGACGTCTCGTGATCGTCGACGATCACACGCTGTTCCGCGAGGGGCTGCGCACCATCCTCGAGACCGAGGAGGACATCGAGGTCGTCGCCGACGCCGAGAGCGCGGAGGACGTCGTCGAGCTCGTATGGCAGACGCGGCCCGACGTGCTGCTGCTCGACATCCGCATGCCCCAGGGCAGCGGGCTGGACGCCATCCCGGCCGTCCTGCGCATCAACCCGGGGACGCAGGTGCTCGTGCTCACCGCGTGCGACGAGAAGGAAGAGCACGTCCGCGCGTTTCGCCTCGGCGCCAAAGGCGTCATCCTGAAAGACTCCGCCCGCCAGACGCTGATGCAGGCCATCCGCACCGTCTGCCGCGGCGACGTGTGGATGGATCCGCGCATGAGCGGCGCGCTCGCCGACGAGCTGTCGCACATGGGGAGCGACACCGACACCGTATCGGCACGCCAGGAGAACGGCCTCACCGATCGCGAGCTCGAGATCGTCCGTCTGGTCGCGTCCGGCTACAAGAACAAGGAAGTCGGCTCGACGCTCGCCATCAGCGAGCGCACGGTGAAGACGCATCTCACGAACATCTTCCAGAAGCTCGGCGTGCGCGATCGCGTCGGTCTGGTGATGTACGCGCTGAAGCACAACCTCACCGCGGCGGCGTAGGACACGTACACGACGGCTCCATGCTCCACACGCGGAGCATGCGGCCGTCGGTCTCGACGGTGACCGCGCCGCACCGGTCGGTGCGTAGCACGCAGGTCCCGCGCGACTCGTAGCGCGCCAGCACGTCGTCGTTGGGCAGGCGATAGCGGTTCTCGGCGCCGACCGGGACGACGGCGACCTCGGCCGCCACCGCGTCGACGAACCGCGTGCCGCTCGAGGTCCGACTGCCGTGGTGCGGCACCTTCAGCACCTGCGCCCGCAGCGAGGCATCGCCCGCGAGCATGCGTGCCTCGGCCGCCGCCTCCACGTCGCCCGTCAGGAGGAACGCGACGTCGCCGTGACGGATCCGCAGCACCAACGAGCCGTCGTTCACCGACGGCGGGTGCCAGCCCGACGGCGGATGCACGACGGTCACGTGGTCGTCCACGACGGTGTCCGCGGCGAGCACGCGAGCCGGGACGCCGCTCGCGGCCGCCGCGCCCGCGAGCCGGAACCATTCGAGCCCGCGGCCCGGATGCCCGGCCCACCAGAACGCGCCCGGACGGCGCAGGAGCAGCGACGACATGCCGCCGAAGTGGTCGGGATGCGCGTGCGTCATCACCAGCGCGTCGATGCGTGCGATCTTCCGCGTCGCCAGGAAGGGCGCGACGATCGCCGCGCCCGTGTCGAAGTCGCTGCCCGCGAACCCGCCCGCGTCGACGACGAGGACACGGCCGTCGGGCAGCTCGACGACGTTCGCGTCGCCTTGCCCGACGTCGAGCACCGTGAGCCGCAGCACGCCCGGCGCGAACCGCACGCGCGCCCACCAGCCGAGGTCGACGACCAGCGCGGCGAGCGCCGTGGCGAGCAGGACGCCCGCGCCGCGCCGCGGCCACCACCACGCCGCGGCCAGCAGCGCGTAGGCGAGCGCGAGCTCGAGCATCGTCGGCGCGGGCACGTCGAACGCCGCCCAGCCGACGCTCCCGAGGCGTCGCACCAGCGCGAGGCCCGGCAGCAGCAGCGTGCCGGCGGCGCCGAAGAGCCACACCGCGACGGTGGGCGCGACGGGCTCGACGCACGCCGCCACCAGCCCCAGCACGACGACGACGGACCCGAACAGCGGAATCGCGAGCGGGTTCGCGACGAGCGCCATCGGCGACACCTGCTGGAACCACAGCGCGGTGAGCGGCGCCGTACCCGCGAGCGCCGCCGGCGACACGACGGCGGCGGCACGTGCGCGGGCGCGCCAGCCGCGGTCGACGTCGGGCACGAGCCGGCGCGTCGCCAGCACGATCGCCAGGACCGAGACGAACGACAGCTGAAACGCGATCTCTCGCGGCGCGCCGGGCCACGCGAGCGACAGCACCAGCGCCGCGAGCGCGAGTGTACGGAGGACGTCGGCCCGACGTCCGAGCACGAGCGCCAGCACCGCCGCCGCCACCATGGTCGCCGATCGCAGCGTGGCGATCTCGAGCCCCGCCAGCGCGGCATAAGCGGCCACGGGCGCCAGGCTCGCGACCCCCGCGAGCCGGACGACGTCGACCGCGAGCACCGCGCGACGGCTGCGCGCGAGGAGCCAGCGCGCGAGCCCGAAGCCCGCCACGGCGACCAGGCCCACGTGCAGCCCCGACACCGAGAGGACGTGCACGACACCCGACCGCGTGAACGCCGCCCGCAGCCCATCGCCGACCCCGGCATCGTCGCCGACGACCAGCGCCGTCAGGACGGCGCCCGCGTCACCCGGGACGGTGCGGGCGATCGTCCGCGCGATGCGTCCGCGCCAGCGCTCGATGCGCACGCGGACGCCGATCGTCGGCCGCGACCGTCGTTCGAGCGCCGCCGCGTTCCAGACGGAGCCCACCACGGCGATCCCCCGGCGTGCGAGATGCGAGGTCACGTCGAAGCTGCCGGGATTGCGGAACCCGCGCGGCCGGCGGAGCGTCGTCTCCGTCCGGACGATGTCGCCGTAGCGCACCTTCGGGAGGTCGCCGCGCACCGCCAGCCGTATGCGCCCGCTCCCCGTGCGCCCCGCGATCGCGTCCGTCTCGACGACGAGGATCGTCCGCCCCCCGCGTCGCTCCGGCGCCGCGACGACCCGCCCCTCGACGATGGCGCGCAACGGCAGCGGCGCCCGCGCGACGTGGTCCGCCGGCCACGACGGCGACATCACGGCCTCGAGCCGCGCGGCACCGATGGCCGCCGCCGCGAGACACACCGCGACGGCGGGAAGCCGCCGTCCGCCGGCCAGCACGATTGCCGACACCGCCGCGAGCCACGACGCGGGCACGGGCAGCAGCTGCCCGGCCAGCACACCGGCGGTGACGACCCACAGCACCGCGCGCACGTCCACCCTCGATCTCCTTTCGGGGCGGGCGGTGCAGCAGGACGGTCAGGCGGTCAGCTGCTCCTTGATGCGCGCCGCGATCGCCGGCGTGATCCCCGCCACGCGCGCCAGCTCGTCGACCGATGCTTCGAGGACGCGCCGCAGGCTGCCGAACTCGCGCAGCAGCGCACGGCGTCGCTGCGGACCGACGCCCGGCACGGCGTCGAGCCGCGACACGAGCCGTGCCTTCTTCCGCAACGTGCGATGGTAGGTGTTCGCGAAGCGATGCGCCTCGTCGCGTACCCGCTGCAGCAGGAACAGCGCCGTCGAGTTCGAGCGCAGGATGACCGGGTTCTTCCGGTTCGGCAGGAACACGCGATCGGGACGGCGTTGGATCTCGCGCGCGATCGGGTCCTGCGCGACGCGCTCCTTCGCCAGACCGACGATCGCCAGGTCGCCGAGACCGATCTCCTCGAGCACGGACTTCGCCGCGCCGAGCTGCCCGAGGCCGCCGTCGATGACGAGCAGGTCCGGCAGCGGGTCGCGCTTCGCTCCCTCGCGGAACCGCCGCCGGATCACCTCCGCCACGGATGCGAAGTCGTCGGTGCCCTCGACCGAGCGGATGCGGAATCGCCGGTAGCCGTCCTTCCACGGCTTACCGTCGAGCGCGGCGACGACCGCGCCGACCGTCTCGCCCCCCTGGAAGGTCGCGATGTCGACGCACTCGATCCGCCGGGGCGGCATGGGCAGGTCGAGGCGCTGCTGCAGCTCCGCCACCTGCCGCGCGCCCTCCTCCGCCGACGCGCGCCGCTCGGCGAAGCCCTGCTTCGCGTTCGCCTGCGCCATCTCGACCAGACGCAACTTGTCGCCCCGCTGCGGAACCAGCAGCGCCACCCGACGCCCGCGCCGCTCGGACAGGTACTCCTCGCGGACACCCGCGTCGGTCACGGCCATCGGCAAGAGGATCTCGTCGGGGACGTCGCGCGTCGTCGCCTGGTAGAATTGCGTCAGCACCTCCTCCAGGACGTCGGCATCGGGCAGCTCCCAATCGTCGAATGCGTACGCCTGGTGCGACACCAGCTTGCCGTCGCGGACGAAGAGCACCTGCGCCTCGATGGCACCGCCCTCGCGGTAGATGCCGAAGATGTCCTGGTCGGCGCCGCGCTGCGACACCACCTGCTGCCGCTCCTGCGTCTTCTCGATCGCCCGCAGCTGATCGCGCAGACGCGCCGCCTCCTCGAAGCGTTCGGCGTCCGCCGCCGCGTCCATGCGCGCCCGCAGCGTGCCCGCCACCTCGCTGCTGCGGCCCTCGATCAGCAGCATCGCCTGCCGCAGGTGCTCGCCGTACGCGATGCGGTCGACCTCCAGCACGCAGGGGGCCAGGCACCGCTTGATGTCGTACTCGATGCACGGACGGCTGCGGTTCTTGAACACCGGATCACTGCAGGTCCGCAGCGGAAAGATCTTCCGGATGGTGTCGAGCGTCTCGCGCACCGCGGACGCGCTGTGAAACGGGCCGAACCAGCGGCTTCCGTCCTTCATGAGCCGCCGCGTCACGATCACGCGCGGCCACGGCTCGTGCACGGTCACCTTCACGCTGACGTAGCTCTTGTCGTCCTTCAGCCGGATGTTGTAGCGCGGCTTGTACTGCTTGATCAGGTTGTTCTCGAGGATGAGCGCTTCCTTCTCCGTCGCCGTCACGAGCGTCTCGAAGGCCGAAAGCCGTCCCACGAGGAACCGGACCTGGCTGCGCTCGTCGCCGCCCCGGATGTAGCTGCGCACCCGCGTCCGCAAGTTCACCGCCTTGCCGACGTAGATGACCTTTCCCTGCGCGTCCTTCAGCAGGTACACGCCGGGGGACGGCGGCACCGTCGCGATGCGCTCCTCGAGCGACGGCTCCGCACGCGCCGGCGCCGCCGGCTGCTGGTCGTCGGCCATGCCTCAGCCGGTCGCCTCGGGCGTCGGCACGCCGAGCAGGCGCTCCTCGAGCACGCGGATCTCGTCGCGCAGCGTCGCCGCCCGCTCGAACTCCAGCTGGCGGGCCGCGTCGCGCATTTCCGCGCGCAGCGCCGCGACCCGCTTCGCCAACGCCACCGGATCGACCGGGGCGTCGGGCGGCGCGGCGTCGCGCAACGGAACCGTCACGTAGTCCCCCTCGCACGCGACCACCAGCGACTCGGCGATCGCCTTCTGGATCGTCTGCGGCGTGATGCCGTGGGCGGTGTTGTACGCCGCCTGTACCGTGCGCCGCCGTTCCGTCTCGTCGATCGCCTTTTGCATCGAGTCGGTGATCGTGTCGGCGTACATGAGGACGCGTCCGTTCACGTTGCGCGCGGCGCGGCCGATCGTCTGGATCAACGAGCGCGCGGAGCGCAGATAGCCTTCCTTGTCGGCGTCGAGGATGGCGACGAGAGACACCTCGGGGAGATCGAGCCCCTCGCGCAAGAGGTTGATGCCGACCAGCACGTCGAACGCGCCCTTCCGCAGGTCCCGAATGATCTCCGTGCGCTGGATGGTGTCGACGTCGGCATGGATCCATCGCACGCGGATGCCGATGTCCTGGAAATAGTCCGTCAGGTCTTCGGCCATCTTCTTCGTCAGCGTCGTGACGAGCACCCGCTCCTTCGCCGCGACGCGCTGGCGGATCTCCTCGACGAGATCGTCGACCTGATGCCGCGCGGGCCGCACGATGATCTCGGGGTCCATCAGGCCGGTCGGCCGGATCAGCTGCTCGGCGACGCGGTCCTTCGCCATGCGCAGCTCCCAGTCGCCGGGCGTCGCCGACACGTACAGTGCCTGGGGAATGCGCGTCAGGAACTCCTCGAAGTCGAGCGGGCGATTGTCGAGCGCGGACGGCAGGCGGAACCCGAAGTCGACGAGCGTCGTCTTCCGCGCACGGTCGCCGCGGTACATGCCGCCGATCTGCGGGATGGTCACGTGGCTCTCGTCGACGACGAGGAGGAAGTCTTTCGGGAAGTAGTCGAGCAGCGTGTACGGCGCCTCGCCCGGCTGGCGCCCGTCGAGATGGCGCGAGTAGTTCTCGATGCCCGGGCAGAAGCCCATCTCCGCGAGCAGCTCCAGGTCGTACATCGTACGCTGCTCGAGCCGCTGCGCTTCGAGCAGCTTCCGGCCGTCGCGCAGCTCGCCGAGCCGCTCCTTCAGCTCGACCCGGATGCCGTCGACGGCCTTCTTCAGCGTGGGCGCCGTCGCGACGTAGTGGCTCGCCGGGAAGATCGTCACGTGCTCGAGCCGCCGCATCACCTTGCCCCGCAGCGGATCGATCTCGCAGATCTGCTCGACCGTGTCGCCGAACAGCTCGACCCGAATGGCCTTCCCCTCTTCGTACGCGGGATAGATCTCCACGACGTCGCCGCGCACGCGGAACGTACCGCGATGGAAGTCGTAGTCGTTACGCTGGTATTGCATGTCGACCAGCTTGCGCAGCATGCGGTCGCGCTCGATCGTGTCGTTGCGGTCGATGCCGACCAGCATGTCGAAGTACGACGCCGGCGAGCCGAGACCGTAGATGCAGGAGACGCTCGCGACGACCAGGACGTCGTTGCGCTCGAGCAGCGCCTTCGTCGCGGCGTGGCGCATCTTGTCGATCTCGTCGTTGATGGACGCGTCCTTCGCGATGTACGTGTCCGTCGACGGGACGTAGGCTTCGGGCTGGTAGTAGTCGTAGTACGAGACGAAGTAGCGGACGGCATTGTCCGGGAAGAACGCCCGGAACTCGTGAAACAGCTGCGCGGCGAGCGTCTTGTTCGGGGCGATCACGAGCGTCGGCCGGTTCAGCTGCGCGACGACCTGCGACACGGTGAACGTCTTGCCGCTGCCGGTGACGCCGAGCAGCACCTGATGCGTCGCCCGCGCGCGGATGCTGTCGACCAGCGACGTGATGGCCTGCGGCTGGTCGCCCTGGGGCACGAAGTCGGCGCGCAGATTGAAGGTACCTTCGCGACGCATGCGGCGGGATCATAGCAGCGGCGCGCGGTGGCTCAACGCGTTGCACTGCTGCAGGGGGTATGGTTCAGGGACGCGCACCGCCAACACCCGAAGGAGGGTCTTCATGCGCCGAACCATCGCCTGGCTTTCCCTGCTGCTCGCCCCCGTCCTGCTGTCGGCTCCGCTGGCCCACGCGCAGCCCGCGGAGATGAAGCTCACGATCGTGAACGTCGAGTACGAGGGCACGAAGATCTGGCTGCCCGCCACCATCGTGGTGAAGAAGGGTACGAAGGTGACGCTCAAGCTGATCAACAACGTTCCGTCCGACCCGAATCAGCACGGCTTCGCCATCCCGGCCTTCAACGTGTCGGCGGTCGTCACGCGCGGCGAGCCGCAGACCGTCGAGTTCACGGCCGACAAGGAAGGCGTGTTCCCGACGATCTGCCAGCTGCATCCCGCCCACGTCGGCGGCGAGCTCGTCGTCCTGCCGTAGCACGCGTTCCGCTTCGACAGGTCGGAGGGGTGGACGATAGCGTTCTCGATGGCCGTCGTCCGCCGACTCCTTCCGCTGCACCGATCCGCTGTTCGCGCAGATCGTCGAGCGCCTCGCGAACGCCGAGGCGCGCGGCGCGCTCTACGCCGACGGCGGTCCGTGGAACGATCCGCCGATCATCGGCACGGGTGCGGAGGCCTGCGCGGCCTGCCACGACCGGTGAGCGTCAGCGGCGCTCGCCCTTCCAGCGCTTGTACTTCTTGTTGAAGTCGCGGCGCTGCTCGGGACCCTGGCGGCGATAGTCCTCGTAGTTCTTCCGCAGGCGCTGTCGCTCCTCGGGCGGCATCCCCTGAAAGCGCTGGTAGCGCCGCTCGAGGAATTGCTGCCGCTGCGGCGGCAGCTGCCGATAGCGCTGGTAGTTCTCCCAGGCGCGCCGCTGCTCATCGGGCGACAGGTCGCGCCAGTCGCGGGCATAGCGCGGGCCGGCCGCGGCTTCGCCCACCGCGAGGAGCACCAGCGCTCCCAGGACGGCGAGCCGGATCATCCGTTCGGCTGCTCGCCCGCCGGATCGTGGAGCGTCGTCGTCTCGATCGCGTCGTAGTTCTGCAGCTTCTCCATGTTCTTCAGGATGTTCATCTCCATGAACAGGTCCGGCGCCGCGGCGAGCTCGGGCGGGGGCTCGCTCGGCAGCTCGGGCCGGCGACTCGGGTCGATCTGCCTGGGCGCCTCGGCCACCACCGCCGGCTCGTGCGCCGGGACATCGGCCGCGGGCGGCGCCTTCGGCGCCGTCTTCGCGACGCGGGCCGGCGCGGCCGGCGCCGCGGCGACCGGAACGGGAGCCGTCCGCTCCGGACCCGCGGTCGCCGCCGGCGGTGTCCGCGACACGCCGACGGCCACCGCCAGCACGGCCGCGGCAGCGACCGCAGGAACCGTGATGCCGATCCACGACCGCCACGCGGGGGTGACCGGCCGCTCTGCGTCCTCGGCGGCGGCGATCCGCACTCGGCGCAGGGTGTCCTGCTCGAGCTTCGCCGACACCGACGTCTCGGACGGCAGCCGCCCCAGCAGCTCGTCGAGCCGTTCGCTGCGTCGCAGCTCGGCCCGACACGCCTCGCATCGCGCCAGATGCCGGTCCAGCGCCCGACGACGCCAGCCGTCGAGCTCCGCGTCGACCGCGGCCGTCATCCATTGCTGTGCGCGTCCACACCGCATGTCCGCTCGTGCCTCCTTCAATCTACAGGAAATCCCGTAGCCTGTCCTTCAAACTGTGGGTGGCGCGGAAGAGCAGCGCCTTGATCGCGCCCTCGGTGCTGCCGAGCGCCTCCGCGACGTCGCGGTACGCGAGCCCGTCGACCCGCGACAGGAGCAGCGCGGCCCGCTGCTTCGGGGGCAGCTCGGCGATCGCCTCGTCGAGCGCCCGCGCCAGCTCCCGGCTCGCCGCCCCCTCCTCAGGTGAGATCGCCGACGGATCGGGCAACGACGGCCCCTCCCGCCGGTCCTCGGCGTCGCGCGTGTCCCAGAGGTCCACCCGCAGTTTGCGCTCCGGACGGCGGAGCTCGTTCAGGGCCAGGTTGGTCGCGATGGTGAATACCCAGGTCGACAGCTTGCTCTCCGGACGATAGCGCTCCCGAAAGCGGTACATCTGTACGAAGACGTCCTGGGTGATCTCCTCCGCGCGCGCCTCGCTCTTCACCAGACGGCGCACGTACTGGAGGATGCGCGGACCGAAACGGCGGAACAGCTCCGGAAAGGCCGACTGATCACCCTGCTGCACCTGCAACATCAGGGCGACGTCGGGGTCGGCGGCCGCCGATGACCCGGGGACGACCGCGTCCGGGGCCCTCGGCGCCTCGGGGACCGGAGGCCGCGTCATCGCGCCTGGAATATTAGGCCAAGTACCAGCAAGGGGATAGATCGCCGCGGGCACCGCCGCTCCAACACAGGCGTTCGCCAGTAGTTGCGGCTGGCCTGGCCCCGGCGAAGCTGCTACCCCCGACCCCGTGAGCCTCGGGTTGAGCGACCCTTCCCTCGCGAGCCACCTGGACCGCATCACGGCGTATGCGCGGGGGACCGGCCTCCTGGATCCGAACATCGACCGTCCGGAGCTGCGCGAGGCGCTCGCCGCCTTCATCCCACGCCGCGCCCCGATCCTCCTGGAGGAATGGATGCGTGACGCGGGGCCGGCGCTCGAGATTCCCGAGCGCGACTGGCCGGCCATCCGGGCGGATCAGGAGGCCGCGCTGGCCCGCTGGGCCCGACACATCGCGAACCCGGCCAACCTCGAGACCTACCTCTTCCTCCGCAGCCACACGCGGCGCGGATTCATCGCGCAGTTCCCGGCTTCGCGCTTCCTCGCGGCGCAGATGCGGTTCGTCCAGATCCTGTCGGCCGATCTGCGGCGCGAGTATGCCGCCGACCCGACGCTCGGCGAACAGCTCGTGGCGCTCCTCGAGCAGGAGTTCCGCGTCCGGATCCTCCACATCACCGACTTCTTCGTGGAGGGCCGGGAGGAGCTGCTCCTCGAGCAGGAGGCCAGCTATCGCCGCGCGATCGACCACGCGCCGGCCGCCATCCTGATGGCGCACGCGGCCGACGGCCTGGTCTTCGTCGCGAATCAGGTCGCCGAGCGCCTCCTCGGCTGGCAACGCGCCGCGCTCGAGGGACGGCCGCTCGTCGACGTCCACCCGCCGGGCGAGCGCGCGCGGGCCGAGGAGCTGCTCCGCACGGCGCTGGCCCAGGGGCACGCGACTCGCGACGACCTCCACCTGATCCACCGCAACGGGCGGCGCATTCCCGTCATCACGACGGCGGGCTTCATCGAGTACGGCGACCGTCACTGGCTCCAGCTGATGTGCGTCGACATCTCCGACCGCGAACGCCTGGAGAGCCAGCTCATCCAGTCGGAGAAGATGGCGGCCATCGGGCAGCTCGCGGCCGGCATCGCGCACGAGCTGCGGAACCCGCTCGCGATCGTGATGAACGCGCTCTACGACCTGCGCCAGGTGCTCGGCACGGACAACGCGGAGATCACCGAGGACCTGCACATCGCCGAGGAGGAGATCACCCGCGCGCAGGCCATCATCAAGAACCTCCTCGAGTTCTCACGCGAATCGGGCGGCGAGGTCGAGCGCGTCGACGTGAACGACCTCCTGACGCGCACGCTGCAGCTCATGCAGAAGTACCTCCAGAACAACGGCGTCCGCGTGACGGCCGACCTCGGGCCGGTGCCGTCGTGCGTGTCGAACGCGAACGCGATGCGCCAGATCCTGCTGAATCTCGTGACGAACGCCGTCCAGGCGATGCCCCAGGGCGGCGAGCTCACGCTGCGCACCGCACGCGTCGACGGCGACCGCGTCCGCCTCGAGGTGCGCGACACCGGCGTCGGCATCCCGCAGGCGAGCCTGTCCGACATCTTCAATCCGTTCTACACGACGAAAACACCCGGCCAGGGCACCGGCCTCGGGCTCTCGGTCGTGCACTCCATCCTGCAGCGCTACCGTGGCGAGATCCGCGTCGAGAGCCAGGTCGGCGTCGGCACGACGTTCACGATCGAGCTGCCCTGCCCCTGCCACGACGAGAATCCGGGCACGCCCGGCTGACCGCGATGGCGGCCCACCTGCTCCTCGTCGAGGACGAGGTCAACATGGCTCGCACGCTCGCGCGCAATCTCGAGCGCGCGGGCTACGTCGTCGAGCACGCGCCGCACGGCGAAGCTGCAGTGGCGCGGCTGGCGGAGGCGGACTTCGACCTCGTGCTCACCGACCTCAAGATGCCGGTGATGGACGGCATGACGCTGCTGCGCACGATGCACGAGCGCGGCTTCCGCGCCGCCGTCGTCGTGCTGACGGGCTTCGGCACCATCGAGACGGCCGTCGAGGCGATGAAGCTCGGCGCCGCCGACTACCTCATCAAGGATGCGCGGCCGCAGGAGATCCTGATCACGCTCGAGCGCGTGCTGCAGATGGCGTCGCTCCAGCGCGAGAACGCACGGCTCCGTCGCGAGAACGCGCGCCTGCAGGGCTTCGGTGAGCTGGTCGGCCGCAGCGACGCGATGCAGCCGGTCTACCGCCTCGTCGACGCCGTCAGCCAGAACAAGAGCACCGTGCTGCTGACCGGCGAGAGCGGCACGGGCAAGGAGCTGATCGCGCGGACGATCCACCAGCGCAGCGCGCTGCGCGACGCGCCGTTCGTCGCGGTGAACTGCGCGGGCCTGTCCGAGACGCTGCTCGACAGCCAGCTGTTCGGCCATCGTCGCGGCGCGTTCACCGGCGCCATCACCGACCACGACGGCGTGTTCCGCGCCGCGACCGGCGGCACGCTGCTGCTCGACGAGGTCGCGGAGATCCCGAACGCGCTGCAGGCGAAGTTCCTGCGCGCGATCCAGGAGCGCGAGGTGACGCCGCTCGGCTCGAGCCGGCCCGTGCCCGTCGACGTCCGCCTGATCGCCGCGACGAACCGCGACCTCGAGCTGGAGGTCCGCGACGGCCGCTTCCGCCAGGATCTCTTCTATCGGTTGAACGTCGTGCATATCGCGCTGCCCCCGCTGCGCGAGCGGCGCGACGACATCCCGATCCTGATCGAGCACTTCCTCGCCCGCTACGCCGAGCAGTACGGCATGGAGCCGCGCACCCTCGCTCCCGACGCGGCCACGGCGCTGCTCGAGCATGGCTGGCCCGGCAACATTCGAGAGCTGCAGAACGCGATCGAGCGCGCCTTCGCGTTGTCGCCGTCCGGGGTGATCGGCGTCGCCGACCTGCCGCCGGCCGTGACACGCGCCGTCGACGAGGCGGCGGGCGCCGACGACGACACGGAACCCGACGCGCTGCGCACGCTGGCCGACGCGGAGCGCGATCTCATCGCGGCGACGTTGCGCAAGACGGGCGGCAACAAGAACGAGGCGGCGCGACTGCTCGGCATCGATCGCCAGCGGCTCTATCGCAAGATCGAGAAGTATCGGCTGTGATCACGCGCGCGTGATCGCGAGCAGCGAGATCGTCACCGGAAACCCCTCCTCGCGCACGACGTGCTCCGTCGTCGACACGGCGAGCCCGCGCGCCATGAGCTCGGCGGGAAACGCGCGCGTGTCGATACGATGGCCGTCGGTGAGCAGTGCCGTGCCCTGCGGCGCCAGCCGATCGCCGATCGCCTGCGCGATGCGCGGGAACGCCGCGCGGTCGTAGAGCACCTCCGCCGCGAGCACGAGATCGTACGTGCCGCCGACGGCGGGGCTCGTCGCGTCGGCCGCCACGGCATGCACGACGTCGGCCACGCCGTTCGCCGCCGCGCTCGCCCGCACGAACGCAAGCGGCGTCGGGTCGCGGTCGACGCACACGACGCGCGCGCCGCGCCGCGCGGCCGTGAGCGCCGGCAGCGCGAGGCCGCAGCCGAGCTCGATCGCCGTGCGCGCGCCGCGCGGCACCGCGGCCGCGAGGACGTGCGCGCCGCTCCAGAGATGCGCCCAGTACGGCGGCTCGTCGGGGTCGTCGCCGGCGAGCAACGCGTGCCGATCGACGTGCCGCTCGAGGTCGCACACCTGCCACAACGCGATCGCGTCGTCGCCGACGGCGACGCGCGTCAGCTGCGCGTCGAACGCACCGAATCGCCGCGTCGTTCCTCTATTGTCACCCATCATGTCTGGTGCTATGGACGCGCCCCAGTTCGCACCACGCTGAGGAGGAAGACGATGGAAGAGATGGTTCGACAGACCGATCAGATCATCAATTTCACTCGCGAGATCAACCGTCGCATGACCGAGTCGGGCGTGCCCGGCGTCGAAGGGCTGGTCGGCCTCTACGATCAGCTGCGCACCGCGCTCGCGAAGGTGACCACCCAGGAGATCGAGTGGGCGCAGGGTGAAGTGACCCGCGTGCTCGAGAGCCTGAAGAAGCTCTCCGACGAGCTCGGACATCTCGCGGCGCTGAAGGCGGCGCTCGAAACCGGCCACTGATCCGGCTGCACGCTCACACCGCCTTGGCACGGATGCGTTCGGCGGCGACTGCCCTGCTCCTGCTCGTGATCTGCGGGCTCTCGGCGTGCGCCGGCGGCGGCTCGAGCGACGGTGGTGGCGGCGGCGGCAACGGTGGCAACACCTGTAAGAATCCGCCGACGCCCACCATCTCGTTCACCAACAACATCCAGCCGATCTTCAATCAGTCGTGCGCGGTGGCGGCCGCGTGTCACCTCGGGCCCGGATCGGGCTTCGGCGACTACTCCACCGGCAACGCGTATTCGAACCTGGTCGACGTCCGCGCGCTCGAGAATCCGCAGCTGTTCCGCGTCCGGCCCGGCAATCCCGACAACAGCTACATGGTCTGGAAGATCGGGGCCGGCCCGGCCGACGCCCAGTTCTCGGGCGAGCTCATGCCGCCGGGCTGTCCCGGCGCCGGCCGCAACGGCGCCGTCTGCCTCGACGCGGACGACATCGACGCCATCCGCACGTGGATCACGGAGTGCGCGCCCAACAACTGATCGGCGGCACGCTCCTCGTCGCCGCACTCGTGCTGACGGGCGCCGGCCGCGCGTGGGCCGAGCCGTACATGGCGGTCCGCTCGGGCGCGAAGTGCAGCGACTGCCACACGAACCTGACCGGTGGCGGCAAGCGGACGCCCTTCGCGCACATCCACGCGCACGACATCCTCCACGACCTGCAGATCCTGCCGATCCCGAAGGGCGTGAAGGGCTTCACCGGCGAGATCAACTCCTACGTCTCGATCGGCGGCGACCTGCGCGTCCGCAACAGCACGATCTTCGAAGATCGGCCGAATGCGCAGGGACGCGTGCCGCTCAATAAGGCGTTCCGCGAGCGCGTCCAGTCGAACAACCTGCTCGTCCAGGAAGCGCTGGTCTACCTGCAGGTCGACCTCATCCCGGACATGGTGACGTTCTACAGCGACTTCAACATCGACGGCGGCGTCACCACGCGCGAGACGTTCGGCCTCGTCCGTGGCCTGCTGCCGTGGGACTTCTACGCGAAGGCCGGCCGCTTCTATCCGACGTTCGGCCTGCGCGTGTGGGACGACGAGGCGTTCATCCGCTCGCGCAGCGGCTACACGTTCGCCAATCCCGACGAGGGCGCCGAGATCGGCATCGCACCGGGTCCCTTCTTCCTCGCCACCTCGATCACGAACGGCGAAGGCGGCGATCGCGACGTCGCCACCACCGTCAACGGCTACGGCGTCTGGGACGACATTCCCGTCGTGCGCACGATCATGGCCGGCACGTCGTTCGCGCGGCAGTCGAACAAGCGCGACGTGGCCGCGTTCTACGGCGGGTCGAACCTCTGGAAGTTCACCTACCTCGCGGAGTTCGACCTGATCGACGATCGCACGGTCGCGTCGGAGATCGCGCGCGACCAGTACGCCGCATACGCCGAGCTGAACCTGCTCCTGTTCGACTGGCTCAACGTGCGCGGCACCTTCGACTTCGTGAAGGTGGCCAACGACCGCGACCAGACACGCTATGCGATCGGCGTCGAGCCGTTCATCGACCGCTACCTGCAGCCGCGGATCCAGTACCGGATCAACAACGGCCCCGCCGACAAGCCGCAGCAGAACCAGCCCGAGCTGCTGGTCGAGCTGCACATGTTCTTCTGACGCGCGCTACTTCACGCCTTCGACGACGATCCCGTTCACGCCGCCCTGGGACACCTTCTTGCCCTCGACGGTGATGGTCTTCGCCGCCGACTCGAGCGCCGTCGCGTAGATCTTCGGGTTGTCGTGATCCTCGAGGAGCAGGAACACCTGCTTGTCCTCGGTGAGCACGCCCATCGGCAGGCCCTTCTTGGCACAGGTCTCGGCGCACTTCTTGTGCGAGTTCCCCGTGCTCGTGTTCGGATGCGCGAGGTAGCACGACATGTCGATGATCTCGCCGGTCACTTCGTCCGCGATCGCGGACGATGCGGCGAGACACAGGCCTCCGGCCAACACTGCGGCGACGAAGCGGCGGGTACGCGCGCTCTGCATGCGAATCCTCCTGGAGAGACGGTCGCGATCTGCCTATCGGCGGCCCCCGTCGGAGTCAACGGGGACGGTGTCCGCCGCGTCCAGCGGCGGCGTGAACGTCACGAACGCGACTGCCGGCTCGGCACCGTCGCGCGCGAACCAGTGCACGCGCCCGCGCGGGATCACGACGACGTCGCCGGCCGTCATGGGAAACGTCGCGCCGTCGAGCGTCAGCGTCCCCTTGCCGCGCAGCACCAGCACGGTGAGGTCGTGCGTCGCGTGCGTGTGCGGGGTCTCGCGATCCGCCACCTGCACGACGTGGTAGCTCGCGGACGCGGTACGATCGACCTCGTCGGCGCGGATGCTCTGCCCGGGTGCGGGACGATGCGCCGCGAGGAACGCATCGACGCCACCGGCGAGGACGCCGACTCGCAGGGCCGGCGCGGGGGGCGCCGCACACCCCGCGAGCAACACGGCCGACGCCATCGCACCCCACACCCGCATGGCGCCGTTGTGGCGATGCGCATCGCAGCGCGCAAGGCGGGCGCGAGTCATCGCGAATATTGGTGCGTCGCTGACGTACTTTCTGGTTGACCTTCACCTCGATCCTGAGCGACACTGCGCTGCCCGCACGATGGAGGAGGTCAGGTCTCGATGAGCATCGATCCAACGTTCGTGGAGAGGTTTCTCCTTGGAGGCCTGCTCGCGGCCGTCGCCGTGGGCGTCGCGTTCGGACCGGAGCTGCGGCGCTTCATCCAGCGCCTGCGTGGCCGCGAGCTCGCGACCGACGCGCGCCCGGTCTCGGCCGAGCCGGCTTCCTGACGGATCGCTGAGGGCCCGCATCCGCAGTTTGCCCGTGTAGACGTCACTGCTACACTCGGGCACTGCGCGTGATGCCGGTGCCCCGTTCTCCCCGCCACCGCCGTGCGGTGGCCCCGTTACTGCTTCTGGCCCTCGCCACGATCGTCTCGTGCCGGGGCTCGCGGCCCCCGGTCGCGGTTCCAGTCAGCGCCGTATCGGCGCCGGACGTCACCCGGCTCCAGGTGCTGCTGCTGAACGGTGGGGGCACACCGGCACAGAACTACCAGTCGCACCTGCTCCACGTTCGCCAGCTGAAGGCCATGCTCGCCCAGGTAGGCGTTCCGGGCGATCGGGTCAGCGTCCTCAGCAGCGACGGTGCCGAGCCGGGGCTCGACCTGGCCATGCGCGAGTCGCAGCCCGAGGCGGACTTCTGGCTCATTCAGGGCAGCTGGCTCGAGGCGCCGCTTCGGACCCCCATCGTCTTCGAGAACTCGGAGGTCGAGGGCACCGTCCTGGCGCCGGCGACGAAGGCGGAGCTCGGGCGCTGGTTCGAGACGACGGGACGCGCGATGCGTCCCGGCGAGACGCTGTTCCTGTACGTCACCGACCACGGCACCCGGAACAAGGAAGACCTCGGCAACAACGCCATCACGCTGTGGGGCGTCGGCGAGTCGATCACGGTGCAGGAGCTCGGCGCCATGCTGCGCTCCCTCGACCCGAAGGTCCGGGTCGTGGCGCTCATGTCGCAGTGCTTCTCGGGAGGCTTCGCCGCGCTCGAGACGGCCCGCTCCGGCGACGGCCTGCCGAACGGCGAGACCTGCGGGTTCTTCTCGTCGACCGCCGATCGTCCCGCGTACGGCTGCTATCCCGAGAACCGCGGCCGCGAGAACGTCGGCCACTCGTTCCATTTTCTCGAGGCGCTCGCCGAGACCGGCCGGCTGGACGAGGCGCATCGCTCCGTCCTCGTGACCGACGCGACCCCCGACGTCCCGCTGCGCACGTCCGACGTCTGGCTCGACGGGCTGCTGCGCACCGCGGCGAAGCTATCCGGCCAGGAGCTGACGCCGTTCCTCGACGGCCTCTTGCGCGAGGCATGGGCCGATCCCGCCGCATGGGAGAGCGACCTCCGCCTGCTCGACCGCATCGGCAACGCGTACGGCTCGTTCAGCCCGCGCTCCATCCGCGAAATCGACGAGCAGGCGCAGCGTCTCGAGGGCGCGAGCCTCGAGCTGCGACGCAGCCACGGCACGTGGGACGCGGCGCTCGATTCGGCTCGACGGGCGAACCTCGAGCGGTTCGTGCTGAAGCGTCCCGCCTGGCACGCGCGACTCACGGAGCCCAAGATCCGCGACCTGCCGCAGCCCGCGGCGCGCGCGCTGACGGCCGAGCTGCTCGGCGAGCTCGCGCCGGTGACGCGCGCCGATCACGGTACGACCAAACGTCTCGACGTGCTGCGGCGGAAGTCGGCGAGCGCCGGCGAGGTGGCGTACCGGATGGAAGTGCGGCTCGGCGTCCTGCTGCGGATGCGCGCGCTGCTGACCCACATCGCCGGCCGCGTCTGGCTCGCGACGAAGGCCACGCCCGACGTCCGCGCCGCCTATGCGGCATTGCGCGACTGCGAGCAGTTCGCGCTCCCGGCTGCGGGCGTCGCGCCGGGCACCGAGCTCGCGCGCGTCGAGCCGTTCCCCCGCCTCGAAGACGACCTCGCCCTCGCCGACGACGTGCTGCCGGCCTGGATGGGCATCCAGTTCAAGCAGGCCGCCGAGGACGTTCGCGCGCAGCAGAAGCTCACCGACGGCGCCGCCGCGGTGGTGGCGGTCTATCCCGACTCGCCGGCGAAGGCCGCGGGTTTGCAGCCGGGCGACATCGTCACCGGGCCGCCGCGCCGGCCGTTCACGGAGCGCGATCAGATCCGGGAGTGGACGATGCTGTCGCGCGTGAACGAGCCGGCGACGCTCGACGTACGGCGCGACGGGCGGCCGCTGCAAGTGACGCTGCGACCGCAGCCGATGCCGCGGAAGTGGCCGTCGCTGTCGTCGCCGCCCAAGGTCGGCGCGCCGGCGCCGCCGCTCACGCTCGGGAGCTATCGCGGCACGCCGCCGACGCAGCTCGCCGACGGCAAGCCGCATCTCCTGTTCTTCTGGGCGACGTGGTGCGGCGTCTGCAAAGCCTCGCTGCCCGAGCTGGACGCGTTCGCCACTGAGCGCGGCGTCGACGTGGTCGCGATCACCGACGAGTCGTCCACCCTGCTCGATCCGTTCTTCGCGAAGCTGAAGGGCCCGTTCCCGGGCACCGTCGCCACCGACGTCGATCGTCGCGCCTTCCTCAACTACGGCGTGAGCGGCATGCCGACGTTCGTGCTCGTCGACGGGGCGGGCGTCGTGCAGAGCTACACCGTCGGCTACAACCCGAAGAAGGGTCTCGCCATCGACGGCTGGACGTGGAGCAAGCGGCCCGGCGGAACCGCCGGTTAGCGTCTCGGCTGCAGCGGCAGCGTCACCCGCGCGAACTGGTGGGCACGCCCCACCACCCACGACACGTACCCGGGGTAGAGGAACGACGGTCCTTCGATCAGCTCCTGGAAGGACGTCAGCTTGCGCCCGTCCAGCACGAGGTGCCCGAACTCGTTCACCGCGGACTGTGCCTCCCAGGCGACGTGCTCGCCGCTCGGGTCGAAGCGCGGCCGCCACACGGAGTAGTAGCGCTCGGGATACGGCACGCCGTCGCGATACACCGTCCACATCCCGCTCGGCTCGTCGGTCGCCGCGTAGGCGACGTGGCGCCCGTCGTCGGACAGCGTGACGCCGTAGACCTCGGTGTACGGGCCGTAGCGGCGGTCGCCGACGACGACGTAGACGTCCTGCCCGCGCTCGTCGTAGCGCGTGTAGCACGGGTACGCGACGACGTCGCCGTCCGGCGCGATGACGGGCGCCTGCCCCTCCCAGGGCTTCACGCAGGTGGTCTCGCTCGACGGCTCGCCGTCGAGGACGACGCGCCACCGCTCGTCCGGTCCGGCGACCCGCTCCCACCACGCGACGACCGGCGCACGTTTCGCCGCGACCAGCGACCCGGCCAGGATCGTCGCCGCCACCCGGCAGACGTCGTCGTCGACCGCGAACAGGGGTTGGCCGATGTCGAGCGGCAGGTTCCTCGCGAAGCGTGCGAGCGGCTTGCCGTCGCGCATCACGGCCCATCCCTCGCCGTCGCGCATCAACGCCACGACGCGTCCGTCGGTGAGATAGAGCACGCGCGCTTCCGCGGGCAGCAGTGCCGCATCGACCGCCGGTCGCAGCGGACCGATGCATGCGCCCGGCGTCACGTCGGCGGAGTGTCGGACGGCACCGTCGACCAGCAGCCGCATCTGGGTGCGGTCGTCGTCCGCCGGCTCGAGCGCGATCCACGCGACGTGCGCGCCGTCCGGCGACAGCGCCGGGACCGAGGCGTCGCGATGGCGCCCGCGCACCGATCCGTCTGCGATGATCACGATGCGCTCGTCGGGCGACGCGTCGTCCGGCGATACCCCGACCACCGCCCAGTGCGCCCCGGTGGGATCGAACGCGAGGTACTCGTGGCGCGACCGGCCGACGGGAACCTCCGTGCCGTCCGCGACGAGCACGTTCCGATCGGCGCTCGTGGCCCAATAGAACAGCCGCCGCGTGCCCGGCGCGAAGCTGCGGATGTGAATGGCATCCCACGCCGGCCCCTTCGCGCCGTCCCGGACGACCTGGTATCCCGCCGCCCCGCGGCGCGGGTACGCGAAGAGGGTCATATCGTCGGTCACGGCGGACGAGCCCATCACGTAGTCGCGCGGGACGCGTGCGAGCCGTGTCTTCTTGGGTTGCGCGGGCGGGTCGCCGCACCCCGCGACGAGCGCCGCCAGCATCGCGAGCGTCGCCACGGCAGCCCCCACACGGCCTCCCCCCACGGGGCGCAGCGCGTACCACGTCGGCCTGGCGACCGCCATCTACTGCGGCGCCGTCAGCAGGCCGACGTTCGCCGCCGCCGCCGCGTTGCTCGGATCGAGACGCAACGCCTCGCGGAACAGGATGAGCGCTTCGTCGCGCCGCCCGAGGTTCGCCAGCGCCACGCCGAGGTTGTTGTGCGCGTCGACGTCGTTGGGATCGAGGCGGATCGCCGCACGGTAGGGGCCGATCGCATCGGCGGGTCGGCCGAGCGCCGCCAGCGCGCTGCCGAGGTCGGCCTGCGCCGCCGCCCATCCCGGCCGCAACCGCGCCGCCTCGGCGAACCGCGCCGCGGCCTCGGGAAGACGACCTTCGGAGGCGAGCAGGATGCCGTAGTTGCGCTGCGCCTCCGCGTAGCCGGGGTCGGCCGCCAGCGCCTGCTCGTAGTGCGCGCGCGCTTCGTCGCGCCGTCCTGCCATGACCAGCACGTTCGCCAGATTGCCGTGCGCGTCGGCGTAGCCCGGGTCGATCGCGAGCGCTCCCTCGTACTCGGCGATCGCTTCCGCGTGTCGTCCCGCGCCGGCCAGCGTGTTCGCGCGGCTGTTGCGCGTGCGCGCATCCGACGGATCGAGACGCAGCGCCGTCGCGAAGCTCTCCAGCGCGGCATCGACGCGTCCCTGCGCGGCGAGCGCGTTGCCGCGGTTGCGATGCACGTCGGCAGCGCCGGGGTCGAGCGCCAGTGCGCGGTCGTAGCTCGCGATCGCCGCGTCGAGACGCCCGGACTCCTGCTGCAGGACGCCGAGGTTGACGAACGCCATCTCCGCCGACGGGTTCTTCGCGATCGTGTCGAGCCACAGCGTCTCGGCGTCGCGATAGGCGAGCCCTTGCCGCCAGGTGAGCACGCCGAGCACGGCGAGCAGCACGGCCGCGACCGGCGGGACGGCGCGATCGAGCCGCACGAGCAGGCTCGCGGCGAGCGCCAGCGGCGCGAGGCTCGCGAGATACTGGAAGTGGTCGGCGACGAACGAGTAGCGATGCGGGTACACCGCGACGAAGCCGAGCGCCGGGCCCAGCGTGACGGCGAAAACGACCGCAGCGACGAACGGCCCGACGCCGAGCCGCCCGCGCAGGCTCCAGAGGGCCGCCGCCGCCACGAGCGCCGCCACCGGGAACAGCCACTGCCACCACGCCGACACGTCGACGACCCAGCGCGGATAGATGAAGGTCAACGTCGCCGGCCACGCGAGCGACCCGACGTAGAACCAGAGCGCCCGTCCCGCGATGAGCACGCGCTCGACGAACGTCGACTCCCACGCGGCGCCCCGCGCGCCGACGTGCGTCTGCTCCATCCACGTCGTCATCAGGCCCGACGCAACGGCGACCGCGAACCACGGTGCGAGCGAGACGACGTGGCGCTGCTCGATACGTCCACGCCGCCACCACACGAGCACGAGGAGCACGACGGGCACCGTGGCGACGACGGCCTTCGCGAGCAACGCGCCGACGAAGAGCCCCACCGCGATCCACGCGTCGCGCGACGGCGCGCGCCCGGGCGGCGCGAGCGCCTCCCGCAGCCAGAGGAACGCCGCACCCAGCCCGAGCGCGCCGGACAGCACGTTCTTCCGCTCGGTGATCCAGACGACCGACTCGACGTGCACCGGATGCACGGCGAACAGCGCGGCGCCGAGCCACGCGCCCGGCACGTCGAGCAGGCGCAGGATGCGCCACGCCAATACGGCGCACGCCGCGTGGAGCAGGACGTTCGTGCCATGGTAGCCGGCGGGCCAGAGCCCCCAGAGCGCGTGCTCGATCCACAGCGTCGTGAACGTGAGCGGGTAGTACTGCGGCACGGCGCCCGGCTCGAGCCAGATGCGCCGCAAGCCGTCGAGCGAGCGCAACGTGACGTTCGCCGTCACGTAGTCGTCGTCGTCCCACACGAAGCCGGCCAGCCAGGCGGACCCGTAGGCGGCGAGGACGATTGCCACCAGCCCCGCGTCCGGCAGCCACGCAGGACCGCGCGCCTGCACCGAAGCCGCCGGCGTGGTCAGCCTTTGGATGGCTTCAACCGCTCGCGCATCTTCGGACCGGTGTGGGGCAGCTTCCCGAGCTCGCGCAGAACGGCGTTGGCCCGTTCGCGGATCGCCGGATCCTGGGTCGCGTTGCGGATGTTGCGGACGAGATCCTCGGCGCGGTCGAACGTCGTGGCGCGCGCGAACGCGGCGAGATCGGCGTCGCTCGCGCCCGACGTCGCTTCCGCGAACGCCTTCTCGAGGTCGGGATCCTTCTCGAAGGCCTCCATGCCGGCCTCGACCGCCTCGCGGCGCACCCCGGGATCCTCCGAGCCGATGGCCGTGTTGGCCAGGACGTCCCATCGCGCCGCGTCGCCACCGACCACCATCGACAGCTTGCCGTCGACCGGCACGGTGCCGCGGTCGTCGAAGACGCCGTAGACGGCGCGCCAGAGCGGGGGGGTCTCGCCCTCGTCGCCGGGAAAGGCCGTGTACTTCACGCCCGGCTTCGGCTTGTTCTTGTCCGGCGCCGCCTCACGGCCGCCCTTCAGCTGGATCGCACGCAGCGCGCCGTCGTCGGCGTAGGTGAGCGTGAAGTTCTGCTCGCCGAGGAGCCGCTCGAGCGCCTCCTTCAAGGGGACCTTGTCGAGCTGCAACGTCAGGTCGCGCGGCTGCAGGACGTCGCCGCGGATCTCGGCACCGCTCTGCTTCCCGACTTCGGCGAGCACCTCGGTGAGCGGGACATTGTCCAGCTTCACGGTGAGCACGTCCTTCTGGTACTCGATGACGCGCTGCGATCCCTCTTCGGCATGGACGAACGGTACGGGTCGCGCGAGCAGCCCGAGGCTCGCGACGACGGCGAGGACGATGCGATGCATGGCGGCGGGACATTACCCTCCGCCGGCGAACGACCGCAAGATCAATCCTCCACCAGATTATTTTCGTTGACAGGAACCCCATTCACCATGGTAGCCCCCTCACGCGCTCTAGTACCAATGGGCGGGAGCAACGCGCGTTCACAGCGAGATCGAGGGGGAAAGCACATGGGCACGGGAACGAAGACGGTGTCGGCGCGATTCGGAGCGGCCCTGGTAGCCGCTGCCTGCATCATTGGCACGGCGCTGCCGGCAGCTGCGCAGTTGTCGAGCATCGGCTCGAGCAACAGCGGCTCGACCTGTAGCGGGGCGAACAACAGCGACGGATTCTGCGGTTCCGTCACGTCGCTGCCGATCAACACGAGCACGCAATTCCAGAGCCGCTACGCCTGGATGCTGAACGCCGACGTCGGCATCGGCTCCACGCGCGACACCAGCGGCAACGCGCAGCACAACGTCTCCTTCAACGCGACCGCACCGGGCGGGTATCGACTCGACATCGCCACGCGTCTCACCGGCGACATGAACCGGTTCAACGACGCGTCCGGCTGCAACGGTCAGGCGAACATCAGTGGCGTGACCGGCAGCTCGAACTTCGCCCTCGAGTCCGGCGATTCCATCAGCATTGGGGACCCCGGCAGCCTCGGGAACGGTAGCAGCACGACCAGCACGCCGTTCAACTCGAGCAACACCACTGCGCAGCTCTTTCGCGTCAGCAACGGCGCTGCCCAGGGCCACTCCTTGACCTTCACCTGGAACGGCAGCGTGCGCAGCAACTCGTGCGAAGCGGCGCTGCGCCTCGGCAACGGCGGCGGTACGGTTTCCGGCTGTACCGGCACCTGTCAGTATCCAGGCTCACCCTCACGCACCCAGTCGAACGACGGCCACTTCGTCACGGTCACGTACACCTCGCTTTGCGGCAACAGTACGGTCGACTCGAGCGTGGGTGAGCAATGCGACCTCGGCGCCGCGAACGGATCCGCGACCTCGTGCTGTACGAGCACCTGTCAGTTCCGTGGCTCCGGCCAGACGTGCCGAGCTTCGGCTGGCGCCTGCGACCTCACGGAGACGTGTAGCGGGTCGAGCGCGAACTGTC
>CAYSOF010000022.1:0-119806 GCA_964432595.1 uncultured Binatia bacterium (SeqCode) | reverse complement strand
TCGAGGACTTCTACCCGTCGGAGATCAGCGGCGGCATGCAGAAGCGCGCCGGCCTCGCGCGCGCGATGGCGCTCGATCCCCAGGTGCTCTTCTTCGACGAGCCGTCGGCCGGGCTCGATCCCATCAGCTCGCGCCTGCTCGACGACCTGATCCTCGAGCTGCGCGACAGCCTCGGCGCGACGATCGTCGTCGTGACGCACGAGCTGGCGAGCATCTTCACGATCGGCAACAACAGCGTCTTTCTGGACGCCGCGACCCGCACGATGATCGCGCAGGGCGACCCGAAGGAGCTCCGCGATCACTGCGACGACCCG
This sequence comes from uncultured Binatia bacterium (SeqCode), assembly GCA_964432595.1. GTDB lineage: Bacteria > Desulfobacterota > Binatia > DP-6 > DP-6 > DASYLJ01. The sequence goes on along the minus strand of CAYSOF010000022.1, from coordinate 119,492 downwards.
ACGGTGCATCGGTTCCTGACGCGTGGGGCGGACGAGCACGGGGAGGGAGACCGCACGCATGGGTAAGAAGGCGAATCCGGCGCTGATCGGCGCGTTCGTCGTCGGCGCCATCGCGCTCGCCGTGCTCGGCGTCGTGGTCCTCGGCTCCGGCCAGCTCTTCAAGGACGTCTCGAAGTTCGTGATGTACTTCTCGGGCTCGGTCGACGGGCTCGCGACGGGCGCTCCGGTGAAGTTCAAGGGCGTGCAGATCGGCGAGGTGAGCGAGATCCGCATCAACCTCGGCGAGTTCCGTCCGTCGGACGTGCGCATCCCGGTCATCGTCGAGGTCGACAACGCGCGCCTGATCGCCGAGAACGTCGTCGAGAACCCGTCGAACCCGGACCGGCTGCGCTGGCTCATCGACCAGGGCCTGCGCGCGCAGCTGCAGCCGCAGAGCCTTCTCACCGGGCTGCTCTTCGTCCAGCTCGACATCCACCCCGACACGCGGATCGAGTTCTTCGCGCCCGAGGGCTTCAAGTACCCGGAGATCCCCACCATCCCGACGGTGCTCGAGCAGGCGCAGTCGGCCATGGTGAAGGTGCTCGCCAGCCTCGAGAAGGCCGACATCGACGGCCTGATCTCGGCGCTGAAGCGCACCGTCGACGGCATCGATCAGCTCGTGAACGGCGATCCGCTGAAGGGTGCCGTCGCGAAGCTGCCCGACACCATCGACGGCCTGAACGAATCGCTCGAGAACATCAAGAAGCTCGCGGCGAACATCGACGGCAAGATGGGCCCGCTGTCGCAGAGCGTGAACCAGACGGCCGATGCCGCGTCGCGCGCGCTGAACCAGCTCGACACCACGTTGCAGGGCGTGCAGTGGGTCGTCCAGCCCGACGCGCGCCTGTCGGTCATGCTGCACGAGATCGCGGAGGCGGCGCGCTCGATCCGGCTCCTCGCCGACTACCTCGAGCGCAATCCCGGCGCGCTGCTGCGCGGGCGGACGTCGGAGGAATGACGATGCGGACGTGGCTCGCCGTCGTGCTGCTCGGGCTCGGAAGCGGCTGCTCGCTGCTCAGTCCCGAGCCCGATCCGTCGCGCTTCTTCGTGCTGACGGCGACGATGCCCGGCGAGGCGTCGCCGACGATGCGCGGCGACCTCGTCGTGGGCGTCGGCCCGATCAGCCTGCCCGGCTACCTCGACCGCAACGAGATCGTGACCCGCATCTCGCCCGACGAGCTGCGCTACTCGCCGATCGAGCGCTGGGCCGAGCCGCTGCGCGGCGGCATCGAGCGTGTCGTGCAGGAGAACCTCGTGCCGCTGGTGCCGGGCGGGCTGGTGCTGCGCTTCCCGTGGGCGGCGCCGACGCGCGTCGACTTCCAGGTGGTGCTCGACGTCCGCCGGTTCGAGACCGACGCCGGCGGCAACGCGGAGCTCGTCGTCCGCTGGGCGATCCGCGATCTGCACACGGGCACGTACCGCATGACGCGCGACGAGGTCATCCGCGAGACGGGCGGCGGCGCCGATGCCGCGACCGCCACGCGAGCGCTCAGCACCACGCTGCGCGACCTCGCGCAGCAGATCGCGGCCGCGCTCGCCCGTCTCGACCCGCCGAACCGCGGCGCGCGTTCGCGCGCCCAGCGCTGAGCGACCCGACGGGGCATGCTGCGCCTCGTCCGCCGCTTCCTCGGGCTGATCGCGCTGGTCGTCGTGGTGCTGGCCGCGGTGTTCGCGTGGCGGCTGTCGGAGGGGCCGATCGACCTCGACGTGCTGACGCCGCGGCTCGAGGCGGCGCTGTCACGGCCGGGCGGGCCGGTGGCGGTCACGGTCGGAGGCACCACGCTCGAATGGGAGCGCAAGACGCGCGACGTGGTGCTGCGCCTGCGCGACGTGGTGGTCACCGCGAATGCCACCGGGATGCGCGTCGGCGCCGTGCCCGCGCTGATCCTGCGTCTCGGGGCGCGTCCGCTGCTGGTCGGACGGATCGCCATCCGCCGCGTGACGCTGCTCGGTCCCGACGTGCGGCTCGTGCGGCAGGAGAACGGGACCGTCGACCTCGGCCTCGGCGACGGGCCGGCGCCCGTCGGTGACGACCTGACGCTGCAACAGCTCGCCGACGCCGTATTCGGCCAGCGCGACGGCGGTTCGGCGAGCCTGCAGCTGCGGGGCATCGGCGTCGAGGAGGGCGAGATCGAGCTCGTCGACCTCGTGTCCGGCCGCACGTGGCGCCTGCCGCGGCTCGACGTGAGCCTGCGTCCCGAGGACGGCGGGGTGGCCGGCGATGCGCGCGGGATCGTCGCGTTGCCCGGTGGCGACGTGCCGGTCGCGGTGACGATGCGGTACGCGCCCGATCCGGGCCGGGTCCGCCTGAGCATCGACGTCCGCGATCTCGTGCCGGCGCGCATCGACGGCGCGCCGCCCGCGGCGGCGCGCATTGCGCTGCCGTTGAGCGGTATGGTCGACCTCACCTACGACGCCACGCTGCGCCTGCAGCACGCCGGCGCGAGGCTCTCCGGCGGTGCCGGGACGATCGACGTGGCCGGCACGCCGCTTCCGGTCGCGCGGCTCGCCGGCACGATGGACATGGACGTCGCCGGCGGCGTCCTGACCGTCGACGACGTCGTCGCCGAGATCGACGGCGTGACGATCGGAACCCGCGCGAAGGTGGCGAACGGCGCGGTCGAGGCCGAGGCGAAGGTGTCGCAGCTCGCCGTCGCGAAGCTGCCGCGGTGGTGGCCGGCGGGGGCGGCGGACGGCGCGCGGCGCTGGGTGCTCGCCAACGTCACCGCGGGGCAGGTCCGCGACGTGGAGGCGCGCCTGAGCGGCACCGTCCAGAACGGCGACCCGGCGACCTTCGCGCCGTCGTCGGCGACGGGCTCCGCGTCGTTCGACGGTCTCACCGTGCGCTACGTCGACACCATGACGCCGGCCACGGCCGTCGGCGGCACGATGACGTTCGGCATGGACAGGCTCGCATTCCGCGTGGCGCGCGGCACCGTCGGCGGGGTCGAGGTCGTGCGCGCCACCGTCGACGTGCCGCTCGGCGACGCCACGCCGCCGCGCGTGCCGATCAGCGCGACGGTCCGCGGACCCGTCGGCGCCACGCTGGCCGTGCTGGACAAGCCGCCGGTCGAGCTCGCCCGCACCATCGGCATCGCGCCGGCCGACGCGAAGGGCACCGTGAACGGCACGGTCACGCTCGGCGTGCCGCTCACCGGCCGCGTCACCGCGCGCGCGCTCGCGGTGAAGGTGACGGCGGACGTGCGCGACGGCGCCGCGCCGCGGGTGCTGCGCGGCCTGCCGCTCTCGGGCGCCAACGTGTCGATCACGCGTGACGACACGACGCTCGCGATCCGCGGCCCGATCCAGCTCGCCGGCGTGCCGGCGACGATCGCCTGGCAGGAGGATCAGACCGGTACGGCGGCGACCCGCCGGCGCATCGACGTCCAGGCGCGCGTCGACGACGCGGGATGGAAGGCGCTCGGCGTCGACCTGTACGGCATCGTGCAGGGGCCGGTCGCGCTGAAGGCGGGCTACGTCGAGCCGCGAACGGGATCGGCGTCGGCGACGGTCGACGGCGACCTCGCCGCCGCCGCCGTCGACCTGATCCTGCTCGACCTGCGCAAGCCGGCCGGCCATCCGGGCCAGGTCAGCGCCGCGGTGGGGCTCGAGAACGGCGTGCCGGTGGACGTCTCGCGGCTCAGCCTGCGCGCGGGCGGATCGCGCGTCGAGGGCCGTGCGACGCGCTCGGACGACGGCACGCGATGGCTCACGGCGGACATGACCGCGAACGTCGCCCCGGCCGCACCCGGCGAGACGGCGCACACGTTCACGCTGGCGCTCCGCCCCGACGGCAAGCGCAACCGCTTCACGTTCACGTGCGACGATGCGGGTGCGTTCTTCCGTGGCATGGGGTCGACGGGCGACGCCGAAGGGGGACGGCTCACGGCGACGGGCACGGTCGACCTGGCGGCCGCCGGCCCGCCGTTCGACGCCGCCATCGAGGTGAAGCAGTTCACGCTGACGCGGCAGCCGATCGTGACGCGGGTGGCGCAGCTCGTGTCGCTCTCGGGCATCGTCTCGTCGCTCAGCGGCGGCGGGCTGCACTTCGACCGCATGGCCTGCGATCTCTCGCAGCGCGGGACGATCCTCACCTTGAGCAACGGCGTCGCCGACGGGCCGTCGCTGGCGTTCACCATGCGCGGCACGGTCGACCGCGGCGCGAAGACCGTCGACATGACGGGGACGCTCGTGCCGGCGTACTACGGGCTCAACACGGCCGCAGGGAAGATCCCGGTGCTCGGCCGCCTGCTCACGGGCGGCGACAAGTCGGGCATCCAGGTCTTCGACTTCACCGCCCGCGGCCCGATGGGCGACCCGAGGGTGACGGCGAACGTCTCGTCGCTGGCGCCCGGCGTCCTGCGCGACCTGGTGCGACGGCTCACCCGCTGAGCGCCCGGCGCGTGACCTCACCGCCGGTCGCATGATAGGCACCGCGCGCATGCGAGGACCAACGTTGACCGCTCTCACCCTCGGGCTCGCGGCCGTCACGCTGATCGGTTGCGCGTCGACGTCGACGCCCGCGCCGCGGGGCACGCCGATGCGGCCGGCCGGTGCGCCGCCGCTGGTCGTCGGCGTCACCTCGGACTCGCCGCCGTACGCGGCGCGGAAGGGCGACGAGCTCTACGGCATGGAGGTCGACTTCGCCCGGGTCTTGGCCGAGCAGCTGCAGCGGCCGCTCGAGTTCGTCGATCTGCAGTTCAGCGAGCTGATCCCCGCGCTGGAGAACGACCGCATCGACATCATCATGGCCGGCCTGACCGTCACGCGCGCGCGGGAGCTGCGGCTGGCGTTCACCGAGCCCTACCTGCAGTCCGGGCTCGTGGCGGTCATGCGTCGCGGCGAGATGTCGCGGTACAAGACCACGACCGTGGTGAAGGAGGCGAGCGTGGTCGTCGGGGTCGTCGACACGACGACCGGCGAGAAGTTCGCCCGCGAGCACATGCAGGCGTCGCAGATCATCGTCTATCCCGCCGCGGCGGCGGCGATGCAGGAGCTGCGCGAGAACCGCGTCGACCTGGTCATCACCGACGCCCCGATCGCGGCATGGTTCGTCTCGAAGTACGACGCCGACCTCGGCGTGCTGACGCAGCCGCTCAATCAGGAGCCGCTCGCGTGGGCGCTGCGGCGCGACGATCCGGAGCTGCTGTCGGCCACCAACGCCGCGCTCCAGAATCTCCGGCGCGACGGCACCCTCGAGCGCATCCTGACCGCGTGGGTGCCGTTCTGGCGCCAGCTCTCGCCGAAGCGCTGACGGCTGTCCGGATGCGTGGGCCCTTTGGCGTTGCCGCCATCGGGCTCCGGCCCTAGGGTCGTCGTCAGGAGGACGACGACCATGACCGATCGACCGCGGACCCTGGGCGTGGTGCTGTTTCCGGGCTTCGAGACGCTCGACGTGTTCGGGCCCGTCGAGATGTTCGGGAACCTGACGGGGATGCTGAACGTGAAGACCGTGGCGCGCGAGGCGGGCCCGGTGCCGAGCGCGCAGGGCGTGCGCGTGGTCGCCGATCACGGCATCGCCGACTGTCCGCCGCTCGACCTCGTCATGGTGCCCGGCGGCATGGGAACGCGCGACGCGATCGGCGACGCGGCGTTGCTCGCGTGGCTGCGTGCCTGCTCCGCGTCGGCGGAGCTGACGATGAGCGTGTGCACGGGAACCGAGCTGCTCGCGGAGGCGGGGCTGCTCGACGGACGGCGCGCGACGACGAACAAGATGATGTTCACGTCGCTCGAGTCGCGGTGGCCGCAGGTGCAGTGGGTGCGCGAGGCGCGCTGGGTCGAGGACGGGAAGTTCGTCACGTCGTCCGGCGTGTCCGCCGGCATGGACATGGCGCTCGCCGTCATCGCGAAGCTGATCGGGCCGCAGGCGAGCGAGGCGATCGCCACCGGCACCGAGTACGAGTGGCATCGCGACGCGAGCTGGGACCCGTTCGCCAAGGTCCACGGGCTGGTGTGAGACGGCGGCGTCCCGGGCTCGTCGCCCGGGACGCCGCCCGCTCGTCACTGGTTCAGCAGGAGGCGGAACTTCACGTAGAACGTCTCGAGGATGCCGTCGTGCACCATCTCCACCTGGACGAGGTCGCCCTCGTCGATCGGCACGAGGTTCGTGGTGTCCGCGCAGTCGTGGACGTTCGGATCGTTCGAGATCGTGCACGTGAGCGCCGTCGGATTCCGGTTCACGTAGACGGTGAACGTGACGGTGCCGGCGTCGCGCGGGAAGTCGTCGTCGCGGACGAAGCCCTGCAGCCCGGACAGCACGCCGGCCGCCAGCGGCAGCTCCGAGCGGTCGAGGTCGACGAGGCTGTAGCTCAGACCGAACGGCGCCAGATACACCGGCGTGTCGCCGATGGTGAGCGCCAGCGTGCTGCCGCCGGAGAGGACCTGCTGCGACGGACCCGTCGGGCCCGTGGCGCCGGTCGTTCCGGTCGTCCCCGTCGCACCGGTGGCACCAGTTGCGCCCGTGTCGCCGGTCGGCCCCGTCGGCCCGGTGGGGCCCGTCGGCCCCGTCGCGCCCGTGGCGCCGGTGTCGCCGGTCGGTCCGGTTGCACCGGTCGCGCCGGTGTCGCCCGTCGGCCCGGTCGCGCCCGTCGCTCCGGTGTCGCCGGTCGGTCCGGTCGCGCCCGTCGGACCGGTGTCGCCCGTCGCGCCGATCGCGCCCGTTGCGCCGGTGATGCCGGTCGCGCCCGTGGGTCCCGCTGGACCGGTGGCGCCCGTGGGCCCGGCGGGTCCCGCCGAGGTCGTCTCGTAGACGACGAGCAGCTGCGGCGGCGGCAGCTCGCCCGACGCGCTGCCGAACGACGTCACCGGACCGAGGATGCCGCCGCGCAGCTTGTGGGCCTTGCTCGTGCGGCGGAATCGCAGGCGATCGGGGCGGCACGTCTTGCCGCCGCTGGCCTGGATGGCGATGCCGGTGTTCGTGGCGGGATCCGTCGCCCAGAACTGCACGAGGTCGGTCAGGTCCCAGCTGATGGTCTGGGTGACCGCGTCGTACACGCCCTCTGCCGCCGCGTTCCCGTCGATGGCCGGGATCGGCGGCAGCGCGTCGGGCGCCCACGGCGAGAGCACGCGATGTACGCCCCAGCCCGGGAGGGCGTTCGGGACGCGGCCGACGTGCAGGACGAGCTGCGCGGAGGCGACGTTCGTGTCCGGGCCGAGACCGGGCAGCGGAAAGCGCAGCAGCGCCGAATACGGGTCGCAGACCATCAGCAGGTTCGGGCTGAACTTCCACGGTTGCGTCGCGTCGACGGTCACCGTCGCGCTCGCCCCGATCTCGCTCACCACCGTCACGCCCTGCGCCCGCGCCGCGAGCACACCCACCGCCAACACCACGACCCCGACCCCGAACCCGGACCTCCGCATCCCGTCCTCCCTTTCGCCGTCGCGGTCGACGGCGCACCCGACCAGCCTCCGAGCCGGGGGCTCAGGTGTCAAACACGCTCACGACATCGGCGTCATGTCCTCCACGCTGAGATCGGCGGGGACCTCGAACGTCGACGCCGGTTGCGCGCCCGGCGTGATCGTCTTCGCCTCGAACGTCGTGACGTTGCCGGTGGCCGTGTCGGTGAGGTGGAAGCGCGCGACGATGCCCTTGTCGGTCACGCACAGCTGCGGCTCGCCGTAGCGCTTCGACGTGAACTGCAGCTGCGTGCACTGCTGGCCGGCGATCGTCGCGGTGCCCTTCTCGACGGGTGGCGTGCTGTCGGCGGCGATGCGCGCGTAGCCGAGGTCCCAGGCGGCCAGCGCCGGTGGCAACGGGCTCTTCAGCGCCACGTTGGCCGGCAGCGTGCCGCCCCAGGTGAAGATGGCGCCGGCCGGATGGTCGAAGACGATCGTCTGCTTGGCGTTCTTGCGGTCCCAGCGGCTGCGCTTGTCGGCGACGCGGATGGTGGTGGTCTCCTGCTCCGTCGACTTCTTCCCGTCCACCGTGCGCTCGACCGTCTGCGTGTAGACCGTCTGGTTCGGCGCGGCGTCGGGTGGCGGGAGCGCCATCGCGGGCGTGGCGGCCAGCAGGAGGACGGACAGGAGGCGGGACGTCGGCATGGCGCCGAGCCTTACCAAGGACCGCGGGGGCATGGAACGGGGTTCCGCGGGCTCGGCTCGAGATCGAGTACGGCACCGTCACGGCGGCCGCGGTTGACCGCGGCCGGGGCCGATGCTTCTTGCTCGGTACCCATGCCGAAGAAACATCTCCGCCTCATCGTGCAGCCCGACGACGGCGTCGAGCCGGTGCTCGCGCTGATCGGCGACGCGAAGCGAACGCTCCGGATCCTGCAGTTCACGCTCGACGAGCCGAAATGCGTCGACGCGGTCGTCGCCGCGCACCGGCGCGGCGTCGCCGTCCAGGTGATGCTGAACCCGCACAAGTCCGGCGGCGAACGCGGCAACGACGCCACCTACGCGACGCTCGAGAAGGCCAAGGTCGACGTCGCGTGGAGCAACCCGCGCTTCGCGGTGACGCATCAGAAGACGATCGTCGTCGACGATCACACGGCGCTGATCGCGACGTTCAACCTGAGCGCGAAGTACTTCGGCGAGACGCGCGACCACGGGCTGGTCACCGAGGACCCGGCCATCGTGAAGACGATCGTCGCGGCGTTCGCGGCGGACTGGAAGCGCGGCGCGTTCGCGCCGCCGACCGACAGCCCGCTGCTCTGGAGCCCCGACAACGCGCGCCGCCGCATGGCCGAGTTCATCGACGGCGCCAAGCACAAGCTCGACGTCCAGCACCCGAAGTTCGTCGACACGACGATCATCGAGCGCATCGCGGCGGCGCAGTCGCGCGGCGTCCGCGTGCGGCTGCTCTGCGGCGGCAAGCACGGGCTCAGCCCGTGGGACTTCATCGACACGTTCGCGTCGCTGCGCATCCTCGAGCGCACCGGCGTCAAGCTGCGCCGGCAGAAGCACTTGAAGCTGCACGCCAAGCTGCTGCTGGCCGACGGCAAGCGGGCGCTCGTCGGCTCGATGAACATCGACCGCAGCGCGTTCGACGTCCGCCGCGAGCTGGGGCTGACGCTCGACGACGGACACGTGATCGAGCGGCTCGGCGAGCTCTTCGACCACGACTGGCACAAGGCGAGCGAGTACGAGCCGCCGGACCCGCTCGCCACCGAGACGCACGACGCCGGCGAGCTGCCGCACGATCCGCACTTCCAGCATGAGTGAACGCGTATCGCTCGCCGCGCTGGCGGGCGGATTCCTCAAGGTGGCGCTGGCGAGCTTCGGCGGCGGGTTGTCGGCCTGGTCGCGCCAGGTGGTCGTCGAGGAGAAGCGCTGGCTCGGCGACGAGGAGTTCCTGAGCGCGCTCACGCTCTGCCGGGTGCTGCCGGGGCCGAACCAGGTGAACATGGCCGTGTTCGTCGGCACGCAGCTGCGCGGCGTGCCCGGCGCGCTCGCGGCGCTCGTCGGATTGATCGGCGTGCCGCTGCTGATCGTGATCGGCCTCGGCGTCGCCTACTTCCACTATCATCACGTGCCGCAGCTGCAGTCGGTGCTCGCCGGCGCCGTCGCGGCGGCGACCGGCATGGCGTTGTCGATGGGCTTCAAGGTCGGCGCGCCGCTGCTGCGCGATCCCGTCGCCCTGGCGCTCGCGGTCGCGGCGTTCGTCGCGGTCGGCGTGCTGCGCCTGCCGCTGGTCGCCGTCGTGGTGGTGCTCGGCGCGTTCGGCATGTGGTGGTACTGGCCGCGGGACGCCGCCGGCGCATGACGACGTACCTGCAGCTGATCCTCCTGTTCGGCTCGCTCGCCCTGGTCTCGTTCGGCGGCGGCAACACGATCCTGCCGGAGATGCATCGGCAGGCCGTCGACCAGTACGGCTGGATGACCGATCGCCAGTTCGCCGACTGTTTCGCGATCTCCCAGGCGGCGCCCGGCCCGAGCTCGCTCATCGTCGGCCTGATCGGGCTGAAGGCCGCGGGCGCCGCGGGCGCGCTCGTCGCGGCGCTGGCGATGTTCCTGCCGCCGGCCGTGCTGACGTGGCTCGCGAGCCGCGCCTGGAACCGCTCGAAGCAGGCGAAGTGGCGGGTCGCGGTGGAGCACGGTCTCGCGCCCGTCACCGTCGGCCTGATCTTCGCCAGCGGCCTCACCATCGCGCGTGCGTCGGATCATTCGGCGGTCGCGTGGGTCGTGACGGCGATCGCGACGCTGCTGCTCGTGCGCACCAAGGTGAACCCCCTGTTCGTGATGGCGGCGGCGGGGGTCCTGGGGTGGATGGGTCTCGTCTGAAACGGGAACGTGCCGGCCGGGGAGGGGGCCCGGCCGGCACGTGGGTGCGGGTTGCGCGGATGGATCGACGACTCAACGGATCATCTGCGCGACCGCCGGGTTCAGATCGGGAACGTCTGCGAGCGCGATCGGGTCGAGCGAGGGGTTCGCGTCGGTGAGATCGGCGAAGGTGATCGCACCGCCGGCCTCGCTCGTGCAGAAGACCTGCTCGACGTCGCGCGTGCGCACCGTCACGAGCAGGTTGCCCGTGTTGCGCGAGAAGAAGCGGACCAGGAAGTCGTAGCCGCGGCGCGCCGGGTCGTCGATGCGCTCGAGCGTGCAGAAGCCGCCCTGGCCGGTGACGTTCGCCGTCGGCACGCCGGTCTCGCGATGGCGGCCGTTCGTCGGGCTGATCGTCGGGATGCCGTTCACCTTGTCGATCGTGCCGAAGACGAGGGCGTCCTGACCCGGGCCGCCGTCGAACATGTCGCTGCCGTCGCCGCCGGCCCAGACCGCGACGTCGTTGCCCGTGTCGCCGATCTGGACGTCGCTGTTCGGCGCCTGGCCCTGCTCGGTGCCGCCGACGAGGATGTCGCTGCCGGGACCGCCCAGCATCGTGTCGCTGCCGAGCAGGCCAACGAGCACGTCGTCGCCGCGGCCGCCGATCATCACGTCGGCGTTGTCGAGGCTCTGGTTGGCGGCGACGTTCGGCGGCTGGATGAACGGGTCGTTGCGGTTGTCGTCGTCGGCGCCGAACAGCAGGTCCGAGCGGCCGGTGCCCTCGATGACGGCGGCGTGAATGGGCGCGGCCAGCAGGGTGGCGAGGGCGGCGGCGGTGAAGAGCTTCGTTCGCATGGGAGACTCCTTTTTCGGCCGACGTCTGCCGGCGCGTCGTCGTGAATTGCCCGGTGTACGTGCGACGCGCGCGGGTGGATGCAGCAGCGGCCGTGCGCTAGTCGGGCGGGGCATGCTGCTCCAGCGCCACGTCCTCGACGGGATCGTCGCCGGCACCGTCACGCTGGCCTTCCGCCGCTGGCGGCGGCCGACGGTGCGCGCCGGCGGGCGGCTCCGCACGGCCGTCGGCGAGCTCGCGATCGACGCGGTCGACGTCGTGCGCATCGACGACATCACGGCGGCCGACGCGCGCGCAGCGGGCGTCGCCTCGCGCGACGAGCTGGTCACCGCGCTGGCCGCGCGCGGCCCGGGCGAGGTCTACCGGATCGCGCTGCGCTTCGACGGCGCCGATCGCCGCATCGCGCTGCGCGAGCGCGCCGACGTCGGCGACCACGAGCTGGCGCGCATCGCCGCACGGCTCGCGCGTCTCGACGCCGCCAGCCGCCACGGGGCGTGGACGCGCGCGACGCTCAAGCTCATCGCCGCGCATCCGGCCGTGCGCGCCGCCGAGCTGGCCGCGCGCGTCGGCCGCGAGATGCTTCCGTTCAAGGCGGACGTCCGCAAGCTGAAGGAGCTCGGCCTGACGGAGAGCCTCGAGGTGGGTTACCGGCTGTCGCCGCGCGGCCGCGCGGTGCTCAGGCGGCTGCCCACGACTGCATCCGGAGCGACCAGGCGCCGCTGAATACGGCGCAACGATCGCCGAGCACCGGCGCCGCGGCGGCGAGGGACTCGCGCACGCCGTCCGGCGGACGCACGAGCAGCACGCCGCTGCCGTTGAGCCGCCGGCGCTGATGCTCGAGCGGCGTCGTGATCAGCTCGGCGATCGTGCCGGCGACGCCCGCGGCCGCGAGCCGCGCGATCATCGCGTTCGGCCGCGTGAGGCTCTTCACCGGATACCAGAGCATGAGCGTCGCGTCGGACGCCGCGCGGGCCGCGGCGGCGAACGCATCGGGCACCGCGATCCAGTCGGCCTTCTGTGTGTACGGCGGGTCGACGAGCGCGACGACGGCGCCGCGGGCGGCGGCGACCGCGGCGGGCAGCGCCGCGAGACCGTCGCCGCACGTGATCTCCGCGCCGTCGACCCGCGCGCGGAGCCGCTCGACGGCGGCCGCGTCGCGCTCCCACAGACGCAGCGTCGCGCCGTCGCCGAGCACCGCACGCGCGATCCGCGGCGACCCGGGATACGTGTGCGCGGGGCCGAGCGCACGGCACAGTGCGACGTAACGCCCGACCGCATCGTCGCCCGCCGCCAGCGCGTCGTCGCTCCGCACCCGGCCGATGCCCTCGGTCCACTCGCCCGTCGTCGTGAGCGTGTACTCGCCGTCGCCGGCGTGGCTCTCGACGTAGGTGACCGGTCCGGTGATGCGGCGCAGCACCTCGATCAGCGCGCAGTGCTTCCAGACGTCGCCGACGTTGCCGGCGTGAAAGCGGTGGCCATAGTCGGGCGCGTCGTCGGCGGTGCGGTAGCGCGAGGGCGGATTGGGCACGGGAATCGGCATGCTACGCGATTTCTGTGTCGCCGCGAACGATACGCGTGGTATGCCCCCCGGCCATGCGCATCGGTCTCCTCGTCTCGCTGATCGTGTCTCTGGCGTCCTCCGCGTTCGCCCAGTGCCCGCCGGGCATCGCCTGCACCGAGTATCTCGGGAAGGGCAGCAAGGGGTCGTACTTCCGCATCCTCGTCCCCGCGAACTGGGACGGCGACGTCTTCCTCGTCAACCACGGCCTCGACCTCGATCCGCTGTCGATCCAACCGCACAATACGTGCAAGGGCGACCCGTCCCGCGCCTGTACCGCGAGCGCGCAGTGCGCCGGCGTCGGGCCGGGGGTCTGCAACAAGATCTCGGCCATCGGCTTCGACACGATCGTCATGCCGATGGGCAAGGCCGTCGGCGCGTCGACCTACAGCGACACCACGTGGGCCGTGTTCAAGAGCCGCGACGACCTGAAGGACATGATCCGCTTCATGACGAAGCACGGGCCCGGACGGCCGAAGCGGATCATCATGACCGGCTTCTCCGGCGGCGGCGGCGTCACCGCCGACGCGATCATGCGTCTCACGCCGGGTAAGCTGATCCACGGTGCGATGCCGCTCTGCGGGGCGACGGCCGGCGGCCTGCCGCTGATCGACACGTCGACCGACTTCCGCCTGGTCTACGACTACCTGTGCGACGACGTGCCCGGCGGCAGCCTCCCGAGCGCGCCCGACGTCGGCGACTTCACGATGGCGCAGGTGGAGTTCGCGCTGACCGTGAACACGTGCCTCGGCGTCCTCGGGCCCGATCCGGACCCCGCGAAGGCTGCGGCCCAGACGGCGCGCCGCGAGGCCCTGTACGCGATGACCAAGTTCTCCGGCACCAACATCGACCTGTTCTCGACGCTCGGCTTCCCGGCGCTCGCGATGGGTGACTTCGTGAACGACCCGACGCGGCTCAATGGCAAGCGGCCGGGCTGGAACGACGTGGTCGACTACACGGACGTCGTGGGCGCGGAGTTCGACGCGGCCGTGGAACGCTTCGGACCCGGACCGGGTCGCGCGAAGATGGCGAAGAACACGATGATCGACTTCACGCGCGGGATCGGCAGGCGCGTGAACTATCCGATCCTGTCGTTCGCCGGCACGTCGGACTACATCGTGATCCCGGAGTTCCAGAAGGTGTTCGCCGACTCGGCCGCGCTCGGCGGCAAGGACCACGCGATGATCTGGAGCAGCACGCCCGGCCACTGCGTGTTCAACGGCTTCGAGCTGCGCGCGGTCACCGAGGAGTACCTCGAGTGGCTCGACAGCTACGACACGGTCCGTCCCGACAAGCCGACGACCGCCGACGTCCGGACGCGGTGCCTGTCGTTCCCGGGCGCGAGCGCGTCGCAGTGCAACTTCGACACCGACTACTCGCCGCCGGCGCTGATCACGCGCGTGCCGCCGCGTCCCGACTGGACCGAGGCGGCGCGGAACCCGCTGCCGTGACTCAGCGCCGCGCGGGCTGAGCCGCCGGCGACGCCGTCCCACCGGTACGCTGCGACTCCGCGACCAGCGGATGCAGGTGCGTGGTGGGACGGTCCTGCACGTGCTCGGGCCGGATCTGCAGCGGGTTGAGCCACTCGATCACGGCCGCCCAGCCGAGGCTCTCCGGGTCGTCCTGCAGGTAGTGCGGGACCACGGCGAGCACGTGGAAGTGCTCGTGGAGCTGGAAGGACAGCGTGGGGTCGACGAGCCGTCCGTGCACGACCTCGGCGACGTAGGCCGCCGCGTCCATCGTGCCCGCATAGGTGTGGTAGCCGCGGAGCCGGCCGCCGCCGCGGATGCGCCGGAGCCCGAGGCCCTCGACGAGCGCCCGGCGCGCGGCGTACAGCGCGCCACCGACGCCGTGATGCTGGATGGTCGGGTCGACGATCGCCTCGGCGGCGTAGAGCGTGTGGCCGCGCCGCGGGTCGTGGTTCGTGAACATGCCGTCGTTCGTGAACCGCTCCCAGTCGTCGAGCGTGTCGTAGTCGTCCCAGTGGACGATCAGGCTCGCGCACATGCCGACCAGCCGGCCGTCGAGGGTCGCGACGAACTGCCCCTCCGGGAAGAGGCGGCCGTGCGAGCCGAGCTGCTCCGGCGTCCACGGCGGTGTCTCCGGGTAGATGCGCCGGCACATGTCGCCGATCGCGGCGTAGTCGCTGGCGGTCGTGTTGCGCACCCGGACGGCGTCGTTGCCCATCGCTCGACGGTGACAGCGGGCCGTCCGAGTGTCGAGCGACGTCAGGGCCCGACGGCCTTGAAGTCGCTCGCGGTGTTGACCTGCCAGGTATGGGTATCGAACGCGCTCTCCCAGCAGACGCCGTTGCCGGCGACGAGCTGGACGCGCGTCTCGCGCACCTCGCGCAGCGGCAGGTCGGGCCCGCGCAGCGCCTCGCCCTTGCCCTTGACGGCGATCGACGCCTTGCCGTCCTCGCCGGCGCGCAGGACGATGCTCTTGATGCCGTCGCGCGTGGCCGGGCCGTCGGCCCAGCTGAAGCCCTTGGCGCCCTTGGCCTTCCAGCACGGCTTGGCGCCGCACGTGTCGCCCTCGGGAATGCCCGCCGCCAGGATCAAGACGTCGTCGTCGTACACGCAGAACCGGTAGGTGCCGTCCGCCAGCGGGTTGCCGAAGTCGGCGAGCGCCGTCGCACTGCCGCGCGCCCACTTCCAGGTGACCGAGTCCGAGCGATCGTTGATGCGGTTCTTCATGACGATCGAGCTCTTGCCGGGCAGCGCCTCGTGACGGCAGCCCTCCGCGGGCGTCGTCGGGCAGGGCGAGTCGTCGGCGGGCTGCACCAGACGCGACATCACGTCGTAGTGCGACCCGTAGGGGCTCCACTCCCACGAGACGACGAACTCGCCGCCGGACGCCGCCGCGACGACGGGATTGTAGAGGTAGCCGTCACGGAACGGCGTCACGATGAAGGCGTTGCCGAGCGGCGCGGCCGAGGCGTCGAGCCGGCGCGAGACGATCTGGTAGTCGTCGGTCCACGCCACGGTGAACGTGCCGTTGCCGTCCACCGAGGTCGTGATGGGGCGGGCGGCGGTGTTTGCGGCGTCGCCGTCGTCGATGCGCACCGACGGCCCGACCGGCGTCCCCGACGCATCGAAGCCGCGCGCGTCGACGCAGTAGAAGCACTCGTCGTCGGCCCATGCGACGAGGAAGTTGCCGTCGGCGTCGGCGGCGACCGAGCCGTAGCGCTGCGTCCCGGTCGCCGTCGAGTTGACCTGGAACTCGGTGCCGATCGGCATGCCGTCGCCGGCGATGCGCTGCCCCAGGACGCCGTCGCCGTCGTCGTCCTCGCCGTCCCAGACGACGACGAAGTTGCCGTCGCCGTCCGCCGCGACCGACGCGTTCCGCACCCAGCCCACGCTCGACGTGCTCACCAGGAAGGACGGCCCCTGGGGCACGTCGAGCGTATCGAAGAGGCGGCCGCGGATGCCGTCGTTGGCAGTCCACACGACGAGGAAGTTGCCGAGCGGATCGGCCGCGACCCGCGGGTAGTCGCCGCCGGCGTCGTCGACGGTGAACTCGCCGCCGATGGGCATGCCGCTCGGATCGATCCGGCGGCCGACGATATCGGCCGTCGAGCCGCGCCACACCGCGACCAGGTCGCTGGCGCTCGACGAGAGCGCCGGCTCCGCCTGGTCGGAGGGCGCGGCGTTCACCGGGAATCGCGCGCCGGCCGGGAGACCGTTCGGCGACAGCTTCCGGCCGAAGATCGGATCCTCGCCGAAGGGATGACGCCCGCGCCACACGACCATGAAGCCGCCGCCCGGCGCCGTCGCGATCGACGGCGTGTGGCCACGCTCCGCGAAGCGGCTCACCTGGACGACCGGCGACTCGGTGACGTTGAGCGTGTAGGCGCCGCCGGTGAAATCCCAGTCGAGGACCTCGATGTACAGCGTCTCCCCGGCGGCGAGCGTCACGATGACGCGCGACTCTTCCGAGCCGTTGTCGATGTCGAAGTCGTCGTTGTTGCAGGCGCGGACTTCGGTGAAGAGCCCGCAGACGCCTTCGTGGACGGCGAGCAGCGTGTCGGTGTCGGCCGCGCTGCCGAAGGTGTCGACCTGGAGGGAGATCGCCTGGGACGCCGTGTAGCGGTACCAGACGCTCGGCTCGCCGCCGAGGTCGCGTTCCTCGCACTCGAAGGCGGGGTCGTCGACCTCCGCGGTGGCGCCCGTGATGGTTCGGCTGTCGGTGTACGGCAGCGCGCCGATCGCGATCGCGGTGGCGCAGGCGTCGTTGGCCGGCTGCGCATGCGCGTCGCGGTCCATCAGAGCCACCGGAAGCGCCGCGACGAGGGTCAGGAGCGCGAGACGCATGGAGACCTCCTGTCTGTCCACGTCATCGCGCGGGCGTCGCGGAGCTGTCAAGCAAGAAGTGCATGAACGACGGGGATTTGGGGGACTGACACGCGCCGCCGGCACGCTATGCTGACGGGCGGCCATGCCGTTCCCCGAGTTCGCAAACCACCTGCTGACGCAGCGCGACGGCGTGGTTGCGCGCTGGCGAACCGCCGTGCTGTCCGATCCGCAGGGGCCTGCGGTCCGGATGGGGCTGCGCGGCGAGGAGCTCGACGATCACATCCCGTCGCTGACGCAGCGGCTCGCCGAAGCGCTGCTCGGCCGGCATTCGGAGTCCGTCGAGCACGAGGGCGCGGCGCACGGACACCAGCGCCGCGAGCTCGGCTATCGCGTCACCGAATGCATGGGAGAGCTCGCCGTCTACCGCCAGGTCCTCTTCACGGTGATCTGCGAGGTCGAGAAAGAGACGTCCGCTTCCCACGACGACGTCGTGGCCGCGCAGCACATGCTGCTCGACGTCATCGACCGGAGCGTCCAGGCGTCGGTGCGCCAGTATGCGGACGAGACGGAGAAGGAGCGCGACGGCGTGCAGGACGCGCTGCGCGAGAGCCACGAGCACAAGGACCGCTTCCTCGCGACGCTGGCACACGAGCTGCGCAATCCGATCACGCCGATTCTCGCGTCGGTGCGGGTGCAGCGGGCGAAGCTGGCCGACGTGGAGCGCAGCTGCGAAATCATCGAGCGCCAGGCACGGCATCAGGCGAAGCTCATCAACGACCTGCTCGACGTCAGCCGCATCGCGCAGGGCAAGATCGAGCTGCAGCTCGAGCGGACGCGCGTGGAGGACGCCATCCGGCACGCCGTCGAGAGCGTGCAGCCCGTCGTGACGGCGCGCGGACAGCAGCTCGACGTGCGTCTCGGCGAGGTGCCGTCCGTCCACGGCGACCCGACGCGTCTGGCCGAGGTCGTCACGAACCTCCTCAACAACGCCACGAAGTACACGCCGCCCGGCGGCCGCATCGAGGTCGCGCTCGCCCAGGAAGACCACACGGTCGTCGTGCGCGTCAGCGATTCGGGGATCGGCATCGCGCCGGACATGCTGCCGAAGGTGTTCGACATGTTCGCGCAGGCCGACACGTCGATGGACCGCTCGTCCGGCGGGCTCGGGCTGGGTCTGACGCTCGCGAAGCGGCTCGTCGAGATGCAGGGTGGGACGCTCGACGGCACGAGCGATGGACTCGGCCGCGGCGCGGTCTTCACGGTCCGGCTTCCGGCCGCCGAGGCGTCGGCGACGATGGCACGTCGTGGATGGGCGCAGACGATCGCGACCCCGCGGCGGCGCGTGGTCATCGTCGACGACAACGCCGACATCCGGGACGCCCTCAGCGAGGTCCTGGTGAACGTGGGCATGACCGTCTTCGGCGCGCAGGACGCCGAGGAGGCGCTGCGGCTCGCGCACGAGGAACGGCCGGACGTGTGCGTGATCGACATCGGTCTGCCCGGGATGAACGGCTACGATCTCGTGCGCCGGCTCCGCACCGACCTGCACCCGCCGCCGCGGTTCATCGCACTGACGGGCTACGGCACCGATCGGGACCGCACGCTGGCGCGTGACGCCGGGTTCGACCATCACCTGACGAAGCCGGCGGACCTGGATCAGCTGCTGTCCCTCATCCGGGCGCGATGAGCGCGTGCGCGGATTGGGCCTCCGAGCGTCCTGTGCTAAGCGTGCCGCCGGGCAATCCGGCCGAGCGCGGGAGGTGGCAGTGAGAACCTGGACGAACTGGATGCTGCCAGCCTGGGTCGTCATGGCGCCGGTGAGCGCCCTGGCCGACGCGGCGGCCGTCGCGGTCGTCGACGCACTCGACGCCACGCTGCTCGACGTGCTGAAGAACGCCGCGACGCTGGGCTACGCCGGGCGGTTCCAGAAGCTGCAGCCCGCCGTTCGTACGGCCTTCGACCTCGACTTCATGGCCGAAAAGTCCGTCGGCAAGCACTGGAGCGGTCTCTCGGAGGCCGATCGCACGCGCTGGCGCGCCGTCTTCGAGGAATTCATGGTCGCGACCTACGCGGCGAACTTCGACCACTTCTCGAACCAGTCGTTCGAGACGCTCGGCGAGGAAGCCGGCGGCAACGACACGACCATGGTGAAGACGCGCGTGATCGACCCCGCGAGCGAGAACGTCGACCTGACCTACCGCCTGCATAAGGTGAACGGCGCCTGGAAGATCATCGACGTCTACCTGAAGGGGACGGTGAGCGAGCTCGCCATGCGGCGGTCGGACTACTCGTCGGTCCTCGAGCGTCAGGGGATGGACGCGCTCGTCACGACCATGAAGCAGCGGATCGCCGATCTCGCCGCCGGCAAGGGCAAGCAGCGCCTCGGCGCGCCGCCGGCCTGATCGCCCGGCCGTCAGTCCGCCTGCGCGACCGAGGCGGGACGCCAGTCCTCGCGGCGCGCATAGATCTGCGCCATGCGATCCTGGTAGAACGCGCTGCGCAGCGCCGCGTAATAGTCGATCGACGATTCTTCGAGCGCGTTCAGCGCCTGGACGTGCGCGTCGCGCGCGGCGACGCCGGCGGTGCCCTCCTGGATCGAGATCACCCAGATCTGGACGGCGGGCGTGAGGATGTACGTCAGCGGACGGAACGCGAAGTCGACGAGGTAGCCGATGCCGTCGCGCGCCGTCGTCGGGCCGATCGCGGGCAGGATCAGGAACGGACCGCTCGGCGTGCCGTAGAGGGCGAGCGTCTGGCCGAAGTCGGAGTGATGGCCGGGGAGGCCGAGGTCCTTCGCGATGTCGAAGATGCCGACCACGCCGGCGGTCGAGTTGATGACGAAGCGACCGAGCGTGATCGAGGCGTCCTTCGGCGCCAGCTGCAGGACGTCGTTCACGAATACCGACGGCGAGTTGATGTTCGCCAGCACGCGGCGGACCGCGCGTCGCCCGGCGGCCGGGATCAGGAACGCGTAGGCCCGACCGACCGGGTCGAGGAAGTACTTGTCGAGCTTCTGGTTGAAGGCGAACACCCCGCGGTTGCCGCGCTCGAAGGGGTCGGGAAACCCGCTCGGCGCCGCCGCCTCGGGATCGTCGAACAGCGGGTCGGGCTCCGCGCACGGCGCGGCGCTCGGGACGAGAAGCGTCACCAGGAGCAGCAGAACGAGGGTCGCGCGTGCGCCCGCGGATGACGGCGTCGGTGCCAGACGGCCCCGACCATAGGGAGAAGCGGCGAGGCGCGCCAGCCCTGCGGGATCAGGCCCCGGCGCGGCCTTTGAACAGCACGATCGCGAGCGGCGGCAGGACGACCTGCAGCGAGTACATGTGCCCGTGCCACGGCACCGGCGACGCCTCGACGCCGCCCAGGTTGCCCTGGCCGCTGCCGCCGTAGAGCGGCGCGTCGCTGTTCATGACCTCGTCCCACTGACCGCCCGCCGGCACGCCGATGCGGTAGCCGTGCCGCGGGATCGGCGTGAAGTTGCAGCCGACGACGATGAGGTCGTCGGTGGTCTTGCCGCGACGGAGGAAGCTCAGCGTGCTCTGCTGCTCGTCGCTGCAATCGATCCACACCGTGCCGGCGGGGTCGCAATCGAGCTCGTGTAGCGCGCGCTCGCCGCGGTAGATCGTGTTCAGGTCGCGCAGCCAGCGTTGCACGCCGGCGTGGCCCGGCTCGTCGAGCAGGTGCCAGTCGAGGCTCGTGTCGTGGTTCCACTCGCGCCATTGCGCCAGCTCGCCGCCCATGAAGAGCAGCTTCTTTCCCGATTGCAGATACATGTAGCCGTAGAGCAGCCGCAGGTTCGCCAGCTTCTGCCAGTCGTCGCCCGGCATCTTTCCCGCGAGCGAACCCTTTCCGTAGACGACCTCGTCGTGCGACAGCGGCAGCACGAAGTTCTCGGTGTAGGCGTACAGCCCGCGGAACGTGAGCTCGTTGTGGTGGTGCTTCCGGTGCACCGGGTCGCGCGACATGTAGGCCAGCGTGTCGTGCATCCAGCCCATGTCCCACTTGAACCCGAAGCCGAGGCCGCCGAGGTAGACCGGCCGCGACACCATCGGCCACGCCGTCGACTCCTCGGCGATCGTCTGGATGCCGGGCGCCGTGCCGAACGCCTCCTCGTTGAAGCGGCGCAGGAAGCTCATCGCTTCGAGGTTTTCGCGGCCGCCGTAGCGGTTCGGGATCCACTCGCCCTCGCGGCGCGAGTAGTCGAGGTAGAGCATCGACGCCACGGCGTCCACGCGCAGGCCGTCGATGTGGTAGCGGTCGAGCCAGAAGAGCGCGTTGCTCAACAGGAAGCTGCGGACCTCGTTGCGGCCGTAGTTGAAGATGAAGCTCTTCCAGTCCGGATGAAATCCCTGCCGCGGGTCGCCGTGCTCGTAGAGGTGCGTGCCGTCGAAGTAGCCGAGCCCGTGCTCGTCCGTCGGAAAGTGCGACGGCACCCAATCGAGGATCACGCCGATCCCCGCCTGATGGAGCTGGTCGATCAGGTACATGAAGTCCTGCGGCGTGCCGTAGCGGCTCGTGGGCGCGTAGTAGCCGGTCGTCTGGTAACCCCACGAGCCGTAGAACGGGTGCTCCATGATCGGCAGGAGCTCGACATGCGTGAAGCCCATCGCGTGCACGTACTCGACCAGCTGCGGCGCCAGCTCGCGGTAGCCGAGGAGACGCGTCGGCTCGGACGGATCGCGGCGCCACGAGCCGAGGTGCATCTCGTAGACGGCCATCGGCGCGTCGAGCCCGCTCCGTGCCGGGCGCTCGCGCATCCACTGCTCGTCGCTCCACGCGTAGTCGAGCGACCAGACGCGCGATGCGGTCCGCGGCGCCACCTCGTGCGTGAAGCCGAACGGGTCCGCCTTGTCCGCCTTGTAGCCCTCGTAGCGCGACGCCACGTGGTACTTGTAGGCGGCGCCGGCCGGCACCCCCGCGACGAAGCCCTCCCACACGCCGGAGCTGCCGCGCGGGGCCAGCACGTCGGCGCCGGGCTTCCAGCCGTTCCACTCGCCGATGACGCTGACGTGCTCGGCGTTCGGCGCCCAGACGGCGAAGTGCACGCCGGCGCGGTCGAGATGCGCGCCGAGCTTGTCGTAGAGCCGGAGGTGCGTGCCCTCGTTGAAGAGGTAGAGGTCGTCGTCTGTCAGCAGGGAGACGTCGGGGCGCACGGTGGCCAGTGTACCGGCGCCCGGACCCCGGGCAAGAACGTACGAGGCCCCCGCCGCATGGCGCGACGGGGGCCCCGGGTTCAGGGAGCGACGGTCGTCGTCGTGGTCGTGGAGGTCGGAACCGTGGTCGACGACGGGAACGTCGTGGACGTCGGGAACGTCGTCGACGTGGGGAACGTGGTCGAGGTCGGGAAGGTCGTCGACGTCGACGGGACCGTGGTGGTCGACGGCGGGAACGTCGTGGACGACGGGAACGAGGTGGTCGTCGTGGCGACCGTCGTCGACGTGGTGGTCGACGGCGGCGGATTCCGTAGCGCCGGCAGGCACAGCTCGCGACGGTGGATCAGCGTCGGGCGCTCGGGGCCGAACTGGCTGTTCGTGTACGTCTGCAACGTGCCGAAGCGGCTGTTGCGCGTGCGGTAGCAGAGCAGGTGGTCGGGATGGCTCGGCGCCGTCGGATCCTCGCCGTTCTTGTTCGTCGGCATGCAGAGCCGCACCGGACGGATCACGTCGAGGGTGGTCGGGCCGAACTGGTCCTCGACGAAGACGTTGCGGACCGGCGTGAACGGGTCCGAACCGGTCGACCGCTTCACCTTGTAGCACTGGAAGTGATCGATGGTCGGCGTGTCCAGCGGCGGCGGCGTGTCGACCAGGCTCTTCAGCGTCGGCACGAGGAGCAGGTCGGGGCGCCAGACGTCGAGCGTCACGGAGCCCAGCTGGGTGACGACGACCTGGTCCTTCACCTTGACGTTGTCGGCGGTGACGACGTGGCCGATCAGGTGCTCGCCGTTCAGGTAGTCGTTGGGGACGGCGCGGCGCACGGCGATGATGGCCGGCGCGCACAGGCGGTGCGGGAAGCGCACGCGCGCGATGAAGTTCCCGAACGCGTTGATGATGTTCACGCCGGGGATCGCCTGGAATTGACGCGGCTTGATCTCGTAGCATTGGAACGGGTTGATCACGGCGATCGGCGGGTTGGGATTCCCGGCGTGGCCCGTCGACGCTGCCGCTGCGATCGCGACCAATGCCGTCGCCGCGCACGCGAAGCGCGCGCGCCAGGTGCTGCTGTCCATCTCTCTGCCCTCCTGTGTGGCCGGTATCGGTGACACCAGCGGGGGTGTCGCTACGCCACGCGAGCGCATCATGTCAAGCTAGTCTTGTCGCGGTATGGCAGATGCGGGGGCGTGACGCTGCCGAGGAGGTGATTGGCCAGGGAGGTTGCGCAGTCGCCGTTCGCCCATTAGGTCGCGAGGCGAGTCATGCGTGAGTTGATCGGCGTCGTCCGCGCCCAGGACGTGCTGGACATCCTGCTGGTGACGACGCTCGTCTACACGGCGGTCGTCTGGATCCGGCGGACGCAGGCGGCGTTCGTCGCCATCGGCCTCTTCCTGCTGGGCGGGCTCTACGTCGCCGCGCAGGCGCTCGACCTGCGGCTCACGACCTGGCTCTTCCACAGCTTCTTCGCGATCCTCGTCGTGATCATCGTCGTCATCTTCCAGGAGGAGATCCGCCAGCTCTTCGAGCGCCTGGCGGTCTGGACGATGCGCCGCCGGGCGGTGCCCGACGGCCATTCGGTGCCGGCCGACATCCTGGTGCACGCCCTCACCGATCTGGCCCGCCAGCACGTCGGCGCGCTCGTCGTCCTGCCGGGACGGCAGCCGATCGATCGCTACGTGCGCGGCGGGCTCGAGCTCGGCGGACGGCTGAGCGTCCCGCTGCTGCTGAGCCTGTTCGATCCGCACTCGCCGGGCCACGACGGCGCGATCATCGTCCAGGGCGACCGGGTCGCGCGCTTCGCGGCACACCTGCCGCTCTCCACCGACTTCACGCAGCTCGCCGGCGTCGGTACCCGCCACAGCGCGGCGCTCGGGCTGGCCGAGCTGAGCGACGCGCTGTCGCTGGTCGTGTCCGAGGAGCGCGGGCAGGTCTCGGCGGCACGCGACAGCCGGCTCCTGCGCCTGAAGGATCCGGGCGAGCTCACCGCCGTCATCAACGGCTTCCTGCAGGCGACGCAGCCGCCCGAGCGGCGCACGGCGTTCTGGCGGCAGCTGCTGCTCGAGCACTGGGTGGAGAAGGTCGCGTCGCTGGCCATCGTCGCGCTGCTGTGGGGCGCGCTCGTGCCCGGCTCGCGCCCGGTCGAGCGGACGTACGAGGTGCCGGTGCGCGTGATGAACCTGCCCGCCGACCTCGCGCTCGACGAGGTGCGTCCGGCGGCGGTCAACGTCACGTTCGCCGGGCCGTGGCGCGAGTTCTACCTCTTCAACCCGCGCTACCTCGAGGTGACCATCGACGCCTCGCTCGCCGGCGCCGGCCGTCGCACGTTCCACATCCTGGAGCACGACGTGCGGTTCCCGAAGGAGCTGCGCCTGCAGGAGGTCTCGCCCGGCTCGGTGCGGCTCGCGCTGCGCGCCCCCGAGCCGGAAGCGCCCGCGGAGCCCGCCCCGGCGGAGCCGGCGCCCGCGCCGCCGCCGCCGGCCGAGGGGTAGCGACGCGCCCACAGCGGACCGCCAAACGGATGACGGTGGGCGCCCCGGCGGCCCCGCCGTAGCGTGCGCTTCGGGTGGCACGAGGGCTGCTCGATCCCCAGCGATGCGTATCGCGGCGCTGGCGCTCTTCCTTCTCTTCACCATGGCACCCGCCGTGCGCTCGCAGGGGATCGACCTCGACGTCGACGGCGTGGACGACGCGGTGGACGTCTGCCCCGACACCCCCACCGGCGACCTGGTGGGCGGCGACGGCTGCTCCGCCTGCCCGTGCGACGGACCGGCGGACGGCGATCGCGACTGGGCCGGGCGGTTCGAGTACCTCCGCTGCGTCGTGACGACCGCGCGCGAGAAGCGCGACGCCGGCATGCCGCGACGCGCGTACCGCGACGCGCTCCGCCACGCGCGGCTGTCGTCGTGCGGCGACGTCACGAAGACCCGCTGCTGCCTCTATCGCGACATCGACGACGAGACCGGGCGCTGCCGCGTGATGGCCGCCGATCGCTGCGACGCCGACCTGATGAACCAGTTCGACGCGGACGACGTCGACGCGGGCAGCTGCCTGCCCAACCCCTGCGCGTTCGAGTAGACCGCTGGTCGTCGCGCGCGCGCTCGGATAAGCACCGGGCCGCGTGTTCGAGAGCTGGGAGGCGTTCTACGCCAGTCGCCTGCAGGGCTTCTGGCTCCTCGTCGTCCCGGCTGCCGCGTTTCTCTTCTGGCTGTTCGCGCACGGACGTCCCGCCGCCGACGGCGCCGACCCGCGCGCCGCGCGCTTCGTCCATCTCTGGACGATCGCGTTCACCGTCGAGACGATCCTCGACCCGCTCCTGATCGTGTACGCGGGCGTGCCGATGCTGCCGTTCGTGCTGCTCGGGGACTTCCGCGTCTTCCTGCTGATCCTCGGCGTCGCGCGTCCCGCGCGGCCGCTCGCGCCGACCGTCGCGTCGGCCGCGGCGTGGACGCTCGTGGTGCCGATCGTCGCCTGGGGCCTCGACGCCGCCGAGCGCGCGCTGTCGTCCCGTCCGCTGCCCGACCAGCTGCTGTGGCTCAACTACGAGGTGACGTTCGCGGTGCTGGCGTTCGGCTGGTGGCTCGCCGCGTCGCGCTGGTGGGTGCCGGCGCGGCGATGGCTTCGCGCGGTGCTCGCGTACGTGGTCGTCTACTACGTGCTGTGGGCGGCGGCCGACGTGCTGATCCTGTCCGGGTACGACGCCGGCTGGGCGGTGCGCGTCGTGCCGAACCAGCTGTACTACGTCTTCTGGACGCCGGTCGTGTGGTCGTCGTTCTTCGCGGCGCGGTACGCGTCGACCAGCACCGCGGTCCACGCGTCGAGATAGCGGACGCCCCGGACGGGGTCCGCCGCGCAGGGGTCGCCGACCGTGCCGTCGGCCGCGTGGCGGCGCAGGTCGGGATAGAAGAGCGCCTGCGCGTCGGCGGCCTCGGTGAGGAGCCCCGGCGCCATCGCGGCCGTGCGCACGACGCCGGGCCGCAGTGCCAGGAGCATCGACGTCTCGATCTCGCCGGCGTGATGGCCGCCCGCGCCCGGCGACACGCCGCCGGCGACGGCCGCTGCGTGCAGCACCGCGGTCAGCCGCTCGAGGTCGGTGTAGGCGGCCACTCGCACCGGGGCGCAGGCGGCGGCGAGGCGCGGCAGCATCGCGGCCAGCGGGGCGACGTTGCCGCCGTGGGCCGAGAAGACGAACACGCGCTCGACGCCGTGCCGGGCCAGCGACGCGATCACGTCGCGCAGGACCGCTTCGAGCGTCTCGGGGCGCAGGTCGAGGGTGCCGGGGAAGGCCAGGTGCTCGGACGCGCAGCCGACGCGCAACGTGGGGCAGGCGAGGGCGTCGTCGACGGCGGCGCAGAGGCGCTCCGCGAGCGCGTCGCCGATCCACGTGTCGGTGCCGAGCGGCAGGTGTGGCCCGTGCTGCTCGGTCGAGCCGAGCGGCAGGACGGCCGTCCGCCGTCCGCCGGCGACGAGCGCCTCGACCTCGGGCCACGTACACGCCTCGAGGCGCCGCGTGAGCGGCGGCTGCGCCAGGTCGTAGAGCGCGCCGTCGCGATCGCGGCCCGGCCAGCGCACCTGGTCGACGTGCGCGGCGGCGATCGCCCGCAGCACCAGCGCGTCGAGCTGCGCTTCGTGCGCGACGAGCGCCGCCGTTCCGCCGAGCGGCGCGTGCAGGCGGACGACACGGTGGCGCGCCGGTTCGAGCATCGCGTCCAGGCGCGCGAGGAGCGCCTCGTCCTCCGGCGCATCGTCACGCGTCAGCGCGACGAACGTCGCCGGGCCGGGAAACGCCTGCTGGAACGGACCGTGCGCGACGTGCAGCAGGTCCCAGATCGGCGGCGGCGGGCGCAGCAGGCCCTCCATCACCTTGAGCGCGAGGTTGCCGGCGAGCGTCGCGTACGTGCCGGACGCGACGAACGCCAGCGGCCCCGCCAGGACGTCGACGGGCACGCCGGCGACCGCGGCGTCGGCCGACGCTGCCGCCGCGGCGACGGCGTCGACGTCCCAGGCCACGCGCGCGCCGAGCGCCGACGCGAGCCGCGCGGCGCAGACGAAGCCCGTGGCGGGACCGACGATCCGCACCAGCGTGCCGTACTCGCTCTCGCCGGCGAACGGCGCGACGCGCACGCCGTCGATCGCGACGTCCCGCGCCGCGGTCGCCACCACGGTCTCGCGCCACGCCGCGCGCTGCGCGAGCGCGAGGCGCGCATTCGGCGACATGCCCTGGGAGAAGAGCACGAGCAGGTCGCCGCCGGCGGCGGACGCGAGCGCGCTCAGCGGGACGAAGCGCGCGGGCACGCCGGCGTGCTCGTCGAGCAGGTGGGCGAGGAGGCGGGCGTGCCATTCGGACGAGCCGATACCGGTCGTGACGACGCGCCGGCGGTCCCGGGCGTCGAGCGACGGCAGCGGCATCGCCGCGGTCGCACGGAGCGCATCGGGCAGACCGGCCAGCCGCTCCGCGAGGATCCGGTGGCCGTCCCGCCAGTCGTCGCTCATGCGGCCGCGAGCGCGAGCGGCGGCTCGAGGGCGACGCCGAGCCGCTCGAGGCCGCGTGCCACCTCGGGCGCCAGCGCGCCGATGGGACGCGCGCGCCGCCCGGGCAGGTGCGTCGCGAGCAGCGCGAGCGTCGCCTCGTCCGGCGTCTCGCCGTCGTCGGTGACGAGCACGCAGCCCGCGCCGTCGGCGACGATCGCCGCCAGCGCCGCCTGCAACTCGGGCCGCCGTCGCGGCGTGCGCACCGGGAAGCGCTCGAGGAGCGCCAACGGCTGGATGCGGAGCAGCGGCGCTGCGGCGTCGGCCACCGCGCCGTGGCTCATGACGACGCGCTCGGCGCGCCGCGCGCGGTCGAGCGCCAGGTGCAGGCGGAACCAGGCGGGCGTCTCGCCGCGCACGGGCAGCAGGTAGGACGCGAGCCGCAGGAACGCGGGCGCCGACTGCGCGACGTGCGGCTCGAAGCTCTCGACCGTCTCGGGCAGCGTCGCCGCCTCCGCGTCGGACGTCGCCAGCAGATGGCCGGAGCGCAGCTTCGCATCGAGGTACTGCCGGCTCCAGGGCGACGCCGCCATCACGAGCGGGCGATGGCCGTCGATGCGGACGCCCGCATCGCCGACGGCGGCGAGCTTGTCGGGATTGTTCGTGAGGAGGCAGAGCGGCGCGCGCACGCCGAGCATCCGGCACATGGCGGCGACCTCGTCGTAGCGGCGCTGGTCCTTGCGCAGGCCCATGCGCTCGTAGGCGTCGAACGTCGTCAGGCGATTGCGGCTCGCCTGCACGAGCATGCGGTCGCGCGCCTTGGCGGCGAAGCCCGCGCCGCGGCCCTCCTGCGTGAGATAGAAGAGCGCGCCGCGTCCCTCGGCCGCGATCTGCGCGAGCGCGGCGTCGAGCTGCTCGGCGCAGTCGCAGTCGCACGCGCCGTACGCCTCGCTGGTGACGCACGACGAATGGACGCGCGCCAGCAGCGGCTCGGCGGTGCCGACGTCGCCGCACGTCACGGCCAGCGCCGGATCCCCGCTGGTGAGGTTGTGGAACGCGTGCGCGCGGAACGCGCCGTGCATGGTGTCGAGCGGCGTCGCGTCGACCGCGAGCAACGCCCCGTCGAGCCGGCGCGTCATCCGCCGGTGCCTCCCGCCTTGGCGGTGCGCGGATCGTGCTTGCGGTCGCGCATCGCGCGGAAGTACGCGATCAGCGCGTCGAGGTCGGCGGGCGTCAGGTGCTCGTGCGACGGCATGCCGCCGTAGCGGAACGTCGCCGGGTTGCGGATGTACGCCTTCAGCTGCTCGGGCTCGCGGTACTCGATCACGCTCTGCGGGACGTTCAAATCGGGGCCGACGGTGCCGCCCTCGCGGTTGACCGCGTGGCAGGCGATGCACTCGCGACGGAAGATGCCGTAGCCGGCCCACGCCGGCGCGTCGTCGGGCAGGCCTGCGGGCGAGATGTGTGGCCACAGGCGGTCGAGCGCGACGAGCTCGATCGCGGCGAGCTGGTACGGCCACGGGTAGACGTGCGGGTCGTTCTGGGTCTCGCCGGTCCACACGACGTAGAACGGACCCGGGTCGAGCGCCTTGGGGCCCATCGGCGCGAACCCGTCGGTCTTCGACTCGTCGGCGAACGCGAGCCAGCCGCCGTCCTCGGCGAGGCGTGCGACGGTCGTCGGGCGGGTGTAGCCGTCGAGCGCGCGGAAGACGACGTCGCGATCGCGGTCCAGCGCGGCGAGCGGCACGCCGAAGCCCTCCTCGACGACCGTGCGAAGCGGGCAGACGCGGAACGTCTTCCGTGTCTCGTAGTACGGGTCGTCGATCGTCACGCTGCGCTCGCCGCACCCGGCGCGGAGCTTGGCGCCGTCGAGGCGGCGCACTTCCGTGTCGTCGCGCAGGAAGCTGAGGTCCGCCGCGGCTGCCACGAACGGCAGCAGGCAGAGCACCATGCCGGGGAGCACCCCGAGTCCCGAGCGTCGCATGCTACGCAGAGTGGGCGCACCATACGGCGTTCACGGCCAAGCCGAAAGCCCGCGGTGTGCCCTCTCGGGAATAGCAGCCCCACCACGCGCGCCAAGACCGACTCGTTCAACCGCTATTGGCAGCGGAGCGTCTTGCCCTTGCGGGCGCAGGTGACGCTGCCCGCGAAGCACTGCGGGCCGACGAGCAGCCGTGCGTCGAGGGTCGAGGCCTCGAGGCCGGCGAGGCCGCCGGCGCGCCCCTTCGCCTTCACCTCGTGGCCGGCACCGCGCGGCTTCAGCTGCAGGAGGGTGAGACCGCCGGCGCTGCCGCGGCCGTCCTTGTACTTGAACGTGCCCTTCTTCGCCTTCCAACGCGCGTCGCTGCCCGGATGCGTGAGGTCGCTCTGGAAGACGGACGCGCCGCCGGAGCTGATCTGCAGCGACACGGCGTCGGTCGACGACGGCGCGAGCGCCAGCGCCGACTGGAACGAGCCCGCGAGCGCGAGCACGCCCTTGCCCTTCACGGTGAGGCTGCCGAGGCCGAGCGGCGCGGGTCCGGCGCCCGCCTGGCAGGCGCCGGCGACGCACGTCTCGAGGCCGTTGCAGGCGTCCGTGTCCGGACACGGCGTGCCGTCGGGAACGGGCGGCCCGGCGGCGCAGCGGCCGCCCTGACAGACGCCCTGCTGCGTGCAGCCGCCGCCCGCGACGCACGCCGTACCGTCGGTACCGGCCGAGCTCGCATGCTGGCAGATGCCGGCCGAGCACGTCTCCGTGCCGTTGCACGGGTCGCCGTCGTCGCACGACGTGCCGTCGGGCTGACCGGGGCACGGGCCGCCGGGCGGCAGGCACGTCGCGCGGGCGAACGGATTCGGCGTGCCCGCGAAGCACGCGTCGTCGACGCGGCCGGTGGGCCCGGCGTACGGCACGAACGTCGTCGCGAACTCGATGCGGTAGATCGCCGTGTCGGCGGTGAAGTCGTTGCCGTTGTTCTGCTTGCCGGCGACGTAGAGCACCTGGCGGCCGAGCGGGTCCGGGCCCTGTGCGATCGCGACGAGGTTGCCGAGGCCGACGTTGTCGAAGTCCTCGTCGTCGTCGACGTCGTAGATCGCGCGGAAGTCGTTGTCGTTCGTCGAGTCGTGGAAGGGCAGGGGCGTCAGCTCGGTGCCGGCCGGCAGGAAGCACGGGGGCGTCAGGTCGACGCGATGGATGCGCGCGCTGTCGCGCAGCAGGTAGAAGACGTCGCCGTAGTACTCCGCCGGGTAGCCGAGGCCGGTGTAGGCGAACAGGCCCGTCACGACGAGGCCGTTGCCCGGATGCGCCACGAGCGGCCGGCGCCAGTCGGGGTGGTTCGCGTAGACGTCGTTCGGCGTGCTCGCCGAGAGGCAGGACGCCTGGCCGGTGTTGATGCTGGAGCCTTCGAGGCAGGGCCATCCGAGGTTGCTGCCGCTGTCGACGATCGAGACCTCGGCCGACACGCCGTCCGCGCGGTCCGAGACGTAGAGCTGGCCGGTGAGCGGATGCGACAGGAGGCCGCCGGGATTGCGCACGCCGGTGCCGAAGACGAACGGCTGCGCCGGCAGCGGCGCGCTGGGACCCGGCTGCGCGGTCGAGCCGCCCTCGACCGCCATGCGCAGCACCTTGCCCGCGTGGTTCGGGAGTCCGTTCGGGTCCTCGATGTCGCGCTGCGGGTACTGCGCCGTGCCGAGGCAGACGTCGGTGCAGTACTCGCCCGGCTCCTGGAACTCGATCGGGTTCGTGTCGACGAGCAGCTGCGCGTTCCAGCGGTTCTGGCCGCCGTTGTCGCCCATGCCGAGGTAGAGGCAGCCGTCGGCACCGAACGCGAGCGGACCGCCGTTGCGGCCCGCGTTCTCGTCCTCCGGCTCGAGGGTCGTCTTCACGACGCCGACGAAGTCGCCGGTGCCGCCGGCATTCTGGCGGTAGACGCGGACGTGGTGGTTCACCTCCTCGTCGGGCGTCGTCACGTGGACGTAGATCAGACCCGACGTGGCGAAGTCGGGCGCGAGCGCCATTCCGATCAGCCCTTCCTCGTTGTTCGTCGCGCGGATGCCGTCGAGCGTCGCCCAGACGGTGCCGTCCTCGAGCACCGAGCCGTCGTTCGTCGCGTAGCTCGAGTAGACGCGGATCTCCGCGGTGCCCGCCTCCTCGTCGTCGGTCTGCTCGAGCGCCTGCACGGCCGCGAAGAGGCGGCCGTCGGGCGCCACGGCGATCGCCGAGACGGGATTGCGCGCGAGCGCGACCGCCACGGCGCGGAACCCGTCCGCATCGAGGCTGGCCCGCACGGCGGACGGAGTGAGGAGTGCCACGCCGGCGAGCGCGACGACGAGGGCGGTGCGGCGGCACCGCCGGAGGCCGGTCGGGTGGTGCCGCACGTCAGGCGATCATGCCGGTGAACGGCGTCACCGTGGGCATGTACTCCGACGCGTTGGCGCCCATCAGCGTGACGAGGCCCGCGACCATGTTCGTGACGTCGAGGATCTGGCCGCCGTTGTCCGGTAGGCCCGTGGCGAAGTTGATCTTGACGCCTTCCTGCTCGCTGTCCGTCATGCCGACGGTCGTACCGCCGCGGACGCGCTTGCCGACCATGATCATCGACGTGAACGGATGATGGTCTTTGCCGTTGTCGCCGTTGAGCTCCGGCGTGCGCGCGAACTCGGAGCAGTAGACGACGGTGGTCTCGTCCATCAGCGTCGGCGCGGCGACGCCCGGCTGGGCGGCGAGGCCGTCGCAGAACGCCTTCAGGAACGTGAAGACCTGCTCCCAGCGTGCGTTCTGCTGCGTGTTGTCGTTGTGCGTGTCGAAGCCGCCGCTCGGCTGCAGGCTGACGCTCGTCGTGAGGCCGCTCTTGAACGCCGCGCCGAGCGACGTCGCGAGCTGCGTCCCGTTGCCCGTGTTGATCTGCAGCGTGCTCGCGAGGCGCGCGAGCTTGTCGGCGCGTCCGTTCGCGTCGTAGAACTGCGCGACCTTGCCCGTCAGCGCATGCGCCGGCGTCCCGCTCTCGAGCATCTCCTGCCACTCGAGCGCCTGCTGGATGTAGCCCTCGCCCAGCGCCGACACGACCTGCCGGTTGCCCGTCACGCGGTTGTACTGGATGGCCTGCCCCATCTGGCCGCCGAGGCGGCCGCTCAGGCCGGCGAACGGTCCGCCGAAGCTCATGCCGCCGAGCAGGAGGTGCGGCAGCGGCAGGCTCTCGCCGTTGTGGTGCGCGGCGACGACCGCGAAGTCGGGGCGGGTCGCGTCGAGGTAGCCGGTCAGCACCAGCTGCCGGCTCTGGTCGTGCGACGTCGAGCGCGTGTTGATGCCGTTCACGATCGCGGTGCGCGGTGCCCACGCGTCGAAGAACAGGTCGACGTTCGGCCGCGTCGTCGCATTCGACATGTACGTGAGCCCGGAGACGGTGCGCGCCTGCGACGCCGGAAGCCCGCTGATCTCGAACGGCACGTCGACGTCGATGCCGTCGGTCGGATCGAGCGGGTCGTGCACGTCGAGGGTCTGGATCGGGTCCCAGCCGCCGTCCGCGAACATCATCACCAGGAAATGCGGCGCCGCGGTCTGCGCGTACGCCTGCTGGCGGAGCAGCGTCCCCGGACAGCTCAGCAGCGCCGCGCCAGCCACGCCGAGCTTCAAGAGCCCGCGCCGCGTCACATCCTCATTCCACTTGATCGTCATGGCAGTGTCCCTCGTCGTCCCGGCGGTCAGTAGGTGATCATGCGCGGGTTGCGCAGCATGGCGACCAGCACGCCGCGCCATGCGCGCTGCCCCGGCGTCCCCGCCACCTGTCCCTGGTTCGTGCCCGACTGCGTGCTGTCGCCGTACAGCGAGCGATAGAGCCGCATCAGGACGTCGATCTGCGGGTCGTCGACGCTCCAGGACACGCCGTAGAGGCGACGCGCGAGGCGCGAGAGCGACGCCCGCACCGACGCCTCGTCCGCGTCCGGGTTCTCCGTGCCGCTGACGCCGTTCAGCAGCCGGCGCTGGCCGTCCGGCAGCGGCAGGTCGTTCTCGACGACGTACTCGGCGGCCAGCGCGGCCACTTTGCGCTGCACCATGACCACCGAGGCGTTGAGGTTCGTCGCGCGTCCGGTGACCGACGTGCCGTTGATGCTGCCGAGGATGATCTTGAAGCCGTCCTCCTCCGTCGTCAGCAGCGGCACCGGCTCGGTGCGCGGCGGATCGGACTCGGGGTTCATGTCGTCCTGGTCGTCGTCGGGCTCGCGCGACCAGACGAAGCCGGTCGTGTCGCGGACGAGCGACTCGAGCCGTTCCGGCGAGGCACGCCGCACCCAGTCGGGATCGTCGTTCGCCGGCCGGCCGCGATAGGCCTCGGAGGTCATCCAGCGCTTCACCAGCGAGCGGTAGTTGTAGTTGTCCTCGGTCTTCCACTGCTGGGCGATCTGCGTGGCCAGGTTGAGCTCGAGGTTCGTCTTCGGATCGCGCAGGAAGAGCATCTTGAACGCGCGCTTCGTCTGGCACTCGGCGAACTTCGGGCTCTCGGTCAGCAGGCGCCCGAGGTCGCGGAGGTCCTGGCCGGGCACGCCGTAGATGGCCGGCGGCCGCTTGTTCGCCGTGCGCCAGCGCTCCGCGCGGTCGTCACGGAAGAAGTCGTCGCGGAACTCGGTGCCGTCGCCGTCTTCGAGGCCGCCGGCGTCGTCCATCGGGAAGAGGAACGACGCCAGCGGGTCGAGACGATCGTGGCACGCCTTGCAGTCGATGCGGGTGGTGACCGCGCTCAGCACGGCGCCCGAGTCGTTGTTGTCGACGTCGCGGGTGACGTCCACCGGCGTGTCGAGGAAGTTGTAGCAGTGGAACACGATCGACCAGCGGTTCGCCCGCCGGCGATTGATGTTCGTGTTGTTGGTGTCCCACACCTCGTAGAAGGCGCTCGTCGACAGCAGGCCCGCGTGCGGGCGCCCGTCGAGGTAGTGGCTCGGCTGCCAGGCGTTGCCGACGACGGGCTCCATCTCGTACGGCATGCGCTGGCGGTCGCGCTGGAAGAGCTCGTTCGCGACCGTGTAGTCGGCCGTGCCGATCTCGGTGAAGGGACGGTCGTTCGCCACGATGTAGGCGATCAGCTCGAGCGCCTCGCCGTAGATGGCCGACGTCTCGTCACGCTCCTCGTCCGTCTCGTCCTCGCGGCGCACCAGCAGCGCGTCGTCGTACGCATCCTTCACGCGCTCCAGGAACTCGGTGCTGTGCAGGTACCCGTCGAGGGCCGCCTCGTAGCCGGCGCCGGCGAACTCGACCGCGTCGAACTCGGCGCTGCCCGGCCGTGTCCCCTTGAGGTCCATCGAAGCGCGGACGAGCAGCTCCTGGTTCGTCATGGGGAGCAGGTCCACGTCGCTCGGGCCGCCGGTGCACTGCGTGCCGGCCGCGACCAGGTTCACCCACTGCTCGAGGATGTCGTACTCCTCGCTGCCGGCGACGATCTTCACGCCGCCGCCGTGCGGGACCTGGTTCGTCGGCTTCTGCAGGATGCGCGACGCGGCGGGATTCCCGAAGTCGACGTGGAGCGCGACGCTGTCCTGCGTGGCGAGCGGATCCGTCGGCGTCACGCGGAACGTCGTCGCCTGCGCGGAGCCGCCCTGGGTGTGGCAGGCGGCGCAGATGGACAGCGTGCGGCCCATCACCTGGCCGGAGAAGAACTCGCTCTCGCAGTGATCCGGCGGGTCGACGGGCGTCACGTCCTGGCGGCGCGTGAACGTGAGCTTGCCGGCGAGCTTGAGGCCGCCCTTCACCTTCGCCTTGCCGATCAGGTTCGCGCCGGACACCTTGCCCTTCCACGTCATCTTCGAGCCCGTGGTCGCGTCGACGCCGGCGAGCTTCGCCTTGATGCCCTTGACGGAGCCGACGACCGGGAACAGCCCGGACGCGGAGCCGTCGGACAAGTTCATCGCGACGTTGCCGATGACGTTGCCGCCGGTCTCGATGAGGCCGGCGGCGACGATCGCCTGCGACCCCTTCTTCGGGGTCAGCATGCCGTCGTAGGACGCCGTGACGTCGGCGTGCGCGAAGCTCGCCGTCAGCACGAGGCCCAGGAGTGCTCCGATCGCCACCGCGACCCGCCTGTGCGGGCTGCGGTCGCGCGGCGCGTTAGATTCGTGACGTCCCCAGGTGATCACCCGCATGTTCCATCCCCGTAGCAAGGCGTGTGAGCCCCACCATGGCGGCGCGCCGCGCGTGCATGCCCAGGCTGGGCTTCACGCGCCGAGATGCTGCGTGCCATGGCGTCGGTGCCTCGCATGATGGAAAGAACGAATTGCAATGGGTGTGCCCCGTGGCTCGGCAGCAGTCGCCGTGTCGTCGCCTAGGGATGAACGCGTTTCGACCCGCGCGAGCGCAGTGCGCCCCCGCCGACGAACTGCTGGGCGCCTACCCGGATTCCCAGGGTGATCGAGCCATCGTCGAGTCCGCTCAGGTCGAGGCCTTTGCCTTTGAGCACGAGACTGCCGCCGCGCTTGCTGCTGACGACGGCCGTCAGGGTTCCGCCGTTCACGGGCCCCGAAACCGACATTTTGTTGCCGCCCTTGCGGAGAAGCTCCCCAAGCGTGAGACAGGCGACGACGCCGTTGCCGTCGGCGACGAGGATGCCGAACGATCCGCTGGCGCCCTGACCGACGGCCGGGCCGGCCTGGACGACGAGAGAATCCACGTCCTTGCGCGTCTTGATCGTCACCTTGCGGAGGCCGAGGGGCTGCGCCTGACACCCGGGGTCTGCCGCGTCGACCAGGCCGTCCCCGTCGTTGTCCTGGCAGTCGTCGCAGGCGGTCTCGGGCAGCTGGCAGGTGCTGGAGCACCCGTCGCCGTCGACGGTGTTGCCGTCGTCGCACTGCTCGGCGCCGCCGACCTGGCCGTTGCCGCAGACGCTCACCGAGCAGTCCGCGTCGCAGCCGTCGCCGTTGGTGCCGTTGCCGTCGTCGCAGGCTTCGCCCGGATCCTGGACGGCGTCGCCGCACGGCGCCGTCGCCACCAAGGTGATCGACCAGCCGATCAGCTCGCCCTCCTGGCCGCCGCTGTCGTCGACGGCGGTGAGGAGCCAGACGCCGTTCGGATCGATGCCGAGGAACGCCGACAGCGCGCCTTCCGGTACCACGCGGGTGAACGCCGTGCCGTCGTCCGGCAGCGGCTGCACGTCGCTGACGGGGAGGGCCGCGCGGTCGTCGAAGACCGTCCCCGCATAGAGATCGTCGTTGCCTCCGCCGACGTCGGTGACGAGGTCGATGCGCTGTCCGTTCGGCGCCGTCAGGAAGAGGTCCAGATGGTCGGCCTGGGTGTGCGCCACGTCGATCGCCACCTCGAGGTCGAGGAGCCGGCGACCGAGGCCGCTCGCGGTCGCCGGCGACGCCACGCCGTCGGTGTCGGCGTCGGGGATCTCGCCGCCCGGTCCGCTGAACGTCGCCGGCGCGCCGGCGAGGGGGAGGGACGACAACGTCGTGATCGTGAGCGACCAGCCCTGCAGCATGCCCGTCGTGCCGCCGGAGTCGTCGACGATGACGAGGGCCCACGGGCCGAGGGCGAGATCGCCGACGATCGCGCCCAGCGCGCCCTCCGGCTGCACGGTGCCCACCGGCTCGAGGTTGGCGAACGTGACGTTGCGCACGTTGGCCGCCGACACCTGGTCCTCGCGTGGCGGCGCCTGGTCGTCGAACGTCACGCCGGAGAAGACGTCGTCGTTGCCGCCGCCGTTGTCGGTGCTGAGGGTCACCGTCGTCCCGCTGGGCGAGATCAGGTAGATGTCCAGCTGGTCCGGTTGGACATGGGTGATGTCCAGGGTGACGTCCACGTCCAGGACCTCGCCCGCCAGGTCGACGTTGACGACGTTGATGAGCGACGCGTTGTCCGGGATCAGCAACGGATCGTCGGTGGACGCGAACGTCGTCGCGGTGACACCCGGCAAGGGGGGCGCCACGGCCTCGACACCCCGCGCCAGCAGACAGACCCCCAGCAGCAACCCAACGGTGAAGATACGCATGCGGCCGTAGCAAGCGGCTCGCCTGCGGAGTGCGCGGGCGGACGCCGTGCGGTCAGCGCGTGCGCGACAGCCGGGCGCGTGCCGCGCGGGCGACGTCGAGGAGTCGCGGCCCCGCCGCCCCGAGCTCGCCGCGACGTGCCGCCGCCGCGACCAGCTTCGCGACCCGGGCCAGGTCGCGGCGCACCGCACGCAGGGCGGCGCGATCGCCGCCCGCGCGCGCCGCAGCGATCGACCCGCCGAGCGCCGGAACGGTCGCCAGCACCCGCGCGCCGAGCGCGCCGCCGGGCGTGACGCCGGCCAGGATCGCGGCCATCGCGTCCGCGCCGGCCGCCGCCGCGTCCAGCCCCGCGAGCTCGGCGTGCGTACAGCCGGTGCGGCCGTCGCAGCCGTCCTGCGTGAACGGATCGGCGTCGTCGCATGCGAGCGCCTGCGCCGGACAATCACCGGGCAGCGCGCCGAGGAAGTCGCCGAACGCCACCGGCGCGCCGTCGACCACGCTGCCGTCGACGGCGCCCGTCGGCGACATCACGGCGAGCGCGTCGCCGTTGCTGCTCGCCACCCAGACGTGCCCGGCGGCGTCGACGGCGACGCCGAGCGGCAGCCGCGCCGCCGGCGTTCGTGCGACGACCCGCTTCGCGGCCGTATCGACCACGGCGACCGCGTCGTCGCCCGCGCACGTCACCCAGGCGCGCGTGCCGTCCGCGGCGACCGCCACGCCGATGGGGCGGCGGCCGACTCGCACGACGCCGGTGATCGTGTCGCTGGCCGTGCCGACCAGGACGACGCGGGCGCCGCCGTAGTCGGCCACCCAGAGGGTCGTTCCGTCCGGCGACAGCGCCATGCCGAGCGGGAAGCCGCCCACGTGGATCGTCGCGCGCGTCGTTCCATCGATCGTGTCCACGACGGTGACCGTGCCCGCCCGATAGTTGCCGACGTAGGCACGCGTCCCGGCCGGGTTGACGACGATGCCTGCCGGCCCGTCCCCGACCGGGATGCGAGCGACGACGGCGACCGCTGCGGTGTCGACGACCGCCACCGCGTCGTCGCCGTGCACGGCCACCCAGGCGCGGGTGTCGTGGACGTCGACGCCGAGCGGCTGGTCGCCGATTGGCAGGGTGGTGACGGCGCCGTCGCGCGGGTCGACCGCGGTGACGGAGTCGCCGCCGCGATTCGTCACCCACACGCGCGTGCCGTCCGGCTGCCACGCGACGCCCCACGGCTGGCGGCCGACCGGCACGGTCGCGATCGGCTCGCGCGTCGCCGCGTCCAGCAGGGCGACCGCGTCGGCGCGATACAGCGACACGGCGGCGACGGCGCGACCCGTGGGCCGGCACTGCGCGGCGGCCGCGGGCGCGCAAAAGCCGATCGCGCACGTCTCGGCGCCGTTGCACACGTCGGCGTCGTCGCACCCGACGGGGGTCTCGCAGGGGATGGGCGCCGTGGTCGTCGTCGTGCTGCTGGTCGTGGTGGACGTCGACGACGTCGAGGTCGTCGAGCTCGTCGAGGTCGTGGAGGGTGGCGGCACGAAGCCGCGCACGGCGACCACGTGGTTGCCGCCGCCGAAGGTCGAGAAGAGGAAGTCGCCGGTCACCGGATCGATCAGAGCGCCCTCGGCGCCGCTCAGCCCGTCGACGAACATCGTGCGCGTCTCCGGACGGGGATCGCCGTTCGTGTCGACCTGGAAGGCCGTGACCATGCCGGCCTGGTACTCGCTCACCAGCATGCTGGGCGACGGGAAGTGCGGCGAACCCTGCGGCACGTAGATGAAGCCTTCGGGGCCGCCGGTCGTCGTGACGGAGTAGGTGGCGGCGGTGACGTCCCAGGTACCGTCGTCCGCCGCGGCGAGCGCCAGCGTGTACCACCGATAGGCGTTGTAGCTGACGACCTTCGCCTGGCCGGCCCCGGGAAAGCCGGGCGGGACGAACGTGATCGCGCCGACGGAGCTCGCGACGCCCAGCTGGTCCAGATCTATCGTGCGGTCGATGGTCGTGCTGCCCGGCCGCAGCTGCGCCAGCTGGTTGATCGGGTACTGCGCGAGAAACAGCACGCCCCCAGGACCGAACGTCACGCCGCCGTCGTTGTATGCGCCATCGGCGAAGCGGGTGGCAGCACCGGCGAATCCGGTGATGTGCCGGTCGGCGCCTCGCAGGACGGGCAGGG
Organism: uncultured Binatia bacterium (SeqCode); assembly: GCA_964432595.1. Taxonomy (GTDB): domain Bacteria; phylum Desulfobacterota; class Binatia; order DP-6; family DP-6; genus DASYLJ01. The sequence continues at coordinate 79,821 of CAYSOF010000022.1, read as the reverse complement.
CGTAGAGCGCGCCGCTGGCCCCGTTCGCGCCGCCCCCGATCACGATGGTGTCGGGGTCGCCCGGCAGGAACGTCAGGCCGCCCAGGGGACCCGGGACGCCCGCGGGCGTGCCGAGATCGGCGACCGTGTACGACGTGTCGTAGGGCGGGCGCACCGTCTGCGCCGTCGCGGTGGATGCGAGCGCGATGAGCAGGCAGAGCGCGAGACGAACCGGCATGACACCTGGGGCCGAACGCGACGTTCCCGTCCGACGAGCCGACGGCCGCAGCACGCAAGCGGTACGATGACGGCGCGCTCACAAGCAAGCGTTTTTTCTGGACCGCGATTACGTCGAATCGCGGATGCGGCTGGTTGATTCCCGCAGGACTTGCGCCTACGGTCGCGCGCCATGACGGCGGGGACATCGGAGCGGTTGCGGCTTCTGTACGATCTCAGCCGTCGTCTCGCGACGTTCGATCGACTCGACGACGTCCTGCGCCATGCGACGAGCGGCCTGCGACGCCTCTTCGACGCCGAAGGAGCGGCCGTGCTGATTCACGACCGGGCGACCAACGAGCTGTGCTTCCCGCTCGCGAGCCAGCGCGAAGGGAGCGAAGCCGAGGAGCGCGAGCTCACCGAGCTGCGCTTCCCGGCCGATCAGGGCATCGCCGGGTGGGTGCTGGCGCACGGCGAGGCGATCATCGTGCCCGACGTCGGCAAGGACCCGCGGTTCTACCGCGGCGTCGACAAGGCGACCGGCGCGACCACGCAGATGCTGCTCGCGGCGCCGCTTCGGACCGGCGGCCCCTGCATCGGCGTCGTCGAGGTCGTGAATCCGTCGGCCGCGCAGGTGGGCGGCGAGGATATCGAGTTCCTCGACGCCGTCGCCAGCGACATCGCCGTCGCCTACGCGAAGGCCGAGCTGCACGACCGCATGCGGGACGAGGCGGCGATGCTGCGCCGCCTGGCGCGGCTCGTCGGCGTCGCGTTGATCGTGGCGGGCGTGCTGCTGGCGGGGTGGGTGGCGTTCGCGGCGCTGGCGCGTGCGTTGCCGCTCGGTTCGGTGGTGACGAACCCCGCGCTGCTCGCGGGCATCGTCGCGTGCGTCGCCGGTGTCGCGGTGCTCGTCACCGTGCGCGGCACCGGCGCCGCCGACCAGCGGTAGCGTCCTACGTCGCTTCCGGCGCGGCCGGGCGTCGCAGCGAGGGCGTCGGCTCCGGTGCGCCTGCCGGTACGCTCGCCACACGGGTGCCGTGACGGTTCGCGTACACCTGTGTGAGCTCCGCGCCGAAGAACAGGATCTGCGCCGCGTAGTAGATCCAGACGAGCAACACCGCGAGGGACCCTGCGGCGCCGTACACCGACGCCACGCTGCTGCGGCCGAGATAGAAGCCGATCGCGAGCTTGCCGAGCGTGAACAGCACGGCCGTCAGGAAGGCGCCCGACACGACGTCGCGCCACGCGATGGCGGCGTCGGGCAGGAACTTGAAGATCATCGCGAAGAGCGCCGTCGTCACGCCGAGGGACACCGCGATGTCGACGAGATGCCAGAGGGCATCCATGCCCGGCAGCAGGGCGCGGCTCCAACCGCTCGCCGCGGCGATGACCGCGCTGACGACGAGCGAGACGAGCAGCAGGAACGCGATGCCGAGGATCATGCCGAACGACAGCAGCCGCGTGCGCAGCATGGCGGCGATGCCGCCCGCCGTGGCGGGGCGCTCGACGTCCCAGATGGTGTTCATCATCGCCTGCAGCTCGCCGAAGACGCCCGTCGCGCCGAGGATCAGCGCGGCGACGCTGACCGTGGTGGCGAGGATGCCCGAGCGTTCCGCGGCGGCGTTCTCGATCATCTCCTCGAGCATCCGGGCGCCGTCGCTGCCGATCAGGCCGTCCATCTGCGCCGCCACCTGGCCGCGGACCGCCTCGTCGCCGAAGAGCGCGCCCGCCACGGCGATGATGAGGATCAGCAACGGGCCGATCGAGAACGCGGTGTAGTAGGCAAGCGCGGCCGCCAGCCGCGGCGCGCCGTCGGCGGTCCACTCCGTGTACGTCTCGCGCAGGAGGGGCCAGACGGCTCGCATCGCTCCCATGCGCAGCAGATTCCATGCCGCTGCGCCGTCGCGATCCGTCGCAGGTCGGCCGCGCGCCACGACCGCCCGAAGGAGAAATTACAGGCGCGATCTGCCCGGACGGAGCGGGATTGACGTGCGCCGGACGGCGTATACCGATGAGGCATGTGGATCGCGACGGTTCGCGTCGCGCTCGCGATCACGGCGATTGCGGGTCCCGCGACCATGCACGCGCAGCAGGCCGCCCCGGTGCCGGCCCCGCCACAGCAGCAGCCCGCGGCCCCGCCGCAGCAGCAACCAGAGCCAGCTGCCCCGGGTGCCGAGCAGCAGCCCGCCCCGAACGTGCTCGGCCGTAGCCGGGCAGGCGCGGTGCCGACGCTACCGCCGCGCGAAGCGCCGCGCGCGCACGTCTCGATCGTGACGCCGCAGCAATCGCGCGTGCACAAGCGCTCGCGCGGCATCCGCACCCAGGACGGCGACGGCGTCGTCGACGGCGCGGCGCAGGATCGAACCACGGGCCCGAACGTCGAGCGCCTGCCGTAGCTACTGCGCCGCCTCGCGCCCGCAGAACACGTCGACCGTGCGCTGCTCGCCGCCGGCCACCACGACGTCGAGCGCCGCCGGGCCGTCCGGCGTGCCGACGTGGCAGGCGCGCTTGCCGAGCACCGCGGTCATGCGGCGCGTGCCGGCGGCGACCGTGAACGCGTAGCCGCCCTTCGCCGGCTTCTTCTTCGTCTTCACCGTCGTCGCGCCCACCGTCACCTTCACCTTGAGCAGCGGCTTCCCGGTGCTCCCGTTGCGCCGCAGCTTGCGCGCGACGCCCTGGATGGCGCCCTCGCCGCCGCCGCCGCCGCCACCACCACCACCGCCGCCACCCGTGCCGCGCCGGCAGTTCGCCGCCCACGCCGTCTGGAGGACGTCGAGCACGGCCGACGGCTCGTGCATGTTGAAGGGATCGATGAAGCCCGCGGGCTGCCACACCCACACGGCCCAGCTGCCGAGCAGGTCCTGGATGGCGATCCGGTCGGCGAGGTACGTCGCGGCATTCGGCGCGTTGCGGTGCACGCCGAACTCCGTGAGCGCGACGGGCACGCCGTGCGTGTCGACGTACGTCTGCAGCGTCTGCAGGTAATTCGCGAGGAACGGCTCGTCGACCGTCACGTTCACGCCCTCGACGGAGTACGTGCCGGGATACGACGCGTTCGGCACCTGCTGATGGCTGTAGTCGAACGGCGTGTAGTCGTGCGCCGTGTAGACGATGTGCGCGTCGGCGATCGGCGTCACGAAGGGCAGCCAGCTGACGTTTCCGTAGCCCTCGGGCTCGAGCAGGATCGGCGTCTCGGCGTCGACCTCGCGGATCGCCGTCCGCGCGAGTCCGTACAGGACGTTCACGTCTTCCAGCGTGCCGCCGTACTGCGCGTAGAACGGCCCCGGATCGATGTAGCCGCGGCGCGCGTACGCATTCGGCTCGACCATGATGGAGTAGCCGATGACGGTCGGGTTCGGTCCGTACCGCTCCGCCGTGTGCCTTAGCATCTCCACCCAGGCGGTGCGCGCGGCGGGATCGGTCCAGATCGTCTCGTGCAGTGTGCCCCCGCGATTGCTGATCGCGTTCTCGTTGCGGCCCGGGCCGGAGCGGAACGCGATCACCGCGTAGAGATTGGCCGCGCCGGCCAGGGCGACGACGCGATCGAGGTTCGCCTCGGCCGCCGGATCGAGCGCGTAGGGGGGCGTCTCGGCGAAGGTGCCTGCGTGCGAGATCTGGACGTAGTTCGCGCCGGCGGCGGCGAGGTCGTCGAAGTCGGCCTGGGTGAAGTCGCCGTCGCCGAATCCGGTCGACGCGCCGCCGGGATTGCGTCCCTGGAAGACGTTGGCGCCGCGCAGGATGCCCTGGGACCAGAGCGTGTAGGCGTCGGTCGGACAGTCGGCCGCGGCGGCGGGAAGGGCAAGGGTCGAGGCGAGAACCAGAACGACGAACAGGCGCATGACGCGCGTCATACACGAGCGTTCGTCATTGACGGTAGCGCGATTCGCGTCGTAACGACCCAGGCCATGTCGTCGACGTCCCGCCGCCTCGCATCCGCCGTGCTCGCTGCAATGAGCCTCCTCGTGCTCGCCGGCGGTGCCGGCGCCGCGCCGCGCCCGCCCGCCTGTCGCTCGGCGCAGTTCACCGTCGACGGCGAGCCGCTGGCGGGCAGCCCGACGGTCGAGGTCGGCGCGCTGGTCGGCCTCGGCGACGTCTGTCCGCTCGTCGAGCCGCGCGTCCGTCGCACGACTCGCGGCGGCGTCACGCGGATCCGTGCCCGCTGGGCGTCGTGTCCGGGGTTCAGCGGACCGGTGAACCTGCGCGCCCGCGTCGTCGACGACTGCACGCGCCTCGTCGGCCGGCTGACCGCGCGCGGCTATCGACGCGACGTCTCGGCCGTCCGCACCGACTGCGGCGACGGCGTCTTCGACACGGCGCCCGTGCCGTACGCGCCGACGCGGCCGTCGCTCGCCACACATCCGCTGCCGCGCTGGTTCGACGACGCCAAGTTCGGGATCATGATCCACTGGGGCATCTACACGATCCCCGCATGGGCCGAGACGACGACGGACGCGGGCGAGTGGCTCTGCTGCGGCAAGCTGATCGAGCCGCCCGACTTCGGCCGCGACTTCTTCACCCATATCCCGTACGTCGAGTGGTACCCGAACACGATCCGCATTCCCGGCTCGCCGGCGCAACAGCATCACGCCGACACGTACGGCGCCGACTTCCCCTACGAGGACTTCCGTCCGGCGTTCGAGGCCGAGGCGGCGGCGTGGTCGGCCGACGCGTGGGCCGACCTCTTTCGCGCCGCCGGCGCGCGCTACGTCGTGCTCGTGACGAAGCACCACGACGGCTTCTCCCTGTGGCCGACGGACGTGGAGCATCCCGTCACGCCCGGCTGGAACACGTCGCGCGACGTCGTCGGCGAGCTGTCGAGCGCCGTGCGCGACCGCTGCATGCGGATGGGCCTCTACTACTCGGGCGGCTTCGACTGGTCGATCCAGCCCGGGCCGGTGCAAACCGCGCTCGACGCGCTGACCGTCGTGCCGCAGACGCCGGAGTACGCCGCCTATGCGAACGCGCACTGGCGCGAGCTGATCGACCGCTATCGCCCGGCGGCGCTCTGGAACGACATCGGCTTTCCCGATGCCGGCAACGCGCTGCAGCTCTTCGCCGACTACTACGCCGCCGTCCCCGACGGCGTCATCAACGACCGCTTCAGCCTCTTCGCCGGCCAGACGCACCACGACTTCGTGACGCCGGAGTTCACCGTGCTCACCGACATCTCGGCGAAGAAGTTCGAGACGGTGCGCGGGATGGGCCGCGGCTTCGGCTACAACCGCAACGAGACGGACGCCGACTACGAGACGTCGGAGACGCTGATCCGGATGCTCGTCGACGTCGTCAGCAAGAACGGCAACCTGCTGCTCAACGTGGGGCCGATGGCCGACGGCACGGTGCCGGCGGTGCAGGTCGATCGCCTGCAGGCGATGGGGGCCTGGCTCGCGGTGAACGGCGAGGCCATCTACGCGACGCGGCCGTGGACGCGTGCGGCCGGCGCGACCGCGGACGGCACGGAGGTCCGGTTCACCACGAGCCGCGACGGTGACGTCGTATACGCGGCGGTGATGGGTCCGCTGCCGTCGGGCGAGGTCACGCTGCTCGGGGTCGGCGCGCCGGGCGGCGTCCGGCTACTCGGCACCGGCGCGGTCGGCGCGACGGTGAGCGGCGCCGATCTGCGCGTCGTGGTGCCGGCCGGCGCGCCCGCGCAGCCGGTGCACGTCTTCGCGCTGGCGCAATGAGCGCTACGGCAGCCGCGTGACCTGCTTCACTTCCGTGGCGAGCGCCACGGGGTCGGTGGTCGGCAGGCGGCAGACCTGCTTCTCGCAGACGTAGGCCGTCGGCTTGCCGTCCTGCAGCGGCTTCTCCGCCACCAGCGGGACCACCGCCGCCACCGCGGGCTCGGCCGCCGGCGTCAGCACCGCGAAGACCGCGTTCGGCAGAAACGTCGTCCGGAGCGGCTCCATGAGCGCGGTGGCGCGGTCGCCCTCGGGCCGCACGACGATGATCTCCTTCGGCGTGTCGAGCCGGAAGTCGAGCGCGCAGAGCATGCGCGGCATGGAGCTCGGCGTCGACGTGAGCGTCGGCGCCGCGGCCATCAGCGCGCGGTCGGCGACGACGCGCCACGCGTCGTCGGTGGTGAGCTCGTGCAGCCGCAGCGCGTTCTGTACGGCGACGGAGCTGCCCGCGGGCTCGGCGCCGTCGTAGTCGGGCTTCTCGCGCACGAGCAGCCGCTCGTGGTCGTCCGCCGTACGGAACCAGCCGCCGGCCGGATCGGCGAAGCGACGGTCGAGCGTGCGCTGGAGCGCGATGGCGCGCGACAGCCAGCGCGGGTCGCCGGTCGTTTCGAAGAGATCGATCAGGCCGGCGACGAGAAACGCGTAGTCGTCCAGGAAGGCCGGGCCGCTCGCCGTGCCGTCGAGCGCGCTGCGGTACAGGCGGTCGCCGTCGGCCAGCGTGCCGAGCGCGAAGTCGGCGGCGCGCACGGCGGCGGCGGTGAAGGTCGGCTCGTCGAGTACGCGGCCGCCGCGCGCCATCGCCGAGATGGCGAGGCCGTTCCACGCCGTGATCACCTTGCGATCGATCAGCGGTGGCACGCGGTGCGCGCGCGCTTCGTAGAGCGCCGCGAGCGCGGCGTCGAACCGCGCCCGCTCGTCCTCGGGGACCGGCTGCTTCAGGTGCAGCACGCCGCGCCCTTCGAGGTCCGCCTGTCCGAGATGGGTGGCCACGAACGCGAGGGTGTCGGGATCGAGCACGGCGGTCATCTCGTCCGGCGTCCAGGTGTAGAAGCGGCCCTCGTGGCCTTCGCTGTCGGCGTCGAACGCCGACCAGAACCCGCCGTCGGGATCGGTCATCTCGCGGATCATGAACTCGAGCGTGCGGCGCGCGGTGGCGGCGAAGTCCGCGCGGCCGGCGGCCTGGTAGCCCTCGAGGTAGGCGACGGCGAGCAGCGCCTGGTCGGGCAGCATCTTCTCGAAGTGCGGCACGTTCCAGGCGTCGTCGGTCGCGTAGCGATGAAAGCCGCCGCCGACCTGGTCGTGGATGCCGCCGCGCTCCATCGCCTCGAGCGTGCGCACGACGGCCTGGAGCGCCTCGGGGTCGCCGGTCCGGCGGTGCCAGCGCAGGAGGAGCTCGATCGCCACCGTGCGCGGAAACTTCGGCGCCGAGCCGAAGCCGCCGTGCTCGGGCTCGAAGGTCGCGAGCGTCTGCACGCTGCCGAGCTGCAGCGCGACCGCACCGGGCAGCGTCTCGGCGGCCGGACGCGTTCCGAGAGCGCGCTCGAGACGGCCGACGAGGTCGGCGGTGATCGTGTCGATGCGCGCGGGGTCGTCGCGATACGCCGTCGCGAGGGTCTGCAGGAAGTCGAGGAATCCCGCTTTGCGGCCGCGATCACCGGCGCGCGGCGGGAAGTACGTGCCGCCGTAGAAGGGCTTGCCGTCGGGCGTGAGCCAGACGTTCAGCGGCCAGCCGCCGCCGACGCCCATCGTCTGCACCGCCGTCATGTAGACGCCGTCGACGTCGGGACGCTGCTCGCGATCGACCTTGATGGCGACGTAGTTGTCGTTCAGGTAGCGGGCGATCTCCTCGTCCTCGAACGACTCCTCCTCCATCACGTGGCACCAGTGGCAGGTCGCGTAGCCGATGCTGAGGAAGATCGGCTTGTTCTGCGCGCGCGCCGCCGCGAACGCCTCCTCGCCCCACGGGTACCAGTCCACGGGATTGTGGGCGTGCTGGCGCAGATACGGGCTGGGCTCGGCGGCGAGGCGGTTCGTGTACTTCGGCGAGCCGTCGGGCAGCAGGTGGCGCGTCCGCAGGGGCTCGCTCGGCCGCGGCCGGTCCTGGCGATGGGGGACGAACAGTGCAAGCACGACGGCGAGCACGGCGAGCGAACGGACCAGCGTGGGCCACATCAGCGGTCTCCGCTACGGCGGCAGCGCAGCGCGCGCAAGCGGTTCAGGGCGGCGGCGACTTCGAAGCGCCGCGCCCGCGCCCGGTCGCCGAACGTCGGCGCCGCGATGGCGTCGAGCGCGCGGGCATCGAGCGCGTCGAGCAGCGCCGGCACGTCGCGACGGCCGTCGGCGAGCTCGCACGCCAGCACGCGCAGCGCGTCGCCGACGAAGCGTGCCTGCGCCGGCTCGACGAGCTGGGCCAGGAGCGAGACGTCGATCTCGTCGTCGCCGAACGCGATGGTGTGCGTCCGGTGCGCACGGACGCGACGGCCGGGGTCGAGCGAGGCCGGATCGGGGATGCGCGGCGTCGCCGCGGGCCACGGGCCGGGCGGTCGCGGCGCGGCGTCGCCGAGCGGCATCTCGGCGACGACCGCGCGCGCGGCCGGCGCCGCGTCGTGCGGGCGGTAGTCCGCCATGCGGACGACCGTGTCGGCGACGTCCAGCCAGTCGCCGGCGCCGCCGACCACGAGCACGGACGACACGCCGTGCGTGTCCCACAGCTGGCGCACGCGATCGACGAAGGGCGTGATCGGCTCGCCGTCGCCGGCGATCAGCCGGCGCATGCGCGCGTCCCGCACCATGAAGTTGCTCGCGGCCGTGTCCTCGTCGACGACGAGGACGCGCGCGCCCGCCTCCAGCGCCTCGACGATCGCGGCCGCCTGCGACGTGCTGCCCGAGGCGTCGTCGGTGTCGAAGCACGCCGTCGATCGGCCGAGGGGCAGCGTGCGGATGAAGGGACGCAGGTCGACGCCGCGGACCGCGCGGCCGTCCTCGGCGCGCACGTGGACCGCCGTGTCCACGGCGACGCATCGCTCGCGGCCGTCGCCGGGTGGATGGTCGTAGACGCCTCGCGCCACCGCGTCGAGCAGCGTCGACTTGCCATGGTAGCCGCCGCCGCAGACGACGGTGACACCCGCGGGAATGCCGAGGCCGCGCAAGGGCCCGGCGTGCGGCGCGACGAGCGTCACGGCGAGAGGGGCGGGCGCGACGAACGGGACGGCGTCGGGCAGCGGCGCCGGGGCGATCCCGCTCCGGCGGGGCAGGATGCTGCCGTCGGCGAGGAAGGCGACGAGCCCGTGCGCGCCCAGGGCGGCGCGGAGCGCGACCTGGTCCGCGACGGCGGCGACGTGCGCCACGAGCGCGGCCGCGTCGAGCCGCACGACGGCGTCGGCGATCGCGGCGGGCAGGGTCTCCGCGAGGAGCGCGGCGGCGGCGTGCCCGCGGATACGGCGGCGCGCGGCGGGCAGGTCGGCCGTCAGCCGCAGGACGACCCCGCCGTCGGGACGGACCACGACCGCGGTGCGCTCGAGCACTTCGGCGCCGGGGGGAGCCACCGCCAGGTCACGGCCGTCGAGCCGCCGCGCGAGCGCGCGATGGAGGAAGTCCGCGACGGCGCGCCGGCCGTCGGCATCGGACGGCACGACGGGGAGCGCCGCCGCATCCGGTGTCAGATCGACCCGGAGCCGGCTCGGCCCGGCGAACGGATCGGGCTGGACGTGCTCCACCGTGAGCGTAGCGTCGGCGACGGGCCAGGGACGCGCTGCGAGATCGCGATAGGCGGGATAGGGCCGCCCGTCGAGGCGCGTTGCGGCCTGCGCCAGCAGCGACATGCGCAGAGGACCTTAGACGAAAAGTACGTTGACCACGAAAGGGTCGGCCAGTATGACCCGGACTCGGAGGGGACCCCACATGTACGCACTCGTCCGCGTTGCGTCGTTCGTCACGCTCGCCCTGCTGTCGGCGTCCGTCATCGCGGCCGACCGTCCGGTGGCCGGCGACAGCCTCACCCTGAAGGATCCGGCCAACCCCAACGGCAACGCGGTGAAGTTCAAAGCTGCGAAGGACCCCGCGATCGTCACGTCGACCGGCGACGACCCCACGAGCGTGGGCGCGACGCTCGAGGTGCGCGGCGCGAATCCCAGCGACGGTGCCGCGGGCCCGATCTCGCTGCCGGCGAACCTGTGGAAGGGCCTCGGCAATCCGGCGGGCAGCAAGGGCTACAAGTTCATCGACAAGGCACGCGCCGACGGCGTGAAGACCGTCGTGATCAAGCCGGGTAACAACGGCGGCACGCTGTCGATCTCGGGCGGCGGCTCCGACTGGACGTACGCGATCACGCAGCCGCAGGGCGCGGTCGACGTCGCGCTCACGATCGGCGACGATACCTACTGCGCGCGGTTCTCGACGTTCACGCAGAACGTGCCGGGTCTCGTGAAGGCGAAGAACGCCGCAGCGCCCGCGTCGTGCGGCCCGCCGGCGCCGACCGACTGCGGCAACGGCGTCGCGGAAGACGACGAGGAATGCGACGACGGCGGTACCGCCGACGGCGACGGCTGCTCGTCGACGTGCACGCTCGAGGACACGTCGGCGGTCTGCGAGGGCGTCGCGAGCACGCCGGGCACCGGACTCGACGGCATCCGCGTCGCCTCGGGGCTCACGCGGCCGCTGCACATCACCGCGCCGCGGCTCGACCCGAGCCGCCTCTTCATCTCCGAGCAGGACGGCTTCATCCGCATCCTGAAGAACGGCGTGCTCCTGCCGACGCCGTTCCTCGACATCGAGGACGAGGTGTCGTGCTGCGGCGAGCGCGGGCTCCTCGGCCTGGCGTTCGACCCGGACTACGAGACCAACGGCACGTTCTACGTGAACGTCACGAACAACGCGGGCGACACCGAGATCCGCCGCTACACGGTGAGCGGCGACCCCGACGTCGCGAATCCGACGGGCCTGGCGATCCTGACGATCGAGCAGGACTTCTCGAACCACAACGGCGGGCAGCTCGTCTTCGGCCCCGACGGCTACCTGTACGTCGGCATGGGCGACGGCGGCAGCGGCGGCGACCCGAACGAGCGCGCGCAGGACGACGGGCAGCTGCTCGGCAAGATGCTGCGCATCGACGTCGACGCCCCGATGTACGCGATCCCGCCGACGAACCCCTACGTCGGCGCGGGCGACCCGCTCGACGAGATCTGGGCGAAGGGGCTCCGCAACCCGTTCCGCTTCAGCTTCGATCGCGGCACCGGCGACCTCTACATCGCCGACGTCGGCCAGAACACGTGGGAGGAAGTGAACGTCACCCCGGCGTCGAGCACGGGCGGCGAGAACTACGGCTGGGACGTCTTCGAAGGCAACGCCTGCTTCGAGCCGACGCCGCCCGCGATGTCTTGTCCGAGCCCGCCGACCGGCTTCACCTTCCCGGTCTTGACCTACAACCACGGCCAGGGCTGCTCGGTCACCGGCGGCTTCGTCTACCGCGGCTGCGCCATGCCGGACCTGCACGGCACGTACTTCTACTCGGACATCTGCTCCGCGTTCATCCGCACGTTCAACGGCGTGGTGGGCGGCGTCGCGCAGAATCAGCAGAACCGCACCGCGGACGTCGCCCCGGGCGGCGGCCTGTCGATCGGCGGCGTCAGCTCGTTCGGCGAGGACGCGCGCGGCGAGCTGTACGTCGTCGACTACGGCGGCGGCAGCATGGGCCAGGGCGAGGTCTACAAGATCGTCCCCGGATCCTGAGAGCGTAACCGGTGGCCGCGTCCCGGTTTGGGGACGCGGCCATGGTTGCTCCGTCGATACGGCTGGTCACGGACGCTGGTCGCGCGTACCCTCGACGGAGACCCATGTTCCCGGTGACGGCAGACAAGGAGCGCATGCTCCGCGAGCGGATGGCGGCGCTCGGCATCCGCGACGACGACCTCGAGGAGCGCTTCGTGCGCTCGGGCGGCAAGGGCGGCCAGAACGTGAACAAGGTCGCGACCTGCGTCGTCCTACGCCATGTGCCGAGCGGGTTCGCGGTGAAGTGCCAGGAAGCGCGCACGCAGGCGATGAACCGCTTCCTCGCCCGCCGTCTCCTCCTCGAGAAGATCGAGGCCGACCGTCTCGGTCGTGCCAGCCGGCGCGAGCAGGAGATCGAGCGCGTCCGCCGGCAGAAGCGCAAACGGTCGAAGCGCGCCAAGGAGAAGATGCTCGAGGGGAAGCGGGTGCAGAGCGAGAAGAAGGCGTCGCGACGGCCGGTCGGAAGGGACGACTGATCATGTGGCGCGCCGGACTCCTGTTGCTCGCCGTCGTCCTGGCCGGATGTCCGCGGCCGCCGCAGCCGATCGCCGGCGCATTCCCCGAGGTGACCGTCGGCGAGGCGCAGCAGTACGACCACAACGGCGAGCGCGTCCGGTGGGGCGGCTCCCTTGTGTCGACGACCACGAACGACGCCGGCGAGACGTGCTTTCAGGTGCTCAGCCGGCCGCTCGATCGTCGCGCGCGGCCGATGTGGACCGATCAGACGTTCGGCCGCTTCATCGCCTGCCGCGGCGGCTTCTACGATCCGGCGATCTACGCCGCGAACCGCGAGATCACCGTCACCGGCACCATCGACGGATCGCGCGCGGGCCGCATCGGCGACTCCGACTACACCTTCCCGCTGCTCCGTGCCGACAGCGTCTACCTCTGGCCGGTCCGTCCGGTCGTCGTCTACGACGACGGCTACTACGACCCGGGCTACGGGTACGGCTACGGCGGGTGGGGCGTCGGGTACGGCGGCTTCTGGCCGTACTACTACGGCGGCCCGTACTGGGGACCCTACTGGGGCTGGGGCGGGTGGGGCGGCTACTGGCCCGGCTATTGGGGCCGTGGCTGGGGCTACTGGGGCGGCCGGCGTTACTGGGGCGGCCGGTACTGGGGTGGCGGTCGCGGGTACTGGGGCGGCGGTCACCGCGGTGGCGGTTACTACGGCGGCGGTGGAGGTCGCGGTGGCCGCGGTGGCGGCGGAGGCCGCGGCGGAGGCGGTGGTGGTGGCCGCGGCGGCGGCGGGGGTGGCGGCCGCGGGCGGTGAGGTCCACCCGCGGCCGTCCGCGGGTCAGTGGGCCGTCGAGAACGCGCCGTCGGCCACGTCGAGCGCCGAACGGTCGCCGGCGGCGATCGTCGCGACCTTCGAGTGGACGGCGGGCAGGATGTTGTTCACGTAGAACTTCGCCGCCATCACCTTGCCGGCGTAGAAGTTGTACTCCTCCTGGCTCTGATCGTCGCCCTCGTTGCCCCGCTTCATCTCGGCGATGACGGCGGCTTCGAGGAGGAGCTTCGCGATGGTGACCTCGGCCATCATCTCCAGGAAGGCGTTCGCGAAGAGCGTCACCTGATCGATCTTGCCGCCCATGAAGAACTCCATGAGCGCGCCGGCGGCGCGCTGGAGCGCGTCCGACGCCGTGCCGAGCGCCTGCACCTCGGACGCGATGCCGGGCGTCTTGCCGTGGTCCTTCACGAACTGCGCGATCTCGCCGAGGAACGCCGCGAAGCTCTGACCGCCGTTCGCCTGTAGCTTGCGGGCGACCAGGTCCATCGCCTGGATGTGGTTCGTGCCCTCGTAGATCGAGAGGATCTTCGCGTCGCGGCAGTACTGCTCGACGGGGTTGTCGGTGACGTAGCCCGCGCCGCCGTACGTCTGGATGGCCATCTCGGTGATGCGGAAGGCCTGATCGGAGCAGTACGCCTTCACGATCGGCGTGAGCAGGTCGACCATGCCCTGGTGGTACGCCGCCTGGCCGGCGTCCTTCTTGGCGAGCGCCAGCGCGAGGTCGGAGTGCAGCGCCAGCTTGACCGCCAGCGTTCGCATGCCTTCGACCTTCGCCTTCATCTCGAGGAGCATGCGGCGGACGTCGGAGTGGTCGATGATCGCGACGCGCGGCGCGTTGGGGTCCTTGAAGTTCTGCACCGACGAGCCCTGCTGCCGCTCGCGCGCGTAGCGCAGCGCGTTCAGGAACGCCGTCGACGCGATCGAGACGCCCTGGATGCCGACGGCGATGCGCGAGCTGTTCATCATGCGGAACATCTGCTTGATGCCCTGGTGCTGTTGGCCGCCGACGAGGATGCCGCGGCACTTGCCGTTCTCGCCGAAGTTCAGCACCGCGGTGGCCGACGCCTTGATGCCGAGCTTGTGCTCGATCGAGCCGGTGACGACGTCGTTCGGCTCGCCGAGGCTGCCGTCGTCGTTCACCCAGATCTTCGGGACGATGAAGAGCGACAGGCCCTTGGTACCGGCGGGCGCGCCCTCGATGCGGGCGAGCACCAGGTGGATGATGTTTTCCGCGAGGTCGTGATCGCCGGCGGAGATCCAGCACTTGGTGCCGCTGATCGCGTAGACGTTGCCCTCGATCTGCTTGGCCTTCGTCTTGGTGGCGCCGACGTCCGAGCCGGCGTGCGGCTCGGAGAGGCACATCGTGCCGCCGAAGCGTCCGCCGAGCATGTGCGGCAGGTAGCGCTCCTTGTCCTCGGGCAGCGCGAAGTGGTGGATCACGTCGGCCGCGCCGTGGGTGAGGCCCGGGTACATGTTGAAGGCGGTGTTCGCGCCGCTCTGCAGCTCCTGGAGGATGACCTCGATCGCGTGCGGGCCGCCGAAGCCGCCGGCCTCCTGGGGCATCGCGAACGAGATGAAGCCGAGGTCGAAGACCTTCTTCCAGGCGTCCTTGAAGCCGGGCGGCGTATGCACCACGCCGTTTTCGAGGCGGCAGGCCTTGCGGTCGGCCGGGCCGTTCAGCGGACCCGTCACCTCGGTGGCGAAGCGGGCGCACTGCTCGATGACGGCGTCGCACTCCGCGCGCGACAGGTGCGAGTAGAGCTCGTGCTCGAAGAGCTGCTCGATGTTCAGGTGCTCGTAGAGCGTGAACTGGATCGCGCGCAGATCGTACTTGTAGTTGTTGATGGCGGCCTCGGACATGAAGCGGCTCCTCCCTCAGAATGAGAACCCCCCTAGAGACCCGGTTATGCCGCACCATGTCAAGGACAAAACGGGCGATCCGCGAGCGTATCGCTTTACAGGGGCAGGGTGCGCATGGGACGGTCCGCCCAACCCCGAAAGGAGCGTCCATGCGGAGCCTCGTCGCGCTCGCAATCTGGATTTTGTGCGTCCTCGTCACGGCCGGCACGTCCGGCGCGGTCTGTGACTCCGGCGGGGTCGACGCCGCCGACGTCGCCACCGCCCGTGCGGCGATCGCGTCCGCGTGCGACTGCGGGGGCGCGCCGTCCGCGGCGGTGTACAAGCGCTGCGCGAAGACCGCCGCGCGCGACGCGCTCGCGAACGACGGGTGCCTGCGGACCGTCGTGCGGTGCGCCGCCAAGTCGACGTGCGGCCGACCGGGCAGCGCGGTGTGCTGTCGGACGAACGCGGCGGGTGTGACCCGCGGCTCCGTGGTGCGCACGGCGGCGCGGTGCCGCGCGCCGCGTGGCGGCAGCGCCTGCGTCGGGACGGCGGCGAGCGTCTGCGACGCCTGCGATGCGGACGGGTGTACCGAGCCGTCGAGCTGCGGCAACGGCATCGTCGAGGTCGGCGAGCAGTGCGACGGACAGCCGTATTGCGCGGGGACATGCGCGCTCCAGGGCATCGGGTGCTGTCAGGGCGCGGGCGTGTGCCGCGACTTCCCGACGTATCTGTCGTCCACCCTGTCGTTCGGCTGCTCGCCGGACCAGCCGGTCCGCGGGACGTGCGGCGCGGGGGGCACCTGCGAGCCAATGGTCGTCGAACCCGACGTCCTGTGCTGTGCGAGCGGCGGGACCTGCGACACGACGGGCTTCGGCAATGCGGAGGGCTACACGGCCGCCGCGTACCAGTGCTTCAGCAATGGCGGCGAGCCGATGGTCGGCGGCAGCTGCGGTGTCGACGGCGCGTGCCAGCCCGGGGAGCCGCGTGCGCCCATCGCCGCGTCGTGGCAGTTGTCGGGCACGCCGGGACCCGAGTCCTGTCCCGCGCCGGCGTTCGAGAGCCTGCTCACGATCTCACGCAACGGCGCGAGCGCGCTGACGGCGATGGGGCTGGTCCAGTTCAACTACAGCGGGACGACGAACAACACCGGGTTCCGGCTGCAGAGCGCGATCGGACCGCCGACGCAGGTCCCGTGCCCGGGCGGACTCTACGAGGCGAACCTTCGGATCGACGGCGTCCCGCAGCCCGACGGCACGTTCGCCGTCACGCAGACGTGGAGTCTGCTGCCGTTGGTCATGACGCCGGGCTGTCCGTTCTGCACCAGGACGTGGAGCGGCACGATGGGCGACCCGTTCGTCCCCTGAGCGCCCGGCCCGGTCAGAAACTTGACGGCATCGCGGCGCGTCCCGTCGGGCGCGCTGCGAGACACTCACGCCGGCGTCGGGCAGCGTGGAGCGTGCATGCTCTCGCGCACGACGACGACCATCCTCCTGCTCGCCATCACGCTGGCTTCCGCGCACGCGACCGTGCGCGAACCGCGGCGGACCGGCGTCCCGCCGAACATCCTGTTCGTCATCATGGACGACGTCGGCATCGATCAGATGGGGGCGTTCGGCTACGGCGGCGCGACGCCGCCGATCACGCCGAGCATCGATCGTATCGCGGGAGCGGGCGTCAGCTTTCGCAATGCGTGGGCAATGCCGGCGTGCACGACGAGCCGCGCGGTCTTCTTCGAAGGCCGCTATCCGTTCCGCACCAACGTCTACGGCGCGCTCGGGCCGAACGACCTCGCGAACTCGATGGTCTCGCCCTTCGAGATGACGGTGCCGAAGGTGCTCGACGAGCGCGGCTACGAGAGCGCGATCTTCGGGAAGTTCCACCTCGGCCTGCAGGAGCACAACCCGGCGGGCATCGCGATGCCGCACGCGCTCGGCTGGGATCACTTCGCGGGCTGGCTCGACTACACCGGCGATCCGTCGTCGATCGACACCACCGCGGGCGGCGTCGCGGCGCCGGGCACGTGGTCGTGCGGGTTCGTCGGCGGCGCGGCCGCCGGCGGCGCCGATACCGGCGCCTGCTACATGCCGAACGGGTCGTGCGAGGTGCTCACCGCCAGGGGCACGGTCCCGCCCGGGCGCATCTGCCGCGACCGCGGCGGTATCCTCGATCCGAACGCGGCGTGCCAGTCGCCGCCGCCCGACACGCTCGACTTCGACACGCTGAGCGGCCATTGGGTTTCGCCTTACGTCATCAACTACGCGGACGGACGGGCGGAGGAGGTTCCCCCGACCGATCCGCGTGCGCGCACGTTCCGCGCGACGCAGGCCGTCGACGACGCGATCGCGTGGATCCGCGAGCGGCCGGCGAACCGGCCGTGGATGGCGACGGTGTCGTTCGCGTCGGCGCACACGCCGGTGATGCAGCCGCCCGTCGACGAAGCGAGCGCCGATCTCGACGTGGCGAGCGGCCTCGACTGCGGCAACGTCGTCGACCAGCGCGTGCTGACGAATCTCATGATCGAGTCCCTCGACACGGAGCTGTCGCGGCTGCTCGTCGAGACCGGCCTCGCGCGGCGGACGCGCAAGGGCCGGCTGGTCTATCGCCCGAAGCGTACCGACACGATGATCGTGCTCGTCGGCGACAACGGGTCGCTCGGGAACTCGGTCAAGGTGCCGTTCGATCCGACGCGTGCGAAGGGCACCGCGTACCAGACCGGCGTGTGGGTGCCGATGCTCGCGGCGGGACCGCTCGTGCGGCGGCCGAATCGCGTCGTGTCGTCGATGGTGAACGTCGCCGACCTCTTCGAGCTCTTCGGCGAGATCGCGGGCCTCGACGTCCACGCGCTGGTGCCGCGGCCGATCGACTCGCAGTCGATGCTGCCGTACCTCGTCAACCCGAAACAGCCGAGCATCCGCAAGACGAACTTCACGCAGGTGGGGCAGAACATCCAGGCGAACGGCGCGGTCAACGGCCCGTGCGTGATTTCGACGACCTGCACGCAGATCCCGGTGTCGAAGAGCGTCTGCGAAGACAACAACGGCGTGTGGTGGGGCGTCGGCGCCGACGACCCGTCGACGGCCGGATCCGCCGGCGTCGAGCGCTGCTGCAACGTCAACGCGTACCGCGCCGCAGAGGGCAAGGTGCAGTACGACATCGCGCCGGACTTCTCCGCGGCCGTCCGTGACGACGTCTTCAAGGTCGTGCAGAACACGACGTGGCTCTACGTGTCGCAGGACGAGCCGTGCGTCGACACGGTGGAGACCGAATTCTACGAGATCGACGAGGCGGTGCCGGTGCCGCTCCTCGACCGGGCGGACAAGGAGCTGCCGCTCGACGCGCTCACGCCGATACAGCAGGCGCGGTTCGACGCGCTGTCCGCGGAGCTCACGGCGCTGCTGGCTTCGGCGCCCGAGTGCACCGGGGACGGCAACATCGACGGTATGGTCGACGCGCAGGACGTCGGGCTGTGGGCATACTTCGCCGAATCGTACGGCGCGTCGAGCTGGTACGACGTCAATCGCGACGGATTGACCGACGGCGCGGATCGCTCGCTCGTCATCGACAATCTCGGCGTCTGCCCGATTTCGGGTTGACGCCGTCGCCGCATCTGCACGACTATCAAAAAATGCGGATGCGGTTCGGGGCGGTCGCGACGATGGTCGCGATCGCGCTCCTCACGTGCGGTACGGCGCGGGCGACCGTCGCCACGGTGGGATCGAACGGCACCGTCCTCCTCGACGGCGAGCCGTTCTTCCCGATCGGCATCGTCCACGTGTCGTGGATCGGCGATCGCAACGGCGAGAAGACGACGCCCGACCTGATCCTCGCGGCGGACGCCGGGTTCAACCTGTTCCATCCGACGGTCGACAATCGGCCGAGCATGGAAGGCATGTTCGACGTCGCCGAGGCGCGCGGCATGCGCATCATCGCCGAGATCCCGCTGCCGGCGACGGGGCCCGACGCGTTCGTGAACCGCTGGAAGGACCATCCGGCGATCATCGCGTGGAACGTCGCCGACGACTTCAACACGCCGTACACCGGGCCGGCCTACAATCATCCGCCGGCGGAGGTGCAGGCGCTCCACGAGCACATCCACGACCTGGCACCCGACGACGTCACCTTCGGCAGTGGCGGCTCGTATCCCGGCTTCCGCATCCAGGAGTTCGTCGGGACGATGGACGTGATGGGCTTCCAGTCCTACCCGCTCGGCGCGCAGAACAACCCCGACGAGTACGCGCTGCAGGAGAACGTCGACAGCTTCGACTGGGTGCGCGACCAGCTGGCCGGTACGGGGCAGTCGTGGCTCGCGACGCCCCAGGCGTATCGCTGGGACGGCGGCCGCTATCCGACGCCGCGCGAGGCGCGCAACTTCCTCCACGCGGCGCTCATCCGCGGCGCGAACGGCATCCTCTGGTACGCGATGTGGGAAGGCGCCGACCGCCACCTGCCGACCGTCGCGCCGGCGCTGTGGAGCGATCTCCGGCGGCAGAACGCCGAGGTGCAGAGCCTGGTGGCGTTCCTGCTGCACGGCACGCGGACGGAGCTCGTCACCGGCGACCCGCGCGTCCATGCGACGTCGTGGCAGCTCGCGAACCAGGTCGCCGTCGTGGTGCTGAGCACGTTGCGGACCGGCACGCGGTCGGTCGACCTCGATCTCCCCGCCGGCGTGGACGGCGTGGCGCACGCGCTGTTCCCGGACCGTCCCGAGGGCGGCATGACGGTCGCCGGCGGCGATCTGGTCGGCACGATCGGTCCGGAGGAGGTGCACGCGTACGTGCTCGACGTCACCGTGCCGGGCAACCAGTCGCCGCAGCCGGTCATCGACGGGCCGGCGAGCGTGGCGTTCGGCGAGGCGGCGACGTTCGACGGCGCGTCGTCGACCGACGCGGACGGCACGGTGGTGTCGTGGGAGTGGGACTTCGGCGACGGCACGCTCGCCTCGGGCAGCAGTGTGCAGCACACGTGGAGCGCGCCCGGCACGTACGTCGTGCGGCTCACGGTGCGCGACGACGACGGCGCGCCGAGCACGCTCGTCGTGCAGCAGGCGGTCGGCGTGACGTCGCTCTGCGCCCTGACGCCGCGCGCGGGGTGCCGCACGGGAACGAGCACGCTCACCGTGAAGGACCCCGGCGTCGCGTCGCGCCGCGCGCTCGGTTGGACGTGGAAGCGCGGCGCCGCGTCGCTCGCCGAGCTGGGCGATCCGACGGCAGCTACGGACTACGCGCTGTGCGTGTACGACGCGGACGGCCTCGCGCTCGCGACGGGCATGCGCGCAGGTGCGACGTGGTCGGCGAGCGGCGCCACGGGCTTCCGCCTGCGCAACCCGTCCGGATTCCCGGGCGGCATCACGACGGCGAAGCTCGTGGCCGGCGCGGCGCCGAAGGGCAAGCTCACGGTGAAAGGGAAGGGCGCGCGTCTGCCGGCGGGTTTGCCGTTGGCGGTGCCGGTGACGGCGCAGCTGGTCACGAGCAGCGGCGCGACGTGCTGGGAAGGCACGTACGACGCGGGCGCACGCAGCACGCCGACGTCGTTCAAGGGCAAGAACTGACGCGAACGCACGACGGCATGCGAGACGCGCCCACGGCTCTCGCTGGCGCCGACCGCGGCCATCGACGGGCTCAGCGCGGTCTGGGGTCGGCCGTCAGCACGACGCCGTCGACCGCGCGGGTGAGCACGCGCCGCGCGGAGCGCACCCCCTTCAGATGCCGGCGAAAGAAGGGCCGCGCGTAGCGCTCGACGAGGCGGTGCCCGTCGTCCTCCGCGAGCGTGCCGCATGCTGGAGCGCACTCGGTCGCCACGCTCAGGTGGCCGCCGCCGACGAGCTCGACGAGGTAGCGCGGGCCGACGAGCCGCCCGTAGGCCTGCTCCGACGCCGCGAAGCCGACGGTCAGATCGAGCTCGGCGCCGATCACCATCGTGGGGACGCCGACGTCGCCGGGGTCGAGCGCATCGATGCCGCCGGGCACCATCGAGAGCGCGGCGCGGATGCGGGGATCGCGCTGTGCCGCGAGCAGCGTCGTGAATCCGCCGAACGACATGCCCGTGACACCGACGGCGTCGCGGCGCAGACGTCGGCCGAACGGCGAGCGACGGTCCGCGTCGAGCGCCAGCATCTCGTCCGCGACGTATTGCAGGTCCGGGACGCGGTTCAGGTACGTGTCGATGCGATTGGCGCGGCAGACCGTCGCGCCGTCGGCCTTCGTGTGCCCGGGGTGGGACGGCGCGGCGACCACGAAGCCGTCTGCGGCGAGCGCCTGCATGAGGTACGAGGCGGCGACGTTCTGCCCGCAGGCGCCGTGCGAGAACAGGATCAGCGGGAACCGGCCGCGACGAACGCCGGCGTCGCGCAGGCCGAGGGCCTCGGCCGTCCCGGTGCCGCGGACGGCGGGGTACCAGATCACGGTCTCGAGCGCGCGCGGCGCGCCGGTCGTGGCCGAGGGCTTCGTGAAGGTGCGGGTGGTCACGCCGACGGGGTGGGCGTGCACGCAGTTCGCCAGCAGGACCAGGACGCCCAGCGCCCAGGCATTGACGGGCGGTCGTGACATCGCCTAGGCACTAACAACCCTGTCAGTAGGTCGTCAACAGACTTGTCAGGAGGGATGTGTCCATGGGCACGGCGCGGGTGGGGGCGGCGGCACGGCGACCGGCGAGCCGATCGGGCGGACAGCGCGGGAGAGACACGCGCGCCGCCATCCTGCGCGCCGCGGTCGAGCTGTATGCCGACGCTGGGTTCCGTGGCACGGGGCTCATCGCGATCGGCCAACGCGCCGGTGTGCACCACGCGACCGTGCTCTACCATTTCCGTACGGGGCGGGACCTACTGCTCGCCGTGCTCGAGGAGCACGACCGGCAGTATCTCGAGCTCACCGCCGAGCTGCTGGCGGAGGGGGGCCTGCGCGCCCTCGAGAATCTGACGGTCGCCGGCCGGTTCAATGCGGACCATCGACTGTGGGCCAAGCTCTTCACGGTGCTGCAGGCCGAGAACCTCGACGTCGATGCCGAGGCGCATGCGTTTTTCAAGCAGCGCCGGCGCGCGACGCATCGGTTGATCGTCCGGCTGCTGCGCGAGGCGAAGGAGCGAAAGCAGATCCGTGCAGCCGTCGACGAGCTCGCGACGGCCGACGTCGTGCTGGCCTTCATGACCGGCGTACGCATCCAGCATTTCCTCGATCCCGATCGCGTCGACTTCGTGGTCGACTACGAGCGGTTCACGCAGATGCTGCTGCGCGACATCGCGCCGAAGGCGCGGTGAGCGAGATCGCCGTGGCCTTGACCGTCGTCCGACCGGCGTGATCGAAGCGACGGCTCATGGCGGCACATCGCATCGGGATCGTCACTGGCGGCGGCGACTGCCCCGGCCTCAACGCCGTCATCCGCGCCGTCACCAAATCCGCGCAGCGCCGCGGCTGGGAGTGCGTCGGCATCCTCGGCGGCTACGACGGCCTACTCGAGCCGCAACGCCATCGACCCCTCGATTACACGGAGGTCGCCGGTCTGCTCCTGCGTGGCGGCACCATTCTCGGCACGAGCAACCGGGGTCGCTTCGCCGCGAAGGTGGGCCACGGCGACACGCAGCGCATTCCGGACGAGGTGCTCGAGGGCGCAAAGCGCGGGTGCGAGACGCTCGGCCTCTCGGCGCTGGTCACGATCGGGGGCGACGGCTCGCTCAGCATCGCGCAGCAGCTGCACGAGCACGGGATTCCGATCGTCGCCGTGCCGAAGACCATCGACAACGATCTCGCGGCCACGGCCATGACGTTCGGCTTCGACTCGGCGGTGGCCTGCGCCACCGACGCGCTCGATCGGCTGCACACCACCGCGGAAAGCCACGATCGCGTGATGGTGCTCGAGACCATGGGACGATACGCGGGCTGGATCGCGATCTACGCCGGGCTCGCCGGTGGCGCGGACGTGATCCTCATCCCCGAGATCCCGTTCCGGTGGGAGCCGATCTGCGAGAAGATCGCCGAGCGGGAGCGGCTCGGACGCAAGTTCACGATCGTCGTGGCGGCCGAGGGCGCGCACCCGGCGGGCGGCGACTTCGTCGCCAGCGACACCGCGGAACGGGACCGCGAGGCGAGGCTCGGCGGCGTGGGCATGCACGTGGCGGCGGAGCTGGAGCGCCGCACGGGCAAGGAGACCCGCGCCGTCATTCTCGGGCACCTGCAGCGCGGCGGATCGCCGACGAACTTCGATCGCGCGCTCTGCACCGTGTTCGGCACGACCGCCGTGGACCTGATCGCCGACGGGGCGTTCGGCCGGATGGTGACCTACACGGGGGGCGCCGTCGGCAGCGTAGACCTGCGCGACGCCGTGGGTCATCTGCGTCGCGTCCCGCTGGACGGCGGCTTCGTGCGTTCGGCGCGGTCGCTCGGGATCTGCCTGGGCGACTGACGGTCAGCGCCGCGCGTTCGTTGCGCGCCCGCGCTGGCGGAGCGCCATCGCGATGGCACACGTGCCGCACGTGATCGCGTAGCCGCCGATCGGCCAGACGAGCGCCAGGCTCGTCGTGCCCGGCCACAGCAGCAGCCCGACGCCGAAGCAGAGCGCGCTGACGCCGAGCGCCGAGAGCCACGCCACCTGCTGGCGCCGCGCGCCCTCGAGCATCTCCTCGATGAGCTCCTCGGCGACGGCCCACGACGCGACCGCGGCGAGCAACGCGACCGCGGCGAACGGCGACCAGAGAAGCGCGATGATCCCGCCGGCGCCCGCGACGACGAACAGCAGCACGGCGCCCACGCCGAGCGCGCCGCCCGTCCACGCGGCCAGCGCCGCACCGAGCGCCATCATGCCGTCGCCGACCGCGGCGCCGTCGCGCGCGTTCGTCATGTTCCACCACGAGGCCGATCGCCGCCCGGCCATCAGCTCCGGTCTCCTACGGTCGGCTGTGCGGTCGGCATGGGGCGTGCTCTTTCGCGGTCGTGCCGCGGTCGTGGTGGATCGGCTGCGCGATAGAGCCACGATGTCGCGTCCGCCGTCAAGTGACGTCTTGACGCACGCGTCGTCCGAGGGCGACTACGGGCCATGCCTGCGACCGAGCACCTCCGGACGTGCCCCCTCTGCGAGGCGATGTGCGGCCTCCGCATCGAGGTCGACGACGGCCGCGTCACGCGGATCCGCCCGAACGATGACGACGTCTGGAGCCGCGGGTACATCTGCCCCAAGGGGACGACGCTCGGTGAGCTACACCACGACCCCGATCGTCTGCGCGCGCCGCTGATCCGTCGCGACGGCGCGCTCGTGGAGGCCACGTGGGCCGAAGCCTTCGCGGAGTGCGAGCGGCTCCTGCACGGGGTCATCGAGCGGCACGGGAAGGATGCGCTCACGTACTACGTCGGCAATCCGACGGTGCACAACTTCTCCCTGTCGCGCTACGTCGGCGCCTTCGGTCCGCTCGCGGGTATCGAGCGGCTGTACTCCGCCGGCACGATCGACCAGTGGCCGAAGAACCTCGTCTGCGCGCTCCTGTATGGCGGCATGTGGGCCATCCCGACGGCCGACATCGATCACACGGACCATCTGGTGATCATGGGGGCCAACCCCCACGCGTCGCAGGGCAGCCTGATGGCCTGCCCCGACTTCCTCGGCCGCATCACCGCGCTCCGGAAGCGCGGCGGCAAGGCGGTCGTCATCGACCCGCGCCGGACGGGAACCGCCGAGCGCGCCGACGAGTGGGTGCCGATCCGCCCGGGCACCGATGCCGCCCTGCTGATGGCGTGGGTGAACGTGCTCTTCGCCGACGACCTCGTCCGTCCGGGACGGTTGGCCGACTTCACCGACGGCATCGACGAGGTGCGACGGCTCTGCCGGCCCTTCACGCCCGAGGCGGTCGCGGCGACGTGCGCCATCCCCGCGGAGACCATCCGCCGGATGATCCGCGAGCTGGCGGCGGCGCCGCGCGCCGCCGTCTACGGCCGCATCGGCACGTGCAACCAGGAGTTCGGGACGCTCGCCTCGTGGCTCGTCGAGGTCGTCAACGTCCTCACCGGCAACCTCGATCGCCCGGGCGGCTCGACGTTCGCGAACCCGGCCGAGTGGAGCTTTCTCACGATGCGGCCGCCGGAGTTCGCCGACGGCTGGACGTTCGGGCGCTGGACGAGCCGCGTGCGCGGCGCGCCCGAAGTGCTCGGCCAGGTGCCGATCTCGTGCCTCGCCGAGGAGATCGACACGCCGGGCGCGGGCCAGATCCGAGGGCTCATCACGCTCGCCGGCAATCCCGCCGTGTCGGCCGCCGACGCCGGCCGCCTCGACGCCGCGCTGCCGCAGCTCGAGTGCATGATCAGCGTCGACAACTGGGTGAACGAGACGACGCGCCACGCGCACGTGATCCTGCCCGGCCTGAGCGCGCTCGAGCAGCCGCACTACGACGAGCTCATCTGGTCGTGGGCGGTGCGCAACGCGGCGGTCTATTCCGCGCCCGTCTTTCCGCCGCCGTCGCGGCCGGCCGAGTGGGAGATCCTGCTGACGCTGTCCGCGCTGGTGCAGGGGCAGCGCGCGGCCGACGTCGACGTCCGTCTCCTCGACGGGATGTTCTTCGCGGGCCTCGTCGGCGCGATCGCCGCCGATCCCCGCTCGCCGATCGCGGGACGCGACGTCGGCGACGTGATGGCGGCCACGCCCGGCGAGGGCCCCGAGCGTCTGCTCGACTTCGGCCTGCGGCTCGGGCCATGGGGCGAAGGGTACGGCGCGCGGCCCGACGGCCTCACGCTGGCACGCGTGCGCGAGCATCCGAACGGCATCGACCTCGGCCCGCACGCGTCGCGCCTGCCCGGGATGCTCACGACGGCGAACGCCCGCATCGACCTGGCGCCCGCGTACATCACCGCCGACGTGCCCCGCCTCCAGCGGCGGCTCGAGCGGCGCGACGACGCGATCGTCCTCGTCAGCCGCCGTCATCTGCGTTCAAACAACTCGTGGATGCACAACGTGCCGTCGTTGATGACGGGACGCGACCGCTGCACGCTGCTCGTGCATCCGTCCGACGCGGGACGCCTCGGGCTCGCCGACGGCGGCCGCGCGACCATCCGTTCAGCGGCGGGGCAGGTCGAGGCGCCGGTGCAGGTGAGCGACGAGATGATGCCGGGCGTGGTGTGTCTGCCGCACGGCTGGGGCCACGATCGGCCCGGCACGCGGCTCGCGGTCGCGGAGCGCCATGCGGGCGTGAACAACAACCTGCTGGCGCCCGGCGACCTCGTCGACGTGCCGTCGGGCAACGCGGTGGTGAACGGGATCCCCGTCGAGGTCGCGCCGGCCTAGTTCGCGCGCCGCAGCGCCTCCTGCGCCTCGTCGCTGCGGCCCTGCGCGTCGAGCAGGCGCGCGAACTGCCGCCAGCCGTTCGCGTACGCCGGCTGCTCGCGCAGCAGCCGGCGGAAATAGGCCTCGCCCTCGGCGAGCCGTCCCGTCGCCAGGTAGGCGTCCGCGAGCGCCTGCGTGCCGAGGGCACAGGTCGGGCAGCCCGCCAGGCCCTCGTGGAAGGCGGCGAACGCGTCGTCGCGACGTCCGGCGCTCAGGTAGACCTGTCCGAGGTGCCGCAGCCGCATCTCGACGACGAGCGGGTTGTCCGCCGCGAACACGCCGACCGTCGGGAACGTGCACAGCGCGCCGGCGGCGACGACGGCCGCGTTGCGCGCGAGCGTGCGCGCGTCGCGCGTGGCGAACGACAGCACGCCCGCCGCGGCGAGCGGCAGGAGCGCCGGCACCGTCTGGATGCGATAGCGCGAGAAGATGAAGAAGAGCACGACGGACGCGCAGTAGACGACGACGAAGCCGACCAGCACGCGCGTCGCGCGGTCGCGCCACCCGACGAGCGCGCCGAGGAGCGCGAACGACGCGACGATCGCGAAGCCGATCGGCAGCCGCAGCACCCACGAGTCGCGGCTGAGCAGGTACTGGTCCTGGTTGTCGGACACCTCGAAGTCGTTCCAGAAGAGCGCCAGCTTGCGTCCCATGACGAGCGCGGCGCGTCCCGGCTGCGCCGCCATCGACGCCAGCGCCTCGCGCATCCACAGCGACGACACCTCGCCGGCCGTGAGCGCGCGGCCCGCGCGCCGCTCGGCCTCGGCACGGAAGTCGAGCTCCTCGAAGTGCGGATTCCCGCGCACGAACGCGGGCGTGTCGTAGGCCCCCCAATCGTTCGTCGGGTTGTTGCCCGTGTAGAAGTTCTGCCCGGCCTGGGCGGTCGTCAGCACCCACTCGCCCGACACGCGGTGGTTGCGCCACACGACCGGCGACAGCGCGAGCGCCACGCCGACGATCAGCGCCGCCGCGGCGCGCGGCTCGCGGCCGACGAGCAGCACCAGCACGGCGAGCGGCGCCATGACGAGGAGGTTCGCGCGCGTCAGCGCGGCGAGCCCGAGGAGCACGCCCGCGGCGACGCGCGCGCCGACGGTGCGGCCGAGGAACGTCGCCAGCGTCGCGGCGACGAGCATGACCGACAGGCAGGTCTTGTCGATCTCGCCGGTGTAGAAGATCTCCGGCACGTAGACGGCGAACCCGAGCGCGGCGATCGTCCCGCACGCCGCCCCTCCCACGAGCGAGCCGAGCCGCGCGATGCACAGGCAGGTCACCGCGCTCATCGCGACGTTCAGCAGGCGGGCGGCGAGCAGGTCGTGCCCCCACACGCGGTAGAACGCGCCGAGCGCGTAGGGATAGAGCGGGTCCATGTAGAACGCCCGCGTCCCGAGCCACTCGCCGGCGGCGAGCTGCCGTGCCCAGGCGTCGTAGTACTGCGGGTCGATGACGAGGTGGTCGAACCACGGCGTGTCGCGCAGCAGGAGCACGTGCGTCACGCGCAGCGCGACCGCGAGCGCCACCACGAGGGGCTGCGTCCAGCGCTGCGCGAGCACGGGCATGCGGCGCCATACGTCACGGGGACGGGCCGAGACAATCCGCCGTTGACCCCGTCCGACCGCGCATGCACAGTTCGCCCCCATGCACGTCGATCACGTGGTGCTCTGGAGCGACGACCCGCTGCGCGCGCTCGACTTCTACGAGCGCGTCGTCGGGCTGCCGACGGTCCGCGCCGACGAGTTCCGCGCCGGCACCGCGCCGTTCCCGAGCGTCCGCGTCTCCGACACGTCGATCATCGACGTGATGTCGCGCATGGCGGCGCCGATCGTCGACGTGCTCACGGCGGCGGACGGCAGCGCCGGCAAGATCGTCAACCACGTCTGCCTGGCGATGTCGCAGGCCGAGTTCATGGCGCTGCGCGAGCGGCTCGCTGCGAACGACGTCGCGATGTCCGGCCAGGCGCAGCAGTCGTTCGGCGCACAGGGGCTCGCGCCCGAGGCGTTCTACTTCCGCGACCCCGACGGCAACGTGCTCGAAGCGCGCTACTACGGCGCGTAGTCCGCGCGCGTCAGGGCGTGAGCGGAAAGCGCGTCACGAGTCGGCGCGTGCCCTGTGGGTCTTGCACGGAGCCGGACAGCGCGACGAACCCGGGGCCGCTCGCCACCAGGCCGTTCGGCGCATCGTCGGTGCCCCCGGACGCGCACGCGGAGCGGTCTTTCGTCCGGCCGTGCAGCTGACGGCTCGCCTCGATGGCGCCGGTCGCCGCCGACAAGGCGGAGAACCCGATGTCCCAGCACGTGCGCCGGTCGTAGAGGTTGCCGGCGATCAGCACTTCCCCCGTCGGTGCAATCGCCAAGAGCCCGCCGACGGCGCCGTAGTCTCCGCCGTCATCGTGTCGCCAGACGACGGTGCCCGTGCTCCGTTCGAGCCGTACCGTCGTCATCGCGTCGCGGGTCGTCCCGGAGGCGACGACGTCGCCGCCATCGACGAACGCCACCGCGGTCGCGAAGGCGGCATAGTCCCCGGGCGGGATCTGCGCCGTCCAGCGTTCGGCACCCGCCGTGCCGTCGAGCATGACGACGGTGAACGGGCGGGCGTCGTACGGCGTGGTCGACTCGTCGACGAGGGTCTGGCCACCCAACGCGATCGCGCCGTCGGCGTCGACGGCGAGACCTCGGCCAGGCCGAAGCGTGGCGATGTCGCGGGTCCAGCGCGTGGTGCCGGTCGGACCATCGAAGCGCGCGATCATGGTGCCACGATGGGGTGGGAGGCCGCCCGTCGAACCGCCCGAGACCACGACGTCCCCGTTGGGCGCGAGCGCCATGCCCGCGACGTCCTCGGGATGGTCGAGGGGCGCGACGTCGCTGCGCCAGCGCTCGTGACCATCGGCTCCGTCGAGCTTCACGACCGTGACCCCGTCGCCCACGCGACCGGCGGCGACGACGTCACCGGCCGCATCGACGAGAATCCGGTCGACCTCGTCGTCCCCCCCTTCCGCGGCGATCGAGTATTGCCACGCCATCGAGCCGTCGGCGCCGGCGAGCCGGACGACGGCGAAGCCGCCGTCCGGCCCGAGCGGGCCGCCGGCGACGACGTCGTCGCCGGCCGTGACGGCGAGCGCGCGCACGTGTCCGTCGCGTGCCTCGTCGAGCGCCGTGCGCCAGCGAACCTTTCCACTGCGCTGGGCCAACTTCACCACCAGCGGGACGCGATGCGCTCCCACGCGCTTCTCCGTCGTGACGACGAGATCGCCACGCTGGTCGGCGACGAGGCGGCCGGTGTGGCGGACGGCCGAGCCGACGCGCACCTGCCAGGCCGCCGCCACGGCAGGCACGATCGCGAGCAGGCTGCTCGCCAGGAGCATCGTGGTGCGGGCGGTGACCAGCGTGGCACCGCATACCGCATGCCCACCCCAGCCGACAATCAATTTCGCTCGCTGTGTGGACTTCCGCGCGTGACGACGCCGGCTGACTACCGCGCGAGGGGGAAGCGACCGATCAGCCGGCGCGTGCCGCGCGGATCACCGACGTTTGCCGCGATCGCCAGGGCGCCGACGTCACTGACGGCGAGGCTGCGCAGGCCATCGTCATTGACGCCGGACGCGCAGCCGGAGCGGTCGTTCGCCGCCCGCCCGCGAATCCGGCGCTGCCCGAGCGCGAACCCGGTCGATGCCGACACGTTGACCAACGTGTAGTCCTGGCACGTGCGCCAGTGGAACGTGCTGGCGCCGATCAGGAGATTGCCGTCGGGTGTCGGCACGTGGAACCCGCCCTGGCCGTCGAGGTCGTGACGCCAGACGACGTCGCCCGTGGTCCGCGCGAGGCGCACGGTGACGGCCTCGTCGTCGACGTCGCCCGTTGCGGCAACGTCGCCGCCGGGAAGGAACGTCGCCGACCTTGCAGCGTCGCCAATCGAACCACCAGGCGGTGGCTCCATGCGGCGCTCCCAGAGCAGCTCCCCCGCCGCGTCGAGCAGCACGACGGTGAAGCGAGCCGTCCGGTCGAAGAGGTCGGTCCCTTCGGCATGGCGTGCGCCGACCACGACCGTGCCATGGCCGTCGACCGCGAGACCATTGGGATGGCTCATC
This sequence comes from uncultured Binatia bacterium (SeqCode), assembly GCA_964432595.1. GTDB lineage: Bacteria > Desulfobacterota > Binatia > DP-6 > DP-6 > DASYLJ01. The sequence continues at coordinate 49,670 of CAYSOF010000022.1, read as the reverse complement.
TTCGGAAAGGTCCGCGTCCACCGCGTCGCACCCGTGCCGCGGTCGAGTCGTGCGACCACCGCGGTGTGCGTCGTGGACGGCGTCGACGATTCGCCGGTCACGAAGACGTCGTCGGCGGGGCCCATGACCACGCGGAACGCCGTGTTGTACCTGCCTGACGACGGGAGGTCGGATCGCCAGCGCTCGGTCCCGTCCGTCCCGCGCAGCGCGAGCGCGACGATGCGGTCGTCGATCGTGGCGCCGACGATCACGTCGCCCTCGGGATCGACCTTCATGCTGGCGAATCCGTCTCTGACCGTCGTGGCAGGCAAGTCGTATCGCCACAGGACGGTCCCGTCCGCGGCGGCGAGGCGCACGATCGCGAAGGGGGCGCCGTACCCGCCGAGCCGTCTCACCACGAGGACATCGTCGTTGGCCGTGGTCAGCAGGGTCCGCACGTATCCGCGATCGACGTCGTCGAACGTGTGGCGCCACAGCTCGCGTCCGCGCTGGGCGGACAGCTTCACGACCTCCGGGAAGCGCTCGTTGCCGAAGCGATGCTCGGTTCCTCCGATGACGTCGCCGCGGGAATCGATCGCGACACCACCACCCGCGGTGCGCAGGTTCGATCCGACGCGCACCTGCCAGGCGTCGGCCGGACGCGACGCGAAGAGCAACACGACCGCGGCGAACACGATGTGATGCATGGCCCACTGGATAGCGTGATTGCTAACCACGCCACAACGGACTTTCGTCGGAGGCTGTGCTTGCGTGAGCGCACGGGTACACTCGCGCAATGCTGCACTCGTCCTACGACTATTGGCTGGCCGGCAAGGCCGTCGCTCCGAACCACGATCTCGCGGTGACCGACAAGTACTCGGGTGCCGTCGTCACGCGCGTCGCGATGGCCGACGCGCGCACCATCGATGCGGCCATCGGCGCCGCCGTCGACGCTGCGCCGGCCATGCGCGCGATGCCGTCGCACGCGCGTGCCGAGGTCCTGCGCCACTGCGTCACCCGATTCACCGAGCGCGCCGAAGAGCTCGCGCAAGCGCTCCGCATCGAGGCGGGCAAGCCCATCCGCGACAGCCGCGGCGAGGTGACGCGACTCATCGACACGTTCCGGATCGCGTCGGAAGAGGCGACGCGCATCGTCGGCGAGGTGCTGCCCATGGACGTCACGCCGCGCGCACGCGGCTACAGCGGCATGTGGAAGCGCGTCCCGATCGGGCCGTGCTCGCTGATCTCGCCGTTCAACTTTCCGCTGAATCTCGCGGCGCACAAGATCGCGCCGGCCATCGCCGCCGGCTGCCCGTTCGTCCTGAAGCCGGCGAGCCTGACGCCGGTCGGCGCGCTGCTGATCGGCGCGGTGCTGGCCGAGACCGATCTCCCGCCCGGCGCCTTCTCGATCCTGCCGTGTCGTCGCGACGGGGCCGACCTGTTCACGACCGACGAGCGCTTCAAGCTGCTGAGCTTCACGGGCTCGCCCGACGTCGGCTGGGCGCTCAAGGCGAAGGCGGGCAAGAAGAAGGTGGTGCTCGAGCTCGGCGGCAACGCGGCGGTGGTCGTCGACGAGACCGGCGTCGACCTCGACGACGCCGTCGCGCGCATCGTGTTCGGCGCCTTCTACCAGTCGGGGCAGAGCTGCATCGGCGTGCAGCGGATCCTCGTGCACGACGACGTCTACGACGACCTGCGCGACCGGCTCGTCGCGGCCACGGCGGCGCTCGTCGCCGGCGACCCGGCCGACGAAGCGACGTTCATCGGCCCCATGATCTCCGAGGACGAGGCGTCGCGGCTCGACGGCTGGATCCAGGACGCCGTGCGGCGCGGTGCGCGCCTGCTCTGCGGCGGCACGCGCACGGGCGCGATGCTCGACGCGACGCTGCTCGAAGACGTTCCGCTCGACGCCGACGTCTGCCGGCGCGAGGCCTTCGGACCCGTCGCGGTGCTGCAGCGCTTCTCCGACTTCGAGCAGGCGCTCGCGGCGGTCAACGACGGCGTCTACGGCCTGCAGGCCGGCGTCTTCACGCGCGACCTCTATCGCGCCCAGCGGGCGTGGGACGTCCTCGAGGTGGGCGGCGTGCTGATCGGCGACGTCCCGTCGTTCCGCGTCGACCACATGCCGTACGGCGGCGTGAAGGACAGCGGCCTCGGCCGCGAGGGCGTGCGCTTCGCGATCGAGGACATGACGGAGATCCGCCTCCTCGTCGTGCGCACGCCGCCTCAGCGCTGACCGGGCTTCGGCGGCGGGACCGGCGAGCCCGCGGGCGGCCAGTCGAGCGTGCCGCGAAGCGCCTGCGCCTCGTCGGACGGGACGCGCAGCAGATGCAGGGTCCTGTCCGCGCGGCGGCGCGCGACGTCGGCCTCGGCGGCGCGGCGCTTCTCGTCGTCCATGCCGACGGCGGCGTCGTAGTTCGTCTGCGAGGGGAACGCGAAGGTCGTGCCGCTCGCGGCCACCACGTCCATGATCCGCAGGTACACGTCCTCGCGGATCGCGTGGAACTCGTTCACGTCCGCGGTCCGCACGTAGGTCCATATCTCGACGTCTAGCGTCGACGCGCCGAACCCGACGAAGCGGACGCGCGCCGGGTCGGGATCGATCTTCGGGTGCGCGAGCAGCAGGCGCTTGAGCTCGATGAGCACCCAACGCAGCTGGTCGGGAGTGGTCTCGTAGCGCAGCCCGAGCGTCGTCGTCAGCAGGAACCGGTCGCGCGGCGCGAAGTTCTCGAGCTGCATGGCCGAAAACTCGGCGTTCGGGATGGTGACGACCGTGCGGTCGAGGGTGCGGATGCGCGTCGAGCGCAAGCCGATGTCCTCGATCGTGCCCACCCGGTCCCCGAAGCGGCAGAAGTCGCCGACGCGCACCGGCTGGTCGGCGACCAGGGTCACACCGCCGAACAGGTTTTCGATCGTCTTCTGGGCCGCGAGCGCGACCGCCAGACCGCCGACGCCCAGTCCCGCGAGGACTGCCGTCACGTTGAAGCCGAAGGTCGCCAACAACGCGAGCGTGGCGATCACGCCGAAGAACGCCTTGACCGTCCGCCGGCCGAGCGGAACGACCGAGATGGCCGAGGTCTGGCCGCGGGCGAGCCATCGCTGCTCGATGATGCGGGCGAGCGCGTCGGTGAGCCGGATCAGGATCCATGCGACGAGGAGGATCGCGAGCGACTTCTCGACCGCGACGAAGAACCGATGCACCGGCAGGGCGAGCCACAGCGCCGGCGTACCCGCCGCGATGATCGCGGTCGCCAGCACGAGTCGGAGCGGGCCGACGACGGCGTCGACGATCACGTCTTCGGCCTGGATCTTGAACAAGCGGACGATCGGCAGCGCGATGCGTGCGATCAACCCGCTCAGCAGCCACGAGATCAGCGCCGCGCCGAGGATCAGGCCGAGCAGCCCGATCCATTGCCAGAGGGCGACGTCCAGGAGACGCAGGTCGAAGAACGCCTCGGGCAGGACCTCGGCGAGGGGCCCGTCGCCGAAGGCGTCCCACAGGGAGGGGATCTGCGAGACGGTCGCCCGGGCGATCTTCCACTGCGGCCCGTCCGGGGTGTTGACGCGCTCGAGCAGCACCTTCACCGGCCCCGCGGGCGCGTCGATCGTCGCGACGAGGTCGCGGTGCGGCGTCTGGCCGTCGTTGCGGTCACCAGCCGGCTCGGCGCTCATCGCGTCGAGGTCGATCTGGAGCTTGCGGTCGAGGACGGTGCGCAGCTCGCGCGCGAGCCGCGGCCCGTCGTCGACGTCGCGGTCGCGCAGGTCGAGGTAGGTCGCCGCGGTCGTCCAGTCGCTGTCACGCCCCGCGAGCAGGAACCCGCGCATCGCGCTGCGCGGCGTTTCGAACCCGCGGGAGTCGTCGGGGATCGTCGTGCTGGTCGTCGCCGGTGCCGCCGTGGTGGTGGGCGTGTCCTGCGCAGGCAGCGGCGCGCCGCCGAGCAGCAGGAGCGCGACGAGGAGCGCTCGCATGGTCACCCCGGAAACAGCCGGCGGACGAGCGCAGCCAGCTCCGCCAGCGGCAGCTGTCCCGGCGCGGTCGGCCGATCGGCGGCCGCGAAGGTCAGCAGCGAACCGGCGGCCGGCAGCACGACCCGCGACAGCGGTCCCAGCGGCCCCATGCCGAGTGTGACGATGCCGCGCTCGCGCGCCGCGAGTGTGATCTCGAGCAGCGTCTGCATGTCGGCGAGCGCATGCGTGACGGTCGCGATCTTCGCGACGTCGGCGCCGAGCGCGTACGCGCGATCGACCAGCGCCTGCAGCGCGGCGCGCGCCGGCGTGCCGTCGAAATCGTGCGCCGACAGCACGACGACCTTCTTCGCGGCGCGCGCCGGCGGCACGAGCTGAGCGACGAGGTTCGTCGACGCGATCTCCACGTCGACGGCGTCCGCGTGCTCCAAGCCCGCGCGGTATATCTCCGCGCGCAGGGTGGCGGGCATCGCGCGCCCGCCCTCGTCGCCGGAGCGGACGGTCAGCACGATCGGACGCGGCGCGGCGCGCAGCCGCCGCAACGCCGTCACGACGCCCACCGCGGTCGGCGTATCGAACAGGTCGGCGCGCAGCTCGACGAGGTCGGCGTCGGCGGCGGCGACCAGCGCGTCGAGATCGGCCTCGCCGCCCGCCGCGATGATCGCGGGACGCACGCCGAGCGCGACGCGTCCGATCGTCAGGCTGCGCGCGCCGTCAGCCATCGCCTCGCTGGACGCGGCTGCGCGCGCCCACCACCACCGAGCGCCCGACCAGGGATCCCGTGACGCGTGCGCGCGGGCCGAACGCGACGTCGGCCGTCGGCGCGTAGACGAGCGCCGCGACCGTGACGCCGCCGGCGGCGGTGAAGGCGTCGCGGCGTCCGCCCTGGATCTGCAGCGTCCCGTCGCCGCCGTCGCCGGCGAGCAGCGTGACGCGGCCGCGGCGGGCGATCGAGACGGTGCTGCGCACCGCGACCTGGCACGGGGCCAGGCAGACCAGCCGGGCGCGCACGCCCAGCTCGATGCTGCGGAAGGTGTACGCCCCGCCGGCGAGGAGCAGCTCGGCGCCGCTGCCGATCCGGACGTCGCGGTAGCGGCCGGCGTCGAGCGGCACGCGCCGCGCGCGGCGGCGCAGGGTGATGCTCTCGTTGCCGGGTGACACCTGCACGACCGGGAGGGTGGTGCCGTCGACGAGGGGATCGGGCAGCCGCTGGCAGTTCTTCCGTCCGCCGCCCTGCACCTGGATGCAGAAGAACGACGCCGCGCGGCCGCCCGCGCGGATCACGAGCGTGTCGCCCGCGAGGTCGCCGTCGATGCGTCCGCCCGCGCGCACCATGGCCAGGCCCTCGTTGGTGCCGACGTCGCCCTGGACGCGCGAGAACGCGCCGATGCGAACGCCCTCGAGTCCGAAGATCGCGTAGCCGTTCGGCGTGGTGGGGAGGGTCTGGGCGCCGGCCGTCGTCGCCAGGGCCAGCGCCACCGTCGCACCCCACCGCATCATCGAGCCCATCATGGACTCTCGCGTCTACCATGCGAGGCGGGGGCGCGCGACGCCCGAAATCGTCACGGTTGGCGGGCAGGACCGGACCTGTACTAAGGTCCCCGCCCGATGAATCGTCCGACGGTCGGCATCACTCGTCTCGGCACCTACTTTCCGCGTCGTCGCCTCGATCGCGCCTTGTTGGCGAAGGCCTGGGGCGGGCGGGCCGCGCCCGGCGCGCGCACGGTCGCCGCGGTCGACGAGGACGCGCTCACGCTGGCCGTCGACGCGGCGCAGGCGTGCCTCGGCGACGCCGACCCGGCGGGGTTCGATGCGCTCTATTTCGCGAGCACGAGCGCGCCGTACCTCGAGAAGCAGATCGCGAGCATGGTGGCGACGGCCCTCGACCTGCCGCGCGCATCGGCGGTGGCCGATTTCGGCGGCTCGCTGCGGGCGGGTCTCACCGCGCTGCGCGCCGCGCTCGACGGCGTGGCCGCCGGCTCGCTGACTCACGCGATCGTCGCCGCTGCCGACGTGCGCGTCCCCGAGCCCGGCTCGGACCTCGAGGGGCAGCTCGGCGACGCCGGCGCCGCCGTGGCCGTCGGCCGCGACGGCGTGATCGCGGAGCTCGTGAGCGTCGCGTCGGTGGCGGAAGAGTTCACCTACTTCTGGCGCACCGACGAGCAGCGCTACGTGCAGGTGGCCGACGCGCGCTTCGGCAATCAGTACGGCGTCGCGCACGACGTGCCCGACGCGCTCGGCGCCGCGCTGCGGAAGGCCGAGCTGCCGGCGGGCAAGCTGGCCAAGATCGTGATCGCGGCGCCCGACGCGCGCAGCGCGGCCGACGCGGCGAAGCGGGTCGGCTGCGATCCCGCGAAGCAGCTCGAGCCGGCGCTCGCGGCCGAGGCGGGCATGCTCGGCACGGCCGAGCCGCTGGTGCTGCTGGCGAAGGCGCTCGAGACGGCGTCGCCCGGCGACTTCATCGCGGTCGCGGCGTACGGCGAAGGGGCCGACGCGCTGGTGTTCCGCGTCACCGACGCGATCGCGTCGGCGCGCCCGCGGCCGATCGCCGACGCGCTGGCCGGCGGGACGCCCGTGGCGTCGTACGAACGCTACCTGCGCGCGCGCAACGTGCTGCCGAACGACGTCGGGGGCGAGGCGGTGCCGACGTACATCGAGTGGAAGGAGCTCAAGCAGGACGTCCGCCTGTACGGCAGCCGCTGCGCGAAGTGCGGGCTCGTGCAGTACCCGCAGGCGCGCGTCTGTCAGGCCTGCCAGGCGCGCGACGAGATGACCGACCACAAGCTCGCGCGCACCGGTACGGTGTTCACGTTCACGATCGACAACCTGGCGCAGGTGCCAGAGCACCCGATGCCCATGGTGATCGTCGACCTGGACGGCGGCGGCCGCGTCTACCTGCAGGGGACGGATTGCGTCGAGGGCGACATCGCCGTCGACAAGCGCGTACGCCTGACGTTCCGCCGGCTGCACGAGGCGGCCGGGAACCGCAACTACTTCTGGAAGGTCCGGCCCGCCTAGACCGGGATCAGATCGAGCAGACGCGCGGGCGCGAGTCGAACTCGTCCTGGCGGATGTCGGCGATCGCGTCCTCGAGCGCACAGAGGCCGGCGCGCACCTTCTCCATCGCGTCCCAGTACAGCGTCACCGTGCCGCACTCCGTCACGGCGAGATGCTTCAGGTCCTCGGCGGTGATGCCCTGGGCGATCGCCTTGCGCATCTTCTCGTCGGGAATCAGCAGCTCGTGGATGCCGATGCGGCCGCGATAGCCGATGTCGTTGCAGCGCGGACAGCCGACCGGCCGGTAGAGCTCGAGCGGCTCGTCCGGCGTCGCGCCGACCATGCGGCGCTCCTCGGGCGACGGCGCGTAGGGCGTACTGCAGTCCGTGCAGAGCCGGCGCAGCAGGCGCTGCGCGCAGACGACGAGCAACGACGAGCTCACGAGGAACGGCTCGAGGCCCATCTCGGTGAGGCGCACGACCGTCGACGCGGCGTCGTTCGTGTGCAGCGTCGAGAGCAGGAGGTGACCGGTGAGCGCGGCTTCGATCGCGACGTCCGCGGTCTCGCGGTCGCGGATCTCGCCGACCAGCAGCACGTCGGGGTCCTGGCGGAGGTAGCTGCGCAGCGCGCGCGCGAACGACAGGCCGATCTCCGGGTGCACCTGCAGCTGGTTGATGCCGTCCAGCGTGTACTCGATCGGGTCCTCGGCCGTCTGCACGTTGATGTCGGGCCGCTTGATCTCGTTCAGCGCGGCGTAGAGCGTCATCGACTTGCCCGACCCCGTCGGCCCGACGTGCAGGATCATGCCGTCCGGTGCCGCGATGCGGGCGCGATAGCGCTTCAGGTTGTAGTCGGAAAAGCCCAGATCGCTGAGCGGCAGCACCGCCTTGTTCTTGTCGAGCAGGCGCATGACGACCTTCTCGCCGTGCTGCATCGGCGCCGTCGCCACGCGCAGGTCGAGGTCGAGGTCCTTGCTCGAGAAGCGCTTGAACGGGATGCGGCCGTCCTGCGGCAGGCGGCGCTCGACGATGTCGAGGCTCGCCATGATCTTGATGCGCGAGACGAGCGGCCGGATGAGCTGGCGCGGAAACCGGTTCACGACCCGCAGCACGCCGTCGACGCGGTAGCGGACGATGACCTCGTTCTCCTGCGGCTCGATGTGGACGTCCGACGCCTGGATCGCGTGCGCGTTCTCGATGAGCTCCGTCGCGAGGCGGACGATCGGCGGCGAGTCCTCGGTGACCGATGCGTAGCGCTCGTCGACGACCTCGGGCGCGTGCGCCGTCGCGAGGTGCTCGACGATCTTGGCGCTGGCCGACGTGACGGGCGCCTCGCGGCGCTTCGTCAGCTCGGCGTGGCCTTCGAACAGCGCGTGGATGTTGCGCGGTTCGGTGACGTTCAGGTTGAGCTGCTTGTCGCGCCCGAGCCACTGCTGGAGGTGCTGCACCGGCTCCCAGTCGAACGGGTTGCTCAGGACGAAGGCGTGCTTCTCCGAGCCGCCCTCCGTCTCGATGACGACCACCATGTTGCTCTTGCAGAACGACGTGGGCAGCACGCCGAGCGCCAGCCGCGTGGGATCGAGCGTCGGGACGATGGGCAGATGGAGGAACGCCGCGATGTACTCGGCGACCTGCGTCTCGTCGAGGCCGACCTTCGCGGCGACCGCGTAGAGCTCCTTCGGCTTCGCGGCGAGCAGCGCGGCGCGCTTCTCGTCGTCGAGCTTGTAGAGGTCGGCGAACGCCTCCTTGAACTTGGTGAAGTTGCCGAGCTGCGGCCGCGCGGTGCGCGCGGGCATCGGCGCGCGCAGGGCGCGCCACCGCTGCGACGACGCGAGGTGCTCGCCGACCTTCGCGAGCAGCGTCGCGCGCGGGACCGGCTTCACCAGGTAGTCGACGGCGCCGAGGGCGACGGCGCGCGCCTTGTCCTCGTCGCCCTCGCGGCCGGTCGCGAAGATGACGGGCACGTCGGTGAGGGCGGGGCGGCGGCGCAGCTCGGCGCAGGTCTCGTAGCCGTCCATGCCGCCCATCTGGACGTCGAGCAGGATCAGGTCGGGCGCGGCGCCGCGGACCAGGGTGAGGGCCTGCTCGCCGCTGCTGGCGCCGACGACCTCGTAGCCCTGCTTGGTCAGCGTCGCCTGCATCAGGGTCAGCACGACCGGGTCGTCGTCCACGCAGAGGATACGGGCCTGACTCGCCTGCTCGATGGGGCTGCTCGACCGTACGGACTCCATCCCGAGCCACTATCGGCACGCGCATGGCGGAGCTTGAATGGCTTGACTGGGGCCCTCCCGGACGGGCCATAAAGGACCCCTCATGAAGGACAAGGTCGCCGTCATCGGCGTCGGGTGCACCAAGTTCGGCGAGCGCTACGAGCGCGGCTACGAAGAGCTCATCTGCGACGCGGCCTTCGCCGCCTACGACGATGCGGGGATCGACCCGGCGGACATCCAGGCCGCGTACCTCGGCACGTACCTCCCGGGCCCCGGCGGCGGGAAATCGGCGACGTCGCTGGCCGACGCGCTCCGCCTGTACGGCCGCCCGATCACGCGGGTCGAGAACTACTGCGCCACGGGGACCGACGCCTTCCGCAACGCGTGCCTCGCGGTCGCGTCCGGAGTGTACGACGTCGTCCTCGTGCTCGGCGCCGAGAAGCTCAAGGACCGCGGCGGCCGCGGCCTCCCGCGCCTCGGCCATCCGCTCCTCGCGCGCGGCAACACCGCGCCGGGCCTCTTCGCGCTGGCGGCGAACCGCTACATGCACACGTTCGGCCTGGGCCGCGAGACGCTCGCCGCCGTCGCCGTGAAGAACCATCGCAACGGCGCGAAGAACGACAAGGCGCACCTGCGCTCCGAGATCACCGTCGAGCAGGTGCTGAAGGCGCCGATCATCGCGTCGCCGTTCGGTCTCTTCGACTGCTGCCCGACGACCGACGGCGCCGCCGCGGCGATCGTCTGCCGCGCCGACCTCGCGCCTGCGTACAAGAAGCCGCCGATCAAGGTGAAGGGCGCGGCGCTCGCGGTCGAGACGGGGCGCCCGTACTTCGACCCGACGTTCGACTATCTCGGGTTCCGCTCGACGGTGAAGGCCGCAGCGCAGGCCTACGCGATGGCCGGTGTCACCGCGCAGGACATCGACTTCGCCGAGGTGCACGACTGCTTCACGTGGACCGAGATCTCGAACACCGAGGACCTCGGCTTCTGCAAGAAGGGCGAGGGCGGCCACCTCGCGATGGAGGGCCGCACGGCGATCGAGGGCGACATCCCGATCAACCCGAGCGGCGGCCTCAAGTCGTTCGGCCACCCGATCGGCGCGAGCGGCGTCCGCATGATCTACGAATGCGTCACGCAGCTGCGGGAAGAGGCCGGCGCGCGGCAGGTGAAGGACGCGCAGCTCGGGCTGGCGCACAACGTCGGCGGGCCGGGCGCCGTCGCGTGCGTCGTCGTGCTCGGGAACGCGTAGTCAGGCGCGCTCGACCGCCGCGACGCCCGCCAGCACGAGCACGCCGCCGGCGACGGTCGTCCAGTGCACCGTCTCGCCGAGCAGCACCATCGCCGACACGAACGTGACGAGCGGCTCGAGGTAGAGGAACGCCGCGACCTGCGACGCTTCGAGGCCCTCGAGCGCGGTGTACCAGCACAGATAGCCGAGGCCCGAGCACACGACGCCGAGGAACAGCACGCAGGCGACGCCCGTCGGCGAGAGGGCCGCCCACTGCCGCCAGGCGCCGGTCGCGACGAACCACGGCAGGAACATCAGCAGGCCGATCGTCATCACCGCTGCCGTCGTGCGCGCGCTGCCCAGCCGGGCGAGCACGGCGCGCCCGGTGACCGTGTAGACGGCCCACGTGACGGTGCTGCCGAGGACGAGCAGATCGCCCCACAGCGTGCCGCCGTCGAGCGACACGCCGGCGACGTCGCCGCGGGTGACGAGCACGATCACGCCGAGCGTGCCGAGCGCGAGCCCGCCGATCTTCTGCGGTCCGAAGCGCTCGCCGAGCATCACCGCCGAGAGCAGCGCCGTCCAGATCGGGATGACGCCGATCAGCCAGCCCGTGCGCGTGGCGGTCGTGTGGCCGAGCCCGTGCACCTGCAGCATCTGGTGGAGAAACAGGCCGACGAACGCGATGGCGGCCAGCGCGGGCAGCACGTCCGCGGGCGGCAGCAACGGCTGGCGCCGGACGCCGATGATCGCGACCAGCGTGGCGACGCCGAGCGCGAACCGCGCGACGATGAGCGACACGGGCGACATCTCCGCCAGCGCCGCCTTGGTCGCCACGAACGACAGACCCCAGACGACGACGGCGGCGAGCGCCGCCAGGCGTGCGAGCCGCTTGCCGGTCAAGCCGCGACGGGTGCGCGGCCCTGCGCGCGGGCGAGCGCCATCGCCTTGCACGGCAGGTCCGGATACGCCCAGCGCACGACCGTCGCCTTCAGCCAGTCGCTCGGCGCGAAGAACGCGCGGTTGACGACGTCGGGGTGCCAGGTGCCCGTCATCCGCCGCGCCCACTCGGGCATGAGCGCCATGGACGCGCGGATGCCGACCCAGCGGTCGTAGCGCTCCTTCGCGCTGACGTTCTGCTCGCCGACGCGGCCGGCGAGGAAGCCGATGAACTCGACGGTCTGATCGTTCATCGCCATCTTGGGACGCATCCGCTCGACGTAGTCGTCGAGCTCGCGCACCGTCTCGGGCACCCAGTCGGCTCCGCCCATGCGGCCGATCACCGCCTGCTCGCGCAGGTAGCGATCCTTCTCCTCGACGCTGAGCGGACGGTTGTACGTCTCGTAGGCGCGCATGACGGCCCACGGGATGCAGGTGTGGACCCAGCCGATCAGCTCGGGATCGAGCGCCTGGTACGCGATGCCGTCGGCGCGCGTGCCGCCGATGCGGCGATGGACGTTCTTCACCGCCTCGATCACCCGCGTCGCCGCGGGCGTGCTGCCGAACGTCGTGCGCAGGACGTAGCCGAGCGTGTTCCGCGCGCGGCGCAGCGGCTCGGTGCGGTACGTCGACTGCGTGAAGACGCCGGCCATCACCGACGGGTGCAGGACCTCCATGATGATCGCGCCGGTGCCGCCGACGACGAGGCTCGCCAGGTCGCCGTTGATCTCCCAGGAGATCGACCCGGGACCGCCCGCGAGGCCGGGGTCGCCCGGGTCGCCGTCGTAGAAGGCGGGCTCGTCGTGGCGGCCGCCCCCCGCCTCGATCTGCGCGACGATGGTGGCCTTCAGGTCCAGCATGCCTCGACTCTAGTCTCGTTACGGTCCAGGGTTCCAGCCCCGCGTCGATTTTCGCGGGCGCCGGACGACCCGTTCGGGAAGGAGAATCGACCGATGAAGTACCTTTGTTTGGCCTACGAGGACGAAGCCACGCTGAACGCCCTGTCGCGCGCCGAATGGACGGATCTCCGGCGCGAGACGATCGACTACGTCGACACACTACGCCGCGACGGCACGCTGATCGCGACGGAACCCCTGCAGAGCGCACGGACGGCAGTCACCGTGCGCGTGCGGAACGATCGTCTGACGACGGTCGACGGCCCGTTCGCCGAGACCAAGGAGCAGCTCGGGGGCTACTTCCTGATCGAGGCGCGCGACCTGAACGAGGCGATCCAGATCGCCGGCCGCTGGCCGTCGGCACGCTTCGGTACGATCGAGGTGCGGCCGCTCGAGGTCGGCCTGCCCGAGGACGCGCGCTACCGGACGTGACCGCACGTTGTGCGGATGACGGACGCCGTGCTAGCCCGGCGTCGCTCTGCCCAGCTTCCGGTCTTTCGAAACGGCGGCCATCGCGCTGCTCGTCGTGGCGACAGTGCACGTCGCCCGCGCCGCTGATCGTCCCGTCCTGCCGGGCGTCTGCGAGGCGTCGGCGCTCCAGTGGTATCCCTGCCCCGACGGGACGCCGTCGTGCGTGCTCGTCGGCGACAACGAGGACGACGAGGCGCTGTACCTCTATGCGGTGAACGACGCCGGCCTGCTCGAGCGCGCGACGCCCTGGCGTCTGCCGATGGACGAGACGGTGGGCGACATCGAGGCTCTCGCCATGGTCGGCGACGACACGATCGTCGTCGGATCGCACAGCCGCAGGAAGAACTGCGAGCGCAGCACGGCGCGCCTCCGCATGGCGCGGCTGCGCGGGATCACGGCGACGACGACCGTCGCCGAGATGGGCCCCGAAGCGTGGCGAGACAAAATCCGGGAGTGCACGACGCGGCTGATCCGGCTGACGGGGGCGGACGACACCGAGGAGGGCCGCGCGCTGCGCGACGTCGCCTGCGGAGCGATCGCCTTCGCGGAAGCGCGTGCCGGCGAGGAGCCGCAGGCCGACGAGTCGGCGCGGGAGCGCTGCGCGTCGACGTTCAACGTCGAGGGTGCCGTGACGATCCGCGAGGACGGCGTCGAGCGCGTGTGGCTCGGCCTTCGTGCGCCGCTCGCCGACGGCCGCGCGATGCTGCTGCGCATCGCGAGCCTGAAGCCGTCGCCGGACGGTCTGACGTTCGACGGTGTCGTGATCGTCGATCTCGGCGGGCTCGGCGTCCGCGAGCTGACGACCAGTGGCGGCTCGGTCTACGGTCTGGCGGGCCCGGTCTCCGATCGCGGCGACGGCCACGTGTGGCGCGTCCGCGAGTCGGCGATCCGTCACGGCGCCCGCATCGACGCCGTGGAGAAGATCGCCGAGATCGCCGGCAACGCGGAGGGCCTGGCGATCGATGCGGCGCACCGGCGCGCGATCGTGCTGCTCGACGGCAAGGACGCGGACGGCGACTGGTCGAAGGACGAGCCGCATCGCTGCGAGGAAGACTCGCGGCAGGGGCTCGTCGACCTGCGGCGCTGACTCGGAAGCGCGACCCGGCGTCGCGCGCATCCTTCACGTCGACCTCGCAGGTCACGTCGTGCGACCCCGAGTCGAAAGCAGCGCCGGTGCCGGCGATTCGACCGCCGGCACCGACGCCGTGGAATCACGGCCACACGCTGAAGCCGTCCTCCTGCGCCACCGGTCCGACGTTCGCGGCCAGGAAGTCCTCCGCCACCCACAGGCCGACGTCGTTCTGGTACTGCAGGCCGTGGTTGTACTTCTCGGTGACGGGGTTGTCGTGGAGGCGGTACCACGAGCCGAAGGCCGGCTTGCCGTCGACGACCGCGTCTTGCCGGTCGTGCTCGAAGAAGAACGGGCGCCGGCCGAGCGTGAAGCCGAGCGCCGACGCCGAGTGCACCGGCCCGTCCGTGTCCATCTCGCCGTCGGCGACCGGCGTGTTCGTCGGCGTCCACTCCGGCGCCGGCACCGAGCCGGTCACCTCCACGAGCCGCCAGTTGAGGACGTCGAGCGGCAGCTCGCAGCCCTCGGGCGCCTCGCCGAGCTCGTCGATCTTGTCGACGAGCCAGCCGACGACGCCGCCCAACAGCTCCGCGCCGTCCTCCACCGAGCCGAGCACCGCGGCCACGATCTCCTCGGGGCTCCCGTCGAGCAGTGCGTCGAGCACGGCTTCGGTGCTGCCGAACGTCTCGAGCAGCGCGCGCACCAGCTGATCGTAGTCGATCGGAATGGTCTGGCCGCCGCACCGGAACGCCGGCATCGGCACGTCGATCGCGCCCGTCATCGCGAGCCGCCAGCGGCGATCGAGATGAATCGGCACGAGCAGATTCGGCACGATGCTCACTTCGAGCTGCTGCGCCGCGAGGAACTGGAGCACGCCGTCGACGCCGTCGCCGAAGCGGCCGGTGAAGAACGCCGACAGCTCGTCGACGACGCCTTCGCCGGCGTTCTCGATGAACTGCTCGACGTCGTCGGTCGCGCTCGAGAGGTCGAAGATGCGCGCGCGCCGGTCGAGGATCGCCGCATGTTGCGCATACGGCGCCACGTCGACACGGCCGAAGCCGTTCGGGATGAACTGCTTCACGATCAGGTCGGAGAGGAACATCGTGCCGACGATCCACCCTTTCTCTTTCGGGCGCTCGGCATCGTACTGCGCGAAGTCCTCGAGCACCTTCGGCGAATCGAACGCGCTGCCGCCGGGCGAGCGGCCGAGCGTCGCATAGATCGGGACGTGCGTTCCGCTCGCACCGGCGATGGGCGAGCCGGCCGTGCGACGCGCGCGCTCGGGCGACAGCGGGCCCAGGTTGAACGCGCGCATCGTGGCGAGCTTCATGTCGCGCAGCGCGGGCGTGTCGAGCAACGCGTCCAGCTGGCGCAGCTCGGTGCGCGCCTGGTCGACGAGCCCCGCCGGCTGGCCGACCACCGTCGCCAGCGAGTCGTCGAGCGAGCGCACCATGTCGGCGAGGGGGTTCGGTGCGCCGAGCGCGCCGTCCAGGTTCGCGATGGCGCGACGGATGAAGTCCTTCGGCGGCTGGCCCCACTCGGACATGAAGCTGCCCTCGTGCGGGGTCGCGAGCGTCAGCGCGTAGACGGTGCGGTCGCGCAGGTAGTCCATCTTCGTGCGCTCTTCGTCGCAGATCGGGATGCCATCGGCGTTCAGCAGACGCGTGTCGAACGTCGCGCGCGGCGGGTTGCTCAGCACGAAGCGCGTCGCGATCCCGCCGAAGCTCTGTGCCAGGAAGATCACCTTCGGCGTCTTCTTGTACTGCGTCTCGTACCAGCGCAGCGCCGCGTACGCCTGGTTGGTCACGCGACGGGCCGACTCGACGACGCCGCGCGTGCTGTCGCGCCAGATGACGAACGCCGACAGGCGCGGCGGGCGGCGCGGATCGAGCGGCTCCGTCGTGACGAAGTGGAACGCCGCGCGCGGGTCGTACGCCTCGACGGCGGTCGCGTCGGTGACGCAGCCGCGCGCGTCGCGCGCCGTGATGCCGACGTTCTCGTCGATCAGCGGCCGATTCCCGGGTTGGTCGATGTACCGCATGCCGCTGACGTCCTGCCCGGCGAGGTTGAACAGCGTGCCGGTCTTGTTCTCGTCGAGGCCGAACAGTCCGGGAATGAAATCGATGCCCCACTCGCAGCGCGAGTAGAAGGGCGTGTTGCGCGGGCCTTCGCACTTCACCGGGTCCTCGGGGATGCCGGCCGGCGTGCCGGTGGAGTCGCTCATGCCGTGGACGAGGAAGATCACCGTCGGGCTCGACTGCGACACGGTCTTGCGCGTCGTGAGCACCGGCTCGAGCGGCAACCGCCGCAGATCGGGGCCGACGGGAAAGCTGACGACGACGCTCGGGCTGCCCGCCGGCGGCGGGCCGGCCGGCACGTTCACCGGCACCGAGCCCGTCACCGGCGCGCCGATCGCGGACTCGCGCCGCCTGAGCCGCGCATTGCCCGCGAGGCGACCGTCGTTGCCGACGATCAGCCCCGTGAGGGCGAGCGCGTCCTCGCGCTCGTAGAGCCCGGCGCCGGCGCGGGCGGGTGTGGCCTCGAACGGCAGCGCGCGGCCGTCGGCCAGCGTGAGCGTGCCGCGTGCGACGCCGTCCTCGATCCGACCGGTCAGGACGAGCCCGTCGGCGCTCGTCAGCGGCGGCAGCGCGTCGGGATCCCGCGGCGCGTCGCCGAAGAACCACCCGGTGTGCGTCGCGAGCTCGTCGCCGAGGCCGCACGTGTAGGCGGTGATGCCGTCCGCATCGCGTACGATGGAGACGAGCGCGCGGCCGCCGGCGACCTCGCCGACGAATCGCAGCGCGCTGTCCGCCGGCACACACGTCGGCGCGCATGCGGCGTCGCCGTCGCACGCTTCGCCGCCGCGCACGTCGACGAAGCCGTCGCCGCACTCCGACCGTGTGGCCTCGATGCGACGCAGCCGCTTGCCGATCTTCACCGTGCCGCGGAACGTGCGGCAGCCGTCGACCAGCTTGCCTTCGAGACGGACCGCGCCGCGAAGCCCGGCGCATCCCTTCCATCGCGCGGCGACCGCGGTGCCCTTGCCCTTCGCCTTCCATCGCTTCGGCGCGACGGGCTCGCAGGCCCCGTCGAGCGCGACGGTCCCGCCCATCTCGAGCACCTCCGCCGTGCCGATCGGCGCTCCGGCGACCCGGTACCGGGCGTGTGGACAGGTCGCGGCGACCGCGCCCCACGCGGGTGCCGTCGTCGTCAGCAGTATCCCCAGGAGCCAAACCGTCGTCGTCGATGCGTTCATGGCCGTAGCCTCCTTTGGCGGGGGTACGACCGGGCCGACGGGCCAGTTGCGCTGGAGGCCTCATCAATTCCGACGAGGTGGGGTCATCCCGGCGAGGATCAGGTCGAGGCCGCCGCGGAACTCGGCCTCGGCGTCGCTGGTCCGAGCGGCGCCGGCGACGTCGACCAGGCGCGCGAACTGGGCGCGGGGCAGGGCGCGCACGCGCTCGATGGCGTCGGCCGCCGGCTCGCCGGCCGCGACGGCGAGGGGGCCGGCGAGCTCGGCCTGCGCGAAGCCCATCACGAACGCCGAGACCGCGCGGAAGGCGACGAGCAGCTCGTGGCCCGTCCGTCCGCTACGCGCGAGGCCCGCGAGCAGCGCTTCGGCGACGGCCAGCGCGCCGGGCGAGCGCGTGCGACGCGTGAGGATCAGCGGGATCGCGTTGGGATGCGCGCGCACCGCGCGCCACATGGCGGCGGCGACGTCGTGCACCTGCTCGCGCCAGTCGTCGACCTCGTCGGGCGACCAGGTCGCACCGGCCACGACCGCCTCGACCACGAGGACCTCGAGGTCCTCCCGTCCGCGCACGTGGTTGTAGAGCGTCATCGGCCCCGTACCGACCCTGGCGGCCAGCGAGCGCATCGAAAGACCCGCGAGGCCGTGCTCGTCCACCAGTGCCAGCGCGGCCTCCTGCAACGCTTCACGCGAGAATTTTCGTGGCCGCCCCATTGACCCTGCTGAGACCCGGTGGTTTTACGTACACTGTACCTAAACGGAGGGCAACATGACGGGAACCACATCTGGACTCATCGGCGCCGCCATTCTCGTGGTCGCCGGCGCGCGGTGGATGCAGCTCACCTACCGCGCCCAGCTGCCGAGGAACGCCACGGCGTACGTCGTCTCGTGTGCTCTGGCCGCGTCGTTCGGCCTGGGCGCCTTCGTGCTCGGCACCGGCGTCGTCGGCGGCGTCGCCGGCGTCGTGTCGTTGCTCGGCGGGCTGGCGTTCCTCGCGCTGTTCGCGGCGAGCGGCCAACGGCGGGTCCCACCGGCCGTCGCCGTCGGCGGGCCCGTCATCGAGTTCACGACGACCGACGACGACGATCGGCCGTTCGATCTCGCGAGCCTTCGTGGTCGGCCGTTCCTGCTGAAGTTCTTCCGCGGTCACTGGTGTCCCTACTGCGTCGGCGAGCTGCAGCGCTGGCAGGCGATGCGTCCGGCGCTCGACGAGCTCGGTGTCGAGATGGTGACCGTCTGCTCGGACACCGCTGGACAAATTCGTACAGGTCGGCGCAAGCATGGGCTGCGCGCGGTGATGTTGCCCGATCCGACGCTCGCCATCACCGACCGCTATGCGCTGCGCAACCCCCGGAATTTCGCACCGAAACCGGGTGTCATCATCTCGTTGCCGATCCCGACGACGATCCTCGTCGACGCCGACGGCATCGTGCGATGGATCGACCAGGCGATGGACTACATGCGACGGTCCGACCCCGAGCGCGTGATCGGCGAGCTCAAAAAAATCGTGAACGACACGTCGAGCATTAGAAGCCGACGCCGATCCCTGGCATAGACGTTCGCATGATCGTGACGTCATCGGCCGGCCGTCGACCGATGCCCTGGGCATCGCATTCCCGGATCACTCGCGCGGTAGCGTCGCTCGTCGTCGTGCTCGCGTTCGGCGCGGGGTGCAGCGCGACCAAGGCGCCCGAGCCGGCGCCGCCGCCGGTCGCGGCGCCGGCGATCCCCGAGTTTCCCCAGCTGGTCCTGCGATTGGGGGAGCGCAAGGTGTACCTCGTCGAGGCCAAGGGCCATAAGGGCGAGGCGTTCCCGGTGGCGATCGGCCGTCATCCGTGGCCCACGCCGGTGGGCAAGTGGGCCGTCAACGAGATGGTCGAGAACCCGGATTTCATCGTGTTCGACTGGAACAATCCGGAGAAGATGCACCGCCGGATCCCCCCCGGGCCCAAGAACCCGTTGGGATTGCGCTGGATCGGTTTCACATCGGCTTACGGTTGGGATATCGGCTTCCACGGAACGCCGAAGCCCGAGTCGATCGGTCAGGCCGTCAGTCACGGCTGCGTCCGGATGCACAACAAAGACGTCGTGAAGATCTTCTCGAAGGTCCGGCTAGGAACCCCGGTAATCGTCGAGCCGTAGCAGCGCTCAAGGATTCTGGGGCACGGGTCGATATCGGTGCAGAATCGGTATTGAACTATTCGTCACGCCAGTTAGCGACAGTTACGACGAAGGCGCGAAAGAGGGGGGGCCTGGCGTGGCCCCGTAACAGCGCCGAAAGGGGAGGCTTCATGAAGAGAGTAGGGTACCTGGTGGCAGCTGCCACCCTGGCCACGTTGACGGGATGCACGAGCATCGACCGTACGACGTGCATGGCCATCTCCACCGGGACGGGCGCCATCGCTGGTGGTCTGGCCGGTGGTCTGTCCTCGTACGCCGAGTGGAAGGATCTCGACAACGATGGCAGCCGGAACTGGCGCGTCGGTGGTGTCACGGCCGCTGGTACGGCACTCGGCGCTGCAATCGGATGGGGTCTCTCGAACGCCATCTGTCAGGAGCCGGAGCCGCCGCCTCCGCCCCCGCCCCCGCCGGCGGTGCGGACGCCTCCACCGCCTCCGCCTCCGCCGACCCAGCGTCGCGGCGGCTGATCGAGTCGTAGTAGTTCGAGTCACGAGGAGAGTGGCCACCCGGCCGCTCTCCTCGTGTCGTTTCAGCGGCGGATGGTCATCACCGCGATCACTGCCAGCAGCAGGATCATCGCCGCGATGAAGAACCCGGAGAAGGTGCGGAACGCCGAGACGTTCGAGTCGACGCCGCCGACGTCCCCGCGCACCGCCTCGAGCTGTTGCCGCAGGCTCGACAGCTCGACGTAGAGGCCCTTCACCTCTTCGCGCAGCTTGTTCACGTCCTCGTGCAGGTCGGCGTGCCCTTCCTCGATGTCCGCGAACTTGCCGGGAAGGGCATCGACGGATTCCTTCACGTGCCACACCTGTTCGCCGGCCCATTTCTGCGCGTCGGCCAGCTGACGGAGCAGGTCTTTCACCTCCTCGGTGTCGGCGGCCGGCGCCGGAGTCGTCGTGGACGCGCTGCGCGGCTTGCGCGCGGTGCCGCTCTGGGTCTGTCCCTGCGCCACGCCGCTCACGAGCAACAGGAGGACGATGGCCGCAGCGAAAGCCCGACGAGTCATGCGCGCGACGTCTTATGCGCGGGGTATCGACCGGTCAAGGCAGGCGTCGTCGCGTCGGACGGCGGAGCCGAATCAGCCGTGGCCGTTGCGAATGCCAATCCGCTCGAGCCTTCGTCGGCAGCCACGCCGGCGTCGGTCGGAACGGGAGCGACTAGGGGCGCAGCCGCTCCAGCATGCGCGGGAACGGGATCGTCTCGCGCACGTGGTGCAGTCCGCAGAGCCACGCGACGCAGCGCTCGATGCCCATGCCGAAGCCCGCGTGGGGTACCGAGCCGAAGCGGCGCAGGTCGAGATACCACTCGAACGCCTCGCGCGGCAGGCCGTGCTCGGCGATCTTGGCCTCGAGCACGGCGAGGTCGTCCTCTCGCTGTCCGCCGCCGATGATCTCGCCGTAGCCCTCCGGCGCGAGCACGTCGACACACAACGCGACGCGCGGCTCGGCCGGATCGGCCTTCATGTAGAACGCCTTCGCCGCGAGCGGATAGCGGTGCACCATCACGGGGCGATCGAACTCCTTCGACAGGGTCGTCTCCGCTTCGGCGCCCAGGTCGTCGCCCCAGGCGATCTCGACGCCCTTCGCCTGGAGCCGCTCGATCGCCTCGGTGTACGTGATGCGGGGGAACGGCTTCTCGATTTTCGCCAGCGCATCGATGTCGCGCTCCAGCACGCGCAGCTCGGCCGCGCGCCGCTCCCGCACGCTCCGTACGACGTGGACGAGGAAGTCCTCGGCGAGGTCCATGTCGTCGTCGATGCCGGCGAACGCCATCTCCGGCTCGATCATCCAGAACTCGGTGAGGTGCCGGCGCGTCTTGGACTTCTCGGCGCGGAACGTCGGCCCGAACACGTAGACTTTGCCGAACGCCAGCGCGCCCGCCTCGCCGTACAGCTGCCCGCTCTGCGTGAGGTATGCGGTCTCGCCGAAGTACTCGACGGGGAAGAGCGTCGTCGTGCCTTCGCAGGCGGCGGGCGTCAGGATGGGCGCGTCGAAGCCGAGGAAGCCGTGGCCGTCCAGGTACTCGCGGCACGCGCGGATCACCTCGGCGCGGATGCGCATGATCGCGTGCTGGCGCGACGACCGCAGCCACAGGTGGCGGTGCTCGAGCAGGAACGCGGTGCCGTGCTCCTTCGGCGAAATCGGAAACTCGGCCGTCGGCACGTGGACGACGCGCATGTCCGACGCCCCCAGCTCGAAGCCGATCGGCGCGCGCGCGTCGGCGCGCACCGTGCCCGTCACCTCGAGCGACGACTCCTGCGGGAGATGGTCGGCGGCGGCGAACACCTCGGGCGTCACGTCGCGCTTCCCCATGACGCACTGGATGGTGCCCGTGCCGTCGCGGACCTGGAGGAAGTGCAGCTTGCCGCTGGATCGCCGGCCCGCGAGCCAGCCGCGCAACGTCACCACCTCGCCCTCGTGCTTGCCGACGTCCTCGACCGTCACCACTGCCATGGACCGTCCATAGCAGATGGTCCACGGACGTGGCACCGTCGGGACCTCGCTGGTATGGTCCGCCGCCGAAGGAGATCTGCATGCTGGGCTTCACGCTGAACGAGGAGCAGGAGGCGTTCCGTCTCGCCGTCCGCAGCTTCGCCGAGAAGTCGCTCGCGCCGCGCGTCGAGGAGCTGGAGGCGACCGAGACCTTCCCGCTCGACCTGTTCCGCGAGCTCGGTCGCCTTGGCTACCTCGGTGTGGGCTATCCCGAGGAGTACGGCGGCAGCGGCGGCGACATGGTGATGCGCTGCCTCCTCATCGAAGAGATCGCGCGCGTCAACTGCGGCTTCGCCGCGGCGCTGCTCGCCCACGTCGGCCTCGGCTGCATCCCGCTGCTCAAGTTCGGCACCGAGGAGCAGAAGCGCGAGTATCTCGTCCCCGCCATCCGCGGCGAGAAGCTCGGCTGCTGGGGCCTGTCGGAGCCGAACTCGGGCTCGGACGCCGCATCCATCCGCACCACGGCCGAGCGCAAGGGCGACCACTACGTCATCAACGGCTCGAAGATGTTCATCACGAACGGCACGATCGCCGACTACTGCGTGATCGCGGCCTACACCGACCGCACGAAGCGCGGTGACGGCATCAGCACGTTCGTGGTCGACACGAAGACGCCGGGCTTCATCATGTCGCGGAAGCTCAAGAAGACCGGGCATCACACGTCGGAGACCGCGGCGCTGACGTTCGAGGACCTGACGGTGCCGGCGTCGTGTCTGCTCGGCGGCATCGAGGGCGGCTTCAAGCAGGTGACCGGCACGCTCGAAGGCGGCCGCATCACGCACGCGGCGCGTTCCGTCGGCGTGAGCCAGGCCGCGCTCGAGGCGGCGCTGACCTACGCGAAGGACCGCGAGCAGTTCGGGCAGAAGATATCGAAGTTCCAGGCCATCAAGTTCAAGCTCGCGCACATGGCGATGGAGGTCGAGATCGCGCGCACGTCGATGTGGCGCGCCGCCGTGCTGTTCGACGAAGGTCCGTGCATGCGCGAGGCCGCGATGGCGAAGCTCTACTGCTCCGAGGTGGCGCAGCGGGTGACGTGGGAGGCGATGCAGGTCTTCGGCGGCTACGGCTACATCACGGAGTTCCCCGTCGAGCGCTATTGGCGCGACGCGCGGCTCATGACCATCACCGAGGGCACGTCGGAGGTGCAGCACATCATCATCGCGCGGGAGCTGGGGTTGTAGCCACCCAAGACCATGTCTTGGGTGGGGAAGGGCGCGAGAGTGGAGCGGTCGTCTTCGGGCGGCCCTCGTGCCGCGGCCGGCGAAGCCGGCGCGGCATGCTGCTCTGGCCGGGGACACTGAGGTGCGGCCAACCGTTCTCTTGTTCGACATCGACGGAACGCTCGTCAGCGCGGGCGGGGCGGGGCGGCGTGCCATCGAGCGGGCGTTCGCCGACCATCTCGGCACGAGCGACGTCTTCGCGGACCTCGTCTTCGCCGGCATGACCGACCCGCTCATCGTCCGCACCGGACTCGGCATCGTCGGGCGCGACGTCGAGCCGGCGCTGGTCGACGCCATCCTCGCGTCGTACGTGCCGTACCTCGCCGAGGAGCTGACGAAGACGACGCTCTACAAGCTGTATCCCGGCGTGCCCGAGCTGCTCGGCGCATTGCGCGGCCGGACGCGCGTCGCGATCGGCCTCGGCACCGGCAACCTCGAGCAGGGCGCGCGCCTCAAGCTCGCGCGCGGCGGCATCGACGGGCACTTCGCGTTCGGCGGCTACGGCTCCGATCACGAAGAGCGGTCGGAGATCATCCGCATCGGGGCCGAGCGCGGTGCGGCGTCGCTCGGGGAACGGCGCGAGGACTGTCGTGTCGTCGTCATCGGCGACTCGCTGCGGGACGTCGATGCAGCGCTCGCCGTCGGCGCGGAGTGCCTCGCCGTCGCCACCAGCACCACGCCGGCGGACGAGCTCGCGCGTGCCGGGGCGACGCGCGTGGTGGCCGATCTCACGGCGCCGGAGGTGCTGCCTGTCCTGATTCACGGAGGGATCGCATGAAGAAGGCCATCACCCGGATGTTCACGAGCCTGGGCGCCATGGTCGCGCTGGCGCTCGTCCTGGGCTTCACCGTGCGCCTGCTGCGGGCGGGCCACGTCGAGGACCGCACCGTCCTCGAGATCGACTTCGAGCAGCCGCTCGTCGAGTACGTGCCGAACGATCCGCTCGCCGGCATCCTGCAGGGCCGCATGACGCAGGTGCGCGACGTGCTGGAGGCGCTCGAGCGCGGCGCGGCCGACCACCGCGTCGTCGCGCTGGTCGCGCGGATGGGCAGCAACCCGATGGGCGTCGCCCGGATCCAGGAGCTGCGTGACGCCGTCGTCGCGTTCCGCGCGTCGGGCAAGAAGGCCGTCGCCTTCGCGCAGAGCTTCGGCGAGTTCTCCGCGGGCAACGGGTCCTACTATCTCGCGACCGCGTTCGACGAGATCTATCTGCAGCCGTCCGGCGACGTCGGGTTGACGGGACTCGTCGGCGAGACGCCCTTCCTGCGCGGGCTTCTCGACAAGCTCGGCATCGTGCCGCAGCTCGATCAGCGCAAGGAGTACAAGAACGCGATGAACATCTTCACGGAGCGCGGATTCACGCCCGCGCACCGCGAGGCTGCGCAGCGCGTGATGGACTCGCAGTTCGGACAGATCGTCCGCGGCATCGCCGAGGCGCGCAAGCTCGACGAGGCGCGCGTGCGGACGATCGTCGACGGCGCGCCGCTCTCCGCGCAGGACGCGTTGCGCGAGAAGCTCGTCGACGGTCTCGCGTATCGCGACGAGGTGTGGGCGAAGGTCGACGGCGACGACACGTCGCACCGCCTGTCGCTCGACACCTATCTCGCTCGCGTGCGGCCGCGCTACGGCGATGGCGAGACGATCGCGCTGGTCTACGGCGTCGGCGGCGTGCGCCGCGGACGCAGCGAGCTCGATCCGCTGTCGGGCGATCAGGTGATGGGCTCCGACAGCGTCACCGCCGCGCTGCGCGCCGCCATCGACGACGAGAGCGTGCGCGCGATCCTCTTCCGCGTCGACAGCCCCGGCGGCTCCTACGTCGCGTCGGACACGATCTGGCGCGAGGTCGTGCGCGCGAAGGCGGCGGGCAAGCCCGTCATCGTCTCGATGGGCGACGTCGCCGGCTCGGGCGGCTACTTCGTCGCGATCCCCGCCGACAAGATCGTCGCGCAGCCCGGCACCATCACCGGCTCGATCGGCGTGCTCGGCGGCAAGATGGTGACCGAGGCGATGTGGGAGAAGATCGGCGTCGCCTGGGACGAGATCCACACGAGCAAGAACTCGACGATCTGGATCACCTCGGACGAGTACACGCCGTCGGAGTGGGGACGATTCCAGGCGATGCTCGACCGCATCTACGAGGACTTCACGACGAAGGTCGCCGACGGGCGCAAGCTGCCGCTTGCGAAGGTGCTCGAGATCGCGCGCGGCCGCATCTGGACGGGCGAGGACGCGCTCGGCATCGGCCTCGTCGACGCGCTCGGTGGCTTCCCGACGGCGATCGCGCTGGCGAAGGAGGCGGCGGGCATCCCCGCCGCCGATCCCGTGCACCTCGAGGAGTTCCCGCCGGCGAAGGGTCTGCTGCCGACGGTGCTCGCACGCTTCATGGGCCAGGAGGACGACGAGTCGGCGGACGCGCCGGTCACCGTCGCGTTGCGCCGGGTGCTCGATGCGACGCGGCCGCTCGTACGCGTCGCGCGTGACGTCGGCCTGGTGGCGCCGCCAGGCGTGCTCACGATGTCGTTCGACGTGACGCCGTGACGGCCATGCGCAACGATCGGGTCGACGTCGCCGTCGTCGGCGCGGGGCTGGCGGGCCTGTACGCCGCGCGCGTGCTCCGTCGCGCGGGCCGGTCGGTCGTCGTGCTGGAAGCACGCGATCGCGTCGGTGGCCGCGTGTGGAGCGGGTCGGCGGCGGGCGCGCGCGTCGACCTCGGCGCGCAGTGGATCGGACCCGGACAGCACCGGATGGTGGCCCTCGCGCGCGAGCTGAATCTTCGCACGCTCGACACCCACGCGAAGGGCAGGGTCGTCGTCGAGCGCGACGGCGTCATCCGCCGTCCGCCGGCGCCGATGCCGCACGGCGTGCCGGCGATCCTCGATGCGATCCAGCTCGCGATCCGGCTCGACCTCGTCGCGCGTCGCGTCGGCGTCGAGACGCCGTGGATGGACGGGGACGCCCGGACGCTCGACACGACGTCGTTCGACCGCTGGCTCGAGGAGCGGGCGTACACGCGGCGAGGACGCGTCTACTGGCGCGCGCTCACCGAAGCCGGCCTGTGCACGACGATCGATCGCGTGTCGGCGCTCGAGCTGGCGCAGCAGATCGCGACGATGGGCGGCATCCGGCGGCTGTTCACGGCCGAGCACACGTTCTTCGCGATGGGCGCGCAGGCCGTCGCCGACGGCCTGGCTGCGCCATTGCGGGATGCGCTGCGCCTGGGCGCGCCGGTCACGGCCATCCGTCACGACGGCGCCGGCGTGCGGGTGACCACCACGGACGGCGAGGTCGAAGCTGCGCGCGTCGTCGTCGCGGTGCCGCCCCAGCTCGTCGCGGGGATCGCGTTCGACCCGCCGATCGATCGCCCGCCGCCCGACGCGATCGTGCGCGGCGTGGTCGTGAAGTCGATCGCGGTCTGGGACCACGCGTGGTGGCGGGACATGGGTGCGAGCGGCATGGCGCTCTCGTACGACGGCCCGGTCGGGCTCTTGATGGACGGCTCGGGCCCCCAGGGCCGGCCCGGCGTGCTGGTCGCGCTCGCGTCGGCGGGCCATGCCGAACATCTCGCGAGCCTCGCGCTGCCCGACCGACAGTGGGTCGTGCTCACGGCCGTCGAACGGCTGCTCGGCCCGACGCGCGCGGTGCTGCAGGACTTCGTGTCGACCGACTGGGCCGGCGAGACATGGTCGCTCGGCGGCTACGCCGCGCGTCGCACGACGGGCGCGTGGACCAGGCACGGCGGCGCGCTGGCGCGGCCGCAGGGACGCATCCACTTCGCCGGGACGGAGACCGCGACGGCGTGGCGGAGCTACATGGAAGGCGCGGTGCAGTCGGGCGAGCGCGCCGGCGCCGAGATCCTGGCCGCGCTCAGCCGATGATGACGTCGGGCTTCGGCAGCCCCGCCGCCTCGGCGCCGGCGAGATAGAAGTTCAACACGAGCTGCGCGTCGATCACCATCTCGACGTTGCCGTTCGCGTCGAGGTTCAGGTTGGCACCCCAGATGGCGAAGAACACCTCGGTGGGCTCCGTGTTCGTCTCGGGCACCGTCAGCGTGTGCACCGAGCCCGCGGGCTCGTAGAGGAACGAGCCGGGGGCGTTCATGAACTCCGACTCGCGATAGCGCCACGCGCCGCGCGTCGTGAAGGCGTACACCGCGCCGGTGTGCCGGTGGGTCTGCACGTTCGCGCCGGGCGCGAAGCGGTTGCGGATGACCCACAGCCCCTCCTCGATCTTCACCTGCAGCACCTTGATCTCGATGCCGCCCCCGAGGTCGACCCAGGGCAGGCTGTCGTTGCCGCGGTGGATGGCGGAGGGAATGGTCTCGATGTTCATGGGCAGGCGATCTAGCGCCTCCCGAGGAGTCGTGTCGAGACGCTCCGCGAAAGAACTCGACGGCAGGCGCAGGCCGCGCGGTGAACGTCCGCGTCGCGAAGGGGAGCGGCGCGGTGCACCAGTGCGAGGATCGCGTTCGTCACCGGGCGTTGGCCGCGCATCGACGACGCCGGGCGGCGAGGCTCAGGCGCTCCAGTCCGCGACCGTCCCGATCGCCCAGCGGTAGCCGATCACCGCGCGGAGATACTCGGCGCGGGCGGTGATCAGGCGGCTCGCCGCCTCGGCGGCGGCGCGTTCGCGGAGGTTCACGACGAGCAGCGAGCTCTCGCCGGCGTCGAAGCGCTCGCGCTCCGCCTCGGCGAGGCGGCGCGCGAGCTCGGCTTCGCGCTCGACGGCGGCGCAGCGCTCGAGCGTCAGCTCGAGCCCGACGATGGCGCGTTCGACGTCCGCGTCGACGGCACGGCGGGCGGCGAGCTGTTGAAGCCAGGCGCGGTGCGTGGCGACGCGCGCCAGCGTCCGCTGCGCGTCCGGCTGCCGGAACCACAGCGGATGCGACACGCTGAACCCGACCTTGTACTCGTCGCCGTCGGGCGAGCCGGGGTCCGGCTGGATCGACTCGGCGAAGGCTTCGACGTTCGGCCACCAGAGCTCGTCGGCGAGCGCGACGTCGATCTCGGCGCTCGCGAGCGCGAGCCGCGCGCGCTCGATCTCGGGACGACTCCGCTCGGCCGCGGCACGCTCGGCGGCGACGCGCTTGCGCTCGATCGCGGTGGGCACGGGGATCGGCTCGGGCACGCCCACGAGCGCTTGCGGCGAGCCGTCGCCGTTCCAGTAGTACACCGCGACGTCGATCTCGGCCTGCTCGAGGTTGCGGCGCGCCTGCAGGAGATCGGCCTCGCGTCGCGCCACCTCCTGCGTCGCCTCGACGCCTTCGATCGGCGCGGACTCGCCTTCGGCGACGCGCCCGTCGACGAAGGCGGCGCGCCGGGTCGCGAGCGCCAGCAGGTCGTTCTGGACGGCGACGAGCTCGTGCGCCTCGGCCCACTTCGTGTACTCGAGCGCCGCGGCGCGCACGAGGTTGTTGCGCTCGAGGCGCCGCACGGCCTCGGCGAGCTCCGGGCGCAGCTCGGCTTTCGACAGCGCCGCGCGCCGCCGGTCGGTGCGGATGCCCTGCAGGATGGACACCGCGACGCCGACGCGCGACTCGCCGTCCTCCGGCGTCACCTCCTCGGGGTCGACGTTGGTGCCGACGTTACGGCGGTAGCCGGCATAGACGCGCGGTCCGAAGAGCCACGGCAGGGGCTGCTCGATCACGGTGTCGGTGCGATCGGCCTTGGTGAGGCCGTCCTTACGTTTGAAGTCGGTCCTGCTGCGCAGCAGGGGATCGAACGCGCCCTGCGCGGCGAGCAGCTCCGCGCCCGCGACGTCGCGGTCGAGGTCGGCCGCGCGCGCGGTGGGATGGGCGTCGAGCACGCGCTCGACGAACGCCGTCAGGCCGACGACGGGCAACGCCTCGACGCGGGTGCGCTCGGGTTGGGCGGCCGCAGCGCGCGCGGCGAGCACCGCGGCGAGCGCGAGCGCCGTGGCCGTCGATCGTCGCATCGTCATTTGCCCTTCCCCGCGGCCGGCGCACGCACCGGGATCATCGGCGGCAAGCCGTTCAGCTGGCGCCAGAGCTCCCAGCCGACCCGCACCTCCTGGAGCAGGACCCAGGCCGAGGCCGCGGTGCCCTGGCGGAGGAAGCGACGCGACGGCCACGGCGGTTCGGCCGGGTCGGGGACGACGAGCACGCGGTAGCGGCCGGTGCCGTCGTCGACGGCGTCGACGACCGCGACCGTGCCCCCGTAGGTGCCGATCGCGACCGACGACCAGCCCGAGACCTGCAGCGCGGGAAAACCCGCGAACTGGAGCCGCACGCGGGCGCCCGGCTCGATCAGCGCGGCGTCGAGCGCGCTCATGTAGACCTGGACGGCGATGTCGTCGGTCGCCGGCACCACCAGCGCGAGCTCGTGGCCCTCCGAGACCGTCTCGCCGGGGCCCGCGGACGCGACGCGGACGACCGTGCCGTCGATGGGCGCTCGTACCTCGCCCGCGTCGGCGCGGGCGCGCGCGTTCGCCGCCCGCAGCGCCGCCTCCGCGACCGCCGCCTCGGCGACCGCCACGGCGCGCGCTTCCTCCTTGCGGAACACCTCGAGATCCTGCGCCGCCGCGGCGCGCGCCGCCGTCGCCCGCACGAGGTCGGCCTCGGCCTTGCGCAGCGCGAGCACCGCCGTCTCGAGGTCGCGGGTCGCCACGAGCCCTTTCCCGGCGAGGCGCTGCGCGCGGCGTTCCCGCACCCGCGCCGTGTCGCGCTCGATCGCGGCGTTCCGCTCCCCGGCCTCCGCGGCGACGAGCCGCTCGGCCGCCTGCCGGGTCCGCTCGCGCGCCGCTTCGACCGCGAGCTTCTGCGCGTCGTCGGTCGCCTGCTGCACCGAGCGGAGCTTGTCGGCGAACTCCGGGTCCATGAACGTGGGATTGAGGTCGCGGATCTCGGCGATCAGGTCGCCGCGCTGCACCTCCTGGCCCTCGACGACGAGCCAGCGGACGATACGGCCACCGATCTGTGCCTCGATCTTCTGCGGCCGAACGCCCGGGGTGAAGGCCGTCACCGTGCCCGAGCCCGCGGCCGTCTGCCGCCATGGCAGCAACATGAACAGGATGGTGAACGCGAGGAGGAGCAGCAGGAGCATGGCGAGTACCCGCGTGCGGCGCGGCGAGCGCACGAGGCGCAGCGCGACCGCACCGCCCTGGGCCGCGCGGATCTCGGTGCCGAGCAGCTCGCCCTCGCTCTCCTCGTGCATGCGCGCGAGCGGCCGGTCATCCATCGACGGCCTCCGGCGCGACGAGACGGCCGCCGCGAAGCTCGAGCGTCCGACCGGAGCGCGTCCCGAGACGCGGGTCTTGCGACAGATCGATCAACGTCCATCCCGGCTCGCGCCAGAGCGCATCGAGCAGCCGCCGGTGCAGGTCGGGTGGCAGGCCCGCGAGCGCATCGTCCACGATCAGCAGGCGCGGCCGGCCGACGATGGCGCGGGCGCAGAGGAGGCGCGTGCACACCGACTCGCTCAAGTTGGTGCCCGTCGCGGGAAGCGCCGTCTGCAGTCCGTGCGGCAGCGCCGCCACCTCGTCGGTGAGCTGGGCCGTCGCGATCGCCCAGCGGACGTCGGCGTGCGCCAGCGTGCGGCCCATCGTGATGTTCTCTTCGAGCGTGCCCTCGAAGATCGCGTCGCGGCGACCCTCGATCACCCCGACCTGGACGCGGAGCGCCTCGGGATCGATCGTTCGCACGTCGACGCCGTCGAGCTCGATCAGTCCGCTCGCCGGCTCGTGGAGGCGCGTCAGTAACGCCACCAACGACGATTTGCCGCGCCCGACGAGGCTGACGCGCTCGCCGGGCGCGATCGTCGCGCTCGCGCCGTCGAGCACCGGCCGGCGGCCACCGTAGGAGAAGACGACGTCGTGCAGGGTGAGCGTCGCCGGTCCGGTCGCCAGCGCCGGCGTGTCGCGGGCCGCCGCCGGCTCGAGCGGCATCCCGGTGATCATGCCGAGCTTGTGGAGCGCGGTCAGGAGGTCGTAGACGTGCTCGAGCTGGGCGACCAGCTTCTGGAGCGCACCCGCGAGGTAGAGCACGACGACCTCGGCGGCGACGAACTGGCCGAGCGAAAGCTGCTGCTGGATCACGAGGCTGCCGCCGAGACCGAGCGCCCCCACGACCAGGAGCGCGCGGAACACCTCGGACCCGACGAGCTGACGCGCCAGCACCCGGAAGTGGGCGTGCCGCGCCCGCACGTACTGGGACGCGAGCGCATCCACGCGCTCGAACACGCGCTCGGGATTGCCGGCGAGCTTCATCGCCACCCGGCAGCGCGCCACCTCTTCGAGCCAGTTGGCGACGGCGTATTTGCCGGTCGACTCGGCGATGCTGGTCGCGAGGCCGCCGCGCCCGAGCACGCCCACCACGAACGGCAGGAAGAGCAGCACGATCACGTCGAGCACGAGGAAGATGGGGTGGTAGACCGCGAGCAGGAGCAGACTGAAGAGGACGGTGAGCGCCGCCGACGAGCCGTCGAGCAGCACTTTGCCCACCGTCTTTTGCAGGGTCAGCACGTCGAAGAAGCGGTTCACCAGCTCCGGCGCGTAGTGATCGTCGAGGGCGCCTTCGCGGATGCGCGGCAGACGGTAGGCGACGTCGAAGGTGGTGCGGACGAAGAGTCGGCGCTGCAGGAGGTCGACGACGTAGCGCTCCATGACGAAGAGTCCGCCGCCGGCGAGTAGCCCGACCAGCACCGCGCCGCAGAGCACCCACAGGTTGGGCGTGAAGACGCCGAACGCGACCGTGTTGACCACGGCCTGCGTGCCGAGCGGCAGCACGAGGGCCAGCAGCCCCCCGAGGACGGCATAGACCAGGACCGCCCCGATGTCGCGGCGCTCGAGCATGAGGAGCCGCCAGAGCTGGCCGAGCTCGCGTCCGGTGGGGCCGTGGTCGGTGTCCAGTGAAACGACAGAACCCGAATACCTGACATTCATTGCCGGTATTGACTAGCATCCGACGAATCCCTTAGGCAAGACGCCATGAGCGAGCGGGCGCCCGGTGGCTGGACCTTCCTCACCAACCACGCGCACGTGCTCATCTGCGTCGCCGCCGACCCGGCGGCGCGCGTGCGCGACGTCGCGGAGCTCGTCGGCATCACCGAGCGCGCGGTCCAGCGAATCCTCACCGACCTCGAGACCGAGGGGTATCTCGAGCGCGTGCGCGAAGGCCGGCGCAACCACTACCGCGTCAAGGGGAAGTTATCGCTCCGACACCCGCTCGAGGAGCACCGGAAGGCCGACGACCTGCTCCGCCTCGGCAAAAAGCCCGGCGCGCGTCGCGAGGAGCGGCCGGTATCCCGGA
Source organism: uncultured Binatia bacterium (SeqCode) (assembly GCA_964432595.1). GTDB lineage: Bacteria > Desulfobacterota > Binatia > DP-6 > DP-6 > DASYLJ01. The sequence continues at coordinate 17,511 of CAYSOF010000022.1, read as the reverse complement.
CGCTCGAGGCCCTTCGCCGCGCGCGAGACGCGGCGTCCCGGTCTCGCTAGCTCGGGCGCGCGGACCGGTCGTGCGCGCGGCGCGCCGGTCCGAGCAGCATCGCGCGCATTTCCGACGCACCGACCGCGCGCGTCAGCTCGACCGCGAGGGCGTAGCAGAACAGCAGCGCGACGAGCCACATCTGCACCACCCAGAAGTGCGCCCACGACACCTGGCCGAACGCCGCTCCGAACGCGCCGCCCAGACTCTCGTGACGCAACATCGCCGGCGCCACTTCCTCCAGCACGCGGAACGCGGTCGCCACGACGGCGAACAGCAGCGTTTTCCAGACGACGGTGGCGAGGAGATGCGCAGAGAAGAGCCGCGCGAGCGGCAGCTGCTCGACCACGAGTATCGCCTTCGCGACGATGAGCGCCGCCACCGTCGCGACCGCGGACCGTATCGCGTCGACGTGCTGGTCGGCGAGCACGACGGCCTTGGTCACCGCGATCATGTGGAAGGTGACCAGGAAGAAGAGCATCGCGGGCAGCACCTCGCGAAGCTCCCGCGCGACCACCTCGACGACACGACGCATCACCGCGCCCTCCCGCACGATGACGCCCCGGCCGAAGCCGCTCGCATGTCGCCCGCCGTGACGTCGATCCGCACGGGCGCGTCCTTACCGCAATCAGGCCACGAATGCCCGGACCAGGGACGACGGCGCCGGGCCGTCGCGAGCTCACAAGGCCGATCGCACCGCCCGAACGAAGAGGGGCGCCTCTTTGAGAGCGCTGAAGACACGCCCCTCCGGGCTGGAAAAGGCCACGCCCCACGCGAAGGTCGTGAAGACGGTCTCGGTGGTGGCCGACCAATGGAAGAAGGGGATGGTCGGCCCGAAGACGGTCTGGTCGATGCAGGCGCTGCCGGCTCCGCACCCCGGAGCGATCGGATCGACGATGCCGCGCAACTCGACGATCGACGGCAGCCGCCAGTCGCAGTGGCCGGCGAAGCATCCCGCGCTCGTGGCGCCATCGTTGCTGGTGGCATCGTTCAGCGTCCCCAGAAACTCCGTGAATGCCGTCCCGTCCGGACGAGCCAGGCTCGGGCTCCAGTCGTGCTCCTTTCCGAAGTCGTGCACGCTGCCGTCGTCGGTCTTCTGCTCCCACTGGAGCCCCGTGTCGTAGTCCGTCACCGTACCGTCGCCGTTCATCCCGTACCGGCATGGCACGCGCGCGATTGCCGCGAGCGTGCTCAGCGATGCCAGCCTGGTGTCGAGCCTCCTCTGGCAGCTGGCGGGATCCGCCGGCCTCGCCTGCAGCGCCTTGCCGTTCTCGACCGCCTGGCACGCCCGCAGCCTGCCCCATTCCTTCAGCTTCTTCGCCAGGCAGGACGGCGTGGTCAGCGCCGCCTCCGCTGGGATCACGCCGGCCGCCAGCACCACGCCGGCGACGAGGGCCTTCCACACCTTTCGTCCGCGCCGTGGCGCGTCTGTCGTGCCTCGATCGATTCGCATGCTCTCCTCGTCTTGCGCGGGCGACTCGGCTGTCACACGGGCGCCCGGACCCTCGGGCCGACATGGTCGGCGCGTCCAGCGATGCTGCGGGGGTTTCGCGGGCAGCCCCCGATTCGGCTACGCGCGACACGCGCTTACGGATGCACGCCGCCCCGCATGCCGGCGTTGCCAAGATTGCGACGGCGGACGCCGGAGGATCGTCACGGATGCGAGACGAGTGAGCCAAAAGCGCGCCGACCGGTCCTTGCGAGCGAGGCGCGCGAGTTGCATCGACGTCGTTGGTCTCGAGTTGTGATAGGCGGATAGCCTCACCAGCAGGAGGAACCCATGGCGACGAAGCGATCGACCCGACCCGCGCGCCCGAAGCTCCCGAAGGAGGTGCGTGCGGCATACGTAGAGGTCCAAGGCGGCGTACGCACCCTCGGCAAGTCGATCCGCGACGTGCAGCAGTCGCTGCAGCGGGCGGAGAAGCACATCGAGGCCGAGGCGCGCGCGCGCATCACCGCCCTTCGCAAGGAAGCGAAGAGCCAGATCGCGACGCTGCGCGCGCATGAGCGGGACGCCACCAAGCTGCTCGCGCGCCTCCAGACCGCGGCGCAGGGATCGTGGCGCGACCTGAAGGCGTCGGCGGACGCGCTGCTGCAGGAGACACGGACGACTGCGGCGGGCATCCGCGAACGGTTCCGCAGCGCCATGCAGGGCTGAGCGCCGCCGCCGCGAGCCGCGCCCGATCGAACTCGGCCTCGACTCGCATCGGCTCGTGACCCCTTGCCGGTGCAGGTGGTCGTGGTAGCGCCATGGTCGTCGTGGCATCGCCGCCTCTCGCTCATCTGCGCGTCGTCGACGTGACCGACCTGCGCGGCGCGCTGGTCGGCCGGATGCTCGCCGAGCTCGGCGCCGACGTCGTCAAAGTGGAGCCGCCCGACGGCGACCCGGAGCGTCGATGCGGGGATCCGCGGGTGTTCCTCGTGCGCCACGCAGGCAAGCGCGGCGCGTGCATCGATCCGGCGACCGCCGACGGGCGGGCGCGGCTCGCCGCGCTGTGTGATGCCGCCGACGTGCTGGTCGAGAACCTGGGACCGGCGGGCCAGGTGCAGTACGAGCTCGAGCCGTCGGCCGTCCGGCGCCGGCATCCCCACCTCGTCCACGTCGCCGTCGCGGACTGCGGACTCCGCGGACCGCGCGCGCACTGGCGCCTCGAGCCGCTGCCCGCGCTCGCCGCTTCGGGCGCGCTGTTCGCGTCGGGGCCCGCGTCCGGCGCGCCGTGCGGCACTCCCGGCTTCCTGGCACACGACTGCGCGGCCGTGATCGCGGCCGCCGGCGCGCTCGCGGCGCTGAGCGATCGCCGTCGGACCGACGACGGCCAGACGATCGAGGTCTCGGTCGAAGAGGCCGCGCTCGCCGCGCTCGCGCCGTGGGGCATCCCGCTCGTCGACTACCGCCGCGCCTTTCCTGTGCTGCCCCACGTCATGCCCCGCGACGACGACGGCCCCGCGCTCGTCGTGCCGGTCGCCGACGGCTTCGTACGCCTCCTCGCCGTGACGCCGCATCAGTGGCGCGCCCTCGCGGCGCTGCTCGCTGGCGACCTCGGGGAGGCGGCGTCCGGCGTCCCGACGTCTGCGGATCGCCACGACGCGGCGGGCCTGCTGCGGCGCCTCGCCGCGCGCGGCGAGCATCTCGCGCGGCTCGGCGTGGGCGCGCTCGCGCGACTGCCGCTGCCGGGCACGAGCGGCGCGCTGCCCGTGTTGCAGGCGGGGCTGGCGCTCGTCCGGCGCGTCGCGACGGCGGCGCTCCGCCACCGCACGCGCGCCGAGGTGCTGGCGGCCGGGCTACGGCTGCGCCTGCCCGTCGCGCCGGTGCTCACGCCCGCCGAGTTCGTCGCCGCCGAGCAGACCTCGGTGCGCGGCGCCTTCGTCTCCACGGGGTTTCCGGGCCTCGGCGACACCCCCGTCGCCGTGTTCCCGTGCCGCCTGAGCCGCACGCCGGCCGCGCTGCGCCGTCCGGCCCCCGCGCCCGGCGAGCAAAGCGGGTTCGACGGCCCGCGCACCGTGGACCCGCCCACCGGCGGCGCGGCGCGCGGTCTCGTCGGTGTGCGCGTGGTGGACCTCGGCGTGGGCATCGTCGGGCCCGAGCTCTGCCGGCATCTCGCCGAGCTGGGCGCGGACGTCGTGAAGATCGAGCCCGTCGAGACACTCGACTTCCTGCGCCGGCTCACCGTCGATCCGGCGCGGACCGACCACGCCTGGCCCTTCAACGACGCCGACCGCGGACGGCGCAGCGTGCAGCTCGACCTGCGCACGGCCGAGGGCCGCGAGCGCGCGCTCTCTCTGTGCGCTGCGGCCGACGTCGTCGTCGAGAACCGCACGGCGGGCGTGGTCGAGCGCTGGGGTCTCGACGAGGCGGCGGTGCGAGCGCGGCGCCCTGACGTGATCTACGTCTCGTCGCAAGGCTACGGCCGCGGCGGCCCGCTCGGCGCCGCGCCGTCGTTCGGCCCGCTCGTGTCGGCGTACGCGGGCGTGAGCTGGCTCTGGAGCCCCGAAGACGGAGATGTGCCCATCGGCACCGCGCTCGAGCATCCCGACCACTTCGCGGGCCGCCTGCTCGCCGTCGCCGTGCTGGCGGCGCTGGAGCATCGGACACGCACGGGCGAGGGCCAGTACGTCGAGTGTTCACAGTCGGAGGCGGCGGCGTATCCGCTGGCGGCTTGCTACCTGCCCGGGGCTCCGGTCGTGCGCGGGAACGGCTCCGATACGATGTGCCCGCACGGCGTCTATCCGGCGGCCGGTGACGACCGCTGGATCGCGATCGCCGTGCGCGACGACGCGGCATGGGAACGGCTCCGCGCGCTGGCCGACTGGCCGGCGGACCCGACGCTGGCGACACTCGCCGGGCGGCAGGCGCGCCGGCAGTCGCTCGACGCACGGCTCGCCGAGTGGACGCGCGGCCGGGACGCCATGGACGCTACCGCAACGCTGCAGGCGGCCGGTGTGTCCGCCATGCCGGTGCAGGGCCCGCACGAGCTGCGCGCCGACGTGCACCTCGCCGCGCGCGGTGCGCTCGTCGTGGTCGACGACCCGGATATCGGCCCCGTCCACCACGTCGGCGCCGCGCTGCGCGCGACCGACACGCCGGCGGGCGCGGCCGGTCCCGCGCCACGCCTCGGCGCGCACACCGACGAGGTGCTGTCCGAGTGGCTGGGTATCCGATGACGGAGGAGGCTACGTCGCTAGTCGTCGTCCCCGTCGAACCGGAGCGGCGTCGATCTGCCGCTCGAGTAATCGACGTCCCAGCAATTCAGCGTGTCCGTGTTTCGGAGCTGGACCGTGACCGGGAACTGGAACTGCAGCGAGCTCGGGAGCTTCAGTCGGCTGCCGGTGGCGTTGAGCTGGAAGCTGCCAAACCGGTCGTCCCCGCGCAGGTTCAGGCGTCGCACGCCGTCCGGAGCCATCGTCCGCGACGTGTAGTTCCAACCGCTCGGCCTGGAACGCCAGCACGCCTTCGACGCGAAGTTCGTTCCACAGTTCGTGCCACCGGCGGGAATGCGCGCCTCGAGCACGAGGCGTCGCCCGCCGTCGTTCGGCAGCGTCTCGTAGGCGCACACGTAGTACGTCGCATCCGTCGAGGGATCGCCGAAGTCCTCGACGTCGATGTCCGCGTGTCGCCAGTACCAGGTGAGCCGGGTCTTGGTCGGGTCGCTCGGCCTCTTCGCGAGCCGGAAGATGGTCCTGCCGCTGTGGAGGGGCTTCTGGCAATTGGTCACTGGCTGGGAGCTGCACAGCATGGGACCGTCGGCCGGCGCCGACTCGCAGCCGATCGGCTCGGTGGTGTCGTCCATGTCGAGCGGGCGCGGTCCGTAGATCGGCCCCGGCTTCGGGCAGGACGCTTCCACGGCACCCATGTCGGGGCCGGCGCCGACGTGGCCGTCGTTCACGTTGGCGATGGGACGAGCGGCGTTCACCGCGCCGCTCGTCGGCTGGAGCGTGAAGTCCTTCCCCGTCTGCACGGCATCGTGATCGCTCGGCGGCTGCAGGCCGGTGTCCACGAAGTGGTCGCCTGCGTCCCCCACCAGGATCTTCCCGCCTTCCTCGAAGTCCGGATTCGTAGACGCTCGAAGCAGCGCGAGGGTGCTGTACTGCATCGATCCGTCCACGTACTGGAACCGACCGTCGGGTGCGTAGCCGTTGAAGTCGAACAGCCCTCCGATGGACGGGGTGTCCCATGAGCTTTCCCAGGGGCTGTCCCACTTGACCGTGCGCGGCTGGTTCGGAGGTGGTGGCGACACTGGTCGCCCGAAGAAGATGTTGTTCTCGATGCGGAAGTTGAAGCTCTTGTCGTCGCTCGTCAGGTGCAGCGCGAGCGCGGACGGGGTGCCCTCGTCGTTGATGAGCGGCGCCGTGACGACCGTGTTGTGAAAGACCCGGACACCGTTGGTCGGCCCGTATGTCCCGTGTGCATGGAACTTGAGCGGCTCGTGGACGACGTTGTGCATCACGTTCCGCAGCGCGTACACCGGGCCGCCGAAGACCGGCTGGAAGCTCAGCGGCGCCCACGAGTTCAGCATCCGGTTGCGGAACGCCCGGACGTTTCGGAGCGCGTAGTCGAGCTCGATCGCGTTGTCGTAGCCGGAGAGGATGTCGTTGCCGTAGATGTCGTAGCCACGGAAGTCGACGACCGCTGGGGACTCCGCGAGCAAGCGGATCCCGTCGCCGAAACCCGCGATCTTGTTGTGGCAGACGACGTGGCCGCTGCCGGCGAGCTGGACACCGGACGCATTGGCGAAGTTGTTCCTGGCGTACGGCAACATCGAGGAAGGCAGCACGGGATCCGTGGTCCCGCTGTTCGCATCGATATACATGACGGGCCACGGTACGCGGCCGGTCAGGTCGTTGTCGCAGACGTAGAACCCCGTCTGTCCCTGCCCCTTGTTCGTGATGCCGACGCAGACGTCCGTGATCTTCACGCGTCGGACGACGTTCCCCGACGCCGGCGACGTCGGCGGCGCGGGGTTCGTGAACAGGATGCCGCGTTCGGCGTTTCGAATCTCGAGGTGCTCGACGATGACGTTGCTTCCGGTGACGGTCAGGGCGGCGCACGGTGCGTCGTCCAGGTCGTTGCTCCGACAGTGATCGCCTTGCGAACCGCCCGTCGCCGGGCATCCGCCGTCCAGGACGACGGCACCGGTGTCGCCCAGGGCCCGCCGAATGACGATCGGATGCTCGGGTGTGCCGCTGGCGTTCAGCACGAAATTTCCGTCGTACACCCCCGCCCTCAGATTGATGCAGTTCTTGGTGGCGGTTTGTCCGAGAGCCGCGACCAGCCCGGCCTTGTCGACGACGATGGATTCGTCGAGGCACGTTGGCCGCGATCGTGGCACGGCCCGCGTCGTCAGCACCGTGAGGGGAAGCGAGGACGGCGAGACACCGTCGGGGTCGTGCGGCGTCAGCTCGACCTCATAGGCCGTCGCCGGCTGGAGATTGAAGATGCTGCCGGCGAATTGGTCCGGCTGATCGGGCGGTTCGGGCGGGTAGGACGGCGCGTCCGTGTCGACCCGCACGAGGTCCTGGGCGTCTGTCCACGACTGCGTCCCCAGTCGTCGGTACCGCACGGAGATGCTGCCGTCCCCGTCGTCGTCACCGCTGATCACGACCTGCACGCCGAGCGTGAGGAGCGTCGGTGGATCGGTGACGACGCTCTGGATCGTCATCTGGTTCACCGCCGACGCGACGGCGGGAAGGAACAGCAACAGGGCGAGGACGTGGCGCGCGACGGCGAACCTCTTCGAACGGGCATCCATGTCGACGACCTCCTCTGCGCTCATCTGCGGTCCGCGGGTGCCTCGAGTGCGCATCAGTTGCACGGCGTCAACGACGCGTCCTTGTGCAGCTCGGGCGCGCGTGGGTGGAACTGCGAGGTCGTCCCGCCGGTGTCGGGATTCGGCACGCACTGGCCGGCGGCGCAGGGATCGCAGTCGCCGTCGACGGTGCACGACACCGTCGACGCATCCGCGCAGGTCCCTCCGACGGTGCAGTGATCCGGCTCGCAGCCCGCGAGCATGCCGCCGCTGCATCGTCCGTCGGTGCGGTACTCGAGCATGATCGAGCCTTCGTTGCCGCCAGCGCTCGACGCGTCGATCGTGCTGGTCGCGCTGACGGTCAGCGCCCCGCGCGCCGTCACCGTGACGTCGCCACCGTCGAACCCGCGCGCGTCGATGACCGCTCCGCTGCCGATCGCCACAGTGCAGCCTTCGAGGTCGATCGCCGCGCCGAATCCCTCCTCGTACAGTCCGCCCCAATCGCCGCGCGCATCGATGAGCGCGTCCCCGATCGACAGCTGGCCGCCGGCTGAGAGCCGGACGTCCCCGCCGTCCCCGCCGTTCGCATCGCACTTCGTGATGAGATCCACGCCGTTGGCGACCGAGAGGTCGCCCGCGCTCGTCGCGTCGATCGAGCCCGACCCGCCCGCGCCGCTGGTGACGTCGACGTCTCCGGCGAGGGCGAGGCCGCCGTTGCCGGCGCGAACCGACAAGCTGCCGCCGGCGGACTCGCCGCCGCCCGTGCCGACGCCGCCCTGGGCCGAGATGGGCGCCGACAGGACGACCTCGTCGGCAGAGACGAAGATGCTGCCCCCGTCGCCGTCCGGGCCGGCTCCCTCGACCTTCAGGTAGCAGGACCCGCAGGACTGCACGTCCAGGCTCCCCGTGCGCGCCACGAGGTCGACGTCGCCGCCTTCGACGTTGCGTCCGGCGGCGCTGATCTGCGTGCGCACGATCACGTCGCGTTCCGCGTCGACGCTGAGACGTCCGCCGCGGGTGTAGCCTTGCGCGGAGCCGTCCAGGTCGATGTCGCCGAGCAGCTGGATGTCGCGGCCGCTCGCCAGGAACACCTGGCCGCCGTCGCTGTTGGCCGACGTGCCCTTGGCCACGATTCCTGTTCCGTCGTCGCGGATGACGATGTCGCCGAGCGCCAGGACCTCGATCGTACCGCCACCGGTGTTGCTCGACGCTTCCAACAGCCCGATCACGTCCAGCGTGCCCGAGAGCTCGAGGATCATCCCGAACGCGACGCCGTTCTGGGTGCGCGTCGCCTCGATGCGATTCGTGTGGACGGTGAGGTCGTCCGCGCGCAGCGTCATGAAGCCGTTCGCGACCGTGACCCGATTCTTCACGACGATGTCGACGCCTGTGCAGTCGATGACGGCACCGGGTGCCGCATCGTCCTGGATCGTGGTGATGATGCACGCGTCGGCCGGATTCGCGTCGACGCACGTGCAGCTGGTGAATGCCGGCGCCTGACACACGATGTTGCAGTCAGCCGCGTATGCGCGCGCACAGACCAGCAGTGAGATGACGAGGATCGCGCGGCTCGAACGTACGAGGCTCGCTGCCATCCGTAGCTCCTTTCTGTCGACGGCCCTGTCGAAAACGTCAAAGGAATCGAGACGGCGCGGCGGATAGCACGCGGGAGAAATGCGGGTCAAGTTGTTTTCTGACAGTTTTCTTTGACTGCCGATGCACGGCCCAGGAAGCTCGCCGGATCGCATGCGCTTGTCCAGTCGCGGGCGAGTGAGGCGACCGGGTAACACCCGCTTGCCGGCGCGAGGATCCGCGATCTACCGCTCGACGCGCTCGAGGACGACGTCTTCGAGAACGGCTCGTCATCATGTTCGCGTTCGGCGCCGCCGATGCCGTGTCGTCGAAGACGAGCGGCACGAACCCGAGCGGTCGATCGAGTGGCAGCACCACCGCGAGCACGTGGGGAAGGCGCTCGCGGTCGCCTTGGCAGGATGGTGGGTCCCTGCCTGAGAACGAGGCGCAGCTCGGCCCGACCTGCAAGAAAGGCCGCCAATCGCCGACGGTGGGTCGAGACGTTCCCGAAGGAACTTGACAGCCGCGTCACCGTTCTGGGACACCATCGTCGTCGCCGTGGGTGGCGGCCTCCCGGCGATTCGAGGCATAGACGTGGGAATGACCGCACTGCTCGGTTTGCCGGGCGACGGAAAGCGCGAGCGCAACAAGGCGCACAACCGCGCGGAGATACTCACCGCTGCGCGCCAGGTGTTCAGCGAGCTCGGCTACGGCGCCGCGAGCATCCGCGACATCATCCGGCGCACGCGCCTCGCCGCGGGGACGTTCTACAACTACTTCCCCGACAAGGAGTCGATCTTCCGGACGCTGATCGAGGACAGTGCCCGTCAGCTGCGTACGCGCGTCCGTGGCGCGCGCGATCGCTCCACGAGCCTCGAAGAGTTCGTCGGCGGCGCGTACCGCGCCTACTTCACGTTCGTCGCCGAGGATCGCATGGCCTTCGAGATGCTGCGGCGGAACGACGGCCCGATGCGCGCGCTGCTGCAGGAGCCGACGCTCATGGCGAGCGTTTCCGAGCTGCGCGAAGATCTCGACATGGCCGTCGCGCGCGGCGACCTGCCGCCCGTCGACCTCGACTACCTCGCCGGCGCGATGTCGGGCGTCGCATTCGAGGTCGCGGTGCGCATGGTCGAGCGCGATCCCGTCGACGTCGACGGCGCGACGGACTTCGCCACGCGCCTGTTCCTCGGCGGCATCGCGCGCCTCGGCGATCGCCCGCCCGCCCGACGTTCCCGCAAGAAATAGGAGTTCCGGATGCGACGCGACATCTTCACGGAGGAGCACGAGCTCTTCCGCCAGCAGGTGCGGAAGTTCTGCGAGCGCGAGGTCGCGCCCAAGGTGGCGGGCTGGAACGCCCGCGGCATGAGCGACCGCGAGACGTGGAAGCGCGCGGGCGACGAGGGGCTCCTCGGCGTGTGCGTGCCGACCGAGTACGGCGGCGCCGGCGCCGACTTCCTGTACGCGGCCATCGTCAACGAGGAGCTGGCCCGCATCCGCGCGCACGGCATGATGGCGTCGCTGCATTCCGACATCTGCCTGCCGTACGTCGTCACGTGGGGCACCGAGGAGCAGAAGCGGAAGTACGTACCGGGCGCGGCCGCCGGCGACATCCTGCTCGGCATCGCGATGACGGAGCCCGGCACCGGCTCGGACCTGGCCAACGTCAGCACGACGGCGCGCCGCGACGGCGACCACTACGTGCTGAACGGCGCGAAGACGTTCATCTCGAACGGCCAGATCGGCGACCTCTTCGTCGTCGTCTGCAAGACGGACCCCGCGGCGCGGCCCGCGCACTCCGGCATCAGCCTGGTGCTCGTCGAGGCGAACACGCCGGGCTTCGTCCGCGGCAAGAAGCTCGACAAGCTCGGACTGCGCGGCCAGGACACCAGCGAGCTCTTCTTCGAGGACTGCCGCATTCCGGTGACCAACCTGCTCGGCAAGGAAGGGCAGGGCTTCAAGATGCTGATGCAGAAGCTCCAGCAGGAGCGGCTCGTCATCGCCGTCACGTCGGTCGCCTCGTGCCGGCGCGCGCTCGAAGACACGATGACCTACGTGAAGCAGCGGCACGCGTTCGGGCAGCCGATCGCGTCCTTCCAGAACACCCAGTTCAAGCTGGCGGAGCTGGCGACGGAGGTGGAGGTCGGGCAGGCGTTCGTCGACAAGCTGCTGGTCGCGCACGTCCGCGGCGACGACATCGTCACCGAGGTCAGCATGGCCAAGTGGTGGACGACCGACCTCCAGAAGCGGCTGACCAGCGAATGCGTCCAGCTGCACGGCGGCTACGGCTTCATGCTGGAGACGCCGATCGCCGAGGACTACGCCGACGCGGCCGTGCAGTCCATCTACGCCGGGACCAACGAGATCATGAAAGTGATCATCTCCCGGCGTCTCGGGCTGGGCTGAGGCCGGGGTCGCACGTCATGGGGACGGGGGCTATACTGCGCGTCATGCGAACGACGGCGGTGGGGATGCTGGCGGTCCTGGCGGTGGTGGTCGCGGTCGGCTGCATGGAGAAGAAGACGCGCCTCAACACGGCGGACGACTTCTCCGCGGCACGGCTGGGAGGGCCGTCGCCCTCGCTCCTGCAGTACCTGAGCCCCGAGGAGAAGGACGCGCTCAGCGCCGTCGGGGACCGGGTCGAGGAGCGTCCCTCCACGGAGGAGTCGTTGCTGCACCCGGGCGACGAGGGGTACGGCGAGGACGACGGGCTGGGCGTCGACGACAACGACGGCGAGGAGACGCTGTCGGAGAAGACGGCCAAGGCCAGCGTCTCGCTGCTCGGCGTGGGCATCACGCTCGGCGCCCTGGCGGCGCCGTTCTTCATGTTCTGATGCTGACGCCCCGCGCGCTGCTGGTGGCGATGGCCGCGCTCGTGGTCCTCTGGCTGCGGTTCGATTCGGGCTACGTGACCGAGGAGCCCGCGTCGACCGGGCTGTACGTGGCGCTCGCCATCCTCGCCTCGGTGTTCGCCGTGTCGGCGACCGTGATGCAGGTGGGCGGCAAGACCGAGCGCGTGCCGCTGGTGTTCGGCATGGCGCTCGGCATCGGCACGTATCTGCTGATGCGCGCCGTCACGCCGTAGGCTCGAGCCAAGACCATGTCTTGGCTCGGAGGGAGCCGCTGGCTGTTGGTGGGCCGAAGCGCCGTGCTACACGCTCGCGGGTTCCTCCGACCCAAGACATGGTCTTTGGTCGAGGATGAGCTCGAGCAGCGACAGCTCGCCGGGGACGCCGATCCGCAGCGGGAACCCGTAGAACCCGGTCCCGCGGTGCACGTAGAGACGGTTCGAGCCGTGGCCGAACAGGCCGTGGTCGGGGTAGCGGGTGCGCGCCAGCACGGTCCAGTCGAGGCCGAAGCTGACGAGCCCGAGCTGGCCGCCGTGCGTGTGGCCCGACAACGTCAGGTCGACGTCGCCCTTCGGCACGTGACGGAACCGCGACGGGTCGTGCAGCATGAGGAGGCGCAGGTGGTCGTCGCGGCGCGGGAAGCGAACGAGGAGCCGCTGGATGTGCTCGCGGGCCTCCTGGAAGACGTGGTCGGCGCCGACGAGCTGCACCGGACCGACGGCGGTCTCGACGACGGCCTCGGCGTCGAGCAGCACGTGCACGTCGTTGGTCACGAGCGCGTCGAGCACCTCGTCGGGCGATTCGTGGTCGTGGTTGCCGAAGACGGCGAAGCAGCGGCCGCGCAGCGCGCGCAGCGGCTCGAGCGCGGTCGCGAGCGCCCCCGGCGTGCCCATGCCTTCCATCGTGAGGAAGTCGCCCGTCAGCAGGACGAGGTCCGGGTCCTGTGCGACGAGGTCGGCGATACGGCGTTGCAGCAGACGCACCGGCTGCCACGGCCCGAGGTGCGTATCGGTGATCTGGACGATGCGCAGCCGGCGCGCGGACGTCGGCGCGTTGCGGCCGTTGCGGTAGCGGTCGACGGGCAGACGCGTGATCTCCGCCGGGCCGCTCGTGGCGAGCGGCACCTGCACCACCTCCTCGACCAGCCGCATCGAGGTCAGCACCGAGGCGCCCGCGACGGCGAACGGGACCAGGTCGAGCCAGCGCGTCGCGGCGCCGGCCGCATCCCAGCCGAGGGCGCCGAGCGCCGCGCGAATCGGCAGCAGCGCCAGCAGCCACACGCTCGAGAGTGCGCCGGCCGCGATGAACGTCATTCCCGGAATGCTGATGCCCAGGCGGAACGGTACGGAGCGGAGTCGTGCCCGGACGAGCCCGGCCATGTGCAGGCCGGCGGTGGCAACGCCGTAGGAGAAGGCCGCGTCCAGCCACGGCGCCACGGCTGGTGGGCACCAGCTCAGGAAGCGGCCGCGCATGACGACCGCTCCCGGCAGCGCGATCAGGAGGAACACCAGCCCGAAGATGCCGTACTCCCGGCCACGCACCCGCCATGCGTAGGTGGGCACGCCGAACAGCACGACCAGGGTCAGGACATCGAACACCGACATCGTGACGAGCGAGCATACCGGCGATGCGCTCCGATGGCGATGGGCACCCCGCGCTGGCGCCCCCGCGGGCCCCGTGCCATGAACAGGGACGACGATGCGGGCTGCGGTGTTGCTGCTGTTGCTGGTCCTGGCCGGCGCGTGCACCAACAACCCGTACCCCGACGCCGACGACGAGCGCTCGATCCTCTACTCGGCGTTCACGGAGGCGCCGAAGACGCTCGATCCGGCCGTCGCCTACTCGACGACCGACCACGTGGTGACCGGCGCGGTCTACGACACGCTCCTCCAGTACCACTTCCTCGACCGCCCCTATCGGCTGATCCCCGGCCTGCTCGAGGAGATTCCCGAGCCGCAGCCCGCGGCGAACGGCCACGTCGTCTACTCGCTGCGGCTGCGCGACGGGCTGCTCTTCCACGACGATCCGTGCTTCGAGCTCGCCACGCCGCCGGGGCCGACGCGCGCGGTGCTCGCCGCCGACGTGGCGTTCACGCTCATGCGGCTCGCCGATCCGCAGGTGAACAGCCCCGTCGCGCCGACGTTCGCGCGCATCGTCGGCTTCACGGCGTTCGCCGAGAAGCTCGCCGCGCGACGCGAGGCCGATCCCGCCTTCGGCGAGCGGCGCGTCGACCAGCAGTACGCCGAGGTGGGCGGCATCGAAGGCGTGCGCGTCGTCGGGCCGCTGCAGCTCGACGTCGAGCTGACCGAGCCGTATCCGCAGCTGCGGTACTGGCTCGCGATGGAGTTCACGACGCCGGTGCCGTGGGAGGCCATCGCGTACTGGGACGGCAAGGGGCGCGACGCGTTCGCCGAGCATCCGGTCGGAACCGGCCCGTTTCGCCTCGCCGCCTACGACAAGCGGAGCCGCATCGTCTTCGCCCGCAACCCGAACTGGCTCGGCATCCGCAACCCCGAGGCCAAGGCGCCGGGCACCGTCTACCCGAGCGAGGGCGCGCCGGGCGACGCGGAGAGGGGCCTGCTCGACCCGCGGTTCGTCGGCAAGCCGCTGCCGTTCGTCGACCGCGTCGAGCTGTACCTCGACAAGGAAGACATCCCCGCGTTCACGAAATTCCTCCAGGGCTACTACGACGCGTCGGGCATCATCGAGGAGAGCTTCGACCGCATCGTGCGAGAAGGTCAGCTGTCGGAGGAGATGAAGGCCTACGACATGCGCCTCGAGAAGGCCGTGCAGCCGGCGGTCTACTACGTCGGCTTCAACATGGACGACCCGGTCGTCGGCGCGAAGGCCGGCGATCGCGGGCGCAAGCTGCGGCAGGCCATGAGCCTCGTCATCGACAGCGACGAGTTCTCGCGCATCTTCATGAACGGGCGCGGCATCCCCGCGCAGTCGCCGATTCCGCCCGGCATCTTCGGCTACGACGCCGACTACGTGAACCCGTACCGCACCGTCGACCCGAAACGCGCGGCGGAGCTGCTGAGCGAGGCGGGCTATCCCGGCGGCATCGACCCGGCGACGGGGCAGCCGCTACGCCTGACGTTCGATACGCCCGACACGAGCGCGCGCGGCCGCCTGCGCTACCAGTTCTTCGTCGACGCCTGGCGCCGGCTCGGCATCGACGTGCAGATCGCCGCGACGACGTACAACCAGTTCCAGGACAAGGTCCGCCGCGGCGCGTACCAGCTCTTCATGTGGGGCTGGGTCGCCGACTATCCCGACCCCGAGAACTTCCTCGGCCTGCTCTGGGGCAAGCTCGCGCGCAGCGCCGGCGGACCGAACACCGCCAACTTCGACGATCCCGAGTACGACGAGCTCTTCCTCCGCATGCGCGACATGCCGGACGGCCCCGAGCGCCTCGCGGTCATCCGCGAGATGCGCGCCATCCTCGAGCGCGAGGGGCCGTGGATCGACCTGTTCTTCCCCGAGACGTACGCGCTCATCCACGGCTGGGTGTACAACGCGAAGCCGCTCGGCATGTCCTACTCGACGCTCAAGTATCGCTGGATCGACGTGCCCGATCGCACCGCGAAGCGGGTCGCGTGGAACGAGCCCATCGTGTGGCCGGCGTGGGCGCTGCTCGGCGTCGCGGTGCTCGTGATCGCGCCCGGCATCGTGGGCGTGCTGCGGAGGCGCGAATGATCCTGGCCTACGTCGCCCGACGGCTCGCGTACGGCTTCGTCACCGTGCTCGGCGTGCTGCTGTTCCTCTTCGTGCTGTTCTTCATGGTGACGGCGCCCGAGGACGTCGCGCGCCGCGCGCTGGGCGAGAAGGCGCCGCCCGAGGCGATCACGCAGTGGCTCACGAACCACGGCTACGACCGCCCGCTGTTCTGGAACCCCGAGCAGCCCACCGACACGATGCTGGTCGAGCACTTCCGGCGCATGCTGACGTTCGACTTCGGACGCAGCGACGCCGACGACGTGCCGATCACGCGGCGCCTGCGCGAGGGCATGTGGCCGAGCCTGTCGCTCACGGTGCCGCTCTTCCTGCTCGGGCTGCCGCTCGGGATCGGGCTCGCGCTGCTGGTGGCGCTCTTCCGTGAAACGTACATCGACCGCACGGGCGTCGTGCTCTGCGTGCTGGCGATGAGCGTCTCGTTGCTGCTCTACATCATCGGCGGGCAGTACCTCATCGGAAAGGTGCTGCGCTGGTTCCCGATCTCGGGCTTCGACCCGCGCCCGTCGGTGATCCTGCGCTTCCTGGCGCTCCCGGTGATCATCGGGCTGCTCTCGGGCGTCGGCGAGAACGTGCGCTACTACCGCACGCTCTTCGTCGAGGAGATCGGCCGCGACCACGTGCGTACGGCCCGTGCGAAGGGCGCCGGCGACGGCCGCGTGCTCGTGCGCCACGTGCTGCGGAACGCGCTGATCCCGATCCTGACACAGGTGGTGCTCGCCATCCCGTTCCTCTTCACCGGCTCGGTGCTGCTCGAGTCGTTCTTCGGCATCCCCGGGCTCGGCGCGATGACGGTCGAGGCCATCCAGGGCAACGACTTCGCGACGCTGCGCACGATGGTGTTCATCGGCGCGCTGCTCTTCATCGTCGGCTCGATCCTCACCGACCTGAGCTACGTGCTGGTCGATCCGCGGGTGCGGCTCGAATGAGCGCGCACGTCCTCTCCAACGTCGTCACCCTGCTGCTGCTCGTCGGCGGCGTGCTGCTCGTGGGCATGGTGCGCCGGCGGCCGATCTGGCGGGAGGCGGCGCGCGACGTCTGGCGGCGGCGACCGATCGCGCTGACGGTCGTCGGGCTCTACGTGCTCGTCGCGATGCTCGACTCGGTGTCGTGGACGGGCGGACGCGAGGGCGAGCTGCAGCGCCCGCGCTCGGTCGTCGACCGGATGTTCCCGCCCGACTTCCAGGAGCGCAGCTACTCGGCGCCGCTCGCGGGCACGGGCTTCTACGGCGGCCTGCCGCTCGCGTATCCGGGACGGCATCTCCTCGGCACGGACATCATCGGCCGCGACGTCCTGCACTTGACGCTGAAGGGCGCGCGCGTGGCGCTGTTGATCGGTGGGCTGACGAGCCTGATCGTCATCCCGGTGGCGCTGCTCTTCGGGATCTCCGCCGGCTACTACGGCGGCAAGCTCGACGACGCGGTGTTCTTCCTGATGTCGACGCTCGCCTCGATGCCGGGCCTGTTGCTGCTGATCGCGCTGATCATGGCGTTGGGCCATGGCACGGTGCAGGTCTGCATCGCGCTCGGCGTGACGGGCTGGGTGGGGTTCTGTCGCGTGGCGCGCGGCGAGACGCTCAAGCTCCGCGAGCTCGACTACGTGCACGCCGCGCGGGCGCTCGGCGCGACGTCGCCGGCGATCATCACGCGGCACGTCCTGCCGAACCTGATGCACCTCGTGGTGATCACGTTCGTGCTGCTGTTCTCGGGGCTCGTGCTGTCCGAGGCGGTGCTGTCGTGGCTCGGGATCGGCCTCGACGGCAGCTGGGGCCAGATGATCGATCAGGCGCGCGACGAGCTCGCCCGCGACCCGCCCATCTTCTGGAACCTCGGTGCGGCGTCGGTGGCGCTGTTCGGGCTGATCCTCGCCGTCAACCTGGTCGGCGACGCGGTCCGCGACGTCCTCGACCCACGCACGCGCCGCGAGCGCATCCTGACGACGGGCGTCTAGAATCGACCCAAGACCATGTCTTGGGTCGGAGATGCAGCGAGCGTGTAATGGTGCGCTCGCGGGCGACCGGCATGCCGCGGCCGGCGAAGCCCAATGCCACTCACTTAAGCGCATGTGCCCGTTC
>CAYSOF010000021.1:0-124434 GCA_964432595.1 uncultured Binatia bacterium (SeqCode) | reverse complement strand
GCTATCAGGTCCAATTGCAGGAGGTGAGTTAACCGCAGCTACTTGGTAGCACGCGTGGAGGGGAAATGGGGCGGCGGGGTGCCGTGCGAGGTCCGCGCGCAGCCGGACGACCCCCCGGCCGCCGCGCCCGCACGCCGCGCACACAGCACCGACGCGCGGATGACGCCGCCCGATGCAGAACCCCGCACCAAATCACGCGCCCAGATGGCATGAGCGTTGCTCCGACGAGTCCGCATGGAAGTCGAACCCGGCCGCTGGCTACGCCTCAACCCGGACAACATTGCCGGCCTGCCAGACGCCGCCGGTGTGTTCGAGATCGCCAACCTGGTCCGCAACGTCATGTACATCGGCCGCGGCGACGGCAGCCTGCGGAAGCGCATCGAATCGATCGGCCACCTGCCGCAGACGCTTCCGGCCAGCATCGGCGGGTATTACTTCCGCTTCGAGCTGACGGCGACCGAAGAGGACGCGCTGACGAAGCGCGTCGAGTCGTACCGCTCCCGCCACGGTGGCCGCGTCCCGCTGGGCAACGACGAGCACCGCGCTCCGCTGCGTCTCGCCCCCGTCCGCGCGGCCTGACGGCCGTCGCCGCGGTGGCGGGGATGTCGTAATTCCGACACCGCACCTGCCACCCGGGACAGTTCTGTACGTGGTGCGGCGCGCTCAGCGGACGCGGGCGCGAATGGCGTCGAGCACCGCGGCTTCGCGCTCCTCGTAGACGGCGTCCGGGGCGGCCACCAGCCGGTCGACCTCCTCGAGCCCGAAGCGCCCGTAGCGCTCGGCGACCGCCTTCCGGAGGAAGTGCAGCTCGTGCCGGCGCCGGGCGTCGGCGTCCTCGGGACGGGCCGTCTCCCGGAGGTAGGCCGCCAGCTCGGGCACGCCCCGCCCGGTGACGGCGCTGGTGAGGAAGATGCGGTGGTCGGCGGGCCCCCCGATCTTGGCATAGGCCAGCGCCGACCGGAGCTCGTGCGCGCTCTTCCGCGCCAGCCGGTCCTCGTCGCACTTGTTGACGACGAAGAGGTCCGGGATCTCCATCACGCCCGCCTTGAGGAACTGCACGTGATCGCCGGCCAGCGGCTGCATGACGAGCGCGGTCACGTCGGCGAGCTGCGTGACCTCGACCTCGCTCTGCCCGATGCCCACCGTCTCGATGAATACCAGGTCGAACAGGTGGCGCAGCAGCCTGGTGACCGCGAAGGTGCGCCGCCCCACTCCACCGAGGTCGCCCTGCGTCGCCTGCGAGCGGAAGAAGATGCGCTTCTCGCCGACCGGGAAGTGCGTCCGCAGCCGATCGCCGAGGAGCGCGCCGCCGGAGACCGCGCTGCTCGGATCGATCGCGAGCACGGCGACGCGCACCTGGGGATCGCCGTTCAGCAGCTCGAGCGCCAGCCGGCCGATCAGCGACGACTTGCCCGAGCCCGGCGTCCCGGTGACGCCGACCACGCCGGCGCGCCGCGGGTAGGTCTCCGGATGCGCCGCCAGGTGCCGGAACAGCGCGGCCTTCCGCGGCCGCACCTCGTCGCGCTCCTGCTCGACGAGCGAGATCAGGCGCGCGAGCGGGTGCTTCTGGAGTCGGACCGCCCCGGCGAGGAGGCGTTCCAGCTCGTCGTCGAGCGGCGGCGCCGCCACGTCACGCGCTGGCGGCGCGGGGCGCGGTCGGCTCATCGGGGGCACCGATCACGTCGAGAATGCGATCCATGACGTCCATCAGGTCGAAGTCGCGCGGCGTGAAGACGGCCTTGATGCCGAGCGCCTTCAGCGCGGGCACGTCGCTGTCCGGCACGATGCCGCCGAGGACCACCGGAATCGCGTCGCGGGCGCCCTGCTGACCGAGCTCGTCGAGCACGAGCTTCGCGATCTCGAGGTGCGAGCCCGACAGCACCGACAGCCCCAGCACCGCGGCGTCCTCCTCGACCGCCGACTGCACGATCTCCGCCGCGGTCATCCGGATGCCGCCGTAGACGACGTCGAAGCCGGCGTGCTTGGCGGCGACCGCGATCATCTCCGAGCCGTTCGAGTGGCCATCGAGCCCCGGCTTGCCGACCACGATGCGGGGCCGCCCGCCGTGCTGCGCCGTCCACCCGTCCGCACGGCGCCGAACCGCGTCGACACGGGCACCTTCGATGCGAAGCTGCTGGCCCTCGACGCCCGTTGCGGGACGGAACTCGCCGAAGACCTCGCGCAGCGCGTTCGACCACTCGCCCGTGGTGACGCCGGCCTTCGCGCAGCGGATCGAGAGCGGCATCAGGTTCGTGCCCGCCTGCGCGGCGTCCTTCAGCGCCCGCAGCGACGCGTCGACCTCGCCCTGGTTCCGCCGGCGTTTCGACGCGGCGAGCATCTCCAGCGTCTCGGCGGCGGACTTCGGGTCGACCTTGAAGATGCCGCCGTCGTCACCGCCGAGGAGCGGCGACGGCAGTGCCTCGGTCCATTTGTTGCGGCCGACCACCACGACGTCGCCCTGGTTGATGCGCGCCATCCGCTCGGCCTGGCTGCGCACCAGCGCTGCCTTCATGTAGCCCGACTCGATCGCCTCGACGGCGCCGCCCGCCTCGCGCATGCGCTCGATCTCGGCGTAGGCGGCTTCCTTGAGCGACGCCACCTTCGACGCGACCACCGGCGAGCCGGCGAAGAGATCCGGGTACTCGAGCAGGTCGGTCTCGTAGGCGAGGATCTGCTGGAGCCGCAGCGACCACTGCTGGTCCCACGGCCGCGGCAGGCTCAGCGCCTCGTTCCACGTCGGCAGCTGCAGCGCGCGGCAGCGGGCGTCGCGGCTGAGGGTCACGCCGAGCGCCTCGATCAGGATGCGCCACGCGTTGTTCTCGGGCTGCTCCTCGGTGAGCCCCAGCGAGTTCACCTGCACGCCGTAGCGGAACAGCCGGTACTTCGGGTTCTGCACGCCGTAGCGGTCGCGGGTGATCTCGTCCCACATCTCGCCGAACGCGCGCATCTTGCACATCTCTTCGACGAACCGGATGCCCGCGTTCACGAAGAACGAGACGCGGCCGACGCAGCGCTCGAAGTCGTCGTGGCTGATGCCGCCGCGCTCCTTGATCGCGTCGAGCACCGCCATGGCGGTGGCGAGCGCGAACGCCAGCTCCTGCGTCGGCGTCGCCCCGGCCTCCTGCAGGTGGTACGAGCAGATGTTCGACGCGTTCCAGCGCGGGATCGCCTTCAGGCAGTACTCGTACATGTCGACGATGAGCCGCATCGACTGCCGGGGCGGAAAGATGTACGTGCCGCGCGCCAGATACTCCTTGATGATGTCGTTCTGTGTCGTCCCCTGCAGCTTGGTCGCGTCGATGCCGCGCTGCTCGGCGAGCGCGACGTAGAGCGACAGCAGCCACATCGACGTCGCGTTGATCGTCATCGACGTGTTGATCTCGTCGATGGGAATGTCCTGGAAGAGGATGGCGAAGTCGTCGAGCGTGTTGATGGGCACGCCGACCTTGCCGATCTCCGGCCCGGCGAGCGGGTGGTCCGAGCTGTAGCCGCACTGGGTGGGCAGATCGAAGGCGATCGAGAGGCCGGTCTGCCCGCGGGAGAGGTTCGCCCGATAGAGCTCGTTCGACGCCCGGACATTGGTGTGACCGGCGTAGGTTCGGAAGATCCAGGGGGCGTCGCGCGTGGGCGAACCGTCCTTGGCGAGGAGCTCGTGGGCGTTTCGGCTCATCGACGCACCATAACCTCGTGCGCCGGCCGTCTCCAAGCACCCGGCGTCGGCAGCCTCGACCCAGATGCGCGTTTTATCAGCATCGTGCCCGCTCTATGGGCAGCGGCCCGGATCGCCGACGGGCTCGCGAACCCACGCCGCGGGATGAACGACAAAGGTTTCCAGGCGGTTATGCGTATCCGACGGACCTCGCGACCGATCGGAGCAACGGTCGCGGTATCCCCCGCCGATGGCGCAGCGCTTGCTCTACCGACCCGACGCGATCCGGCCACACCTAAACAAGAGGGGGACTTGATGACGATGCCTACGACGATCGGACGCCTTCGGCAGAGTGGCCTGGCCACGGCGACCACGCTCACAGCGACGCTCTGGAGCGCCGCCGCCTGGGCGCAGGACGAAGCCGCGGCTGCACCGCCCGTCATCGACTCGGGTGACACCGCCTGGGTGCTCACCTCCTCGGCGCTCGTACTGATGATGACCCTGCCGGGTCTCGCCCTCTTCTACGGCGGTCTGGTGCGCGGGAAGAACGTCCTCAACGTCCTCATGCAGTGCTTCATCTCCGCCGGCATCGTCGGCGTGCTCTGGGTGGTGGTCGGTTACAGCCTGGCCTTCGGCACGGGCAACGCATGGATCGGCGACTTTTCGAAGGTCGGATTCGCGGGCGTGATGGAGGGCGTCACGGCCAACTTCGCGACGCCGCCGCGCAACATCCCCGAGATGGTCTTCGCGATGTTCCAGGCGCAGTTCGCGATCATCACCCCCGCCCTGATGCTGGGGGCGGTGGCCGAGCGCATGAAGTTCAGCGTCTATTGCGTCTTCATCACCATCTGGCTGCTGGTCGTGTACTGCCCGCTCGCGCACATGGTGTGGGCGTCCGAGGGCTGGATCTTCAAGTCGGGCGCGATCGACTTCGCGGGCGGCCTCGTCGTCCACATGTCGAGCGGCTTCTCCGCGCTGGTGGCGTCGATCATGGTCGGCAAGCGCCGCGGCTTCGGCAAGGAGCCGATGGTGCCCCACAGCCTGCCGCTCTGCCTGATCGGCGCCGGGCTGCTCTGGACGGGCTGGTTCGGCTTCAACGCCGGCAGCGCGCTCAGCGCCGGACCGCTGGCCGCCCTCGCCTTCGCAAACACCGGCACCGCCGCCTCCGCCGCGGTCGTCGGCTGGGCCATCATCGAGATGATCCACCGCGGCAAGCCGACGGCCCTCGGCGGCGCGACCGCGGCGGTCGCCGGCCTGGTCGCCGTCACGCCCGCCTGCGGCGCGATCACCCCGATGGGCGCGATCTGCATCGGCTTCGGCGTGGCGGTGATCTCCTACCTCGCCTGCACGTTCCTGAAGCCCGCCTGCGGCTACGACGACTCGCTGGACGTCTTCGGCGTGCACGCGCTCGGCGGCGCGTGGGGCGCGCTCGCCTCCGGCATCTTCGCCGTGACCCTGGGCGCGGGCATCGAGAGCAACGCCCAGCAGATCATGGTCCAGCTCGAGGGCATGGTGTTCGTCGCGATCTTCGCGCCGCTCGCCACCGCCATCATCCTCGGCATCCTGGGCGTCGTGTTCGGCGGACTCCGGGTGAGCGACGAGGACGAGGTCACCGGCCTCGACCTCTCGCAGCACAGCGAGAGCGCGTACAGCGGCGTCGCCGAGTCGGGCACGATGGTGGGCAGCCACCACTGAGCGTCCCGACGGCAAGACGCGCACTTCGGGGCGGGACGGCGCGAGCCGTTCCGCCCCGCGTCGCTGCTAGCAGCGCGCCGGTCCCAGCAGCGCCAGCAGCCGGCGAGACGCCTCCGTCGGCGTGAGGCGCGCGTCGGCGACGGCCGCCTCCATCTCCGGCAGCAGGCGGCGGACGTCGTCCCGCTCGCGGAAGTATCGCTTGAGGCCCTCGTCGAGCATCGCCCAGAGCCACGACTGCTGCTGCGAGCGACGCTTGGCCGCGAGCTCGCCCGTCGCGTCCAGCTTGGCGCGGTGCTCTTCGATGATCGCCCACACGTCGTCCATGCCGCGACGCTCGAGCGCGCTCACGATGGCGACCGGCGGATCCCAGGTCGTGGTCGTGTGGCGGAAGAGACGCAGCGCGCTCCGGTACTCGGTCGCGGCCTGCTGGGCGCGGCGGACGTTGTCGCCGTCGGCCTTGTTGACGGCGAGCGCATCGGCCAGCTCGATGATGCCCTTCTTGATGCCCTGCAGCTCGTCGCCCGCGCCCGGCAGCATCAGGACGAGGAAGAAGTCGACCATCGCCGCGACGGCCACCTCGGACTGCCCGACGCCGACCGTTTCGACGAGCACGACGTCGTAGCCGGCCGCCTCGCACACGAGCATCGCCTCACGCGTTCGCCGCGCGACGCCGCCCAGCGACCCGGCCGACGGGCTCGGCCGGATGAACGCCTCCGGTGCGGCCGACAGCTGCTGCATGCGCGTCTTGTCGCCGAGGATGCTGCCGCCCGAGCGCGCGCTCGACGGGTCGACCGCCAGCACCGCGACGCGTTTGCCCTGGCCGATCAGGTAGAGGCCGAACGCCTCGATGAACGTGCTCTTGCCGGCGCCGGGCACGCCGCTGATGCCGACCCGCGCGGCCGTCCCCGTGTGCGGGAGCAGCAGCTCCAGCAGCCGCTGCGCCTGCTCCTGATGGTCGGCGCGCGTGCTCTCGACGAGCGTGATCGCCTTCGCCAGCGCGCGACGGCCGCCCGCGCGCACGTCGGCCGCGAGCGCCTGGACGTCAGGCGGACGCGGCATCCGCCGGCTTGTTGGACGCCTCGTTGACGAGCGCCAGCACCCGGCGCGCCGCCTTCGGGATCTGCGTGCCCGGGCCGAAGATCGCCTTCACGCCCGCCTGCTCGAGGAAACCGTAGTCCTTCGCGGGAATGATGCCGCCCACGGTGACGACGATCTCGCCGGCGCCGAGCTTGCCGAGCTCCTGGATGATCTGCGGCACGAGCGTCTTGTGGCCGCCCGACTGCGTCGAGACGCCGACCACGTGGACGTCGTTTTCGACCGCCTGCCGCGCGATCTCCTCGGGCGTCTGGAAGAGCGTGCCGACGTCGACGTCGAAGCCGAGGTCGGCGAACGCCGTGGCGATGACCTTGGCGCCGCGGTCATGGCCGTCCTGACCGACCTTCGCGACCAGCATGCGCGGCCGGCGGCCGTGCTCGTCGGCGAACTGCCGGATCTCGGTCTGCAGGGCCTTCCAGTCGGCGTCCTCTTCGTAGGCCTGGCCGTATACGCCGGAGATGGAGCGCACCTCGGCCTGATAGCGCCCGTACACCTTCTCCATGGCGTCGGAGATCTCGCCCACGGACGCACGCGCCCGCGCCGCCGCGACGCAGAGCTCGAGCAGGTTGCCCGTGCCGCTCTCCGCCGCCTGTGTGAGCGCGTCGAGGGCCGCCGTGCATTTGGCGGCATCGCGCGTCTTGCGAATCTGCTCGAGGCGTTTCACCTGCGCGATGCGCACCGCGGTGTTGTCGATCTCGCGCGTGTCGATCTCGGGCTCCTCGGCGAGCTGGAACTTGTTGACGCCGACGATGACGTCCTCGCCGCGGTCGATGCGCGCCTGCCGCCGCGCCGCCGTCTCCTCGATGCGAAGCTTGGGCATGCCGGCCTCGATGGCCTTCGTCATGCCGCCCATCGCCTCGATCTCCTCGACGATGCCGAGCGCCTTCGTCGCCAGCGCGTGCGTCAGCGATTCCATGAAGTACGAGCCGCCCCACGGATCGACCACCTTGGGGATGCCGGTCTCGAGCTGGAGGATCAGCTGGGTGTTGCGCGCGACGCGCGCCGACGCGTCGGTCGGCAGCGCGATGGCCTCGTCGAACGAGTTCGTGTGCAGGCTCTGCGTGCCGCCCATCACCGCCGCCATGGCCTCGACCGTGGTGCGGATGATGTTGTTGTAGGGGTCCTGCTCGGTGAGGCTCGCGCCCGACGTCTGGCAGTGCGTGCGCAGCATCAGCGACGTCGGCTTCTTCGGCCGGAAGTGCTTCTGCATGAGCGTCGACCAGAGGAGCCGCGCGGCGCGCAGCTTCGCGACCTCCATGTAGAAGCTCATCCCGATCGCGAAGAAGAACGAGAGGCGGCCGGCGAAGGCGTCGATGTCGAGGCCCTTCGACAGCGCGGCGCGCACGTACTCGAGGCCGTCGGCGATGGTGAACGCCAGCTCGAGGTCGCACGTCGCTCCCGCTTCCTGCATGTGGTAGCCGGAGATCGAGATCGAGTTGAACTTCGGCATCTCGCGCGACGTGTACTCGATGATGTCCGCCACGATCCGCATCGAGGGCTTCGGCGGATAGATGTACGTGTTGCGGACCATGAACTCCTTCAGGATGTCGTTCTGGATGGTCCCCGTGAGCTGGGCGCGCGGCACGCCCTGCTCCTCGCCGGCGACGATGAAGCTCGCGAGCACCGGCAGCACCGCGCCGTTCATCGTCATCGACACGGACATCTTGTCGAGCGGGACGCCGTCGAACAGGATCTTCATGTCCTCGACGGAGTCGATCGCGACGCCCGCCTTGCCGACGTCGCCGACGACGCGCGGGTGGTCGCTGTCGTAGCCGCGGTGGGTGGCCAGGTCGAAGGCCACCGAGAGGCCCATCTGCCCCGCCGCCAGGTTCGCCCGGTAGAACGCGTTCGACTCCTCGGCGGTCGAGAAGCCGGCGTACTGGCGGATCGTCCACGGCTGGCCGGCGTACATCGTCGCGCGCGGGCCGCGCAGGTACGGGAAGTCGCCGGGAATCGTATCGGCGAAGTCGAGGTTCGCGACGTCGGCGCGCGTCCACAGCGGCTTGACGTCGATGCCCTCCGGCGTCCGCCAGACCAGGCCCTCGGGGTCGGCTCCCTTGCGCTCCTTCTTGGCGAAGTCGAGCCAGCGGGCGATGTCGGCGGGGTCGGTGGGGTTCGGCATGACGGCCTACCATCGGTGATTCGTGGCGGCCGTTCAACCGGTGCGCCCCCGGCGGTTTGACACTCGCCATGCCGAGGCCGAAGGGAGGGCCATGCGCACCGTCGTCGTCGGCGCCGGTCCCGCCGGGGCCGCGCTCTCCCTCCTGCTCGCCCGCGCCGGCGTGGACGTCGTCCTGATCGACCGCGAGACGGACTTCGCCCGCGTCTTTCGGGGCGAGGGGCTGATGCCGCTCGGCCTGGCGATGCTCCACGAGATGGGGCTCGGCGAGCGGCTGCGCGCGCTGCCCGGCGACACGCTGGACGCTTGGGACATCCACCTCGACCGCACGCCGGTGATGCACATCGAGGAGCCGAGCCGCGAGCTCGGCGATCTCGCGCTGCGCATCGTCTCGCAGCCGGCGCTCCTCGCGGCGCTCGTCGACGAGGCCGCGCGTCATCCCGGCTTCACGTTCCGCCCCGGCGTGACCGCACGCGACCTCCTGCGTGACGGCGACCGGATCACGGGCGTGGCCGTATCGACGCCCGCCGGAGAGGAGACGATCGCCGCCGACCTGGTGATCGGCGCCGACGGCCGCTCGTCGGTGATCCGCAAGCGCGCCGGGCTGGAGCTGCGCCTCTTGAACGAGGCCTACGACGTTCTCTGGTTCAAGCTACCGCTGCCCGACACCCTCGCCGCCAGCAACCCCATCCAGATCTTCGCGTCGGGTCCGGAGGCGGCGCTCGCCTATCGCTCCTGGGACGGCCGCTGGCAGATGGCCTGGCTCCTGCCGAAGGGCGGCTGGCGCGACGCGCGCCACCGCGACTGGCTCGCCGAGTGCGCGACGCTCCTGCCGGCACCGCTCGCGGCGCATCTCCTCGCGCACCGCGACACGATCGACGGCCCGTCGTTGCTCGACGTGATGGTCGGACGCTGTCCGCGCTGGTACGCTCCCGGACTGCTGTTGCTCGGCGACGCCGCGCATCCGATGTCGCCGATCCGCGCGCAGGGCATCAACATGGCGCTCCGCGATGCCGTCGTCGCCGCCAATCATCTCGTGCCGGTCCTTCGGGCCGGCGGTGACGTGGACGGCGCGCTCGCGGCCGTTCAGCGCGAGCGCGAGCCGGAGATCGCGACCGCGCAGCGGCTGCAGTACCGCGAGGCGCGCGGCCAGCGCTGGGCTCGGGAGCGTCCGTGGCTGATGAAGCCGATGCTCGCCCTGGTGCCACGGCTCATGCGCTCGGCCGCGATCCGCGACGCGATCCAGCGTGCCTGGCTCCGCCAGCAACGCCCGCTCCGCATGGGCGTCACCGAGGTCCGTCTCCGCGTCTGACGCGCCGAGCGGGTTCGTGCAGTCTTCGGCTGGCGGCGGCCAGGTTGCCCATCGACCCAACAGGTATGCGGACCCGTTTGCCTACTCGCCGTGCTACATGCCTGCCGCGCACCGGCCACGAGGGGGGGACTCGTGTGTTTTGTGCCGGGCCAGCCGAAGACTACAGCGACCTAAGAAGCAAGTGTGGTGCCGGCCGACCGGCCGCGTCCTGCCGGCGTTTTCTGCGCAGCCAGCTCCCTGACGCTCGTTCGACAGGCATCGGCTGCTCGCCGGGTCGGCATCACGAGGCGCCGCCCCCGCTCCCGGGCACCTTGTTTCGCACGACGGGCGTCGCCGCGACCACCGTGTCCGCGCGGAAGGTGAGGACGTGGTCGCTGTCGACGCGCATCCGCCAGCGACGGCGGTCGGCGCCGCGCACCGGACGGATCTTGCCGCGCACGACCAGGATGACTTCCACCGTCTGGCCGGTCTCCGCCGCCTCCGCCAAGCGGGCGTTCACTGCGGAGACGTCGCCCTGCTTCCCGTTCATGGCCATCGTTGCCCCCCGGAGACGCCTAGCGAGCGCCCGCCGACCTCCACCAGATGAGACCGCAGGAGATCGTCGTCCCGAGGAGGACCGGCAGCGGTGGCGCTCCGAGCATGATCAGGAGCAGCATCGAGGTCGCGGCAGCGCCCAACATCAATCGCATCGTGTCCTCCTTCGTCTGAAACGCAGCGTGCTCGAGGGAGCATCGGTTCCCTCGAGCACGCTCCCGTCGCCGTCCCACCGGCGATCTCACCACCACATCGATCGGAATCGGATCATGCGTGCGCGGGCTTCGTCGCGTAGCTCGGCGCGCGCGAACCGCCCGCCGGGCCGACCGGGATCGACTCCCCGATCATCGGCGAGTGCATGACGAAGTCCGGGTAGGCCGTCATGCCGTGCTCGCCGACGTCGAGACCCTCCATCTCCTCTTCGGCGGAGACGCGGAGGCCCATCGTCGCCTTGATGGCGCCGAAGGCGATGAGCGAGACGATGAACGTGTAGCCGCCCACCGTCGCGATCCCGATGAGCTGCGTGATGACCGGACCGAAGCCGCCGCCCGCGAAGAGGCCGGCCGGCGGACCCGCGACCGGGGCGATCGACGGATCGGCGAAGAGACCGACGCAGAGCGTGCCGAACACGCCGTTCAGGAGGTGGACCGACAGCGCGCCCACCGGATCGTCGATGCCGAGCCGGTCGAAGGCGAGCACACCGACGACCACGAGCACGCCGGCGATCAAGCCGATGATCAGCGAGCTCGGGATGCTCACCCACGCGCAGGGCGCGGTGATGGCGACGAGACCGGCGAGGCAGCCGTTCAGGATCATCGAGAGGTCGGGCTTGCCGAGGAGCAGCGTCGCCGTGAGGAGCGCGCTGATCGACGCCGCGGCCGCCGCGGTGTTCGTCGTGACCGCGATCCAGCCGATGCCCATGGGATCGGCCGCCATCGTGCTGCCCGGGTTGAAGCCGAACCATCCGAGCCAGAGGATGAACACGCCGATCGTCGCCGTCGACATGTTGTGGCCCGGCATCGGCTGCGGCTTGCCGCCCTTGAACTTCCCGATGCGCGGGCCGAGGAGCAGGATGCCCGCGAGCGCCGCCCAGCCGCCGACCGAGTGCACGACCGTCGAGCCGGCGAAGTCCCAGAAGCCGAGACCGGCGAGCCAGCCGCCGCCCCAGATCCAGTGACCGGTCACCGGGTAGATCAGGCCGACCATCACGAACGAGAAGACGACGAACGACATGAACTTGATGCGCTCGGCGACCGCGCCCGACACGATCGTCGCGGCCGTGCCGGCGAAGACGAGCTGGAAGAAGAACTTCGTCATGAGCGGCACGGTCGCCCAGGCGATCGCGGCATAGACGCCGCTGTAGGCGTCGCCGCTGGCCGGGCTGTTGTCGGCGCCGCTCACGAAGAACAGGCCGCTGGTGCCGAAGAAGGCATTCCCGTCGCCGAACATCAGGCCCCAGCCGATGATGAGAAACGCCAGGGACGAGATGCCGAAGACGATGAAGTTCTTCGCGAGGATGTTGACGCAGTTCTTCGCGCGGCAGAGGCCGCTCTCCACCATCGCGAAGCCGAGGTTCATGAAGAACACCAGCATGCCCGCGATGAGCGTCCACATGGTGTCGGCCATGACCTTCGGCGTCGCCAGCAGCTCCTTCACCTGCTCCGGCGTCGCCGGAGTCGCAGCGGCTTCCTCGGCCCCGGCGATCCCGCCGCCGAACGCCGCCAGGGCGATCGCCGCGAGACCCAGAGCGGGCACCCAACGTGCCAGACGTGCTCCCATACGTATCTCCTTTGGTCCCGGCTCAACCGGGGGGTTGGTTGCGAGCCTTCTCATCAGACTGCCGCGGCCCCGCGCTCGCCGGTGCGGATGCGGATGACCTCTTCGACGGGGGTGATGAAGATCTTCCCGTCACCGATACGGCCCGTGCGTGCGCCCTCGACGATCGCCTCGACCGTCTCGGCGATCCGCTCGTCGGGAACGAGCACGGACACCTGAACCTTCGGAAGGAAGTCGACGACGTACTCGGCGCCGCGATAGAGCTCGGTGTGGCCCTTCTGGCGACCGAATCCCTTGACCTCGCTGACGGTGACGCCGCGCACCCCCACCGCCTCCAGACGCTGCTTCACTTCATCGAGCTTGAACGGCTTGATGATGGCATCGATCCGCTTCATGCGGGGGAGCAGAAGCAAATCGTCGGCCAGCGTGACATGCACGCCAACTGGCGATGTTTCGAGCGGATTATCGGTGCGCTGCCCACGGCGCGGGCAGCGCGGTGCTCAGGGCACGGGCGCGCCCCCGGGCAAACGCCTTAGTGCAGCGCGCTCTGGCGCGCGGGCGCGTCGGGCGCGATCGCGACCTCGAGCGCACCGGGCAAGGTCACCCGGAACTCGCTGCCGACGCCGAGCGCACTGCGCAGGCTCAGCTGGCCGCGCATCAGCCGGATGGCCCGCTGCACCAGCGCCAGGCCCATCCCGAGTCCGCCGTAGCGCCGCGTATCCGAGCCGTCCAGCTGCGCGAAGGCCTCGAACACGTCCCGCTGGCGCTCGGGCGGGATCCCCACGCCCGTGTCGCGCACGACGAGGACCGCGTCCGACGGATCGGGTCCCGGGGACATCTCGATGGTCACCGTGCCCGACGTCGTGAACTTGAACGCGTTGCTCAGGAGGTGGAACAGCACCCGCCGCAGCAGCGCCACGTCGACCTGCACCATCGCCGCGGCCGGCGCGATCGCGATCTCCAGCGCGACGGTCGACGGGTCCGGGCGCTCGGTGAGCGCGCAGAGCACGTCCTCCACGACCTCGCGCACGATGACCACGTCGGGTCGGACCAGCACGCTGTCGCTCTCGACCTGGACGAAGAACAGGATGTCGTCGATCAGCAGGCTCAGGTTGCGCGTGCTGCCGAGGGCCCGGTCGAGGAGCCGTGACTGCTCGTCGGACAGCGGGCCGACGACCCCCTCGCGCAGCAGGGACGTGTAGCCGAGGATCGCGTTCAGGGGCGTGCGCAGCTCGTGCGACACCGTGCCGAGGAACTCGGTCTTCACGCGGTTGGAGCGCAGCAGCTCCTGCGTCAGCGCGCCGATGCTCTCCTCGCGGGCGCGCAGGCTCTGCTCGTGGCCTTTCAGCACGCGGCGCGTGGCGCCGAGCTCCTGCGACAGGCGGTCGCTCAAGCGCGCGCTGGCGTCCCGCGACCGCGCGACGGTGATCACCTGGCCGACGATGTCGGCGAGCAGCCCGAGCGCGGGCGCTCGGCCGAACACCTGCGCGGGCGCGACCAGGGTGTGGAGCACGAGCGCGCCGCCCATCTCGTCGCCGACGCGGAACGGCAGCACGAGGAAGCCCTCGCCGGCGAGGTCGGCGATCGGCATCGAGAGGAAGTTGCCCTGCGCGTCGCGGCGGAAGCAGGTGGGCTCCTGCTGCGGGCCGATGAGGCGCGCCATCGCGAGCCAGCTGGCTTCGGTGATCTTGCTGCCGGGGCCGCCGAGGCGATCGGCCTGCGTCGCGAGGCCGCCGAGCCAGATCGGCCCGTGCTCGCCGTCGCGCAGCGTCACCGCGCACGCCTCGACGCCGAGCTCGCGGACGAGCACCTGCGCGACCTCGTGGCCGCACGCGCGCACGCCGTGGCCGCGAGCCACGACCTCCATCAGGCTGCGCGCGCTGGAGAGGTAGACGACCGCGTCGTCGCGCTGCGCCTCGACTTCGGCAAGCGCGGACCGGGTCCGCTCGTCGATCGTCGTGGTCATTCGAGCGGCGTCGTCCCGAGCAGGCCGCCGTCGCGAAGCTCGCCCACCATCTGCAGCCAGGCCTCGAGCGTGAGCGTCTGGTCCGCGATCGGCTCGAGGTACGCCTCGGCCTCGGGGCGCGCGGTGCCGGCGGCGACGTCCGTCCACGACACGAGCCGGTTGGTCATCGCCAGCACCCGCGGCAGCCCGGCGCGCGGCTCCGGGTCGTGATGCTGGCGCACCGACTCGACGATGATGGGCGGCAGGGCCCATGCCTCGAGCAGCCAGCCGCCGACTTCGGCGTGGTCGACGCCGAACGTTTCGCGCTCACGCTGCTCGACGGCGTCGGACTCGTCGGCGCCGCCGACGGTGTCCCAGTACATGTCCCGGAAGCGCACCGCGATGACGAGCCGGCCCACGTCGTGCAGCAGCCCGGCCGTGAACGCCTCGTCGGGATCGCAGGCGCGCAGGCGGCCGGCCATCGCCTTCGCGCACACGGCGACCGTGATGGCGTGCGCCCACAGCTCCTCGAGCCGCCGGCGCGTGACGTCGCCGCCGAGCGCCTCCCACACCTTCACGCCGAGCGCCAGGTTGCGCACCGTCGAGAAGCCGAGGAGCAGGATCGCGCGCGGCACCGTCGAGACGCGGCGCGCCTGGCCGAAGAAGGCGCTGTTCGCGAGCCGCAGCAGCTTCGCGGTGAGCGACTGATCGCGCTCGATCAGCTCGACGAGCCGGCGGGCGCCCGCGGTGTCGCTGTCGATCAGCGCGACGATGCCCGCGAGGACGGGGGGGATCGTCGGAAGGTTCTTCCGCGCGATGACCTCGGCGCGGAACTGCTGGAGGCTGTCCTGATCCATCATGCCGTCGACCCGACCCTCTGGCAGCAGTATCGAGCGGTCGGCCCGAAAACTTGAGGCAGGGCCTACGGCGGATGCGTCATGGCGGCAGGAAGGCGACGGCGCGCAGCGGCGCGCCGCTGCCGCCGCGGATCTTCATGGGCAGGCCGACGAAGAAGGCGCCGCGGGGCGGCACGGCGTCCAGGCCGGCCAGATTCTCGAAGACGGCGACCCCGGCGGCGGCGAGGACGCGATGGGCCTCGAAGTCCGTCGACTGCCCGCGGTCGATCGACGGGGTGTCGATGCCGACCCCGTCGACGCGGCGGGCGACCAGCCACTCGGCCGCCGCCTTCGAGACGCCCGGGAAGTGGAGATGCGCCGTGTCGCCGGGTGTCGCGGTGCCGAGGTAGCGCGCCGGGTCGGGCCAGCGGCTCTCCCAGCCGCTGCGGACCAGCACCACCGCGCCCGCGGGGATGCGCCCATGCGCCGTCTCCGCGGCCTCGAGATCCGTCACGTCGAGGAGCGCGTCGGCGCCCCGGTCGCGCGGCTCGACGACGACCGCGGGCCCGGCGAGCCGTCCGAGCGGCACCGCGTCCGCCGTGGCGCCGTGCTCGGCGAAGTGGATCGGCGCGTCGAGGTGCGTCCCGCCGTGCTCGGCGGCGCAGAAGTCGTTCGCCGCATACCACCAGCCGCCGGGCGTGTGGCCGTGTGCGACCGGCCACATCTGGAAGCGGCGCGCGGTCGGCCAGTAGATCGTGTCGTCGCCGAAGTCGTGGGTCAGGTCGATCATGCGTGCGGTCTCGACGTCGAGCGCGATCGATCGCGACGCGGCCAGCACGACGGCGACGAGGGCGAGGGCGAGGCGCTTCATGGCTCGACGAACTCCCCGTCCCCACCCCGTCCTGTCAAGGACGCGCATGCCTCGCTCCTGATCGGCCTGCCCGCGGGTTGGGCACGCTCGCCTCCCAAACGGGCGCGGGCCGCGCGAAACTCCAGGAATTCCAGGCGATCCCGTCGTCCGTTCGCGGGCATGCGCATTGCTCCTCGCGGGAGGGTGAACGTGTCGCCGCTACTCTCCGGGTACGATCCGGGTCGGTTCTTCGACGAGATGTTCGAGTCGGCCGGCGTACCGCGGACGCACTACGAGAAGGTCTTCGCCAAGTTCGCAGAGCTGACCGCCGCCGATCTCGACGAGCGATGCCGGCTGGCCGACCTGTCCTTCCTCCTCCAGGGCATCACGTTCGCCGTCTACAGCGACGGCCGCGGCACCGAGCGCCTCTTCCCGTTCGACCTGGTGCCGCGGATCATCCCGCGGCCGGAGTGGGACCGCGTCGAGCGCGGGCTCGCGCAGCGGGTCGTCGCGCTGAACCTCTTCCTCCAGGACGTCTACGGGCCGCAGCGGATCCTGCGCGACGGCAAGATTCCCCGCTCGCTCGTCCTGTCGTGCGGCCAGTTCCGGCGCGAGGTCGTCGGCGTCGAGGTGCCGCGCGGCATCCACGTCCACATCGCGGGCATCGACCTGGTGCGCGACTCGGCCAGCGGCGACTACGTGGTGCTCGAGGACAACGCGCGCACGCCCAGCGGCGTGTCCTACGTCCTCGAGAACCGCCTCATCATGATCCGCACCTTCCCGATCATCTTTCAGCAGTACGAGGTGATGCCGGTCGACCACTACCCCACCGAGCTGCTGCAGATCCTGCGCAGCGTGTCCCCGCGCAGTGGCGACCGGCCGAACATCGTCCTGCTCACGCCCGGCATCTACAACAGCGCCTACTTCGAGCACTCGTTCCTCGCGCAGCAGATGGGGATCGAGCTCGTCGAGGGACGCGACCTCGTCGTCGACTCCGACATCGTCTACATGAAGACGATCCGCGGACTGCGGCGCGTCGACGTGATCTACCGTCGCATCGACGACGAGTTTCTCGACCCGATGGCCTTCCGGCCCGACTCGCTGCTCGGCGTCCCGGGCCTGATCGGCGCGTACCGCGCGCGCAACGTCGCTCTGGTGAACGCCGTCGGCAACGGCGTCGCCGACGACAAGGCCGTCTACGCATACGTGCCGACGTTCATCCGCTACTACCTCGGCGAGGAGCCGATCCTCCGGAACGTCGAGACGTACACATGCTCGAAGGCCGACCACCTGTCGTACGTGCTCGAGCATCTCGACGAGCTGGTCGTGAAGCCGGTCGGCGAGTCCGGCGGCTACGGGCTGCTCATGGGGCCGCAGTCGGACAAAGCGACGATCGACGCGTTCCGCGCGCGGCTCAAGGCCGACCCGCGCAACTACATCGCACAGCCCGTCGTCGGGCTGTCGCGCGTCCCCTGCTACGACGCCGAGCGCGGCGCGCTCGTCGGCCGTCACGTCGACCTGCGGCCGTACTGCCTCTACGACGGCGACAAGGTGACGATCGTTCCCGGCGGGCTGACGCGCGTCGCGCTGCGCGAGGGCTCGATGGTCGTCAACTCGTCGCAGGGCGGTGGCAGCAAGGACACCTGGGTGCTCAGAGGCGACCGCTGATGCTGTCGCGCATCGCCGACTCGCTGTACTGGATCGCGCGCTACATGGAGCGCGCCGAGGACACGGCGCGCATCCTCGACGTGAACTACTACATGATGCTCGAGGGCTCGGCGCAGCCGTACCGCCTGCGCTGGGAGCCGCTCGTCATCATCACCGGCGAGCACGAGCGCTTCTTCGCGCAGTACTCCGAGGCCGACCCGCGCTCGGTGTTCGAGTTCCTCGGCTTCAGCGAGTCGAACCCGGACTCGATCGTCCAGTGCGTCGAGAAAGCGCGCGAGAACGCGCGCACCATCCGCGATCGGATCTCCCGCGAGATGTGGGAGGAGATCAACAGCCTCTACCTCGAGGTGAGCCGGTTCGACGTGAACGAGATGCTCACCGACGGCCCACACGACTTCTGCAACCTGATCAAGTCGGGGAGCCATCGCTTCCAGGGCGTCAGCCACGCGACCTTCCCGCGCGACGAGGGCTGGCACTTCCTGCACGGCGGACAGGCGCTCGAGCGCGCCGAGATGACGGCGCGCATCGTCGACGTCCAGTACCACACGCTCGTCGAGGGCATGCCGGCGCTGGGCGAGCCCGACAACCATCAATGGATGGCCGTGCTCAAGTCCGTCGCGGCGTACGAGTTCTACCGCCGTACGTACAACACCCGCATCGAGCCCGAGCGGGTGGCCGAGCTGCTGCTCCTGCACCGGCAGTTCCCGCGCTCGGTGCGCTTCAGCGTCCAGATCCTGCAGCAGGCCCTGCGCTCGATCAGCGGCGCCGCGCCCGAGAGCTACGCCAACGAGGCCGAGCGCCTCACCGGGCGTCTGCACGACACGCTCAAGTACGACCGCATCGAAGACATCTTCGCGCGCGGCCTCCATCCCTTCCTGGCCGAGGTGCAGAAGACCTGCCGCCTGATCGGCCAGGAGATGGCCCGCACCTACTTCTACTACGAGGTCCGCCCATGAACCGCTTCCGCCTGATCCACCTGACCGAGTTCCAGTACGACGGCCCCGTGTCCGAGAGCTACAACGAGGTCCACCTGCAGCCGACGGACGACGAGTTCCAGAACTGCGTCGCGTTCCGCCTGCGCACGCAGCCGCAGACCTCGGCGTCGGCGTCGCGCGACTACTTCGGCAACTGGGTGCATCGCTTCAACATCATGTCGAAGCACCGCCGGCTGCGGGTCGAGGCGGAGTCGGTGGTGATGGTGCAGGAGGCGCCGGAGCCGAACGGCGGCGGCGCGTCGCTCGACGAGCTCGACGACATGCGCGCCACGCTGCTCGACGAGCACTACGACTTCATGATGCCGTCGGTCTACGTGCCGACGCCGGAGGCCCTCGCGACGCTCGTGCATCTCGCGGAGCAGCAGAGCGGCGGGTCCGTCGTCGGCTTCGCGCGCGCCGCGGCGACGCTCGTCCACGAGCGCTTCAGCTACACGAAGGGGTCGTCCCACGTGCATTCGTCGGTGGCCGACGTGCTCTCGTCGGGGGAAGGCGTCTGTCAGGACTTCGCGCACATCCTGATCGCGATGGCGCGCGTGCGCGGCCTGCCGGCCCGCTACGTGTCCGGCTACCTGGTGCCGCCGCGCAGCGCCGACGGACAGACGACGGTCGAGGACGTGATCGGCGGCCAGGCGTCGCACGCGTGGGCCGAGCTGTTCGTGCCCGGCGGCGGCTGGCTCGGTCTCGACCCGACGCTCGGCAAGCCCGTCGGGCTCCAGCACATCCGCGTGGCGTACGGCCGCGACTACGGCGACGTCGCGCCGGTGCGGGGCGTCTACAAGGGGCACGCCGGCCAGCGCCTCTCCGTCGACGTGCGCGTGCGGCCCGCGCTCGACGACAGCGGCTGCGAGCAGATCCGCGAAAGCACGACGATGGCGCCCGAGCCGTCGATCGAGGAGCCGCCGCAGCAGCAACAGCAGCAGCAGCAACAGCAGCAATAATTCTTGACCGTTCCCCCGCCGGCGCTGTATGCCGCCCTCGATATCGCACCAACCGGGGGAGGTGCCCGATGCGCGCATCGTTGGTCGGTTTCGTCGTCACGGCCGTGCTGACGGTCTCGCAGCTCGCGAGCGCAGCTCCGCCGCCGCTCTGCGCCGACGGCCGCTTCATCGTGCAGGGCGATCCGCTGCTCGGCTTCGGCCCCGCGGACAGCGACGTCGTCACGCTGACGGCGCCCCAGGTCGGGACCGCCACGGGCTGCGTGCCCACCGACGTTCGCCGTCTGAAGGCGACGCGCAAGGGCACGAAGATCGTCGTCCAGTGGAAGACCGGGTGCGGCATCTGGACCGACCCGATCAAGCTCACCGCGCTGATCGAGCCGGTGCAGTGCCGGACGATGACCGGCACGTTCAAGTACCGCGGGACCGACGGCAAGCGCGTGAAGCGCGGCTTCGTCGCCGAGCGCGAGGTCGACGGCTCGTGCAACGACGGCGGCGCGGAAGCGTTCGCGCTGATCCAGAGCCGGATCTTCTACGCCCGCGGCTGCAACGTCAGCACGTGCCACGGTCCGTTCGCGCAGGCGAACCTCGACCTCTCGCAGGAGGCCGCGTACCTGAGCCTCGTCGGCATCGCCGCCGACAATGCCGTGGCGAACGCGGCGGGCAAGCTGCGGGTGTCACCCGGCGATCCGACGGGCAGCTTCCTCTCGCAGAAGCTCCGCGGCACGCAGGCGGCCGGCGAAGGGTCGCGCATGCCGCTGATCGGCCCGCAGCTGCCGGCCAACGAGCTGGCGTTGATCGACGCGTGGATCGCGGCCGGCGCGCCGGCGACGGGACGCGTGCCCGATCAGCCCTGCCTGCCGCCGAACGAGTACGTGCCCACGCCCGCGCCGCCCGTCCCACCGGGCGGCCACCAGATACTCCTCGAAGGCCCGTGGCTGCAGCCCGGGCAGGAGCTCGAGGGCTGCATGTGGGTGCGCGTCCCGAACACCGCCGACTTCATCGCCGGGAAATGGGAGTTCGCGCTCAACCCCGGCACGCACCACTTCGCCATCTTCCCGTGGACCAAGACGGGCACTCCGACCACGGGCGTGTGGGTGGGGAACGACGTCGGCTGCATCTCGGGCGCCGACTTCGGCAACTCGCTGTCGGGCGCGCCGCAGGCGCCCTACTTCGTCGCCACCTACCCGGCGGGCATCGGGCGCGTCGTCGAGGGCGGCAGCTACATCGGCCTCAACGCCCACTACCGCAACTACTGGCAGGTCCCGATCCAGATCAAGGTGTGGTCCAACATCTACCCGTTCGCCGGCACCCCGGCCCACCTCGGCCAGACGATCATCGACTACACGGACATGTTCAGCATCAACGTCCCGCCCGGGCAGCAGCGCATCCAGCCCGGCCGCTGGCACAACACCTCCAGCGAGGTCTGGAACGTCTATTCCGTCACCGGCCACATGCATCAGCGCGGGCTGCGGTTCACGGCGAAGAAATCCGACGGCACCGTCATCTACGAGAACTTCGACTTCGCGCACCCGATCTTCCGGCAGTTCGACCCGCCGCTCGTCCTCGCCCCGGGGGACTGGATCGACTACGAGTGCCTGCACGACAACGGCGTGACCAAGCCGGTCCGTCGCGACGGGGCCGGCAATCCGACGACCCTCCGGTTCGGCGTCACGACGGAGGACGAGATGTGCACCTTGAACGGCGAGTTCTTCACGAACTGACCGTGAAATCGGCCCTTTCGGCTTGAGCGACGAGGCAGGCCCCGGCATAGTCGGCGCCGGGGCCGCTTTTCGCGGCTCCATTCACGTCCCCGGTTCTGGAAGGAGCCTCCTCGTCATCCCATGGCGCGCGCGCCGCTCGACACTCCGGAGCAGCTGTTCCATTTCGGCGGCGAGCCTGCGCGCGCCGACGTCGGATCGCTTCCCGGGACGGAGCAGCGCCCGTCGCATCCGCAGGGCGGCGCCAGGCCCGGCGAGAAGATCCTCATCACCGGCATCGCCGGCGGTCAGGGACGGCTCATCGCCCGACGGCTCGCCGGCACCTTCGCGCTGACGGGCGTCGACCGCGAGCCCTGGGAGGGCCATCCGCCCGGGCTCAACGTCCACGTCCTCGACCTGCGCAAGCGGAAGACGGAGGACATCTTCCGCACCGAGCGGCCCGACGCCGTCGTCCACCACGCGTTCATCCGCCACTTCCGCGCCGATCCGCGCACGCGCCACGAGGTGAACGTCCTCGGGACGAAGCTGCTGCTCGAGTACTGCGCGGCCTACGGCGTGAAGCGGGTCGTCATCCTGTCGAGCAGCTACGTCTACGGTGCGCTCCCCGACAATCCGAACTACGTCGACGAAGAGTACCCGCTGAACGTCAGCCGCACCTATCCCGAGGTGCGCGACCTCGTCGAAGCCGACACGCTGTGCAGCACGTTCCTCTGGCGCCATCCGGAGATCGCCACGACGATCCTCCGTCCCGTCAACACGCTCGGCTACTACGCGTCGACGGCGATCGGTCGCTACCTCCGGCAGCGCTACGTGCCGACCATCCTCGGCTTCAACCCGATGATGCAGTTCATCCACGAAGAGGACGTCGCCGAAGCGGTCGCGCTCGCGCTCCAGTCCGGCACGCACGGCATCTACAACGTCGTCGGTCCGGGCGCGGTGCCGCTCAAGCTCGCGGTGGAGGAAACGGGCGGCACGGCCGTTCCCTTCCCGGAATTCGTCGCGCGCGGCGTCTTCGGCCGGCTGTTCCAGCTCGGCCTGTACCACACGCCGCCCGGCGCCATCGACTTCCTGAAGTACTCGCTCACGCTCGACGGCCGCCGCTTCGCGAACGCGACGGGCTTCAAGCCGCTCTTCTCCCTCGAGGACATCTTCGCCAGTGTCCGCCGCTGAGGGCCTGTTGCCGAGCGTCTTCGACGGCGTGATCGGCGCGGCGCGCGGCACCACCGCGTCCGTCGAAGCCGGCATCTTCGACCTCCAGCACCAGATCCGCGACAAGCTCTCGCGCATCCCGACGCGCCTCAACTCCTACGGCTACGATCCGTACGGCCTGCACACGGGCTCGCTCGAGAAGGCGTTGCTCGTGACGGGCCTCATGTACCGCTACTGGTTCCGCGCAGAGGTCCACGGCATCGAGAACGTGCCCGCGGGCCGCGCGCTGCTGATCTCGAACCACGCGGGTCAGATCGCGCTCGACGCCGCGATGATCGGCACCGGCATGGTGCTCGACGCGCCGACGCCGCGGATCATCCGCGGCATGGGCGAGTACTGGCTGCCCACCGTGCCGTGGGTGAACCTCATGATGGTGCGCACGGGCTCCGTCGTCGGCACGCGCAAGAACTGCCTCGACCTGCTCGAGCGCGGCGAGCTCGTCATCGCCTTCCCCGAGGGCGTGCGCGGCATGAACAAGCTCATCTGGGAGCGCTACCAGCTGCAGGAGTTCGGCATGGGCTTCATGCGGCTCGCGCTCGAGAGCAAGACGCCCATCATCCCGATCGGCGTCGTCGGCTCGGAGGAGCAGGCGCCCGCCATCGCGAACCTGCGCAGTGTCGGTCGACTCCTCGGCATGCCCGCGTTGCCGATCACGCTCACGTTCCCGTGGCTCGGGCTGCTCGGCATGGTGCCGTTGCCGACGAAGTATCACATCTACTTCGGCGAGCCGATGGAGTTCACGGGCAACCCGAACGACGAGGACGACGTGATCGCCGAGAAGGTGGAGCAGGTGAAGAATCGCATCGCCACGATGCTCGCCGACGGCCTCGCGTCCCGCCGCTCGATCTTCTGGTAGTGCGGCCCATCGGATGAGACTAGACAGTCGGGTCCGTCCCACCGATCCCGAGTTCCGGGAGAACGCGGCCCACATGGAGCGGCTCGTGGCGGAGCTGCGCGCCGCGCGTGCCACGGCCGGCGCCGGCGGCCCGCCCGAGGCGCGCGAGCGCCACACGTCGCGCGGCAAGCTGCTGCCGCGCGAGCGCATCGAGCGGCTGCTCGATCCGGGCACGGCGTTTCTCGAGCTGTCACCGCTGGCTGCCTGGGGCTGCTACGACGACGACGCGCCGGCCGCCGGCATGGTGACCGGCATCGGCACCGTCGCGGGACGGCCCGTCGTCATCGTCGCGAACGACGCCACGGTGAAAGGCGGCACCTACTACCCGCTCACGGTGAAGAAGCACCTCCGCGCGCAGGAGGTGGCGCTGGAGAACCGGCTCGCGTGCATCTACCTGGTCGACTCGGGCGGCGCGTTCCTGCCGCTGCAGGCCGACGTCTTCCCCGACCGCGAGCACTTCGGCCGCATCTTCTACAACCAGGCGCAGATGTCGTCGCGCGGCATCCCGCAGGTGGCGGTCGTGCTGGGCTCGTGCACCGCGGGCGGCGCCTACGTCCCGGCGATGTGCGACGAGGCCGTCATCGTCCGGAACCAGGGCACGATCTTCCTGGCCGGCCCGCCGCTCGTGAAGGCCGCCACCGGCGAGGACGTCACGGCGGAGGAGCTCGGCGGCGGCGACACGCACACCCGTATCTCGGGCGTGGCCGATCACCTCGCCGCCGACGACGCCGACGCGCTGCGGATCGCCCGCGAGATCATGGGCGCCGTGCCGAAGCCGCCGCCCGCGACGCTCCAGCGCGAGACGCCCGAGGCGCCCGCCTACGACCCGAAGGAGCTGTACGGCATCGTCGCGCGCGATCCGCGGAAGATGACCGACGCGCGCGAGCTGATCGCGCGCCTGGTCGACGGCAGCCGCTTCCACGAGTTCAAGGCGCTCTACGGCCCGACGCTGGTGACGGGCTTCGCACACGTCCACGGCTACCCCGTGGCGATCCTGGCGAACCAGGGCGTACTGTTCAGCGAGTCGGCGCTCAAGGCCACGCACTTCATCGAGCTCGCGTGCGCGCGCGGCGTGCCGCTCGTCTTTCTGCAGAACATCACCGGCTTCATCGTCGGCAAGCGGTACGAGCAGGGCGGCATCGCGAAGGACGGCGCGAAGATGGTGAACGCGGTCGCCAATGCCGCGGTGCCGAAGTTCACCATCCTGGTCGGCGCGTCGCATGGCGCCGGCAACTACGGCATGTGCGGCCGAGCGTACTCGCCGCGGCTCATGTTCTCGTGGCCGAACAGCCGCATCTCGGTGATGGGCGGCGAGCAGGCGGCGCAGACGCTGCTCACCGTGAAGCGGCAGCAGCTGGAAGCCCGCAAGCAGGCCCTGTCGCCCGCCGACGAGGAGGCGCTGACGGCGCCCATCCGCGCCAAGTACGAGACCGAGGGCAGCCCGTACTACGCGACCGCGCGCCTCTGGGACGACGGCATCCTCGACCCGCTTGAGACGCGCGACGCGCTGGGGCTGGCCCTGGCCGCGGCGCTCAACGCGCCGGTGCCGGCGACGACCTACGGCGTGTTCCGGATGTGACGCCGCGGCTGAGGTCGCTCACTTGAGCGACTTCAGCAGGATCCGCATGTCCTCGAGGATCGGCTCGCCGAGCGCGCGCAGCTGCTCTGCCGTCTCCGCACCGATCTGTCGCTTCCCGACCAGCGACCGCACGCGGTAGTTGAACTGCACCATCTTGCGGCTGGACTTGTGCAGGAGGTTGCGGACCTTCCGGCTCGTCCCGCTGGCATAGTAGAGCGTCTCGGAGGCGATCTTCAGGTCGCGCGCCTTCAGCGCGAGCTTCAGGAGCGACGTCTTCGTCTTGCCCAGGTCGTTCGACGCCTGGACGATCAGGATGAGCTCGTCGAGGCGGCAGTCGATCGACTCGTAGGTCGGCGCGCGCGGCAGGTCACACACCTCGACCGGAAGCGTCGTCGGCGTCGTGACGGTGGTCGACGTCGTGGTGACGGACGACGTCGTGGAGGACGAGGTGGTCGTCGACGTCGTCGTCGTGCTGCTCGTGCTCGTCGAAGTGGTCGCGACCGTGGTGGTGGTGGTGGTGGTCGTGGAGCTCGTGCTGCTGCTCGTCGTCGTGGTGACGCTGGTGGTGGTGGTCGTCGTCGTCGTGCTGGTCGTGGTCGTCGACGGGGGAAGCGTCGTGGTCGACGGCAGGTTGGGCGGCAGCGTCGGCGTGACCGGACGCGGATTGATCGTCGTCGAGGTGGTCGAGCTGGTCGTGGTCGTCGTCGGGATCACGCCGTCCGTGCCTTCGCACGCACCGATCTCGCAGCGGACGCTGCCGTTGCCGTCGTCGTCGCCGCGCGGGTTTCCACGCGAGTCGGTCGACAGCACCCCGCCCGCGAGGTCGCTGCACCCACCCGCATTGCCGGCGTCGACGGCCGGACTGTCGGGCGCGAGCGCGCAGACACTGTCGGGCAGGCCGCTCAGCTCGACCTTCGTGCACGAGCCCATGACGACGTCGGGGCACGTGAGATCGCTCGGCTCGATGCGCGCGTCGATCGGCGGACCGTCCGCAGGGCCGAACAGGTCGCCCGGGGCGACACCGGGCACGCCGTTCGCCTGCGTCACGAAGCAGCCGCGGGTGGTTCCGAGCAGGTTGTTCCCGAAGGTCCGGAGCCCCGTCGAGCAGTCGGGTCCCTGGCCGCCATCACGATTGCCGGCCACGATCGTGTTGCGGAGCTGGTAGTCGCCGCCGACCTGTCCGAGGCCGCCGCCGGCACGTCCGGCGACGTTGCGGGCGATGGTGACGCTGGCGAGCTCGAGCGTCGAGCGGTCGAGATACACGGCGCCGCCGTCCAGCGCGGCGACGTTGTCGGTGAAGCTCGAGTTGACCGCGCGGGCGTCGGGCCCGCGAGTCATCGACAGGGCACCGCCGAACCCGGCGTACGAGACGTTGCCGGCGAAGGTGGTCCGCTCGAGCTCGAGCTCCCTGCCCTCGAAGCCCCCGTCGACCTCGATCGCACCGCCGTTCCCGTTGGTCCGGTTGCACGTGAACGTCGAATCGACGAACCGGCGGGTCGCGTTCTGGAAGCTCATCAGGACGGCGCCGCCGCCGCCGGTCGCGGCGTTCGCCACGAACAGGCTGTCGCGGACGAGCAGCGGCCCGCCCGACGAGATGGCGGCACCATTGCCGTCGGTCTGGTTGGCGATGAAGCGCGAGCGCCGGACCTCGACCACCGAAGTCTCGGGCGTGTTCAACGCGGAGCCGAGATTCGACTCGAAGGTCGAGTCTTCGACGAGAAGGCTCGGGTGCAGACGCGGAACGCTCACGCCGCGGAATTCGAGCGCGGATCCGATCTGTGCGTCGTTGCACGCGAAGGTCGACCGCACGACGCGACTCGCGCCGATGGCCAGCACCCGTACCGCCGCGCCCGGAAGGCTACGGGCGTTGACGTTGCCGGCGGCGAAGAGGTCCTCGATGTCGACGTTGCCGTACCAGACCTCGAGCGCGCCGGCGTGCGGGGTGTTCCCGGAGAGGTCCACTCGACGGAGCACCGCCGTGCCGGTGTCCACCGCCAGCGGCACGGACGAGCGGGTGTCACGCACGACGACGTCATGCAGCTCGAGCGTGCCGCGGATCATCCGCACGCCCTGCCCGGGATGCGCGGTCACCTGACCACCCCGGATCGACAGCCGCTGGAGCGACAGGCGATCGGCGAACGCGAAGAACAATCGGGACG
This sequence comes from uncultured Binatia bacterium (SeqCode), assembly GCA_964432595.1. Taxonomy (GTDB): domain Bacteria; phylum Desulfobacterota; class Binatia; order DP-6; family DP-6; genus DASYLJ01. The sequence continues at coordinate 97,462 of CAYSOF010000021.1, read as the reverse complement.
TGCTGCCCTGCGGCATCTCGAAGACCGTGGCCGCAGCGCCCTGCCCGATCAGCGTCAGGTCGCCGAAGATCTGCGGCAGCGCGCTCGCGCCCTCGAAGGCGTCGTCGTACGGCGTAGCGGCGAACGTGAACGTCGCGGCGGGCAGCCGCACGACCGTCGCGGCGCGATGCATGTTCGCCTCGTCGATCGCCGCCGTCAGCGTGCAAGTGCCGGTCGCCGTCGCGCACAGCCCGTCGCCGGGCACGGCGTCGCGCGCCACACCGGTGTCCTGCACGACGAGCTGCATGGCCGGCGGCACCACCCCGGCCGCGGCCCCGTCGTCTTCGAAGGCACCCATGTCGCAGCGGCCGCCCTGCGGTCGCGCGATGCCGCGCTGATCCGCCGCGTCGCACGCGGCGCCGCCGCTGCCGGGCGCGGCCGGGTTGCCGGCGTTGCGGGCCGGGCTGCCCGCCAGGAGCGCGTGCGTGGGCACGCGCCCGCGCTGCAGCACGAGCGGGCCGAGCAGCGGCGACTGCCCCGTCACGTTCCCGGTCAGGTCGCCGGCGATCTCGCACGTCGGGTTCTCGATCAGGTTGTGGCCCTCCGAGGTGAGTGCGTTCCCGAAGGCCGAGCAGTCGGCGGTGCCGCCGAACGAGTCGTTGCCCGCGACGATGCTGTTGCGGAGGCGAGTCACGCCGAAGCTGCTCGCGTAGATGCCGCCACCCGATCCGCTCGGCCCGTAGGCGCGGTTCCCGTAGATCGTCGATCCGACGATCTGGACGGCGCCGCTGCCACTGACGCCGGCGCCGATGTTCTCGCTGATCGTGGATTCGACGATCGTGCTGGTCGTCCCCGTGTCGTGCACGATGGCGGCCCGCGTCGAGAAGCGGACGTCGCCGCGGTTCCGCCAGATCGTCGTCCGCTCCACCCGCAGGATCGCGCCGCTCCGCGTCGTCCGGATCGGCATGCCGACGTTGTGATGCAGGAACGAGTCGACGACGGTCGCCGTGCCGAGGTTTTCGAGGACGCTCGGCCCGTCGGCGGCGCGGTTGAACACGGCCTCGGTGCGCGCCATCGCGAACGTCGCGCCGACCACGTTGCGGACGCCCGGGGCGAGCCCCCGGTTGTCGCGGATCACCGCGTCCGCAACGGTCAGCCGGCCACGGTTCTGGACGGCACCCGCGTCGTCCGCAGAGAAGCCGGTGCCGCGTCCCCGCGTCAGCGTCACATTCCGGAGCGTGACGGTCGCGCTCGCGTCGATCGTGAAGATGCGGGTGAGATCGCCGCCGTCGATGACGGTCGCCGTCGCGCCGGCACCCGTGACGACGAGGTCGCCCGTCACGACGAGCCACGGCACCTGCCCGTTGGTCGCCGCCACCGCGTAGCGCCCGGCGGGCACCTGGATCAGGTTCGGTCCGGCCAGCGCGTTCGCCTCCTGGACGGCCGCGCGTAGCGTGCACTCCGCGTTGGCGGCCGCGGTCTCGCACACGCCGTTGCCGGGCGTCGCGTCGGCGGTGTCGAGCGTCGAGTTGACGATCAGCGTCTGCGCCCCGGTCGTCACGCAGACGCAGGCGCCGGTGGTACCCGGGGCGCCGCATGCGCTGCCCGCGCCGCAGGTCCCGAGCGCGCCGTCGCACGGCTCCGCGTCGTCGAGCGTGCCGTTGCCGCAGACGGGCGGGAGCGTGGTGGTGGTCGTCGTCGTGGTGACGACGGTCGTCGTGGTCGTACTGGTCGACGTCGACGGCGCGGTCGTGGACGTCGTCGAGGCCGCCGGCGTGTCGGCGGCGTAGAACAGCAACGCGGTCGGTCGGATGAGTCCGCCCTGTCCCTTCGGCACGAACGCGTCGAGGAACGCGCCGGTGAAGCCGTGGAACCGCAGCACGGCGCCGCTGCCGCTGCTGGCGACGTAGAGGTGGCCGTCGGGGCCGAACGCGAGGTCGGTCGGGTTCCGCATGCCGCCGTTCGTCGCGAGGCTCGACCCGACGAAGACGCCGCGCGGCGCCCCCGTCGTGCCGTCGAACGCGCGTATCTCGTGCGCGTTGATGTCGGACAGGTAGAGGTCGCCCTCCGGACCGATGGCGAGCCCGCTGGCACGCTGGAAGAACCCGTTCAGCACGAAGCGCGCGCCGAGCTGTCCTGGGCCGGGCAACGGCGCGCCGGTGAGGGCGTCGTACCGCAGCACCTCGCTACGATCGCCGTCGCCGCGCGCGACGTACACTACACCCTCGGGCGTCACGAGGAACGCCCAGAGCAAGTCCGGATTGCCCGACTGCGGGTACTGCACGAACGTGCTCACGAGCTTCCCCGTCTCCGGGTGCGCGCGCAGGATGTTCTGCTGCTGCGGGCTCATCACCCACAGCAGTCCGTCGGGACCGAGCTGTACCTGGTCGGGCTGGCTGCCGGATGGCCGCGGGATGTGCGCCGACAACGGGTTACCGCTCACTCCGAGGTTGGCGCCGGTGGTGGCGTCCCATCGAAAGATCTCGAGCGACGCCACGCCGTAGACGTCGTTGCGCACGCCGCCCGCCAGGCCGTTCGGGAACAGCAGCCGCGACCCGGGCCGCGTGTGCGGCACGAACAGCGCGCTCGCCGGATTGCCGGCGACGCCGCGCGGCGCGCCGGTGGCGCCGTCGAAGCGCATCAGGTTCTGCTCGGCGAGCGGGTTGAAGCCGTTGACGCTGTTGGTGACGTAGAGGAACGACGACTTGCCGTCCGGCAGCGTCGTGGTCGTCGTCGGGAAGGGGGCGCGCGTCGTGGTCGTCGTGCTGGTGGTGACCGTCGTCGTGCCGGTCGAGCCGTCGCACGCGTCGCCGAGGCCGTCGCCGTCGACGTCCTTCTGGTCCGGGTTGAAGACGAGCCGGCAGTTGTCGAGGGGCAGCGGCGGCTGCGACGAGCGCAGCAGCGTCACGAGGATGCCCTGCGCCACGCTGGTCGCCTCGAACGTCGAGCCGTCCTCGGAGACGAAGATCACATGGCCGAGCGTCTCGGCCCCGAGCGGCAGGACGGCGGTCACGTTGCCCTCGTCCGTCGCGATGGTGATCGTCTCGGTGCCGGCGAGCGTAAAGCAGTCGCACTCGTTGGTGTCGACCTGCACGCCCAGCCATCCCGGCGCGGCGGCGTCCGCCGGGCTGAGCGGCGGTCCGGGCAGGAAGGTGCGGTTCTTCAGATCGAAGAAGCCGAGCGTCACGATGCGGAGATCGCCGGGCAGGCGCTTCGAGATGCCGACGAAGGCGTTCGACGCCGCGACGGGCGGCAGCGACGTGTCGACGATCGCCGTCGTACTGGTGAAGACGAACGGCAGGTTCGACGCGGATGGCGGGCCGAAGTCGGGCACGAAGTCGTTGTCGTCGTCGGGATCGCAGACGTCGCCGAGCGCGTCGCCGTCGGTGTTCGTCAGGTCGGTGGAGGCGAGCGCCGGGCAGCTGTCGCACGCATCGCCGAGGCCGTCACCGTCGCCGTCGAGCCCGCCGGGCTCCGCCAAGAGTGGGCAGAGGTCGCTGCCGTCCGGCTCGCCGTCGTCGTCGTCGTCCGGGTCGCAGGCGTCGCCGAGGCCGTCACCGTCGGTGTCCGTCTGCGCCGGATCGGCCACGGTGGGACACAGGTCTTCCGCGTCGAGCACACCGTCCTGGTCGATGTCGCTGAGCGTGATGACGGTCGGGTCGAGGGGAGACGCGTCGAGGGAGTCCTCCCAGCCGTCGTCGTCGGTGTCGGCATCGAGCGGGTTCGTCCCGAGGGGGATTTCGATGAAATCGCTGAAGCCGTCGCGGTCGGTGTCCCAGATCGTCGCGATCGTGCCGCGCGCGACCTCCTCCCCGTCGTTCAGCGTGTCCCCATCGGTGTCGGCGACGTTCGGGTCGGTGCCGAGACGGTACTCCTGCAGCGCCGTGAGCCCGTCGCCGTCACCGGTGTCGGTGCCCGCATCGTTCGGATTGCCGGGGTTCAGACCGTAGTCCGTCTCCCAGTCGTTCGGAATGCCGTCACCGTCGGAGTCCGGAACGGGCGCCACCGCGAGCGCCACCTGCTGCAGCGCGCCGAAGCCGGCGTTGACGTCGAGCGGCACGGTGAGGCGCGCGCGACCGAGCGTCCCTGCGAGCGCCTCGACGACGGTCGGCTCGCCGCCGCTCGGCGTGCCGTCGATTCCCTGCAGGTTCGCCAGGTCGACCGCGCCGAGCGCGCCGCCGTAGCCGTCGCCCGCGAGCGCCGAGAGCGACTGGCGGCCTCCGACCATCCGCACCCTTACCAGCGCACCAGGCACCGGCGTACCCGGACCACTGCGCGTCACGTTCGCCCCGATGCCGTTCGCCGAACGCGCGATGATTTGCGAGATGGTGACCGCCGACGGGAGCGCCTTGCCGGCGACCGGCTCCAGGAGTGGCGCACCACCGGCGAGCGGCGTCGTCACCGTGCGGAAGAACAGCGGCCGGACCAGCGCCATGCCGCTCACGCGCACGCGGTACACGCCGAGCGCCGCCGACGCGGCCGCGTCGCCGCCGAGCAGCGGACCGCTCTCGACCGTCACGCCCTGCGCGGGCACCGTGCCCATGACGTCGCGGAAGACCTGCAGCGTGCCGGTGCCCGGCTCCGCCGTCCACGTCACGGTGAAGCCGCCCGGCGTGACGTCCGTGACGACGACGTCGCGCGGCAGCGGGGCCGCAGCGCGCACGACGGCCGGCGCGGCGCACGCGAGCACGAAGACGAGCAATGCTGCGACGCGGTTCCTCATGGGAAGGGGAAGTTCTCCGCGGCGGTCGACGGATCCGGGTTGCCGGCGCGGTCGGCCGACGGTCCGACCCGGAGCTGGTTGTTCGCGAGCAGCCGCGGACGGCTCGGCCAGTAGTCGAGGATCACGCGCTCGAACGCGCCGAGCCCCACCAGCTCACGGATGGTGCGGGGGTCGAGCCGCCGCCCGCCGGCGGTGATGTCGATCCTGTCCGGGAACGACGGCAGCTCGAGCGGCGGCGCCTGCCCGTCGAAGAACTTCGTCCCGTTGAGCGTCGCGACCACGGTCGCCAGGTCGACGCCGCTGCCGCTGTCGGTGAGCTCGATCGTCAGCCGTGGACCGGTGACGCGGACCACCGACGTCTGCGAGAGCGCCGTGGGATCCTTGAAGTCGGCCGACACGTTGTTGGCGTTCGCGAAGACGACGTGGACGCTGTGGATGCGACCCGTGATGTCGACGAGGCCCGACACGTCGCCGCCCGTGATCGGGATCGTGATGAGCCCGTTCGCCCCGGTGATGGCCTCGACGAGCGACGCGGTCGTCGACGTGAGCCCGAACGCGCCCTCGTCGTTGCCGTCGCGACGCGACACGTCCACGAGGACCACCGCGCCCGGTACGTGCATCTCCCGCAGGCGGGTGAAGTCGTCGTCGCGGAAGTCGTTGTTGGCCCCGCGATTCACGCGCTCGACACGCACGAGGCGCATGTCGACGGTGCCGTCGAGCGGCGCGCCGATCGAGCCGGAGCGCTGCGTCTGCACGTCGTCGATGAGCCGCGGCCCCATGTCGACGGCCGCGTGGTACGAGCGCTGGATCGACGTGCCGTGGACCCGCGCGGTGATCGTGTACGGCGACCGCAGCTCGTGCCCGAACTCGTCGATCGTCGGCAGCACGGCGGACGCGAGGTCGCTCGGGAACGACGGGTGCGCGTGCATCGGCACCTCGATCGCGGCGACGTGGAGGCCGTTCTGGTTCGTCTCGAAGCCGGGGAACGTCTCGCCGTCCGGGCCGACGCCCGGCGTGATCGTGAGGCCGGCGGGCGCGGTGTAGTCGATGGTCGCGCCGCGCACGGGATTGCCGAACTCGTCGAGCACCCGCACGAAGAGCGCGTTCAGGACCCGCACGCCGAGGGTCAGGCGGTGGAACGTCGTCTTGTCGGCTTCGATCTTGCGGGCCGGGCCATGGTTCGACTGCGCCTCGAAAATCAGCGGCTTCGCACGGCCCGGCACGAAGGCGGCGACGAGCTGCGGCTTCGACGTGTCCTTCCCGAGCGTGAACACCGTCCGCACGATGCCGGCGGCGTTGCTGAGCTGGCGGCCGGCGGGCGTCAGCTGGCCGCCGCCGCTGACGAGCTGGAACGAGACGAGCGCATTGGCCACGGGCGCGCCGGTCGGGTCGTGCAGTGCGATCTCGAGCGGCTGCGGCAACGCGTGTCCGGCGGTGCCGCTCTGGTTGTTGCCCGACATCGTCACGCTCTGGACGCGCTTCGAGACGGCGGCGACCTTGAACGTGACCGGCTTGCCGTTCGGGATGCTGACCTGGATCTCGAACACGCCGGGCGTGTTCGGCAGCACGCTCTCGATCCGGACGATGCCCGAGGCGTTCGTCGCGACGACGACGGTGGCCGCCACGATCGGCCCTGCCGACTGGGCCGTGATCTCGACCTCGGTCGCCACGTACGACACCGGGACGCCGGCGAGCGGTGCGCCGGTCGGACCCGTCGCGAAGATCTCGAGCGGCTCGTCGAGCGCCGTGCCCTGCTCGGCGGTCTGGTTGTCGCCGCCGAGGATCGAGAGCTGGGTCTCGGCGGATTTCGTCGCGATCGCGAGCGAGAGTCGGTACGCGCCCGCGCCGCTGCCCGGCACGTTGGTGACGACGATGGTGTGCGTGCCGCTCGCCGTGAGCGCGAAGTTGTTGATGCGCGGGGTCGTCCCGCCGCCGCCGTTGTCGTCGCTGGTCGCGATGGTGCCGTACGGGTCCTCGAGGACCAGCAGCAGGTCGGGCTGCCCCGGCACCATCGCCTCCGCGGTGACCGTCACCACCGAGCCCGCGAGCGCGGTGAACGTGTAGCGGTCCTGCTCGCCGTCCTGGTCGAGCGTCGCCTGCACGCTTTGCCCGGAGACCAGCTCGAGCGTGCCCCCCGGCGGCACGGGCACGACGGCCGGCTCGACGACGAAGTCGAGCGTGTTGCTGGCCTGCCCGCCGACGGTCACCTGCACGGGCCCGCTCGCGGCGGCACCCGGCACGGCGGCGGTCAGCGTGGTCGTCGAAGCGACGATCACGGCGGCGGGAATGCCGCCGAACGTGACGAGGTTCTTGGTCCGGTCGGCCGAGAATCCTTCGCCGAGGATGGCGACGACGGTGCCGGGCACGCCGCGGCCCGGCGACAGGCCGCTGATCTGCGGCGTCGTCGGGCGGTTCGCGCGCGGCAGGCGGACGCCGCCCTTGGCGATCCGCATGATCGCCATGTAGCCCTCGCCACGCGCGATCGGGAAATCGTCGCCCGCGGGTACGCCGTTCTCGTAGCGTGCCGTCCGATAGGCCTTCGCGTCCGTATCCCAGCGCGCCACGCGATCGACCTCGACCGCGGAGCCGAGGTCTTCGAGCAGCTTGAATGCGGTGTAGCCCGGCGGCCGGCACGGCACCCCGATCAGGTTCAGCCCGGGCGTGAGCGCCAGCCGCGGGCAGTCGGGCCCACCGGTGAAGCCGGCTATCCGCTCCTCGAGCATGTGGACGACGAAGCCTTCGCCACCGCGGAGCGGGAAGTCCGCGCCGCGGGCGACGCCGCCGACGTGCTCGGCGCGCTCGAAGGCGCCGGTCTTCGGCACGTAGCGGTCGACGGACGCGACCACGCCGGGGCCGCCGAGCACGGACAGCAGCTCGAACGCGGTGGCGCCCGCCGGCACGCCGAGCGGCCAGGCGAACAGGTTGAACCCGGGCGCGAGCCGCGCGCTGGCACCCGGCAGCGTCAGCGTGTTCGTCACGACGTCGCGTCCGCCCGTCGTCGCGCCGGCGGTGACCGCGATCAGCTCGAACGCGGTGGCGTCGCCTTCGACGGCGCCCTCGCTCGCGTCGCGATACTCCTCGGGGAACGAGGTGTCGAGCGTCGACGCGACGACCTCGTTCACCCGGAACGGCTCGAGCCCGGGCGGGTCGCCGTCGAGCGGCTCGATGGCGAGCAGATGGGATCCGGGCGGCACCGGCAGCACGAACGTTCCGTCGTCCGCGGAGTAGCCGCCGACGACCGGCGCCTGCGTGGCGGGATCGACGGCGTAGACGTGCGCCCCCAGCACGGGCAGCTCGTTGGCGCCGTTGGTGACCTTGCCGGCGATGCGACCGAACGCGGCCGACTGCGCGGGTTGCTCGGGATACAGGTGCGAGAGCCACGCGACGTCGTCGACCGACGGCACGCGCAGGGGGTCGGCGCCAAGGAACGGCCACATCACGGCGTGGCGGATGCCCGAGTGGCAGAGCCCGAGCAGGTGGCCGACCTCGTGCAGCGCAACCGCCTGCACGTCGAAGGTGCCGTCGGCGCCGGAGACGGCCCACGCGATCGACGAGTTGAAGACGATGTCGGCGTCGAAGACGCTGCCCGCGGCATACGTGCCGGTCGGAAGGTCTGCGGCGCCGTCGCCGTCGAGATCGGCGTTCGCAGCGGTGACGACGGTGTCGTCGGTGAAGTACGTCGTCAGCGTGACGGCGAGCTGGCCGTCGAAGACGAAGTCCGGATCGGTGAACGTGACGAGGTTCCGGCCGTCGACGCCGGCCGCGAAGGCGCCCGAGCCGCGGCCGTCGCGCGCGTCGACCTGGCCGTCGTAGACGAACGAGACGGCGGCCGTCGGCAGCGCGTCCCACGACGCGAACGCGCTCTGCAGCTCGGCCTCGAGCGTCGCGTTCGTCAGGCCGGAGCCGGGCAACCCGTCCTTGCTGAGCACCCAGTGGATCGGCATGCGCCGCTGATCCCAGTGCGCGCCGACGATCTGCGACGGATCGTCGGGATGCCGGATCTGGATGTTCCCGCCCGCACGCGCGACGTCGCTCCAGCCGAGCGACGCCACGAGCAGGGCGAGCAGGAACGAACGGATCACCGGCGCGCCCCTCCGAGCCTCTGGCGCAGCGCCTCGACCGCCGCCTTGCGCTCCGCGAGCGTCTTCGCGCGCGGCTCCGTGCGATCGGTCACGTCGCGGAAGAGGAAGCGCCGCGTGTCGTTCTCCGGCGGCCGCGTCTCGGCGTCGACCTCGACCGTGGTGCTGCCCGGCGGCGCCGGCGGCGGGGTCACGACCGGGGGCGGCGGCGGTGGCGTCTCCGCATCCGTCGGGCGAACGGCCATCGGCGCGCCGGCCGGTGGTGTCGCCTCGATCGCGGCGACCGGCGCCTCGGGCATCGCGGTGCCGGCGTCCTGCGCCCCGACGGGCACGGCCACGAGCAGCGCGAGCAGCGCGGACGCGACACGCCTCACGGCTTCGCTCCCGCGCGCGCGTCGATCCGTGCGCGCAGCTCGTCGAGCGTCATGTCGCGGCCGCGGATGGCGCCGTCATCCGCCGGCCCGAGCCGCTTCGGTCCGACGGCGACGGTGCCGTCGCGCTTCGCCTTCGCGCCGCGGGCACCGGACGCGGCCGCCGGCGCCGGCGCGACGACGAGCTTGCCCTGCGCGCCGCCGACGAGCTGCCGCCGTCCCTCCCGTGTGACGACGAACAGCACGACCTGCTCGCCGACGCCGAACGGCGTCGCACTCGAGGCCTGCGTGGTCACCCGCGCTCCCAGCCGCGGATGCACGGCAGTGCCGCCCGGCTGGGTCAGCGTGATCTCGCGCGGCGCGCCGCCCTTCAGCGACTCGTCGACGCGCACCCGGACGTCGGTGACGACGAGCGTTCCGTCCCAGCGCCCCTCCGACGCGACGACCTCGCCGACGACGATCTCCTGGGCGCCGTCGATGAGCGCGTCGAGCGGGAGCGGCGCCGCGGAGTCCGCGCGCGCAACCGCGGGGAGCACGAGGAGCGCGAGCATCGCGACGAGCGTCCTCATGGCCGCACCGACGTCCGGTCGACCTGGACCGCCTTCTTCATGGGCGAGAGGTCGATCTTCACCAGATGATTCACGTCGGCCGCAGCGTTCGCGATGCCGTCGCCGTCGGTGTCGAGGGTCCGGCGGACGTTGGCGCCGTCGCGCCGGTCCTGACCCGTCACGCGGATCGCGACGTCCTTCTCGTCGTTCGCGAGGGAGGAGTCCTTGCCGCCGGACGGATCGGCCGTGAGCGTGACGAACGCGTACACCGTGTCGTTGTCCTGATGGGTCTTCAGGAGCGTGCTCTGGGGAGCCGCCACCGTCGCGCCCGCACCGCGCTGGCCGACCAGCTCGATCGCGGCGGTGGACATCGGCTCGGAGAAGCGCACCTGCACGCAGACCTGCTTGCCCGCCCGGATGGGCTGCTCCGCGGCCGCCGCCCGCGCGACGGCGAGCGGTGTGCGATCGGGATACTCGCGTCGCGCCGCGTGCTGGTAGTGGTACACCGCGACCTCGCAATTCGGCGTGTCGGGATGGCCGGTGCCGGGATTCCCGTCCACGTCGACGGTCAGCAGCACCTCCCGGATGAACGGCGCGAAGTTCTCGAGCCGGGTGGGCGGCAGGGTGAGGTCGACGTCGGTGTGCACCAGGTCCGACGCGAGCAGATGCACCGTGTAGTCGCCGTCGGGGAACCGCGCCTCCCACCCCTTCGTCGTCGTCGGCTGGTTCGCGTAGTTCGCGTGCGTCGAACCGACCGGCCCGCCGTCGTCCTTGGCGGCCGTGCGCCAGAACTGGGTCTTGGCGATGCCGGTGCGCGCTCCGGTCTCCGTTCCGGCGTGCGTGACGACGAAGTGGTGCAGGATCGGCCACGGCCACGCGATCGTGTGGCCGGGAAGCGTCGTCGGACACCCGACGCCGGGGCTGCCGACACAGCCCAGCGTCCCGCATCCGGCATTGGCGAAGTCGTGGACGGAGGAGATGAGATCGCACGCGGTGGCCGGCGCGAGACCCCAGTAATCGGTGCGGTAGTCGTAGAGACGATAGGGGTTCGCGGCGCTCTTCACGTCGTCGAGGTGCTCCGCGGCCGGCAGCGGTCCCTCGATCCAGTAGCCGAGCCGGATCGGCGCCTGGTGCGGCGCCGTCCCCTGCTGATCCATCACCTCCGCCGCAACGTCGACGTCTCCGCGCAGTGGATGCGTGTCCCGGTCGTAGGGGATGAGCTGGCCGTTCGCATGGTTGAAGTAGAGCGCCGTCCGCCCGTCGCGATTCTCGTCGTCGAGCTTGGGCGCGTGGCCGCCCGGATCGCGATCGGCGGCGTCGCGGAAGACCGACAGCGGGTGCCGGATCGTCGGCCGTCGCCTGCCCTTCTCCCTGAGCTGGTAGTGGACGTGATCGGTCTCCGATCCCTCGAAGTGGCGCGTGCCGATCCTGGCGATCGTCTGGCCGGGGCGCACGACGTCCCCCACCATCACCGGGTTCGGCGCCGCCGACGATATGTGGTTGAAGCCGTCGAACTCGAAGTGTCCGCCGCCGACGTCGACGACGATCTCGATGAAGTCGTCGTCGTCCGTGGGCACCTCCGGCTCTGAGATGTCCACGACGACTCCGCCACGTGGCGCGCGGACGGTGTCGGCGGCGGCGGGGTCGACGGTCGTACGCCCGAGATCCACGCCGTCGTGGAACCCGACGGGCGCCAGGTCCTCGCCGCGTAGTCCGGCCCAGCCGATGTTCTCGTTGAAGCCGGTCACGACACGCCGGCCGCCGGAGATCGGCCACACCGTGTCCACCGACGTGGTGAAGCCGGCGTCGCTGACGCAGCCCGTTTCGTCGCAGGCTTCGAGCCGGTAGCGATAGGACGTGCCCGGCACGACGTCGAGATCGAGGAACTCGCTCAGCAAGCCCTCTTCGGCGGCGGCGACCACGCCGATGGCGACGTCCGGCCCCGTCGTGCCGACGCGCTTGTGGATGTTGTAGTACAAGGCGTTGTCGTCGATCGGCAGCTCGATCCAGGACACGCGGACCGCAGGCGGCGTCGCATAGACCGGCACGACGCGAATGCTGTCGGGCAGGGTGGGCACCGCGAGCACGGGGCCCGCAGCCAGCACGATCGCCGCCACCGTGAGCGTGCGGCGGATCACTCCGGCGTTCCGGGCGCGGTCGTGATGGCGCGGTCGGGGAGGACGATGCGACGCTCGCCTCCCGGCAGGACTTCGAGATCGACGATGGTGGGCGGCTCGTCGATCGGCGTCTCGACGACCGGCGCTTTCTCCATTCTGCCGTCCGTCAGGCGATAGCTCCGCACCGCGACGCGCGCCTTCTGCTTCTCGCGGTCGCGTTCGGCCGTGACGACGAGCAGCCGCGGCGCGCGGCGATCGAAGCGCACGCCGTCTTGCACGACGAGATCGAGCGGCTCGTCGCGGCGCCACGACAGCTTGCCGCTCTCCGCGTCGACGAGCGCGACCGTCCCGCGACCGACGGTCGCGACCTTCGACCCGGTCGGATCGGCCACCAGCCGGGCGAACTGGCCCGCCTTGTGACGATGCAGGCGGCGGCCGGGCGCGAACACGCTCACGCTCGTGTCGCCCCGGACGGTGCGCTCGGTGATGACGAGCCGTCGACCGTTGGCGCTCAGCACGGCGTCCGGCGGCATGTCCGACGTCGCGGTCTGCCGCCATTGCTGGGCGCCCTGCGCGTCGTAGACGATGACCACCCACTGGTCGCCCTCGCTCTCCCCGTTCACCGTCACGACGCGACCACCGGCCGCCGCACGCGCCGCCCGCATGCGCAGCCCGGCGACGTCGACCTCGCGACGCGTGGTGCCGTCCCAGGCGACGAAACGCAGCCGATGCGGCATCTCCGGCCCGTGCAGTGCCTGCGGGACGAGCACGACGCCTGCCGTCGTCGGGATCGGTCGCCATCCGGGCGGCGCCGTGACGGTGCCGAGGACCCGCCCACGGCGGTCGAGGACGCGGACGGCGTGGCCCGCCTCGTCGCGCCGGGACAGGATCACGAGGCCCAGGTCGTCGTTGGTGAAGGGCTCCCAGCCGGGCTCGACCGGCACCTTCACCTTGCCCGCCGGCTCTTCGACGGTGAGCGTGTCGCCGTCGCGTTCGACGCCGCGGCCAACGTTCTTTCGTGGACCGGCGGCAGCGGGGGCAGCAATGACGACGGCGACGAGCGCGGCCGCCACGCGGAGGGTCATCGGTCTTCGGACGGAACGGAACGGGGGCATCGGACCGCGCGCACCATCCGACATGGGCAGCGACGGCGTCAATAGATTTCTCTCGTGACGTTCCGATCACGGCGCTGGTGATCTGGATTCCTTCGGTGCACGGCGGAAGGCTTTACCGCCTCGCTTCCGCGCCCTACAAGGAGCCACTTTTGCGCGTTCCAGAAGGAGCCACATGTACGTCCGCCGCAGCCGATCCGAGCTCCCTGGAACCCAGCTCTACAACGGCATCCGCGACGCCATCGTGCGCGGCACGCTCGCTCCCCTCGCGCGCCTGCCCTCGACCCGCGAGCTGGCGAGCAGCGAAGGCGTCGCCCGCAACACGGCGCTGCGGGTGTACGAGCAGCTCTTCCAGGACGGGTATCTGGTGCGTCGACGCGGGGCCGGCAACTTCGTCGCCCCCGAGCTTCCGCAGAGCCCGGTTCCCCGCGCCCGCCCCGAGCCCGACACGGCGACGGCGCCCAGTCAGCCCGCGCGGCTCTCTCGTCGTGGCCAGCGTCTGGTCCCGCTCTCGCGGGTCTCCTGGGCGCCGGTCGGGCCGAAGGTGGCGGTCGACTTCCGATATGGCCCCACCGCGTTCGCCGACGTTCCGCACCAGGCATGGCGGCGCCACCTCGCCCGCGCGGCCCGCGAGACCACGGCCGCACATCTCGACTACGGCGCGCCGGCCGGCCTGCCGGCGCTGTGCGCCGCGGTCGCCGAATACCTGACGAGCGCCCGCGCCGTCGCGTGCCGGCCGGAGCAGATCATCATCGTCCACGGCTCCCAGCAGGCGCTCGCGCTGGCCGGCGAGGTCTTGCTCGACCCCGGCGATCGGGTGCTGCTCGAAGAGCCGGGATACCCCGGCGCTGCGTTGAGCTTCCTCGCCGCCGGCGCGACGCCGATTCCGGGGAGCGTCGGACCGGACGGGCTCGACGTGCGCTCGCTGGCGAAGAGCATCCGCAACGTGCGCCTCGCGTACGTCACGCCCTCACATCAGTTCCCGACCGGGGTGATCATGCCGCTCGCGCAGCGTCTCGCGCTGCTGGCCTGGGCCGAGCGCACCGGCGCGTGGATCTTCGAGGACGACTACGACAGCGAGTTCCGCTACGGGGTCCGCCCCGTCGAGTCGTTGCAGGGACTCGACCCGCGCGCGCGGGTCATCTACGCCGGCACCTTCTCCAAGGTGCTCTTCCCGTCGCTGCGCCTCGGATACCTGGTGGTTCCGCCGGCGCTCGTCGATCCGTTCCTGGCCGCCAAGGCGTTGGCCGACACCGGAACGGGCAACCTGGAGCAGCGGGCGCTCGCTCGGTTCATTCACGACGGGCATTTCGATCGCCACCTGCGTCGCACCCGCGCGCGCAACGCCGAGCGCCGTGCGGCGCTCGTGGAGACGCTCGCCGAGCGCGCCGGCGACCGGGTCGACGTGCTCGGGGCGAACGCCGGCCTGCACGTCATGCTGCGGCTCCGCGACGTGCCGCTCGCGCGCGAGACCGAGCTGATCGCGGCCGCGGAACAGGCAGGCGTGCGCGTCTACTCGCCGATGCTCTTCTACCTGGCGCCGCGGCAGCGTCCCGAGGCCGAGCTCGTGCTCGGCTACGCGTCCCTCGGCCCCGAGCAGATCCGCTCGGGGATCGCGCGTCTCGCGCGCGTGCTGGGCGATTTCGCGCCGCCCCGCCGCACGCGCCGCGGCGCACGAGCGTGAGCGATCGGATGGTCCTCCGGAGCGGTGCCGGAGCGCTCACTTCGTCAGCGGGACGAACCCCTCGCAGGATTCGGCCTGCGTGACGTTGCCATCGTTGGTGGCCTTCATCACCATGCACCGCACTCGGATGCGTCGCGGGACGGCGTCGGCGACCGAGACGACGGTGCTGTCCAGGACGCCGGCGGCCCCATTGTTGGCGGCGTTGCCCGGATCGTCGAGGCAGACGCATAGCCCCTTCGGCTTGTCGAAGATGTCGAAGACGGGCGCCGCGTACTTCTCGACCCTCTTCTGGAACCGGTCCATCTCGGTCTGCTGCGCCAGCGCCGCACTGGGACCGAGGGCGATCGTCCCGATCAGCACGATTCCGAATGATGGCCTCATGTCGAACCCTCCATCGGATAGTCGGGCGCAGCAGACGCGCTACGCATAGGACATCGCGAATGACGCCGGCAAGGGGGTCGTCCTCCGGCTCGCCGTGCGCTGCAGGCCGTCGGCCGCCTGCTCTGGGCATGCGCCGTCACCGCGAGCCGCGGGAGCGCGCGCTTGGCCCACGACTTCCGCGGTTGCCCGTCCGCCTCGCGTCGGTTACACGCCCCCGGTGCGCAGCGTCCTGATCGCCAACCGCGGGGAAATCGCCGTCCGGGTGGCGCGCGCCTGCCGCGAGCAGGGCCTCGCGACGGTCGCGGTCTACTCCGAGGTCGACCGCGACGCGCCGCACGTGCGCGCCGCCGACCGCGCCGTGTGCATCGGCCCAGCCCCCGCACGCGAGTCGTACCTGCGCACCGAGGCGCTGCTCGATGCGGCGCGTACTGGCGGCGCCGACGCCGTCCATCCCGGCTACGGCTTCTTCTCCGAGAACGCCGCGTTCGCCCGCGCCGTGCAGGAGGCGGGGCTCACGTGGATCGGGCCGCCGCCCGACGCCATCGCGATCATGGGCGACAAGCTCGCCGCCCGCGAGACGGCCGGCCGCGCCGGCGTGCCGCTGGTGCCGGGCGCGGAGATCGACGACCCGGGTAACGCCAAGGCCATCGCCGCAAAGATCGGCTACCCGATCCTCGTGAAGGCCGCGGCGGGCGGCGGCGGCAAGGGCATGCGGACCGTGCAGAGCGAGGCCGAGCTCGACGAGGCGCTGGCCGCCGCGGGCCGCGAGGCCGCGTCGGCGTTCGCCGACGGCCGCGTCTACCTGGAGAAGCTGCTCGTCCGTCCGCGTCACGTCGAGGTGCAGGTCCTCGGCGACACGCACGGCACGCTGCTCCATCTGGGCGAGCGCGAGTGCTCGGTGCAGCGCCGGCATCAGAAGGTCGTCGAGGAGACGCCCTGCCCCGTCATGACCGACGCGCTCCGACAGCGCATGACCGACGCCGCGCTCGCGGCCGCGCGCGCGGTGAGCTACTGCAGCACCGGCACGGTCGAGTTCCTGCTCGGCGAGGACGGCGAGTTCTACTTCCTCGAGATGAACACGCGCCTCCAGGTGGAGCATCCCGTCACCGAGTGGGTGACCGGCATCGACCTGGTGCACGCGCAGCTCCGCGTCGCGCGCGGCGAGCCGCTCGGCTTCACGCAGGAGGACGTCCGGTTCCGCGGCCACGCGATCGAGGTGCGGCTCTGCGCGGAGGATCCGGCGGCGCACTTCTTCCCGAGCGCGGGCCCCATCGTCGCGCTGCGCGAGCCGACGGCGCCGTGGGTGCGCGTCGACTCGGGCATCGCCGCGGGGTTCACGGTGCCCGTCGAGTACGATCCGCTGCTGTCGAAGCTGTCGGCCTGGGGCGCGGACCGACGGACGGCCGCGAAGCGGCTCTGGCAGGCGCTGCGCGAGACCGCGGTGATCGGTCCCGCCACGAACCTCGCCTTCCTGCAGGACGTGCTCGCGCACGAGGCGTTCCTCCGCGGCGAGACGCACACCGGCTTCCTCGGCGAGCACTTTCCGTCGTGGCACTCGGGCGACGACGACACCGCCGCCGTCGCCGCGGCGATCGCGCTCACGCGCCCGGCCGTTTCCGCGGGAACGTCGACCGCCGTCGCGCCCTCCCCGTTCGAGACCCTCGGTCGCTGGCGGCTCGCCTGATGGAGACGCGCCTCCGCATCGGCGATCGCACGCTCGTCGTCACGCTCGACGCGGACACGATGCGCGTCGACGATCGCGCCGTCCACGTGACGCGGCCCGAACCCGGCCCGCTCACCACCGCGCACGGCTGGACGGTCGAGGAGATGATGCTCGGCACGCGCCGCGCCCTCATCGCGCGACGGTCTGATCGCGTTCTGGTCTCCGTCGACGGTCGCGTGCACGCGTTCGCCGTCGGCGACGCGGAGCGGCGCTCGGCCGGCGGCGGCGCCGGGTCGGGCTCCGTCACGGCGCCGATGCCGGGCAAGGTCGTGCGCGTGCTCGTCGCCGTCGGCGACACGGTCGAGGTGGGGCAGCCGCTCGTCGTCCTCGAGGCGATGAAGATGGAGACCACGCTCGGGGCGGAGATCGCCGGCACGGTGCAGGCCGTGCACGCCGAAGCCGGCGGCATGGTCGACGGCGGCGCGCTCCTCGTCGAGATCGCCTGACGTATTCCGCTCGCATTTCTTGCGACGCCCGGTGCGCCGGGCATACCGTCCCGCGCCTTGGAGGGCGGGACGATGCGGATACTGTTGCTCGACGACGACCGATCGCGCGAGCTCCTGCTGGCGATCGCGCGCGCCATCCCGGGGAGCGATGCGCGGCTCGAGCCGCCGGGCGACGACGCCGTCGCGTCCGCGCTCCGCTTCGACCCGGCGCTCGTCGTGGTCGGGCCCGGCGTGCCGGAGCCGGTCGATCTGGTGCGGCGGCTCCGCGAGACGCGCGCCACCATCGTCGTCGTCAGCGACAGCGACCAGACCGCGACCGCCGTCGCCGCGATGAAGGCCGGCGCATCGGACTGGATACCGAGGACCGAATGCGCGGCGCGCCTGGCCCACATGCTGGAGCCGCCCACCATCGAGCGCGCCCCGCTCCGTGCGCCGGATGCGCTCGCCGGCCTCGTCGGAGCGAGCCCGGCCATCGAGCAGGTCCGCCAGCTCGTGCGCACCGCGGCGCGGACCGAAGCCCACGTGCTCATCGAAGGCGAGACGGGCACCGGCAAGGAGGTCGTCGCCCGTGCGGTGCACGCGCTCGGCCGGCGGGCGTCGCGTCCGTTCGTGCCCGTGAACTGCGCGGCCATCCCCGAGACGCTCGCGGAGAGCGAGTTCTTCGGACACGCCCGCGGCGCGTTCACCGGCGCCATGGAAGCGCGTCCGGGCGCGCTGCGGCTCGCCGACGGCGGTACGCTGTTCCTCGACGAGATCGAAGACCTGCCGCTGTCGCTGCAGGCGAAGTTGCTGCGCGTGGTGCAGGACCGTGAGGTGCGGCCGCTCGGCGGCAGCACCGCCAAGCGCGTCGACGTGCGCATCGTCGCGGCGTCGAATCGCGAGCTCTGGCGCATGGTCGAGAGCGGCGCCTTCCGTCGCGATCTCTTCTACCGCCTGCGCGTACTGACGATCGCCCTGCCGCCGCTGCGCGAGCGGCGCGCCGACCTGCCGCTGCTGATCACGCACTTCGTCGAGCAGTTCAATCGCCGTCACGCATCGGCGTTCCGGGTCCCGGCGCCCTCGGCGCTGCGACCGCTGCTGGAGCATCCGTGGCCCGGGAACGTGCGCGAGCTCGAGAACGCACTCGAGTCGTTGCTCATCATGGCCGGCGCGGCCGGCGAGGATCTCGCCCACGTGCTGCGCCGGGACCAGCGGCCCGCCGGGACGCTCTGGGCGGACGAGCGCACGCGCATCCTGCGCGTCCTCGACGACAATCGTTGGAACCGCCAGCGCGCCGCCGCCGCGCTCGGCATCTCGCGCGTCACGCTCTGGCGACGCATGGAGCGTCACGGGATCCGCGATCCGCTCGGCGCCGCGTCGCGTGAAACGGCCTGAGCGGGCAGGCTTCACGCGGTCCGATCGCGCGCGTGCACGCATGCCCGCTGCGCACGGCACGCCGCATGCACTGCCCGTCGACCCGCCCTCCCGCCCGGAGGAGGAAGACATGTCGAGGCGAGGAAGCATCTTCACCGTCACGGCCGGCGCGCTCGTGCTGATGGGGCTCGTGCTGCGCGCGGTCACCGTACACTCGGTCGGCGCCGTGCCGACGATCTACCGGGTGACGTCCAACAACAACGACCTGGAGGGCGTCGAGGGGATCGCGCCGCCCGGCCGGCTCGTCGAGCTCTGGTACAAGCAGCGGACGTTCCGCGAGGGCGCCGGCGAGGGCGACGATCTGTTCTCGTGGTGCGGATGGAAGAACGGCGGCAACGCCGTCTACCTGGGTGCGGCCTACGCCGACGGCGAGGGCGTGTTCCGCTTCACGAACCTGCGCAATCAGTTCACCGTCAACATCTTCCCGCCGGCCGCGTCGTCCGGGACGTGTCAGGGCGGCGTGTTCACGCAGCTGATGCCGCGCGCGTGCGACTCGCCGGGCATCAACTGCACGCAGTGGAACGTCCCGACGATGCACTGGCTCAACGTGAAGAAGCAGAATCCGACGACGGGCACGGCCGCCGGCGCCGTGTCGGGCGCCGAGACGGCCGCGATCGCCATCGCGGACGGGCCGAACGACGGCCCCGAGCCGAGCGACGTCAACGACGTCGACCAGAACGGCATCGACACGCGGCGCCCCGGCATGACGTGGGGCCAGCGCGTGTCGTGGAAGTGCGGCGCGGGTGGGACGGCGGTGTGCCCGAGCGTCGCGATCCACGACGCGTCGACGGTGATCGAGACCGATCCGGAGTACCCCTACCTGCTCGGCACGATGCAGGCGCATCGGCCCGGCGGCTCGTTCTTCGCCGCCGGCGCCGTCGCGCGCGGTCAGGACCTCGGCTTCACGGCGAACGTCAACGTGAAGTTCCGCGGCCTGCTCGACATCAACCTGGGCTGCGACCAGCAGCAGTTCTTCGACTTCTCGGTGCCGTTCAACTTCTAGCCGAACGTCACCCCAGCGCAGCGCCCGGCTCGATGCCGAGCGCCTGCGCCACCTCCGCGGCGGCGGCCTTCGCGCCGTCGCCGCGGGCGCGGGCGCAGCGCACCGCGCCGCCGGCGGTCGCAACGGTGATCCCGTCCGCGCCGACCGCGAGCACCGCGCCGGCCGGGCCCTTCCCGTCGACCCGCTTCGGCTCGAACAGGCGGAGCTTCGCGCCCTTGAACGTCGTGTGCGCGCCCGGCTGCGGATCGCAGCCGCGGATCAGGTCGTGCACCTTCTGCTGCGGCTGGCTCCAGTCGATCCTCGCATGCTCGTCGGTGAGCAGCGGATCGTACGTGCCCTCCGCATCGTTCTGCGGCACGCGCGGCGCCTTGAAGTCGCGGATCAGCCGCACCGACTCGAGCACCACCTCGACGCCGAGCGGGAACAGCGTCTGGTAGTAGAGGCTGCCCGCCGTGTCGTCGGGACCGATCGGCGCCTCGCGCTGGAGCAGGATCGGCCCCGTGTCGATGCCGGCGTCCGTCCAGAAGACGGTGCAGCCGGTCTTCGTCTCGCCCTTGATCAGCTGCCACGGGATGGCGCTGCCGCCGCGGTACTTCGGCAGCAACGACGGATGGAAGCAGATCGTCCCGTGCGGCGGCACGTTCAGCAGCGACTCGGGAACGATCTGCGTGACGTAGGCCAGCACCGCGACGTCGGACGCCGCGCCGACGAACGCCTCGCGCGCCTCCGGCGTCTTGAGCGACGGGAACTGGTACAGCGGAATCCCCGACGCGAGCGCGGCCGTCTTCACCGGATCCGGCTTCGGACCCTTGTCCGGCGGACACACGACCGCCACCACCTCGTCGCCCTGCGCGACGAGGCCCGCCAGGACCTTCTCCGCGAACGCCGCCTGCCCCACCAGGAGAACGCGCATGGCTCAGCCCTTCAGGTGCTTCGCGAAGAACGCCTTCAGCTTCTCCCAGGAGTCCTTCGCCGCCTCGGGGCGGTGCGAGTCGCGCTCGTTGCAGAAGAAGCCGTGCGGCGCCTTCGGGTAGACGACGATCTCGACGTTCTTGCCTTTGGCCTTCGCCTCGCTCTCGAGCGCCTTCACCGCGTCCATCGGGATGAACGGGTCGTCGTCGCCGAAGAACGCGAGCACCGGCGCCTGCAGCGTCGCGGTGCGGTCGACCGGGATGCCGCCGCCGTAGAACGGCGCCGACGCCTTGATCTTGTCCGGCAGCGCGCACGCCGTGAGATACGAGATGCGGCCGCCCATGCAGAAGCCGGTGATGCCGATGCGGTCGGCCTTCACCGACGCGTCCTTCTCGAGCGTCGCGATGGCAGCCTTCATGTCGGAGACGATGCCGTCGTCGGTGAGGGCGCCCATCAGCTGCAGCGCGGTCGGCAGGTCGTCGTAGCCCGCCGTCCTGAGCGCGCCGCTGCGATGGTACACGTCGGGCGCGAGCGTCACGTAGCCTTCGGCGGCGATCCGCTGCGCGACGTCCTTGATGTGGCCGTTCAGGCCGAACGCTTCCATGATCACGAGCACCGCCGGATGCGGGCCGGCGCCGTCCGGCTTCGCGAGCTGCGCCTGCATGGGCCCATCGGGGGTCGGGATCTCGATCATCGACGTCTGCACAGCCATCGTTTGACTCCTTTCGGGCGGCAAGCTTCCCCACCGAAGGCCCGCTGTCAAGACGGCGTTAGCGTCGACACGGGGCGGCTTGAAACACCGGAACTCACTGATTTATCGACGGATTGTTCACCGCATGGCGTCGGCCTGCGAGCGTTGACACCCCATATGCACCGTCGTAGCCTAAAACCCGTTTTACAGAGTGAGCCATGCGGCGGGAGAAATCGAACTACATCATCCAGTCCGTCTCACACGCGCTGGACGTCCTCGAGCAGTTCTGTCAGCAGGCCGACGAGCTCGGCGTGACGGAGCTGTCGAAGCGCCTCAAGCTCCACAAGAACAACGTCTTCCGTCTCCTCGCGACGCTCGAGAGCCGCGGCTACATCGAGCAGAACCGCGCCACCGAGAACTATCGTCTCGGCATCCGTTGCCTCCAGCTCGGCCAGAGCTACGTGCAGCACATGGGTCTGCTCCGTCAGGCGGGGCCGATCATGGCCGACGTCGTGCGCCAGGCGCGCGAGACCGCGTACGTCGCCATTCTCCGTCGCGGGGGTATCGTGCCCGTCGAGGTGCTCGAGGCCGATCGCCCCGTGCGCATCGTGTCGCAGCTCGGCGAGACGCTGCCGCTCCACTGCACCGCCGCCGGCAAGGCGATCCTCGCGTTCGAGACCGACGACGAGCTGAAGGCGCTGGTGCCCGAGGCGCTGCAGAAGTTCACCGACCGCACGCCCGCCGACCGCGCGTCACTCCAGCAGCAGCTGAAGGGCATCGCCAGCAGCGGCTACGCGATCGACATGGGCGAGTACGCCGAGGACCTGCGCGCCGTCGCCGTCCCGATCCGCGACTACACGCGGACGGTCGTCGCGACGCTCGCGATCGCCGGCCCCGCATACCGCTTCCAGGCCGAGCGCATCGACAAGGAGCTCGCTCCGCTGGCGCAGAAGGCCGGCCGCGAGCTGTCGAGCCGCCTCGGCTTCGACCTCGGCAAACAGGCGCAGGCGTAGGCTTCGCGCCGATCCGCGCGTCACTCGAGCGTCACGCGCAGGATCGGCAGCTCGCTGCGAAGTAGCCCGAGCGCGCGGCTGTAGACGAGATGGAACGATCGTCCGTCGTCGGCGCCGTCGACGTGCGTCACCGCGTAGCCGTCCCACGCGCGGGTCCAGCGCGGGATGCGATGCACTTCGGCGGCGGCGCGCGCCGGACGACCGTCGCCGTCGACCTCCGCGAGGCGCACCACGCCCTGGGAATCGATCCAGGCGGCCAGCCACCGTCCGGCGCCCCCGGGCTGGAACACGGTCAGCCCCGCCACCGCGTCGAGCACGAAGAGCGGCGTCGCCTCGACCTCGAAGCCGCGGTCGGCGCTCCACGTCGCGCGACGGAACGCCGTCATCGGATCGGCGTCGGAGGTCTCCTGCAGATAGAAGCGCACGCGGCCGTCGGCGAGACGGTGGAAGCCGGCGGGCCATTCGTGCGAGGCCAGCCACAGCTCCGTCCGTTCGTCGCGCACGGCGACCTCCGCGCCGGCCGGCAACACCGTCGTGCCGAGCCATCGCATCGGAAAGAGCGCGTAGAAGGCCCGCCCTCCCGAGCCGCCCGTCACGGGCGGCTGATCGACGGCATAGAACAGGCGCGCGTCGCCGTCGCCCTCGGGCACGGCACCCATGATCGGCACCGCCCACCGGCTCGGCTCGCGGCGCAGGTTCCACGCGGCCTCGGCCGGCGTGAACGGGACGACCTGGCCGCCCGGAAACGCCACGGCCGCGAACGGATGGTCGCGCGGCGCCTGCGCGCCGGAGTTGCTCGCGATCGTGCCGTCGGCGTTGAACAGTCCGAGCGTGTCGCCGAAGAAGTAGCGCACGGTCGTGTCGTTCGCGACGCTGAAGCCGAGGTCCTTCGCGACGATGCCGTCGCCGAGGGGCAGCGTCCCGACGCGCACCGCCGTCGCCGCCACGTGAGGTCCCGACCGCACCAGCATGCGGCCGCACCCGGCGAGCATCATGCCCAGCACCACCACCGCCCACGTCGTCCGCCGCCGCGCCACGGCGCCCATCGAGCAGAACCGTGCCCGGGCGCGCAACCCCCGCCGAACCCCCAGCGTCCCAACCTTGACTGCCCTACCCCA
This sequence comes from uncultured Binatia bacterium (SeqCode), assembly GCA_964432595.1. Classification (GTDB taxonomy): domain Bacteria; phylum Desulfobacterota; class Binatia; order DP-6; family DP-6; genus DASYLJ01. Next base: position 74,149 of record CAYSOF010000021.1, on the reverse strand, counting down.
CCGTTGTAGCCAATCCCGGTTTAGCCAAAAGAATCCCCCGCGCAGAGGAGACCCCCCGTGAAGATTCTCGTCACCGCGAAGCGCGTCCCCGATCCGGAATCCGTCCTCAAGATCAACGCCGACGGCACCGGGTTCGTGACCGACAACCTCAAGTGGGTCGTGAACCCGTTCGATGAAATCGCCATCGAGGAAGCGCTCCGCATCAAGGAGAAGGTCGCCGGCTCGGAGGTCGTGCTGGTGAGCATCGGCAAGAAGGAGACGCAGGAGCAGCTGCGCACCGGCCTCGCGATGGGCGCCGACCGCGCCATCCTGGTGCTGGCCGACGACGTCGAGCCGCTCGGCGTCGCCCGCGTCCTCCAGAAGATCGCCGACACCGAGAAGCCCGACCTCGTCCTGATGGGCAAGCAGGCCATCGACGACGACTCCAACTGCGCGGGTCAGATGCTGGCTGAGCTGCTCGGCTGGCCGCAGGCCACCTACGCGTCGAAGGTCGAGCTGTCCGGCGACCAGAAGTCGGCCAAGGTCACCCGCGAGGTCGACGGCGGGCTCGAGACGCTCGAGCTGCCGATGCCCGCGCTGGTCACGGCCGACCTCCGGCTCAACGAGCCGCGCTACGCGTCGCTCCCGGGCATCATGAAGGCCCGCAAGAAGGAGCTGAAGGAAATTCCGGTGGCCGACCTCGGCGTCGACGTCACCCCGAAGGTCAAGGTCGTCAAGCTGGAGACGCCGCCGAAGCGCTCGGCCGGCCGCAAGGTCGAGTCGGTGCAGGAGCTGGTGCGCATCCTCCACGACGAAGCGAAAGTCATCTGAGGAGTCATCATGGGTAACGTTCTCGTCGTCGCCGAACATCTCCACGGCAAGTTTCCGAAGACCACGCTGATCGGCGTGGCCGCGGCCAAGGCCATCGCCGAGAAGGCGGGCGGCAAGGTCGTCGGCCTCGTCATCGGCCAGGGCGTCGATGCGCTCGCGACCGAGCTCGCGAGCTACGGCATCGACGTCGTCCAGGTCGACGGCGCGCCCTTCCAGCACTACGTCGCCGACGCCTACACGGCGGCGGTCACCGAGGTCGCCAAGCAGAAGGACATCGAGGTCATCACCGCCACCGCCACCGCGGTCGGCAAGGACCTTCTGCCCCGCGTCGCCGCGCGTCTCGGCGCCGGCATGGCGTCGGACATCAGCGCCGTCGTCGACGCCAGCACCTTCGTCCGGCCGCTCTGGGCCGGCAACCTCTTCGCCACCGTCAAGGTCGACGGCTCGCCGCGCGTCGTCAGCGTCCGCGGCACGGCGTTCGACGCCGCCGCCAAGGGCGGCGCGGGCAACGTCGAGAAGGTCTCGGTCACGCCCGACGCGAAGGACACGGCGACCAAGTTCGTCGAGTTCGCCGAGACGAAGTCCGACCGCCCCGTCCTCACCGAGGCGGCCATCGTCTGCTCCGGTGGGCGCGGCCTCAAGAACGGCGAGAACTTCACCACCTACCTCGAGCCGCTCTGCGACGCCCTCGGCGCCGCCATGGGCGCCAGCCGCGCGGCCGTCGACGCGGGCTTCGTCCCGAACGACCTGCAGATCGGCCAGACGGGCAAGGTCGTCGCGCCGAAGCTCTACATCGCGGCGGGCATCTCCGGCGCCATCCAGCATCTCGCCGGCATGAAGGACTCGAAGGTCATCGTCGCCATCAACAAGGACGAGGAGGCGCCGATCTTCCAGGTCGCCGACTACGGCCTCGTGGCCGACCTCTTCAAGGCGCTTCCCGAGCTCACCGAAGAGGTCAAGAAGCTGAAGGCCTGAGCTGGCGCGCAGCACCACATCGATCGTACGCACCGACGAGCGGGCTCCGGCCCGCTCGTTTTTTTTGGCCCCGACGCTACGGGTCGCACGTAGCCTGCTCGGCGCCATGCTCGTCCACGACACGCCCGAGGGCCGCACGTCCGGGCGCATCGTCGAGGTCGAAGCCTACCGCGGCCCGAAGGACCAGGCCGCACACAGCAAGAACGGCCACCGCTCGCCGCGCAACGAGGTGATGTACGGCGCGCCTGGCCACGCCTACGTCTACTTCGTCTACGGGATGCACCACTGCATGAACGTGGTGACGGCGGCGCCGGGCGTCCCGGAGGCGGTGCTGATCAGAGCGCTCGAGCCCGTCGACGGCATCGCGCTGATGCGGCGCCGTCGCGGCCTTCCGGAAGCGCCCCCCTGGCGGCTCTGCCGCGGGCCGGGTGCGCTCTGCCAGGCGATGGGGATCTCGAGGGCCGAAAACGGCGGCGATCTGCTGGGTGGGCCGCTCCGGCTCCTGCTCGGGACGCCGGTGCCGCCGCCCCGCGTGGCGCGGGGGCCGCGAATCGGCGTCGCGTATGCGGGCGCGGACGCGCTCAGGCCGTGGCGATTCGCGGTACGCGCCAGCCCGGCCGTCTCGGCGCCCCGTCCGCGCTGATTCAGCGCTCCGCGTGGGGGGCCACCGTCTGCCGCCGGAGGTGCGCTTTCAGCACCCGCCGGCTCAGGACGATGCCGGGTCCCTCCATCCGCTTGAAGAGCCGCTTCAGCTCGCGCTGCTGTTTCTTGAGCAACTGGACCGGTCGCATCGACGCCCTCATGCTGCCGGCCGCGACTCGCCCGTGGACGCGATGTCGTCCGCGTCGGCGGCCTCGAAGATCGCCTTCGCCATGTTGCGTTGCTCCGCGTTCTCGGTGTGGACCGAAATGAGGATGTTGCCCGAACGGATCTTGCCCTCGTACCGCTTCGCTTCGAACTCGGGCATCCCGAGCCCGACGAGCGCACCGGTGACACCGCCCAGCGTGGCGCCTACCGCCGCGCCGCTCAGCGCCGCGACGATCGGACCGGCGGCGACCAGGGGGCCGACGCCGGGTATGGCGAGCGCGCCGATGCCGGCGAGCCAGCCGAACGCGCCTCCGAGAAGGCCGCCCGTGCCGGCGCCGGCGGCGGCGCCTTCCGGTGCTTTCGTGTGCTGCTCGTGCGCGAAGTCGCGGGTACCCGCCGTGTCGGGAAACAGCACCGAGATGTCGCTCCCCGCGAACTGCGCGAGCTTGAGGTCGCCGACGATCCGTTCGGCCTGCGCCTCGCCCCGCGCGATGCAGAAGACGGCGGTCGCCGCCATCCCTACTGATCCTTCTCCACTTCGAGAAGGTTCTCGACCTTCTTCACGCCGGGCGTCTTCTGCGCGACGGACGCGATCGTCTGCTTCTCGGCGTCCGACTTGACCGGTCCGCGCAGGGTGACGGTCCCGTCGACCGTGATGACCTTCACGTTCTTCGCGTTCATCGAGAGGTCGTCGTTGTCGACGATGCTCTTGCGGATGGTCTGCGTGATGGTGCGATCGCCTTCGCTCTCGCCCTGATCCATCGGCGTCTTGGCGCTGTCGTCGCGATCGCGGACGTTGCGCTCGGTGTTGTCGGCGTCCGGCGCCTCGTCGGCGACGCGATGGACACCAAACTCGATGGCCATGACCCTCGGGACGCCGAACGGCATCAGAGCCGCGATGGCCGCCGCAATCATCACCTTCCTGGTCTTCATGACACCCCTCCTAGTTCTTCAGCTCGTCGACGGCGCGATCGACCTTGTCGGCCGCTCGCTCCGCTCCGTATTCCACCTTGTCGGCGGCGCGGTCCGCACCGCGGTCGACCTTGTCGATGCCGCGATCGACGGCACGTCCGGCGCGCTCGGTGCGCCCATGCGAGGCGCAGCCCGAGGCCACGCCCATGGTGAGGCAGAGCACGGCTGCACCGTGCGTCAGGATCCGTCGCGCTCTCGTGACGTTTCGCATACTGGCGGCGAATCGTTGCGAGACGCGTGCCACGCCAAGAGCGCAGGAAAGCCCGGCGTGACGTACCCCAATGGGGGGACAATCCGTGTAGAAAGGCGGACGCCTGGTGAAAGGCTTACACGGTGAGAGAGCCGGGCGTGGCACCAGTGCCGCGCCGGCTTCGCCGGCCGCGGCATGCAGGTCGCGCGTAAACGAAAGCTACACGCTCGCGTCCGGCCCTCACCCAAGACATGGTCTTGGGTGAAGTTACCGCGTTGCGCGCTCGACGATCTCCATCACGTCGAGGGTCTGGACGCGCTCCTCGAGGTCCTTCGCCTTGATGCCGTCGGAGATCATCGTCATGCAGAACGGACACGACACGGCGATGACCTCGGGATCGTTCGCGAGCGCCTGATCGGTGCGCAGCAGGTTGACGCGCTTGTCGGCGTCCTCCTCGATCCACATGCGACCGCCGCCGGCGCCACAGCACATGCCGAACTGGTGGTGGCGATGCGGGACTTCCTGGATCTCCGCGCCCGACTTCGCGAGCACGTCGCGCGGCTCGTCGTACACCTCGTTGAACCGGCCGTAGTAGCAGGAGTCGTGGTACGTCGTGCGCTTCCCGAACGAGCCGTCGATGGTGAGACGGCCGTCCTTCACGAGCTGCTGGATGAACTCGGCGGCGTGGATCACCTCGAACTTGCCGTCGAACTGTGGGAACTCGTTCTTGATCGTGTTGAAGCAGTGCGGGCAGTTCGTGAGGATCTTCTTCACCTCGTAGCCCTTGAACGTCTCGACGCACGCCTGCGCCATCGCCTGGTAGAGGTACTCGTTGCCGAGACGTCGCGCGGAGTCGCCGTTGCACGGCTCCTCGCTGGCGAGGCACGCGAAGTCGACGTTGGCCTTCTTCAGGATGCGCGCGAACGCCTGCGTCGTCTTCTTGTTGCGGTCGTCGAACGCACCCGCGCAGCCGACGTAGTACAGGTACTCGGCGTCCGGCTTCTCGGCGATCGTCGGGATCTCGAGCTTGTCGGCCCACTCGAAGCGCTTCTCGGCACCGATGCCCCACGGGTTCGACTGCGTCTCCATCGACTTGAACACGCGCGTCAGCTCGGCGGGGAAACGCGCCTCCTCCTGGACGAGGTGACGGCGCATGTCGACGACCTTGTCGACGTACTCGATCATCACCGGGCACGACTCCTCGCACGCACGGCACAGGTTGCACGACCAGAGCGTCTCGTCGGCGATGACGTGGTTCGTATCCTCCATCGGTCCGACGAGGTTGCGGCCGACCTCGACCGCCTCGGCGCCGTCGCCGTTCGCCGCCCCTTTCGCTTTGGCGGCGGTCGTCAGCTCGTTCGCGTTCTCGTACATGTAGTCGCGCAGATCGAGCAGCAGCTGGCGCGGCGCGAGCGGCTTGCCGGTGGCCGTCGCGGGACACTGCGACGAGCAGCGGCCGCACTCGGTGCAGCTGAACATGTCCAGCACCTGCTTCCAGGTGAACTGGTCGATGTGCGACGTGCCGAACGTCGTGGCGGTCTCAAGGTCCTGCTTCGAAAGCTGGCCGATGGGCTCGAGCTTGCGGAAGAAGACGTTCGGCAGCGACGTGATGACGTGGAAGTGCTTCGCCTGCGGCAGGAAGTTCAGCATGACCAGGATGGCCAGGTTGTGCAGCCACCAGGCAACGTTGCCCGCGGTGACGGCGAAGCCCTCGCCGCCAACGGCGACCATGACGCGCGCCATGAGTGCCGAAAACGGCTCCCACATGGCCTCACCGGCCACGGTCGGGTCGCCGGCGTGCGAGACGATCCGCCCGCCATCGTAGATCGGGCCCGACGTCACGATGATGCCGATGCACGAGAGGATCAGGTACGCCTCCCAGTGCGAGTGGTGCCGGTGCCGCTCCTCGGCGGGCGCGTAGCCGTAGAGGCGCTTCGGCTGCGTCACGAGCCAGCGCACGAACAGCGCGATGATGCAGACGAAGACCGCGGCCTCGAACAGGTCGCGAACGAGCATGTAGGGCTTGCCGAGCAGCCACGGCACGAACGGGAACAGGTAGAAGTGGTCGCTGTAGGCCCGCCCGAACATCGTCACGACCTGGATGCCCAGGATCGTGAAGCCCCAGAACACGATGAAATGGATCCATCCCGCGGCGCGCTCGTTGACGATCGCGACCTCCGGACGGATGAACTTCTTCTGCCCGAGCGCGTACACCAGGACCGCCTGGACACGCTCCGCGATGCGATCGAGTGGCAGCTTCCCGCTGGACATCTGCAGCAGGTTGAAGCGGCCCCATACCTGGTACAGAAACAGCCCGAGTCCGACGGCCAGACAGAGGGTGAACGCGATGGCGCTGAGCATTCCTCCGATTAATTCAATGGGTTGCCGCATGCAACAGCGCGTCATCGTTGGGTTCGCGGCGCTCTGGATCGTGCTCGGCGGGTGCCGCAGCGAGGCCGGTCCGACCGCCGTGATCGAGAGCGCGAACGGCGCCATCCCGGTCGTCGTCGAGATCGTCTCGACGCCCGCCGAGGTCGAACGCGGCCTCATGTATCGGAAGTCGCTCGACGACGGCCGTGGGATGCTCTTCGTCTTCGCCGACGAGGTCGTGCACTCGTTCTGGATGAAGAACACGCTCATCCCGCTCGACATCATGTTCATCGCGCAGGACGGTCCGGGGGCGGGCCGCATCGTCGGCATCGCCGAGAACACGACGCCGCTGTCGGAGGCGCCGATCTCGGTCGGCAGGCCGTCGACCTACGTGCTCGAGGTTCCGGGCGGCTGGTCGAAGCGCGCCGGCGTGAAGGCCGGCGACCGGATCACCCTGCCCGCCCTGCCGTCGCTGTCGTCTTGAAGTCCCCCGGTGGGCGTGACATCCCCAAAGGACTGAAACGGCAGCGGAATTTCCGCCCCGCCGCCTGACCCGCATGCGCACCACCGACGACGAGGCGCTCGACGCACGGCTGATCGCGACCATGCGCCGGCGCCCCGGGGCCGTCGGCGCCAGCGACCTGCTGCGCGCCGCCCGCGTCTCGCCCGACGAGCGCCAGCGTGCGCTCGACCGGCTCGACGCGCTCGAAGCCGCCGGTCGCATCGTCCGCAAGGGGAACCGACTGCTGCTCGCGAGCAAGGCCGGGCTCATCGCCGGACGCATCGACGTCCATCCGAGCGGCTACGCGTTCGTGCGGCCCGACGATCCCGACGCGGAGGACGTCTACGTTCCCGAGCGTGCGACGCGGCCCGCGATGCACGGCGACCGCGTGCTGGTCGAGCTCGAGCGCGGGCGGCAGCGCGGCCGCGTGCAGGGCCGCGTGCAGCGCGTCCTCGAGCACGGCGTGCACGAGGTGGTCGGCGTGTATCACGCGGGTCGCACGACGGGTGTCGTCATCCCGCAGGAGCCGCGCATCACCGTGACGCTCGTCGCGCCGAACGCGGCGCGCGGCGACGCGACCGACGGCGACATGGTCGTCGCACGGGTCGTGCGCTGGCCGGGACGCGAGCCCGACGCCGAGGTCGAGATCACGCGCGTGCTCGGCCCGGCCGGCGATCCGCGCGTCGAGACCGAAGCGGTGATCCACACGTACGGGCTGCCGACGTCGTTTCCGCCCGACGTGCTGGAGGCGGCATCACACGTTCCCCGTCGCGTCACGGACGCGGAGTGCGCCGGACGGCTCGACCTGCGCGCGCTGCCGATCGTCACGATCGACGGCGAGAACGCGCGCGACTTCGACGACGCCGTCCTCGTCGAGCCCGACGGCGACGGCTGGCGGCTCACGGTCGCCGTCGCGGACGTCGCGCACTACGTGCAGGACGGCGGGCCGATCGACGTCGAGGCGCGGGCGCGCGGCACCAGCGTCTACTTCCCGGACCGCGTGATCCCGATGCTGCCGGAGGCGCTGTCGAACGAGATCTGCAGCCTCCGTCCCGACGAGGATCGTCTCGCGATGATCGTCCGCATGGGCTTCGACGAGCGCGGTCGGCCGACGGGCGCGACGTTCCATCGCGGCGTCATCCGCAGCGCCGCGCGCCTCACGTACACGCAGGTGCGCCAGGTGCTGGTCGACCGCGACCCCGCCGTGCGCGACGCGCTCGGCCCGCTGGTCGAGCCGCTGGAACGCGCCGAGACGCTGGCCCGGCTGCTCATGAAACGCCGTCGCGCCCGCGGCGCCATCGACTTCGACCTGCCCGAGGCCGAGATCCTCCTCGACCTGCGCGGACGGCCGGAGAACATCGTCCGCGCGGAGCGCTCGATCGCCCACCAGCTGATCGAGGAGTTCATGCTGGCGGCCAACGAGTCCGTCGCGCGCGAGCTCGGCCGCCGCAAGTTGCCGGCGATGCACCGCGTGCACGCACCGCCGTCCGCATCGAGCCTGAAGGACCTCGCTCGCTTCCTCGAGGGCTTCGGGCTGCGGCTCGACATGAAGGACGGCCGTACCTCGCCCCGCGCGTTTCAGAAGGTGCTCGACCGCGCGGCAGACAAGCCGGAAGCGCGGCTCGTCCACACGGTGCTCCTCCGCTCGATGCAGCAGGCGCGCTACTCGGCCGAGCCGCAGGGGCACTTCGGTCTCGCCACCGACGACTACCTGCACTTCACGTCGCCGATCCGCCGCTACCCCGACCTCGTCGTCCACCGCATCCTCGACCAGGCGCTGGGCGCGCCGGGTCGGCCGCCGGCGGACCTTGCCGACGTCGCCGACGAGTCGTCGCGTCGCGAGCGGCTCGCAATGGACGCCGAGCGTGAGATCGTGCAGCTCAAGAAGCTCCAGTACATGCAGGACAAGGTCGGCCAGGCATACGACGGCTTCGTCAGCGGCGTGACGGCGTTCGGCATGTTCGTCGAGCTGACCGACGTCTTCGTCGACGGGCTCGTGCACATCAGCACGCTCGGCGACGACTTCTACGAGCACCGCGAGGGGCAGCATCTGTTGCGCGGGCGGCGCACGCGGCGCACCTTCCGGGTGGGCGATCCGATCCGGGTCGAAGTCGCCGGCGTCTCCATCGAGCGCCGGCAGATCGACTTCGTCCTGGCCGGCGAGGAGACGGGGCAGAGAGCATGGGGCAGACCGAAGCGAAGAAAACCCGGGCGGCGGCGCTCCTGACGCTGGCGCTGCTGGCCGCCGGGGTGCACGCGGCCGAAACGGACCCGGCGCGGCGCAGCCTGGTGGTCAGCGCCGTCGAACGGGCGACCCCGGCGGTCGTCAACATCTCCACCGAGCAGATCGTCGAACGCCGCGGCGGCCCGTTCGCCTTCCCGAACGACCCCGCCTTCGAGGAGTTCTTCCAGGACTTCTTCGACCCGCGGCCGCGCCGCTCGACGCGCACGAGCCTCGGCTCCGGCGTGATCATCCGCAGCGACGGCACGATCCTCACCAACGAGCACGTCATCCTGCGCGGCAGCAAGATCACCGTGACGTTCTCCGACGGCCGCGAGTACGAGGCGAAGATGGTGGGCGGCGACGCCGACTCGGACCTCGCCGTCCTGAAGATCCAGAAGGGCGGCAGCTTTCCCAGCATCGAGCTGGGCCGCTCCGACGACCTGCTGATCGGCGAGACGGTGATCGCCATCGGCAACCCGTTCGGCCTTTCCCACACCGTCACGACGGGCGTCGTCAGCGCCGTCGGCCGTTCGCTCCGCGGCGAGGACCGGACCTACACCGACTTCATCCAGACCGACGCGTCGATCAACCCGGGCAACTCCGGCGGCCCGCTGCTCAACATCTCGGGCGTGCTGATCGGCATCAACACCGCCATCTACGGCAAGGCCCAGGGCATCGGCTTCGCGATCCCCGTCGAGCGCGCGCGCCGCGTGATGCGCGACCTCGTCTCGTACGGCGAGGTGCGGCGCGGCTGGGTCGGGCTCGTCGTGCAGGACCTGACGCCCGACCTGCAGCGCCACTTCGACACCCGCCACGGCGTCGTCGTCACCGACGTCGAGGAGGACAGCCCGGCCGCCGGCGCCGACCTGGCGCGCGGCGACCTGATCGTGCGCGTCGACGGCCTCGAGGTCGCGTCGCACGACGAGTTCGACCAGCGCGTCGAGGCGCGGGGCGTCGGGCAAGACGTCCGCCTGACGCGGCGGCGCGGCGAGGACGAGGGCGACATCATGCTCACCGTCAGCGAGTTCCCCGAGAAGAAGGCCGACGCCATCGCCTGGGACATGATCGGCTTCGAGGTCTCGCAGGACGACGACGGGCTCGCCGTGACGAAGGTGCGCAAGGGCAGCACGGCGGCCAAGATCGGCATGGAGCGCGGCGATCGGCTCCTCGGCGTCGGCGGCACGCCGGTCCCGACGGTGGCCGAGCTGCGCCGCCGGCTGGTCGCGGTGCGGGGGTCGCGCTCCGTCATGCTGTCGATCGGCCGCGGGCCGTACCAGTACAACGTCACCGTGCCGCTGGGCGGCCGTGCGGGGTGAGCCGTTGATTGAGACTCGGGCGGCCGACCACTAGCGTGGCGCCCGTGCAGCGCCTGCCCTGGCTGGTTCGCGGCGACGTCGACGGCTTCTTCGGCCTGGCGCTCGACAATCTCGTCCAGCTGCTGCTGATCGACGCGCTCTGCCGCACCGTGCTCGGCATGCCGCCGGACCTGCTCTACGGCCGGGTCCTGCCGGGTGCCGCCGTGTCGCTGGTCGTCGGCAACGTCTTCTACGCCTGGCAGGCGCACCGCCTCGCCGCGCGCGAGGGTCGGACCGACGTCTGCGCCCTGCCCTACGGCATCAACACCGTCTCGCTCTTCGGCCACGTCTTCCTCGTGATGCTGCCGGCGAAGCTCGCCGCGGAGGCGGCCGGCGCGGCCGATCCCGTCCGCGTCGCGTGGCAGGCCGGTCTCGTCGCGTGCCTCGGCTCGGGCGTGATCGAGCTGATCGGCGCGCTCGGCGCCGAGCGCATCCGTCAGGCCACGCCGCGCGCGGCGCTCCTGTCGACGCTCGCCGGCATCGCGCTCGGCTTCATCGCGCTCGGCTTCCTCTTCCGGGCGTTCGCGCATCCGATCGTCGGGCTGACGACGTTCGGCATCGTGCTGCTCACCTACTTCGGCGGCGTGCGGCTGCGCGGCGGGCTGCCGGGCGGCTTCGTCGCCGTGGCGCTCGGCACGCTGCTCGCCTGGGTGACCGGTATCGCGCCCGGCACGACGCCGCCGCTGCCCGCGTCGCTGCAGCTCCCGATCCCGGTGATCGGCGACCTCATCGCCGGCCTGCGCGCCGACCATCTGCTGGCCTACATGTCGGTCATCCTGCCGATGGGCCTCTTCAACGTCGTCGGCTCGCTGCAGAACATCGAGAGCGCCGAAGCCGCGGGCGACCGCTACGCGACCGCGCCATCGCTCGCGATGAACGGGCTCGGCTCCGTCGCCGCGGCATGCTTCGGCTCGTGCTTTCCGACGACGATCTACATCGGTCACCCGGGCTGGAAGGCGATGGGCGCGCGCGCCGGCTACTCGGTGCTGAACGGCGTGTTCGCCACGATCGTGTGCCTCACGGGCACGCTCTCGCACATCGCGTGGGGCGTCCCCGTCGACGCCGGCCTCGCCATCGTCCTGTGGATCGGCATCGTCATCACGGCGCAGTCGTTTCAGGCGACGCCGCGGGCGCACGCGCCGGCCGTCGTCATCGGACTGCTGCCCGGCGTCGCCGCTTGGGGCGTCCTCATGGCGAAGAACGGGCTGCGCGCCGCGGGGGTCGGCCTCCCGGGCGGCCCGCCGTTCTCGCCCGCGCTGATCCCGGCGTTCCACGCCAGCGACACGTGGATCGAGGGCGCGTTCGCGCTCGAGCAGGGCTTCATCTTCACGGCGACCATCCTCGCCGCGGCGACCGTCGCGATCATCGAAAAGCAGTTCCGTCGCGCCGCCGGCTGGTGCGCCGCCGCCGCCGTCCTGTCGGCCCTGGGGCTCATGCACTCCTATCGCTGGACGCCGGGCGACACGGTCGTCGCGCTCGTCCCGGCATGGAACTTCGCGCTCGCCTACGCGGCCATGGCGGGGTGGTTCTTCGTCGCCCCGTGGATCACGGTCGAGGGCGAGGGGCACTGACCGCATTCAGCGGTGCGTGACGCGTCCGTTCCGTGACGGAGCCACGCGGTTTCGTCGATCGATTCGGCTGCTGTGTCGGTGACTTCGCGGCCTGCCGCGGCATGCCGCTTGCACCGTTCGGTGCCGGATGGTGCAACCCGGGGCACGCAGCGCAGCCATGCGGCTGCCCGAGGGGAACCCGCTGCTGTCGCGCGCCCGCGGCGGGGGCGGTCGCTACGTGCAATTCGTCGTCGACGGCGACGGCATCGTCCTGAGCGTCTCCGCCGACTGCGCGACGCTGCTCCGCTTCGCGCCCGACGAGATCGCCGGCATGCCGCTCGAGGCGATCGTGCGGCCGCCGTCGTCGCCCGACGACCCGTTCGAGGCGCGACGCCGCGACGGCTCGCGCTTCCCCTGCGAGCTGACCGCGTGGCCGGCGGACGACGGCCGTCACACGGTGGTGCTGCGCGACCTGACGGGCCGCCACGCGACCGAGCGCGCGCTACGCGAGGAGCTCGAGATCGCCGGCGCCCTGCTCCACCTCGGCGAGACGCTGAACAGCCATCTGGACGAGCCCTACATCCTCGACTGGGTGAACACGATGGCGCTCAAGCTGCTCGGCTGCGACTGGAGCAGCGTGCTCGGCTGGGACGCGAAGCGGCGCCGGTATCGCTTCTTCGCCAGCGCCGGCCCGGTGCGGCCCGACGTGCACGAAGTCCTGTCGGAGATCGCGCTCGCGCCCGACGAGCTGCCGCTGCTGCGCGTCCTCGAGCCCGGCGCCGTGATCGAGCTGGCCGACACGTCCGACCAGGACCTGATGCCCGCGGCGCTCTTCGAGACGCTCGGCCTCTCCGCCGCCGTGTGCGTGCCGATCTGCCGCCGTCGCGACATCGTCGGCATCCTCCTGCACGGCTACCGCCGCCGCTCCGGGCCGCTCACGGCGAGGGAGACGCGGCTCGCGCAGGGCATCGCGCAGGCGACGGCCGTCGCGCTCGACAACGCGTTCCTGATCGCCGATCTCCAGACGGCGAGCCGTCTCAAGTCGGAGTTCCTGACGACGCTGTCGCACGAGCTGCGCACGCCGCTGAACGTGATCTCCGGCTACGGCGAGATCCTCGCCGACGGCACGCTCGGCCCCGACGAGGCCAGCGCCGTGGCGGCCATCCGACGCGGCACGCGCCAGTTGCTCGACCTGATCGAGGGCACGCTCGACTTGGGCTCGCTCGACGAAGGCAACGACCGGGTGGCGTCCGATCCGGTCGAGCTCGCCGACGTCTTCATCGACGTCGAGCGCGAGGTCGAGACGCTCGTGCCGGACGGCGTCACGCTCTGCTGGGCGCCGGTGCCCGCCGCGCCGCTGCGACTCGACCGGCGGAAGATCCGCGCCGTGCTGAAGCACCTCGTCACGAACGGCCTCAAGTTCACCGCGGCGGGCGAAGTCGTCGTCACGGCGACGATCGACGCCGGCCTGCTGACCCTGCGGGTGCGCGACACGGGCATCGGCATCGCCGCGGACGACGTCGCGGTGATCTTCGATCGCTTCCGTCAGGCCGACGGCTCGAACACGCGCCGCTTCGGCGGCATGGGGCTCGGACTGCACATCGTCAAACGGCTCGTCCAGGTCATGCAGGGCACGGTGCGCGTCGAGAGCACGCTCGGCGTCGGCTCGACGTTCGTGGTGACCGTGCCCGTCGACGGGTGACTCCCGGGAGGCTTCGATGACTCGCGCTCGCACGATCGCTCTGTCCCTGATCGCCGTGGCCACCCTGGCCGGCTGCAACGTCGTCGAGGAGATGGCGGAGACCAAGAAGCAGGGAGACGCCGTGGCCGTCGTCCTCGAGAAGGAGATCGGGGCGAAGCCGCAGGTCGGCTGGAACATCATGAACGGCCGCCTCCAGAACGTGAACGTCGCCTTCCCGGCCGACTCCGTCGCGGCGATGGGGGTGGGCGACCTCAACGCCCGGGTCCGGGCGGCGGTCGACCACGGCTTCGCCACGCCCCCGGTCCAGGTCGTCGTGTCGACCTTCAGCGCCCGCTGAATTCGCGCGCCGGGCGCGGGTCGAAGACCCATGGGGCGGCGAACGATGGGCTTGCTCGGCGCCGTGGGCGGCGTCGGCCTGGCGGTGATCGCGTTCGGCGGGCCGGCTCGCCACGCGCTCTACGCGTGGGAGGTTCAGGTGTCCGCGGTGGTCCTGGACGCGGTCACGGGCCTGCCGGTCCCCGGCGCCCGCGCGCAGTGGTCCTTCGATGTCGAGGATGAGGGCCCGAACGTCGCGAGGGCCCTGCACGACGTCGACGTCCGTGACGCCGTCCTCACGGGTGGCATGCGCATGACGCACTGCCAGTGGGAGGGTGGGCTGTTCGATCTGCTGAACCGCGAGCCGCAGCCCCACCCTTCCCGATACGCATTCACCTTCGAGGCGGACGGGTTCGCGCCGAACGTGATCCACGGACGCGACGGCGTGCTCGAACGCATCGGCCCCCGCGAATTCCGCCATCGGCTGCCACCCGTCGTCCTGCATCCCCAGTCCGACGTCGCAGCCGCCCGCATGACCGAGCCCACCGTTCCGGACCGCTGACGCACCCGGTCGATTGGTCGTGACCGACCGGCTAGCCGCCCCGCCTCGACAGACCCCGTCGACTTGGCCTATCCGGAGACGACACCAGGGCGTCCCGGCATCAACGGCGGTCGGTCGATGCGGGACATCGGGAGCCGTGCGGGGACCGACCGGACGAAGGATGGCCATGTCGAAGCTGCGATTCACGATCTCCATGTCGCTCGACGGTTTCGTCGCCGGGCCCGCCCAGAGCGTCGAGCATCCGCTCGGCATCGGCGGTACCCGGCTCCACGAATGGGTGTTCGGCCTGTCGGCCTTCCGGTCGATCCACGGCCTCGAGGGAGGCACCGTCAACGAGAGCAGTCCGATCGTCGAAGAGTCGCGCGCGAACATCGGCGCGACGATCATGGGACGGAACATGTTCGGCGGGCATCCCGGTCCGTGGGATGCGAAGAAGCCCTGGACGGGCTGGTGGGGCGCCAATCCGCCCTTTCACCATCAGGTCTTAGTCGTGACCCACCACCGGCGCGACCCGCTGAAGCTCGAGGGCGGGACCACGTTCACCTTCGTGACGGACGGCATCGAGACCGCGCTGGACATGGCGAAGCGTGCGGCGGGCGGAAAAGACGTCGCGCTCGGCGGCGGCGCCCGCATCGCGCAGCAGTACTTCCTCGCCGGCCTGATCGATCAGATGGAGATCAACCTGGTCCCGACGCTGCTCGGCGACGGCGCACGCCTCTTCGACGACGTTGGTGACGACCTGAACGGCCTGCAGCTGGTCCGCACGGTCGCCACACCCGCGGTGACGCATCTCAAGTTCATGAAGCGCTGACGACGGCGATCGCTTTTTCCTGGGTCGGCCACTGCGGCAGGGTGGCCGGCCGGGGAGGAGAGCCATGGCCGTCGACCGATGAATCCAAGCGGGCTGCCGCAGCCCACGGCGCCGAGCCCGACCGCCGCGATCGACCGACTACCGCGCGGGCAGCCCGCAGGCCTCGGGCGTCGTCACCTGCACGGGGCCGTACTTCGCCTCGAGCGGCGCGCGCACCTCGTCGGCCTTGCCGACGACGACGATCGCCACCTGATCGGGGTCGGGCATGTAGGTCGCCGACACCTTCGCCGCCTCGGCCGGCGTGACCGCCTCGACGCGCGTCCGGTACGTCTCGAGATCGTCCTTCGGCAGGCCGAAGAACTCGATCTCGGCGAGCCGCGAGGCCAGCGCGTCCGGCGTCTCGACGCGCAGCGGGAACTGCCCCGTGAGGTAGGCCTTTGCCTTCGCCAGCGCCTTCGGGTCGGGCGCCGTCTCGCGGAACTTCCCTTCGACGTCGAGCGCGAGCGCCAGCGTCTCGACGGTCGTCGGGCTCTTCGTGAACGTCGCGACGCGGAAGTCGCCGCCCGTCAGCCGGGCCACGAAGCCGCTCGACGCGCTGTACGTCAGGCTGCGCTTCACGCGCAGCTCCTCGATCAGCTTCGAGCTGAAGCCGCCGCCGAGGATCGTATTCGCCACCTGCGCGGGCAGCAGGTCCGGATCGCTGCGCTTCATCGCGATCGCGCCCGCGCGGATCTGCGTCTGCGTGGCGTCGGCCTTGTCGACGAGGAGCACGCGGCGCGCCGTCACCGGCGGCGGCGGCGCGGCGCGCTCGGGCACGGCGTCGGCGCGCGCCGGCCAGGTGCCGAACGCCGCGCGCACCTTGGCCACCGCATCGGCCGCCGTGAGATCGCCGACCAGCACGAGGATCGTGTTGTTCGGCGCGTACCAACGCGCGTAGAAGTCGCGGACGTCGGCTTCGCCGAGCTCCGCGACGGTCTTCGGGTAGCCGTCCTGCGGACGGCCGTACGAGTAGGCGCCGTACAGGAACGCCGCGAAGCACTTCTCGGCGACGGCCGACGGGTCCTCCAGCTCGGCGACCAGGCCGGCGAGCTGCTCGTCGCGCTGCCGTCGTACCTCGTCCTGCGCGAAGGTCGGCTCGCGCAGCACGAGGCGGAGCATGTCCAGCCCGCGCGCGAAGTCCTCGCTCAGGAACTCGCCGTTCACGATCGTCGCATCGGTGCCGGCAGCCGCCTCGATGGTGCCGCCGAGCGACTCGATGGCGCGCGCCAGCCCCTCGGCGGACAGGTCGCCCGCGCCGCGGCGCAAGAGACCCGCAGTGAGCGAGGCGACGCCCTCCTTGCCCGCCGGGTCCTGCGCCGCGCCGGCGCCGACCATCACGTACATCTCGACGAGCGGCAGCTCGCGGCTCTCGGCGACGACGAGCCGGAGGCCGTTCTCGAGCGTGACGCGCGTCACCGGCGGCAGGTCGACTTCGGCCGCCGAGTGCGCGATGCCGGCCAGCGCGAGGACCAGCGCGAGCACCTTCATCGCGGCGCCTCCGCGCCGGTCGGCGCCAGCTCGACCACCGTGCGGCGCGACGGTGTGAGATACGTCCCGATCACGCGCCGCACGTCCTCGGCGGTGACCGGCTCCCACGAGTCGCCGACGGTGAAGAGCGCGCGGTAGTCGCCGAACACGACGTCGAAGAAGCCGAGCTGATTGGCCTTGCCGCCGACCGTCTTGAGCCCCTTCACGTAGTCGGCGCGCAGCTGACGCTTGGCCGTCGCCAGCTCGGCCGGTGTGACCGGCGTCTTCGTCATGTCGGCGAGGACGGCGTCGATGCGGTCGACGATGGCCGGCACGGTCTTCCCCGGACGCGCCTGCGCGTAGAGGTAGAAGAGCTCCATGTCGATGCCCCACTGGAGGTCGGTCCCGACCGACGTCACCAGCTCGTTCTTGCGGACGAGGTCTTCGTCCAGCCGCGCGCTGTCGCCGCCCGTCAGCAGCTTCGACACGACGTCGAGCGCCGCGCGGTCCGGATCGAGCGCCCGAACGGCCTGCCAGCCGATCAGCACCGACGGCAGCTCGGCGCGCTTGCGGATGGTGATCCGCCGCTCGCCCTCCTGGGCAGGCTCCGCCGCGTTCACCGGCGGCGGCGGCGTGTGGCTCGGGATGTTGCCGAAGAGCTTGTCGACGAGCGCGAACGCCGCCTTCGGCTCGACGTCGCCCGACAGCACCAGCACCGCGTTGTTCGGCGCATAGTACGTGCCGAAGTAGGTCTTCGCCTGCTGCAGCGTGATCTGCTTCAGGTCGGCCATGAAGCCGACCGGGTTCCAGCGGTACGGGCTGCGCTCGAAGGCGTGCAGGTAGAGCGCCTCGTTCATGGTGCCCTCGACGTCGTTGTCGACCCGCAGGCGGCGCTCCTCCATGACGATGCCGCGCTCCTGCTCGAGGTTCGCCGGCGTGATCGCGAGGTGGCCCATGCGGTCGGCCTCGAGGTCGAGGACGATCGACAGCGCCTCGCGCGGGAAGTTGTTCAGGTAGGCGGTGTAGTCGCGCGTCGTGTAGCCGTTCGTCGAGCCGCCGTTGCCCTCGATGAGATCGTCGAACACGCCCGGACCGAACTTCTTCCCGCCGTTGAACATCATGTGCTCGAACAGGTGGGCGATGCCGGTCTGTCCGAGCTGCTCGTTCCGCGAGCCGGCGCGGAAGAAGATGTACGACGAGATGACGGGCGCGGAGTGATCTTCGTGGACGAGCACCCGAAGGCCGTTGCGTGCCGTGTGGACGGCGACGGGAAGCTCGAGCGGTGCGGCCACCACGGGGCCGCCGGCCGCGATCAGGGCCAGCAGAACGAGGAGCAGTCGCGGCACCGGGCGGGGTTTATGCAGATGACGGAGCGCCGTCAAGCTGCTACACGGACCGGTCGTGGCGCGCCCCTCTCGCGACGTCCGACACGAGCTGGCCGAGCTGCGTCGCGAGGTCGCCGCGCACGATCATCGCTACCACGTGCTCGACGAGCCGACGATCTCGGACGCCGAGTACGACGCGCTCTTCCGCCGCCTGCAGGCGCTCGAGGCCGCGCATCCCGAGCTGATCACCCCCGACTCGCCCACGCAGCGCGTGGGCGGCACGCCGCTCACCACGTTCGCCACCGTCTCGCATCGGCATCAGATGCTGTCGCTGGCGAACGTCACGACGCGTGACGAGCTGGGCGAGTTCGACGCGCGCGTGCGGCGCCTGCTCGGCTACGAGGACATCGCCTATGCGATCGAGCCCAAGATCGACGGCGTGGCCGTCGAGGTCGTCTACGAGGACGGCGTCCTCGTCTCCGGCTCGACCCGCGGCGACGGCATGGTCGGCGAGGACGTCACCGCGAACCTGCGGACGGTGCGCAGCGTGCCGCTGCGGCTGCGCGACGACAGGCGGCCGCTGCCCCGCGTGCTCGACGTGCGCGGCGAGGTGTTCATGCCGCTCGAGGCGTTCCGCGCGCTGAACCGCGAGCGCGAGGAGGCCGGGCTGCCGGTGTTCGCCAACCCGCGCAACTCGACGGCCGGCTCGCTGAAGCAGCTCGACCCGAAGGTGACGGCGGCGCGCCCGCTACAGCTCGCCTGTCACGGCGTCGGCGCCCTCGAAGGCGTCGAGGTGGCATCGCACACCGAGCTGCTCGGCGCGTTCGCCGACTGGGGCCTGAAGCCCGTGCCGCGCCATCGGCTCGTCCACGGCCTCGACGAGCTGGCCGCCGCATTCGACGCGCTCGAGGCCGGGCGCGACGCGCTGCCCTTCGAGATCGACGGGCTCGTCGTCAAGGTCGACTCGTTCGAGTGGCAGAAGCTCCTCGGCCAGGTGTCGCGCTCCCCACGCTGGGCGGTGGCGTGGAAGTTCAAGCCGCGCCAGGCCGAGACGCGGATCGAGAAGATCCTGCCGTCGGTCGGCCGCACCGGCGTGCTGACGCCGGTCGCCGAGCTGTCGCCCGTCGCCGTCGGCGGCGTCACCGTCCGCAACGTCTCGCTGCACAACATGGACGAGGTCGAGCGGAAGGACATCCGCGTCGGCGACACCGTGCTGCTCGAGCGCGCGGGCGACGTCATCCCGTACGTCGTGCGGGTGATCGAAGCGAAGCGCCCCCGCGGCGCCAAGCGCTTCACGATGCCGGCGCACTGCCCCGTCTGCGGCGGCGACGTGCTGCGCCTCGAAGACGAAGTCGCCTACCGCTGCCAGAACATCGCCTGCCCCGCGCGTCTCAAGCAGTCGCTGCGCTTCTTCGGCCATCGCGGCGCGATGGACGTCGAGGGCCTCGGCGAGAAGCTCGTCGACCAGCTCGTCGATCAGGGCATCGTGAACGATCTGGCGGACCTCTATCACCTGGATCTGGACGAGCTCGTCGCGCTCGAGCGCATGGGGAAGAAGTCGGCCGAGAACCTCCTGGCCCAGCTCGAGCGCAGCAAGCACACCACCCTGCCCCGCTTCCTGGTGGCGCTCGGCATCCGCCAGGTCGGCGAGGCCACGGCCAAGGCGCTGGCGCTCCACTTCGGCGAGCTCGACGCGATCATGGACGCCACCGTCGAGCAGCTCACCGAGGTGCGCGACGTGGGCCCGGAGGTCGCGGCGCTGATCCACGCGTTCTTCGCCGAGGAGCGCAACCGCGCGCTGATCGGCCGGCTGCGGAAGGCCGGCGTCACGCCCGCACCCGTCAGCGAGACGCGCGGCCCGCTCGCCGGGAAGAAATTCGTGCTGACGGGCGGCCTCGACAGCATGAGCCGGCCCGAGGCGCAGCGGCGCATCGAGGGGCTCGGCGGCCGCGTCACGTCGAGCGTCAGCAAGGACACCGACTACGTGGTGGTCGGCGTGGACCCCGGCTCGAAGGTGAAGCGCGCCGAGAAGCTCGGCATCGCGCAGCTCGACGAAGACGCGTTCCTGAAGCTGGTGCGCGGATGACGGTCGTCGCGCGGCTGCTGGTGCGCGGTCGGGTCCAGGGGGTGTGGTACCGTGGCTCGATGCAGCAGGAAGCGCGGCGGCTCGGTGTGACCGGCTGGGTGCGGAACCTCGACGACGGCCGCGTCGAGGCGGAAGCGCGCGGGGCCCGCCCCGCGGTCGACGCGCTGATCGCGTGGGCGCATCAGGGACCGCGCGGCGCACGGGTCGACGGGGTGGACGTGACGTGGCCGGGGGTGAGTGATGGAGCGCAAGACGACTTCGTCGTCCGTGGCTAGTCGCGGGCTGCGCGTCGACGCGCGCTGGTGGCCGCTGCTGCTCGGCCTCGCCTACCTGCTGCTCGTGCTGCACGGGCTCGGCGACGCCGACATCGTCGGCGACGACGAGGCGCGCGAGGTCGCGATCGCGCAGGACGTCGCGCGCGGCAACGTGCTGTGGCCGACGTTCAACGACGAGCTGCTGCCCGACAAGCCGACGCTCTACCACTGGCTGGCCGGTGCGATGATGGCCGTGCTCGGCTTCTCGGAAGCCGCCGTGCGGCTGCCGTCCGCGCTCTCGGCGGCCGGGCTCGTCTGGTGGACGGGCGCTTGGGGCAACCGCCTGCTCGGACATCCCGCCGGGATCGTCGCCGCCGGCCTGCTCGCGACGATGCCGGCGCTCTTCAGCCGCGCGCGCGTCGCCCGCCCCGACGCGCTGCTGGCCCTGCTCCTCGCCGTCGCGCTCGGCGCCGCGTACGACTGGTGGCGCGACCGCCGGCCGCGCGACGCGACGCTCGCCCTCGTCTGCGTCGGGCTCGCCGTGCTGGACAAGGGACCGGTGGCGCCGGTCATCTTCGCCATCGCGTTCGGCCTCTTCCTGCTCTGGCAGCGCGACCTGCGCCGCGCGCGCGCCTTTCTCACCGTGCCGGGGGTGCTCGCGTTCGTCGTCCTGGCGCTCGGCTGGTACGTGCTGGCGTACGCGGGCTGGGGCCAGCGCTTCGTCGACGAGCACCTCGTCGGCCGCTATGTCCGCAATCTGGCCGGGGGGATGGCGACGGGCGGCGAGTACTCGCCCAAGCCGCTCTGGTACCACGTCACGTTCTACCCGCTGCACGTCTGGGCGATCGCGTTGCCGTGGACGCCGTTCCTCGTCGTGGCGCTCTGGCGGCTGTGGCAGCGCGCGGGGCTTCGCGATCCTCGCGCACGGCTTCTGCTCTGCTGGGCCGTCGCACCGATCATCGCGTTCACTCCGGCCGAGTGGAAGCTGCGCTACTACCTCCTGCCGTCGCTGCCCGCGTTGGCGCTGCTGACGGCGCCGACGGTCGCGGGCCTGCTGCTGGCGCCGATTCGGCAGATCGTGGTGAGCGGCCGGTCGCTGTTCGCGGCCGGCGTCGTCGTCCTCGTGCTGGTGGCCGCTGCGGCCCTGGTACTGCAACGTCCAGACCTGTTGGCGCGCTCCGATCGCAACACGGTCGAGGCGTTCACGGGCGCGCTCGGCGGGCCGAGCCGCATCGCGATGCTGATCGGCCTGCTGTCGGGCGTGGTCGCCGTCGTCCTGGCGGCGCAGCTCTGGGGCGTGGTCGCCGGCCTCGTCGCGGCGGGCACGGTGCTGTGGCTCGTGTTGGCCGCGCCCGGCATCGAGGCCGAGACGAGCCGGCGCGACTCGGTGAAGGGGTTCGCCGTCGCGGTGAAGGACCGCTACCCCGGCCATCGACCGCTCGCATTCTACGGCGCGCCGGTCCGCGCGATCGTCGTGTACGCGGAGCGGAAGATTCCGTCGCTCGGCCGGCAGCCCGAGCGCATCGCGCCGGGCATGGGCGTGATCGCCTTCGCGCCCGCGCACAAGGCGCTGATGAACACGGGCTACGTGGGCCCGGCGCTCGCGACCGGCAGCGGACGCATCGGCAACATCACCCGCGGCGAGCTGGTGCTCGCGGAGGGCGCGGCCACGCCCGGGAAGACGGCGGCGCCCGGCGCGGAGTGACGTCGCCCGTCTACCCGACCTTCGGTGTCGCGAGCGGCGTCCGGAGGCGCTGCATCAGGCGCGCTGCCTTCGCCCGCAGGCCGAACGATCGCGCGGCGCCCATCACCCCCGCGGCGATCTCCGAGGCCCGCGCGCCGCCGCGCGCACGGAGGAGCGCCGCCAGCGCGGCGTCGCTCATGCCCTCGACCGCCGTCCGCAGCCCGGGATCGGCCTCGATCGCCGTCACCAGCAGTCGCGTCGCTTCGGCGCGGATCGCCGGCTGCGGCTGCCGCCCAGCGGCATTCAGGAGACCGCTCAACGGCAGATGCGAGCGCCCGAGCGCACGCTCCAGTCCGGCAGTGAGCCGCACCTGACGCTGCCAGTCGGGGGGCCGGACCCGTTCGCGCCTGGCCGGCTCGACCGGCGGGAGGGTCGGCAAGCCGCGCAGATGGATCGACGCGATCCGCCCCTCGGCATCGTAGCGAATCGTGAAGTTCTGGCGCCCGAGCAGCCGGTCGACGGCGCGCTCGATGGGCAGGTCGTGGAAGTGCTTCGTGACGGCGCGCGGCTCCAGAACCTCGCCGCGGATCGTGGCGCCGGTCGCCTCCGCGAGGGCGTCGAGCACGTCGGCGATCGGCACGCCGTCCAGCCTGGCGGTGACACGTCCGTCCGCGTACTCGAGCAGCGGCGGCGTCGCCCATGCCACACCGGTGCACAGCATCAGCACGACGCACGCCGATCGCCTCGACATGCGATCACGCTAGCCGCCATCCGCGCGCCGGGCAACCTACGCCGGCGCTGCGGGCCGGCTCGCGGCGAACCGGAGCCGAACGTAATCGGCGGTCCAGCGACCGTCGGCGTCGCATTGCGTGGCGCGCAGCGCCTCCTGCACGTCGCGCAGGCACGCCGGCCGCTCACCCGCCGGCACCGGCGCCATGAACGGCTCGGCGAACGTCTCCAGCCAGGCGGTCATCTCGCCGGGCAGCGGGGTCGGCCGCGGGATGAGCGCGATCGACGTCACCGCGAAACCGCGTCGCTGGAGCCGGGCACCGTAGTCCTCGACCGTCGGGAAGTACCACGGGTTCAGGGCCGCCGCGTCGAGCCCGCGACGCGCGAGGACCGCCGTCAGCGCCGCGACGATACGCGCGACGCAGCCGTCGCCGCCCATCTCGGCGACGAAGCGCCCGCCGGGCCGCAGCGCACGCCACACGCCGTCGATCACGGCGTCGGCGTCGCGCATCCAGTGCAGCGCGGCGTTGCTAAAGACCGCATCGAACGGCCCCTCGACGGCGAGCGCCTGCCCGTCGCCGACGCGCACGTCGAGCCCGCGCGCGCGGGCAGCCTGAATCTGCAGCGGGCTGCCGTCCACGCCGACGACGGTGCAGCCCATCGCGACGAGCTTCTCCGTCAGCGCGCCGTCGCCGCAGCCCAGATCCAGGATCCGCTCGCCCGGTTGCGGCGCCAGCAGCTCGACGACGGGCGCGCCGAGGTCGGCGACGAAGCGCGCGTTGCGGGCGTAGCGTTCGGGGTCCCAGGTCTGCGACGACATGGTCACCGCATAGCAGATCGACCGAGCCCGGCGTCAGCCGGCGTGGGCCGGCGCGCGCAGCTCCCGCAGCACGCGGGCGGCCTTGGCACGAAGCTCGAACGACCGCGCGATGCCCATCATGTCGCTCAAAAGGTTGGCCGTGCGCGCTCCGGCATATCCCTGCAGCATCCCGAGAAACGCGTCGTCGCTCATGCCGACGATCGCGGCCTGCAGCGTGGCATCGCGCTCGATCGTCGTCACGGCGAGCCGTGCGGCCTCGGTGCGGAGCTTGGGACCGATCTCCTGGCCGGTCGCCCGGAGGATCGCCGCCAGCGGCGCGTACTCCCGTCTGAGGCCCTTCCGTAGCGGCGGCGTCAGCTGGACGCGGTACCGCTGCAGGTCGGGCAGCTCGACGATCGCCTGTGGCCGCTCGACGGGCGCCGCCGGCAGGCCGCGCAGGTCGATCGACAGCAGCCGCCCGTCGGCGCCGTAGCGCAGCGTGAAGCTCTGCGCGCCGAGCAGTCGATCGAGGGCGCGGTCGATCGGCAGGTCCTCGAAATGCGCGCTGACGTCCCGCGGCTCGCCGGGGTCGCCGCCGATCCGGGCTCCGGTCGCCTCGGCGAGCCGGTCGAGGACCTCCGTCAGCGGCACCTGATCGAGCTGCGCGCTCAGCCGTCCGTCGGTGTACGTGAGCGACGGCGCGCCCGCCGCAACGCTCGCGGCGAGCAGCAGCATCGCGAGGACGCCTGCACGGCACATCGCCAAACCGTAGCCGGTCGCGACACCGACCGGCAACTACGGGCCGAGGAGCGCGAGCGCCCGCTGATACACGGCACGACGCGACAGGCCGTGGCGCGTCGCGATGGCCGCGCTGAGCTCCCGCACCCGCATCCCTGCCGCATGCGCGGCGCGGATCTCGTCGTTGAGCGCGGCGTCGTCGACCGCAGGCGCCTCCGCCGGCGCGCCCGCGATCACCACCGTCACCTCGCCAGGGACGGCCTCGCGCACGCGCTCGCGCAGCTCGCCGAGGTTGCCACGCAGCAGCTCCTCGTGGAGCTTCGTGAGCTCCCGGCCGATCACCGCGTCGCGCGGGCCGAGCACGTCCAGCGCCGCGTCGAGGAACGCCGGCAATCGCCG
Organism: uncultured Binatia bacterium (SeqCode); assembly: GCA_964432595.1. Classification (GTDB taxonomy): domain Bacteria; phylum Desulfobacterota; class Binatia; order DP-6; family DP-6; genus DASYLJ01. The sequence continues at coordinate 49,484 of CAYSOF010000021.1, read as the reverse complement.
GCCGGTCTCGAGGAACACCATGGCGCGCGGCTCGTCCACCAGGGCGGCGAGCCGTGCGCGCCGGGCCGCATCGCGCGCCGGCAGGAAGCCCTCGAAGGCGAAACGGTCGACGGCCAGCCCGGACGCCGACACGAGCGCCGCCACCGCCGACGGACCGGGAATCGGCACGACCGGGATGCCCGCCGCCACCGCAGCACGCACGAGGTGATACCCCGGATCGGCGATGCCGGGCGTGCCCGCGTCGCTCACCAGCGCGATGCGCTTCCCCGCCCGCATCTGCGCCACGAGCCGCGGCGCCTTCTCGCGCTCGACGGCGTCGTAGTAGCTCGTCAGCGGGCGATCGATGCCATGGTGCCGCAACAAGACGCGCGTGCGGCGGGTGTCCTCGGCGGCGATGACGTCGGCCTCGCGCAGGACGCGCAGCGCGCGCAGCGTGACGTCCTCGAGGTTCCCGATCGGCGTGGCGACGATCCACAGCACGCCGCCGGGCGGCGGGCTACCCGCCGAAGACGCGGCCCGCCCCTTCGACGGTCCGCAGGAGCCAGCCGAACTGCACCACCAGGAAGACGGTGGCGAACGACAGCAGGCCCACCACGCCGAGGTCGCCGACGCCGAAGCGCAGCACCGGATCGCCGCTGCCCGGCTGCTCGAGGAACATCATCTTCACGACGCGCGCGTAGTAGTACAGCGACACGACGCTGTTCAGGACGGCGATCAGCACCAGCGTGTACATGCCGCCCTCGATGCCGGCGGCGAAGATGTAGAACTTGCCGATGAAGCCGGCGAGCGGCGGCAACCCGGCGAGCGAGAACAGGAAGATCGCCAGCATGACCGCCGGCATGGCGCCGCCGCGCCACGCGAGGCCGCGGTACGCGTCCATGTCTTCGCGGCCCGTCAGGTTCGTCACCATCATGACGACGACGAACGCGCCGAGGTTCATCAGGTAGTACGTCGCCAGGTAGAGCAGCACCGCCGACACGCCCGCGTCGCGGAAGACGACGACGCCGAGCAGCGCGTAGCCGGCATGCGAGATCGAGGAGTACGCCAGCAGCCGCTTCATGTTCGTCTGGCTGAGCGCCGCCAGGTTGCCCAGCGTCATCGTGATCGCGGACAGCACGGACAGCAGCTGCACGAGCGGCACGCTCGCCACCATCGGCGACGGGCCGGACGCCGTCACGCCGAAGTGGAGGAAGCGCAGCAGCATGGCGAAGCCCGCCGCCTTGGAGCCGATCGCGAGGAAGGCCGTCACCGGCAGCGGCGCACCCGTGTAGACGTCGGGCGCCCACATGTGGAACGGCACCGCGGCGATCTTGTAGCCGAAGCCGGAGAGCACGAGCAGCATCGCGACGAAGAACGCGCCGCGGCTGGCCTCGGACAGGTTGGCGACGCCAGCGGCGATGCCCGCGTAGTCCATCGCGCCGGTGAGGCCGAAGATCCAGCTCATGCCGTAGATCATCGCGCCCGACGCGACGCCGCCGTAGATCAGGTACTTGATGGCGGCCTCGCCCGAGCGGCGGTCGTTCTTCAGGAAGCCGGTGAGCACGTACGACGTGAGGCTCACGAACTCGAGCGCCAGATACGCCATCAGCAGGTTTCCCGCCGACGCCATCAGGAACATGCCGATGCCGCTGCCGAGCAGCACCGTGAAGTACTCGCCCTCGTTCGGCCGGCCGCGCACGTCGCGCGAGCGCAGCGACATCCACACCGCGGCCACGAGCGACAACCCGAGCAGCAGCTTGAAGAACACGCTGAACGCGTCGAGGACGATCATGCGCCCGAAGAGCCACGTCTGCGGCACACCGGCGAGGAGGCCGTCGGGCGTGACCACGCCCGGCATGCGGAGCGTCAGCACCAGCGCCAGGGCCGCGCCGACGAACGCCACGGTACCCGGCCACTCGCTGCCGCCGCGACGGTCCGCCAGGTCGACGAAGATGACGACCAGCAGCGCCGCCGAGAGCGCCAGCTCCGGCAGGAACAGCGGCAGGCTCTCGATCGTGCTCATCGCGTCGGTTCGGCGATCGCGACGCGCGAGGTGTCGGCGGGCGCGGCGGCGACGACCTTCTCCGCCAGCGCGTTCAGCGCGGGACTCTGCAGCTTCAGGATGGCGATCGGGTAGATGCCGAGGAACAGCACGATGACCGCCAGCGGCGCCAGCGTGAACAGCTCGCGGCCGTTGATCTCGGCGAGCGTCGCGTACTTCGGGTTCGGCGCGCCGAGGTACATGCGCTGCAGCGCCCACAGCATGTAGCCCGCCGTCAACACGACGGCGCTGGCGGCGATGACCGTCAGCACCGGGTAGACCTTCCACGAGCCCATCAGCACCAGGACCTCGGAGATGAACGCCGAGAGGCCCGGGATGCCCATCGCCGCGAAGAAGGCGAAGCCCGTGACGCCCGTGTAGAGCGGCACGATCGACGCCAGCCCGCCGAAGCCATTGATGTCGCGGTGGTGCGCGCGGTCGTAGACGACGCCGACCAGGAGGAACAGCATCGCGGTGATGGTGCCGTGGTTGAACATCTGCAGCACGGCGCCGTTGATGCCCTGGGGCGTGAACGCCGCCATGCCGAGCATCACGTAGCCCATGTGGCTGATCGACGAGTACGCGACGAGCTTCTTGAGGTCCGTCTGCGCCATCGCGCAGATGGCGCCGTAGATGATGTTGAGCGTGCCGAGCGCCGCGAGCAGCCAGAACGCGACGCTGTAGCCGCCGAGCCACGGCGCGAGCGTGGCCGACGGCAGGATGCCGTAGTTGATGCGGAGGATGCCGTAGGTGCCCATCTTGAGGAGCACGCCGGCCAGGATGACGGAGATGGCGGTGGGCGCCTCGACGTGCGCGTCGGGCAGCCACGTGTGGAACGGGAACGCGGGGATCTTGATGGCGAAGCCGATGAAGAGCGCGATCCAGAGCGTCACCTGGATGTGGAGCGGGATCTTGTCGGCGACGAGCGCGCCGAGCTTCGTCATGTCGAGCGAGTGCGGGTCGGGCGTGAAGTAGAGGTAGAGCAGTGCCACCAGCATCAGCACCGAGCCGAGCAGCGTGTAGAGGAAGAACTTGATCGCCGCGTACTCGCGCCGCGGGCCGCCCCAGATGCCGATCAGGAAGTACATCGGCAGGAGCATCAGCTCCCAGAAGACGTAGAAGAGGAAGAAGTCGAGGGCGCAGAACGTCCCCATCATGCCCGTCTCGAGCAGCAGGAAGAGCGCGAAGTAGCCCTTCACCGCCTTCTCGATCCCGAACGAGGCGATCATGCAGAGGAACGACAACAGCGCGGTCAGGATGACCATCGTGACGCTGATGCCGTCGATGCCCATGAAGTACTGGATGTTGTACGCCTTGATCCAGTCGAAGCGTTGCACGAACTGCGGCTCGAGGTTCGCGGGATCGAAGTGGCGCAGGATGTAGAGCGCGCAGACCAGTGACGGGATCGTGAAGACGACCGCGGTCCAGCGGATGAGCTGCTTCTCGCCGGACGGGAGCAGCAGGATGATCGCCGCGCCGAGCAGCGGCGCGAACGTCATCCAGGAGAGTACGGAGTCTTCCATCAGTGTTCCCTCAGTACGCCGACGCCCACGACCAGTAGAGGAAGACGCCCCCCAGGACGCCGATGGCCACCACGTAGAGGTACGACGTGATGGCCCCCGTCTGGATCATGCGCGCGCGGCGGCCCACCGCCCAGGTGAATTCGGCCACGCCGTTGACGGCCCCGTCGACGACGTACTGGTCGATGAGCCCGCCGATCTGCGAAACGCCGCGCACCAGGACCGCGGCGCCGTTCACCACGCCGTCGATGATGGTGCGGTCGAACCACGCGGCCGCGTTGCAGAGGAGCAGCGTTCCGCGCACGACCACGAGGTCGTACAGCTCGTCGACGTAGTACTTGTTGAGCAGCAGGCGATACGGCGCGCCGCCGGCGAGCTCGCTGAAGGTCTCCGGCTGGATGCTGCGCCGGTAGTACATGAGGTACGCGAGCCCGATGCCGCAGAAGGCGATCGTCACCGAGACGGCCATGAGGCCGAGCTCGAGCGCGAGCTGCGGCTCGTGGTGCCCCTCGCCCCCACCTTCCCCTGGACCGTGCGCACCCATGACCGGCGCGAGCCAGTCGTTGAACACGTGCGGGATGCCGACGAAGCCGCCGAGCGAGTGCGGCACGCCGAAGTAGCCGACGATGATCGACCCGAAGGCCAGGATCCAGAGCGGCGCGGTCATGGACGGCGGGGACTCGTGCAGGTGGTGCTGCGTCTCGTGGTCGGCACGGCACTCCCCGAAGAACACCATGAAGACCTGGCGGAACATGTAGAAGGCCGTCAGGCCGGCGACCAGGGTGGCGATCGCCCACAGGACGGGATGGCCGTGGTGGCTCGAGTACGCCTGCCAGAGGATCTCGTCCTTCGAGAAGAAGCCGGCGAGGAACGGCACGCCGGTGAGCGCCAGCGTCGCGATCAGGAACGTCTTGGACGTGTGCGGCAGCTTCGACCAGAGGCCGCCCATCTTCCGCATGTCCTGCTCGCCGCCCATCGCGTGGATGACGCTGCCCGAGCCGAGGAACAGGCACGCCTTGAAGAACGCGTGCGTCATCAGATGGAAGATGCCGGCGCCGTACGCGCCGACGCCCATCGCGACGAACATGTAGCCGAGCTGCGAGACCGTCGAGTAGGCGAGGACCTTCTTGATGTCGTTCTGGGCGACGGCGATCGTGGCGGCGAGGAGCGCCGTGGCGGCGCCGATGGCGGCGATCACGTGGAGCGTGAACGGCGCCATGGAGAACAGGAAGTTCAGGCGGCCGATCATGTAGACGCCGGCGGTCACCATCGTCGCGGCGTGGATCAGGGCCGAGACGGGCGTGGGACCGGCCATGGCGTCGGGCAGCCAGACGTACAGCGGGATCTGTGCCGACTTGCCGGTGGCGCCGACGAACAGGAAGAGCGTGATCAGCACGGCGACGGGCGCGCCCCAGAGCGTCACGCCGTCCAGCAGGTGCGCCTGGCCCTGCAGCTCGCGGAACACCAGCGTGCCGTGTCCCTTCGCGTCGAGGCTCCAGAACAGCAGGAAGATGCCGAGGATGAAGCCGAAGTCGCCGACGCGGTTGACGATGAACGCCTTGTTGCCCGCGGTCGTGTTCGGCATCTCCTTGTGCCAGAAGCCGATCAGGCCCCATGAGCAGAAGCCCACGCCCTCCCAGCCGAGGAACATCAGCAGCAGGCTGTCGCCCAGCACCAGCGTGAGCATCGCGAACGTGAACAGGTTCAGGTACGCGAAGAACCGCCAGAACGCCGGATCGTCGTGCATGTATCCGGTGGCGTAGAGGTGGATCAGCCCGCCGATGCCGGTGACGACGAGGATCATCACCGCCGAGAGCGGGTCGACGCCGAAGGCGATGTTCACGTTCAGCGTACCGAGGTGGATCCACGGGAACAGGTCGGCGAGCAGTAGCCGGTGATGCGGGTCGAGCCCGACCAGCTGCACGAAGGCCATGACCGAGCACGCGAACGCGATGCCCACGGTGGTACATGCGATGGCGCCGACGGCACCCTTGCCGAAGCGCTTCTGGATCGGCGAGCCGAGCAGCCCGAGCGTCACCCCGCCGACGAGCGGCAGGATGGGGATCAGGGCGACGTAGGCCGCCGCGGTGGGTTCGGTCGTCGGCGTCGTCATCCGCGGAGACGGTCCGTGGCGTCGACGTCGATCGTCTCGAACGCCTGGTAGATGCCGAGCACGATGGCGAGGCCGATGGCGGCCTCGGCGGCGGCCAGCATGATGACGAAGATCGCGAAGATCTGGCCGTCGTACGGCGTCTGCCCGTAGCGGGCGAAGGCGACGTAGTTGATGTTGGCCGAGTTCAGGATGAGCTCGATGCCCATCAGGATGCCGAGCGCGTTGCGGCGGGTGAGGACGCAGAACAGGCCCAGCGCGAAGACGACGGCGCTCAGCACCAGGAAGTGGGTGAGGCCGAGGTCGCCCATCAGCCGCGGACCTCTTTGCGGGACACCACGACCGCGCCGATCAGCGCCACCAGCAGGACCAGCGAGGCGATCTCGAACGGCAGCAGGTAGCTCGTCAGGAAGGCGTTGCCGATGCCGTAGGTGCCGGGCTCGATGGGAGCGTCGGGCTTGACGATCCAGTCGGCGCGCAGCGCCACCCGCACCATGCCCGCGAACACGAGGCCGACGACCACGAGGCCGGGCAGACGCCCGACCGAGCGGTTCGAGACGTTCACGTCGGCGATGCGGTGCGTGAGCATGATGGCGAAGAGGCTCAGCACCAGGATGCCGCCGACGTAGACGAGCAGCTGCACGAGCCCGACGAAGTCGGCGCCGAGCAGCACGAACAGGCCGGCGACGCCGAGCAACGCGCCCATCAGCGCGAACGCCGAATAGACGATGTTCTTCGCCATCGCGACACCAACGGCGGACCCCGCGGTGATCGCGGCGAGCAGGTAGAAGGCAGCTGTCGTGGTCGACACGAAGGTGCTCGATATCTCTCGCTGAAGGGCGTGACGCGTCTAGCAAATGGGGCCCCGCGAACGCAAACGCTCGCATCGCATCTTGTGCGGCCGCGACGGAGCGCGGTAACCCACCGGACATGCCCTCCCTCGACTATCGCAGCGCCGTCGACCTCGCCCGCCTGCTGCGCGATCGCGAGTGCTCCGCGCGCGAGCTCCTCGAGCACCACCTCGCTCGGGTCGACGCGCGCAATCCGGCGATCAACGCGGTCGTCGCGCTCGACGTCGACGCGGCACGCGCGCGCGCGGATGCCGCCGACGCCGCACGCGCACGGGGCGAGTCGTGGGGGCCGCTTCACGGCGTCCCCATGACCGTGAAGGAGACGTTCGAGACGACCGGGATGCGCACGACGGCGGGGTTCGAGCCGTTCCGCGACCATGTGGCGCCCGCCGATGCCGTCGCCGTCTCCCGGCTGCGGGCGGCCGGCGCGATCGTCTTCGGCAAGACCAATGCCCCGGTGCTGGCGGGCGACTGGCAGAGCTACAATCCGCTGTTCGGCGTCACGCACAACCCGTGGGACCTCGCGCGCACGCCCGGAGGCTCGTCCGGCGGCTCCGCGGCCGCCCTCGCCGCCGGCCTGACGCCGATCGAGCTCGGCAGCGACATCGGCGGCTCGATCCGCGTGCCGGCCCACTGGTGCGGCGTCTACGGCCACAAGTGCACGCACGGGATCATCCCGCAGCGCGGCCACGTCCCCGGCCCGCCCGGGACGCTCGGCGAGATGGACCTGGCCGTCATGGGGCCGATGGCGCGATCGGCGGCGGACCTCGACCTGCTGCTCGGCGTCCTCGCCGGCCCGCGCGACGACCGCGCCGTCGGCTGGCGCCTCGCGCTGCCGCCGCCGCGCCACGGCGCCCTGCGCGACTACCGGGTCGCCGCGTGGCTCGACGATCCCGCCTGCCCCGTCGACGACGACGTGCGCGCGCCGCTCGAGGCGGCCATCGCGTCGCTCGAGCGCGCCGGCGTGCGCGTCGAGCGGCGCGTGCCCGACGGCATCGGGCTGGCGGACCTCGTGTCGGTGTACCTGCGGCTCCTCTGGCCGATCCTGATCGCCGGCACGCCCGACGACCTCTTCGAGGGGCTCGCCGCCGCCGGCGCGAGCGATGCGACCGACGGGTTCACGACGATGGCGCGCTACGGAACGCTGCGGCACCGCGACTGGCTCGTCGCCAACGAGATGCGCGAGCGTCTGCGCGCGTCGCTCGGCGCGTTCTTCCGCGACTACGACGTGCTGCTGACGCCGACCAACGTCCTGCCTGCCATCCCGCACGACCACAGCGAGCCGATGGCGACGCGGACGATCCGCGTCAACGGCGCCGACCGGCCCTACTTCGATCTGTTCGGCTGGATCGCGCTCGCGACGGCGACGCTGCATCCGGCGACCACGGCGCCCGTCGGTACGACACGCGGCGGATTGCCCGTGGGCATCCAGATCGTCGGGCCGTACCTCGAGGATCGCACGACGATCGACTTCGCCGCGCGGATGGCCGAGGTGGTCGGCGGGTTCACGCCCCCGCCGGGGTGGTGACGGTCACGGGACGGACCGGCACAAGCAGAACCCGACCGCAGGGTCGAACATGCAGGTTCGTCCCGGCGAGCAGTACCCCAACACGCAGTTCTCCGGGCCACCGGGCAGCGGGGAGAACGATCCACACTGCGCACCTTCCTCGACGCAAATGCACCCACCGTTGGACGGCGTCCCGATGGCGAACGCGATGCAGCGACCCCCATCGCCGCACGCCCCTCCGCACGTCGGATAGCCCGTCGCGCCACACGTCTCGACTCCGTCGGGAAAGCACCGGCACTGCTCGCCCGATCCTACCTCGAACCCCGGCCTGCAGGTCTCGCCCGCAGGACAGGCGCCGCCGCACGTGGGCGGCTCACCGCTCGAGCAGGGCGGGAGGACCGTCGTCGTCGTCGTGCTCGATGTCGTGCTGGTCGTGGGCGGCTCGGGCAGCAGGCTCTCGCAGTCGACGAGCGCCGATCCGCTGGTGGTGGATGCGACGAACGCTCCCGCGACGTCCTTCGTGATCGTCGTCGCGTCGAAGCGGACGCAGTTGCGCAGCGATCCGGTCGTGAGCCGCACCCCGACGATGCCCTGCGGCCCGGTGAGCGCCAGCCCCGTGTCGCGCGCCACGGCCTTGATGACGCGCCCCTGCTTCAGCGTGATCGACTTGACCGCGCCGGGCCCGGGCACGGCGCCGGGATTGCGATACGTGTACGCGTCGCGCGTGCCGTCCTTCGCGCGCCATCCCGGCGTCCCGACGCCGGCCGGCACCACGAACGTCACACCGCCGGGCTCGGCCGCCGACACCAGCTCGAGCACCGCGCCGCCGCCGCTCGGATCGTCGCTCGAGCCGATCGCGGGAAACGGGAAGCCGGGATCGCGCACGACGAACTGGAGCGTCTCGGTCCCTGACGCGGAGCGCTTCAGCATGAGCTTCGCAGACTCGAGAGGGTGGTCGGCCGCGCTGGCGACTTCGGACAGGGCCCAGCCGATCAACGCGATGGCGACGTACCGCATGCTCGCGGCATCCCATCCGGGATCCCGAGCGTCAAGGTAGTCTTGCGATGCGGGCCGCTTCGGGGCGAAGACGCTGCATGCCGACGACCCTCTATTCCGGCGGCCGCATCCTCGTCCTCGACGGCGCCACGCCGCCCGCCGAGGCCCTCGTCGTTCGCGACGGCCGCGTGGCCGGCGTCGGGACGGCCGCGGACATGCGCACGCTCGCGGGTCCCGGCGCCGAGCAGGTCGCGCTCCGCGGCGCGACCGTGATGCCCGGGCTGATCGACACCCATCCGCACCTGCTCCACTTCGGCGCGTTCTCCCACCCGCTCGTCGACCTCTCCGACGCGACGTCGCATGCGGACATCGTCGCGCGGCTGCGCGCGAAGGCCGCGGCGACACCGCCCGGCACGTGGATCATGGCGACGCCGATCGGCGAGCCGCACTACTTCCTGCGCCGCTCGTTCCGCGACCTGGCGGAAGGCGCTCTGCCCGACCGCCACGTGCTCGACACCGCGAGCCGCGACCACCCGATCTTCATTCAGGCCTGGGCGCCGGTCATTCCGAACGTCTGCGCGTTCAACTCGGCCGGCCTCGCCGCGGTCGGGATCACGCGCGAGACGCCCGCGCGCGTCGAGAACGTCTGGATCGAGCGCGACGCCGACGGCGCGCCGAGCGGCATCCTGCGCGGCTCCGTCAACAACTACTACACGAACGACCCGTTCATGAACGCGCTGCTCGGCAACCTGCCGATGCTGCAGGCCGACGCGATCCTGCCCGGCACGAAGCAGGCGATGGCCTGGTACAACCGGCTCGGCGTCACGACGGTCTACGAGGGCCACGCCATGGGGCCTGGCGAGATCGGCGCGTACCGCGCGCTGCGCGCGGAGAACGCGCTGACGGTGCGCGTGCTGACCGCGCTCGAGGCGGAGGCGTACGGGATGCCGTGGACGACGTCGCTGTCGGACGCGGACTTCGACGCGAACCTCGAGATGGCCGCCGCGCTCACCGACACGAGCGACGACTGGTGCCGCGGCAACGGCGTCACGCTGTCGCGCGGCGGTCCGTGCTGGCCGGGGTTCCTCCGCATGTGGGAGCCGTATCGCGGCCCCTACGGCGAGCCGACGACCGGCGTGACGTTCGTCGCGCCCGAGAAGGAGCAGCGCGCGCTCGACTTCTGCGCGCGGCGCGGCGTCCGCCTGAACTTCATCGGCGCCGGCTACAAGGACCACGACGAGTTCCTCGACCGGGCCGAGGCGATCGGGGGCGTCCGCGGGCGCCACTGGATCCTGCAGCACGTCTACCTGCTCACCGCGACGCAGGCGCGACGCTACGCCGCCCTCGGCTTCGACGTCACCACGAGCATGTCGTTCTCGTGGGGCAAGGGCGATCTCATGGCGGAGCGGATCGGGCGCCACGTCTGGGACGATCTCATCCCACTGCGCCGCCTGGTCGACGCGGGCATGACGGTCGCCTGTGGGACGGACTGGGGCCCGAAGAACGTCTTCGAGCACGTCGCGCTGGCCGAGCAGCCCAGGTTCTGCGGCAGCGGCCACCGACACGCGACGAACGCGGTGACGCGTGAGGAGGCGCTGCGGATGTGGACGCTGGACGCGGCGCGCGTGCTGCAGTGGGACGGCATCGGGACGCTGGCCCCGGGCAGCCACGCGGACCTGATCGTCGTCGATCGCGACCCGCTGACGTGCGCGAACGACGATCTGCCTGCGACCCGTGTGCTCCGCACCGTCGTCGGCGGGACGACGGTCCACGACGACGCCGCCCTCTAGTGTCGATTGCCGAAGAGGATGAAGAGGATCGCCAGCCCGCCCCCGACCACCAGCGCGATTGCGAAGGGTACGGCGGGCAGCCACAGCAGGACGACCGCGACCACCGTCGCGCCTGCGGCATTGAGCGCCCACGCCGCCGCCATCAGGCCGATCAGCGCGGCGGGAAACGCCCAGATCGCGACCCGACCCCACGCGGTGAGACCCGCCGTGGGATCCTCGGGATACGTGCCCGCCGGCATCAGGACGGCGTTGCTCAGCATCATCAGCAGCAGCATCGCGTCGATCGCCAGGCCGATGTAGAAGAGCCAGGTCATCAGCGGCGCAGCGGCGCGTGGAGCCATGGCATCGTCGGCCTTCTTCTCCGTGTTGGGATTCGTACGGCGCCTCCTGCTGTCGCAGGCGCCCCCCGCTGCCGACGGCGACGCCCCCGATCCGGGTGCCCGTCTGTCCTACGGCAGCGACGGCCGCTCCGGACGCGTCCACTACCAGAGTCGGCGGGCGGATTTCACCATGTACTACGAGCTCGGGGGCGGCGACTGCGTCGCCATCATCGACCTGCCGAGCGTTCGCGAGTGGGAACGGCGCACGGGGCTTCCATCCGATCAGCGCGACGCCGTCGTGCAGTGGATCGGACGCCAGGTGGTGCGCGACCAGACGCGCGATGGTGCCGGCCGCTTCGAGGTCCAGGGTGGCTGGCTCAACGTCTACGCCCGCTGAGTCGGGTCGCCGGCGTCGACTACGTCGGCCTCGGACGGCTTCACCTCGGGCTCCGCATCGAGCACGACGTCCGTCGCGGCGGCGACCATGGCGACCACCGGGAGCGCGGCCAGCAACGAGTCGATCGGCTCGTTGAAGAAGTCGACGACACGGCGCCCGCGGACACGGAACGGCAGGAGGACCAGCGCGGCGTCGCGCGATCGCTCCACCAGTTTCTCCCGGCTCGGATCGAGGACCGCATCGATGACGGCCGTGATTCGCACCTCCTCCAACATCCCACGGAGCGAGGCCGCCATCTTGTCGGCCGTATCGTGGCGCACCCAGACGAGCAGACGAATCCGCGCCCCCCGCCAATCGTCGGTGCGCGTCATCATGTACGCCAGCAGCAGCATGAGCCGACCCGAGTTGTTGTCGGTCCACCACACGTCGATGCGGCGTGCCATCGGGGGCAACGCGAGGTTCTTCGCCCAGGCGTCTTCCTTCGCGTCGAGCACGACGACGTTGACGCCGAGGCGCACCGCCGCCCGCATCATCCGCACGAAGACGCGCTCGTGCGCGACCGTCGCGTGCGCCGCCTCGGCGTCGAGCCAGTTGAGGAGGATCGTGTTGGTGCGGATCGGCCCGAGGCCGTAGGCCTGGATCACGGTGCTCGCGGCGGCGTCGACATGAGGGGCGGCGACGACGAGCGCGAACGCGCTCAGGTCCAGCGCGGCGAGCTCGGCGCTGATCTCCGCCTCGGCGTCGCGGCAGCGCTCGGCCATCTCCGGGCCGTCGCCCGGCAGGATGCGGGCGACGGTCGTGAGCCCGGCGCCTCCCTCGATCCAGGTCGAGAACTCCACGAGCGCCGGACGCCGGCGCGCGGCGTCCGAGAACACGAGCAGGTGGGGTCGCCAGCTGCGCGGATGCACCGGCTGCTTCGCCATCGCAATCAGGTTGCTGCGCACGCCGTGGAAGAAGTGGTCGCGCCGGCTGTCGGCCCAGCGGCCGGGGCCGGCGATGCGGTGGATGTACTGATGCAGAGCCCACATCAGCGCCAGCGCGAGCGCACTGGCCCACACGCTGATCATGAGCATGAGTCCGAGGCACGCGATCGCGCCGAGCAGGCTCGTGCGATGGTGGAACCACCGGAAGCGCGGCCGGAAGGACGGGCTCGCAGCGCGCGCCTCGAGCGCGGTCGCGTAGTTGAGCAGGCCGTACGAGATGAGGAAGAACATCGAGACGATCGGGGCGATGACGTTCACCCCGCCGAGCGCCACGCAGACGACCGCGATCACGAGCGTGAGGACGACGCCACGGCGCGGGTTGCCGTCCGCTCCGGCATGCGCAAACGGCGTCAGGATCGGAATGACGCGGTCGGCGGCGAGCGCCTGGAGGATCCGCGGCGCACCGAGGAACGACGCCAGCGCCGAAGACACGGTCGCCGCCACGAGCCCCATCGTGACCAGCCACGGGAGCCAGGCGATGCGCGCCATGGCATCGTACCCGGCCGCCAGCTCCTCGGCGGGCCGGGCGCCGGCGAAGAGTACGGCGGCCGACACGTAGATGACGAACGACACGCCCACCGCCGCAAACGTGCCGATCGGAAGGCTGCGTCCGGCATTCTCGAGGTCACCGCTCATGCTGACGCCCTGCGTGAAGCCCGTCACTGCCGGGAAGAACAGAGCGAAGAGCGTCCAGAACGAGAACGGCGCCACCTGCAGCTCCCAGTTGGCCGCCGCGGTCGCGGACGAAAACGAGCGGACGCCGCCGATGGCGAACGACAGCAACCCGGCGGCCAGCGCCGCCATCACGACGAACTGAAACCGCGTGGCCCAGTCCGCGCCGAGCCAGGCCAGGACGAACAAGAAGGCGACTGCGGCGAGAGCCACCGTGCTCGACGTGACGGCGTCCGGGGGCAGCAGCCCCGTCACCGCCTCCCCGAGCCCGAGGCAGTAGAAGCCGACCGAGATCGCCTGCGCCAGAAAGAGCATCAGACCCAGGGCGCCGCCGTACTCGACGCCCAGGCTGCGCGAGATGAGGTAGTAGTCGCCGCCCTTCTTGACGCGCAGGTTGGTCGCGATCGCCGCGAGGGACATGCTCGTGACCGTCGAGATGAGATGGGCGAGCACGATGATGGCGAGGCTCCAGGCGAGACCCGCGGCGCCGACCACGTATCCCAGCCGGCGAAACAGGATGAGCCCGAGGATCGTGAGGATGCTCGGGGTGAAGACGCCGGCGAACGTTCCGAGCGTGCCGGCGCTCGACGCGGTCTCGTGGACCTCGTCGGGGCGGGGAGCCGACTGCGGCGCGCTCATTGCACGGGCTGCATAGCGTGTTCGGCGACCGCCCGGCGAGCGGCCCCGGCACCGTCGCGGGACGACGTCACACGGCGGGCGCCGGCACCGGCGATGTCGTGGCGAGCGCTTCCGTGTCGACGTGCCACCCCGCCGCGGCCAGCGCCTCGATCGCCGTCGCACGCTGCTCGGCGTTCAGCAGCACGACCGCGTGGTCGCCCGCCGTGAGCTCCCGGCCCTCGCTGCCGGGAATCCAGCGGCCGCCCTGCTCCACGACGAGGACCAGATGGGAGTCGGCCGGGTCCCCGCTCGCGGCCGCCGGAACGCCGTCCACCGGGGAACTCCACGTCGCGCGCCGCGTCTCCGTGAGCCCGTGCCGGATGCGGATGTCCCAGCGCTGCACGTCCTGCTGCCGGTCGAAGAGCACGTGGCCGCCGTACTTGCCGACCGTTCGCGCGATGACGGACGCACGGTTCGGTCCCATGGACGCGTACACGTCGGGGACGCCGAACTCCTGCTTGGCGGTCTCCGCGAAATGGTTGTTGAGGACGGGGTTGCCCGAGACGGCCACGACGATCCGCGCCTGCTCGAGGCGGAGCCGCCACTGCGTGAGCGGATCGAAGGCGTCGCCGAACACGACCCGGAACCCGCGCTCCTCCGCCTGTCTGCAGTTGCCAGGGTTCGAGTCGGCCAGCACGACCCGCTCGTAGCTCTCACGGAGCATCGTGCCGAGCAGCAGGCCGAGCTCGCTCGCCGGGAGGATCACCACGGCGTGCCGTCCCTGAACCCGGACCCCCAGCACGTGCGACATGAGAGACGCGGTCCCGCCCTGCAGCGCGACGGTGACGGCGATCGTCAGGAACACCAGCGCACGCAGCTCGGTTCCTCCGGGTTGGCCGTGCAGATCGAGCTCGCTCGCGGTGATCGACGCGACGGCGGCCGCCACCACGCCCCGCGGCGCCACCCAGGACAGGAACGCCTTGTCGCGCCACGAGAAGTCGGCGCCGGCCGTGCAGACCGCGACGTTGACGGGCCGGACGACGAGCGCCAGCGCCGCGACGGTGAGCACGCCGCCGGTCCCGAGCGCCGCCACGTCGGCGAGCCGCACGTCGGCGGCCAGCAGTACGAACAGCAGGCCGATCAGCCCGACGGTGAGGTGCTCCTGGAACTCGCCGAGCTCGCGCGCCAGGCGGCGCTCGGCGTTCCCGACGATCACACCCGCGACGACCACCGCGAGGATGCCGCTCTCGCTCGCGACGTGCTCGCTCGCGGTGAACGTGAGCAACGCGCCGGCGACGGCCACGAGGTGGCGCGCCTCGGCCGGCACCAGCCGCGACGCACGAAGCGCCGAGGAGAGTGCGAGGCCGGCGACCGAGCCGGCGAGAAGCCCGACCCCGATACGGACGCCGAGGCTCGCCGCGAACGACCCGACGCCCTGCTCGGGCGCGACGACGATCGGCAACGCGACGGCCGCGACGATTGCGCCGACGGGGTCGATGAGGAGGCCTTCGGCTTCGAGGACGGTCGCGAGGCGCGGCCGCAGCGGCACGCTGCGGAGCAACGGCCGGATCACCGTGGGCCCCGTCACGATCACGAGCGTGCCGAACAGCAGCGCCTGCTCGTACCGCCAGCCGAGCGCCAGATGGGCGGCGAGCCCGCCGCCGATGGTGGTGAGCACGGCGCCCCAGAGGACGAAGCGACGGATCGCGGTGGCCTCGCGCCGCAGCCGCGCCACGTCGAGGTTGAGGCTGCCCTCGAACAGGATGATGGCGACGGCGACGGCCACGATCGCATGCAGCCCGCCCCCGAGAGCCGCCGGGTTGACCCAGCCCGCGACGTCGGGGCCGAGGGCGACGCCCATGGCGAGCAGCAGCACGATGCTCGGGATCCGGAGATGCCCGGCGACGACCTGACACAGCACGCCCGCCGCGAGCGCCAGGGAGAACGTCCGCGGCGCGCCGGCTTCCACTCAGTCCGTCAGCGTCAGGTACGTCGAACCCGCCAGCGCCTCTTCGTACCGGCGCATGAGGCGTCCCGACTCCGCAGGCGTGATGCGCTTCTCGCGCAGCGCCGCTTCGATGGCGCGGCGCACGCGCGACACGAGGTCGTCCTTCGAGTACTGCACGTAGGCCAGCACCTCGGACACCGAGTCGCCCTCGACGACGTGCTCGACGCGATAGCCGTCGCCGTCGAGCCGGACGTGCACCGCGTCGGTGTCGCCGAAGAGGTTGTGCAGGTCGCCCAGGATCTCCTGGTACGCGCCGACCAGGAACGACGCGATGTAGTACGGCTCGCCGTTCACCGCGTGCAGCTCGAGGGAGTGCTTCACGTCGTGCAGGTCGATGAAACGGTCCATCTTGCCGTCGCTGTCGCAGGTGAGGTCGGCCAGGACGGCCCGCCGCAGCGGCGCGCGATTCAGCTTGTGGATCGGCATCGTCGGGAACAGCTGGCGCACCGCCCAGTGGTCGGGCAGCGACTGGAACAGAGAGAAGTTGCAGTAGTACGTGTCGGAGAGCTGGCGCTCGAGGCCTTCCAGGTCGTCGGGCACGTACGGCAGGTCGCGCACCTGCTTCAGGATCTTCTCGACGGTCGCGTAGAACAGCTGCTCCGCGCGCGCCCGTGCCTTCAGGTCGAGGACGCCGAGGTTGAAGGCGGTGATCGCCTCCTCCTTCAGCTGGAGCGTGTCGTGGTAGGCCTCCTGGAAGTTCTTCCGGGTGACGCCCTCCCACGTCTCGTAGAGCTGCTGGATCACGCGATGCTCGTCCTGCCCGAGCGACGCCGGCACCTGGCCGAGCAGCATCTCGTTCGTGCCGAGCACGTTGAACACCAGCACCGAGTGGTGCGCGGTCAGCGCGCGGCCCGACTCGGTGACGATGTCGGGATGCGGCACGCCATGCTCGTTGCACGCCTCCGCAATCTGGCTGACGACGTCCGCCGCGTACTCCTCGAGCGTATAGTTCACGGACGAGTGGAAGTTCGTCTGACTGCCGTCGTAGTCGACGCCGAGACCGCCGCCGCAATCGAGGAAGCGCATGTTCGCGCCGAGCCCATGCAGCTCGACGAAGATGCGGCTGGCCTCGCGCAGCGCGTCCTTGATGGCGCGGATGGCGGTGATCTGCGAGCCGATGTGGAAGTGCAGCAGCTGCAGGCAGTCGAGCATGCCCTCGGTGCGAAGCCGCTCCACCGCCTCGACCATCTCCGCGGTCGTGAGACCGAACTTCGAGCGGTCGCCCGTCGACTCGACCCACTTGCCGGCGCCCTTCGTGGACAGCCGCGCGCGCACGCCGATGACCGGCCGCACGTCGAGGTCGCGCGCGGCGGCGAGGATGATGCCGAGCTCCGCCATGCGGTCGACGACGACGATCACCTGGCGGCCGAGCTTCTGCGCGAGCAGCGCCGTCTCGATGAAGGCGCGGTCCTTGTAGCCGTTGCACAGGATCAGCGCGTCGGGGTTGTCCTGCAGGGCCAGCGCGACGAGCAGCTCGGGCTTCGACCCCGCCTCGAGGCCGAGATCGAACGGCCGGCCGTACTCGATCAGCTCCTCGACGACGTGCCGGGCCTGGTTCACCTTGATGGGGAACACGCCGCGGTAGTGGCCCTTGTAGTCGTTGTCCGCGATGGCGCGATGGAACGATCCGCTCAGCTGCTCGATGCGCGTGCGCAGGATGTCCGAGAAACGGATCAGCAGCGGCACCGTGAGGCCGCGGCTCTGCAGGTCGTCGACGAGCTCCTTCAGGTCGATGCGCGTCGAGCTCGGGCCCGCCGGGGTGACCTCGACGTTGCCCGCCTCGTTGATCGTGAAGAAGTCGCGGCCCCAGCCGTTGACGTTGTACAGCTCGAGCGCGTCCTTGATCGTCCACGCCCGCAGCTCCTGCTGCATCGCCGACTGAGCCACCTACTCGCTGTCCTCCGCGGCTGCGACGGGCCCGCCGGGCGTGGCGAACTCGCCCACGTAGCGCATGCCGCGCTCCAGGATGGGCGCGATGACCGGATCGTCCTCGCCGGCCTTCTTCGGCTTGTACGCGACGGTCGGCGCCTTCACGAACCGGCGCACCAGGCTCTCCAGCGAATAGTCCGCACCCTCGAACTCGGGGGTGTGATGGATGGCGCCCGTCGGACACGGCTCGCTGCAGAGGCCGCAGTACATGCACTTGGCCATGTCGATGTCGAAGCGGGTCATGACGAGCCCGCCGGCGGCCTTGTCCTTCACCGCGTCGATCACGATGCAGTCGATGGGGCACGCGCGCTCGCAGGCGAGGCACGCCGTGCAGATCTCGAGGTCGACCTCGAGGATGCCGCGGTAGCGGAACGGCAGCGTGTCCTGGACGCGCAGCCCGTCGGGCAGGCGGTCGGGGTACTCGACCGTCGTCGGCTTCCGCACGAGGTACGACGCCGTCACCGCCATGCCGTCGGCGATGGTGACGACGGTGTCCTTGATGTTGCGCAGGTACGAGCCGAGTCCCATCGATCACCCCGGAGAGCGCGCGGTCGACAGCGGGTTGAAGCTCAGGTGCCGGCGGCCGAGGCCGGCGTGGCGGATGTGGTACGCGACGCGGGCGACGAACGCCACGAGCAGCACGACCGTGATCGCGAACAGCACGACCTGCACCGCGGGCGTCCCCTGCGGGAACGCGACGAGCCAGAGCGCCGTGCCGAGGAGATTCAGCAGGGCCACGGGCACCAGATACTTCCAGCACATCACCATCATCTGGTCTACACGGATGCGCGGCAGGGTCCAGCGCAGCCAGATCGCGACGAACACGAAGAAGTACGACTTCGCGAAGAACGTGCCGAACTGGAGCGCGTTCCGCAGCACCGGGTGGCCTTCGAGCGCCCACGGGATCTGCCAGCCGCCGAGGAAGAGCGTCGTGACGATCGCGCCGATGACGTAGAGGTTGCCCCACTCCGCCATGAAGAACAGCAGGTTGCGCATGCCGCTGTACTCGGTGGCGAAGCCGGCGACCAGCTCCGACTCGGCCTCGGGCAGGTCGAACGGGGTGCGGTTCCCCTCGGCCAGCGCCGAGATGAAGAACACGAAGAAGGCGGCGAACGTGAAGGGGTTGTGGAAGAGGTACCACGTCCACGGCGCGGCGCCCTGCTCGCGGATGATGCTCTGCATGCTGAGCGTCCCGGCCAGCAGCACGATCGGGAAGATCGAGAGCCCGGCGGGGATTTCGTAGCTGACGATCTGCGCCGCCGAGCGGATGCCGCCGAGCAGCGACCACTTGTTGTTCGACGCCCACCCCGCCATCAGGATGCCGACGACGACCAGCGCCGTGACCGCCGTGATGTAGAGGATGCCGACGTTCAGGTCGGCGATGATCAGGTCGCCGCTGAACGGCACGACGGCGAACGTCGCGACGAAGCCGATGATGACGACGTAGGGCGCCAGCTTGAAGAGCGGCACGTCCGACGCCGACGGGATGATGTCTTCCTTGAGCACGCTCTTGATGCCGTCGGCGAGCCACTGCAGGAAGCCGGCGGGCCCGGTGCGGTTCGGCCCGATGCGGCTCTGCATCCGCGCCATGATCCGGCGTTCGACCCAGGTGGTGATGCCCGCCACCGGGAGGACGAAGCCGAACACCACGATGCCACCGAAGGTGAGCATCGCGGTGAGATAGTGCACCCAGGCGGGAATGCCCTCGGGGGTCATTCCGCCGGCGATCAGGCCGTCGACGAATTCCTGCATGGCTCGTGTCGCTAGCGATCGATTTCCGGCGCCACCAGATCGAAGCTGGCGATCACCGCGATGAGGTCGGCCAACATGAGGTCTCTGCTCACCTTCGGCACCATGCTGATGGCGGCGAAGGAGCCCGTCCGGATCTTGCAGCGGTGGGGGAACGACGTGCCGTCGCTCACGACGTACCAGCCCATGTCGCCGCGCGCGCTTTCGAGGCGCACGTAGCAGTCGCCCGCCGGCGGCTTGAAGTTGCGCGCCACCTTGGCGATCACCGGGCCGTCGGGAATCTGCTTCAGGCACTGGCGGAGGATGCGGCAGCTCTCCTGCATCTCCCGCATGCGCACGATGTAGCGATCGAAGCAGTCGCCGACGGTTCCGAGCTCGCCGCGCCCCACCGGCACGTCGAACTCGAGCTCCGGGTACACCGAGTACGGCGCGTCCTTGCGGACGTCGTACTTGACGCCCGAGCCGCGCAGGTTCGGTCCGACGAGGTTGTAGTCGATGGCCTCCTCGGGGCTGATGACGGCGACGTTGATGAGCCGCTCGGCGTAGATCTTGTTGTACGAGATCAGCCGGTCGTACTCGCGGATGATCGGCTCGAAGCGGTCGAGGAAGTGCAGCACCTTCTCGACCCACCCCGGCGGGAGGTCCCAGCCGACGCCGCCGATCCGCATGTAGTGGAACGTCAGGCGCGAGCCGCACAGCTCCTCGAAGAGGTCGTTCAGGTACTCACGCTCGCGGATCGCGTGCGTGAACGGCGTGAACGCGCCGATGTCCATCGCCATCGAGCCGACGGACAGCAGGTGGCTGTGGATGCGGCAGAGCTCGTCGGCGATGACGCGGCAGTACTCGCCGCGCTTCGGCACCTCGATGCCCGCGAGCTTCTCCGCCGCCATCGACCAGCCGTGGTTGCAGAACATCGCCGCCACGTAGTCGACGCGGTCGGTGTACGGCAGGAACCCGTGCCAGCCGACCTTCTCGGCGATCTTCTCGATCGAGCGGTGGAGGTAGCCGATGTCGGGGATGGCCTCCTTCATCACCTCGCCGTCGGCGCGGACGACGAAACGGAGCACCCCGTGCGTCGACGGGTGCTGCGGACCCATGCTGAGGGTCATGTCCTCGGTGACGAGACCGCCACCGCTCTCGCGCTGCACCTCGACCTCGAACCCAGTCATCGAGCCGAGACCATGTCTCGGCTCGGAGAAAAGCGCGAGACTGCAACGATCATCTCCAAACGACCGAACTGTCGCGGCCGGCAAAGCCGGCGCGACATCCTGCTCCGGCCGCGGACGCCCACCCGAGCATTCGGTTGGAACCGGTGTGCCGCGCCGGCTTTGCCGGCCGCGGCATGCAGGTCGCGTGGAGACGATCGCTTCACACTCGGGTCCTTTCCGACCCAAGACATGGTCTTGGGTCGCGTTAGTTCTTCAGCAGCGATTCACGGGACGTCGAGATGCCATGGTACTCCTGCGGCTCGACGAAGTCCTTACGCAGCGGATGCCCCGGCCAGTCCTCGGGCATGAGGATGCGGCGCATGTCGGGATGGCCCGCGAAGTCGACGCCGAGGAGGTCGAACACCTCGCGCTCCTGCCAGTTGGCGGCGCTCCAGACGCCGGCGACGCTCGGCACGACGGGGTTGTCGCGCGGCGCGTTCACCTTGAGCACGATCCAGTGCCGCAGCCGGTACGAGAAGAGGTGGTAGACGACCTGGATGTACCCCTGCTTGGGGTAGTCGACACCCGACAGGTTCGAGAGGCAATCGAACTGCAGCGCGGGCTCGTCGCGCAGGAAGCGGCATATCTCGGCGATCTTCTCGATCGACACCACTGCGGCCGCGTCGTTCCCCTTGCCCTCGAGCGCGCCGACGGCGTCGCCGAACCGATCCGTCAAGCGAGCGTGAATGCTCGCTCCCCCGACGCCCATCTAGGCGCGCACCCCGACGGGCTCGGTCTTCCGCACCAGCCACTTCTCCTTCTGGATCTTCTCCTGGAGCTTCACGAGCCCCTCGGTGAGGGCCTCGGGCCGGGGCGGGCAGCCGGGGACGTAGACGTCGACGGGCACGACCTTGTCGACGCCGTCACAGACCGAGTAGGCGAGCTGGAAGAGGCCGCCGCAGTTCGAGCAGCTGCCCATCGAGACCACGTACTTCGGGTCGGGC
The DNA here is from genome assembly GCA_964432595.1 of uncultured Binatia bacterium (SeqCode). Classification (GTDB taxonomy): domain Bacteria; phylum Desulfobacterota; class Binatia; order DP-6; family DP-6; genus DASYLJ01. The sequence continues at coordinate 27,862 of CAYSOF010000021.1, read as the reverse complement.
ATCTGGTCGTAGAGGACCTTGGTCCGCAGCGCCATCTTGAGGGTCAGCGTCCCGGAGACGATCAGGACGTCCGACACCCGGGGCGTGGCGCGCGGCGCCATGCCGAAGCGCTCGAGGTCGGCGCGGGGCCCACCCGTCTGCATCATCTCGATGGCGCAGCAGGCGAGGCCGAACATCATGTACCAGACCGACGATTTGCGGGTCCAATTGAGGAGGTCGTCGATCTTCGTCGTGAGCGCCATCTCGGGCGCGCTGTTGATGAGCGACATTCCGGCCGTTCTCTCCCTAGGCCGCCCGGCGGACGCCGGGCTCGTCGGTCCGCCGTTCGGCGGGGACACGCTTGATCCACTCGAGATCGCCCTTGGCCCACACGTAGACCAGGCCCACCGCCAGAATGGCGACGAAGACGGTCAGCTCGATGAGCGCCAGGGCGCCCTGCCCCTTCAGCACCCACTCGCGGAAGACCGCGACGACCGGATAGACGAACGCCAGCTCGACGTCGAAGATCACGAACACCAGCGCGATCAGGTAGAAGCGGATGTTGAAGTTGATCCAGGCGGGGCCGCTCGGGGGCTCGCCGCACTCGTAGGTGCTGAGCTTGCCCGGGCTCGGGTTCGACGGGCGCAGGAGCAGGCCGAGCCCGAGCATCAGTGCGCAGAGCACGAAGCCGAGCAGGAAGAACACGAGAACGTTCGCGAACTGGAAGTGCATCGCGGACCCGACCCCCCGTTGTCGGGCCATAGCAGGGCCGGAGGGGCACGGGCAAACGGACGGACGCCGGTCGAGGGTGCGACACCGGAGCGGTGCACGCACGAAGCAGCGGCATGCTCATTCGTTGGGCATGCGGTGTCGTTCGCGCGCACCCTGCCGCGCTCGCACGCTGGAGATCCGGACGTCTACCGCATCTGCACGCCGTAGCGATTCGGGCACGCGGGTTGCTCTGCTCGTGGCGATCGCCGACGTGATCTCGTCGGGTGACGATCGACGCACGGCCCGGACGGCGCGGAGCTGGGGAGCTTCGCCGTCCGGGCCGTTCGTGCGTACGCGAGCCACGTCTTGACGCCAGCGGCCCGAAGTCCCGATAACGCCCACCGTCATGGCACGGTATTTCGAAGATTTTCACGCCGGCGAGCTCATCAAGCACTGGCCGGGTCGGACGATCCGCGACTTCGACGACACCTGGTTCACGTTGATGACGATGAACACGAACCCGCTGCACTTCGACGAGCACTTCGCGAGCCAGAGCCAGCACGGGAAGTGCCTGGTGAACGGCACCCTCGTCTTCGCACTCACCGTCGGCATGAGCGTCCGCGACATCAGCGAGACCGCCATTGCGAACCTCGAGTACGAGAAGGTACTGCACCTGAAGCCGACCTACCATGGCGACACGATCTACGCGGAGTCGGACGTCCTCGAGGTCACGCCGTCGAGCACGAAGAGCGATCGCGGCGTCGTCTACGTCGAGACGCGGGCGGTGAACCAGCGCGGCGAGACGGTGCTGTCGTTGCGCCGCCGCGTGATGATCCCGCGGCGACCGACGCCCTAGCCGACCAGGCCTCCGACGCCGGCGAGCACGAGGACAGCGGCCACCTCGACGAGGGCCGCCGTCGCCCGCACGAGGCGCGCGCTCATCCCCCGGCTACTGCGGTACGCCGCCAGCCGCACGCCCAGCATGACGCCCGCCGCGATCAGGACGACGAGGAGCCCGACCGCGTCGAGCCAGACGAGCATGCCGCCGATGGCGACGACGCTCGCTACGCCGAACTCGCGAAACCGGGCACGGCCGATCCACGGGGCCTCCGGGTCGGGCGTGTCCGGTGCGCCGCCGTAGCACTGCACGACCGCCGTCCAGCGCCCCACCATCGGCGCCACGAGCAACGCCGTGCCACGCGCGCTCGGCGTGAGCGTCGCCAGCGCGGCGACTTCGACGAGCGTCGTGACCAGTGCCCCAACCCAGCCGAGCGCCGCCGGACGGCCGCGGCGGCCGACGCAGGCCTCGCGTACGACCACTGCGAGCGCGCTCGGGGCGACCCCGTCGAGCGGCAAGACGAGCCACGATACGCCGGCAGCGACCGCGCCGAGCGCCAGCCCGACGAGCGGCCACACCGCCAGGCCCCCCACCCTCGCCTCGCGCGACGCGTCCGCGGGCAGCACGGTCAGATCGCCGAGCGCGGCGCGCACTTCGTCGACGATCGTCACCGGCGAGGCGGGGTAGCCGACGCGCCGATGACCGTCAAGTTGACCGGGTTGCGGGTCCGCCGATCCGCGGCTATGGCAGGCGCCGACGACATGGGGCGACCGGACGAGCGGCTGGAGCGACAGATCACCACCTTCGCCTCGGAGGTCGCGGCCGCGCTCGGCGATCGCCTCGTCTGCCTGGCGTTGCATGGCAGCGCCGCGGGCGACGACTACGTCGAGGCGCGGTCCGACGTGAACAGCGTCGTCGTCCTCCGCAGCGTGTCGATGGACTGCCTCGAGGCGCTCTCACCCGTCGTCGCCCGCTGGGAGCGCCGGCGGTTCGGCATCCCGCTCGTGATCGACGAGGAGTTCCTCGTGCGCGGCGCGGACACGTTCCCGATGGAGCTCGAAGACATCCGGCGACAGCATCGGCTCCTGGCCGGACGCGACGTCCTGACCGGCATCCACGTCGAGCCGCCGGCGGTGCGGCGCCAGTGCGAGCAGGAGGGCCGCGGCAAGCTGCTGCGCCTGCGCGCCCTCTACCTGTCGACGTCCGGGGCGCCGAGCGCGCTCGAGCGCCTGATGCTCGACTCGCTGAAAAGCATCCTCATCCTCCTGCGCCATCTGCTGCGTCTGCGCGGCGAGGACGTCGGCCAGAGCTACACCGAGGCGCTGACGCACGGCGCCGCGCTGCTCGGCCCGCTGCCGATCATGCAGTCGCTGCTCGACCATCGCCGCGGAGTGACCCGCCTGGTGCCGCGCGGGCTGCACGCCGAATTCCGCGCCTACCTCGACGAGGTGGAGCGCATCGTGGGAGCCCTCGACGCCCTCGGCGAGTAGCCTGGTCCGCGCGACGCTGGTCGCGCTGCTGATCGCCGCCGGCGGCGCGACCGTCGCCGGCGCCGCCGATCCGCCCGTCCCACGTCCCGACGGCTTCGTCACCGACCGCGCCGGCGTGATCGGCCCCGAGGTCCGCGGCCGCCTTTCCAGTCTCGGCGAGACGCTCCGGGCGAAGACAGGCGCGGAGCTGGCGGTCCTGACGGTGCGTACCACGCAGCCGCTCGACGACTTCTCCTACGCGATGCGCGTGGCCGACGCGTGGGGCGTCGGCAAGAAGGGCGACGATACGGGCGTCCTCATCCTGGTCGCGACCGAGGACCGCAAGATCCGCATCGTCACGGGCTATGGGCTGGAGGGCATCCTGCCCGACGGCCTGGTCGGCGCGATCCAGGACGAGGAGATGCTGCCGTCCTTCCGTGCCGGCCGTATCGACGAAGGCATCTGGCGCGGCGCCGCGGCGATCGCCGGCCGCATCGCGGCGGACCGTGGCGTGACGCTCGACGGCATCCCGGCGAGGCCCCAGGGGCTCCCGCGTCCCGAGCCGGTGGCGTTGCCGGGATGGGCGTTCCTGCTGCTGATTCTGCTAGTGTGCGTCGCGCTCATGGTGAGCGCGCGGATGCCGCGCGGTGGGCGCGGCTTCGGACGCTTCCCCGGCGGCTGGAGCGGCGGCGGCGGCGGATTCGGAGGCTTCGGTCGTGGTGGAGGCGGCGGGTTCGGCGGGTTCGGCGGTGGACGCTTCGGCGGCGGCGGCGCCGGGCGCAGTTGGTAGGGAGGACTCCTGATGGGCATGGCGATGACTCGACGGCTCTGGCCCCTCGCGGCGGCACTGCTGCTGAGCGGGTGCAACTACAACCAGCTCGTGGCGATGCAGGAGAGCATCGCGTCGGCGTGGGCGCAGGTGGAGAACCAGCTCCAGCGCCGCAACGACCTGATCCCGAACCTCGTCGAGGTCACCAAGGGCTACGCGGCGCACGAGAAGAGCGTGTTCGAGGCCGTCGCCGACGCCCGCGCGCGCATGCTCTCGGCCGGCACACGGGACGAGAAGATCCAGGCAGCTGACGCGATGTCCGGCGCCCTGGGCCGCCTCCTGGCGCTCTCCGAGAGCTATCCCCAGCTGAAAGCCGACGCGCAGTTCGCGCGGCTGTCCGACGAGCTGGCCGGCACCGAGAACCGCATCTCCGTCGAGCGCATGCGGTTCAACGACACCGTGAAGGCGTACAACACCGCCATCAAGACGTTCCCGACGATGCTCTATGCCTCAGCGATGGGCTTCAAGGAGGAGAAGTACTTCGACGCACCGGAGGGGGCGAAGCAGGTCCCCAAGGTCGACTTCGGCACCAAGCCCGCGCCCTGATGCACGTCCTCGTCTACGGCGCGGGCGCCGTCGGTGGCTACTTCGGCGCCCGTCTGGCGCGCGGCGGCCACGACGTGACGCTCGTCGCGCGCGGCGCGAACCTGGCCGCGCTCCAGCGCGACGGGCTCGTCGTCCACGTCGGTGACGAGACGTGGCGGCTCCCGCTGCGCGCGGTCGCCGCGCCGGCCGACGCGGTACCGGCCGACCTGATCCTCGTCTGTGTGAAGGCGCACGGCACGCGCGACGCCGCCGCGGCGCTGCGTCCCGTCGTCGGCCCCGAGACGATCGTCCTGTCGCTGCAGAACGGCGTCGAGAACGAGGCGGTCCTGGCGGAGGTGCTCGGCTTGCCGCCGCTGCTCGTGGGCCTCACCCGCATCGGCGTCGAGCTGACGGCGCCCGGCGTGGTGCACTACACGGGCCGCGGCGAGATCGTCTTCGGCGAGCCTGACGGCACCGACAGCCCGCGCGCGTTGCGGCTGGCCGAGGCGTTCCGGGCGGCCCGGCTCGACCACAAGCTGCATCACCACATCCTGGTCGCGGCCTGGGAGAAGCTCGCGTGGAACGCGGGCTTCAACGCGGTGACGACGCTCGCGGACGTGCCGGTCGGTCCGGTGCTGGCACAGGACGGCAGCCGGCGGCTCGTCGTCGAGACCATGCGCGAGGTCGACGCCGTCGCGACCGCCCTCGGCATCCCGGTTCGTCGGCGGCGTCTCGACGCCGTGCTGGCGGAGAGCCTGGCCGACATGCCCGACTTTCCGACGTCGATGCTGCAGGACCGCCGCCGCGGCGCGCCGCTCGAATGGGACGCGCTGAACGGTGCGGTCGTGCGGGGGGCGGAGCGGGTCGGAGTGCCGGTACCGCTCAATCGGGCGTTGGTGGCGCTGCTTGCGCGGTTGTCGGCAGGTTGCTGACGTCGGTGACGCGCTCCGGACCGGAGACGCGGTGAGCCGGCGCCGTTCCCTGGCGTCAGGAGAACGCGGCGACGGCGACCGCGGTGTTCATGAAGTCGCGGAAACGCAGCCATGTGCCGTCGCGCATCGTGATCACGTGCACGAAATCGGATTCGATCGTGCGGCCGGTGCGCTTGGCGGTCAGGCGCAGGTGACCCGTCACCACCACTTTGTCGCCTTCGGAGATGAATTCCTCGGGGTCGAACTGGTGGACGTCCACCGACGACAACACGGTCTCGAAGAATTGCCTCGCGCCGGCGTGGCCCCGGTAGGTGTTGGCGTAGGGGATCGTGCTCGGACCGTAGAACTCGATGACCACGTCATCGGCTAGCCGCTCGAGGATGGCGGGGATGTCGGCGCGGCCGAAGCACGCGAAGATCTCCTGCGTGATGGCGACGTTGGATTGCATGCTCACGCCCTCTCGAAGCACACTGGAAGATGGGTGACGCGGTGCTGCAGGAGCGTCGCGGTCTGCGGCTCCGCCGGGGTGCTGCCCGGCCTCATGCCGGCGTAGCGGTCGAGCACACCGTCGATCAGGCAGCCCGTTTCCAGATTGGCCAGCGGCGCACCGAGACAGAAGTGGGCGCCATGCCCGAAGCTGAGCTGTGCGCCTGCGTTCTCCCGATCCAGGCGCAGCCTCTGCGGCTCGGGAAAGACCTCGGGGTCGTGGTTGGCGGCGGCGAAGAACAGCGCCACCCACTCCCCCGCGCGGATCTGCTTGCCGCCGATCTCCACGTCGCGCCTGACCCTGCGGAACAACCGCTGCGGCGGCCCGGCCAGACGCAGCGTCTCCTGCTGGAAGCGCGGGATCAGGCTGCGATCGTGCCGGAGCTGCGCGAACAGCTCCGGATGCTCGAGCAGCATGCGCATGCAGTTGGCCGCGTAGTACATCGTGGTCTCCGCACCCGCGACGACCAGCGTGAAGCAGAAGCGCCAGACCTCGTCGCGTGTCAGGCGCGCCCCTTCGGACTCGGCGAGGAGCAGGGCATCGACCAGATCGTCTCGCGGGGCGCCGCCGGCTTCGAGGCGTGCGGCGCGCTCACCCACCATCCGCTGGAAGTAGTCCACCATCTCGCCATTGCTGCGAGTGCGGTCATCCACGCTCATGTCGGCGGACAACATGAAGGCGTTCGCCCAGACCTGGAACTTGCCCGTCATCGACTCTGGCTGGCCGAGCAGGCGTACCATCAGGCGCGCCGGCAGCGGCGCGCAGAGCCGCGACACGACGTCGACCTCGCCCGGCGGCAGCCCATCGAGCAGATCGCGCACCACCTCCCGAACGTCCGGCTCGAGCGCCGCCACGCGGCGTGGCGTGAACGCCCGCACGACGACGCGGCGCAGCTTGGCGTGCTCCGGATCGTCGTGATTGACCAGCATCAACGTGGGCGCGTCGGTCCCCTGCTGAAAATTCTCGGACGAGAACGTCAGGTGATCCCTGGCAGCCGCAACCACCTGTTCGTAGCTGAGCAGCGCCCAAGACGGCAGCGGCGGATCGAACCCCGGCACCGTTCCGGGTGGCCAGTCGGCGTATCCCGACACCGGAGAGTCCGGGCGAAGCGCATCATATGCAGGATAGGGATTCGCGATCACGGCCGGCGTGGCCAGATCGCGAGGCTCGAATCTGCGTTCCATCGGGATTCCCCCGTCGCCGTACCTTCACGCGCCGCCTACATCGCAACATCGAATGGTTAATTATGTCCTCAAGACACAATAAGCCCGGCGTCACGCCGCCGTCAAGCCCGCGCGCGAACGGCCCCGCACGTGCGGCAGGCCCGGTCTCGGGGCCAGCGAAGGCGTTTCTCGATCTGTTCTATCCGGTGCACTACAAGATCGGCATCGGCATCGAGGACGCGCTGCGCGGTGGCCGTCTGACGCGCCATCAGGTGGCCATTCTCTGGTTGATCCGGTCGGCTGGCGACGGCGGCCGCAGCATCGCCCGCAAGGAGATCGAACGCTCCATCACGCGCTGGTTCGAGCTACGCAACTCGGCGATCTCGAAAGCGCTCGGTGCGATGTCGAGGCCGCCTCTCGGCCTACTGGACGTTCGCGAGAATCCCGTTTCTGGCCGCGAGCGGCGCGTCGTGTTGACTGCTCGCGGCCTGCGCGAAATCGAACGGATGATCGAGGACGGTCGTCGCTTCATCCAGACGATGGTGGACGAGCTGACCGCTACGGAGGCGTCGCAGGGCGTGCACTTCCTCACCCGCGTGAGCGAGGTGATCGACATGGTGGAGCCGCCGACGCGCGCGCGCAGCGCGCCACGGCGCCGGACGCACGCCGGCGGATAGAGCATTCGTCACACGGCGGCAGCGACGGCTGCTCGACGAGGCGTCGACGAAGGGCGGGCCATGGTGCCGCGCCCAATGCGGTCACGTCGAGACGCAGACGTCAGCGCAAGGATGCGAACGCGTCGGCAGCGAGCTGCATCGACGTCCCAGGCAACACGCCGAGCGCGAGCGTCGCCACGACGGCGAGCACGATGACCGCCAGCAGGCAGGGGCGTGCGAACGGCGAAACCGGCTGCACGGTTCCCTCGACCATGTACATCTGGACGATGACGCCCAGGTAGTACCAGACCGACACGACGCTGTTCAGGACCGCCAGGACGGAGAGCCATATCCACCCGGCGTCGATCGCGGCGCTGAACAGGTAGAACTTGCCTGCGAAGCCGGCCGTCGGCGGGATGCCCGCGAGCGACAGCATGAACACCAGCATCGCCAGACCGAGGAACGGCTGGCGGAAGCCCACACCGGCGAGGTCGTCGAGGTTCTCGTTCGGCTCGCCGCGGCGGCCGAGTGCGATCAGCACCGCGAACGCGCCGACGTTCATGCAGGCGTAGACGCCCAGGTAGAACAGCAGCGCTGCACCGCCGTCGCGCGTGGCCGCCACGATGCCGACCAGCGCGTAGCCGGCGTGCGCGATGCTCGAGTACGCCAGCATGCGCTTCACGCTGCGCTGGCTGATCGCCAGCACGTTGCCGACGGTCATCGTCGCGACCGCCAGCACCGCGAGCAGCATCGTCCAGTTCGCCGACGCGCCGTGGAGCGACGTCCAGAAGAGCCGCCCGAGCGCCGCAAACGCCGCCGCCTTGACGCCGACGGCCATGAACGCCGTCACCGTGGTCGGGGCGCCTTCGTACACGTCGGGCGTCCACGCCTGGAACGGCACGAGCGCCACCTTGAAGCCGAAGCCGACGGTGATGAACGCGATGCCGAGCAGCATGTACGGCGTGAGGCCGTCGCGGGCGAGCACCTGGGCGACGACGTCGAGCCGTGTGCTCCCCGTCGCGCCGTAGAAGAACGCGATGCCATACAGCAGGAACCCGCTCGCGAACGCGCCGAGCAGGAAGTACTTCATCGCGGCCTCATGCGAGCGCCGGTCGGCCCGTAGCATGCCGGCGAGGACGTAGACCCCGACCGACATGATCTCGAGCGCGACGAACACGACGACGAGGTCGTTCGCCGTCGCCATGAAGACCATGCCGCACGTCGAGAGGAGCAGCAGCGCGTGGTAGTCGCCGACCGGCAGCCGGTGCTCGCGCAGGAACTCCACCGACATGAGCATCGACAGCGCCGCCGCCGCCACGATCACGACCGTGAAGAACAGCCCGTAGCGGTCGGCGCGTAGCGTGTTCTGGAAGCCCGACGGATCGTCGGTGCCCGACCAGAGCCATACGGCCACCGCCGCCGTGGCGCCGAGTCCGAGGATGCCGACCGCGGCGAGCCCGTCGCGGTCCTGCGCCCGGCTCATGAGGTCGATGGTCATCAGCAGGAACGCCGTGACCGCGACCGCCATGCCCGGCAGCGCCACGTGCCAATTGCCGACGAACGCACCGACGTCGATCGGCGTCACGGATGCACCTCGTGTCCGACGGAGGCGACGCGCGCCTCCCCGGCGTTGCCCAGCCGCGACAGCGCCAGCTCGACCGACGGCTGCATGCGCTTCAGGAACGGCGTCGGATGCACGCCCATCAGCACGCACAGCGCGATCACGGGGATGATCACCGCCCACTCCCGACGCGTCAGATCGGTGAGGTGGCGGTTGGCGTCGTGCGTGACCGGCCCGAAGATCACGCGCTGGTACATCCACAGGAGGTAGAGCGCGCCGAGGATGACGCCGGACGTGGCGATGGCCGTCGCCCACGGCCACGACGGGAAGGCGCCGACCATGATGAGGAACTCGCCGACGAAGCCGTTCAGCGCCGGCAGGCCGGCGGATGCGAACATCACGACGAGGAACACCGCGGCGTAACGCGGCACGACGCCCCAGAGGCCGCCGTAGTCGGCGATCTTCCGGGTGTGTCGGCGCTCGTACATCATGCCGACGCAGAGGAAGAGCCCGCCCGTCGAGAGACCGTGGTTCAGCATCTGGTAGACGCTGCCGGTCACCGCCGTCGGCGTCAGCGCGAAGAGGCCGAGCATGACGAAGCCCAGGTGCGAGACCGACGAGTACGCGACGAGGCGCTTCATGTCGGGCTGCACCGTGGCGACGAGCGCCCCGTAGACGATGCCGATGACGGCGAGCGCGACGATCCACGGCGCGTACGTCGACACCGCGGCCGGGAACAGCGGGATGGCGAAGCGCAGGAACCCGTAGGTGCCCATCTTGAGGAGCACGCCCGCCAGGATGACCGAGCCGCCGGTGGGCGCCTGCGTGTGCGCGTCGGGCAGCCACGTGTGCAGCGGGAACAGCGGTACCTTGATGGCGAACGCCAGGCCGAACGCGCCGAACAGGAGCACTTGGGTATCGACCGGCATCCGCAGCCCCTGGATGCGCTCATAGGCGAAGCTGAAGCTGCCCGTCGCCTGCTTCACCTCCCACGCGCAGTACAAGATGGCGATCAGCATCAGGAGGCTGCCGGTCATCGTGTACACGACGAACTTCATCGTCGCGTAGAGCCGCTGGTCGCCGCCCCACACACCGATCAGGAAGTACATGGGGATCAGCATGACTTCCCAGAAGACGTAGAAGAGGAACAGGTCGAGGGAGAGGAGCGCACCGAGCATGCCCGTCTCGAGGACGAGGATGCAGATGAAGTACTCCTTCACCTTCGAGTGGACGTCGCCCCAGGAGCTCAACACGACGAGCGGCGTCAAGAACGTCGTCAGCAGCACGAGGAACAGGCTGATGCCGTCGATGCCGAGGTACCACTCGATGCCCCACTGCGGGATCCACGGCACGCGGTTGCCGAGCTGGAACCCGGCCGTGCCCGCGCTGAACTCGCCGAGCAGCAACAACGAGATCAGGAACTCGAGCAGCGTGAAGGCGAGCGCCGCGCGCCGGATGCCCTGCACGTTGTCGCGCGGGAGCGGCGCCAGCAGGACGGCGCCGAGCAGCGGAAAGAGCGTCAGGAAAGTCAGCATGCTCAGCGCGTGATGTAGTAGACCAGCGCCAGCGCGCCCACGAGGAACGAGAGCGCGTAGTGCTGGACGTTGCCCGTCTGGAGCCGCCGCCAGCTCCGGCTCGCGGCGCGCACCGTGCTGCCCGTGCCGTTGACGATGCCGTCGATGATGCCGCGGTCGACGATGGACGCCAGGATGTCGGCGAGGACGAAGAGCGGCCGCACGACCACGAGGTCGTACAGCTCGTCGATGCGGAACTTGTCGCGTACGAGCGCGTAGAGGCCGCCGAGCGACGCCGCGACGCGATCCGGGATGCCCGGCTGCGCGATGTAGCAGAACCAGGCCAGCCCGAGGCCACCGAACGCGAGCGTCATGGCCAGGAGGAGCGCCCACAGCGGCGCGTGGTCGTGGCCATGGCTGCCGGTGACGATGTCGACGATGGCCGGGATCGGAATGAAGCCGCCGACGGCCGACAGGATGGCCAGCACGACGAGCGGCAGCGTCATCACCGCCGGCGACTCGTGCAGGTGGTGCATCGCGTGCTCGCTGACGCGCGATTCGCCGAAGAACGTCAGCAGCAGGAGCCGTCCCATGTAGAAGGCGGTCAGGAACGCCACGACGTAACCGATGACGCCGAGGATCGGGATCGCATGGCTGCCGCCGTGGAACGCACCCCAGATGATCTCGTCCTTCGAGAAGAAGCCGGAGAGCGGCGGGATGCCGGAGATCGCCAGCGTGCCGATCAGCATCGTCCAGAACGTGACCGGCAGGTGCGTGCGCAGCGCGCCCATCTTCCGCATGTCCTGCTCGCCGCTCATCGCGTGGATGACGCTGCCGGCGCCGAGGAACAGCAGGCCCTTGAAGAAGGCGTGCGTGACGACGTGGAACATCGCGGCGCCCGTGACGCCCGAGCCGATGCCCAGCACCATGTAACCGAGCTGGCTCACCGTCGAGTACGCGAGCACCTTCTTGATGTCGGTCTGCGTCATCGCGATCAGCGCGGAGACGAGCGCCGTCAGCGCGCCGATGGTGGCGATCACGGTGAGCGCGTCGGGCGCCAGCGCGAACAGGAAGTGCATCCGCGCCATCATGTAGATGCCGGCGGTCACCATCGTCGCGGCGTGGATCAGAGCCGACACGGGCGTCGGACCGGCCATCGCGTCGGGCAGCCAGACGTACAGCGGGATCTGCGCGGACTTGCCGGTGGCGCCGAGGAAGAACAGCAGGCAGACCACCGTGGGCAGCGGCCAGTCGCCGACGGTGTCGGCGCCGAGCGACTGGACCTGGTGCTGGAGCTCGACGACGTCGAGCGTGCCCGCGGACTGCACCAGCAGGAACATGCCGATCAGGAAGCCGGCGTCGCCGATGCGGTTCACGATGAACGCCTTCTTGCCGGCGACGGCGTTGTCCATGTTGTCGTACCAGAACCCGATCAGGAGGTACGAGCAGAGGCCGACGCCCTCCCACCCGACGAACAGCAGCAGCAGGTTGTCCCCGAGGACGAGGATCAACATCGCCGTGACGAACAGGTTCAGGTACGTGAAGAACCGCGGCGTGTCGTGGTCGTGGGCCATGTAGCCCACCGAGTACACGTGGATCAGGAAGCCGATCCCCGTGATGACGAGGATCATGATCGAGCTGAGCGGATCGACGCGCAGCGCCGCCTCGGCCTTGAACGCGCCGACGTCGATCCACGTGAAGACGTGGTCGCGCAGCGACGCGCCGTGCTCCATGCCGTGGAGCTGAAGCACTGCCGTCACGGCGACGGCGAACGCGGCCAGCAGCACGCCCGGGCCGACGATCTTGACGCTGCCCGGCAGCCTGCGGCCGAAGAACAGGTTCCAGAGGAAGCCGAGCGCCGGCAGGATGACGATCCAGCGCAGGAGCTCGGTCGGGGTGGCGCTCACCATCGCAGGTCCGTGATCTCGTCGGCGTTGATCGTCTCGCGGGCGCGGTAGAGCTGCAGCATGATCGCGAGCCCGACGGCCGCCTCCGCCGCCGCGACCGCCATCACGAAGAAGACGATCACCTGCCCGTCCATCGAGCCGAGCTGCCGCGCCAGCGCCACGAAGCTCAGGTTGACGGCGTTCAGGAGCAGCTCGACCGACATGAAGATGACGATCAGGTTGCGGCGCACCAGCACGCCCACGACGCCGATGGCGAAGAGGACGGCGCTCAGCGCCAGGTACCAGGCGATGGGTGCGGTGCCCACGTCACACCCCCCGCTTCTTGCCGATCACCACGGCGCCCACGATGGCCACCAGCAGCAGGATCGACGTCAGCTCGAACGGCAGCAGGAACACCGTGAAGAGCCGCTCGCCAAGCGGCGCCGTCCCGCCGAAACCCGCGTCGACCGTCGGCACGGCCGCCGGCGGCACGCGCTGCAGCGTCGCGAGCACGCCGCCCGCGAGCGCCAGTCCGCCGATCGCCGCCACGCCGACCGCGAGCGGTCCGCCGGTGGACCGCGGCTCGACCTGCAGGTTCAGCAGCATGATGACGAACAGGAAGAGCACGACGATCGCGCCGGCGTAGACGATGATCTGCAGCGCGGCGACGAGGTGCGCGTCGAGCCCGATGAAGAGCATCGCCAGCAGGAACAGCGTCGAGACGAGGCCGAGCGCGCTGTACACCGGGTTGCGATGGATGACCACCATCAGCGCCGCCCCGATGGTGAGCGCCGCGACGATGAGGAACGCGATGGCGCTCACGCCCCGTGCTCCGCCAGCAGAATGACGACCGCGGTCAGGACGACGTTCAGGAGCGACAGCGGCAGCAGCCCCTTCCATCCGAGCCGCATCAGCTGGTCGTAGCGGAAGCGGGGCAGCGTCCAGCGGATGACGATCTGCAGCCAGGTGAAGAAGATCAGCTTGAGCGCGTACGACGTGACCTGGAGAATGACGACCACGATCGACGGCAACGCGAGCCCGCCACCCCACGGGAACTGGAAGCCTTCGCGGCCGAGGTACGGCACCTGCCAGCCGCCGAAGAACAGCGTCGCCACCAGCGCCGACACGAGCACGACCTCGACGAAGTCGGACATCATGAACAGCAGGTGCTTGGCGCCCGAGTATTCGGTGAAGTAGCCGGAGACCAGCTCCGACTCGCTCTCCGGCAGGTCGAACGGGATGCGCTTCGATTCCGCGATGCCGGCCGTCATGAAGATCACGAAGGCGAGCGGCTGGTAGAGGATGCCCCACGCCGGCAGCCAGCCCCAGATGAGCTGCCCCTGCTGGCGCGCGATGTCCTGCAGGTCGAGGCTGTCGTACGTCAGCACGACGCCGATCAGCGCGAGCCCCATCGCGATCTCGTAGGAGATCATCTGCGCCGAGCCGCGGATGCCGCCGAGCAGCGACCAGCGGTTGTTCGACGCCCAGCCCGCGAGCACGACGCCGTAGACGCCGAGCGAGGCCATCGCGAGAATGTACAGGATGCCGACGTTCAGCGCGGCGGCCTGCAGGTTGATCGTGCGGCCGTCGAGCTCGAGCACGTCGCCGAACGGAATGACGGCGAACGCACCGAGGGCGGGCAGCACGCTCAAGATGGGCGCGAGCGTGTGCAGCAGGCGATCGGCCCCGGCCGGTCGAATGTCCTCCTTCAGCAGGAACTTCACCGGATCGGCGACGAGCGTGTTGATGAGGCCCATGCCGGCGAAGCCGAAGATCGACGCGCGGTTCGCGCCGATGCGGTCCTGGATGATGGCGCTCACCTTGCGCTCGAAGAACACGCCCATGCCCATCACCTGGATGGTGATCAGCAGGACGACGAGCGCCTTTCCCGCGGCGATCGCGACGTCGAGGCCGAGGTCCGTCATTCGTTGCCGAGCCGCTCGATGAGTGCCTTCAGCTGCGGCACGTCGAGGTTCTCGTAGTACGGGCCGTTGCTCACCTGCACCACCGGTGCCGTCCCGCAGCTGGCGAGGCACTCGACCTCTTCCAGCGACCACTTCCCGTCGGGCGTCGTCTCGCCGTTGCGGATGCCGAGCGTCTCGCGGATGCACGTGCGGAGCGCGTCGGCGCCGCGGAGCGCGCACGGCAGGTTCCGGCACAGCTGCAGGTGGACCTTCCCGACCGGCTCCTTCCAGTACATCGTGTAGAAGGACGCCGTCGAGGTGACCCACGCGAGCGGCAGCTCCATCAGCTCGGCGACGTACTCCTGCACCGGAACCGAGAGCCAACCGAACTCGCGCTGCGCGAGCCAGAGCGTGGGCATGAGCGCGGCGCGGCGCTGCGGATAGCGCGTCAGGATGTCGCGATACTCGGCGAGCGCCGCCTCCGAGAACCGCGGCGCGGCGGCCTCAGCGGTCACACTCGCCTCCGATCATGTTGAGCTGGCCGAACGTGGTGATGATGTCGGCGATCATCTCGCCCTGCAGCATGTGGCCGAGCGATGCCATCGCGTAGAAGCACGGCGGCCGGACGCGCACGCGATAGGGCCGCCCGCTGCCGTCGCTCACGAGGTAGAAGCCGAGCTCGCCGTTGCCGCCTTCGGTGGCGACGTACACCTCGCCCGCCGGCACCTTCTGCCCTTCGATGACCAGCTTGAAGTGGTTCATCAGGCCTTCGATGCTGCCGTACACCTGCTGCTTGGGCGGCAGGACGTAGCGCGGATCGGTGATCATGATCGGCCCGTCCGGGATCTGCGTCATCGCCTGCTCGAGGATGCGCATGCTCTGCTGCATCTCGGCGAAGCGGACCATGTAGCGATCGTAGTTGTCGCCGCTCGTCCCGGTGGGGACGTCGAAGTCGAACCGGTCGTACACGAGGTACGGCTCGTTCTTGCGCACGTCGTACGGGATGCCGGTGGCGCGCAGCAGCGGGCCCGTCAGGCCGAAAGAGATCGCCGCCTGCTGATCGATGATGCCGACGCCCTGCATGCGATCGACGAAGATGCGATTGCGCGAGAGGAGCTTGTCGCAGTCGGACAGCACGCGACGCGTGTGCGTCAGCGCCGCGTCGAGCCGCGGCTTCATGTCGGGCGGCAGATCTTTCGTGACGCCGCCGAGCCGGCAGTAGGTGACGGTGAGCCGCGCGCCCGTGATCGCCTCGACGAGGTCGTACAGCATCTCGCGCGCTTCCAGCATGTAGAAGCCCGCGGAGATGGCGCCGATCTCGCTGGCGGCCATGCCGAGACACGTGAGGTGATCGGTGATGCGCGAGATCTCGCCGGCGATGACGCGGATGTACTGGCAGCGTTCCGTGACCGTGACGCCCGCGAGCTTCTCGAGCGCCATCGCAAAGCCGACGTTGTTCAGCAGCGGCGACGCGTAGTTCAGCCGATCGGCGTAGGGGAAGCAGTGGTTCCACGTCCCCTGCTCGCACATCTTCTCGAAGCCGCGGTGCAGGTAGCCGACCTCGACGTCGACGTCGAGGATGGTCTCGCCGTCGAGCCGCAGGTTGAACTTGATGGTGCCGTGCGACGCCGGATGGGACGGGCCCATCTGGATCTCCATGATGTCGCTCTCGCCGTGATCCTTCTCGACGAAGCGATCCGGCATCATGGAGCCGGGCGCGCGTGCGGCCATGACCTAGCGTCCCTCCGTCCGCGGATGCCACGGCGCGAGGATCGGATCGCGCTCCGGGACCAGCGGATGCCGGAGATCGAGGGGATAGTCCTTCCGTAGCGGATGACCCTCGAACTCGGGATAGAGCAGGATGCGACGGAGGTCCGGGTGGCCGTCGAAGCGGATGCCGAAGAGGTCGAAGACCTCGCGCTCGGACCACAGCGCCGACTTCCACACACCGCTCGCGGTCGCGATGCGCGGGTCGCTCTCGGGCAGGCCGCACTTCACGCGCAGGCGGTGACGGTTGCGCAGCGAGTTCAGGTTGTAGACGACCTGGAACCGCGGCTCCTGGCCGCGATAGTCGACCGCGGTGAGGTCGCTGAGCACGTCGAACGCGAGCTCGGGATCGTCGCGCAGCGTCTGGAGCGCCGACGGCACGTGGTCGCGCGGCAGCTCGACGACCGCCTGCCCGCGCACCATCTCGGCGGGCGCCGGCGTCGCGGCGGGCAGCAGCACGGTCACGCGGGCGAGTACGTCGTCGACCGTCATCAATCCCACTCGAGGGCGCCCTTGCGCCACACATAGGCGAGGCCGAGCGTGAGGATGACGACGAAGAGCATCATCTCGACGAACCCGAACCAGCCGAGGCGGCGGAAGAGGATGGCCCACGGATAGAGGAACACCACCTCGACGTCGAAGACGATGAAGAGGATGGCCGTCAGGTAGAACTTGACCGAGAACCGACCCCACGCCGGACCGCTCGACGGGTTCCCGCACTCGAACGCTTCCTGCTTGATCGCCGACGGATTGCGCGCGCCGAAGAACGCGCTCACGCCGAGGAACAGCGCGGGCACGAGCGCCGCGATGAGCAGCGTGGCGACGACGGGAACGTACTCGAACTTCATGCGAAAACTTTGGTTTCGTAGGGCAATGCCCGGACGGAGTCAAATGCGCTCATGTCGTGCGCAACGTGTGCACGATTTTGACTCCCCACCGACGCTCTGCTACCCGCCGCCAATGTCTGCGCCGTCGTCCGCGACCCCCTCGCACGACGTGCTCGCGCGCGCCGTCGTCGACGCCTTCGGCACACGCGCGCGCCTCCTCGCCGCCGAGCCGCTGCACGGCGACGCGTCCACCCGGCGCTACGTGCGGCTGCGCCTCGCCGACGCGCCGGTGCCGACCGCCGTCGCGATGGTGCTCGGCGAGGGACGGTTCGGCGGCTCGGACGAGATCGGCGGTGGCGGGGCCGCGGGCGAGCTCACGTTCGTCAACGTCGCGCGCTGGCTGGCGCGCCAGGGCCTGCCCGTGCCAACCGTCCACGCGGACCTCGCGCGCCGCGACGGGTTGCTCGTGATCGAGGACGTCGGCGACGTCAGCCTGTGGACCGCGGTGAGCCGCGATCCGTCGAGCACCCCGCGCCGCTTCGCCGAGGCCGTCGACCTGCTGGCGCGCCTGCAGGTCGCGGGCGCGCGCCATCGCGATCCGACGTGCGTCGCGTTCGACCGCCGCTTCGATCACGCGCTCGCCACCGCCGAGATCGAGCACTTCATCGACCACGGCATCGAGACGCGCATCGGCCGCGCGCTTCCCGCGGCTGAGCGCGCCGAGCTGCTCCACGAGCTCGCGCCGGTCGCCGCGCCCTTCGCCGCCGGGCCGACCGCCCTGTCCCACCGCGACTACATGGCGTGGAACCTCCACGTCCGCGCCGACGATTCGCTCGTCCTGATCGACTTCCAGGACGCGCTGATCGCGCCCGACGCGTTCGACCTGGCACAGCTGCTCACCGACCGCACCACGAACACGCTCGTCGATCCCGCGCTCGAGGCGTCTCTCATCGCGCGCTTCGAGCGCGTCATGGCCGACGCCGGGCTCGCCGTGACGGACGGCTTCCGCGAGCGCTACCGGCTCACCGCGCTCCAGCATGCGCTCAAGGTTATCGGCCGCTTCTGGTACCTGGAGGTGGTGAAGGGGCGCCCGGGCTACCTCGCGTACCTGCCGGCCGTGTACGGTGTCGCGCGGCACATGTTCGCCGGCACGCCGGCGCTGGCGGACGTGCAGCGCCGGGCCGCGCGCTACGTTCCCGAGCTCGCGGCATGATCCGTCGCGCCATGGTGCTCGCCGCCGGCAAGGGCACGCGACTGGCGCCGCTGACGGATACGCTGCCGAAGCCGCTGATGTCGGTCGGCGGGCGGCCGCTGCTCGAGCACATCCTCGAGTTCCTGCGCGCCGGGGGCATCGAGGAGGTCGTGATCAACCTGCATCACCTCGGGCAGCGCATCGAAGAGACGATCGGAGACGGCAGCCGGCTCGGCGTCCGCGTGCGCTACTCGTGGGAGCGCGAGATCCTCGACACCGGCGGCGGCATCAAGCAGGCGGAGCCGCTGCTCGGCAACGAGGCATTCGTCGTCTGCAACGGCGACAGCCTGCTCGAGCTGCCGCTCGCCGACGTGATCGCGCATCACGCGGCGAGCGGAGCGATCGCGACGCTCGCCGTGCGTCCGACGCCGGACGCCGCCCGCTACGGGCTCGTCGAGCTCGACGCGCGCGACCGGGTGCGACGGATATCCGGACGGCCGGACGTCGCGATCGACGAGCCGCTGCGCGGGTTCATGTTCCCAGGACTGCACGTGATGGAGCCGGAGATATTCCAGTGGATGGACGCCGGGGCGGCGTTCGGCGTCGCCCGCGAGACCTACCCACGGCTCCTGGCCGCCGGGCGTACCATCGCCGGGTTCGTCACCGAGGCGCGTTGGATCAACATCGACACCCCCGACGCTCTCGCCGCTGCGGATAAAAGCTTCCGTGCCGTTCCCTTTCGATACGCTCGAAAGGCGTGACAATTTTTCAACGGTACGGGTATATCTCCGAACACGAAGGATACTGGGCGCCTGGAGCGGATGGCTGGGTGGCTGGCATGCGCATTGCTCAAACGCTAGAAGCATGACGCAACGCACCGACCCGGACCGGAAGTCCTAGGGGCCGCACGCGGCGGGGGAAAGCGCGCATGGGTCTCACGATCGTCCACAAGAGCGACTTGGCCGCGCGAAAGCGCAATCCACGGATCGCACTCGTCCTCGCCGGCGGCGCCGTCACGGGCGGCGCGTACAAGCTCGGCGGGCTGAAGGCCCTCGACGACTTCCTGGTCAACCGCAAGACCACCGACTTCGACATCTACGTCGGCCTGTCGGCCGGCTCGTTCCTCGCCGCTCCGCTCGCCGGCGGCGTCACCCCGCCCGAGATGCTGCGCTCGCTCGAGGGCATCTCGGAGGACTTCAGCGAGCTCAAGCCGCTCGATTTCTACGGCTTCAACTTTGCCGAGTTCGCCCGCAAGCCGATCGAGTTCGTCGTCGACCTGATGTCCTACGTGCCGGGCGTTCTCTACGACTTCCTCGTACAGACGCCGACCGTCTTGAAGGCGCTGGAAGCACCGCTCGAACGCGCGCGCCAGCAGCCGACGCTCGACAATCTCATCGAGTGTACGAAGCCGCTGATCGACGCGATCGGTGCGGCGCGCGAGTTCCCCTTCCCGCTCGCGTATCTGCCATCGGGGCTCTTCGACAACTCGAACCTCGAGCGCTACCTGCGGAAGAACATCGAGCGCCGCGGGATGACGAACGACTTCCGCGTGCTGTACCGCGTGCGCGGCGTCGAGCTGTACATCGTCGCGATGAACCTCGACACCGCGGAGCGCGTCGTGTTCGGGCACGACGAGGACACGTCGCTCACGATCTCCGAGGCGGTGCAGGCATCGTCCGCCCTGCCGGGCTTCTACAAGCCGGCGCGGCTCAAGGGCGTCGACTACGTCGACGGCGGCGTGCGTCGCACGGCGAACCTCGACGTCGCCATCGAGCACGGGGCCGACCTGGTGATCTGCTACAACCCGTTCCGTCCGTTCTCGAACCGCGTCGCGCGGCGCTTCCATCCGGAGCGCAACGGCTACGTCCTCGAGGGTCGCCCCCTGGCCGATCAGGGCATGCTGACGGTGCTGAACCAGGTGTTCCGCACGCTGTTGCACTCGCGGCTGCAGCTCGGCATCCGCCAGTACCAGGATGACCCGAACTTCCAGGGCGACATCATCCTGATCGAGCCGGCCGAGACCGACCTCACATTCTTCAAGATGGCTCCGCTGAACCTCTGGGCCGGCCGCAGCGCCGGCGCGCACGGCTATCTCTCGGTGACGGAGACGGTGGAGAGCCACTACGAGCTCATCCGCCAGATCCTCCAGAGCTACGGCGTCCAGATGACGAGGAAAGAGGTCCGCGAGGGCCTGGAGCGGTTGCTCACGAGCGACAACAGCGACGCCCCCGACGACGTGCTCCTGCGCGACGTCCCGAAGCGAAACCTGCACGTCGCGTAGATCCCCTCAGAGAGGATGCGCGTCGAGCGGCGGGGGTCGGTGCGACTCCCGCGGCGGCGACTCCGCAGCGGGGTTGGGTGGTGGGGCGGCGCGGGGGGTGCCCCCGCGAGGACGCGGAGCCGCAGCGGGAGCCCACCGGCCCCCGCCGCGAGGCACCGTCAGACGCGCTCGATGATCGTCGCGATCCCCATCCCGTAGCCGATGCACATGGTCACGAGCCCCAGCGTCTTGTCCTGCCGCTCGAGCTCGTCGATCAGCGTCCCGACGATCATCGCCCCGGTCGCACCCAGCGGGTGACCGAGCGCGATCGCGCCGCCGTTCACGTTCACCTTCTCGTGCGGGATGCCGATCTCCTGCATCGTGATCATCGGCACCGGCGCGAAGGCCTCGTTGATCTCGACGAGGTCTAGGTCGCTCGCCTTGATGCCCGTGCGCTTCAGAATCTTCTCCGTCGCCGGGATCGGGCCGGTGAGCATGATGACGGGCTCGGAACCGACGATCACCGTGTCGACGATGCGCGCGCGCGCCTTGAGACCGTTCGCCTCGAGACCGCGCTTGTTGGCGAGCAGCACGCCGCCCGCGCCGTCGACGATGCCGCTCGAGTTGCCCGCGTGCACCTTGCCGTCGGGCTTGAACGACGGCGTCAGCGCGGCCAGGCCCTCGAGGGTCGTCTGCGGCCGCGGATGCTCGTCGGTGGTGAACTGCTTCTTCGTGCCGTCGGCCAGCGTGACCTCGAGGGGCACGAGGCTCTTCGCGAAGCGGTTCTCCTGGATCGCCTGCCACGCGCGCCGCTGGCTCTCGAGCGCGAACTCGTCGAGCTGCTGGCGGCTGTAGTTCCACTTGTCGGCGATCATCTCCGCCGACAGGCCCTGCGGGATCAGATTGTAGCGCTCGAGGAGCGACATCGGCAGCGGGCCGGCGTCGGAGCCCATCGGGCAGCGGGTCATGTTCTCGACGCCGCCGGCGTACACGACGTCGTGCGCACCCGAGCCGACCGCCTGCGCCGCGAGGTTGACCGCCGTCTGGCCCGACCCGCAGAAGCGGTTCAGCGAGAAGCCGGGAATCTCGATCGGCCAGCCGGCCGCGAGGACCGCGGCGCGGCCGACGCAGGCGCCCTGCTCGCCCGTCTCGGTGACGCAACCGATGATCGCGTCCTCGATCTTCGTCGGGTCGATCCCCGTGCGCTGCACCATGGCGTTCATGGGCACGGTGCAGAGGTCGATGGGATGCGTGTTGGCGAGGCTGCCCTTCCGGCGGCCACGGGGGGTGCGACAAGCGTCGACGATGTAGGCGTCCATGGGGCGAAGGCGCTAACAGCCGTGTGTTTCCGTGTCAACGCGCGTCGCGTGCTCCCGCGCCCCGAGCGTCACTGCGCGCGCTTGGCGGTCCCCACGTCGAGGTAGAAGTGCTTGACCTCGCCCAGCATGAAGGTCTCGTCGAGGAAATCGACGCTGCCGGTGTCGACGTCGTAGACGGCCCCGATGAGGCCGACCTCGCCGCGCTCGATCATCTCGCGGAGCACGGTGCTGCGCTCGATGATCGATTCGACGCTGCGACGGACGTGCGTGTCGGTGACACCCCGCACGAAGGTCGGGTCGGTCGAAGCCCGCTGCCCGCCCGCAGCCTCCTCGATGTAGACCGAGGGCTGGATCAGGTTGAGCAGCGTCGTCAGGTTTCCCATCTGTACGCCGTCGCAGGCGCCCTTGATGGCGCCGCACTTGGTGTGCCCCAGGACGACCAGCAACTTCGAGCCGGCGACCTTGCACGCGAATTCCATGCTCCCGAGCACGGCCTCGGTGACGACGTTGCCGGCGAGCCGGATGCTGAAGATGTCGCCGAGCCCTTGGTCGAAGATCAGCTCCGCACTCGTGCGGCTGTCGATGCAGCTCAGGATGGCGGCGAACGGAAACTGTCCGTCGCGCGTCTCGTTCACTTGCTCCAGGAGGTCACGGTGCGCCTTCAGGTTGTTCTGGAAGCGGTAGTTGCCCTCGCGCAGAAACTGGAGGGCCGCCTGCGGCGTCGTCGTCGCCTGCGTCTCCTTCGTGTGCGTTCGCATTGCTAGGCCCCTTCGTGTCCGAGTCGCTCTTTGGTCAGGTCTTCGATCAGCATTTCATGCGGCAATCGCGCGCCCGGGCGCCGGGGCGCGTCGCTGGACACGATTTCCTTGGGGCTCGGGTCGAGCGTGTTCACGACGTCGTCCGGCTCGCGGAAGCCGACCATCTCCAGACGGATGCCGCGCTCTCGCGCCTTGACCGTAGTGAACTCCCGGATCAGCTCCATCACGTCGTGATCGATGTAGACGGTGTCGGTGGCGTCGAGGATGACGTACGCTCCGCGCGGCAGCTGCTCCAGCGTCACCTTGATGGCGGCCTTGTTGAGAAACGAGACTGCCTGCGCGAGGTGGATGTGGATGATGTCGCTCTCCTCGTGCTTCTCGCGCCGGAAGAAGTAGGCGCTCCGCTCGTTCTCGCGGAGGATGAAGGCGACGCTGACGACGAGCCCCATGAGGACGCCCATCAACAGGTCGGTCGCGACGACGCCGACCACCGTCACGGCGAACGGCACGAACTGGTACCAGCCGTGCCCCCACCAGCGCCGGACGAGCGCCGGGTTCGCCAACTTGTATCCGGTCAGGATGAGGATCGCGGCGAGCGTCGCGAGCGGGATCTTGTTGAGCAGCTGGGGGATCGCGGCCGCGCACACGAGCAGCAGCGCGCCGTGCGCAATGCACGACAGCTTGGTTTGCGCACCCGCGTTCACGTTCGCCGACGAGCGAACGATGACCGAGGTGAGCGGCAGCCCGCCGATCAGGCCGTTGATGATGTTGCCGACGCCCTGCGCCTTCAGCTCGTGGTTCGGCGGCGTGTACCGCTTGTGCGGGTCGAGCGTGTCCACCGCCTCGATGCAGAGCAGCGTCTCGACGGACGCGACGACGGCGATCGTCAACCCGAATATCCACACGTCCCGATCGGCGAATCCGGCCAGGTTGGGATGCGTGAACTGCTCGAAGAAGCCCGCGAGCCCGTCGCTCGCCGGCAGGTTGACCAGATGCTCACCGCCGATGGCGAGCCCCGAGCCGGTGGCGATGAATACCTCGTTCAGGACCACGCCGCACGCCACGGCGACGAGCGGCCCCGGGAGGAGCTTGAGCTGTTTCAACGCGGGCACCTTCTCCCACACCTTCATGAGGACGATCGAGGCGAGTCCGACGACGACCGCCCCGGGCGTGAAGAAGTCGAGCGCCTGCGCCAGCGCCGTGAAGGTGCCGCCGCCGGAGGTGTCGAGGAACGAGAAATTGCCCGCGGCGTCCGTGTCGAACCCGACGAGGTGCGGCAGCTGCTTCAGGATGATGATGACGCCGATACCGGCGAGCATCCCCTGAATGACGTTCGACGGCAGGTAGTTGGCGATGGTCCCGGCCTCGAGGAAGCCGAGCGCCAGTTGCACGACGCCGGCGATGAGGACGGCGCACAGGAAGAGGTCGAAGGCACCGAGGTCGGTGATGGCCCCCAGCACGATCGCCGTCAGGCCGGCGGCGGGACCGCTGACGCTCAGGTTGGATTTACTGACGAAACCGACGACGACGCCTCCCACGATGCCCGCGATCAGGCCCGAGAAGAGCGGCGCCCCCGACGCCAGGGCGATACCGAGGCAGAGGGGCAGCGCGACGAAAAAGACCACCAGCCCGGCGGCCAAGTCGCCGCCCGTATTCGAGAAAATCCCCGTCTCAGCTCTTGTCTTCACTCTGTTCCCCTCTACCGGCGTTGAAATGCGGCGTGCTCGACGGCCGTGACGTTCGTGGTCCGCGCGGTCCGAGCCGCGGCCTCCGCCTCGTGTCGCGGGGGAATACTACCGATTCGGCGCGGCACCGCCAGACGCGGCGCCGCGAGGCAGTCGCGCGGGCCGCATGGTCGATGGCCATAGGCTGGAATCCTGCCGTGCCGTGAGTCCAAAGGCGATCGCTCGAACGCTTCGTGCATCGTGGGCACTCCCGCCGCGCGCCTTCGACGCAGGCGCCGGCCGTCTGATTCGATGGCGACGGCCGATTGTCTTACTGCAGCCCTCCGAGCGTCGCGACCGGGCGTCCGCGGCCAACGTTCCCGCGCGAGCCAGGACGGGCCGCGGAGATCGGGAGGCCCGATGCGAACCGGTGCCCGGGCCCTGATAGTGCCTGGCGACGCGACGGGCCGCGAGCCGCATCTGCTACCTATCCGGCAGTCAAGACCGATTGACCGAATTCGGCCTCGGATGGTACGCCCCCCGGGCCGTAAAGGAGGTTCCCGCATGCGTCGCCTCACCGCCGTCCCGATGCTCGTCGTTTTCGTCGTGCTGCTCGCCGCGCCCGTGGAGGCGCAGGTCTGCAACATGTCCGGCTCCTGGTCGACGATCATCGGGCTCTGGACCATCCGCGACGATGGCGCGGGGAACCTGACCGGCATCGTACCGAGCGGACCGAACCCGACGGCCGCCTCCGTGCTCACCGGCACACGAACGGGTGCAGACGTCTTCGTCTCGGCCGGCCTCATCAACGTCACCGGCACGCTGAACGCGACGTGCGACGTGTTCACCATGGGCGGGATGCAGTTCAGCCGCACGTCGCAGAGCTACTGCGGCGACGCGGTGATCGACGCCGGCGAGGCGTGCGACGACGGCAACTTCGTGAACGGCGACGTCTGCACGGTACTCTGCACGGCGGCCGCGTGCGGCAACTGGGTGGTCGAGGCCGGTGAGCAGTGCGACGACGGCAACCTGACGAACGGCGACGGGTGCTCGGCGGGATGCGAGCCCAACGTCTGCGGGAATACCGTGATCGAGCCGGGCGAGGCGTGCGACGATGGCAACTTGATCAACGGCGACGGCTGCTCGACGACGTGCCAGGTCAACGTCTGCGGCAACGGCACGCTCGAGTCGGGAGAAACGTGCGACGACGGCAACGTCGATCCCGGCGACGATTGCTCGGCGACGTGCCAATACCTTGGTTGCAGCGTGACCGGCACCTGGACCTCGAGCTTCGCCATCCCGCTCGTGTGGCGTCTGCGGGAAGACGTGACCGGTGCGATCACCGGGACGCTGCAATTGGGTGCGAGCGGTCCGACCAGCCTGTGGAACCTGTCGGGCAACCGGACCGCGGCGGCGGTCACCGGGCTGATGTTCCTCGGCAATGCCACGATGCTGTCTTGTGACGAGATTGTTGCGTCCGGTGGCGGCGTGCCGTCGTTGCAGCGGCTGTCCCACACGTACTGCGGCGACGGCACGGTCGACGCGGATGAGGCGTGCGACGACGGCAACTTCGTGAACGGGGATGCGTGCACCGCGCTGTGCACACCGGCGGCGTGTGGGAACGGCATCCTCGAGCCCGCCGAGCTCTGCGACGACGCCAACGTCACGAACGGCGACGGCTGCTCGGACTCGTGCCTGCCGAACCTCTGCGGGAACGGCATCCAGGAGTCCGGCGAGCAGTGCGACGACTCGAATCTCGTCCCGGGAGACGGCTGCTCGCTCACCTGTCAGATCAACGTCTGCGGCAACGGCGTCGTCGAATCCGGCGAGCAGTGCGACGACGGCAACCTCGACCCCGACGATACCTGCTCGACCACGTGTCAGTTCCTCGGCTGCGACGTCACCGGGGTCTGGAGCGTGAACGGACCGGGCGGCCAGTACGTGGCCTACCTCACCGAAGACGCCGGCGGGGTGATCAGCGGCGTGACCTATGCGATCGGCGCGACGATGTCGACGCCGGCGAGCGGGACGCGCGTCGGCGCGACGCTGACGCTGTCCGGCGGCTTCCTGCTGTCCACCACGCTCACCAGCTGCGACACCATGGGCGGCAGCGCCCCGTGGGCCCGCATGACGGGCAGCTTCTGCGGCGACGGCGTCACGGACGCCGGCGAACAGTGCGACGACGGGAATCTGCTGGCCGGCGACGATTGCAACGCGATCTGCAGCCTGCCCGGATGTGGGAACGGCCTGCCCGATCCGCTCGAGCAATGCGACGACGGAAACGCTTCCGACAACGACGGCTGCAAGTCGAACTGCACGCTCAACGTCTGCGGCGACGGCATCCTGCACACCGCCGTCGAGGAGTGTGACGCGGGGACCGCGAACTCCTTCGATCCCGATGCGCTCTGCCGCCCGACGTGTCGCCTCCCGCGCTGCGCCGACGGCGTGACCGACCCCGGGCGCGGCGAGCAGTGCGACGACGCCAACGTGGCGATCGCCGACGGCTGCGATGGGCAGTGCCTCACCGAGACGGTGATCACCGCGACGTTGCCGCCCGGCGGCAGCGCCACCACGGACGGCGGCAGCACCGGCGCCACGCCCGAGGCGCCCGTGCAGACCGCGGTGACGTCGCCGAATTCCGGCAGCGTCACCCTGGTCGTCACGTCGGTCGTTCCGACGTCGCAGCCGGGTTACCAGCTCCTCGGTAAGCAGGTGAACATCATCGCACCGCCGGCGACCGTCGCTACGCCGCTACGCTTCGTCTTCGAGCTCGACGCCACCGCGATTCCCATCGGGCACGACGAGACGACGCTCGTGATGTTCCGAAACGGTGTCGCCGTCGTCGATTGCCCGGGCTCCGCGCGCGCGCTGCCGAGCGGCCCCTGCATCACCGATCGTGAGCGGCTCGCCGACGGTGACGTGCGGCTGACGGTGCTCACCGCCGCCGCGAGCACGTGGACCATGGGCGTGCTCGAACCCGAGCGGCTCGCAGGCAGCAAGCTCCTGTTGAAGACGGGCGACACCGCGGCGAAGCGCGCCCTCGTGCTGCAGAGCCGGGACGCCGCGCTCCCGTTCGGGACCGGCAACGGCAGTGCCGACGACCCCGTCCTGCACGGCGCGAGCGTTCGCGTTCGCACCGCCGACGGGTGTGGTGGACCGTGTGACCACGCCTACGGCCTGCCGGCGTCGGGCTGGAGCTACGTCGGTGCGCCCGGCGCCAATCGCGGCTACAAGTACAAGGACGCGCGACTGCTGCTCGGACCGATCAAGTCGGCCTCGCTCAAGGCGGGGAGGCTCCTGAAGCTCAGCGGCAAAGGTGCCGGCCTCGGTCATGCCCTCGCCGAGGAGCCGAGCCCGGTGGTCGTCAACGTGCGGGTAGGCGGACGTACAGCCTGCATGGTGTTCGGCGGCACTACGAAGTTCGTCGCATCGAAGTCGCACTCGGCGAAGAACGCGCCGGCTGGCGACTGCTCCTAGCGTTCCGCGCCGCCGTATGTACGCGACACGGGGAAGAGGTGCCGAAGCGCCTCTTCCCCGTGAACGCGCAGTACCGCCGTAGCGGCGACTAGCCTTGATGTGACGAAACCGTCGACGGTCTGAGCGGGCGCCAGACGCAGAAAG
>CAYSOF010000020.1:0-129520 GCA_964432595.1 uncultured Binatia bacterium (SeqCode) | reverse complement strand
GTCGTTGGTCGACCCCGGGAGGGGACGGTGGCCATCTCGCTACACGCTCGCTCAGGACGACCCCACCGTCCGCGCCTCGCCACCCACCCCATCAACGACGGGATGCGCCGACCGGCGCGAACGGATCACGGCTCCTCGCACGCGCGATCTGTCGCTTTGGTAGTGACATCCATACCGAGTGACGGTGCTCCCCACGCGCAAAAAGTGAGAACCTCACCGACCGGCGACGAGGCACACATGTTCCGGTCGTACGCGATCGTGACGTGTCGTGCGGGCGGTGGCGGGAGTGGCGTGGGTCGGGGGTTGCCCCGAGC
Organism: uncultured Binatia bacterium (SeqCode); assembly: GCA_964432595.1. Lineage (GTDB taxonomy): Bacteria > Desulfobacterota > Binatia > DP-6 > DP-6 > DASYLJ01. The sequence goes on along the minus strand of CAYSOF010000020.1, from coordinate 129,206 downwards.
GAGCGTGTCGAGAGCACGCGGGAGGAGGGAGTTGGGCGCGGGGTGCCGTGCGAACGCCACGCGCAGCCGGGGCAACTCCCGGCCCACGCCACTCCCGCCACCGCGACGCGAAAGACTCAGCCCCGATCGAGCGCGTACACCGGCACGACGAGCGCCCCGAGCCGGTCGGTGAGGATCTCGACGGCCGCCTCGGTGAAGTTGGACGGGAACCGACCCGCCAGGCGCAACGTCAGCAGCCACTCGACGCCGTCGCGCACGGTGCGCAGGTCGTAGGCCAGCGGCGGCGGCACCGTCACGCTGGTCAGGGCAATCGGCTCGCGCGTACGGTTCGTGATCTGGACGTCGTGCGGGGCGGCGGACCCGTCGCTCGCCAGCAAGAACGTGACCTGCGGCGGCAGCGCGGCGAGGTCACCCTCGACGCTGCCGAACACCGGGATGGTCAGCACCGGCTGGCGCGGGCTCGTCGTGCGCACCCGAAGCTCGTTCGAGAAACGGCCGAGGGGCATGTCGGGCGCGAGCTCGATGACGACACGCTGCTCCTCCGGCGTCGCGCCCGGCTCGAGGTGTGCGCGGACCGCCGACAGCTCCGACTCGATCTCGACGGCCTGATACGGCGCGCCCGGTCGGCCCGATCGGACGACGACCTCGCGCCGAACCGGATGACCGCGACGGATGCGTCCGAGGTAGAGCGCGGGCGGATTCGCGACCACGTCGGTGACCACCACGCCGGTCAGCGAGAGCGCGGCCTGGGGTACCGTCGGGTCGTTGCTGTGGATGACGACCGTCTTGGCGGTGCGGCCCGCGATCTTCGCCGTGTCGAGCGACACCGTGACGAAGGTCACGCCGCCCGGAGGAACGAAGCCGTCGGCCGAGACGCCCGCGGTGCAGCCGCACGAGCTGTCGACCTTCGAGACCTGGAGCGAGGCGGTGCCGGTGTTGCGCAACCTGAACGCGTGCTCCACGCGGCTGCCCTGCTCGACGGTACCGAAGTCGTGCACCGGCAAGTCGATGGTCAGGCGAGGCGCCGCATCGGCGGCCCCTGCCTGCGGCGCGGTCCCGAGGACCGCGCCGAGCAGGAGAAGGACGGGGAGGACGATCAGAATACGCAGTTGCATTCGAACGGATCGCCCGCTGCCGAGCACGAGCCGATGCAATCGGCGTCGGAGAAGCAGGGGAACCCGCTGTCGCCGCATTCGCCATCCTGGCAGACGCCCAGGAAGCAGGTATTTGGCGCGTTCGGATCGCATTCCTCGCCGTCGTCGAGGCGTCCGTTACCGCACACGTGACGGAGCGTCAACGTGTATCGGATCGTGTTCGTCCGGTAGACCTCGCCGTCGTCCGCGCGACCGACCGCCTTCGCCTGGATCACGAGCGGAATCGACGACAGGACGTCCGTCGGCAGCGGCGTGTACTGCGAACGCAGGCAGTTGATCAGCTGCGGCGATACCATCGGCAGCAGCTGCACGAACGCGACGTTCGGCGCGCCGCTGTTCGACACCTGCGTCGTGCTGCTGACGGGATCCATGCGCGCGCCGGTGAAGATCTTCACCTTGTTGAACTGCCGGCAGGCGAGCGGGAATCCCTTGCGCGTGGGCACCTCGTTGCTGAAGCGGCCGGCACCCGGGATGCGCAGCTTGAGCTCGACGCGCTCGAGGTTGATGCCGTTCACCAACATGTTGTTCCGCAGCTGGATCCAGCCGCCGCACGGATCGCCGAACGGGTTGTTCTGATCCGGGAACGACAGGGTCGGTACCCCGAAGCTGTTCCAGAGACCCATCGAGTACGCGTTGTCGACGAACGCGTTCTGGATGTTCGGGACCTCGCACGTGATCGATCCCTCGGAAATGTCGGCTTCGCCCTGGTAGAAGCCGACGGCCCGGAACACGAGCGCGTCGTCTCCCGAGGCGTGCACGACCCCGGCCGTCAACATCGAGGCCAGCATCCCGATCAGGATCGACCCCCTCCCCGTCTTTCGCATGATTCTCCTCCCCGCCCCTCGACTCGACGCCTGCACGCGTCAGAGATGTGTGACGATCTCCGTTCCCGTCAGTTCGACCAGACGCACGCGTCCGATCGATTCCACCGCCACGAAGCGAATGCGCCCGCCGGCAGACTTCTTGTCGGCGCGCATCGCCAGCGCGATCGCGGACCGTTCCAGATCGTCCGGAATGCGCGTAGGCAGCCCCGCCCGACGCAGCACTCCTTCGATACGCGTGACGACCGACGCGTCGCAGAGTCCGAGCCCCTGCGATACGCGCGCCGCCGCCACCATTCCAATGGCTACCGCCTCGCCGTGCAACAACCGCCGATACTCGGTGAGCATCTCGACGGCGTGCCCCACGGTGTGGCCGTAGTTCAACGTGGCACGATCGGTGCCTTCCTCGCGCTCGTCGCGCGCGACGACCTCGGCCTTGTGACGGCACGACGCGCCGACGACCCGCACGAGCATGTCGGCGTCGAGCGCCAGCACGTCGTCGAGCCGCGCCTCGATCTCGTCGAACAGCGCGGCGTCGCGGATGACGCCGTACTTGATCACCTCGGCCAGGCCGGCGAGCAGCTCGCGACGCGGCAGCGTCCGCAGCGTGTCGGTATCCGCCAGCACGAGCCGCGGCTGATGGAACGCGCCGATCAGGTTCTTGCCGACGGCATGGTTCACCGCCGTCTTGCCGCCGATCGCGGCGTCGACCATCGCGAGCAGCGTCGTCGGCACCTGCACGACGGGCAGCCCGCGCAGCAGCGTGGCCGCCGCGAAGCCCGTGAGGTCGCCCACGACGCCGCCGCCGAGCGCCACGAGCGGCGTTTTCCGCTCGATGCCGGCCTCGAGCAGGCGATCGTAGATGAGCGCCAGCCAGGCGAGGTTCTTGTGCTCCTCGCCGTCCGGGATCTCGATGACCAACGGGTCGAACCCGGCGTCGCGCAGCGACGCCAGCACCGGCTCGCGGTACAGCGTGCCGACGCGCTCGGTCGTGACGAGCCCGCAGCGGCCGCGGAAGCCCAGTCCCGAGAGCCGTCCCCCGAGCTGGCCGAGCAGGCCGCCGCCGACGACGACGGAGTACGACCGATCGCCGAGCGGGACGATCACCTCGTCCAGCCGTCGCTCCGTCGCCATCACCACCGCCGCCCCCGCCTGCATGCCCGCGTCACCGTTCCGCCACGAGCGCCCGCACGCGCTCCGTCACCTGGTCGACCGACAGCCCCGTCGTGTCGACCGTATGCGTCGCCTGCGCGTAGATCGGCGCGCGCTCGGCCGCGAGCTCGCGAATGCGCGCGAGCCGATCGGGCGCGTTGCGGAGCAGCGGCCGGCTGCTCGCGTTCCCGACCCGACGCAGGATCTCCTCGGGCGCCGCCGTCAGGCAGACGACCGCTCCGGACTCCATGAGCCGGCGCCGGTTGTCCGCGTCGAGCAGCGCCCCGCCCCCGATCGCGATCACCGCGTCGGGCATTGCGCAGGCTCGCTCCACCGCCGCACGCTCGCGAGCCCGGAAGCCCGCTTCGCCCTCGGCGACAAAGATGCTGGCCACGGTGCTACCGGCGTCCGCTTCGACCAGCGCGTCCGTGTCGACGAACGCGCGTCCCAGTCGTTGCGCCAGCCGGCGGCCGACCTCTGTTTTTCCCGTGGCCATGAACCCCGCAAGGATGATGTGTCCCACCTACCGCCGTAGTCGGTGCGTCAGCCGCCCCGACGCTCCTGCCAGAGCTGCTCGGCCGGCGGCAGCGCCGCGGTGCCCGTCTCGACGACCTTCGGCGTCAGGAAGACCAGCAGCTCTTCCTGGCGCTTCGAATCGAGCGTGCGCTTGAAGAGCCAGCCGAGGACCGGGACGTTCCGCAGATAGGGCAGGCCCGCCTCGCGGTCGTCGCTGACGTGCCGGAAGATGCCGCCCAGCACCACGGTCTCGCCGTCCTTGATCAGCACGTTCGAGTTCGCCTCGCGGCTGATCTCGTTCGGGATGCCGTCGACGGCGCGGTTGAAGTCGGGCTGCGACGACTTGGCGTAGATGTTCATGAGCACGAATCCGTCGGCGGACACCTGCGGGGTGACCACCAGCGTGATGCCGGTGTTGATCTTCTCCGTCGCCGTGGTCTGGCCGCCCGCCACGCCGCCGGTGCCGGTGTTGATGACCGTGCCGGTCGACGGCAGCTTGACGCGCAGGATCGTCAGGCTCTGGATCGTCGCCGCCACGTTGTTCATCGTGATCACGCGGGGGCGGCTGATGACCTTACCCTTGCCCTCCTCCTCCAACGCGGTCAACCGCGCGGCGAGGCTGGACGAGCCGTTGAGCGAGCCGAGCGCCAGGTCGAGCGCCGAGCCGGTGCCCGCGCCGAAGCCCGAGCCGAAGTTCGACGGGACCGGGAAGTCGGCCAGGAAGGGCACGCGCGCCGCGGGCGCCCCCGTGCCGCTCGCCGGCGGCGCGGAGCCGAGCCCGAGGCCCGAGCCGCCGACGCCGACGGTGCCGGGGAAGTTCGAGCCCGTGGGCGTGCCGGTGGTCGGTCCGCCGGTGTAGTTGTAGCCCCACTGCACGCCGAGGCCGCGACCGAAGTCCTCGGTCGCCTCGACGATGTTCGCCTCGATGAGCACCTGTGGGCTCTGGACGTCGAGCTCGTGGATCAGCTGCTCGGCGTCGACGATGCCGCGCTGGATGTCGCGGACGATGATCGTGTTGGTGCGATCGTCGAACGTCACGCTGCCGCGGTCGCTGAGGACGCCCTTCACCTTGTCGATGAGAGCCTCGTCGGCGCGAGCGTAGTTGACGCGCTGGTACGCGATGCGCAGCGGCTCGAGCTCGCGCTCGGCGTCGACCGCGGCGCGGAGCGCCTCGCGCTCCTCCTTCAGGCGGCCGATCGTGGAGATACGCATGACGTTCCCTTCCTGCGTCGCCTCGAGGCGATTCGTGCGCAGGACGAGATCGAGCGCCTGATCCCACGGCACCTCGCTGAGGTGCAGCGTGATCTTCCCCTTCACGTCGTCGGTCGCGATGATGTTCATGTTGCTGACGTCGGCGAGCACGCGGAGCACGTTCTGGATGTCGGCGTCCTTGAAATCGAGGGAGATGCGCTGGCCGTTGAAGCTCTGCTCGTTGCCGAGCAGATCGCGGCGCGTGCGCGACGGTGGCGGCACCGGCTCGATCGCCTTGGCGGCGGCGAGCAGGAGCGGCACCTCGTCGGGTACGGACCCGGCGACGGGCTTGGAACGGCGGGGGCGCGTCGGGCGCGCGGGCTCGACGGCCGCGACCGGCTCGATGGCGACCGGCTCCGCCGCGACGGGCTCCACGCTGGTGGGCTCGACGATGGCGGGCTCGGCGGCCGCGAACGTCTCTGTGACCGGCGGCTCGAGCGCCGCGGTGGCCTCGCCGATCTCGGCGACGATGCCGTCGCCCTCCGAGCGGACGGCCAGGATCGGCGCCTGCTCGCTGAGGTCGAGCACGATGCGCAGGCGACCCTTGAAGCGGGCGGCGCGCACGCCGGACACGATCGGATCGCCCACGGCGAACCGCGCCTCGCGCGAGTCACCCTTCTTGAGCGGCCCGGCCACGTCGATGACGAGCCGCGGCGGATTCGGCAGCGAGAACTCGCGCACCGTCTCGGGCGCGCGACTCAGCTGCACGACGACGCGCTTGCCCGAGCCCGCGGGCTCGACGCGCACGTCACGCACCGAGAGCCAGGGGGATGCCGGCGTGTCCGTCACGACTTCGACCGGGTTCTGCGTCGATGTCTCGACGGCCGCCAACTCTTCCGCCAGCGCGGGCTGGACCGGTGCCCACGCGGCCGCGAGCACGAGCACTCCGAACGTACGCCCGAACCTCCTCATCGCCTCCCCCTCTCACTCCCAGCCGGACGACCTACGTTGCCGCCCGTGAGCTCGAGCACCACCTCGGATGCCTGACTTTCGCCGTAGAAGTCCTCGGCGTCCTCGCGTACGAGGACCCGGCCCTTCTCGATCGCACGAACGGCCCCACCGTTCGTCCCGATCGGCGTTCCCACCTTCACGATGTAGCCGAGCCCGGCGTCGTCCTCGACGACCGCCCGTGGCTCCTGCGTGTTGTAGATGATCGCGACGAGCCGGAGCTGCCCGATCTCGTAGCGCTGCAACGGCGTATTTGCGTCGCTGACGCTGGCGCTGATGCGCGGCGGCCGGAACGGATCGCGACGGCCCGTGGCCTGGTAGGCTGGCTCGTCGACCGCCGGCGGCGCGGGCGCCTTCTGCGCCGCCGGCGCAGGGGGCGCCGCCGGTGCGAGCGCCACCCACAGGGGCGACGCGAGCGCCGCGACACCGAGTGCGAGGACGATCCTCCGCCTCATGTCCCTCTCCTCGACGGCCGCTTCGTCGCCTTGCCGTCCTTCCCGTCCTTGCCGTCCTTGCCCTTCGCCTTCTCGGCGGCGAGCGCCTCGCGCTCAGCCTCCTGGAGGAAGCGGAACGTCGTCGCGGTGCACGACGCCTCGAGCACCATGCGATCGCCCTGCAGCGCCGGCTTTTCGAGACGGATGTCGCTGACGTTGACGATACGATCCATTCGCTTCACGCGGTCGAGGAACATCGCGACGTCGTGGTACGTGCCGCGCATCTTCATCTCGACCGGCACCTGCGCGTAGAAGTCGGCATACGTCTCCGGCTGCTGCCGGAAGAGCGTGATGTCGAGCCCGACGCCGCGCGCGCTCGATGCGATGCTCGAGAGCAGGTTCGCGATCTCGCGCTGATCGGGCAGACGCGCCTCGGCGCGCTTCAGCTCGGCGGAGAGCTCCTTCAGCTCCTTCTCCGCGTCGGCGCGCGCGTCGGCCTTTTCGCGCTTCGTCTTGAGCTCTTCCTCGCGCTGCTGGAGGAGCGATCGGTTCTCGGCCAGCGTCTCGGCCCGCGGGCCGTAGACGTACTGCCAGTCGAGCACGATCACGATGACCACCAGGAAGATGAGCGCGCCCAGCTTCTGGAGCGGCGGCCGCTCACGCAGATCGTCGAGCACCCCGAGGATCATCGTTCGTCTCCCGTCTTGGCGGAGACCTTCTTGGCCTTTTCGGGCCCGGCCGCCGGCTCTGGTGCGGCGGCGGTCTTCGCCGGCGCTTGCGCGCCGAGGTAGTTGACCGTGCCGGAGATGACGAACTTCTTGTCGCGCAGACCGCTCTTCTCGTCCTGGCTGGTCTCGTCGAGGTCGACGCTCTTGAAGTAGGGCGACGCCCCGAGCCGGCGCAGGAACTCGGCGATGGTCTGCTCGTCCACGCCGAAGCCCGTCAGCGTGATCTTGCCGCCGGACTCGTTGAACTCGGTGAGCCAGAGGCGATCGGGCGTGGCCGAGCCGACGTCCGCGAGGACGCGCACGGGACCGCTGCTCTTCACCTCGAGATCGGCGATGACCTGGAGCTTCTCCTTGAGCTCCTGCTTCTGCTGCTCCATCCGGCTGATCTCCACGTAGGAGCCCTGGATGGCCTCGATGCCCTTGTTCGCGCGCGCGAGCTTCCGATCGACGTTGACGATCTGGAACTGCTGCCACCCGTGGGCGAGCACCAGCACCAGGACGGCGAGCGCGATGACGAGCCCGCCGACGGCGAGCTCCTGGCGCTGGCCGGCCGCACGCTGCGCGTCTTCGCTCGGTAGGAGGTTGACGCGAATCATTTGTCCCCCGGTCGCCGGGTGGCGAGCCCGACCGCGACGGCGAGCGCGGGCCCGCACTGCTCGATCAGGCTCCGGTCGACCCGGCCGTCGATGGTGAGACGGCGGAACGGATCCGCCACCTCGACGTTGCACTCGAGGCGGTCCTTCAGCTGCGAGGACAGCCCGGGCATGCGCGCCGGTCCGCCCGACAGGACCACGGCACCGAGCGGCTCGTCGGTCGCGGCGGTCCAGAAGAAGCTGAGGGCGCGCTGGATCTCTTCGACGATGAACTCCGTCACCGAGCCGATGACGGGCTCGGCCGTCTCGGCGTCGACGCCGCCCGCGGCCTTGCCGCGCTTCAGTGCGTCGGCGTCCTCGGGTGACACCCCGAGCTGACGGATCAGCGCGTCGTTGAACTCGACGCCGCCGACCGGCACGTCGCCGGTGAAGGTGGAGCGCCCCTCCTTCAGGATGTTGATCGAGGAGTAGCGCGCGCCGATGTTCACCAGCGCCACCGGCCCACCGCTCTCCGGCGGGTCGTAGTTGAGCTCGAACATGTTCTCGAGCGCGAAGTAGTCGACGTCGCAGACGACCGGCTCGAGCCCGGCGGCGCGGATCGCGCTGGTGTAGGAGTTGATGATCTCCTTCTTCACCGCGACGACCAGCACCTCCATCTTGTTGCCCGACTCGATCCAGTCGATCACCTGGTAATCCAGGTTCACGTTGTCGAGCGAGTCGGGCACGAGCTGCGAGGCTTCGGCGAAGACCGCGGTCTCCACGTTCGCCCCCGGCTGCGCCGGCAGGATCACCTTCTTCACGATGACGGCCGGGCCGGGCACCGCGGTGATCACCTGCTTCGACTGGACACCCGTCTGGCTCACCAGCTCGCGGATCGCGTCGACCACCGGCGTCTCGTCCTGGATCACGTTGGACTGGATGACGGTGGGCGGCAGCGGGCTCATGCCCAGCGCCGACAATCGCGGTCCGCTGGGACCGTGATGGACCTCGGCGAGCTTGACGCTGCTCGACCCGATGTCGAGCACCAGGAAACCATCCTGGCGCCGGAACGGATTGGGGAGCTTCGCCCCAAGGATGCGGCCGAGCAGCGCGCCCGGCTTCACGCCCAATGACGCCACGGCTTCCTCCTCCTCATCATCCACACCCCACCCGCTCCCCCTGGGAGCGTCAGCCACGTTCTGCGTTGTTACCCGGAGCCGAAAGCGCGCGCAGTATGCGCCCCGTGCCCCGGGTCTGTCAAAGCATTGTGCCGCAATGTCGTCGGCACGATGTTAACGCTGGTGAAGTGCAACGTGCGTGCCCAGTCGCACGAGACTGATTACGCGTGGCCCAGAAACGAGAACACCCGGCCACGTTGCCGTGACCGGGTGTCCTCGTGTGCAGAAAGGAGGGGCTGGAAATGTGGAATTGCAAGGGCGGTGCCAGCAGTTCCACGCTGAATTTCCAGCTGTTTTGCTTCCTGGAGGAATCGGAAGCGTTCACTTTGCGTCGCTCGCGTCGACGACGCGTCGTAAGCCTGACGCCGTCGACAATTTGACACCCCTTTGACACCCCCGGAACCCGTCTCTAAGCAGGGCTGCGCATCCATGCACGGGCTCGTCGAGATCGCGCCGCTACCGCCCGTGCCGCTCCGGGATCTTTTCACGTACTCGGTGCCCGATCCGCTCCAGGGCCGCCTCCAGCCCGGCATGCGCGTGCGGGTGCCGCTCGGGCGGCAGACGCGGACCGGCGTCGTGGCGGGGTTTCCGGACGCGGCGCCCGCGGGCGATCTGCGTCCGATCCTCGACGTGATCGACGACGCGCCGTTCCTGCCGCCCGAGCTGCTCGAGCTCTGCCGTTGGACGGCGCGCTACTACCTCGCGACGCTCGCGGACGTCATCGCGACGATCGTCCCGACGAACGTACCCGGGCCGAGCAAAGAGCGCTCGCTGCAGCTGGCGCGACGTCTGACTGACGACGAGCTCGTCGTACTCGCCCGCAGAGCGCCCGTACGCGCACGCGCATATCGGCTCCTCGCCGACGCGCCCGACGGATTGCTCACGGCACGCGACGCACGCGCCGCGGGGCTCGGCGACGCGGTGCTCCGCGGCCTCATCGAGGCGGGCCTCGCCGACGTCGTCCGCACCGATCGCCCGCGTGACGTGCCGGACGCGACCCCGTATGCGCGTCCGGAGCTCACGCGCGAGCAACGCGCCGCGGCCGACGCGATCGCCGCGGCAGTCGTCGCCGGCACGTCGAGATCCTTCGTGCTGCACGGCGTCACCGGCAGCGGAAAGACCGAGGTGTTTCTCGCCGCCGCCGAGGCGACGCTCGCCGCCGATCGCGACGTCCTCGTCCTGGTGCCCGAGATCGCGCTGACGCATCAGGTGGTCGAGCGCGTGCGCGGCCGCTTCGGTGATGCCGTCGCGGTGCTGCACAGCGGCCTCGGTCCGCGCGAGCGATGGAACGAGTGGCGGCGCATCCGCGCGCGCGAGGCGCGCGTCGTCGTCGGCGCGCGTTCCGCGCTGTTCGCGCCGCTCGCGCGGCTCGGCCTCGTCGTCGTCGACGAGGAGCACGACGCCGCCTACAAGCAGGAGGACGGCATCCGCTACAACGCGCGCGATCTCGCGGTCGTGCGCGCGCGGCTCGCGTCCGCCGCCGTCGTGCTGGCCTCGGCCACGCCCTCGGCCGAGAGCTTCCACGCCGCGCAGACGGGCCGCCACGAGCTGCTCGCACTGACGGGACGACCGACCGCGAACCCGCTGCCCGACGTCGAGATCGTCGACCTGCGCGAGCGGCCCTTCGGCGAAGGCGGCAAGGCGCTGCTGTCCGACGTCATGCAGACCGCGCTCGAGCAGAATCTCGCCGCGGGCCGGCAATCGCTGGTGTTCCTGAACCGGCGCGGCTTCTCGACGTATCTGCAGTGCCCCGCGTGCGGCGCCGCGGCGAGCTGCCCGCACTGCAGCGTCACGTTGACGTGGCATCGCGGCGCAGGCGCGCTGGTCTGCCATCATTGCCAGTTCCGGAAGAGGCCGTCGCTCGCATGCGACGAATGCCGCGGACCGGCGCTGCAGGCGTTCGGCGTCGGCACGGAGCAGATCGAGTCGACGATCCGGGAGTGCTTTCCCGACGCGGCCGTCGATCGCATGGACCGCGACGCCGCGAACCGTCCGGGCGCGCAGCGTCGCATCCTGCGCGACTGGCATGCCGGCGACACGGACATCCTCGTCGGCACCCAGATGGTGAGCAAAGGGCACGACGTCCCCGGCGTGACGCTCGTCGCCGTGCTGCTCGCCGACCTGTCCCTCAACATGCCCGACTTCCGCGCCGGCGAGCGGACGTTCCAGCTGCTCGTGCAGGTCGCGGGCCGCGCCGGCCGCGGCGACGCGCCGGGCCGCGTGCTCGTGCAGACGCTGCGTCCCGGCCATCCGAGCCTCGACGCGGCGGCGCGCCACGACTACGCCGGATTCATGCAGGGCGAGCTGGAGCGACGGCGCGCGCTCGGCTATCCGCCGTTCGCGCGTCTCGTGAACCTGCGGCTCGACGGCCGCGATCCGCGCGGCGTCGAGGAGGCCGCCATCGACCTCGCGCGCCGCCTGCGCGCACAGGCGACCGCCCTGGCACTTCCCGCCGACGCCGTGCTCGGCCCGGCCCCGCCGCCCATCGAGCGCATCAAGGGACGCTATCGCTGGCAGGTCCTCCTCCGCGCGGCCGACGTGCCGCCGCTGCGGGCGCTCGCACGGGCCGCCCGTGCGCGCGAAGGCGCGTTGCGGCGTGACGGCGTGCGACTCGTGATCGACGTCGACCCGTACTCGATGTAGCCGTCGCTGGATTGCGACCGCCCCCCTGCCGATGTAAGCCGAAACGGTCCCCGGCATGGCCATCCGCGAGATCCACACGTATCCCAGCCCGGTCCTGAAGGACGCGGCAACGCCCGTCACGGAGATCGACGGCACCATCGCGACGTTGGTCGACGACATGGCCGAGACCATGTACGCCGCACCCGGCATCGGGCTCGCTGCGCCGCAGGTCGGCGTCGGCCACCGGGTGATCGTGCTCGACGTCCCGAAGCCCGATGAGGGCCAGGGACGGCGGCTGATGAAGCTCATCAACCCCGAGATCGTCCAGCGCGAGGGCAGCATCATCTGGGAGGAGGGCTGCCTGTCGGTCCCCGAGTTCACCGCACCCGTGAAGCGCTCGCAGCGCATCCTCGTGAAGGCGTGGACGACGGACCAGAAGGAGATCGAGATCGAGGCCGAGGAGCTGCTCGCCGTGGCCCTCCAGCACGAGATCGATCACCTCGAGGGCAAGCTGTTCCTCGACCGGCTGTCGCGGCTGAAGCGCGACCTCTACAAGGCGCGGCAGCGCAAGCTCGAGCGCCAGGGCCGGCCGAGCGGCGGCTCCAGCACACGGCGACCGGTCCTTTGAGCGCCGACCGCTGGCGCGTCGTGTTCATGGGCACGCCGGCGTTCGCGTGTCCGATCCTCGAAGCGTTGGTCGCGCGTCCCGATCCGGTGGTCGGCGTCGTCAGTCAGCCCGATCGGCCGAGCGGACGCGGGCTCGCCGTCGTGCCGACGCCGGTGAAGGCGGTCGCCCTCGCGCACGGCATTCCCGTCCTGCAGCCCGAGAAGGTGCGCCCGCCGGAGTTCGCCGACGCGCTGCGCGCGCTCGCGCCGGACGTGATCGTCGTCGCGGCGTACGGGCGCATCCTGCCGCGGCACATCCTCGACCTGCCGCCGCGCGGCTGCATCAACGTGCACGCGTCGTTGCTGCCGCGGCATCGCGGCGCGGCGCCGATCGCGCACGCGATCCTCGCGGGCGACGCGGTCACTGGCGTCACCATCATCTCGATGGCCGAAGAGATGGACGCGGGTGACATGCTGCTCGCCCGCGAGACGCCGATCGGCCCGGACGACACGACGGGCACGCTGACGTCGCGCCTCTCGCAGCTCGGCGCGACGGCGATCGGTGAGGCGCTCGACGGGCTGCGCGCCGGCACGATCCACGCGACGCCGCAGCCGGCCGGCGGTGTCACGTTCGCGCCGCGCATCGAACGCGAGCAGGGCCGCATCGACTGGCGTCGTCCCGCCGCCGATCTCGACCGCCTGGTGCGCGCGTTCACGCCGGCGCCGACGGCGTTCACCACGCTCGCCGGCAAGGTCGTGAAGGTCCATCGCGCGGTCGCCGGCGGCGACGCCGGCTCGAAGGCGCCGGGCACCGTCGTCGAAGCGGGACCGGGCGGCATCCTCGTCGCGACGGGCGGCGGCGCGCTGCGCATCCTCGAGCTGCAGCTCGAGGGGAAGCGCCGGCTCGACGCGGGCGCGTTCGCCGCGGGTCAGCGGCTCGCGCCGGGCACATGCCTCGGCGACGCGTAACGGCCGACGCGCGCACCGTCGCACACGACGTGCTGCTGCGGGTCGAGGCGGACGACGCGTTCGCCGACGTCGTGCTGGCGCATCGTCTCGCCGCCGCGGCGCTCACGCCCGAAGATCGGGCGCTGGCGACGCGGCTCGTCTACGGCGTGCTCGCGTGGCAGGGCCGCCTCGACCATCACCTCGCCCAGCTCGTCCGCGGCGGCGACGTCGCGCGCCTGGACCCGCCGGTCCGCGCGGCCCTGCGCCTCGGCCTCTTCCAGCTGCTGCTGCTCGAGCGGATTCCCGCGTATGCCGCGGTCGACGCGAGCGTGCGCCTCGCGGGGGCCAGCGGACGCGGCGCGCGCGGGCTCGTCAACGCGGTGCTGCGCCGCGCCGCCCGCGAGGCGCGCACGCTGCCGCTGCCCGACGATCCGGACGCGCGGCTCGCCGTCGAGTGGTCGCATCCGCGCTGGCTGGTCGAGCGCTGGCGCGACGAGATCGGCGCGGACGAGCTACCGGCGTTGCTCGCCGCCGACAACGAGCCGGGCGGCACCGCGCTGCGGGTCAACCGGATCGCGACGACGCGCGACGCCCTCGCCGCGGAGCTCGCCGCCGACGGCATCGCGACGACGCCGGGCCGCTGGAGCGCCGACGCCCTCTACCTGCCGCGCGACGCCGGCCGCGTCCGAGCGACGCCGGCCTGGCAGGAGGGCCGCTGCACGTTCCAGAGCGAGGCCTCCCAGCTCGTGAGCGCGCTGCTGGCGCCCGCGCCGGGCGCACGCGTCCTCGACGCTTGTGCAGCGCCGGGCGGCAAGACGTCGCACCTGGCGGCCTTCGTCGGCCCCGACGGCCTCGTCGTGGCGCTCGACCCACACCGCGCGGGCGCGGCGCGGATCGTCGGGGAAGCGGCCAGGCTCGGCGCCAGGGCGGTGCACGCGCTGGTCGCCGACGCGCGCCGGCCGCCGGCGGCCGGGCCGTTCGACGCGGTGCTCGTGGACGCGCCGTGCTCCGGGCTCGGCACGCTCCGGCGACATCCGGAGCTGCGCTGGCGCCGGCAACCCGCCGACGTGCCGCGGCTGGCCGCGCTGCAGCGCCAGCTCCTCGCCGCCGTGGCACCGCTCGTGCGGCCGGGCGGCGTCCTCGTCTACGCCGTCTGCACCCTCGCCCGCGAGGAGACGACCGGAGTCGTCGAGGCCTTCCGCGGAGATGCACCGCAGTTCGCTGTCGAACCCGCCGGCGGCCTCGTCGACGCCGCGCTGACGACACCCGACGGCTTCCTGCGCACGCTGCCGCACCGCCACGGCATCGACGGCTTCTTCGCGGCGCGCCTCCGGGCGACGTGACCTCGTCGTGGAGAGTTCCGTGGCGGGCTGTTAGGATGCACGGTCTGTGGGCAACACGTTCGGCACGCTGTTCCGGGTGACCACCTGGGGCGAATCGCACGGCGGCGCGATCGGCGCGGTCGTCGACGGGTGTCCGTCGCTGCTGCCCCTCTCCGAAGCCGACATCCAGCCCGAGCTGGACCGCCGGGCCCCAGGCCAGAGCCACCTCGTCACGCAGCGGAAGGAGTCGGACACGGTCCGCATCCTGAGCGGCGTGTTCGAGGGGCGGACGCTCGGCACGCCGATCAGCCTGCTGATCCCGAACGAAGACCAACGCTCGGGCGACTACAGCGAGGTCGCGGCCAAGTACCGGCCCAGCCATGCCGACTACACGTACCAGGCCAAATACGGCATCCGGGACCATCGCGGCGGGGGCCGCACCAGCGCGCGCGAGACCGCGGGTCGGGTGGCCGCCGGCGCGATCGCCCGCGTGCTGCTGCGCGAGCGCTGGAAGGTCGACGTCGTCTCGTGGGTGTCGAAGGTCGGGCGGCTCGTCGCCGAGGCCGACGTCGACGCCGTCACACGGGCTCAGGTCGAGGCGACGCCGATCCGTTGCCCGGATCCGGCGCGCGCCGCCGAGATGATCGCCGCGGTCGAGGCCGCGCGGAAGGACGGCAACTCGCTCGGCGGCGTCGTCACGTGCGCCGTCCGCGGCTGCCCTCCCGGGTGGGGCGAGCCGGTGTTCGACCGGCTCGAGGCCGACCTCGCCCGCGCCATGTTGAGCCTGCCCGCGAGCAAGGGCTTCGAGATCGGGTCGGGCTTCGCCGGCACGGACCTCACCGGACTCGAGCACAACGACGCCTTCTACATGGAGGGCGACCGCGTCCGGACGCGCACGAACCGCAGCGGCGGCGTGCAGGGCGGCATCACGAACGGCGAGACGGTGTGGTTCCGCGTCGCATTCAAGCCGACGGCCACGGTCATGCGCACGCAGGACACGGTCAGCACGGCTGGCGAAGACACGACGATCACCGGCCGCGGCCGCCACGACCCGTGCGTCCTGCCGCGCGCGGTGCCGATGGTGGAGGCGATGGCGGCGCTCGTCGTCGCCGACCACGCGCTCCGCCACGCCGCGCTGGGGCGTTAGTCACCGCCCAAGTGCCGCGCCGGCTTGCTGGTCGCGGCATTATGTTGGGCGTACCTCACCTCTGCGCTCTCGCCTTCGTGCGAAGACCTGGTCTGGGGTCGAGCTCTATCGCACCCGCACGACGACCGCCGCGATCGCGTCGAGGGCGACCACCGCGTCGTAGAAGTCCTTGCCCGTGAGCTGGCCGACGTGGACGGCGTCGCTGCCGACCTTCACGACCGTGCCGCCGACGTCGCCGCCGCCGCGGAGCATCAGCTGCACGGGCGAGCCGACGCGCGCCTTCAGCAGCGCCGCGATGCCCTGCGTGTCGCCGAGCGTGACCGGCGTCGGCTCGGCGGCGAACGACGGTCCGGACGAGAGCAGCGTGACGGCGAGCAGCGCGAGCAGGGTCTTCGTCATGCGGCGCTTCTGACGATCGACGCGTCCGCTGTCAACGAACGCGCACAGGCCGGGGGGGACGGACCGCCCGCCCATGTTAGTCGGCCCGCCCCCCGAATCCGGCCACACGCCGCGGGATCAGCTCCCGCGGCCCGCCGGCGACGGAGCGTCGCCGACGGTGACCTGGTCGCGCAGGCTCTCGAGCAGCTTGTCGCCGATGCCCTTCACCTTCGCGAGATCGTCGACCTTGGCGAACGGCTGCTTCGCGCGATGGTCGACGATCGCCTGCGCCTTCGACGGGCCGATGCCCGGCAGCTGCGCGAGCTCGCCCGCCGTCGCCGTGTTCACGTTGACCTTGCTGCCCGCGGCCGACGCCGCGAGGGCCGGCGTCCCACCGAGCACCATGCCGCAGAGGACGCCCATCGCCACGATCCGTCCGAAGTCCCTCATGAGCTTCACCATCGTTCCTCCTCCTGACGCCGTGACGTCGGCGTCCCAGGTGCGCAGCGCAAGCGACGTGCCAGCGCCCGTGCCCCGCGGTTGCGTGCCGCCGTGGGCCGTGCGAAGCACCGGCCGCAACGAAACGTCGCGCGGGCACGTGCAACCTTTCCTTTCTGGAGCGCGTGTGTTAACTCGCGAAACCGCGCTGGAGAACTGCACGGGGTGTAGCTCAGCCTGGCTAGAGCACTGCGTTCGGGACGCAGGAGTCGCAGGTTCAAATCCTGTCACCCCGACCATTCTCGATCAGCTCGATCCAGCGATGAGGCGAAGACCGGGGTGAGGAGGGTGTTGCGGAGGTGGTCGGCGACGGGGGCCGTGGCCCTCCCGCTCCTCTTCGCGCTGTCGTCCGGAGCGGAGGCTGCGGAAGCCACCTTGCGCATCAAGGCCCGCCTTCGCGAGGGGCCGAGCAAGCAGACGACCCTGCTCGGATGGGTCGAGGCCGGTACGGTCGTCGAGGTGGTCGAGGAGAAGTCCGGCTGGCGTCGCATTCAGCTGCCCGACGGTCGCGGCGGCTACGTCTGGGGCGACCATTTCGCGACGGCGGCGGCCCCCGTCGACGGCGTCGAAACCGCCACCACCGTCGCGCGTGCCGACGCAGCTCCGCCGCCGACGATTGCAGCCGCCGGCACACCGGACGACCTGCGCTCCCTGCGTGCCGAGGTCGAGGCGCTGCGCAACCGTCCGGACTCCGCCGCCGCGCTCGAGCAGCTCCGCGGCGAGGTCAGCCGCCTCGCCACCGCGCAGCAGGAGCTGGCGCGCCGACTCGATGCGCGCGGACCCGACCCGGCAGGTCCGAGCTCGGTGCCCATCGAGGGCACGGCGAGCGCCGCCGCGATCTTCCTCGTCGCCGGCGGCTTCGTCGGCTGGATGGCCAGCCGTCTCATGCAACGCTGGCGCGATCGACGGTCCCGAATCCGGATCTGATCCCGTCCTGCTCAAGAAGCAGGCACTGCCCGTTCCCGAGGCAAGCGACCGAGCGCGCGCGACGGATTCGCCAGCGTTCCCGATTCCGTCGCGTGGCCCATCCATGGCACCCGGGTTGCTGACGGCTACCTTCTGCAGCTCAAGGAGGTGATCGCCATCGGTACGAAACGTCGGGCCCGCGCGCGTGCAGGACCTGTTGCGCGCGGCGCGCGTGCGTGACGCCACCCGGCCCGATCACGGCGAACAGGGTTGCAGCGAAGCGCGAGGAGTGATCGATGTGCCATCTCTATAGCCGGGCACCCGTCCCACGGGGGGCGGGACCCGCGACCTGGCAGGCGAATCTGGAGGCGCGACCATGAAAAAAGTCGAGGCGATCATCAAACCCTTCAAGCTGGACGAGGTGAAGGAGAGCCTGTCGGCGATCGGTGTGCAGGGCCTCACCGTCAGCGAGGTGAAGGGTTTCGGACGGCAGAAGGGCCACACGGAGCTGTACCGCGGCGCAGAGTACGTCGTCGATTTCCTCCCGAAGGTGAAGCTCGAGATCATCGTGCGCGACGAACAGGTGGGTGAGGTCGTCGAGACGATCGAGAAGGCGGCCCGTACGGGTCGCATCGGCGACGGCAAGATCTTCGTCCTGCCGATCGACGAGGTCATCCGCATCCGGACCGGTGAACGTGGCGGTGACGCCATCTGAGAAGATCCACGATCCAGGTGAGCGCAGCGCCCTAGGGTAGGAGGGAATGCATGGCGACCCAGTCAGTCAAGGACGTTCTCAAGTTCGCGAAGGACAACAAGTGCGAGGCGGTGGACCTCAAGTTCCTCGACTTCCTCGGCACCTGGCAGCACTTCTCGGTGACGATGACCGAGCTGACCGATGACCTCTTCGAAGAGGGCTCGGGCTTCGACGGCTCGTCGATCCGCGGGTGGCAGCCGATCAACGCGTCGGACATGCTCGTCGTTCCCGATCCGACGACCGCGGTGATCGATCCCTTCATGGCGATCCCCACGTTGAGCCTCATCTGCAACGTGACCGATCCCATCACGAAGGAGTCGTACACCCGCGATCCGCGCAACATCGCCAAGAAGGCCGAGGCGTTTCTCAAGTCGACCGGCATCGGTGACGTCGCGTACTTCGGCCCCGAGCCGGAGTTCTTCATCTTCGACGAGGTCCGGTACGAGCAGAACCAGCACACCGGCTTCTACCTGGTCGACTCCGCCGAAGGGCAGTGGAACACCGGCCGCGCGACCGACGCGGTGAACGACCGCCACGGCCGTCTCGTCGAGGGCAAGAACCTCGGCTACAAGCCGCGCTACAAGGAAGGCTACTTCCCTGTCGCGCCGACGGACAGCCAGCAGGACATCCGCGCCGAAATGGTGCGCGAGATGGAGAAGTGCGGCATCCGCATCGAGAAGCATCACCACGAGGTGGCGACGGCGGGCCAGGCCGAGATCGACCTGCGCTTCCTGCCGCTCGTGCCGATGGGCGACGCGCTCATGTGGTACAAGTACATCGTCAAGAACGTCGCCCGCCGCTACGGCAAGACGGCGACGTTCATGCCGAAGCCGCTCTTCGGCGACAACGGCACCGGCATGCACACCCACCAGTCGATCTGGAAGGGCGAGAAGCCGCTCTTCGCCGGCGACCGCTACGGCGGCATGAGCGAGCTCGCGATGCACTACATCGGCGGCATCCTGAAGCACGCGCCGGCGCTCGCGGCCTTCACGAACCCGAGCACGAACTCGTACCGCCGGCTGGTGCCGGGCTTCGAGGCGCCGGTGAACCTGGCGTACTCGAGCCGCAACCGCTCGGCCGCGGTGCGCATCCCGATGTACTCGCCGTCACCCAAGGCGAAGCGCATCGAGGTGCGGTTCCCCGATCCGTCGTGCAACGGCTACATCGCCTTCGCGGCCATGCTCATGGCCGGCCTCGACGGCATCGAGCGTCGCCTGATGCCGGGCGATCCGCTCGACAAGGACATCTACTCGCTGACGCCCGAGGAGCTGAAGGACGTCCCCTCCATGCCCGGATCGCTCGAGGAGGCGCTCAACAACCTCAAGAAGGATCACGAGTTCCTGCTGAAGGGAGACGTCTTCACCGAGGACGTCGTCGAGACCTGGATCGACTACAAGATGTCGAACGAGGTCAACGCGATGCGCCTCCGGCCGCATCCGCACGAATACGCGCTGTACTACGACGCCTGAGCCCAACGGCGGCGGGACTTCGGTTCCGCCGCCGTTTTCACGTACGGGGCTCAGGCCGCGCTGACGCGGGCCGCCTGCTCGCGCGCGGTCTCTTCCTTCAGGCGCTCGAGGTCTTCCTTCGTGACGCGCTGGTACGACTTCGGCGCCCAGATGAGGAAGATGCCGCCCTGGAACGAGAGCAGCAGCTTCTCGATCCAGAACCCGATGTGCCCGATCAGGAACGCCTTCGCCGTCGGAATGCGTCCACCGAGCATCTCGACGAACATCAGCTCGCGCACGCCCTCGCCCGCCGCGGTGGGAATCAGGAACGTGAAGAGCGTCATCACGGCGGCCGCGTAGAAGACCTGCATCACGGTGACGTTCTCGACGCCGAGGGCCATGGCGTTGCCGAAGTACATGGCCATCGTCGTGATCTGCCCGAAGACGGCGCAGAGCAGCGCGATGACGAGCGCGCTGCGACGCGTGGAGTAGGCCGTGGCGCTGCGAATTGCGCTCTGCAGGAAGTTGCGCACCTTCGCGATCGGCACGAGCGCGATGATGCGCGTGAACAGCTCCGGCTTCAGCAGCAGCATGAGCCCGAAGAGCAGCGCCGCGCCGAGCGGCGCCGCCATGCTCTGCAGGACGTCGGCGATGCCGCGGCCCTGCAGGTCGGCGAACGGCATGAACAGGAGGATCGTCGCGAGGAGCCCGACGAGCCCGGTGACGCGCTCGATCGCGAGCACCGTGGCGCACTCGACCGGCTTCCGCGAGATGCGGATCGTGTCGTAGAGGCGCCAGCCGTCGAGACCGAGCGTCGACGGCATGACGATGCCGAAGAACCGGCCGACGAAGTAGCTGGCGGTGAGCCAGCCGAAGCCGAAGTTGAGATCCTGGCCGGCCAGCAGCACCTGCCAGCGGACGATGTTGGCCATGATGCCGAGCAGCTTCACGAACGTCGCGAGCAGGACCCACGGGATGAAGACCGCGAGGTCGACGTTGCGGACCTCGTGCCACAGGTCCTCGACGGTCATCGGCACGCGCTGGCTGCCTTGCTTCTCGACCCACACCGTGGCGCCGGTCGCGGCGGCGAGCGGGATCTTCTCGTCCTGCTCGGGACCGGCCATCACCTGGTCGAGCTTCCCGTCGGCGCAGTGGTGGAGCGCGCGGAACTTGACGATCTCGCCCGACTCGGTGCGGACGAACACCGGCAGCCCTTCGAGCGCGAGCGTGCAGACCTTGTCGCCCGCGAGCGGCTCGTAGGGATCGGGCAACGCGGCACCCGTCACCTTCGCCTTCATCCGGCCGACGAACCCGGGCATGGCCGGGTTGCTCCGGTAGAAGATCGAGCCGTCGGCGAAGCCCTGGCGCGAGACGGCGACGACGCCGCCGCCGAACTCGACGAACAACGAGACGAAGATGCCGATGGTGATGATCGTCTTGACGACGGTGACCAGTGCCTTCTTGAGCTTCATGGGTCCTTCCTGGCGCAAGGAATCGCGGTCGGGAGCGAGGGCCGAGGCAGGGTCTTTGTTCCTTGGAACCGGGGCGAATCGCAAGCGCGGCCCTGGCGCGCGGGCCCGAGCGGCCGCATGATGTGACGGCAATGCGGCGCGTGGTGTCGGTCGCGGTGGCCCTGGTGATCCTGGCTGTGGTGTACCTCCTCTGGCCGAGCGGCCGGAGCGAGGCGCCCGCCCTGGTGACGTCGGTCGTCGAGCGGGGACCGCTCACCTCCACCGTGACGGCGACGGGCACCGTGAATCCCGTCGAGACCGTGCAGGTGGGGACCTACGTGTCGGGCCCCATCCAGGACATCCTCGCCGACTACAACACGCCGGTGCAACGCGGGCAGCTGCTCGCCAAGATCGACCCGCGGCCGTTCCAGATGAAGGTGGATGGCGCCGAGGCCGACGTCGCCAACGCGCGAGCGCGCGTGGCCAAGGCGCGCGCCGACCGCGACCTGAAGGCGACGAACCTCCAGCGCGCCCAGCAGCTGGTCGCGCAGGGCATCGTGTCACGCAGCGAGTTCGACGCGGCGTCGAGCGACGCGAAGCAGGCGCAGGCGCAGATCGCGCTCGAGGAGGCGGCGCTCGCGTCGTCCGAGGCGAAGCTGCAGGACGCCAAGGTGAGCCTCGCGTACACCGACATCGTGGCACCGGTCGACGGCGTCGTCGTCGCGCGCAACGTCTCGAAGGGACAGACCGTCGCCGCGAGCTTCCAGACGCCGACGCTCTTCCTGGTCGCCGCCGATCTCGCGCGCATGGAGGTGAACGCGAGCGTCAGCGAGTCGGACATCGGCGGCGTCGCCGTCGGGCAGGACGTGTCGTTCACCGTGGACGCCTACCCCGGCGCGCCGTTCGCCGGCCGCGTCACGCAGGTCCGCAACTCGCCGATCACCGTCGCGAACGTCGTCACGTACGAGGTGCTCGTCGCCGTCGACAACGCCGCGATGAAGCTCAAGCCCGGCATGACGGCGAACGTCACGATCACCACGGCGACGCGCGACGACGCGCTTCGCGTGCCGACCAGCGCGTTGCGCTTCCGCCCGCCGCCGGACCTCTCCGGCGCCGCCGAGCCGCCGCCGGCGCGTGGCGGCTCGACGGTGTGGGTCGTCGGCCCGAACGAGAAGCTCGAGCCGGTCGCCGTCACGACCGGCATTGCCGACGAACGCTTCACGGAGATCGTCTCGGGCCTCGAGCCGGGCGCACGCGTCGTCACCGCCATCCAACGCGACCCCGATGCGGGCGCGCAGCGCCCGCAGCTGCCGTCGTTCGGCGGCGGACGCCGGCGCTGACCCGAGACACCCGATGATCGCGGTCCAGGACCTCCGCAAGAGCTACGCGCTCGGCGCCGGCAACGTCGTCGAGGCGCTGCGCGGCGTCTCCCTCGACGTGCCCGACGGCGCACTCGTCGCGATCATGGGCGCGTCGGGCTCGGGCAAGTCGACGTTGCTGAACCTGCTGGGCTGCCTCGACCGTCCCACCAGCGGCACGTACCGGCTCGACGGCGACGACGTCGGCCGCCTCGACGCGGACGCACGCGCCGAGATTCGCAATCGCAAGATCGGCTTCGTCTTCCAGAGCTTCAACCTGCTGTCCCGCACGTCGGCGAGCGAGAACGTCACGCTGCCGCTGGTCTACGGCGACGTGCCGCTCGCGGAGCATGCCGCGCGCGCGGCCTCGTCGCTCGAGGCCGTCGGGCTCGCGGGCCTGGGCGACCGGCTCCCGAGCCAGCTCTCCGGCGGCCAGCAGCAGCGCGTGGCGATCGCCCGCGCGCTCGCCACGCATCCGCGCCTCATCCTCGCCGACGAGCCCACCGGGAACCTCGACTCGGCGAACTCGGACGAGATCATGCAGCTGCTGCGACGGCTGAACGTCGAGCAGGGACTCACCATCGCGGTCGTCACGCACGAGCCCGACGTGGCGGAGCGTACCGACCGCGTGATCGTGCTGCGCGACGGCCGCATCGTCGCCGACGGCGTGCCGGCCGACGTGCTGTCGGCGCGGGGGCGCGCGTGAAGCTGCTGCAGATCACGCTGCGCACGGCCTGGCGCGCCCTGCGCCGCAATCCGCTGCGCTCGGCGCTCACGATGCTCGGGGTCGTGATCGGCGTCGCCGCGGTGATCGCGATGGTGAGCGTCGGCCAGGGCGCGAACGCGGCGGTGCAGGCGCAGATCGCGAACCTCGGGACGAACGTCGTCATGATCATGCCCGGCACGACGACGCTCGGCGGCGTGCGCGCCGGCTCGGGCTCATCGAACACCCTGACGGCGACCGACGCGCGCGCGCTCGCGCGCGAGCTCGAGGACATCGCCGAGGTGACGTGGGTGAAGCGCGAGGTCGCGCAGGTGAGCTACGGCAACAAGAACTGGTCGACCGGCATCCAGGGCTCGGCGCCGTCGTTCCTCCGCGTCCGCGACTGGCCGCTGCGCGCCGGGCGCTTCTTCTCGCCGTCGGAGGACGACAGCGCCGCGAAGGTGGTCGTGCTGGGCCAGTCGCTGGTCGACGAGCTGTTCGCGCCCGGCGAGGACCCGCTCGGCGCGACGATTCGCATCAAGAACGTGCCGTTCACGGTCATCGGCGTACTCGGCCGCAAGGGACAGACGTCGTGGGGTCAGGACCAGGACGACGTCGCGATGATCCCGTTCCGCACCGCCGAGCGTCGCGTGCTCGGCACCGACGCGCTCGGCAGCGTGAACATGATCGTCATCTCGGCACGCGGCGAGCACGACGTCGCCGTCGTCGACGAGCGCGTGAAGGATCTGCTGCGCGTCCGCCATCGGATCGCGCCCGGCGAGGACGACGACTTCACCGTGCGCAGCATGCAGGAGATGTTCGAGACGTCGCTCGCCGCCAGCAAGGTGATGTCGCAGCTGCTCGCCGCCATCGCGTCGATCTCGCTGCTCGTCGGCGGCATCGGGATCATGAACACGCTGCTCGTCTCGGTGACGGAGCGCACACGCGAGATCGGCGTACGGCTGGCCGTCGGCGCGAAGGCGCGGCACATCCTGCTGCAGTTCCTCGTCGAATCGATCGTGCTGAGTCTGGCGGGCGGCGTGCTGGGCGCGCTCCTCGGCGTGGGCGTCGCCGTGATGATCGGCCGGCTGGCGGGCTGGCCGATCCTCATCTCGCCGCTCGCCATCGTCGCGGCGTTCGTCTTCTCGGGCACCGTCGGCCTGGTGTTCGGCGTCTACCCGGCGCAGCGCGCCGCGCGGCTCGATCCCATCGTGGCGCTGCGCCACGAATAGGTCAGGCGAGCGCGCGCAGCAGCTCGTCCAGCATGACGGCGTGCCGGCCGACCGCGCGCTGCATGAACGCCGACAGCGCGTCGGGCGCGGCGGCCGTCAGCGTGTCGGCTTCCTCGCGCAGCTCGGCCTCGAACGCGTCCAACCGCCCGCGCACGACGGGCACCCAGCGGGCGAAGTCGCGCTCGACGAGCGACAGCAGCGCGCGCGTGCGCCACCACGGGCTCGTGGGATCGGGCTCGCCCGCGCCGACAGCCAGTACCTCCGGCACGTCGGCCGCGAGGTACAGCGGCAGGAACGCCCCGACGCACGGGCTGCCGAGGCACATCCACGCCGGGACGCCCGGCCCGCGCTCGCGCGGCAGCGGCGCGACCATCGCGGCGGTCGTGTTGTCGAGCGGGTCGGCGTGCATGCAGAGCGTGAAGTAGTCGGGATCGTCGAACGGCCGCGGCGTGCGGACCGCGCCGTCGGCGTGATGGTCGCGCAGGATCGCGCAGAGATCCGCCGGCGTGTGGCGGCCGCGGCCCGCGTCGAGCAGCACGGCACCGCGCCGCCGGCGGCCGTCGCACAGGTTCGGGGGGACGCCGCTCGCATCGGCGTAGGCGGCCGCGAAATCGACCGGTCCGGCGTCCGCGCTCCACCATCCCTGCGCGACGGCGAACGACGTCACGTCGGCCGCGCCGCGCTCCCAATCCGCTCCGATCGCGAGCCCATTCGAGATGTTGGCGACGTCCCGCACGCTGCGCGCGACCCAGTGACGGCCCGACGTCTCGAGGATCCACGCCGATTTCGGATCGGCAACGAGGAACGCGTTGTGGTACGGCCAGTCGAGATGCACGTGCCCGGAGCCGCCCTGCCCGTGCGCCTCGAGCAGCGCGACCATCGCCTCGAGCGCACCCGTCGCCGTGCGGCCGCGCTCCAGGCCGAGCCGGACGAGGTCCATGCCGATCAGCCCGACGGGTCCGAGCGTCTCGCGCGCGAAGACGGTCTCGTTGCCGATCGCGACACCGTGCTCGTTGACGCCGTGCTCGAAGCCCCAGAGCCACCACGGCTGCGAGCCGAGGATCGCCGCCGTCTCCGCGACCTGCGGCACCTCGACGTACTGGCACCGCACCGTGGCGCCGGGCGCGTGCGACGCGCGCGGAACGCGCAGGACTCGTTGACACTCGCGCGGCGGCCGATCACTGTTCTTCGCGAATACGGTCACCCCGTCCCGGGTCGTGTGCGCGAGCGCAACGAGAGAGTCACAGCCCATGCCCGGGACGTCACTCAGGCACTTGCGCCATGTCAAGTCGGAGCTTCGCTGGCTATCCTCATGTCTTGATGCGTTCGATCTCGAGCCTCCTCATGCTGGTGGGTCTGGCCGCTCCGGCGTTCGCCGCGGCACCCGCCGACGATCCCCTCCCGGTCTACTCCATGGTGTCCGGCACGGAGCAGGACCACGTCCTCCAGAAGGGCGAAACGGCCTGGTCGGTCGCGACGCGGATGACGATGTCGCCGGCGTTGGTGAAGGGCCTCAACCCCGGCGTGAACGTCGACAAGGTGAAGGTCGGCGGCACGGTGCGGGTGTCCGACCGTCACGTCGTGCCGACGCGGACGCCCGAAGGCTTCGTGGTCGACATCGCCGACCGCACGCTCTACTGGTTCGAGGGCGGCGTGCTGAAGGCGCGTTTTCCGGTGGCCGTCGGACGCAACCTCAAGTGGTCCACGCCGCGCGGCCGCTTCTGGATGCTCGAGCGCCGGCGCGATCCGATCTGGCGCGTCCCGCCGTCGATCCAGGCGGAGATGCGCGCGGGCGGCAAGGCCGTCGTCACCGAGGTGAAGCCGGGGCCGAAGAATCCGCTCGGCAAGTACTTCATCGCGCTCTCCGGCGGCGGCGTCGGCTTCCACGGCACGAACGCGCCCGGCAGCGTCGGCCGCTACGCGACGCACGGCTGCATGCGCATGCTCCCCGGCGACATCGAGCGGCTCTACAAGGAGAGCAAGGACGGCACCTACGTCGAGACCGTCTACGAGCCGGTGTCGGCCGCGCAGGACGATCTCGGCCGCGTGTGGCTCGAGGTGCACCCCGACGTGTACCGCGGCCGCCGCGCCGATCCGGCGCGCATCCGCGCGAAGCTCGTCGCGGCGGGCCTCGGCGACGTCGTCGACTGGGACCGCGTCGACGAGGTGGTGAAGCGCCAGTGGGGCACGGCCGAGGACGTCACGCGACGGGACGCGCCGCTGCGCCTCGTCATCGAGCCGCCGCCCTCGGAACTGATCGAGGCGTCGCTGCCCGCCCGCTTCGTGCTGATCGGGACGCCCTGAGGGGCGGGCCGGTCAGACGACCGGCAAGACGAGCGTGAACGTCGAGCCGTGCCCGGGCGTGCTCGCGACGCGCACGTCGCCGCCGTGCGCGCGCGCGACCGTGCGGGCGATGAAGAGGCCGAGACCGACGCCGTCGACCCGATGCGCCGCCGGCGCGCGACGGTACTTCTCGAAGATGCTGCCGAGGTCCTCGGACGCGATGCCCGGACCGGTGTCCTCGACCGCGATCGTCACCTCGTTCGCGTCGTGACGCGCGTGCACGCGGATGCGGCCGCCGCGCGGCGTGTACTTGATCGCGTTGCCGAGCAGGTTCACGAGCACGCGCTCGATCTGCGGGCGGTCGCACGCGATCTCCGGTATCGCCGACTCGTCGTACGTCAGTTCGACGCCCTTCCGCCGCGCACGCGGCGCGTGATGCTGCACGAGCCGCGACAGCACCTCGTCGAGATCGATCGGGCGGCGGTCGAGCGCGTGCCGGCCCGCCTCGATGCGCGAGAACTCGACGAAGTTCGAGACCAGCGCATGGATCTGCTCGCCGCTCTCGCGCACGCGGCCGAGGGTGTCGGTGAGCATCGCGGGCGAGGGCGGGTCGTCGGGATCGCTGAGCAGCTCGGTGTAGCCGAGGATCACCGTGAGCGGCCCCTTGATGTCGTGGGTGACCATCGAGAGGAACTCGACCCGTGCCTCCTCGGCCTGATGGCGGGCGCGCACGTCGCGGAGCACGGCGACGACCCCCCGCCCGTCGGTCGGCGCCATGGTCGCCTCCCAGACGCCGCCGCCCGCGGTCGCGCGCAGCTCGCCGCACCACGGCCCCGACGTCGCGTCGCGCAGCGCCTCGGCGAACGGGCCTTCGGTCGGCGGACGCTCGACGAGCTCGCCCAGAGGCACGCCGACCAGACTGGCGCTCTCGCGGCCCAGCGCGCGCGCGAACGCCGGGTTCACCTGCCGGACCACGCCGGCCGCGTCGCACACGATCACGCCGTCCGGCGTGTCGTGCATCGCGCTCGACGCCTGTCCCTCGTCCGCCGCCGGTGCGCCGGCCCCAGGCGCACGCTTCCGTCGCACCGAGCTCATCCGGGGACCCACTCAGCAAGGCGCATGCCCGGCCCCCGGCCGCGTGGAACCCGGCTTTTGTCAACGGACGACCGGCACCGTTTTGACGCTGAGAGGCCGTCCGTTAGTATCCTGCCCTCTCGATGAGCGCGCGCTTCTGCTCGCAGTGCGGCACCCGGGCCGTTCCCGGCGCCAAGTTCTGCGCCGAATGTGGATCGGACCTGCGCACCGGCGCGCCGCGCACCGCCGTCGCGGTCGCGGCCGTCCCGCCCGGCGCATGGCAGCTCACCACCCAGGGCATCTCGGTGCTGGGATTGCTGCTGGTCTCCGGCCTGGCGATCTGGGCCAGCATCCTCTCGCCCGAGCCGGAGCGTCCCGCGCCGGGACGCGGCCCCGCACCGACGCCTCCGCCGGGTGCGGCCGCCACGGCCGACGCGCCCGCGCGTCCGCCGATGGAGCTGCCGGCGGAGGTGAAGACGTTCATCACCGACCTCGCGGGCAAGGCGCAGGCGGCGCCCGAGGACCTCGGCGCCTGGAACCGTCTCGGCCAGGTCTATTACCGCGCCGCGCAGGTGGACCCGTCGTACTATGCGAAGGCGCTCGAAGCCTTCGAGCACGTGCTCGCACGCGAAGCGAAGAACGTCGACGGCCTGCGCGGGAAGGCGAACGTCTACTACGACCGCCAGGACCACGCGAAAGCGATCCCTCTCTACGAGGAATTGCTGAAGATCGAGCCGAACGATCCGAGCGCGCGCACCGACCTCGCGACGATGTACCTCTACGCAGGCGATCCGCCGAAGGCGATCGCGATGTACGAGGACGTCATCGAGACGAACCCGTCGTTCCTGCAGGCGCACTACAACCTGGCGGTGACGCACGCGCAGCTCGGCGACACCGAGAAGGCGCTGCGGGCGTTCAAGGCGGCGCGCGCGCTCGCCACCGACGACAACGTGCGCAAGCAGATCGACGACATGACCGCGCGCATCGCCGGCGGCGCGGCGCCGGCGCAGCCGGCCGCGCCGGCGGTCGCCGAGGCCGAGCGCACGCCGTTCCAGGCCGCGGTGGAGAAGAACTTCCGCGGCGCGCCCATCATGGGCGAGCGCATCGCGCGCTTCCAGTGGAGCGCGCCGACGACGGGCCGCGTGCTGGTGCAGAACTTCCCGATGGCCGGCATGCCGCCGGAGGTGCGCGACAAGTTCACGTCGCGATTGAAGGACGAGCTGCGCGCGGCGATGAAGTCGACGCAGACGACGGGCGACGTGACGATCGAGATCGCGGACGCGGGGGCGGGGACGGTGATGGCCACCGTCACGCCGTAGCTACTCGACGATCAGGAGACGCCCCACTTCGCCTTGTTCGCCGCGACCTGTTCCGCCGTCGGGTGCTCGACCTTCTTCTGCGGCGCGACCTTGAAGTCGTCGGTGTTCTCCATCATCGCGTAGTTGAGCGCGGTGTCGTCCTTGCAGACGTCGGGCACCGCGACCTCTTCGAAGATCGCCTGCCACGGACACTCCGGCTCGCACGCCCCGCAGTCGATGCACTCGTCGGGGTGGATGTAGAGCTGGTTCGGGAACGTCTCGCGATCGCTGCCGGTGTACTCGTAGATGCAGTCGACCGGGCAGACGGCCACGCAACCGGTGTCGACACAGTCACGGCAGAGTCGGGTGATGATGTACGCCATCGCGTTCTCCCTTGTGGCCCAAGGCTCAGGGCGCCTCTCCTAGCCCCGAGGTGCACCCTTTGCAACCCATTTCGCGCGGTTGACGCGCGCGCCGTCGCGGACTACCCCCGGTCCGGTGTCACGCATCCGCGTCGGAGTGATCGGCGCCGGCAAGCACGGCGCGCGTTACCTGAACCACCTGCGCACCGACGTCCCGGCGCTCCAGCTGGAGGCCGTCTCGCGACACGACGCCGCGCGCGGTGCCGAGCAGGCACGCGAGCTGGGCTGTCGGTTCCACGCCGACTGGCGGGCGCTCGTCGCCGATCCCGCGGTCGACGCCGTGATCGCCGTGGTCCCCCCGTCGCTGCATCCCGACGTCGTCGGCGCGGTGGCCGACGCCCGCAAAGCGCTGCTGATCGAGAAGCCGCTGGCCGTCACGGGCGATGCCGCGGTCGCCATCGTGCGCCGGGTGCGCGCGGCGGGCATCCCGTGCCTGATGGCGCACACGCTGCGCTGGAACACCTGCGTGGAGATCGTCCGCGAACGGCTCGCGGCGATCGGGCCGCTCCACGCGCTGATGGTGAACCAGCGCTTCGAGCCGTCGCCGCTGCCGTGGCTCGACGACCCGGCACAGTCGGGCGGCGGCATCCTGCTGCACACCGGCGTCCACAGCTTCGACCTGGTTCGCCACCTCACCGGGCACGACGTCGCGCGGGTGTGGTGCCGCTCGACCCGCGTGACGACGACGCGCACCGAGGACAACTTCAATGCGATCCTGGAGCTCGTCGGCTCGCCCACCCAGGTGGGCGTGAGCGGCTGCCGCGCGACGGCCGGCCGCTCGGGGCTGATCGACGCCGCCGGTACGAGCGGCCAGCTTCTCGCCGACCATCAGCAGCACTGGCTGCAGACGGCGGTCGGGCTGCAGCGCACCCCCGTCGAGCTGCCGACCGCGGCCCCGACGGTGCGCGAGGTGCTCGCCGCGTTCGCCGACCTGATCCAGCACGGAACGCAGCCCCGGACGACGCTCGAGGACGGCGCCCATGCCGTCCGGATCGCCGAGGCCTGCATGCGCTCGGCGGCCGCCGACGGTCGCGAGATGCCCGTCGGCCCCCTGTCCCTCTGAGCCGCCCAGGCCGGATTTTCATTGACACTTGCGGCGTTCGCCGCTAACTGAATCTTCGTTCAGTCATGAAGACCGACTCACTCCCGGCGGCGACCGCGTCGCGTCTCGAGCGGAAGAAGGAGCGCACGCGCCTCGACATCCTCGGCGCGGCCACGCGGGTGCTCGCGAAGAAGGGCCTGCACCGCACGAAGATCGCCGACATCGCCGCGGCGGCGGACGTGGGCGTCGGCACGTTCTACCTGCACTTCGACACCAAGGAGACGCTGTTCGCCGCGCTCGTCGACGAGACGGTCGCGCGCATGAAGGCGACGATCGACCAGGCGCGCGCGTCGGTCGCCGATCCCGTCGAGCGGGTGCTCGTCTCGAACCGCGCGCTCTGTCGCTTCGCGCAGGAGAACCGCGAGGTCTTCAAGATCGTCTTCGGTCCCGGCTCCGCGCACCACGAGACGATCCGTCGCGCGCAGGCGCAGTTCGCCGCCGACATCGAGGAGAACCTGCTGCAAGGCGTGGCCGACGGCAGCTTCGGTCCGCTCCCCACCGTCCTCGCCGCGCAGGCGCTCGTCGGGATGAGCACGCAGCTCCTCGCCTGGTGGAGCGAGCACGACGACAGCCCCGTCGAGTTGCTGGAAGAGACCCTGGACACGCTGACGCTGCGGGGACTTCGCCCCGCGCCAAAGGAGTAGTCATGTACGAAGGCGCCGTGAGCCCCGTCCGTCCGAGCGAGGAGCAGATCGAGCTGCTCTCGACGACGTTCAACACGACCTACACGTGGAACTACGAGATGGTCCGTCGCGAGCTGCACAACCTCTACGAGAAGGCGAAGCGCGACCAGTGGAACGCGACGGACCAGCTCCCCTGGGACACGGCCGTCGACCCGACGACGGAGCTCCTGCCCGACATGCAGATCCCGATCTTCGGGACGCACATCTGGGACCGGCTCACGCCGAAGGAAGTCCAGAAGCTGCGCCAGGAGCAGATGCGCTGGTCGCTCTCGAACTTCATGCACGGCGAGCAGGGCGCGCTCCTCGCCACCGCGCAGATCGTCGACGCGACGCCGTGGATGGAGGCGAAGTTCTACGGTTCGACGCAGGTCATGGACGAGGCGCGCCACGTCGAGGTGTTCTCGCGCTATCTCAACGAGAAGCTCGGCGGCCCGTACCGGATCAACAAGAACCTCAAGATGCTCCTCGACCAGATCCTCACCGACTCGCGCTGGGACATGAAGTACCTCGGCATGCAGATCATGGTGGAGGGCCTGGCGATGGCGGCGTTCGGCTTCATGCACAAGATGTGCTCCGAGCCGCTGCTCACCGACCTGCTGCACTACGTGATCCGCGACGAGTCGCGCCACGTCGCGTTCGGCGTCATCTCGCTGAGCGACTTCTACGACCAGATGTCGCCGAAGGACCTGCGCGAGCGCGAGGAGTTCGTCTACGAGGGCTGCCGTCTGATGCGCGACCGGCTGCTCGCCGAGGACGTCTGGGAGGCGATGGGCTGGCCCGTTGCGGAAGTCCGCGAGATCGTGCTCCACTCGCCGCAGATGATCGAGTTCCGGAAGATGCTCTTCTCGAAGATCGTCCCGAACGTGAAGCGGCTCGGCCTGCTCACGCCGTACGTGCGCGAGCGCTTCGCCGAGCTCGACATCCTCCAGTTCGAGCACATGGAGCCGTCCGCCTGAACGCGCTCAAGAAGATCGCGCCGTGGGCGGTCACGCTCGCGATCTTCGCGTTCCTGTTCAGCAAATATCCCATCGGACAGGTGGTCGAGACTCTCGCCGCGGGGCGGTGGGGACTCTACCTCCTGCTGATGGCGCCCTACTCGGTCTTCTACCTCCTGATCGACACGCTGGTGCTCCAGCGTGCGGTCGCCTGGTTCAACGTCGCCGTGCCCTATCGCGACGTCCTGCCCGTCCGCGCGACCGCGTACATCCTGTCGCTGGTGAACACGCAGCTCGGCCAGGGCGGCATCGCCGTCTACCTGCACCGGCGGCACGGCATCCCGTTCTGGCAGGTGACCGGTACGATCGTGTTCATCGCGCTGATCGAGGTCTACCAGCTGGCGTTCTACTCGGCCGTCGGCGCGACCGTCAGCCGCGAGCCGCGCGCGCCGTGGACGGTCTACGCCGTCATGGCCGCGTACCTGGCGTTCCACCTCTGGTTCTTCTCGAAGCCCCGCGGCGGCAAGCTCGGCACGCTGCCGATCTTCGAGGCGTTCCGTCGCGCGAAGCCGTGGCAGTACGCGACGCTGCTGCTGATGAAGACGCCGAACCTCCTGGCCGCCGTCGTCGTCCATTGGCTGGCGCTGCCGCTCTTCGGGATCGATATCCCCTTCATGACGTTGCTGACGTTCCTGCCGCTCGTCTTCTTCCTGGCCGCGCTGCCGATCGCCGCGGCGCATCTCGGCCCGAGCCAGGCGGCGTGGACGTTCTTCTTCCAGGACTACGCCCCCGGCCAGAAGCTCCTCGCCTACAGCCTCGCCGCGCACCTGATGTTCATGGTGATGAACGCGGCGCTCGGGCTGCTCTTCCTGCGCCGCGCCGGACGCGAGCTAGCGGCCGACGAGCCGCGCGCCGACGGCGGCCAGGTTGATCGCGCTGGTGGCGACGCCCGCCACGTCGAGCAGGCGCGGACCGACCACCTGCGGTAGCGCCAGCGCGCCGGCGACCACGCCGACGCACGCCCAGTTGACGACGCCGGCCCAGTGGCCGATGCGGCTGCGCGCGAGCCGCGGCGGACCGGCCTGCCGCGACAGCCGCCGCGACGCGAGCACGTAGCCGCCGACCGACCCGACGATCGACACGGGCGCGACCCACGTCACCATGCCGAGCGCCGCCGCCGTCACGAGCCCACCGAGTACGAAGGCGACGTCGGCGACGTTGTCGAGGATCGCGCCGCGCGCGCTCGTGATGCCGCGCCGTCGCGCGATCGGCCCGTCGACGTAGTCGCTGATCGCGGCGACGGCCCACACGATCAGCGGCGCCGTACCGCCGCGCACGAGGAGCAGGGGGAAGACGAGGGCGAGCAGCAGCCGCAGGCCGCTCAGCGCGTCGGCCACTTAGCGCTTCGCTCCCTCGGTGACTTGGAGCGGCCGCCCGCCGCGCGCGCGCCGCAGCAGCACGTAGAGCGCGCCGGCGCCGCCGTCGCAGGGACGCGCCGTCGTGAACGCGAGCACGATCCTGCCGATGCTGCCGTGCGCGAGCCAGCTCTTGAGACGCTCCTTCAGCACGGGGACGTGGTCCTTCGAGTTGAGGCCGCGCCCGTGGACGATCAGCACGCAGCGCAGCCCGTCCTTGAAGGCGGCCGTCAGGAAGCGCTCGACCTCGGCGCGCGCGTCGGCCTGCGTGAGCCCGTGCAGGTCGACGTGGCGCTGGTAGGCGAACTCGCCCTTGCGCAGCCGCCGGACGAGACGTGGGTCGAGCCCGACGACGATGCCCTCGACGTACTCGCGCGTGTCCGTGACGTCGAAATGCGCGACGCCCGTGACCAGGTCAGAGAGCGCGGCCAGCGCCTCGGCCTCCTCGCTGGGCGGCCCGGGCTTGCCGTTGGCCGGCCCGGGCCCCTCGACACGCGCGTGCGGGTCCTTCGACATGCGGCGGACGCCGGCCATCGCGCTGCTGAACAGGTCGCCGTCGTCGGGGGGTGGTGGCGCGACCGGCTTCGGCGGTGGCGGAGGAGGAGGCGGCGCGGGCTTCGCTTGGATGCGCCCCTTCAGACCCTTGAAGGGCGCGTTCAGCGGTCCCGGATGCGGTTGGGGCGGCGGCCCGTCGTCGCCGCCCGCGCGTCGCCCACGGCGCGCCATGGCGACGGATGTAGCATGGGCCTCCGGAGGGGCCTACCGGTGCGGCAACCGCACGCGGAACCGCGAGCCGTGCCCCAGCCGGCTCTCGACGTGCACCTCGCCGCCGAGCTCCTCGAGCAGCCGCCGCACGACGTACAGCCCGAGCCCGACGCCGCCGAAACGGCGCGTGTCCGCCGCTTCGACCTGGCGGAACATGTCGAAGATGATCGGCAGGTGCTCGTCGCTGATGCCGATGCCCGTGTCGGCGACGGCGAAGACCATCGCGTCGGGATCCGCGTCGACGGTGATCGTCACCCGACCCCGCTCGGTGAACTTGATCGCGTTGCCGACGATGTTGCGGAGCACCGTCCACAGCTTGTCGCGGTCCGTGCGCAGCGGCGGCAGCGCCGGCGACACCTGCCACTCGACGACCAGATCGTCGCCACGCGGGCGCGCCTCGGTATCGGCGGCGAGCTCCGCCAGCAGCGCGGCGACGTCGACGCCGTCCACCTGCACCGGCGTCTCACCGGCCTCGAGCCGGTTGAGATCGAGCGTCGCCGTCACCAGCTCGAACAGCTCGCGCGCGCTCACCTGGATGCGATCGAGGACGCCGCGCTGCTCGGTCGTGAGCGCGCCGAACGCCTCGTCCGCCAGCAGGTCCGAGTAGCCCATCACGACGTTCAGCGGCGTGCGCAGCTCGTGCGACATCGTCGCAATGAAGTCGGACTTGAGACGGTGCAGCTCGCGAACGTCGTCGCGATGGCTGCGCACGCGCTCGAGGAGCCGCCACTTGTCGATCGCGCCGGCGCAGAGCGCCGCGACGACCTCGCCGCGGTCGCGCCAGAGCGTCAGGTTCGGCGGTGACGCGGCGGCGAGGCACGACACGACGCCGAGCAGCGTGCCTCCCCGTCCCATCACCGGCACGACGAGCGTGCACCAGGGATCGTTCGCCACGACGAGCGCGCGACGCTCACGCGCCGCCACCGCCACCGCGGCCGTCCCGGTCGCGACGCCGAGCCGTTGCGCGCGGCCGTCGTCCGTCTCGGGCACCGCCAGGCGGCATTCGAGCGCGTCGCCGTCGAGGATCCAGACCGACACCGCCTCCGCCCCGAGGAGCCGCTGGCCCTCGGTACCGATGCGACGCAGCGCCGGCTCGAGCTCGTCGACGTCGAGCAGCGCGCACGCGAGGCGTGCGACACCGCCCTCGAATCCGCTCTCCTCCCCGATCGAAGGGGTTCCGACGGCGCGAGCCGACGGATCACTCCTGCCGATCATGGGATCAGTCGGAATCGATGGCGACGCTTTCGAGCGGACAGGACCGCTCGGCCGCGAGCTGCTGCAAGGCTCGCCAGGCGAGCTTGCTCGGCAGCACGTGGCCGTTTTCCCAGCGGCTCACCGTGGAGAACGTCACGCTCAGCGACTGCGCGAGGCCTTCCTGGGTGAGACCGGTGCGCTGTCGCCAGGCGCGGATGAGCCGGCCGGCATCGGGGGGCGGACCGCTGTTCGCGGTTGAAGTATGTACCTGCATGGGAATCGAGTAAGGCCCAAAGCAACTCGGGTGCCACGTCGCGAAGCCCGGAAAATATGGACTTGCGCATCGCTTGAGCGTCATCCCCGCGCCGCCCGTCCAAACGCTGACGCCCTTGCGGCGGCGGGGGGCGGTTGCTAGAGCCCCGGACGTGCCGACCCCGCAGGAGATCCTGGAGCGTCTCAAGTCCGTGCAGTACCCGGGTTTCTCCCGCGATATCGTGTCCTTCGGCGTCGTGAAGGACATCGAGGTCGCCAGCGACGGCGTCACCGTCACGATGGCGCCGAGCACCGCGAAGGAGGAGGTCGTCGAGCAGCTCGAGGCCGCCATCCGCGCCACCGTCGCGGCGATGCCGGGCGTCTCGGGGACGGTCTCCATCGTGCGCGAGGCCGCCGCCGTGCCGCAGGGCGTGCGGCGCGGACCGCAGGCGATTCCGGGCGTCCGCACCGTGCTGGCCGTCGCCAGCGGCAAGGGCGGCGTCGGAAAATCGACGGTGGCCACCAACCTCGCCCTGGCCCTGGCCAGCCTCGGCCGGCGGGTCGGCCTGATGGACGCCGACGTCTACGGCCCGAGCATCCCCCTGATGCTCGGCATCACCGAGAAGGCCCAGAGCGGCGAGGGCAAGCGCCTGATCCCGATCGAGCGCCACGGGCTGCGCGTGATCTCGATGGGCCTCTTCGTCGGGGAGGACACGCCGATCATCTGGCGCGGCCCCATGCTGACGAAGCTCATCACCGAGTTCCTCCGGAACTGCGACTGGGGCGAGCTCGACGTCCTGGTGATGGACCTGCCGCCCGGCACCGGCGACGTCCAGCTGACGCTGACCCAGCAGGTGCCGATCACGGGCGGCGTCATCGTGACGACGCCCCAGGACGTCGCCCTGGCCGACGTCCGGCGCGGCATCCAGATGTTCCGGCAGTGCAACGCGCCGGTGCTGGGGCTCATCGAGAACATGAGCTTCCACCTCTGCCCCGGGTGCGGCGCGCGCGCCGACCTCTTCGGCCACGGCGGCGGCGCCGCGATGGCGCGCGAGATGGGGCTGCAGTTCCTCGGCGAGGTGCCGCTCGCGCGCGTCGTCCGCGAGGCGGGCGACAAGGGCCTGCCCATCGTGGCCGCCGATCCGTCGAGCCCGCAGGCGCGCGCGTTCCACGAGATCGCGGAGCGCGTGCTGGTGCAGCTGACCGAAGCCGAGCGCCGCACGGCGACGTCGGCCGCGCTCAACGTGGTGTCGTAGACTCCGGCTCGGGGGCCTGCGAGCGCAGCGACTCGAGCAGTACGATCACCACGCCGACGCTGATGGCGCTGTCGGCGACGTTGAACATCGGCCAGCTCCACTCGCCGTAGTAGACGTGGAAGAAGTCGATGACCTCGCCATAGCGCACGCGGCAGATGAAGTTGCCAAGCGCGCCGCCGAGGACGCCGCCCAGCGCAGCGACGAGCCACCAGCGCTCGGCCGGCGTCGAGCGCAGGTACGACACGAGCGCGATCACGGCGACGACGGTGACGCCGAGGAACAGCGGCAGGCGAACCATGTCGGGCGCGCCCGACAGCATGGAGAACGCCGCACCGGAGTTGCGCACGTAGGTGATCGCGAAGCCCGGCACGATCGGGATGCTCTGATACAGCTCCATCGAACGCTGCACGACCTCCTTCGTCACCTGATCGGCGATCAGCACGAGGATCGCCACGACGGTCGCCAGACGGAGGCGCGGGTCGTTCAGCACGCCACCACCCCCGTGCAGCGTTCGCACAGCGTCGGATGATCCGGCGACGTCCCGACCGGCCGGACGTACCAGCAGCGCTCGCACTTGCCGCCGGTCGCCCTCCCGATGGCGACGCGCAGCTCGGGCAGCACCGCGCTCGGCGGCGCGTCCTGGCCGTCGAGCGTCACGGCGCCCGCGAGCAGCAGGTTCTGCAGCTCGACCCCCGGATCGGCGAGCACGTCGCGCAGCTCGCCGGTCGCACCGAGCTGCACGTGCGCCTCCGACGGCTGCTTGAGCGTGCCCGCGCGACGCGTCTCCTCCAGCGCCTTCGACACGGCACTGCGCACGTCGAGCAGCTTCGCCCAGCGCGCCGCCAGCGCGTCGTCGCGCCAGAGGTCGGGCGTCTCGCCGAAGCCCGCGAGGAAGACGCTCGGCTCCGCGGTGGCGGGCATGTACGACCACAGCTCGTCGGCGGTGAACGACAGCACCGGCGCCATCAGCCGCACCATCGTCTCGAGGATCGCGTGCAGCACCGTCTGCGTGGCGCGCCGCTCCGGCGCGTCGGCACGCTGGCAGTAGAGCCGGTCCTTGCGGACGTCGAGGTAGATCGCGCTCATCTCGACGGAGCAGAACCGGTTCAGCGCCTGGTAGATGACGTGGAACTCGTACTCGTCGTACGCCGCGCGCACGCGGCGCGAGAGCGCGTTGGTCTCGTGCAGCGCCCAGCGCTCGAGCTCGGGCAGGCGATCGTAGGGCACCGCGTCCTTCGCCGGATCGAAGTCGAACAGGTTGCTCAGGAGGAAGCGCGCCGTGTTGCGGATGCGACGGTACGCCTCGACGAGCTGGCTCAGGATCTCGTCGGAGACGCTGACGTCGCCGCGGTAGTCCTCCGCCGCCACCCAGAGGCGCAGGAGCTCGGCGCCGTGCTTCTTGATGACGTCGCCGGGCGCGACGGCGTTGTCGCCCGACTTCGACATCTTCTTGCCCTGCCCGTCCAGGATGAAGCCGTGGGTCAGGACGATGTCGTACGGCGCCTTGCCCGTCACCGCGACGCTCGTCAGCAGCGCACTGTGGAACCAGCCGCGATGCTGATCGCTGCCCTCGAGGTACATGTCGGCATGGCCGCCGAGCGCGGGACGCTGCTCGACGACCGCCTTCCAGCTGACGCCCGAGTCGAACCACACGTCGAGAATGTCGGTCTCGCGACGGAAGGACGTGCCCTGGCACTGCTCGCACGCGAGTCCCGGCGGGACGAGATCGGCGATCGGCCGGCCGAACCACGCGTCGGCGCCTTCCTGCTCGAAGTAGCCGGCGACGTGCTCGCACAAGCGCTCGCTGAAGTGCTCCTTGCCGCACGACTCGCAGAAGAGCGCCACGACGGGCACGCCCCAGTCGCGCTGGCGCGAGATGCACCAGTCGGGACGCATCGAGATCATGCCGTGGATGCGGTCGCGTCCCCACTCGGGCACCCAGCGCACGCGGTCGATCTCGGCGAGCGCGCGCTGGCGCAGCTCCTGCCGCTCCATGCCGATGAACCACTGCTCGGTCGCGCGGAACACGATCGGGTTCTTGCAGCGCCAGCAGTGCGGATAGCTGTGAGCGAAGTCGTGCGTCGCCAGCAGCGTGCCGACGCGGCGCAGGTGCTCGATGATGAGCGGGTTCGCGTCGAAGACGCGCGTGCCCTTCCAGTCGGGGACGTCGTCGGTGAACCGTCCGCGGTCGTCGACCGGCGCCAGCACCTCGAGGCCGTACTTGAGGCCCGTCTGGTAGTCGTCCTGACCGTGGCCCGGCGCGGTGTGGACGAGGCCCGTGCCGCTCTCGAGGGTGACGTAGTTGGCGGTCACGACGGGCACGACGCGGTCGAGCCACGGATGCTTCACCGTCGCGTCCGCGATGTCGATGCCGCGGAAGCGGCGCAGCTCGCGCGGCTCGTCGTTCAGGCGCATGGCCTTCGCGAGCGCCGGCACGAGCGCCGCGGCGACGACGAGCTTCCGCTCGCCCGTGTCGACGACCACGTACTCGTTCGACGGATGCACCGCGACCGCGAGGCTCGCCGGCAGCGTCCACGGGGTGGTCGTCCAGGCGGCGGCGGCGACGCCGTCCAGGCCGTCGAGCGCCTTCGGCAGCGGCGCCGTGAACGGATACGCGACGTACACCGACGGCGACGTGACGTCCGCGTACTCGACCTCCGCCTCGGCGAGCGCCGTCGCGCACGACCAGCACCACTGCACCGGCTTCTTGCCGCGGTAGACGAGGCCGGCGGCGATGCACTTGCCGAGGACGCGCACCTCCTCCGCCTCGTAGGCGAAGTCCATCGTGAGATACGGCCGCTCCCAGTCGCCGAGGATGCCGAGCCGCTGGAACTCGCTGCCCTGGATCTCGACGAACTTCTGCGCGTAGTCGCGGCAGCGCTTGCGGACGTCGACCTTCTCCATCGCCTCCTTCTTGGCGCGGCCGAGCTGCTTCTCGACCTGCAGCTCGATGGGAAGGCCGTGGCAGTCCCAGCCGGGGACGTACGGCGCG
This sequence comes from uncultured Binatia bacterium (SeqCode), assembly GCA_964432595.1. Lineage (GTDB taxonomy): Bacteria > Desulfobacterota > Binatia > DP-6 > DP-6 > DASYLJ01. The sequence continues at coordinate 89,408 of CAYSOF010000020.1, read as the reverse complement.
AGGAAGCCGGCCATCGCACGCGACTTCACGACGATGTCCTTCAGGACCTTGTTCAGCGTGTGGCCGATGTGGATGTTGCCGTTCGCGTACGGCGGGCCGTCGTGGAGGACGAAGCGCGGCCGGGCGGCTGCCTCGTCCTGAAGGCGGCGGTAGAGCGCGATCTCCTGCCAGCGCTTCAGGATCTCGGGCTCCCGCTGGGCCAGATTGGCCTTCATGGGGAACTCCGTCCGCGGCAGGTTCAGCGTGCTCTTGTAGTCCATCGGGAGTGGGCGACCGTAGCAGCGCCACTCCGGGCATTCAAAGGCGACGTCAGCGCGTGGCGAGCCCCGCGATGGCCCGCTCGACGGCCGCCGCGCGCGATTCGCCGACCGGGTTCGGGAAGACGATCGCCGTCTCGGCGCCGGCCATGCTGTACGCGCGGAGTCGCTCCATACAGTGGGCGGGGTCGCCGACGAGGGTGACTCCGTCGGCCATCTCGTCCGTGACCGCCTGCTCGGCGGCGGCGACGTCGCGCGCCTTCATGTGGCCGCGAATCGCCTCCACCTCCGCCGCGAAGCCGCTCTGGGCAAGCATGTTGCCGTAGAACGGCAGGTTCGCGTAGCGCGCCAGCATGCGCTTGGCCTCGTGCAGGCAGGCGGCGCGATCGGGCCCGAGGTAGCACGTCGTGAAGTGGTAGATGGCGATCGACTGCGGGTCGCGGCCGGCCCGCTCGGCGCCGCGGTAGAGCGCGGCGAGCGCCTTCGGATAGCGCTCCAGCGGAAACAGGTTGAAGATGACGCCGTCGGCGAGCTCGCCCGCCAGCTCGATCATCTTCGGCGCCAGGGCGGCCGCCAGGATCTGCGGCGGCTTCGTCGGGCGCGGCTGGTGGCCGCCCTTCACCCACGCCGTCCGCAACGTGCCGATGACGTCGCGCATCTTCGCCATCGCGTCGCCCATCTCGATGCCGAGCGAGCGGTTGACCACCTGGTGGCCGACGCCGAGCCCGAGGTGGAGCCGGCCGTGCGAGAACTCCTGGACGGCGGCCGCTTGCTGGGCGAGGAGCGTCGGGTGGCGCAGGTAGACGTTGGTGATCGCCGTACCGACGTGGAGCTTCGTCGTCGCGGCGGCCACCGCCTGCGCGTAGGCCAGCGAGTCGTTGAACGACTCCGGGATGAACACGCCGGCGAATCCGCGCTCCTCGGCGGACCGGGACCAGGCCAGGATGTCGGCCGGGAGGGCGTCCCGGAGCGGCGAGAACGACAGCGCGATGCGGTCCATCGAACCTGCTTAGCCCGGCCCGGCGGCGCAGGGGAAGCCGCGGGTTGCAGGTGACCGACCCGCGGGCTAGGACTCCGTCGTGGCCAAGCGCATGCTCCTCGACTACCAGAAGGGTGCGTACCCCGCGTACGACCTCGAGCCGGAGAACGGCATCCCGGTGCCGTGCGCGCTGGGCCAGCCGTGGGTGAACCTCGACACCCAGCTCACGCTGAACAAGCTGCGCATCCCGCGTACGGATCCGTGGGGCAAGCCGCTACCCGGCGAGCCCGAGGATCCGCAGCGCAAGCGGATGTACTAGCGTCGACCGGCTCGTCGATCAGTTCTGGCAGAGCAGCCCGAACGTCCATTCGACGCAGCACACCCCGAGACACGTCGACGGACCGAACAGCGTATCGGGGCATTCTGCGTCCGACGTGCACGTCGGCGTCCGACAAAAGCTCGCCAGGCAGAACTGACCGGGATCGCAGTCCTCGTTGCCGTCGCAGGACGGCCGGCAGAAGGCGACGTCGTGCGGCCCGAGCCGCGGCGGGCACGCGAGCCCGGGACAGCACGGCAATTCGAACCCGGAGCCCGAGCAGACCAACGTCTGGCAGCACGTGCACTCGGCCGTGCAGCGCGGCGACGCGAACCCCGGCTCGGCGACACATGCGTCCGCCGCGCTGAACGCCGCGCCGTCGCATTCCTCGCCGGGGTCGAGCTCTCCGTCGTCGCATGGGACCGCGCACTCGCACTCGGGCAGGCACTGCCCCGGGCACGCCGCGTCGTTCGCAGGCTCGCATTGCTCGCCGGACGAGACCACGCCGTCGCCGCAGCTCGGTGGACCACCGAGCGTCACGGTCGCGCAATCGACCGGCCGCGCCGTCGCGTTCCGTGCATTGAACGTCCCGGGCGCATCGGCGACGATCGTGGACGCATCGAAGAGCGCGCACGCCCGGGTGGACCCCATGGTGATGCGGATGCCGACGGGGCCGAGCGGCGCCGTCATCTCGATCGGAACGATGCGCGCGATGATCTTCAACACGCGTCCCTGCTTCAGAACGAGGCTGCGCACGGGCGACGGCGCGCCGGGCGCCGCCGCGTTCCGGTACGTGTACGCGTCGACCGAGCCGTCCTGGACCTTCCATCCCGGATTGCCCACGCCTTCGGGAGCGCTCATGGCGCCGTTCGCGACCTGCGTGATCAGCTCGATCATGAGACCACCCGCCGACGGGTCGTCCGCCGAGCCGATGGGCGGAAACGGCGTGGACGTATCCTTCGACACGAAGACGAGCTTCTGCGTCGCCCCGCGCGACTTGAGCTGGAGCTTCGTGCCCTCGATGCCGGTGTCGGCGGCGTGCGCCGGGACGAAGGCGATCAGCGCGATGGAGGCGACGAACACGTGGATTGGACGCATCGCGGTTCCCCCCGTCCGGCCGGTCGGCTCACTGGCAGATGAACTGGCCGCCGAGAATCATGCAGCAGACCCCGCCCAGGCACTGCGCGGGTGAACACTGCGCATCGGACGTGCAGTACGGCGTCAGACACACGTTGCCCATGCAGACCTGGCCCGGATCGCATGCCGGGTTACCCGTGGCGCCGTCCGACATCGAGCACGGTTTCCGGCACTGGTGGACGCCCGGCCCGATCCGAGGCGCACAGATGTAGCCGGGGCAACACTCGTTGCTCTCGCAATACGCGATCGAGCAGCACGAGCTGCAGTCCGCCATGCAGGCCGGTCCGAACACCGACGTACACGCGAAGTTGTCGTCGTCGAAGGCCGTCCCGTCGCAGACCTCACCCGGGTCGATCGTGTCGTTGCCGCAATAGGGCTCGCACGCGCAGTCGGCGCAGTGTCCCGGACACGCCGACTCGTCCGACGGCTCGCACGCCTCGGTCGGCTCGATCACGCCGTTGCCGCACACGTCGCAGGTGCAGTCGCTGCAGCGTCCCGGACACGCCGCGTCGTTCGACGCCTCGCAGCTCTCGGCGCCCTCGACCTCGCCGTCGCCACAGACCGCCGCGCCGCCGAGCGAGGTGTTCGTGCAGTCGGCCGGCGCAGCGGACGCCCGCGCCGTGAAGTTGCCGGGCGCGTCGACGACCACCGACGAGGTGCCGAACAGCGCACACGTGCGCGTGCCGCCCATGGTGAGGCGCACCCCGACGCTGCCGAGGGGCGCCGTCATCCCGATCGGCACGTTCTTGCCCGTGATCTTGAGCGTGCGGCCCTGCTTGAGCGTCAGGCTCCGCACGCTCCCGTTCTTGAACGTGTAGCTGTCGACCGCTCCGTCCTTGGCCTTCCAGCCGGGCGTGCCCGTGCCGCCGGGAAGGCTCAGCGAGCCGGCCTGCGCAGGCGTGATGAGCTCGATCGTCGCACCGCCGACCGACGGATCGTCGGCCGAACCGATCGGGGGAAACGGCGTGAACGGGTCCTTCGACGCAACGATGAGCTTCTGCGTCGTGCCCTTCACCTTGAGTACGATCTTCTGCCCCGTGATGCCCGTGTCCGCTGCGCCGGCGGACGACGTGAGCAATGCGGATAGCAGCAGGACGACGAGCGACCCCGGTCCACGCATGGCGACCCCCCTCGGTGCGATGGCTACCGCCCACATCCGACGATGGTCAAGGAGGAACCTTGGACAGATCGTATTGGCGCGACGCGTCGGTCCCGATAGTCGACGGAAAGCGTCATGGATCGGCCGCCTGCTCGACCGCGCGCTCGCCGACGCCGGCATCGCGCGCGAACGCTACTGGGTGACGAACGTCGTGAAGCACTTCAAGTGCCAGCCGCGCGGCACGCGGCGCATCCACCAGACGCCGGGCGCGCGCGACGTTGCGGCGTGCCGTCCGTGGCTCGACGCCGAGCTGATGATCCTGCGCCCGCGCGTGCTCGTCTGCCTCGGCGCGACGGCGGCGCGTGCGATCGCCGGTCCATCGGCGCGCGTCGAGCGCGATCGCGGCACGCTGCGGCCGTGGCGCGCGGGCGCGTCGCTGCTGATCACGGCGCACCCGTCGTTCGTCATCCGGCTGACCGAGCCGCGCGCGCAGGAGTACGCGCGGCTCGTCGGCGATCTACGGACGGCAGGTCAGTAGTTGCAGTAGAACCCTCCCGGATAGGCGTAACAGCAGAACCCTTCGCTGCAGAAGCCGCCGTCGCACTGCGCGTGGTCCGTGCAGTACGGTGTGGCGCAGAAGCCCTGGAAGCACACCTGTCCGCCGCCGCAGTCGTCCGCCGTCTGACACGACGGGCGGCAGTACTTTCGGTCGTTCGGTCCGAGCGGCAGCGGACATCCCAACCCCGGACAGCACTCCGCCTGGAACGTGCCCGCGCGACAGAGCAGCGTCGCGCAGCACGTGCAGTCGGACTGGCATGCCGGCACCGCGTCGCCCAGGTTGGCGCACGCCGCCGGCGCCCCCGAACCGAACGGTGGAAAGTCCGTGCCGTCGCATTCCTCGTCCGGATCGCGCTGACCGTCACCGCAGACCGGCGGACACGTGCAGTCGGCCGCGCACTGGCCGGGGCACGCGGCGTCGCTCGTCGCCTCGCACTCCTCGTTCTCCTCGATGACGCCGTCGCCGCACACCGCCGGATGACCGAGGGTGGTGTTCGAGCAGTCGGCCGGTGCCGACGATGCGCGCGCCGTGAACGAGCCGGCAGCGTCCGCCACGACGCTGGCACCGTCGAAGAGCGCGCAGATCCGCGTGCCGCCCATCGTGAGCCGGATGCCGACGCTGCCGAGCGGCGCGGTCATCGGGATCGGCACGCTGCGCGCGGTCAGCTTCAACGTGCGGCCCTGACGGAGCCCGAGACTGCGAACGGACGAGCCGTTCCGGTACGTGTAGCTGTCGACCGTCGCATCCTTGACCACCCAGCCGGGATTGCCGACGCCGGCGGGAACGGGAAGCGCGCCGGTGGCGCCCGGCGTGATGACGTCGATGGTCACGCCGGCGGCCGAGGGATCGTCGGCCGAGCCGATCGGGGGAAACGGCGCCGACGGGTCCTTCGAGGCAAAGACCAGCTTCTGCTTCGTCCCGCGCACCTTCAGCACGAGCTTCTGGCCGGCGATGCCCGTGTCGGCACCGAGCGCCGATGTCGCGATCGCGAGCGCAAGGCACACTGCGACGAACGTCGATCCGAACATGGCGAAGCCCCCCTCACCGGAGGGCTACCGTCCGTCGGCGCGTGCCGTCAAGGTACTTCGCGAGGCGGCGACGAGGCCCACCAGGAGGAGCGGCAGCACGACGAGCACGGCGTAGTGCTCCGGCGGGTGGTGCCCCGAGCCCGGCTTCAGCACCCAGGCGTTGAGCGCGTGGAGCGAGCGCTCGATGAGGACGAGCACGAACACCACCGGCACGAACGTGCGGAACCGGAGCGCGACGGCGAGCATGACCACGCCGAACACGATCTGCGTCGCCCCCGCCCAGGCGAACAGCGCCGCGACCGTGTCGCCGCAGACACCGAGGTCCATGCCGGCGATCGTGCCCGCACCGCCGTCGGGCAGGAACTCGTGGATCAGCCCGGGCACGACGGTCAGCACGCCCAGCACGGCGAGCAGATGCGCCGCCCAGGGCGCACCCGCGTAGCTCGCGTTGGTCGACGGCGGCAGCAGCACGCGGGCGGTCAGCCGCCCATCATCTTCGCCGCGCGCCGCGCCATCTCGTCGGGCGACACGTCCTCGACGTGCGTGGCGACGTTCCAGCGGTGACCGAACGGGTCGTCGAACTGCCCGCTGCGGTCCCCGTAGAACTGATCCGCAACCGGGCGGACCGACGTCGCGCCGGCCTTGATCGCGCGATCGAAGGTCTGGTCGACGTCCTGCACGTAGACGCTGATCGTCACCGGCGAGCCGCCGAGCGACTTCGGCCCGCGCACGCCCATGTCGGGGTACTCGTCGGAGAGCATGATCACCGAGTCGCCGAGCTGCAGCTCCGCGTGCCCGATGCGACCTTCCGGGGCGGGAATGCGCATGCGCTCCTTGGCGTCGAAGACGGTCGTGTAGAAGCGGATCGCGGCGTCGGCGCCATCGACCGCGAGGTACGGCGTCACGCGCGGATAGTCGCTCGGAATCGGCTTCACGGTCGACATCGGGTTCTCCTCCCTCGGCATCCGCCTACGTCACCGCCGGGCGCACGACAAGATCACGCGTCCAATTTGCGGAGGGCCTCGCCCGCGGCGACGATCTCCGGCGACGTCGACGGATGCGCTGCGAACCACGCGTGCGCCCGCGACAGCTCGACGCGCGCCTCGTCGGTCCGCCCCTGCGCGTGCCACAGACGCGCGACCGCCACGGCGGCGCGCAGCTCGATCAGCCGGGCGCCCTGGCCGCGCGCGATCTCGAGCGCCCGGCGCAAGCACGCGTCGGCCTCCGCCGACGTCGCGCGCGACGTCTTGCCGCGCGCGCCGCCCGCGGCCAGCAGCTTGCCCTTCTCGATCAGCAGCCACGCCTCGAAGATGCGCTCGCCGGTGCGCACGATCTCGCACAGGCCTTCGTCGAAGCGCGCGAGACACGCCACGCGATCGCCTTCGACGAGCGACGCACCCGCCAGCATGCCGAGATAGGATGGCCGCACCAGCGCCGCGCCGGTGCGATCGACGATCGCGACGCCCTCACGCAGCGTCGCGATGCCGCCGGCGACGTCGCCCTGCATCAGCCGCGCCCACCCGAGATTCACCGTCGCCATGCCGAGCACGTGTGGAAAGCCGTGCTCGTCGGCGAGTCGCGCCGCCTCCGCCGACGTCGCGGCCGACGCCGTCCAGTCGCCGAGCAGCTGATGCGAAACGCCCACCGCCTGATGCGCCCAGGCGAGCGAGAACGCGTCGCCGTGCCGCCGCGCGAGCGCCAGGCCGTCGCGCGCCAGCACGGCCGCCTCGTCGAGACGTCCCTCCAGCGCGAGCGTCCACGCGAGCCACAGCGAGCACGCGACGCCGGGATCGTAACCGCCGTACACGACGATGTGATGGCGGTGCATCGCGGGCGCATACGTGCGCAGCGCGGTCTCGAGATGCTCGCGCGCGGAACCGAGCTCGCCCTGATGGAACAGCGTGGTGCCGGCCCCGTAGTGCGCCTGGACGTGCAGCGCCTGGTCGTCGGGCCGTTCGGCGGCATGTCGCAGCAGCTGCTCGGCGAGCGCGCGCGCCTCCGCGAGCTCGGCCCGCACCTGGTGGAACGACACCAGCCCGCGCAGGACGGGATGGAGCGCCGGCGCCGCGCGCAGCCGCTCGCAGAGCGCACGAGCGCGCGCGAACGCCTGCTCCGTGGCCGGCGCGGCGTAGCCTTCCGTCGCCATGAGGAGCGTGGCGCGCGCGACGACGAGGCCGAGTTCCCTCCGCAGGTGGCCCGGTCGATCGCGGAGATGCGCCAGCGCATCGAGCGCCGCCGTCCAGTGCGCGGTCGCCTCGTGCGCGGCATGCCGGTCGAGCGCCGCCACCGCCGCGAGCTCGTGGAACTGCAGCGCTCGGAGGTGTGCACGGCCCCGCGTGAAGTGCATCGCCAGCTCGGCGGCGTGCTCGGCCGCTCGCGTGCCGAAGCCCGCCTCGATACGTCGTCCGACCGCGCGATGCATCCGCGCGCGACGGGCCTCCGCCATGCCCTCGTAGAGCGCGCGGCGGTACAGCGCGTGGCGGAACCGGTAGCGCCCCGAGATCGTCCCGTCGGGCCATTCCGCGACGCCGGCATCCACCAGCAGCAGTCCCTGCGACGCGAGCTGCTCGCACGCATCCTCGACGGGCGCGTCGTCGGACTGCAGGGCCGCGGCCACCGCGGCCACCGCGAACTCGTCGCCGGCGACGCTCGCGGCTTCGAGCATGCGCCGGTCGGACGCGGCGAGCTCGCGCACCCGACGTCCGAGCATCTCCTGCAGCCCGGCCGGGATGCGGTCGGCCGCGGTGTCGACCGATCCCTCGACGTGCCAGCGGCCGTCGCGCCGCGCGATCACGTCGGCCGCGACCAGGTCGTTCAGCACGTTCACCATGAAGAGGCCGTTGCCTTCGGTTCGCTCGTGCACGCGCGCCGCCAGCCGCTGCAGCGTTGCCGGCGGCGCACCGTCGAACCGCGCCGCCACGTACGCGGCGACCTCGTCGCGCGACAGCAGCGGCAGCGCGATCTCCTCGCAGAGCCCCTTCGCGCGGAGCTCGTCCTGCACGGCGAGGAGCGGATGATCGTGCACCCGCATGTCGTCGGGCCGCAGCGTACCGATCACGAGCAGCCGCGCCGGCTGGCGACGGCGCGCGAGGTAGGCGAGCAGGTCGACGCTCGAGCGGTCGCTCCACTGCAGGTCTTCGAGGACGAGGACGACGGTGCGGTCGCGCGCGTAGGTCTCGAGCGCCTCCGCGATGTCACGCAGCATGCGCGCCGGGGCGGCGGCGACCGCCCCGGGACCGCGAGCGCGCGGCGCAAGCACCGGCTGGATCGTGCCCGCCGCGTCGTCGCGGGCCAGGACGCCGAGCGCTTCCAGGACGGGCAGGTACGGCTCGCCCTCGCCGTACTGCTCGAGGCACTGGCCGCGCGCCACGCGCACGTCGCTCGAGCGCTCCAGGGCGGCGACGAAGCGATCGATCAGCGTCGTCTTGCCGACGCCGGCCTCCCCGCCGACGAGCACGAGCGCGCGCGTCTCGCCGTGCGCCCGCGCCAGCGCCACGTGGAGCCGTGCCAGGTCGGCCGCACGTCCGACCATCTCGCCATCCGGCGCTGCCGGTCGCGGCGCGTCGCCGGTGCCGATGAAGCGATAGCCCTCGCGGCCGACCGTCTCGAGGTACCGCGGCGCATCGGCGTCGTCCTCGATGGCCTCGCGGACGGCGCGCACCGCCACCTTGAGGACGGCCCGGGTGACGTGCGTGTCCGCCCACAGCGTCGCGATCAGCTCGTCGCGGCCGACGACGACGCCGGGCCGCGCGGCGAGGTACGCCAGGACGGCGAGCGGGCGCGGCTGGATCGCGACGGGCTGGCTCCCCTTCCAGAGCTTCCCGCTGCCGTCGAGCCGATAGGGACCGAAGAGGGTCCCCGCGCCGTGGTGAGACCCGTCGTGAGCCATGCACCGGACGGCCCACCGGGCCGGCCGTGCGTGCTGTGATGCATGCCGCCGCGACGGCGCGCAACCGGGCGCTATGCAGCCGCGAGTGGCAGCGCGTAGACGTCGACCGGCTCGGCGCGACCGCGAATGGGGACGCGCTCGTGACGCTCGAAGTGTGCGGCGGAGTCGCCCGCGTGGCGGTGCGTGTGCTCGTCGATCGCGATGGACGCGTGCAGCTCCCGCGTCAGCCGCTCGATGCGCGACGCCAGGTTCACCACGTCGCCGATCGCCGTGTAGACGAGCCGATCGTTGGTCCGCACGTTGCCGACGAAGGCGTGCCCGCTCGCGATGCCGATGCCCACCGAGATCGGCGTGCTGCCCTCGCGCGTTCCGAGTGCGAGCTGCCGCACCGTCGCGACGACCTCGCACGCCGCCTGCACCGCCTCGCGCGCGTGGTCGGGCATCGGCTCGGGCGCACCGAACACCGCCATGAGGCCGTCGCCGAGGAACTCGACGACGGTGCCGCCGCGACGCTGAATGACCGCCGACACGGCCTCGGTGTAGCGGTTCACCATCGAGAACACGGTGCCCGCCGCCTCGCGCTCGGAGTAGGTCGTGTAGCCGCGGATGTCGACGAACAGCACGGAGACGTCCTCCTCGCCGCCCTCGATCGACTGGCCGCGCGTCAGACGGACCGCCACCGGCTCGGGTACGTAGCGCCGGAGCGCCTCGCTCATCGCGCGCTCCTGGCGCAGGATCTCGGCGGTGTCGAAGCGCGCCAGCTCGGCGGCCACCTTCTCCGCCACGGCGGCGAGCAGCGCCAGGTCGGTCGGCGTGTAGACGTCGCCCGAGCGCTTCGCGCCGAGGCAGATCGCCGCCGCCAGCTCGCCCGCGCGACGCACGGGGACCATCGCCACGGCGTCGAGCGGCGCGAGCGCGTCCCGCTCGCCCGCGCCGAGCACCCGCGTCGGCAGGCTCCTCGTGATCGGACCGTCGGTGACGAGCACCGGCGGCGTCTCGACGCCGCGCGCGAACACCGGCGTGAAGCCGTCGGCCAGCGGCACGTAGATCAGGCACGACGTCGGCCGCACGAGCGCGTCGAGCCGCTCGCCGACCAGGGTGAGCAGCTGCTCGGGGCCCACCGCCTCGGCGAGCTCCCACAGGAGCACGTCGACGCCGGAGCGCAGCGCGTGCCGCTCGCGGAAGACGACGCGCTCGATGCGCGGCTGGAGCAACCGGTGCCCGGGCACGAGCCCCGCCGCCACGACGACCGACAGGATCGGCTGCACGATGCGCGGATCCATCCCGCCGGCCTTGCTGACCGCCCACGCGACCTGCGGCACCACGAAGAGCAACGCGGCGAGCAGGATGACGGAGAGCAGCGAGTAGACCGCGGTGCCGGTGATCAGGCGGTCGACGTCGAAGAGGTTCGAGCGCACGATCGCTATGACCACCGACAGCGGAACCAGGATCTCCGCGATCACCGCCGGCTCGTGGAGCCACCACAGCGACGGCACCACCGCGCCCACCGCGTCGGCGAGCAGCACGGGGACGGTGCCGAGGTACATCCCGAGCATCACCCACTTCACCTGGCGGCGGCCATGCGGACCGGCGCGACGGAAGTTGCGGGTGAGCACGGCCAGCGCCGCCACGATGAACGCGACGTTCACCGCGAAGACGGCGCGGAAGCCGGCCTCGGGAGCGAGCGGCATCCCGAGGACCCAGCTCGTCGAGACGGGGCCGAAGACGGCGAAGAGCCACGGCCACCACGGCAGCCGCCCACCGGGCGGCGCCACCTCCGCCGGGAACACGAGCAGGGTGCGCAGGATCAGCGGCAGCATCACCGTCGACGCGCCGGCGAACACGGCGACCCAGGCGTACGTCTGCACGGTCGGCCCGCCGAAGAAGAACGTCCAGTGCAGGCCGTACGCGACGGCGAGCAGGAAGAACCCCCGCGCCACGCGGACGCCACGCCGCCGCAGCACGACGAGCGCGGCGGTGATGACGAGCGTGACGGTGAGCGGCAGCACCCGCCACGGGTACGCGACGGGCACCAGCGCGATCGTCGTCGCGCCGGCCACGCCGTCGCGCTCGTACGCGATCGGCACGTCGAGGCTACGCCGCTCGGCGACCGCCGCGTACGTGCGCGCCACGAAGCCGACGGGCCCGGCGCCTCGCATCAGGGCGCCGTCGACCTCGACGACGCGATCCCCGATGGCGAGGCCGCCGGACGCCGCCGGGGCCGCCCCCGGCCAGAAGCCGCGTACCGTCGGGAAGTCCTCGTCGCTCGCCGGCGACGTGACGTAGACCCCGACCCACGCGAGCTGCCCGCGCACGAGCTGCCGTACGTGCAGCAGCGTGCAGACGACCCAGAGGACGAAGAGGAGGACCAGGGGAATGGCCCTCGCCGTACGCAGTCTCACGTGCGCCTCCGGGTCACGAGGTTCAGTCGATCGACTCGAGGAACTGGATCTTCACCTTGAAGCGGAGCACGGTGGCGAGGCCGTCGGTCGTGTGATCGGTCGCCTGCACCTTCTTGTCGGTGCCGACGAGGACCGGCGTGCCGGTGAAGCCGAACAGCGTCCGCAGCTCGTCGGCCAGCGTCGACTCGGGCTGCGCGAACAACAGGCCGCTGACGTTGCCGAGGTTTCGCAGGGCGAGCTCGTCCATCTCGATGGCCACCACGCTGCTCGGAGCAGTCGGCGCCAGCGTGGGGTCGGCGAGGTTCTGGTAGGTCGCCGAGAGCAGGTGGAGGGGGCCGCCCGGAGCCTTCACCTCGAGCAGGACCGTGAGTGCGCGGTTCGTGTCGCCGCCTTCCCCCCAGTCGGTGACCGAGTCGTGCGCGATCAGCGTGAGCGTGCCGTTGACGACCCCGCTCAGCGTCTTCACGACGCACTCGCTCGACGGGCAGTCGGTCTCCTCGGTGGGCACCGTGCAGGCCAGGTTCTTCCGCGGTCCGCTCCGGCAGACGTGGGCGAAGGCGCCCTGCCGCGTGTCGGGCTGGGGCGCCCCGGCCCCGGCAGTGCCGGCGGTGCCGATGGCGATGGCCATGGTGATGACGGTGGCGAGTCGGCGTGACGGTCTCATCGGTTCTTCCTCCTGTGGTGACGTGCGGTTGATACGACCAGCGGCCGGAGCGTCGCTTCGAACACGACGGCGATCACGAGCCAGGCGAACGCGTCGCCCCAGCGCTGGTACAGCGTCGCGCCGTGCGCGGCGCGCACGGTCGCGTTGAGCACTTCGTGGGTGTGCCAGCCGCTCTCGGCCCGGACGCGGCCGTGCGGATCGATCACGGCCGAGATGCCGGTCGCCGCGGCGCGGACGAGCGGCCGCCGGTTCTCGACGGCGCGCAGCGTCGCGATGTCGAGCTGCTGGCGCGCGGGTCCGGCGCTGCCGAACCAGGCGTCGTTCGAGAGATTGACGAGCACGTCGGCGCCCTGCCCCGTCGCGCGGCGCGCCAGGTCGGGGAACATCGACTCGAAGCAGAGCAGCACGCCCGTGCGGATTCGCGCGGGCAGGACGAACGTGCCCGCACCCGGCGTGTACGCGTCCTCCGCGAGCGGGACGAGGCGATGCTTGTCGTAGCGGGACGTCAGACGGCCGTCGCGCACGAGGAACGCCGAGTTGTGGTAGCGCGTGCCCTGCGCCGACGGCTCGTAGTGCGGGCCGCCCACGAGCACGTCACGGCGCGCGCCGAGACGCAGCACCGCGTCGCGCGTCGCCGTCGGCTCCTCGAGGTAGCCGTCGATCGCGTACTCCGGCCAGACGATCAGGTCGGCGTCCGGCGCGGCGTCGCGCGTCGTCAGCGCGACGTAGCGCGCGAGGCGCGCGGCGCGCGCCGTCTCGCCGGCCGTCCCGGCGCCGCCCTGCACGACCGCGACGCGCACGACGTCGCCGTCGCCGAACGCCGTGCCGAGGCGCCATTGCCCGTACGCGCCCGCGGCGAGCAGCGCGGCGGCGACGACGATCGCGGTGGCGCGGGGCCGACGGCCACGCAACGACGGCACCAGCGCCCCGGCGATGCAGGCGTTCACCGCGGCGACGAGGAATCCGATACCGTACGGACCGGCGACGTCGGCCGTCTGGATCATCGCCGTCCAGCCGACCTGCGAGTACGCAGCGAGGCCCCAGGGGCCGGCGGGGCCCTCCGCCCGTGCCAGCTCGCACGCCACCCAGCCGCCGGCCAGCAGCAGCGGGCTCGCGCGACGGCGCCGCACGAGCCACGCGGTCCACCCGGACCACGCGCTCACGAAGACGCCGTGCAACGCGGCGACGGCGATCGCGGCGACCCAGCTCGTCACGGCACCGAGGCCGAAGTAGCCGGACAGCATCGACGGCAAGAACCAGGCGACGCCGCCCGCGGCGGTCATGGTCCAACACATGCCCGCGAGCGCCGCGCGCCACGGCGACAGGACGCCGCACGCGACGAACAGCGGCACCAGCGCGACCCACGCCGCGATCGACCACGAGAACGGCGGGAACGCGGCCGCCCAGGCGAGGCCCGAGAGCGACGCCAGCGCGAACGCCGTGGGTGCGCCGACGTCGACCTCGCCGACCGGCAACAGCGGCCGCTCGGTGGTGATCGGCCAACGCCACGCAGGAACACCGGCGTGCGCCTCGGATGTACGGAAGTGTCTCACGGGGTGGGTGCGTCGGAAGCCGGATGGGAACCCATCCGACGTGCGCACCGACCCTAGGAGCAGGCTCGGTTAAGAGCCATCCGCCATCGGTAAATTCGACGGTAAAGATTCACGGCGGCCCGAGTGCTCGTCCCGGGCCGCCGTGTCTTCAGGAGCGAACGCTCAGGGCAGGTAGTCGCCGCTGTTCGTCGTGAACTGCGTGCCGTACTTCTGGAAGCCGCTGAAGCGGAGCGCGTCATAGTCGAAGCTGCCGTTCAGGCCTTCGCGCACCGTCGTGGTGGCCCAGACGATCTTGTCGTCGTCGGCCGTCGCGGTCGGGTCGACGAGCCCCGGCAGGTTGCCGCCGAGCCCGGCGCGCGGGAAGCTCGCCGGCAGCGTCGGCAGGGTGAACGACGCGGTCGCCTGCGGCGCGTAGACCTCCCACAGCGGGTTGCGGCTGGTGCGCTCGCTGTCGTTCGGGTCGCACGCCGTGTACGCGACGGAGACCTCCTGCGACAGCGTGTGCTTCACGTACTGCGCGCCGGTGAGGCCGGCAGGCGTGGCGAGCGTGAGCGTGCGGCCGCTCTGGCTCTGCGTGCGGATCGGATACATCGCGCCGTAGGCATGGCTCCCCGTGAACGTGTCCGACGGGAAGTCGCGCTTCAAGGAGACGCTGATGCCGCTCGCCGTACCGGGCGGAATCGTCGGCGCCGACTCGTCGAGGTTGAGCGATACCACCGCGCCGAGGTGGCCGACCGTGTTGAACGGCGCGCCGGCGCCCTTCGAGCGATAGTTGACGCCCGTCAGGTTGACCACGCCGCCCGCGATCGAGCTCGCCTTGAAGCTGAAGACGCCGAGCGCGCCCTCACCGACGGTGTGGGTGGGCGTCGTGTTGCCGTCCCAGTCCATGCCGGCCAGGCAGAACGCGTGCGTGCCCGGCGCGCCGGTCGCGGTGCAGGCGGTGCTCGAGTCGTACCCCCCGACCGAGAAGTTGTGCGCCGTCGGGCCGGGGCCCGCGATGTTGAACGTCTGCGCCGTGATGTTCGTGAACGAGAGCTGCGAGATGGCCGCGTTGATGTCGCCGCCCGTCAGCGCGCTCACCGGGATGTTGCCGCCGAGCGCGATCACGCGTCGCGTGCCGAACGGCAGCGGCGCGGAGACGTACGGCTTCTTCGGGACGTTGACGATGATGATCGTCTGGTTCGGAACGAAGATGTTGTTCGGCAGGGCGAGGCTGCCGGCGACGCCGCTGTTGTAGCAGGCGCTGTCCGCCAGCAGCGAGTTGAGGTTGAACGACGCGAGCGAATTGAGCGTGGTGTCGCCGAGGACGACGCCCACCCGGAGGTTGCTGCCGCTGCTCGAGATGCCGTTGACGTCGCCTGCGAGCGTGCCGACGAAGCCGGTCGGGACGACCTGCTTCAGCGGCAGCACGATGTCGCTGGCGTCGACGGCGTTGATCGTGACGTAGGCACGGTTCGCGGCGCCCGCGGTGACGGTGATCGGGCCGTTCAGGAACGAGCCGAAGTCGCGGAACACCGCGTAGCCGTTCGCGTCGGTGGTCGCCACGTTGCTCCCCGTCGCCGGGAAGCCGAAGAGCGTCACGAGCGAGTTCGCCTGCTCGGACTGGCCGACCATGACGCTCGCACCGGCGATCGGTGCACCGAGCTCGGTGAGGGCGCGGACGCGGAGGTTGCCGTCCTGCGGGCAGCCGCCGGCGCCGCCGCTCGCCTCGAAGAAGGGCGCCGCGAGGGTGATCACCGGCTGCGTGTTGATCGGGGTGCCGTTCGCCGTGATGCTGATCGTCGCCGACGTGCCGCTCCCGGGCCCCACGAGCACCGCGCGGTAGACGTTGCCGCTCGCCGTCACCGGGCTCACGAAGCCCGCCGTGCTGGCGATCACGACGGTGGCGCCGTTCATCGGGACGGCGTTCGTATCGACCAGGGTGAGCTGGATGCCCAGCTGCGCGCCGGTCCCGTTCGTCAGGCAGTTCGAGGTCACGAGGACGGCGCTGTTCGGATCGACGATGCCCGTCGGGCTGCCGATGGTGGTGGTCGTCGTCGTGGTCGTGCTGGTGGTCGACGAGCTCGAGGACGACGTGGTCGTCGTGACGGTCGTCGACGTCGTGGTGGTCGTGCTGGTCGTGCTGACCGTGGTGGTCGTCGTCGGCGCGATGCTCGGGCACGCCGGCGGCGCGCCCGCGTTCTTCGCGTTGAACTTGAAGCCGTCGTCCTTCGTGACGCCGCCGAACAGCGCACAGAAGCGCGTGGCGCCGAACGTGGCGATGACGCCGACCTGGCCCTGGGGAGCGCCGCCGAGCGTGAACGTCATCGTCGCGCCCTTGGCGGTGAACTTCACCAGCTTGCCGTTCTTGATCTGCGCGGCCTTGATCGGGCCGTTCAGGAGGGCGCTGTCCTTGTACTTGTAGCCCTGCGGGGGGTTGCCGATGGCCGTCCAGCCGCTCGCGGGCAGGGCGAAGACGTCGGACTGCTCGAGCCCGGGCGTCGGGTTCACCAGCTCGATCGTCGCGCCGTCGATGCGCGGGTCTTCCGTCCCGACGTTGATGCCGGGATCGCCGGACTTGAAGACGGCCTTGCGCTTCGCCGGCACCGTCAGGTTGTCGGCGAGCCCGAGCTTGCCGCCCGAGACCGGGACGTCGACGGCCATGGCCGCCGCGGCGAGCAGTAGATTTGCAATGATGGACAGCGAGACGAGTCGGCGCATCGGTTCCCCCCTGGCGCCGCCTTCCGGCGCCTCGAACGGAGGGGGTGGTAAGCTGGAACGAAGCCGGCCGTCAAGGAAATCCGTGAGAAAGTGGTGCCGTTTCCCTCGGACACGAGACGAGATAGTCCACGCGGACTCGCATGAACCCCACGCTCATCGGCACGATGGTGTTCGCCTTCACGCTCGGTGGCGCGCTCGCCGGCATGTGGCTACGGAAGGTCCTGCCAAACGAGCACCTGGGTTCCGACGCCAAGGACACCGTCAAGCTCGGCATCGGCCTGGTGGCGACGATGACGGCGCTGGTGCTGGGGCTCATCACGGCCTCGGCCAAGGGGTCCTTCGACGGCGTCGACAACGCCATCAAGAACTCCGCCCTGGACGTGCTGACCCTCGACCGGCTCCTGGCCCGGTACGGCCCGGAGACCAAGGACCAGCGCGACACGCTCCAGCAGCTGGTGGGCCGCCGCATCGAGACCATCTGGCCGCAGCGCGGGCAGTCGCAGGTCGAGGTCGACGTCGCCAAGGCGCCGCAGCCCGTCGAGAGCATCGTCGAGGGGATTCGCAATCTGAAACCGACTTCCGAGGCGCAGGCGGCGCTCCGCGCCCGGGCGCTCGAAGAGGCCGAGAAACTGCTGCGCATCCGCTGGCTCGTCTCCGCCGCCTCGGTGACGTCGGTCCCGGTGCCCTTCCTCTCGATCCTCCTCTTCTGGCTCACGATCACGTTCGCCAGCTTCGGCCTGTTCGCGCCGCCGAACGGAACGGTCATCGCGGTCCTCGTCCTGTGCGCGATGTCCGTCGCCGGCGCGGTGTTCCTGGTCCTCGAGATGGACGGGCCGTTCGACGGCGTGCTGCGCGTGTCGCCGGGACCGCTGCGTTGGGCGTACGAGCATCTCAACCAATGAGGACGGCGCTGAAGGTTCTGGCGACGCTGATCGCCGCGCTCGTCCTCGGGGTCGGATCGGCGGTCTGGAGCATCCGTCGCACCGGGCTCACCGGCGGCGTCGCGAACGGGCCGTGGCAGACGAACGCGCACGTCGGATCGGCGACGGCCGATCCCTACCTGCGCGCCGCGGTCGCGATCGCGGGGCTGCTGGCGCTGAACCGCGCCGAGACCGTCTACTACACCGCCACGACCGACGACGACGGCGAGCCGCTCCGCTCCGAGTGCCGCTACCGGGTCGAGGGCCGCGACCCGCCCGCGCGCTGGTGGTCGATCACCGCGTACGGCGACGACCACTTCCTCGTCCCGAACCCACGTCGCGCCTACTCGGTCGATCGCACGCGCGTCCGCCGGGGCGACGACGGGACGTTCGCCATCGCCGTCGGCGGAGAGCCGTCGGACGCGAACTGGATCGCGACGGCGGCCACGCCCGGCGAGACGTTCTCGCTGTCGATCCGGCTCTACCAGCCCGAGGGCTCGGTCGTGGACGATCTCGGCGGCACGCCGCTGCCGCGCATCCGTCGCGAGGGGTGCGCGTGAGGCGCTGGGTCCTCGCGGCGCTCGCCGGCGCGGCGGTCGTGCACGTCGTCGCGGTGTGGGCGATCCCGCGCGCCATCATGCGCGTCACGATGGCACGGATCGCGGATCTCGGCGGCAACAACGTCCCGACGTTCGCGCCGCGGGCGGACGAGACCGCGCGCGCCATCGTCCGTCCGAGCCCCGACCTGCTCTACTCGATTTGCGTCTTCGACGTCGCCGACGGCCCGGTGCGCGTCACGGCGGAGGTCCCGCGCGACACGTACTGGTCGGTGTCGATGTTCGCCGACAACACCGACAACTTCTTCGTGCGGAACGACCGCCAGGCGACGGACGGCCGCGTCGATCTCGTGATCGCGTCGCCGGGGGCGACCGTCGACCTGCCGGCGGGCGCGGTGCGCGTCGACGCGCCGAGCACGCGCGGGCTCGTGCTGTCGCGGACGCTCGTCGCCGACGAGGCGCGGCTCGCGGAGCTGGACGCGAGCCGGCGCCGGTTCACGTGTGCGCCGTCGGCGGCGGCGAGGTGACCTGCTATCGGGTCCGTCGACCGAGTCACCGTTCGCGAGAAGCTGCACGACCTGCCACACCATGACGCGAGTGCCTCTGACGCACGGCGTTCCGTGGCATACGCCGGAATCGACGACGATCGAGCTGTCCAGTCATGTCGACTCTTTCGCGCCTCTCGAGGAAACCCGCAGATCATCGAGGAACTCCGAGCCCGGCTCGACGCTCGTCACCAGCAGGTGATCGCGAGCGCGGGTGCACGCGACGTAGAGCAGATGGCGCTCCGTCTCGTACACTTCCTGCAGGTCGCCCTCGTCGCCGACCGACTCGATACGCGCCTGCCACGGCATGATTTCATCGTCGCATGCCATGACCGCGACCGCTCGGAACTCGAGCCCCTTGGCGAGGTGCATGGTACCGAGCGAGGACTGACCGGTCACCGTTTCGACGTGGTCGTCGAGAACCTTGAACGGGAGGCCAGCCCGCTCGACGGCCGCGCGTGCCCGATGGAGCTGTGCGACGGACCTCACGAAGATGCCGATCTCGTGTGGCAGGACGCCGTCAGCCAGGCGGTCGGCGATCCAGGCGGCGACGGCCGTGCTCTCCTCCGGCTCGTCCGCCAGGATGCGGACGATCGGCGGTGGCCCGTTGAACACCGATACGGTGCCCGCGCGGGTCTGGGCGTTGCCGTCGACGTCGGTGACCGCCGATCCGAGCAAGCGGTCGGCGTGCGTCCGAATCTGGTGCGAAGTGCGGTAGCAGACGCGCAGTGTCCGGGAGCGCCCGCGCACATCGACACCGAGCGCCTTCCACGAGAACGGCTGCTGGAAGATGCGCTGCCCAAGGTCCCCCGCGAAGAACAACGCGTCCGGGCGGCGGCCCGCAAGCGCGGCGAAGAAGCGCAGGTGAGCGACACCGAGGTCTTGCGCCTCATCGACGACGGCGAAGTCGAACGGCCCCCTGTCGCTCGCCGACAGGGTGGTCGCCAGCCGCGTGAAGAGCTCAGCGCCGGTGATCAGCCCCTGCTCTCGCAACGCGGCGCGCACCCGTTCGAAGATCGCCCAAGTCAGCGCGCGCTGTCGCTCGGTCAGGCGCGTCCGTCGCCCCAGGCGGGTCACGTCACGGTACGATTCCCAGCTCTCGAGCTGCCAGGCGTCGACGACGTGATCCCATTCGGCCATCAGGAACGGCATGGCGAACTTGTGGCCCTCGACGGCGGTCGCGGCCGCGCGCATCAGTCCGGCCACGACCTCGCGCGCCGCCACGGACGGCAGGCCGAGGTGGGCCTTATGGA
Source organism: uncultured Binatia bacterium (SeqCode) (assembly GCA_964432595.1). Lineage (GTDB taxonomy): Bacteria > Desulfobacterota > Binatia > DP-6 > DP-6 > DASYLJ01. The sequence continues at coordinate 69,550 of CAYSOF010000020.1, read as the reverse complement.
GACGGAGCCCGATCGCGTCGAGCGAGTACACGTCGATGCGCTCGGCGAGACGGGGCTCGTTGCCGAGCAGTCGCCGGAGCTGCGTGCGGAGCGCGTGCGCGAGCGTGTCCGAGAAGGTCGTCAGGAGAACACGCGCGTCGTCGTGCCGGCGGGTGAGGTGAACGGCGCGATGCAGCGCCACGATGGTCTTTCCCGTACCGGCCGAGCCGGTGACGCGCGCGGGGCCCTGCCAGTCGTGTTCGACCAACTCGCGCTGGTCGGGATGGAGGAAGACTGTCCACTTCTCCCAAGGGAACTCGAGCGCACGCTCGAGCTCTTCGACGTTCGCCATCACGCGGAAGCGGCGGAGCGCGTCGGGGTGCTCGAACGGCTCGATCGGCGCGGAGGGTTCCGCAGCGCGCGGGGTGCCGCCGGTGGCGATCTCGAGCACCGCCTCCGCCGCTTCGGCGGGCAGATGCTCGACGAGCGCGAGCAGCGTGTCCTCGGTAGCCTGCTTGACGTCCGCGAGCCACTCGGGTGGAACGCCGAAGCCGAGTAGCTCGTCGTCGGAGCGGGCGGCGAGCAGGGGCGCCGTCGGCGTCGGCCCGGGCTCGGAGCGTAGATAAACCGGGACGACGATCTCCTGCACCGTCTCACGGATCTCCACGAGCTGGGCGGCGCCCGTCCTGGGGTGCGTCTCGAGCTTCCGCCGCTCGGCCCAGTCGTACGCCTTGTCGTGATGCCCGACGTAGCAGAGGAGCAGGCTCGCGTCGCTGCGGTGCACGATCAGCCGAAGATCGCTGGTGACGCGCACCGACCAGAATCGCCTGTCGCGCGCCTTGTCGAGGCGGTGGAAGCGCATGCCCGGGCTGGAGGGATCGAGCTGGAGGTCGAAAGCCGTCGTCTTGACGGCCTTCTGCTCCTCGCCGGTCAAGCGAGCGAGGCTGTCGGTGAAGGTGTCCGCGATGCGAAATTCCATGGGGATCAGGAACGCCGGCGGTACTCGGGGATTGCACGGATCATGAACTCGTCGAACAGCGGTACGGTGAACGCCATCTCGCCATGCGCCGGGCTGTACACCATCCCCTTCTTGATCAGCTTGGCGCGCACCGGTCCCAGGCTGGTCACTCTGACGCCGAGCTCCGCGGCGATGTCTCCCGTGCGATGCGCCCCGGGACCGAGAGCGGCCATCGCACGCAGGAAGTTGCGTTCGCTGGGTGTCAGCCGATCGAAGCGAACCCGGAAGAAGCTCTGGTCGAGGCGTGCGATGACCGTTGGGGTGGCGCTGCGAATGATCTCTACGGTGATCGGACTGTTCGGGGCCAGGTTCCAAGCCTGATAGCCCCACTCCTGGATGAAGTACGGGTATCCCTTGGTGAGGCGAAACACCTCGCGCAGCGCGGCGGGCTCGAACACGACGCCTGCCGCCTGCGCCGGCTCCCGCAACGCTCTCGCGGCGTCCTCTTCGGATAGCGCACCGACATCGGGAAAGCTGAACAGGCGTTCGGCGTAGGACTTCGACTCTCCGGCCAATCCCGGCAGGATCGGGAGGCCGGCCCCAAGCAGCACGATCGGGAGCTGACGCTGTTGCAGCCTGTGCATGGCCATGATGAGCGCGCCGAGCTCCCGCTGCCCGAAGTACTGGATTTCGTCGATGAGCACGGCGACCGCACTCTTGCGCTCCTCGGCGGCCTCCCCGATCGCGACCAAGAGGTTCGGAAGGTCGATCTCGATGTCGCCGCTGTCCGCGGCGCCCGCCTCCGGGTCGATGTCGAGCCCCAGCGTGATGTCCCCGATCGTGATCCTGAGCCCGCCGATGAAGCTCCGCAGAACGCGCAGGCCTCTCCGTACCCTGTCGCCTGCTCCCGCCAACCGATCGAGATCATAGAGCAGAGTACGCAAGTGCGCCGCGATCAGCGGGCCGAGCGGCTTGTCCTCGTGCGCTTCGATCGAGATCGTCCGGTAGCCCGCCTGCTTGGCCAGGCGCTCGATCTCGTTGAGCAACACCGTCTTGCCCACGCCACGCAGACCAGTCAGCAGCATGCTCTTCTCGGGCCGCCGTTCCTTGACACGACCGAGAAGGATTCGGGCCTGCTCCAGAACGGGGTCGCGGCCTACCAGCTCGGGCGGCGGAGCCCCTGCGCCTGGCGAGAAGGGGTTCGCGATCGGGTCCATGAGCGTTGTTTATACTCGTTTATGCCTGGTTATTCACGCTATCGAGTATAACCGCCTAAACTCCCAATAATTCTCAGACCCGGAACACCTTCATGACCTCGTCCCCCAGATGGTTGATGACCTTCACCGCGATCCGTCCGTTCTTCGGCTTCTCGAACGGCCGCGACACGTCGCTGTTGAGCGCCGCCCAGGCGTCCGGATCGATCTCTGCTTTCAGCGTGGTGCGGAGCGCGCCATAGGGATCGTTCGCGCCGAGGAAGTAGGCGTGGCGGACGAAGAAGCTCTCTTCATCGTAGTCGGTGTCGACGAACCAGCAGGCGATGCCGTCGGCGCCGTCGCTCACGACTTCGCCGGTCTGGGGCTTGAAGACGTCGACGCCGTTCACCTTCACGCGGAGCTTGCCGCCCGTCTCGGGCAGCACCGTGATGTCCGGCTCGCCGAAGATGACGAAGAGGTTGCCCTTGCCGGTGTTCTTCAGGTCGTCGGCCATGTGCAGGTCGGCGTTCATGCGGGCCTTGAGCACGGGGATCCTGCCCAGCTTGTTGAACTCGGTGGCGTGGGCCTCATAGTTGAACGCGCAGGCGACGAGCACGTCGAAGCCGGCGTCGCCGGCCTCGCGGGCGGCGGCGACCAGGTCGGCGCGCTGCACGGTGCCGAACTCGGGCCCGATGAAGATGGCGGCTCGCTTCTCGGTGTCGCCCTCGAGGTAGCGCCCCTCGCCACACACCAGCTCGCCGGGCCACGGCGTGAGCGCGGTGAACGCGATCCGGTCTTCCTTGTGGGCCTGCTGGACGCCGGCCATCTTCAGGTTCTCGAGGATCATCTGCGGGAAGGACTGCGTGGCGGCGTAGCCATCGCCGGCGTCGCGGAGCGTGTCGATCAGCTCGTCGTTCTCGTCGACGCCGAGCACGCGGTGCGGACTCAGGCTCTCGACCGTGAACGGCCCGGCGACGCGGACCTTGCGCTTGTCGTCGTAGGGCTTGTCGTAGAGGTATTCGTACTCGGCCTTCGCGGAGATCGACGCGTCGATCTCCTTCTGACGTGCGATGCGGGCTTCCCACCAGTCGGTGTGGAGCGCGCGCGCGGTCTTCGACCAGGTCGGATCGGCGTCGCGCGGCACCTCCCACTCCTGCCAGGGTTCCCCGAGCGTCGCGTTCAGCTTCTCGCGTAGCGGCTCGAGCACCGCCTGCCACTTCTCCCAAATCACGTCGATCTCCGCGTTATTGGCGATCGACTTGAGCGTTACGTGCGGCACGCGCTCGTAGACGAAACCGTGGCGGATGTTGCCGTGCGAGGGCTTCGTGCTCGGCGCGGTGCGGGTGATCTCGGCTTCCTTCATCTGGCCGTCGCGCGAGTCGGCGAGGAGATAGAAGGGGTAGCGGGCGCCCATGATGCGGGCGCGCGCGAGAGCCAGGGCGACGCGGGAGGTGTCGATGGTGATCCAGCGTCGGCCCCACTGCTCGGCAACGTAGGCGGTTGTGCCGGAGCCGCAGGTCGGGTCGAGCACGAGGTCGCCGGGGTCGGTGGCCATGAGAACGCAGCGCTGCACAACCTTCGTCCCGCTCTGAACGACGTAAATTTTCTCGTCCGTGAAGCTGCCTGTTCCCGTGTCGCCCCACACGTTGCCAATGGCTTGCGCCCGGAAGTCGTCCAGGAAGCGAACGTATCGAAGGCTGCTGGCAGCTTGGCCGATGCGGTTCGCTCGGATCAACCGCTTCATGCCCAACTCGCCAGTTTTCCAGTAACCCTTCCCCGGACCGAAAGTTCGCCCGCAGAACTGCACGGGGAAATCCCCGGGAGGACGCTGGGACGAGATGTTGTCCAGGGCGAACACGTTCGTGGTCTGGCCGGCCAATCGTTCTTCGTCGAGGAGCGGACGCGCGGAACCGGCTGGTTCGCGCACCCATCGATACACCCCGGATTTGTCCGCCTCGAACCCCTTAGCGAGCAGCGGATTGCGGAACTTGATCGCCGATCTGCGCTTTGCATACCAGAGCACGAAGTCAGCGGTGCCCGCGATCAGCTCCGAGCTCTGCCCCGCAGTCTTCGTGACCGTGATCTGCCCGCAATGGTTGTCCTCGCCAATAACCTCATCCATCACCGCCCGCACGCGGTGCACGTTCTCATCACCGATCTGCACAAAGATGGAGCCTGAATCGGCGAGGAGATCACGCGCCACCGTGAGCCGGTCGCGCAGGTACGTGAGATAGCTATGGATGCCATCGCGCCACGTGTCGCGGAACGCCTTCACCTGCTCCGGCTCGCGCGTGATGTGATCGGCCTTGCCGTCCTTCACGTCCCGGCTCGTCGTCGACCACTGGAAGTTGCTGTTGAAGCGGATGCCGTAGGGCGGATCGAGGTAGATGCACTGCACCTTGCCGCGCAGGCCTTCGCGCTCGGCGAGGCTCGCCATCACCTGCAGTGAGTCGCCGAGGATCATGCGGTTCGACCAGTTCTGGTCGTGCCGGTAGAACTCGGTCTTGTCGGCGCCTTCCGGGATGCCGTTGAAGTCGGCGAACAGGTCGGCCTGGGCGCCCGGCTCCTGCGTGCGCGCGTCGCGGCTCTGGCGCAGCAGATCGTCGATCAGCGCCTTCGGCTGCACCTTCTCCTGGATGTAGAGCGGCGGCGCGTGGACGACGAGGTCGCTCCAGTCCTGCTCGTCCTTGCCGCGCCACACGAGCTGCGGGTCGAGGTCAGGATTGCGGGGATAGCGCAGCTCGACGGGCTTCTGCGCGGCCTTCTCGACGACCGACTGGTATTCGGCCGTGGGGATGTTCTTGCGCTTCGCGGTGTCGTGCTTGAGCGTCGTGACGGTCTTGCGCGGCTTCGCCATGATGGTCAGCGGGCTCTGGTGGACGACGCGATCATGCGGTCGAACTCCTCCCGCACCTTCGCCTCGAAGTCCGATTCGATCTCGTACACCTGCGTCAGCTCGGTGAACGCCCAGCGCCCGTAGCTGCCGAGGTGGTTCACGCCGGGCACCCAGTACGTCTCCATCGTCGCCTTCTTCTCCTTCGCATCCTCGCGGCGGTAGCCCTTGATCTCGACGACGAGGTGCAGGAGGTCGTCCGCGCCGTGCCCGTCGTCGACCATGACGACGAAGTCGGGCAGGTAGCGCCGGATATCCGAGCCGTGCCGGTACGGGACCTCGAGCCCGAGGTTGTGATTCTTCACATACGCGCACACGCGAGGATGCGACTCGACCACACGGCACAGCTCGGCTTCCCAGTCGCTGTCGAGGACCACCCAATTGACGTGGCACCGCGTCGGGCTCGTCTCCCAGCGATGACTCCGCGAGGTGGTGAATCGCACGTGGCTGGTCGAGCCCGTCGGGTTGAAGGGATCGAGCAGCACCTTGATGGGCCGCTCGCCCAGGAACCGCCGCGTGATGCCCGCGGTGATGCGGTTGCACGCCTCATCGGCCAGCGCCCGATACAGGAGCTGCGCCGGATACGTTCCGCCCGAACAGCGGAGACACGTCTCGAGCCATTGTCTGGTGATGCGCTTCAGCTGGCCGAAGAGGTGCAGCTTCGGGGCCTCCCCCGGATCGCGCCAGTGCCCCTCGAGCAGATGCCGCGTCAGATGGAAGACGATCGTCGAGGGCCGAACGTCGCCCAGGTACTTGGGGCTCAGGTCGACTTCTTCGCCCACGATGCCCTTGTTGCGGGTGACCGACGGCCCGACGAGATCGGGAGTGAGGTCGAGCACCGAGTCGACGGTGAAGGTGGCGTCGAGACGCTCTTCCGGAAGCTCGACTCGGTAGCCCTGGACGCGGGGAAAACGGATCTCCAGCGCGTCGCGCTCGGGGCGCATCGCCTTCACCTGCACCGTCTCCCGCGGCTTCTGCGGTGGCGCGATGACGGGTTTGGCGGTGAAGTCGAACGGGATGCCGAACACGTCGGCATACTCGACGTCGAACTTCCTGTCGTCGTTGAGCGCGTACGACTGGCGGCGCAGCGCGCGACCGACCACCTGCTCGCACAGGAGCTGCGTGCCGAAGGCGCGGATGCCGAGCACGTGCGTCACCGTGTTCGCGTCCCAGCCCTCCGTCAGCATCGACACCGAGACCACACAGCGGATGCCCTCGCCGAGCTGTCCGGGCTTGCCGACGGTGTTCATCACCTCGCGCAGTAGCTCCTGATCGGTGATGCGTTCGGCGGCGTGCGGATCGCCGGTGCGCTCGATCTTCTCGCGCCGGAAGCGTTCGATCTCGTCCGCCGCGAGGCCTCGGAATCCGTCGTCGAGCGCCCCGTCCGCCTCGAGCTGTTCGCTGTCGATGAGGAGCGTATTGGGTCGCGGGAAGGGAGTCCCGGTGTCGGCGTCGAAGTTGTGGAACAGCCGCAGGGCGCCCGGGACGAACGATGACGAGCCGTCCGAGTTCGGGCGCTGAAACCCTGCGACGAAGTCGTACACCAGCTTCGAGATGGCGGTGTTCTGGCAAACAACGATGAAGCAGGGCGGCACTTTGATGCCGTTCTCCTGCCACAATGCGAACGTCTTCTCGTAGTGGTCGTACAGCGCGTGCAGCGCCGTCAGCAGGCGCGTGGGCAGCTTGGTCGGATCGAGATCGCCGCCCTTGCTCCGTCCCGCTTTGGGCATGTCCTTGCGGATGTGCTCCCACAGGTTGCGGAACATCGGCATCTCATCGCCGGGGATGTTCTCGGCGACGGGCACGCGCGGCAGCTTCACGATGCCGCATTCGATCGCGTCCATCAGCGAGAAGTCGCTCATCGTCCACGGGAAAAGCGCGCCCTCGGCATAGCCCGAGCCGCGGAGGAAGAACGGCGTGGCGGAGAGGTCGAACACGCGGCTCGCCCCGAGCTTGCGGTTCACCGCCTCGAGTCCCGAGATCCACAGGCGGGCGGCCTCGTTGTTCTTCTCGGCTTCCTTGCGCTCGTCGCCTCTGAGCGCTTCCTCCGCCGGCTCGGGGGGCTTCTCCCGGTAGCAGTGGTGCGCCTCGTCGTTGATGACGAGGATGTTCTTCATGCCCATCAGGTCGGGCATGACGCGCTGGAGCATCTGGCCGTGCGTCTCGAGCGTCTGCGGCGCCGTGCCGGTGCGGCCCTGGAGGAGCTGACGTCCCCCCTTCGACAGCCCGACGCGCTCGCGCAGCTTGAAGGCGTGGTAGTTGGTGATGACGATCTTCGCGTGGTTGACCGCGTCGAGCATGTCGGGCGGCACCAGCTCGCGTTCCCGGTAGTAGGCGTCGGGGTCGTTCGGCTGGAGCACGCGGAGCCGGTCCTTGATGGTCAGGCCCGGCGCGCACACCAGGAACCCGCGCGTGAACAGCTTGCTCCCCGGGCGCCTGACGGCGTTGACCGTCTGCCATGCGATCAGCATCGCCATCACGGTGGTCTTGCCGGCACCGGTCGCGAGCTTGAGCGCCAGGCGCGGCAGATCGGGGTTGGCGTCGCGGTTCGCGCGCGCCAGGTGCTCGAGGAATCGGTGGCCCTGCTTCGAGGCGGGCGCGACCTCGGTCAGCCATATGGCCGTCTCGACGGCTTCGATCTGGCAGAAGAACGGCCGCACCTCGCCGAAGGCGTGGTGGCGCCAATGCTGCAGGAGGCGCGCCGTCTCCGGCGTGACGTGCCATTGGCCCGTCCCTGGCTGCGCGCGCCAGGCGTCGACGTGCTGGCGCAGCTCGTTGATGACGGGCGTCGGGTCGTACGCCTGCTCGGCCGTGGACAACCCCTTGCCTTCGTCGAAGACGAGCGTGCCCTGTTTGGCCGTCTTCTTGTACTTCTTGGGGCGCGGGACCGGCGTGATGAGCGACACGCGACGCCGCGACTCGATGATCTTCTGGGTGGGCTGCCCCGCGTCGTCGAGCTCCCAGTGCCGGCTCGGATAGTCGTAGGGTGAGTTGAGGATCGGGCGGTCGAAGAAGGGGTTGGCGGTCGCATCCGGCGTCATCGTCATGATCCTTACGAAGTCACCTTACGCACACCGGGCGAGCGTTCTGCTAGTCGAATAGGACGCAAAGCGCCACTCTAGCAAGGACGCCGCTAGAAGCCCGACCCGCCGTCCGGCGCGACGACGACCTTTCCGTCGTCCACCACCACCGGCACGACCCGCCGCCCCTTCGTCAGCTTGAGCAGCTCCGGCACGTGCTGCTTCTGCACGCCGACGTCGATCTCCTCGACGACGGCGCCGCGCGCGGCGAGCGATGCGCGCATCGCGTCGCAGTGCGCGCAGCCGGCGATCGTGTAGAGAAGGACAGGCGCCGCCACTACGGTCCTAGGACGGTATTTCGGTCCCGCAGATCAACGTCGCCGACGCGCTGAACATGCCGCCGAGGCCGTGACAGATCGCCGTCTTCGCACCCTGCACCTGCCGCGCGCCGCCCTCGCCGCGGAGCTGGCGGACCGCCTCGACCAGCGTGAACATGCCGTACATGCCGGTGTGCGTGTACGACAACCCGCCGCCGTTCGTGTTCATCGGGAACGCGCCGCCCGGCGCCGTGCGGCCTCCGGAGACGAACGCCCCGCCCTCGCCGCGCTTGCAGAAGCCCGTCGCCTCGAGACCCATCACCGGCACGATCGTGAACGCGTCGTAGAACATCGCGACGTCGATGTCGGCGTGCGTGACGCCCGCCATCGCGAACGCGCGCTCGCTCGCCATCTGCGCGGCGTCCCAGAACGCGAAGTCGGGCATCTGGCTCACCATCACGTGCGTCGACGCCTCGCCGGTGCCGAGCACGTAGACCGGCTGCTTCGGCAAATCGCGCGCGCGCTCCGCCGACGTCACGACGACCGCGCCGCCCGCGTCGGTGACGAGGCAGCAGTCGAGGAGATGGAGCGGCCACGAGATCATGCGCGACGACAGCACGTCGTCGACCGTCAGCGGATCGCGCATCATCGCGCGCGGGTTGAGCTGCGCCCACTTCCGCGTCGACACCGCCAGCTCGGCGAGCTGCTCGCTCGTCGTGCCGTACTCGTGCATGTGGCGCGTCGCCGCGAGCGCGTAGCCCGTCGGCGGACCCGCCAGCCCGAACGGATTCTCGAACTGCATCCGGAACGCGTCCGGTCCGAAGCGCGTGCCCGGCATGCCGACGCGCGACGCGCCGCTCTCGCCGTGCGTGATGAGCGCCACGTCGACGATGCCGGCGTCGATCGCCGCCATCGCGTGCTGCACGTGCGCGATGAAGGAGCAGCCGCCGATCTGCGTGCCGTCGACGTAGCGCGGCCGGATGCCGAGGTACTCCGCGGTCTCCGAGCCCATCCACAGGCCCGCGCTGAAGACGGCGTCGACGTCGGCGAGCTTCAGGCCCGCGTCGGCCAGCGCGTTCCGCGCCGACTCGGCGTGCAGGGCGAACGCCGACTTGTGCGGCAGCTTGCCCATCTCGTCCGACTCGCCGGCGCCCACGATGGCGACGCGCCCTCGCATCTTGCTCGCGCTCACGACGACGCCCCGACCGGACGGAAGCGCGGCAGCGCGATGGTGTCCGAGACGTCCTCGAACACGACCTCGACCGGCATGCCGATGCGGATCTGCGCCGGATCGGGCGTGACGCCGACCAGGTTGGTCATCATGCGCGGACCTTCGTCGAGCTCGACGATCGCGATGACGTACGGCGTGCCGAGCGGGAAGTTCTTCTGGCCGCGCTGGACGACCGTGAACGTGTGCAGCGTGCCGCGGCCGCTCATGCGCGTCCACTCGAGATCGCCCGAGAGGCAGCGCGGACACGCGGCGCGCGGATAGAAGAACACGGCGTCGCACGGACGGCACCGCGGCAGCACCAGCTCGTGACGGCGCGCAGCGTCCCAGTAGGGACGCGTCTCCGGTGTGGGAACGGGGATGGGACCTGCGTAGTCGGCCATGCGTCCTCGTGGTGGACTTCGGAACGGCGGTTCTATAGGGAACCGTCAGGAGCCCGGTCAAGCGATGCGATCCGCAGTCCTGGCACTCATGCTCGTCCTGGCCGTCGCGCGGATCGCATCCAGCGACGACGAGATCGTGCCCTGGGACGAAGCCGAGAAGCACGTCGGCAAGAGCGTCACGGTCGAGGGACGCGTCATGGGCATCCACTGCTCGCCCACGTCCTGCCTGCTGGCGTTCGATCCGAGCTTCAACCGTTTCACCGCCGTGGTGCAGGCGGCGCGCTTCGACGTACTGCCGCCCGATCGGCTCGACGCGCTCTACACCGGCCGCAAGGTGCGCGTGCGCGGCACCGTCGAGACGATCGACAAGAAGCCGGAGATCATCCTCGACGGGCCGGGCGACATCGCGGTGGTGCAGACGAAGGCGGAGCGCGAGGAGAAGAAGGCGGAAGAGGCGCAGGTCCAGCTCGAAACGCTCGAGCGCCTCGCCGACATCCTCGCGACGGTGCAGGAGCTCACCGAGCGGCTCGCCGACACGCAGATGCGCATGGACGCGCTGTTGGCGCAGATGGAGCAGCGGCAGGCCGCGCTCGCGATGGTGCCCGGTCCGCCGGAGCCGCCGCCCGAGCCGTCGTACGGGACGCCGCAGCCGCGTCCCGCCTACGAGGCGATGCGCACCGTGAAGCAGGGCATGTCGCCGGCCGACGTGTCGCGGCTGATCGGCGAGCCGCAGGCCGTCGAAGAGGGCAGCGGCGGCTGGGTGACCTGGTACTACGGGTACGGTCGGAGCATCAGCTTCGATCCGCGCGGCCGCGCCCGGTCGTTGGTCGGATTCCCCGCGCCCTGACGGGCGCGTGTTGGTCGGATTCCCCGCGCCCTGAATGAGGGGCGCGCCGGCCCCGTGGGGCGGGGCCGGCGCGTGGGAGCTGAGTCCGGGGTCGCTATGGGACGGTTGGACTACGGCCGGTGAGGAAGGCCACCAGCACGAACACGACGGCCACCACCACGAGCAGGTAGCCGATCTCGGCCGACAATCCCGCCGCGCCTCGCTGGCCGAGGACCGCAGCGATGATCGCGACTACGAAGAAGATGAGAGCCCATTGCAGCATGCTGTGCCTCCTTCGTCCGTCGACCGTTCAGGCCTTGCCCGTGACCGTGTCGCGGACCTTGTTCACGACCTTCTCGGCGGCGTCCTTCACCTTGCCGACCGCCTGGTCGACCTTGCCCTCTTGGCGGAGCTGCTCGTCGTCGGTGAGGGCACCGGCGGCTTCCTTGAGACGGCCTTTGGCTTTGTCGATCGTTCCACTCATCTCGATTCCTCCGTTCGCGCCGGGAAATGCGAGTGCCGTGCCATCGGGAATGCCAGCAAAATCGCGGACACCTGCGCCGGGCTTGTAAGAACCTCCCGGCGCCGGCGGTACGGACTACAAGCCCGCGCTCACACCGGGTCGGACAGTGTGCTCAGCCGCGGAGGTCGCGGACGCGGTCGAGCAGGCGCGGCAGCGCCTCACCCGCCGGCGCACGCAGCGCGTGCGTGCAGAGCGCCGTCAGCTCGGACGGGTAGGGATTGACCTCGATCAGCGTGCCGCCGCGCTCGTGGATCTGGAACGGAAACTGCGCCGCCGGATAGACGGTCGCCGACGTGCCCGCGACCAGCATGCAGTCGGCGAGCGCCGCCTCTTCGAAGCACTGCTCGAGCACGTCGGGCGGGATCGGCTCGCCGAACGACACGGTGTCGCTCTTGAGCAGACCGTCGCAGTGCGGGCAGCGCGGCGGCAGCACCGCGAAGTCGATCTCGTCGCGCGCGAAGCGGGTGACGCAGCCGATGCAGCGGATCAACGTCGCGTTACCGTGGATCTCGAGGAGCCGCACGCTGCCCGCGGCGCGATGCAGGTCGTCGACGTTCTGCGTGATGACCGCGCGAAGCACGCCGAGCGCTTCGAGCTCGACCAGCGCCTGGTGTCCCGGATTGGGACGCGCGGCCGCGAGCGCGCTCCACAGCTCCGCCATCGGCCCCGTCGGATTGAGCCGCTCTTCCCACGCGCGCCGCGGATCGGCGAGGAAGCGCTGGTAGCCGTTCATCGGCGGCTCGCCGTGCTTCGTCCAGAGCCCGCCGGGACCGCGGAATGGCGGAATGCCGCTCTCCACCGACATGCCCGCACCGGTCAAGGCGATCACGTATCGCGCCTTCGCGAGACACGCCGCTGCTTCGTCGAGCGCTTCGAGACCCGGCTCGTCCATGGGCCCGGGAACTCTTGCCTCACGCCCGGGGGCTGTCAACGGTTGACTCGGAGTCGGGCCGCGGTATCAGCTCGGCCGCATGACGACCGCGCGTCCCGACACGGCGGGCGTGATCCTCGCCGGAGGACGCGCGTCGCGCATGGGCGGACGCGACAAGGCGTTTGCTGCCGTGAACGGCGAGCCGATCGCCGTGCGAACCGTCCGCCTGTTCCAGTCGTTGTTCCCGCAGGTCATCGTGTCGACGAACCGTCCCGACCGATTCCAGGCGCTCGACGTCGAGACCGTCGGCGATCTCCACCCAGGCTGCGGTCCGCTCGCCGGCATCCACGCGGCGATGCTGGCGAGCCGCCATCCGCGCATCTTCGTGGTCGCCTGCGACATGCCCGGCCTCGACGCCGACGTCATCCGGTTCCTGCTCGCGCGCGACGGCGACGCCGACGCCGTCGTCCCGCAATGGGAGGACGACATCGAGCCGCTGCACGCCCTGTACGCCGTGCGCTGCCTGCCGACCGTCGAGCGCTGCCTGGCCGGCGGCCGTCATGCCCTGCGCGAGTTCCTGCCGCTCGTGCGCGTCGATTGGGTGTCGGAGCAGGAGCTGCGCGGCGTGCGCGGCATCGCCCAGAGCCTCACCAACGTGAACACGCCGGAGGAGCTCGCGGCCATCGGCGGACGCTTCGCCGAGGGCGAGCACTGAACGCACGCGATCCCGGCGCCGAGCTCGTCGACGTCGTCGACGACGCGGGCAACGTCGTCGGCACCGTCACCCGTCGCGAGATGCGTGCGCGACGGCTCCCGCATCGCAGCACGTACATCCTCGTCTTCGATCGCGCCGGGCGGCTGTTCGTCCATCTGCGGACCGCGGTGAAGGACGTCTACCCGTCGCACTGGGACGTTGCGATCGGCGGCGTGCTCGGTGCGGGCGAGGACTGGGACGCCGGCGCGGCGCGCGAGCTCGCAGAGGAGCTCGGCGTGACGGCGCCGCTCGAGCCGCTGTTCCCGTTCCGCTTCGCCGACGGCACGAACGACGTCCACGGGCGCGTGTATCGCGCGGTGCACGACGGGCCGTTCCGGCTGCAACCGGAGGAGGTCGTGCGGGGCGAGTTCCTGACGCTCGACGACGTGGCGGCACGCGCGACGGCGGCGCCCTTCTGCCCCGACGGCCTCGCGGTGCTCGCGACGTACCGGCGCGCTACCGTTGATCGGCGATGAGGCGCAGCGCGACGGTGCGCAGCGCGGACGTGTCGAGCGGCAGGCCGATCTCGACCGCCGTCATCACGCCGAGCGCCGCCGTGACGAGCAGCATGCCGAGCTGATCGGCGTCGACGTCGCGCCGGACCGACGTCACCGCCTGCCCCGCCGTCGCCGCGGCGGCCACGCGCGCCGCCGCCTGCGTCAGGAGCGACACGAGGCGCTCGCGGATCGTCGCCGACCGCGCACAGGCGTCGAGCAGCCGGTGCAGCGGCACGCCGCCCGGCAGCGGCGGCATCGGCGCGTCGGTCGTGACCACCTCGGCGAACCGCGTGACGGTGTGCTCGAGGTCGTGCGCCGAGTCGCCGGTCGCGATGATCGCGTCGAGGAACGTGCCGAGGACGCGCTCCATCACGGCGACCAGGAAATCCTCCCGGTCGTGAAAGTGGACGTAGAAGGCGCCGCGCGTGAAGCCGGCCCGGGCACAGATGGCGTCCAGGCTGGGCGTGTCGAGGCCGCGCTCGGCGAACTCGGCGAGACCGGCCTCGATCAGCGCGGCGCGGGTCTCCAGCTTGGCCACGTCACGCGCCCGGGTTGACGACATACGAGTCCGTATGTATACGAGCGCTCGCGACATACCAACCCGTATGTCAATGTCGGAGGTCGTCATGACGAGCATCGCCGCCCGAGTCCAGGTCGCCCGCGTGTGGTCGCTCCACCTGCTCTGCTTCGTGCTGCCCGTGACGTCGCTCGCCTTCCTGGCGACGGGGCCGCACGACGGATGGCGATCGTTGCCCTGGCTGCTGGTGCTGATCGGCTCCGTCGTCGCCGACATGCGCAGCCGTCCGGAGCGCCGCCAGCCCGACGCGACGATGCCCGGCTGGCCCTTCGACGGCATCCTCTACGTCCTGGTCGCGATGCAGCTCGCCATCCTGCCGCTCATGGCGCATCGCGTGTCCGTCGACGGCTTCTGGCATCCGCAGACGTTCGTCATGCTGGTCCTCGTCGGCGTGAACTCCGGCTACTCGGCGATCGTCGTCGCGCACGAGCTGATCCACCGTCCCGAAGCGCACTTCCATCTCCTCGGCCGCGTCCTGCTCGGCACCGTCCTCTACGAGCACTTCTCCACCGAGCACATCCGCGGCCATCACATGCGCGTCGCGACCGGCGACGATCCCGCGACCGCGAGTTTCGGCGAGACGGCGGTGGCGTTCCTGAAGCGCACCGTGCCGGCGCAGTTCCGCAGCGCCTGGCGGCTCGAGTCGAAGCGTCTCGGCGACGAGGCGATGCCGCTGCTCGACCGACGTATGCTCCGCCATCGCGTGCTGCACGGGCTCGTCGCCGAGTGGGCCGTGGCGCTCGTCGTGCTGGCCGTCTTCGGACCCGGCGCGTTCGCGATGTGGGTGCTACAGGCGGTGATCGCGATCCGGCTGCTCGAGGCCGTCAACTACTTCGAGCACTGGGGCCTGCGCCGCGCCGGCCGCAAGGTGACGCCGCGCGACTCGTGGGACACCGACTCGTGGTTCACGCTCTACACGCTCGTCGGACTGTCGCGGCATGCCGACCATCACGCCTACGCGTCGCGGCCCTACCAGCAGCTGCGCTACTTCGACGAGAGCCCGAAGCTGCCGTACGGGTACTTCGGTACGGTCGTGCTGCTCATCGTCGCCAACGCGCGCTTCCAGAAGCTGATGACCGCCGAGCTCGAGCGGTGCCAGCTCGGACCGTTCGCACGTCAGGACGCCGCGTAGTACACGCGCGAGGTGTTCAAAGAAATATCCTGCTGGGTGATGGGCCTGCTGTACGTCCTGGCAGGCGTCCTGCACTTCACGGCGACGGAGTTCTACACGCAGATCATGCCGCCGTATCTGCCGTGGCACGTCGAGCTCGTGTGGCTCTCAGGGGTCATCGAGATCGTGCTCGGCATCCTCGTCATCGTGCCGGCGACGCGCGTGATGGCGGCCTGGGGCATCATCCTGCTGCTGATCGCGATCTTCCCCGCGAACCTGCACGCCGCGATGAACGACGTGCAGCTGACCCATCGTCCCGCCTGGATGTCGCAGCCGACGCCGGCCCAGGCCTGGGGCCGCCTGCCGCTCCAGCTCGTGTTCATCGCCTGGGCCTGGTGGTACACGCGGCGCTGATGGCCGCGCAGCGGGTCACCGATCCCGACGATCCACGCCTCGAACCGTTCCGCGACCTGCGCGACCGCGACCGTCGCTCGCGTGACGGGCTCTTCGTCGTCGAGACGCGCGCGGTGGTCCGCGAGCTGCTCGCGTCGCGCTTTCGCACGCACGCGCTCCTCGTGAACGACGCCGGGCTGGACGCGCTCGCGCCGCTGCCCGCGGACATCGACGCATACGTCGCGCCGATCGAGCTGATGCGCGAGGTCGTCGGGTTCAACTTCCATCGCGGCTGCTTGGCGCTCGGCGAGCGCACGCCGGGTCGCTCGCTCGACGACCTGCTCGCGACGGCGCCGCGCCGGCTCGTCGTGCTCGACGACGTCACCGATCCCGACAACGTCGGCGCCGTGTTCCGCAGCGCGCGCGCGTTCGGCGCGGACGCGGTGATCCTGTCGCCGGGATGC
Organism: uncultured Binatia bacterium (SeqCode); assembly: GCA_964432595.1. Taxonomy (GTDB): domain Bacteria; phylum Desulfobacterota; class Binatia; order DP-6; family DP-6; genus DASYLJ01. Next base: position 53,563 of record CAYSOF010000020.1, on the reverse strand, counting down.
GCCGACCCGCTCTACCGGAAGGCGATCCGCGTCTCGATGGGGGCGTCGCTGCAGGTGCCGTTCGTCCACGTCGATGCGACGACGGCGGCGGTCGCGCGCCTGCGGGCCGACGGCGTCACCGTGCTCGCGCTCACGCCGCGCGGCGGCGTCGACCTGCGGGCCGTCGTGCCGCCGGCGCGTGCGGCGCTCCTGCTCGGGACGGAAGGCCCGGGCCTGCATCCGGACGTCGTGGCCGCCGCCGATCGCGCCGTGTCGATCGTCATGGAGCCCGGCGTCGACTCGCTGAACGTGGCCACCGCCGCCGCCATCGCGCTGCACGGGCTGCGGGTTGCCACCGCTCCGCACGGACGGTAGCGTCCCGCCGCTCATGCCCGAATTCACCGAGCGTTTCTTCCGCAGCGCCACCTTGCGCATCCACTTCCGCGACTGGGGCGACGCGTCGCTGCCCCCGCTCGTCATCGTGCACGGGCTCCGCGACCACTCGCACTCGTTCGACGACCTCGCCCGTGCGCTGGTCGACCGCTTCCACGTGCTCGCGATCGACCTGCGCGGGCACGGCGACAGCGAGACGACGCCCTACTACGGGTTCGGGCACTTCATGCTCGACCTGCACAACCTGATCCGCGCGCTCCGCCTGCAGAAGCCGGTGCTGCTCGGCCACTCGATGGGCGGCGAGATCGTCGCCAACTACGCCGGCAGCTTCCCCGACACGCCGTCGAAGGTCGTGGTCATCGAGGGGCTGGGTCCGCCGGTTCCGGACGTCGAGCAGGAGATCCGCTGGACCATCAGCGGCTTCGCGCGCATCGAGCGCGCGCTGCAGGGACATCCGGGTTTGAAGGACCTCGACGCCGCGTACCGTCGCCTGCGCGAGCGCAACCCGCGGCTGCCCGAGGCGAAGGCGCGCGAGCTGGCGATGCTCGGCACGCGGCTCCGCGAGGACGGCACGCTCGAGTGGAAGTTCGACGCGATGCTGAGCACGCTGTCGGTCGGCGGCCCCTTCAACCTCGACTACGTGATGGGCTTCTGGAAGCGGATCACCGCGCCGACGCTCGTCGTCCACGGCGCCGAGTCGGGCGAGTTCTGGCGCGAGACGCCGGGCGCCGTCTACCTCGAGCCCGACGATCTGCAGCGCCGGCTGGCGTGCTTCCGCGACGTGCAGTTCGTCGAGATTCCCGGCGCGGGACACATGGTGCACTTCGACCGGCTGCCGGAGCTGGTCACTGCGGTGCGCGGGTTCCTGGGGGGCTAGAGCCGCTCGATGATCGTCCCCGTCCCGAGCCCGCCGCCGCAGCACATCGCGATCAGACCGTAGCGCCCGCCGGTCCGCTCCAGCTCGTGCAGCGCCGTGGTGATGAGGCGCGCGCCGGTCGAGCCCGTCGGATGCCCGAGCGCAATGGCGCCGCCGTTCGGGTTCACGCGCTCCGGGTTCGGCTTGAGCTCCTTCTCCCAGGCGAGGACGACGGACGCGAACGCCTCGTTCACCTCGGACACGTCCATCTGGTCCATCGTGAGCCCCGTCTGCTGCAGCACCTTGCGCGTCGCCGGGATCGGGCCCTTCAGCATGGTCACCGGGTCGACGCCGACGAGCGTCGTCGCCAGGATCTTCGCGCGCGGCTTCAGACCGAGCGCCTGCACCGCCGCCGCCGAGGCGAGCAGCACCGCCGACGCGCCGTCCGACACCTGCGACGACGTGCCCGCGGTGTGGATGCCGTCGTCCATCACGGCCTTCAGCCCGGCGAGCTTCTCGAGCGACGTCTCGCGCAGGCCCTCGTCGCGGCTGACGACGCGGGTCTCGCCCGTCGGCTTGCCGTCCTCGCCGAGCACCGGCGCGGTGATCGGGACGATTTCGCGCTCGAAGCGATTCTCCTTCCACGCCTGGATCGCCAGCTCCTGGCTGCGCAGCCCGAAGCGGTCGGTGTCCTCGCGCGTGATGCCGTACTCCTTGGCGATCATCTCCGCGCCCTGGAACTGCGACGCGAACGCGTAGCGGCTGCGATACGCCTTCGACAGCGGCGACCCGCCCTGCGAGTTCGAGCCGAGCGGCACGCGCGTCATCATCTCGACGCCGCAGGCGAGCACGACGTCCTCGATACCGGCGCCGACGAGCCCCGCGGCCAGCGACGTCGCCTGCTGGCTCGAGCCGCACTGCGAGTCGACGGTGGTCGCGGCGACCTCCTCGGGCAGCCCGGCCGCGAGCCACGCGCAGCGCGCGATGTCGAACGACTGCTCGGCGACCTGCGACACGCAGCCGCCGATGACCTGCCCGACCTTCGCCGGATCGATGCCCGCGCGCTCGACGCACGCCTTCTGCACCGCGCCGAGGAGATCGGCCGGATGCATGCCCGCGAAGCCACCCTTGCGGCGCCCGATGGGGCTCCGCACTGCCGAAACGATGAAGACGTCTTGCATCCGACGGGCTTAACCCGGCCCGCCGCGCGACGCCAGCGTGAACAGGCTAGTCGCGGCGGGCCGACGAACGGCGCGACCGCGTAGCGCGTGGAATCGGCTTTCCTCGCGGATCTCGTGCGCCAATGTACTGTTGGAGCCACGCGCGGGAGCTCAACCACAGATTACCCTGACGCACGGCACGCACGCGTCCCTTCAGCACGAGCTGTCGCAGGTAGACGGCGGGGTACGGTCCCGCGGCCGCGAGGGCGCTCAGCGGCACGAGCTTCGCGTCGCCGGCGAGGTTCGGAATGAGAAAACGGCTCAGCGTGCCGCTGACGGCTCGTGCGACGATCTCCGTGAGCGGGTTCAGATTGCCGAGGTCGGCGCTCTCGAGCGCCTGCAGGTATCGCGATCGCTCGGCGGCGAGGATCACTGCGGGGGAGTACCCGTGCTGCAACAGCAGGAAGTTCAGGACGAGACGTCCGACGCGGCCGTTGCCGTCGACGAACGGATGAATGCGCTCCAGCCATGCGTGGTGGTCCGCGGCGTGCGCCAGCGGATGGCGCCCCTCGAGCTTCGCCGTCGACGCGCTCCACTCCCGGAGATCGGCGGGGATGGCGGGAGGAAGCGACACCTTCACGGAACGCACGCGAACACCGGACTTGCGCCACGCCCCGGGCGTGTCGCGCGTCGGAGGCGGCTCGACCGCCCACACCGCCCCGACGGTGATCGCATGGATTTCGGCGATCACGGCCACCGGCACGCCCTCATGCTCGGTCGCCGTGCGATAGACCCAATCGGCGGCGCGCGCGTAGCAGTCCACTTCGAGGCTCTCGATGAGCGTGGCCGACGGACGGCGATGCTCGACGAGCGCCTCGACCTCGGCCCGGGTCATCGTGTTCCCTTCGATGGCCGTCGAGTTGTGGACGTCGTCGATCCAGATGGCGCGGAGGATCTCGTCCGCCTCCACCGCACGTGGCAGGCCGCCGAGGTGCGAATGCAGGAGGCTCACCTCTTCATCCACTCGAGCGAGCACCGCCGCGAGCGATGGACGTCCCGGGCCCCTGGAGGCGACGCTTTTACTACTTTTCCCTGGCACCGAATCGAAAAAGTAGCAAAAAGACCGTCGCGAACCAATTCCTACTACTCGAATTGGCGGCCGACACCTTCTAGTGAAACGGCCTAAGCCACTAGACCGACTCGTCTTTTCGCCAATCTCCGACCTACTTCCGGAACGCGGGCATGACCTGTTCGGCGAAGAGCCGCGCGGGCTCGCGCGTGTCCTTGCCGAAGAATTCGATGACGAAGAGCGTGCACCCGAGCTGCACGTGCCGCTCGATGCGCTCGACGACCTGCGCCGGCGCGCCCCAGATGCCGTGCTCCTCGAGCCCGCCGCCCATGTGCCCGCCGTAGATCCGGCTCGCCTTCGCGATCGCCTCGCGCGCCGCCGCCTCGTCCGCGGCGATCACCACGAGACACTGCTGCGACACCTCGATCTCGGCTGGGTCGCGCTTCACGGCATCGCAGTGCCGGCGGAGCACCTCGACCTTCTTGCCGAGCTGCGCCTGCGCCATGGCGAGGTTGTTCCAGATGTCGGCATGCTGTGCGGCGATCCGCAGCAGCACCTTCTCGCCGCCGCCGCCGATCAGGATGGGCACGCGGCGCGGCGGCTTCGGCGCGCACCAGACGTCGGCGGTCTTCGCCGTCTCGCCGGCGAACGTCACCTGCTCCTCGCTCCACATGCGGCGCATGAGCAGGCACGTCTCCTCGAGCGCCTTGAGGCGCTCGCCGACGGGCGGGAACGGGACGCCGTAGCCCTCGTACTCCGACGCGAACCAGCCGCTGCCGAGGCCGGCGATGACGCGGCCGCCGGCGATGTTGTCGATCGTCGCGATCTGCTTCGCGAGGATCGCCGGGTTGCGGAAGAACGGCGGCGTCACGAGCGTGCCGAGCTCGACGCGCTCGGTGATCGCGGCGACGGCGGCGAGCTCGCTCCACGCCTCGAGGATGGGCAGGTTCGGCATCGGGACGCCGTAGAGGTGATCGCACACCCACACGGAGTCGAAGCCGAGACGGTCGAGCTCGATCGCGGTGTCGCGCGCGTCGGTCCACGTGCGCTTGATCTGCGGCAGGGTGACGCCGAAGCGGACGCGTCGCGACATCGGTGCTCTCCTCGAAGGTTCAGGCCGGGCGGCCGCGCAGCCACTCGGCGACGCGGTGGTAGGCGGGCGTCGGGCTCTCGTCGCTCTTCGGCTCGTACGGACCGGTCAGGTACGGCAGGTACATCGAGCGGCGCAGGCTCGCGAGCCCCGTGTGCGGCGACTGCGCGACGCGATGCCAGAGGCGTCCGTCGTGCACCGTGAGATCGCCGGGCATGGTCTCGACGCACACCTCGGCCGGGTCGGGCGCGTGCGAGATGAAGTACGCCTTCCGGAAGCACATCGACCAGAAGCCCTGACGGTGGCTGCCGGGAATGAGGCGCAGGCCGCCCTCGGCGGCGGTGACGCGATCGAGGTGCAGGCCGATGTTCAGCATCTGCTGCGGCATGCGGCCGTAGAAGAGGTCGCGCAGGCCGTCGGTGTGCCACCCGAGCCGCGGGTAGACGCTGCCCGGCACGTTCATGAAGCGGTTGATGACGACGCCGTCCTTCTCGGCGTCGCCGACGCGCGCATCCTTGCCGATGAGATCGAGGATGGGAGCGAACCGCGGGTCACGCACGAACGCACGGATGCGCTCGGAGAAGACGGAGGTGAACGCGAGCCGCTGCAGGAACGGCTTCCCCTCGTGGTCCTTGCCGAAGAAGAGCGGAATGCCGAAGACGCGCGTGCGCTTCTCGGCGAGCCACTGGGCCTGGATGCGCTCCATCTCCTCGGCGAGCATCGCGATCTCGTCGGGGCGCGCGACCTGGTCGAAGACGAGGAAGCCGTGCTCGTCGAGGAACGCACGCTGCTCGGCCGTGATGGCCGGGCCCAGGGTGAATCGGGTGGTCAGCGGGAGATCGGTCGGCATGGAACGACCCGGATCGATAGCACCGGCCGACCCGGGATGGCCAGCCCGGGAGCCATCTGCTACGGCCGCGGGTGGGAGGACTCGCCATGGCCGCCAAGACGCCCGAGGAATGCGACGCGCTCTTCGAGAAGCACATCAACGCCGGTGACCTGGACGCGCTGACGGACCTCTACGAAGCCGACGCCGTGCTGATCCCCGCCCCGGGCGAGACCGCCACCGGCCGCGACGCCATCCGCGACGCGCTCGGCGCCTTCATCGAGGCGAAGCCGCGGATGAAGCTGTCGGTCATCAAGTCGTTCGCGGCGGGGAAGGACGTCGCCGTCCTCTACAACGACTGGCACGGCAAGTTCGCCGGCCCGGACGGCGAGATGGAGACGGGCGGCGAGGCGATCGAGATCGTGCGGCGGCAGGCGGACGGCACGTGGCGGTTCGTGTTCGACGACCCGTACGGCCGCGGGTGAGAACCGCCGTCGTCCTCGCGCTGGCCATGGTCGCGGGCGGCTGCTCGCTGCACCCGCGGACGCACGCCGCCGATCCCTACGCGCGCGACGCGACCGCCGCGCGCGGCATCGAGGACGACGCGGCGGCGTACTGCCGCGAGCGCCGCCCCGGCCCGCAGCCGCCCTATGCCTTCACGACCGACGGCTGCTCGCGCTGGCCGGACGGAACGTGGGGCGGGTGCTGCGTCCGGCACGACATCGCCTACTGGTGCGGCGGCACGTTCGACCAGCGCATGGAGGCCGACCGCGCGCTCCAGCAGTGCGTCAGGGAGAAGACCGACAGCCGATCCCTCGGCTGCATGATGCGCGCCGGCGTCTTCGTCGGCGGCGCGCAGTACCTGCCGACGTCGTTCCGCTGGGGCTACGGGTGGCCGTGGCCCTCGGCCGGGCCCTGACTCAGAAGCGCGACGATGCGAGCTTCACGTCGGCATTCTTCCACGTCGTCGCGAAACGCTCCGCCGCCTGCTTGGCCTCGCCCGGCTTCGTCGTCTCCAGGCTCTCCGACAGACCGTACAGCGCCCACCCGTTGTTCGGGTTGCGCTTCAGGTCCTCCTCGTAGACCACCGCCGCCTCGGCGTACTTCTTCTGATCGAGCAGCAGCGCGCCGAGGTAGTGGCGCACCGGCAGGCTCCACGGCGGCGGCTCGGTGTACGGCAGCGCGTCTTCGCGCGCGACCGCCTGCCGAAGGAACTTCTCCGCGGGCTCGACGTTGCCCTGGCGCGCCGCCACCTCGCCGGCCAGCAGCCCCGCGGCGAGGACGAGCAGCTGCTTCGCGGGCTGGTTGTCGGCGACGATGCGGTCGTCCGGCATCGCGATCGTGACGTCCGCGAGCGCCGTGCGCTCCTTCATCGCGTCGTCGAGCCGGCCCGTGGCCGCGAACGCCATGCCGCGCGCGAAGTGATGCATGCCGCGCCAGTACGCGAACTCGACGGGCGGCGCCGGTTCGGCGAGGATCTCCTCCCACTTGCCGAACCGCACCATCACGAAGACCGCCGTCGGCGCGAAGTACTCGAGCATCGGCATCTCGCGCAGCATCGCGGGCGTGATCGCCGACGTCACGCCGCGTCCCGATGCGAGCGCCGTCTTGCTGCGGCCATCCATCGCCGCCGCCGACGACAGGAAGTGGATGTTGTGCGGGTAGTACATCATCGGGTACACGCCGCCCGGCTTCTCGGCCGCGAGATACTTCTCGTCGGCGACGATCGCGCGCTCGTTCGCCGTCACCGCGTCGCCGTAGCGGCCGACGCGCATGTAGATGTGCGACGGCATGTGCACCAGGTGCCCCGCGCCCGGCGCGAGCCCCGGGATGCGCTCCGCGCTCGCGAGCGCGCGCGACGGATCGGGCGACGCCTCCACCGCATGGATGTAGTAGTGATTCGCGCCCGGGTGGTTCGGATCCTTCGTCAGCACCGCCTCGAGCGTCGCGACGATCTCGGTGGTGCCCGGCGCCGGCGTGCCGTCGGCGTTCCACAGCGCCCACGGGCGCAGCACCATGAGCGACTCGGCGAAGATCGTCGCGGCGTCGAGGTCGTCCGGATACTGCTGCATCACGTCGCGCATGGCCGCGGCGTAGGCCGTGTCGAGCGCCGCGCGCTCGCCGGCGGCGTAGCGCTTCGCGAGCGCCGCGACGTACGCCTGCTCCTTCGGGCTCGCCTTCGGCGCCAGCGCCTGCGCACGCGCCATCGCCTCGCGCGCGGCCTTCTCGCGCTCGGCGTCGATCGGCAGGTTGTAGTTCGGGCCGAGCGCGAGCGCGATGCCCCACTGCGCCATCACGCAGTCCGGGTCGAGCCGCGCCGCCTCGCGGAACGCGCGGATCGCCTCGTCGTGGTTGAACGCGTACACCAGGCGCAATCCCTGATCGAAGTAGCGCTGCGCCTCCGGGCTCTTCGTCGTGATCTCGTGCGAATGCGCGCCGAGATCGTCGAAGAGCGGCGGCGCCGTCGCCGGCGGCGGCGGCGCATGCTGATGCTCGCCGGCGACGGCGAGCCGGCACGCGAGGGCGATGGCGACGACGATGATCCGCATGTGTGACCCTGCTACGCCGACTCTCGGCGTGGCGGCAAGCGCGCCCGTCTGCTAACCGCACGCCCGTGCGTGCCGCCGTTCTCCTCGTCGCAGCGCTAGCGTCCGCGTGCGCTCGCTCCGACGCGCTCGTCGACGTCGGGCGCCTCGACCCGTCCATCGGTCTCGACATCCGCTACGCCACGACGGACAACTTCACCGGCGTCGCCGTCTATCCCGAGGCGCGCTGCCTGCTCCGTCGCGACGTCGCCGAGCGCCTGGTCCGCGTGCAGCGGGCGCTCCGCGCGGAAGGGCTCGGCCTCATCGTGTGGGACTGCTACCGCCCGTTCTCGGTGCAGCAGCGCTTCTGGGCGCTCGTGCCGGACGCCCGCTACGTGGCGCAGCCGATCGTCCGCGACGGCCGTCCCGCCGAGGGCTCCAAGCACAACCGCGGCGCTGCGGTCGACGTGACGCTCGCCGGCGCCGACGGCGTCCCGCTCGTCATGCCGACCGACTACGACGCCTTCGGGCCGCGGGCGCATCGTGACGCGCCCGACTGGCCGCCCGAGGAGCGCCGCAACGCCGAGCGGCTCGCGCGTGCGATGGCGGCGGAGGGCTTCACGCCGTTCGCGACGGAGTGGTGGCACTTCGACGGCCCCGGATGGCAACGCTACGATCTGGCGGACGAGCCGCTTCGAGAGTAGAGAACGGCATGCCGTCGCGCGTCCTCCAGGCCCTGGGCCTGGCCCTCGGCCTCGTCGGAGGCCTCGCCGTCGGGTGTGCCACCGCCGACGGCCCGCGTGCGGCCGCGTGCCGCACCGACGCCGACTGCGTACCGGCCACCTGTTGCCATGCGACCGCATGCACCACCGCGTCCGCCGCGCCGGCGTGCGAAGGCGTCGCCTGCACGATGGACTGCCGTCCCGGCACGCTCGACTGCGGCGGCCGCTGCGTCTGCGACGCCGGCACGTGCGCCGCACGCCCGAACACGACCCGCTGACCGAGATCGCCGCCCGTCGCATGCTGCTTCCCATCTTCCTGGTCGTACTGACCGACGTCTTCGCGCTCACGCTCGTGATCCCGCTGCTCGCCATCTACGCCGAGCGGCTCGGCGCCTCACCGCTCGACGCCACGCTGCTCGTGTCGGTCTTCGCGGTCTGCCAGCTCGTGTCGAGCCCGCTGCTGGGTCGGCTGTCCGATCGCATCGGGCGCAAGCCGGTGCTCGTGGTGAGCCAGATCGGCACGTTCATCGGGCTGATCGTCATGGCGAAGGCGCACACGCTGTGGCTGCTCTACGTGGCGCGCGTCATCGACGGGGCCACGGCGGGCAACCTCACCGTCGCGCAGGCCTACATCGCCGACAACACGCCGCCCGAACGCCGCGCGCGCGCCTTCGGCTTGATCGGCATCGCCTTCGGCCTGGGCTTCTTCCTCGGCCCGGCGGTCACCGGCCACCTGAGCCGCTACGGGCTCGAGGCGCCGATCTGGGCCGCGGCAGGCCTCTCGCTCACGAGCATCCTCTGCACGTCCTTCCTCCTGAAGAACCAGCCGATCGCGACGGCCCCCGCCGACGACGCCGGCCTGCCGGGCGGCCGCCGTCCCGGCGTGCTCGAGTGGGAGGCGTACGCGCCGTACCTCCGCCGCCCCGTGCTCTCCGGGCTGCTGGTGCAGTTCTTCTGCTTCTCGTTCGCCTTCGCGACGTTCACCTCGGGCTTCGCGCTCTTCGCCGAGCGCACGTTCCGCTGGGAAGGCCACCCCTTCACGCCGCGCGAAATCGGGTACCTGTTCGCCTACGCCGGGTTCCTCGGCATCATCATGCAGGGCGGCCTCATCGGACGGCTCGTGCAGCGCTTCGGCGAGCCGCGGCTCGTCGCGGCCGGCTTCGCGGCGATGGCGGCGGGCTACGCGCTGCTCGGTCTGATCGGCGAGGTGGGTCCGCTCGTCGCCGTGGCGACGCTGGCCGCGTTCGGTCAGGGCGTGCTCCGTCCGACGCTGACCAGCCTGGTCACGCAGCACGTCGACCGCCACGAGCAGGGCGCGGTGCTCGGCGTGAGCCAGTCGCTGGGCTCCATCGCGCAGATCACCGCGCCGCCGCTCGGCGGCTTCCTGATCGGCCACGGCGCCCTGCATGCGTGGGCGTTCGTCGCGGCCGTCGCCGCGGCCATCGGCCTGGTGGCGGCGCGCTGGGGCTCGGGCAACGTCGCCCGCGACGCGGATGCCGCCGCTCCGCCGCGCGCCGCGGCGTCGCGCTAAATCGTCGCCGCTTCGTCGCGGATGGCGTCCCAGGCGGCGCGCACGTGGCGCTCGGCGGTCGGCGTCGAGCCGATCGCGAGCCGCAGGACGACGCGCTCCGCGCCGTCGACCGGCAGCACGGTGTGCGTCAGGAACAGGCGGCCGCTCGCATTCAGCCGATCGCGCAGCGCGAGCGTGCGGTCGTCGTCGCCGCGCAGTCGGAAGCACACGAGGTTCACCGTCCGCGGCGCGACGACCTCGAAGCGCTCGTCCGCGCGCACCCACGTCTCGAAGAGCGCGGCGAGGCGGACGTGCTCCCGCACGTACGCGCGCAGCCCCTCCGCGCCGTAGTGGCGCACGACGAGCCAGAGCTTGAGCGCGCGAAAGCGGCGGCCGAGCGGCACCTGCCAGTCGCGATAGTCGACGACCGCGCCCGACTCGCTCGCCTGGTTGCGGAGGTACTCCGGCGTGATGCTGAGCGCCGCCGTCAGCGCGCGCCGGTCGCGCGTCCAGAAGCAATCGCAGTCGAAGTTCGTGAGCAGCCACTTGTGCGGGTTGAAGCAGACCGAGTCGGCCGCGGCGACGCCGTCGAGCATCCAGCGGAACTCGGGGCAGATACACGCCGCGCCCGCATGTGCGGCGTCGACGTGCAGCCAGCCGCCGTCCGCCGTCATGCCGGTCTCGCGCATCGCCTCGGCGATGGCCGCCAGCGGATCGACCGCCGTCGACGACGTGGTGCCGACCGTGGCGCACACGTAGAACGGCCGCCGGCCCGCGGCGCGGTCGGCGCGGATCGCCGCGGCCAGCGCGTCGGGCCGCATGGCGTGCGTCGCGTCGGTGTCGACGAGGCGCAGCCGCTCGGGTGTCAGGCCCGTCACGATGGCCGCCTTCGTCACCGACGAGTGGGCCTGCCGCGACGTGTACGCGACGAGATCGCCGCCGCCGACGCGATACCGCGCCGCGACCATCGCGACGAGCGTGCTCTCGCTCGCGGTCCCCTGGATGGCGCCGCCGCCGTTCGGCGCGCGCGACGTGAACGTCTCCGGCAGCGCCAGCAGCTCGGCCATCCAGTCGAGGACACGCGTCTCGAGCTCCGTCGCGGCGGGGCTCGTCGACCACATCATCGCGTTGACGCCGAGGCCCGCCGCCAGCAGCTCGCCGAGGATCGCCGGACCCGACGCGTCGCAGGGAAAGAAGCCGTAGAAGTTCGGCGACTGCCAGTGCAGCAGCCCCGGCACGACGATGCGCTCGAGATCGGCGAAGACGGCGTCCCAGCCCGCGACGTCCAGCCCCTGCTCGGGCGGCGCCGCCGGCAGCTGCGCCGCGACGTCGCCGGGCGCCACGCGCGGCGCCACCGGGAGCGACTCGACCCGCCGCATGTACTCGGCGATCCAGTCGACCACGCGATGACCGAGCGCGCGGAACTCGTCGGGGTCGAGGTGCGGGATGCGGCTCAGGGCTTCAGCTCGCCGTCGCTGAACCGCACGAACGCGTCGCGCAGCTCGTCGTACGTCGTCGTCACCGGGAACTGCGGGAAGTCGGCGATCACGTTCGCCGGCGGACGGAACAGGATGCCGCCGTCGGCCGCGGCGAGCATCGTCGTGTCGTTGTACGAATCGCCGGCGGCGACCGTGCGGAAGTTGAGCGAGCGCAGCGCCTCGACCGCGCGCCGCTTGCTGTCCTGCTGGCGCAGCGTGTACCCGCGCACGCGCCCCGCGTCGTCGACGTCGAGCGCGTGGCAGAACAGCGTGGGCCAGCCGAGCTTCTTCATGAGCGGCTGCGCGAACTGACCGAACGTGTCGGACAGGATGATCACCTGCGTGCGGCTGCGCAGCCAATCCATGAACGCGATCGCGCCGTCCAGCGGCTCCATGCCGGCGATGACGTCCTGGATGTCGCGCAGGCCGAGGTTGTGCTCGTCGAGAATGGCGATGCGGCCCTTCATGAGGACGTCGTAGTCGGGCTCGTCGCGCGTCGTGCGACGGAGCGCGGCGATGCCCGTGCGCTCGGCGACGTTGATCCAGATCTCGGGGACGAGGACGCCTTCCAGGTCGAGGCACGCGATCATCCGCGCAGGTCTAGCGGAGGCCGGCGAGCGCGTCGAGCGTGGCGAGGACGTGCGCGACCGCCTCGGGATCGCGGTGCTCCATCGCGGCGCGATGGAACTCGAGCGACGTCCGCAGCGCGTCCGAGCGCAGCTCGTCGGGCGTCACGCCGCGGAAGCGCGCATGCCACACGCGCTCCGTGGCGACGACGAAGCGGAAGGCGCGCAGCGCCACCTCGGGCGAGCGGAACGTCCACGCGCGGACCTGCGCCACGGGCACCACCGTCGCGGGGGGCGCGTGCAGCGCGCTCACCACCCGGAAGCGTCCGCCATGGCGGACCAGGGTGATGCGCTCGGTGCCGACCAGGCGCGTCTTCAGCGTCTCGTAGGTCACGGACGAAGATCCGTCGCAGCAAACGCGGGGCCACCCGCGCCGCCGCGTCCGTCCGTGCGGCCGGGTCGACGCGACCCGGCACGATTTGCCCGCGCCTACGCTTTCGCGCTCGGCCGGGCCGACACGTCCGCGTGCCAGCGGGCGAGATTCTTCTGCTCGGGCTGGATGCGGATGCCGGTCACGCGGCCGAAGTCGATCGCGCAGAGCGCGGTGATGTCGGCAACCGTGTAACGGTCGCCGGCCACGTATGCACAGTCGCCGAGCTGACCGTCGAGCCACTTGAGCTGGCGCTCCGCAGTCTCCTTGGCGGCCGCGCCATAGTCGGCCACCTGCGTGACGCGTCCGGCGAAGAATTGGTGCGTGTGCTGGAACGCATGCGAGACCGGCAGGAAGAGCGACAGCTCCATCCGTCGCTGCCACATCTCGACGAGCGCGTGATCGGTGGGACCGGTGCCGAAGAGCGGCGGCTCCGGATGGATCGCCTCGAAGTAGCGGCAGATGGCGATGCTCTCGGAGATGCACGTGCCGTCGTCGAGCTCGAGTACGGGGACGCCGCCGAGCGGGTTCTTCGCGAGGAACGCCGGCGCGCGATTCGCCTTCGCGGCGATGTCGACCTGCTCGGTCGGCACCGTGATACCCTTCTCGGCGAGGTAGATGCGGACGCGCCGCGGGTTCGGAGCCGACTTGCTGTCCCAGAGAATCATCAGTGGTGGTGTCCCCCGGGCCCGTGTGGATGCCCGTGCTTGCGCTCCTCGGCGGTGGCGTCGCGGATCGCGACGATCTCGATCGCGAACCGGAGCTCCTCGCCGGCGAGCGGATGGTTCTGGTCGACGTGGATCGTGTTGGGCTCGACCTTCGTCACCCAGAGCGGCACCGGGTCCTTGCCCGGCTCCTCGGCCATGAACTGCGTGCCCACCTCGATGTGCGCGCCCTTCGGAAACGCGCTGCGCGGCACCGGCTGCGGCCCCGGGCCGACGCGCTCGCCGTAGCCGTCCTTCGCCGCGACGACGACGTCGAAGCGGTCGCCCGCCGCACGGCCGGTGAGCTGGCGCTCGAGGCCCGGAACGATGTTCCCGGCGCCGTGCAGGTAGTCCATGGGATCATTCCCGGCGGACGAATCGAGCACCTCGCCCCTCGTGTTCGTGAGGGTGTAGTGCACGGTGACGACCTTGCCGGACGCGATGGTTACGGTGGTGGAGTCGGACACGATGCACCGGGCGGTAGCAGTGTGTCGCTGCCCGCGCAATCACTCCTGCGCCGGCTCGCAACCGCACGACCGCCGCTGCAGAATGCCGGTAGGTCCATGCGACCCGCCTCGCCGCAGCCGATCGACGTGCTCGCCGACCTCCGCATGGCGGTCGAGACGCCCGAGCACGTGGCCATCGAGTATCCACTCGCCGGGCTGGGCTCGCGGTTCGCCGCGCTCCTGGTCGACGGGGTCATCGCCGGCGTACTCCTGGCCGCCGGCTTCCTGCTCGGCATCGGCGTCCTCTACTTCGACCCCGTCGTCGCGGTCCTGACGCGCATCCTGACGCCCGGCCGCGTCGTCGCGCTGATGGTGCTCTGGTTGTTCGCGGTCACGTGGGGCTACTTCTTCTGCTTCGAGGCGTTTCGCGACGGACAGACGATCGGCAAGCGGATGCTCGGCATCCGCGTGGTGATGGAGGGCGGCTTCCCGCTGACGCTCGAGGCCGCGGCCATCCGCAACCTCGTCCGCGTGGTCGACCTGCAGCTCGGCGGCATGGTGGGCGGCTTCTCGATGCTGCTGTCGAGCCGCTCGCAACGGCTCGGCGATCTCGCCGCCTCGACCGTCGTGGTGCGCGAGCTGCCCGCGGCGTTCCCCGCGCTGGCCGACGCCACCGCCGCGACGGCCGCGCCGCGGCTCGACGACGCGGCGTTCGCGGCGCTCGAGGCCTACGCCGACCGGCGCGACGGCCTCGACGAGGCCGCGCGCGAACGCATCGCCGCCGAGCTGACGGCGCACGTGCGCGACGTCGCGCCGCCGCGTCCGGGCGAGACCGACGACGGCTACCTCGTCCGCCTGCACGGCGAGGAGCGCGGCCGCCGCGCGGCGGCCCGGCTCGGCAGTCGTGCGGGTCGCGCGGCGGCGGTCGCCCTGCTGCGCGCGAAGCGCGAGCGCTGGGAGGCGTTCCGCGCCGAGACGGCCCGCGTGCGCCGCACGGGGCTCGGTGGGATCGGCGAGGACGGCGTCGGCCGCTTCGCCGCCGACTATCGCGAGGTGACCGCGGACCTCGCCCGCGCGCGGACGTACGGCGCATCGGTCGAGACGCTGTACGCGCTCGAGCGGCTCGTGAGCGGCGGCCACAACCTCCTCTATCGGCCGGCGCGCCAGTCGCTGCGGCGCGCGGGCACGTGGCTCCTGTACGGGTTCCCGGCGCTCGTCCGCCGGCGCTGGCTGCCGATCGTCGTCGCGGCCGTCCTCCTCTTCGGGCCCGCGCTCGCGAGCTACGGCGTGCTGCGCGTGCATCCGCACCTCGAGTCGCAGCTCGTCGACGCCGCGATGCTGGCGCGCGCCGACGAGGCCCCGCAGCGGCGCGCGGCCGGCAGCGGCTACATCGACGTGCCGGAGCTCGGGCACGCGTTCATGTCGTCGGCCCTCGTGTCGAACAACGTGCAGGTGGCGTTCATCGCCTTCGCGCTGGGCATCACCGCGGGGCTCGGTACCGCCTGCATCATGATCGTCAACGGGCTGCATCTGGGCTCCGTGCTCGCGGCCTTCCACAACCGCGCCGTGCTCGACGTCATCGGGCTGTTCGTGTTGCCGCACGGCATTCTCGAGCTCACGGCGATCGCCATCAGCGGCGGCGCGGGCCTGTGGATGGGCAGCGCGCTGCTCCTCCCGGGACGGCTCACCCGGCGCGCGGCGCTCGCGCAGCGCGCCGCCGACGCGGTGGCGCTCGTCGGCGGCGTGATCGTCCTGCTGAGCATCGCCGCGCTGATCGAGGGCTACGTCTCGCCGGCGGCGCTGCCCGACGCCCTGAAGCTGGCCGTCTCCGGCCTGTCGGCGGTGGCGCTGGCCACGTGGCTGTCGCGGCCGGCGGGCGTCACAACGCCCCCCGTCGCTTGATCTCGACGTAGTGGTTCACGGCGGCGGCGACCGCGCCGTCGGGCGCGACGTCGGCGACGTGCACGCCCGATTCGCGCATCGCGCCGAGCGTGCGCGCGCGCGCGACGACCAGCTCCGCCGCGGCCGCGCGGTGGAACGCCGCGGCGACGTCGGGCGCCGGCGCCACCGCGGCCGCGAAGAGCTGCGGATTGCGGATGGCCAGGAACAACGACAGGTGCCGGCGTCCAAGGAGCGCCAGATGCGTCGCCAGCGGGCGCGACACCTCACGGTCGATCGCGTCGCCGAAGAACACGATCAGCGCGCGCCGTCCGAGCACGCGCGCGAGATGCGTCAGCGCGCGCGGATAGTCCGGCTCGACGGGGCGCGCGACCAGGCCCGCCAGCAGCCGCGGCAGCTGCCCGGGCGTGTGGCGGCCGGGCGGCAGCAACGCGTCGATGCGGTCCGAAAACGCCATCACGCCCACCTGGTCGTCCCAGGCGCGCGCGACCTCGGCCAGCACGCCGATGGCGGCGAGCGCGTGGTCGAGCCGATCGCCCTCGCCGACGTCCTCGGTCATCAGCCGGCCCGTGTCGACGCAGAGCATGACGCACTGGCTGCGCTCCGCTTCGTACTGGCGGACGATGAGCTTCCGATGGCGCGCGCTCGCCTTCCAATCGAGGTGACGCGGATTGTCGCCGCGGACGTACTCGCGGAGCGCCTCGAACGCGGTGCCGTCGCCGCGCTCCCGCACCGCGCGGAATCCGAGCCGTGGCAGCTGTTGGCGCATCGCCAGCAGCCGATAGGAGCGTATCTCGCGCAGCCCCGGGATCACCTCGACGACCGCCGTTGCCGGCACGACCCGCTGCATCCACGCGAGCCCGAGCGGCCCGAGCCGCCGCAGGTGCACCGGGCCGACGTCGTGGCGGCCGCGCGTACGCGCGACGAGCGGCAGGTCGACGACGGCGCCGTCGCGCACGTGCAGCGCGACGTCGCGCGGATCGTCGGTGCCGGGCGCCGCGATCGGCTCGGCGACGTCGACTACGATACGCAGCGCCCATCGCCGTCCCGTCGCGTTGGCGAGGCGCAGCCGCACGCGTCCCGATTGTCCCTGCGCCATGCGCGCGGGGGCCTCGAGGACCGCGGTGGGCCACGGCGCGCGGGCGGCACGCAGCGCATCGAGCACCAGCAGGAGGAGCAGCGCGGCGTCGACCGCCAGACCGGCGGTGCGGTCGAAGGCCATCACGCCGGCCCCCGCGGCCAGCGCGACGAACCAGCGCGCCGACGGAACGGGGATCACCGCGGCGCCTCGACGGCCCCCACCACCGCCGCCACGCGCTCGTCGGCGGTGGCGCCTTCGACTTCGGCGTCCGCGGTCAGGATGACGCGATGGCGGAGCACGGCCGGTGCCACCCCTTTCACGTCGTCGGGCACGACGTAGTCGCGGCCGGCGAGCAGCGCCTGCGCCTGCGCGGCCCGGAACAGCGACACGGCCGCGCGCGGGCTCGCGCCGAGCGCCAGGCTCGGCTCCTGACGCGTGCGGCGCACGAGCTCGACGACGTAGGTGCGCAGCGCCGGCGTGACGCTGACGCGTCGGACCGCGGCACGGAGCGCGGCGAGGTCGTCGAGGGCGAGCACCGGGCGGATGTCGTACGTCGCGGGCTCCGTCGCGTCGAAGCCGCCGGCGTAGCGGTCGAGGATCGCCACCTCGTCCGCCTGCACCGGATAGCCGACCACGATCTTCAGCAGGAAGCGGTCGAGCTGCGCTTCCGGCAGCGGGTACGTGCCCTCCGAGTCGACCGGGTTCTGCGACGCGAACACCGTGAACGCCGGCGGCAGCGCATGCGTCATGCCGTCGACGGTCACCTGCCGCTCCTGCATCGCTTCCAGCAACGCCGCCTGCGTCTTCGCCGGTGCGCGGTTGATCTCGTCGGCGAGCACGAGGTCGGCGAATATCGGCCCCGGACGGAACGTGAAGCGCCGCTGCGTCTCGTCGAGCACGGTGACGCCCGTCACGTCGGCCGGCATCAGGTCGGGCGTGAACTGCACGCGGCGGAACTCGGCGTCGAGCGTGCGCGCGAGCGCGACGATGGCGAGCGTCTTCGCGGTGCCGGGCACGCCTTCGAGCAGCGCATGCCCGCCGGCGAGCAGCGCCAGGAGCATGTGCGCGAGCACGTCGCGCTGGCCGACGACGACGTGCGCCACCTCGTCGAGCACCGCCTGCGCGGCCTCGCCCGCACGCGCGGCTTCGTCGGGGGTGAGCGCCTCAGGGGCTGACGGCATGCGGCTCCTCCATGAGCTGGTCGATGGCCCGCGCGAGCCGCGGCAGGTCCGCGTCGGAGCGTCCCTCGGCGTGATGGACGACGTCGGCGACGGCCGCGCGCAGCGCAGGGCGGGTGGCGGCGATCGCCTCGAGACGTGCGCGGAGCGCCGCGGGCGAGCGGACTCCGAGCCGCAGCCGCAGCTCGTCGACGAGCAGTACGGCCGCACGGCGCGTCGCGCGCGCCGCGGTGTACGCCGCGGCGAGCGCGTCCGCGTGCTCGAGCGAAGAGCGGCGCGCCGCCGGCGCCGGATCGCGCGGGCTCCCGAGCCGGATGCCCGCGGCGGCGACGGCCAGCACGGCGAGCGCCGCCAGCTGCAGGAGCGCCCAGCCCGGCGCGGTCGTCGCGAGCCAGTGGGCGCTCATGCGCCAGAGTCCGGCGCCATCGTCGAAGCCGTGGTGGTACTCGTCGAACGCGATGCCGTCCTCGCGCGCGAGCGCGGCCAGCGCCCGGAGCGCCAGCGGCGCCACGCCGTCGTCGCGCAGCGACGTGTTCTCGAGCGGCGCGGCGTCGGCGATGACCACGAGCTCGCCCTTGCCGACGAAGACGCGCACCGCACCGAAGTGCTTGCGGCCACGTGCGAGCAGCGGCTGCATGCGCACGTCCGCCGGCTCGGCACCGTCGCGCACGAGCAGCTGGCCGAATCCCCGCATCGTCTTCGGCAGCCCGTCGAGCCACCTCGAGTCCCCGACGGCGCGGACCTCCATGCGATCGTTCACGGGGCGCAGCGCCAGCCCCACGCCGTCGAGCAGCGTGACGTCATCGGCCGGCGGCACGTACAGCATCCGCGCACCGTTCAGGAGCCGCTCGCGCAACGCCTCCGCCTCGGCTCGACGCAGCGGCGTCGCCGGCGCGACGATCGCGAGCGACGGACATTCGACGCACTCGTCGAGCGGCCGCTGCCACCGCGAGACCGGGATGCCGAGCTCCCGTGCCGTGAGGAACAGCGCCCGCAGGCCGCCACGGCCCGAGAGGTGCGTGCTGGCGCTCCGCGCGTCGCTCGGCAGCAGCTGCGTGCGCGTCGCGGCGAGCGCGACCACGAGGACCGCGGCGGCCACCATCGCCACGGTCTCGACGGGCAGGCGTTTCACTCCGGCACGCCCATCGCGGTGGCCGCGGCGCGCATCCGCGCGTACGCCTCGGTGGTCGCGGGGCGGTCGCCGAACGCCAACGGATAGAACGTCGCCAGCAACGCGCGGAACGGACCACCGACGCCCTCGCGCGGGAGGACGCGGGCGTACTCCTCGCCGGTCGTGGCGTCGTCGAAGCGCAGGTGGCCCGACGCCGACAGCCACAGCACGACCCCGAGGTAGAGCGCGTGCGCGGCGTCGAGATACCGTCCGGCGGCGGCAGCCGTCGCCGCCGCCACGAGCTGCGCGCGCGCACCCGCCGTCGGGTCGTCGGCGGCCGCGGGCACGCCGTCGAGAGGGCGCGCGCGGCGCCGCATGCGCGGCAGTCGGCGGGCGAGGACGACGAGCAGCGCCACGATGAGCGCGATCACGATGGTCTCGATCACCCACGACGTCATCACGACGTCGCCGACGCCTTCCAGCAACAGCCGTCGCAGCGCGCCGTACCACGCGTCCCACTGCCCGGACAGCCACTCCCGCAGGCGATCGAGCGCCGTCTCCGGCGGCGGATTGAACTCGGGACGCGCGAGCACGCGGTCGATCGCCGCTGCGATGTCGGCCGGCGCGGGCAACGTCCCCGAGGGCTCCGCCATGCGCCGTCAGGTACCGACCGGCTGCGGCACCGGCGGCGCCACCGCACGCGAGACGGCCAGCTCGACGTCGAGGCCGTCCTTCCGCACGCGCTGATCGTAGTAGAGCAGCGTCAGCAGCGCGGCGGTGAAGGGCGTGCCCAGGGCCGAGATCGCCCAGGCCAGCGCCAGCGATGCCGCCATCAGGCCGGTACCCGATCCGTCCTCGCTCAACACGGTGGCCACGCCCTGCCCGATGCCGGCGAGCGTGTTCGGCACGCCGACGATCAGCGAGCCGACGAGCCACACGACGCTGATCTTCCACAGCGCGCCGCGCGACAGGACGGCGGAGCGACGCATGAACCGGCGCGTGGGCTCGAGCGCCGCGACCTGCATGACGGCGAACCAGCGCAGCATCTGCCACGACAGCACGCCGACCGCGGCGAGCACGGGCACGGCCAGCAACAGCACGTACATCGGGATCGTCAGCCCGGAGCGGTCAGGGGCCATCGTGACGGCGAGGTACCAGGCCAGACCGGCGAACGGCATCGCGGAGATCATGACCACGAGCGTGGTGCAGAGGATCGCCAGCAGCGCCGCGCCGGAACGCCGGAGGCCGAACTGCACGCCCGAGGCGAGCTCGGGTTGCCCGCCGAGCAGCGCGTCCGACGTCTGCCCGGTGAGCGCCACCAGGGCGACGATGGTGCCGAGGCTCGTGAGGAGCGCGCCGGCCGTCGGGAACTCCACCTGCAGGAGCGTCCCCGGCAGCGTCAGCGCCGCGACGGTCGTCACCATGACCAGGAAGTGCCGGCGATAGATGGAGAACGCGCCGTCGAGGATCTCACCGATCGAAAGCGGCCGAAGTCCCATCATGATTCGACCATTCAGCAAGAAGCACACCACGCGCCCAGGCGCCACCGTGCGCCAGGGACGGCGCCGCCGGCGCGACGACTCTGCGACGCCGGTGCCACCGCGATGACGCTGCTAGTCCGGCAGCCGCCGGCCGAGGATCCCGAAGAACCGCTCGAGCAGCGAGCGCGTGAGCCCCCAGACGACGTGCCGCCCCGGCTCGCCGACCAGCACGCCGGGATACGAGCTCGGGCCCCACGCGTGCGCCACGCGGTGCGCGGGGTCGAGCAGCCGCGTCACCGGGACCCACAGCGCCTCGCGCACCTCGTGGTTCGTGACGACCCGCGGCGGCGCTTCGAGATGGTACACGAACGCCGACAAGGTGAGCGGGACGACCGGTCCTTCGAGGTCGTCGAGCCGCCCCAGCAGCTCGGCGCGGCTCAGGTCGACGCCCACCTCTTCGTACGTCTCGCGCTCCGCCGCCGCGCGCGCATCGGGATCGAGCGGCCCCATGCGGCCGCCCGGGAACGCCATGTGTCCCGACCACGGGTCACCCGCCCGCTCCGCGCGCTCGATGAAGAGCATCTCGAGTCCCTCGGCACGCTCGTGCAGCACGATGGCGACGGCGGCGCGCGGCACGTCGCCGCCGTCGCTGGTCACGCGCGGCACGTGCCGTCGCAACGCGTTGCGCACCTCGTCGACCGCTCGCACGACGCCGCACGATAGCGGCGTCGCGTGGTCGAGGATAGCTGCTAGGCGAACGTGTCGACCGGCAGCGGCGGCTGCCGCGGCGCCGGCAGGTTGTCGTAGAGATCGGCGACGAGGTCCGCGCGCAGCTTCGCGTAGCCCGGATCGTTCCAGAGGTTGCGCCACTGATGCGGATCGGCGCGGACGTCGTACAGCTCGCCTTCGGTCCCGTCGTAGCGGATGTCGGGAACCGACCGCTTCGAGCCGAACGCCTTCAGGAGCTTCTCGAGCTGGACGCCGTAGTCGCGCGTCGTCGGCTCGTAGACCGTGCAGATGAAGCCGTCGCGGTAGATGGTGCGCAGGTGCATGCCGATCTCGCGGAACTGGCTGTCCCACTCGGTGATGACGCGCTGGCGATCCGAGCCGGGGGCCGTCGGCAGCGGCTTTCCCTCGATCCACTCCGGGATCGGCACGCCGGCGATCGCACAGAACGTGGGCGCGAGGTCGAGCTGGCCGACGGGCTCCTCGATCACGGCCGGCGCGACGTTCGCCGACGGCGCCGGCCGCCACACGAACGGCAGCCGCATCAGCGAGTCGACGTGGTACGGCCCCTTGTAGAGCAGCCCGTAGTCGCCCTGGAGCTCGCCGTGGTCCGTCGTGAAGACGACGTCGGTGTCCTGCTCCCACCCGCGCTCGGCGATACGCCGGAGCACGCGGCCGCACGCTTCGTCGATGAGCTCGTTCTCGACGTGGATCAGCGCGTTCACCTCGCGGATGTTGTCGTCGGTGAGACGCGACGGCACGAACGCCATCGGGCCGCCCTCGTTGTTGCGAAAGCGTCCTTCCCACCAGTCCAGCCAGTGGCGCGGCTTCTGCGCGAGGATCTCGACGATCTTCTCCGTGCTGCCGGGATGCCCGGGCGGCAGGTCGAGGTCCCGCCACCGGACGCGCTTCGCCTCGGACGCCGGCGGATCCCACGGATGGTGCGGGTCGGGGAAGCTCATCCAGACGAACCAGTCGGCGTCGGCGGGCAGCGAGTCGAGGTACGCGATCGTGCGGTCGGCGACCCAGTCGGTGTGGTAGTGCTCGCGCGGGATCGGGTTGTAGGCGACCTCGGGCGCGCCGGTCTCACCGGCACCCTTCGCGGAGAGCAACGGCGCGAAGCCGCCGACGTCTTCCGGGTGCTGCTCCTGCAGCCACAGCGAGTAGTGCCAGCCGCCGATCGGGCCGTGCATGGCGAGCTCGAGATGCTCGAAGCCGCGATGCGGACCGGTCGAGTGCTCGCGCGCCATCCGGTTCTCGAACCAGCGCCCGGCCATGTCGAACGCGGGGTCGAAGTGCGCCTTGCCGAGCAGCGCCGTGCGATAGCCGTGCTGCTGGAGGTGCGCGGCGACGCTCGGCGCGTCGACCGGCAACGCGACCCCGTTCGCCACCACCCCGTGCGTGCGCACGTACTGCCCGGTCAGCATCGTCGACCGCGCGGGCATGCACACCGTGTTCTGGTTGTGCGCGCGCCGGTAGTTCAGGCCGGTCGCGGCGAGGCGGTCGACGACGGGCGTGCGGGCGATCGTGCCGCCGTTGCACCCGAGCGCGTCCCAGCGCTGCTGGTCGGTGGTGATGAAGAGGATCTTACGGCCCATCGAGGAGCTCCTTCGGCACGAACCCCGGGATCATCGGCGTGCATGCGAGCATGAGGCTGCGCGCCAGCGCCTGCTCGCGGTCGGCGTTCGCGTCGCGATACGCCTGGCTCGTCACCATCTCGAGAAACGCGCGGCGCGACGGGTACCAGCTGATGATGATGAAGTCCCAGGGTTGGGACGGATCGCCGATCAGCACCTGGTTGCCACGACCTGCGAACAGCACCTTGCCGCCGACGCTCTCGACCATCGGCACGGCGCGCTCCGCCCAGCGCGCGAACGCGCCGCTGCCGGGACCCTGGCGCGTGCGCAGCGCGGCGAGATTCAGCATGACGACCGGACCGGTGTCGGTGCTCTGTGCGAGCTCCTGAAACTGTTCGAGGTTGGGGAAGATCGCGTCCATCACGCCGTCCTACACCGTCGTGCCGGAACGATCGAGTTCTAGTTTGAAGGGATTCCGTACGACGCGATGCCGCGGACGGTACGCGAGCACCTCGTCGAAGCCCGTACCGGCGAGTACGCGATCGACGGCGGCGCGTCCGCCGGCATCGAGTGCTGCATGCGCACCCTGAAGACGCTGCAGCATCCAGAGCGTGTAGGGCGTCGTGATGCGCTCGTATCCGACGCCGCGTAGCGACGTCGCGTGCATGCCGACGATGCGCGGCAGCTCGCCCGGCAGCACCGGCGACGTGTCGGCCCACTGCTCGAACGCGCGAACGGTGTCGAGCACCTGCGGCGCCGTGTCGCGTCCCGCGACGGCGAGCAGCGCGTGGAACGTCGGCGCGAGCGCGTCGCCCGCCAGCCATTCGGCGTCGGCGTCGTCATCCGAGCCCGGATGGTTCATCCGCTCGATCCAGTGGCAGGTGTTCGGCGCGGTCTCGCGCAGCAGGCGGCCCGGCACCGCGTCGTTGTAGAAGTGGCCGAAGAACGGCCCCATCAACGCGCAATCGGCGAGCGATGGCCGGCCGCCGAGCAGGTAGGGGTGTTCGGCGAAATGCGCTTCGAGCGCTGCGAGCGTGTCGTGGATGTGCGCCTCGATCGCGGGGATCGTCTCGGGCGTGACGCCGATCATGCGCGTGAAGCCCTGCACGCCGCCGGCGAAGCGCTCGGCGTTCTTCGCGTTGCCCATGTTCGCGGCGAACTCGGCGAGCGCCTTCGTCGCGCTCTCGGGATAGCTCCAGCGGTAGTGGACGCCGGGGATGAGCAGGAATTCGTCCGTCCAGAGCTCGATGCAGTACGCGGCGAGCCGCTGGACGGGCGTCGCGGGGAAGAGCGGCGGATCGGGGAAGCGGCGCTCCAGGTTGTCGAGAATGTCGCTCGAGTCCTGCCAGGTCTCGTCCTCGGGCGTGACGACGACGGGAATCATGACGACGCCCGTGCGCGGCCGGATCACCTCGCGGCTGGCTTTCGTCGTCGCCAGCAGATCGAGGAAGGGCGCGCGCTTCCAGCGGAACGCGGGCCGGACCTTCTGGGAGAAGTACGAGATCTCGCTCGAGTAGAGCCGGTAGACGGGCTCGCGCGTCGCCATCGGGACCGCGATACAACAGCTTGCACTCGCGATGCAATAACTGGCGCCGGGTTCGATCGCGTGCTCTATCGGGCCGCATGCCCGCGACGTGGGGGATCACGTGCCCGCTCTGCAAGACGCTCGTCGGCGGCTGGGAGAAGCGGTGGAAGACGCCCGATCCCGGCCTGAAGCGCCACCTGCACGACCACATCAACGCGCAGCACCTCGACGTCGCCGTCGAGACGCGGCTGAAGGCCATCCGCGAGGCGGAGGCCGGCGGAACGCTGTACCAGCGGCTGACCTAAGGACGCTCGACGATCATCGCCACGGCCTCGCCGCCGCCGAGGCACAGCGTCGCGAGCCCGCGACGCACCCCGCGCCGCTCCATCGCCGACAGCAGCGTGACGAGCACCCGCGCGCCGCTGGCGCCGATCGGGTGGCCGAGCGCGATCGCGCCGCCGTGGACGTTCACCGTCGCCGGGTCGAGCTGCAGCGCGCGCATCGTCGCCAGCGCGACGACGGCGAACGCCTCGTTGATCTCCCACAGGTCGATGTCGCCGGCCTCGAGCCCGGCCTGCGCCAGCACCTTGCGGCTGGCGTCGATCGGCGCGACGGGGAACTCCTCGGGCGCGCGTCCCGCCGCCGTCGCCGCGACGATGCGGGCACGCGGCGTGAGGCCGTGCCGTCGAAGAGCGGCTTCGCTGGCGACGACGACCGCGGCCGCGCCGTCGGCGATCGTCGAGGCGTTCGCCGCCGTGATCGTGCCGTCGGCCGCGAAGCTGGGCTTCAACGACCCGATGCGATCGAAGTCGACGCGCGGCGGCTCGTCGTCGACGTCGACGACGGTGTCGCCCTTCCGTCCCGCGATCGTGATCGGCACGATCTCGTCGGCGAACCATCCCGCCGCCGTCGCCGCCTGCGCACGCCGATAGCTCTCGGCCGCGAACGCGTCCTGGTCGGCGCGCGAGACGTCCTCGCTGCGCGCGCAGCGCTCCGCGGCGCTGCCCATGTGGAAGTCGTTGTAGGGATCCCAGAGCCCGTCGTGGATCATCGCGTCGACGACCTCCGCGTGCCCCATGCGGCAGCCGCTCCGCAGCCGCGGCAGCAGGTGCGGCGCGCGGCTCATGCTCTCCATGCCGCCGGCCGCGATCACGTCGGCCTCGCCGAGCCGGATCGACTGCGACGCCAGCATCACCGCCATCAGCCCCGAGCCGCAGACCTTGTTGATCGTGAGCGCGCCGTGCGTGCGCGGGATGCCCGCACCGAGCCCCGCCTGCCGCGCCGGCGCCTGCCCGAGCCCGGCCGCCAGGACGTTGCCCATGATCACCTGCTCGACGACGTCGGCGGGCACGCCGGCGCGTTGCACGGCGGCGCGCACCGCGTGGGCGCCGAGCTGTGGAGCGGTGAGCGACGACAAGGTGCCGAGGAGCCCACCGATGGGCGTGCGCACGGCACCGACGATCCAGGCGGTCGACATGCCGCCATCATGCCCCAGGCCGCGTCAGCCGGCGAGGAGGGCCTGCGCGTTGCCGCCGAGGATCGCATCGGTGTTCGCGGGTCCGAGACCGAGGCCGCGCACGTGCGCGATCGCGTCCTCGATGCGCACGCCGGTGTTCGGCGCGTCGCTGCCGAACAGCAGGCGCGGTTCGAGCCCGTGCAGCGCACGATGATCGAGCGGCGTCGGGTCGGCGATCACCGGCGTCAGATCCGCGTGGACGGCGCGCGTCTCGTGCAGCAGCGCGATCGTCGCCTTCACCGCCGGCGCGCCGCAGTGCGCGACGATGATCCGCGCCTCGGGAAAGCGGCGCGCGACGCGGCCGATCGGCGCGATCTCGGCCGCGGCGGTGCGTCCGTCGATCGCGTGCCCGGCATGGACGACGACCGGCCGCCCGGCGTCCGACACGCGCCGCCAGAGCGGATCGAGCCGCGGATCGTCGGGCGCGAACTTCCCGACCGAGCAGTGAAGCTTCAGCAGGCGCAGCCCGAGGTCGTCGAGCGCCTCGCCCACCACCGCGGCGACGTCGTCGCCCGGATGCACGGTGCCGCCCGGCTCGACGAGCGCGTCGTCCGCGAACGTCTCCGCCATCCAGCGGTTCAGCGCCGACGCCATGCCCGGCTTGTGCGCGTACGGCAGGCTCCAGCAGCGCCCGACGCCCGCGGCGACGATCGCGGCGCGCGCCGGCTCGAGCTGCCACGGGTACAGCATCGCGTCCGGCAGGTGCTTCTCGAAGAAGCCGCGGATCGCGGCCGCGAGCCGCTCGGGAAGGAGGTGTACGTGCGTGTCGACGATCATGACGCCGCGCCGGCATAGCATCGCCGATCGTTGACGGCGACGACCCCGGGCTGTCACCGTGGGTGTCGCATGCGCCTTCTGCTCGTAGCTCTTCTGGCCCTCCTGACGACCCGCGCCGACGCGCTGACCGTGCTCACCACCGCCAAGCGGGCGACGATCGACGCCGCTCGCACGGTGATCCGCGTCGGCGCCGACCCGAAGCTCGCGCCGCTCGCCGATCCGAGCGCGTGCCCGTCGGCGGCGACCGTGCGGATCGCGTTCTATCCGACGGCGACGAACCTGGTCCTCGGTCCGCCCGCGGTGGCCCTGCCCTGCGCGGGGTGGCGTCGCGTCCGCGGCGGCTGGCGCTACCGCGACGACGCCGGCACGGCGGGCGGCATCACCCGCGTGCGCTACGGGACGCGCGGCCTCGCGATCACGGCCGAGGCGCCTGGCTTCGTGCCCGTGGCGGGCCCCGTGGGATTCGTGCAGCTGACGTTCGCCGTCGGCGAGACGAGCCATCACGTCCGCTTCCACACCTTCCGTCGCAATGACGCGACGGCCGTGGTCGCGCGGCGGACGTCGGCCCTCGCGGGGCGCGCCGAGGCCGCGTTCTGGGACACGGTACTCGGCGACGCGCGCCGCGACGAGGAAGCGCTCCGCCTCCTGACACGCGCGGCGAAACGGGACCCGAAGGACGGCCGCATGCCGTTCCTATTGGCGATGACGCACCTCTACCGCTTCGGCGACGCGGTGACGCACTACCCGAGCGCGACGCCGGAGCAGCGCACCGAGATCGACGCGGCCCGCACGGCCTTCGCCCGCGCCCTCCCGCTGCTCTATGCGAACGGCGCCGGCGACACCCGCGCGCTCGGCTTCGCGTCGGGCACGACGTACGTCGCCGCGGTCCTCGCCGGGGATGCGGCCCTGCGCGCGCAGGGCGTCGCCGAGATGGCGGACGCGGCCCGGCTCAACCCGCTCTTCAATGCGTTCAACCCGATCGGCGCCGTTCCACCCGCGGTGCCGCCGACCGATCCCGCGTACGTCGAGGCGCTGCGCCTCCTCGACGAGTACTTCCCGGTCGCCGCGCAGGACTGCTTCTCGTCGGGCGCCCAGGGAGAGATCTGCTTCAACGACGGGCTCGCGCCGCACAACCTCGAAGGGACGTTCGTCTTCTTCGGCGACGTCTACGCGAAGGCCGGCCGCATCGAGGACGCGCGGTCGCGCTATCAGACGGCGCTCTCGACGGCGGCGGGCACCGGATGGAGCGCGACGTTCGTCGCCGAGGTCCAGGAGCGGCTCGACGACCTCGAAGGCCGCGTGGCGCGTTTCCAGGACGACGACCCGACGAACGACCCGCCGATGCTGGGCGTCGCCAACCGCGGCTGCGCCCACTGCCACTACCGCTGACCGAGGATCACCGCCTGGTCGGGCGCCAGGACGCCGGCGAACGGCGCGCCTTCTCCGGCACCGTCGCTCGCGACCTCGACGACGCCCTGCCCGTCCCACCGCAGCGGCGCGCCGGTGAAGTTGACCGCGACGACGCGGCGATCGCCGCCGTGCGTGCGCTCGTACGCGAACACGCCGTCCGGCGCGACGAGCGCGGCGCAGTCGCCTTCCGACAACGCGTCCGACGCATGCCGTGCCGCCAGCAGCCGCCGGTAGAGGTGCAGCATCGACGCCGGGTCCGCGCGCTGCGCCTCGACGTTGCGCCGCTCCGGCGCCGGCGCCCACGGCAGCCACGGACGTGCGCCCCATCCGTGCCCCGGCGTCGCGTCCCACGGCAGCGGCGCGCGGCAGCCGTCGCGCCCGCCGGGGTCGACGCGACGATCCGGCGTGATGACCGCGTCCTCGAGCCCGAGCTCCTCGCCCGCGTAGAGAAACGGCGTCCCCGGCAGCGTGAGCAGCAGCACCGCCGCCGCGCGCGCGCGCGGCTCGGAGCCGAGCCGCGTGCGGTGCCTCGGCGTATCGTGGTTCGACAGCACGAGCGTCGGCCAGCCGGGCAGCGTGCGGGCGATCGTCTCGGTGCGCTCGCGCCAGGACGCGGCGTCCCACGGCGTGTGCAGCGTCGCCGGCAGATCGAACGCGAGATGCAGGCCGTCGCCGTCGCCGTAATACAGCGCGATGTCGCGCGTGAGCAGCAGAAACACCTCGCCGACGAGCATGCGATCGCCGGGATAGCCGTCGACCAGCGCGCGCAGCGCGCGGACGATGCGCCCCGTCGACGGATGATGGTTCAGGATGCAGTGCGGGATGCCGGTCACCTCCGGCGGGTCGTCGGGCAGCGCCGGGTCCTTGCCGAGGCAGTGGACGACGTCGACGCGGAAGCCGTCGACGCCGCGGTCCATCCAGAAGCGCAGGACGTCGTGCATGGCGGCGACGACCTCGGGGTTCGACCAGTCGAGATCGGGCTGCTGCGGCAGGAAGCAGTGCAGGTAGTACTGACCGGTCGCGGCATCGAGCGTCCACGCCGGCGCGGTCCGGTCGAAGGCCGCGACCCAGTTGTTCGGCGGACCGCCGCCCGGCGCGGGATCGCGCCAGACGTACCAGTCGCGCTTGGCATTCGTCCGCGATGCGCGCGACTCGACGAACCACGGATGACGGTCCGACGTATGGTTGGGCACCCAGTCGAGCAGCACCTTGATGCCGCGCGCGTGCGCGTCGGCG
The DNA here is from genome assembly GCA_964432595.1 of uncultured Binatia bacterium (SeqCode). Lineage (GTDB taxonomy): Bacteria > Desulfobacterota > Binatia > DP-6 > DP-6 > DASYLJ01. The sequence continues at coordinate 24,292 of CAYSOF010000020.1, read as the reverse complement.
ATCAGCGCATCGAGCTCGGCGAGCGTGCCGAAGCACGGGTCGACGTCGCAAAAGTCCGACACGTCGTAGCCGAAGTCCGCCATCGGCGAGCGGTAGACGGGCGACAGCCAGAGCGCGTCGACGCCGAGCCAGGCGAGATGATCGAGCCGGCGGCGGATCCCCGCCAGGTCGCCGACGCCGTCGCCGTTCCCGTCCGCGAACGACCGCGGGTAGATCTGATAGACGACGGCGCGCTTCCACCACGGACTCGGCATGGTACCGTCTAGCATTTGACGCCCTCCGGGCCACATGGTGAGGAACCCCGCGTGAATCCCCTACTCGACCGCTCCGCCCTGCCCCGCTTCGACCTCATCACACCGGAGCACGTCGTGCCCGGCATCCGCGAGTTGCTCGCCGAGCTCGGCGACGAGCTGACGCGCATCGAAGCGTCCGCGTCGCCGTCCTGGGCCGGCGTCGTCGAGCCGATCGAGCGGCTCGGCGATCGTCTGTCGGTGGCCTGGGGCACCGTCGGCCACCTGATGGGCGTGCAGAACAGCGATGCGCTGCGGACCGCGCAGGAGACCGTGCAGCCCGAGGTCGTGGTGTTCTCGATGCGGCTCGGGCAGAGCAAGCCGATCTACCAGGCGCTGAAGGCGCTGCGCGACGGTACGGACTGGGCGGCGCTCGACGCCACCCAGCAGCGCATCGTGACGTCGCTCGTGCGCGATGCCGAGCTGTCGGGCGTCGGCCTCGAGGGCGCGGCGCAGGAGCGGTTCAACGCCATCCAGACCGAGCTGGCCGAGGTGTCGACGCGCTTCACGAACAACGTGCTCGATTCGACGAAGGCCTTCTCGATCACGCTGACGCAGCCGGACGACGTCGCCGGCCTCCCCGCGAGCGCGCGCGAGCTGGCGGCGCAGGCCGCACGACAGGCCGGCGCCGACGACGCGACGGCCGAGCACGGGCCGTGGCGCATCACGCTCGACCTGCCGAGCTACGGCCCGTTCATGCAGCACGGCCGGCGGCGCGACATTCGCGAGCAGCTCTACCGGGCGTACGTCATGCGGGCGAGCAGCGGCGACCACGACAATACGGCGCTGATCGGCCGCATCCTCGGGCTGCGGCGCGAGATGGCGAAGCTCCTCGGCTTCGGCAGCTTCGCCGAGCTCAGCCTGGCGACGAAGATGGCGCCCGACGTCGCGACGGTGGAGCGGCTGCTCGAGGAGCTGCGGACGGCGTCGTTCGCGCCCGCGCAGCACGATCACCAGGAGCTGCGCGCGCTCGCGAAACGGGCGGGCGAGAGCGACCAGCTCATGAACTGGGACGTCGCGTTCTGGGCGGAGCGGCTGCGCGAGGAGCGCTACGCGTACAGCGAGGAGGCGCTGCGTCCGTACTTTCCGCTGCCGCGCGTCCTCGACGGACTGTTCGCGCTCGCGGGCCGGCTGCTCGGCGTCCGCGTGCGTCCGGCCGACGGTGAGGTGCCGGTGTGGCATCCCGACGTCCGCTTCTTCCGCGTGCTCGACGAGCACGACCGCGAGATCGCCGCGTTCTACCTCGACCCGTACAGTCGCCCCGCGGAGAAGCGTGGCGGCGCGTGGATGGACGAGTGCGTCGGCCGGCTGCACGGCCGGAAGCCCGTGGCCTATCTGGTCTGCAACCAGGCGCCGCCCGTCGGCGACCGTCCGTCGCTGATGAGCTTCGACGAGGTGCACACGCTCTTCCACGAGTTCGGCCACGGCCTGCAGCACATGCTGACGACGGTGGAGCACGGGCTCGCCTCGGGCATCCGCAACGTCGAGTGGGACGCCGTCGAGCTGCCGAGCCAGTTCATGGAGAACTGGTGCTACCACAAGCCGACGCTGCTCGGCCTGTCGTCGCACGTCGACACCGGCGCCACGCTGCCCGACGAGCTGTTCGACAAGCTCACCGCGGCACGCACCTACCGCGCGGGGTCCGACATGCTGCGCCAGCTCTACTTCGCGACGCTCGACCTGGCGCTGCACCACCGGTTCGATCCGTCCGGCACCGAGAGCGCGTTCGACGTGCAGCATCGCATCGCGGAGCGTACGACGGTCGTGCCGCCGCTCCCGGAGGATCGCTTCCTCTGCGGCTTCACCCACATCTTCGCGGGCGGCTACGCGGCCGGCTACTACAGCTACAAGTGGGCCGAGGTGCTGTCGGCCGACGCATTCGGCGCGTTCGAAGAAGCCGGGCTCGACGACCCGACGGCGGTCGAGACGACGGGCCGCCGGTGGCGCGCCACGGTGCTGTCGCTCGGCGGCAGCCGTCCGCCGATGGACGTCTTCGTGGCGTTCCGCGGCCGCCCGCCGACGACCGACGCGCTGCTGCGACACGCCGGCCTGCGCTGAACGGTCGGAACCAGGCGCTGACCGTCCGCCGGCGGCGTTGCCGCAGCCGGCGCGGGCGACGTAGCCTCCGCGCATGGCTTCGATCCCCATGCATCCCACGACCGGCGTCGTCGTCACCGGCGGCGGCTCCGGCATCGGCCGCGCCATCTGTCTGGCCCTCGCGGAGGCGGGACGTCCCGTCGCCGCATGGGACCTCGACGGCGCCGCCGCCGCCGAGACCGCCACCATGTGCAGCGGCGTGCAGACGCATGCCCTCGGCCTCGACGTGCGGGCGTCCGACGGGCTCGGCGCCGCGGTGGCCGCCGCGCGCGAGGCGCTGGGGCCGATCGGCGGCCTCGTGCACGCGGCCGGCGTGTCGGGCGCGATGCCGATCGACTTCATGACCGACGACGCCTGGGACGCCGTCCTCGACGTCAACCTGCGCGCCGAGGCGATGCTGGTGCGCGCCTTCGTCGACACGCTCCGCGAGGGCATGCCGGGCGCGGCGATCGTCGGCATCGCGTCGGTCGAGGCCATCGTCGGCAACGGGATGATCCCGGCGTACTGCGCGTCGAAGGCGGGGCTGCTCGGACTGACGCGCGCGCTCGCGCACCGCCTCGGGTTGGAAGGCATCCGCATCAACGCCGTCTGCCCGGGCGCGGTCGACACGCCGATGCTGGCGCCGGTGCTCGCCATGCCCGAGGCGAAGAAGCAGCTCGAAGGTCGCATCCCGCTGAAGCGCATCGCGCAGCCGGCGGACATCGCGAAGGTCGTGCGCTTCCTGCTGAGCGACGACGCGGCGTACGTGCACGGGGCGGCGATCGTCGTCGACGGCGGGATGACGGTGGTCCTGTAGTCAGCTGGTGCGGCGCCCGCTCGCGGAATCCTCGCCGAAGAGACCGAACACGCGAATCAGCAACGGCAGCGCGCCGGCCACGGCGGTCGCTACCGCCGTGGTGCTGTTGAAGAAGTCGCGCTGGGTCACGAACAGGAAACCGAGCCCGAGCACGAGTGCGAGGACGACCAGGAACCGGTAGCGGGAGAACCGGCCGGCACCGCGCGCCTCCCATTCGGCGATCGTCTGGGACGATTCGGCACCGAGCACGAACCTGCGGAACGGCGTGCTCCTGAGCGACAGTGCGGGCGAGCGCAACAGCAGGCGGCGTTTCCGCAGCCGCGACACCACGGGCGTCGCGGCGTGGCTGACGAAGCCCTCTTCGGCGAGCTGGCGCAGCACCAGGCGCTCGCGGATTCCACACGTCCGCCAGAGGCGCCGGTAGCGCATCTCGAGGTCGTCGTCGCTGCTCGCGCCCTGGCCGGACGCCGGCAGGTCGTTCAACACCTCGCGATCCGTGCGTCGCGTGAACGTCACGAGCACGTGCTCCCACTCGGCGGCGAGATTCGACCATCGCACTGCCGGCGCCGGCGCCGCGGTCGCGTCCTTCTTCGCCTCCGGGGCATCGCCATCCGCCAGCGATGCCTCGTCGCGTGCCCGCTCGGCCGCCGCGTCGACCGGATCGACCATCGACACGATGGTGATCGGCATGTGCCCGCGCTTCGACAGCAGCGACCGCACCCCGTCGAGGATGGCGGACTGCATCGCCGGTTGGTCGAGCGACTCCTCCAGATGCTCGATACGCACGGCGGCGACCGCGACGTCGGCGGCCTCCGCGAACCAGCGGGCCACGTCGGCCGTCGTGCGCGGCTCTGCAAGGTCGAGCGACCTGGCGGTGATCGTCCCGGTCGGATTGCGCTCGAAGCGCCACGTCCCGAGCGCCACGTCGGTACTGCTCGTGTCGTCGGCGTCGGCATCCAGCACGAACAGCATGCGCGCGATCGCCCACACGATCCCGAGGGCCAGCAGCAACGACATGGTGACGCCGACGATGGACGACGCCCGATGCACCGTCTGCGAAGGGACCCGCACCGGCGCCGGCGCGTAGTCCTCGAGCGCCAGCGATCCAGGCTCGCCCACCAGCGCCGTCACGCGGCCATCGCGCACGACCAGCCGCTCGGTCTGATCGGTCTGACGCACCCACTCCCACGCCTCGTCACCTGCTCGACGCACGTGGTGATCGAGCGCCGCCGGCACGAGACCGACGCCCATGGCTCGCGGCTCCGGCGTGAGGCCGTTCCAGAGGAGGCCATGGGCGAGCAACCGGCCCGTCAGCGTCCGATCCGGCTCGACCACCCGGCGCCCGACCGCACCGAGCGGATACACCTCGGAATCGCGGCCGATCCGGGCGGAGAGTCGTTCGCGAAGCGCGTCGTTCTGCGGATCCGCGCGCTCGAGATGGCGCGCGCGGAGCACGGTGGCGCGACGCACGAGGCCGTCGACGAGATGGAGCTGCGTCAGCCGCGTCTGATCGAGGTCCGCCTGCGCCGCCGCGTCCTCGTACAGCACCACGGCCGGCATGAGCCCGCACACGACCAGCAATCCGAGCAACACGAGCGCGTGTCCGAGCCGCAACCACGACTCGCGCCGCTTCGTCGACGGGATCTGGCGGGCGATCCATCCGAGCACCGCCACGCCGAGCGCGATCGCGAGGAGCCTGGCCAGCAGGACGCCGCATCCGACCCACGCGAGCAGCGCCCCGCTGCCGACGGCAGCGAGCACGGCCACCGAGCGTTCCCATGCGCCTCCCGTCCCCGGACCCACCGACGGTATCGCGTCTCGGCCGCGGCTCGCGCGGAAGTACAGCAGCAGGAGCGACACCAGCAACGCCGGCGTCGCGAGGACGACGCCGAGACGGCTCCAGCCCGCCGCAAGGGAAAAGTCCTGCCAGAAGAACCACGCCGAAACGAGCAGACCCACGCCGGCGATGCCATACGTCCCACCGCCGACGCCGCGGTCCGGCCACAGCCACGGCGCGCGATAGGCGTCGTCGACGATCTGGACGGCGAGCAACCCCGCGAACACCGCCGCCAGATACATCGCGAAGAGCGGGCCCCACGCGAGCAGCCGGTCGGCCAACGCCGCTTCCTGCGCGGCGGCATCGGCGTAGGCGACCAGCGTCCATGGCGTCCCGCAGATGGGACGAAGGTGAAAGCGCGCTCGATGGCCGCCGTAGTCCGCATCGAGATTCCGCCGCTGTCGCGCGCGGACCGCCGCGCGCAGCTCGCCCTCCTCGCCGGTCTCGGCGAACAGGTTCTCCGCCAGGCTGCGATTGCCGTCGCTGTGGAGCTGGACCTCGCCCGACGCGTCGATGATCGCGATGCCGAAGCCCGGCGGCAGCACGGGATCGGCCACCGGGGTCGGCCGCACCGAGATCAAGACGACGCCGTCGTTCTCGTGCGGGGTCTGGGTCACCTCCGGCGTGCTGCCGGTCGCCTGCGCGACGATGATCCGCACGTCGCCGGTCGTCCGCGATCGCACGACCTCGGCGGTGAAGGGCCGATGCCCGCCGTCGATCCGCTCCTCGGGACATCCCCGCTCTTCCGGAAACCAGTAGCGACGGGCAATCGCGTCTCGGAAGTACTGACGATCGGCGGCGGTCGCGCGCGGCGTGCGCATCCGACGCAGGCCGCCACCGGCGTGGGCCGCCATGGGCTCCACGCGGTACGCGGGCGCCCCCTTCCGGTCGATCCAGACGAGCTCGTCCGCGTCGCCGATCGACAGCGCGACGCCATCCGTTCCTCGCGCCTCGATGACCTGCTGGTTCACCCATTCCAGCTCTCGCGCCGCGCGTTCGACGTGCCGGATCAGGCGGCCGCTGGCGAGACGCGCGAGCTGCGCGAGGTCGACGTCGACGCGCGCTTCGAGGCGACCGGTGGATCGCTGATGCAGCCAGGCGGCGGCGAGACATCCCGTCGCGGCGATGGACAGCACGACGAGCAAGCGGACGTCGCGACCGTTCAATCGCTCCGTCGGGCCGAGCAGCATGAGCCGCAAGACCGGCCAGATGAGAATCCCCAGCAGAAAGCTCAGCACCAGCGCGACCTGGTAGCCGTAGCGGATCTCCTTCACCTGCGCGGTCAGGCGCGGCATCGACACGACGCCCACGACGAGGAGCCGGTCGTCCGCCGTCCCGACCGGTCGCTCGGCCGCGGCCACGGGCAACACGATCGGCACCTGTGCGACGAACAGCCGATGCTCCGCCTCGGCGAAGCGGGCCGTCTCCGCCCCCGTGCGAAGGACGATCGCGGGCCGCGCCGCGACGGGCTTGCCATCGGTCGGTGCCGCCGGGGCCGCCGGGGCGGACGTCACGAGGTACGGCAGCAGCGTCTCACCGACGTCGAGGCCGGCGCCGCTCCGCGCGAGCACCGTGCCGTCGGCCGTCACCAGCATGACGCCGCTCAGATCGCCCCCCGGGAATCCGCTGGGACGCCAGAGCGGCTCCATCAACGCCGTCAGGTCGATACGGACGCAGCGCCGCCCGCCCCCGTCGGTGAGACACCAGTCCGAACGCGGCGTCTCCCGCGCGTCCGGAAGAAAGACCGCGCTGGCGTCGTCGCGCCAGACCTCTTCGTCGAAGCGCGGCTCGTAGTCGAGGTACAGGTACGCCCGCTTGCGCTCGAGCCGGATCATGGCGACGGTGGCGGGCTCGTCGATGGTCGATGCGGTCTGCCCCCCGGCGGCGGTCGTGCGCCGTAGTCGCGCCGAGGACACGACCTCCATGTCGGACAGCGACTCGGACGCATCGGGCGGGTCGCCGGCGGATTGCTTCGGACGATACTCCGACCGCCCGACCGTCTCGTTCAGCACCTGCAAGCCGGCGATCCGACCGGCGAGCTGGCGGCCGATCGCGGCGACCGTGCGGAGGTTCCGCTCCGTCAGCTGCGTGATGCGCGCGTCCTGGTAGAGCTCGTACCCGGCGATCACGGCCGCGCCGAGCAGCAGCAATCCACCCGCGACGAGCAGCAGCGATCGCACACCGCCGGCCCGCGGCAGCATCTACCGCCTCCTCGGAACGCACGGCCGCGTCGCTCGCTGCGCCACGGCCCATGCATACCGCCAACGACCTCACCGCGACAATGGATTTCTCTCTATTTCTTACGCCGTCGTGTCTGCTGCCGAGGACACCGCGTCCGCCCGACCGGACACCGTCGCGGACCGCGGCGCGCCGGATCAGCCCCGCGGACTCGCGCCCATCAGCAAGCCCGACCGACGCCGCCCCGCGTGCAGCACGACGCGCTCGTCGACCGTGGCGCCGCCCGCGGCGACGGCACGCATGAATGCGTCCTCGTACGTCACGCGGCCGAAGTCGATGGTCGTCACGCGCTTGAGCAGCGGCTTCACCGCCTCCATCAGCGGCGAGCGCTGGTGCTCGAACGTCTGCGTGAACCAGATGCGGCCCCCCGGACGCAGCAGCGTGGCGACGTGACGGACCGCCGCGGGCGGATCGGGCAGCAGCATGAAGCTCGCACTGAAGTACACCGCGTCGTACGGCCCGCCGCGATGGTCGTAGATCGACTCGAGGCGGGCGTCGACGCGGTCGGCGAGGCCGCGGCGTGCCGCCTCGCCGCGGCAGCGCGCGACGTAGTCCGCATCGATGTCGACGCCGGTGACGTGCAGGTCCTGCGCCCGCAATCGATCGGCGTGCGTGAAGAGCGCGCCGCCCGTGCCGATGCCCACGTCGAGCAGCCGCGCGCCGCGCGGCAGCCGATCGAGCACCGCGCCGTACCACGACGCCGTCATGAACGGCACGATCAGCAGATCGTAGATTCGCGCGCGCACGCCGGTCAGCCGAGCTCGCCGTCGTCCAGCAGCTCGAGCGGATCCCGCAACGACACCATGCCGAGGTAGCCGCCGTTCATCCGCACGGCGTCGTGCACGGCGTAGCCCAGCACCTCCTGACACCGTCGCGGGAGCGTGCGCGCGATCGCCGGCGGCACCGCGAGGTAGTTGTTCTCCTCGGTGCGCAGCCAGCCGAGCGTGTAGCTGATGTGGACGCCGCGTCGCCACGACGCCGTCGTCGTGTTGGCGCCGCCGCCGTGGATCGTCGAGCCGCGGTAGACGACCGCCGATCCCGCGCGCATGGTCGCGTCGGCGATCTCCGCGTCGTCGGGATGCCGGTCGGGGTCCCAGCGATGGCTGCCCGGCACGACGCGCGTCGCGCCGTTCGCCGCGTCGAAGTCGACCAGGGCGACGATCGACGCGAGCTGGAGCTCGGGGTGCGGGCGCGGCACGAGGTTCCAGACCAGCTCGTCGCGATGGAGGTACTGGTGCTCGGCGCCCGGGCCGCGCGCGATCAGGTGCGCCAGGTTCAGCTGGTAGGTGGCGCACGACGGACCGAGGACGTCGTCGCACAGCCCCATGAAGATCGGGTGAATCATCACCTCGGTCGCGAACGTGCGCGACTTCCCGGCGACGCCGCCCACGTGCTTCGTGCGATCGCCGAAGAACATCTGAATGGCGGGGTTCAGATGACGCATCGCCGGATCGGCGCCCTCGACCCAGCCGTCCACCTCGCGGTTGATGGCGGCGACGGTCGGCGCGTCGATCAGGTCGTCGACGATCACGCCGCCGTCCTCGCCGAGCACCCGGAGCACCTCGGCCACGCCCGCTGCGCACGGCACGTGTCGGAGCTGCGCCACGTCAGGCCACCAGGTGCTTCGCGGTATACATCGGCAGGTCGAGCGGCGAGAGCATGCCCGGCTTCGCCGCGCAGACCGCCGGGATCGCGTTGACGAGCCGCATCGCGGTCGCGACGAGGCCGCCGGTGTTGTGGTCGCCGTCGTCGCCCGACAGCGTCAGCTCGCACGTCAGCGACGGCGAGCCCTCGATGAGGATGCGGTAGCATCCCGACCCGGTGGGCTGCGGCCAGTCTGGCGCGAGGTCGTCGCGGAGCCGCGTGACGTGCTCGACGACCACCGCGGGCCGCCCGCGCACCATGCCCTGGATCTCGAAGCGCAGCGCCGCGGTCGTGCCGGCGGCGACGGTGCCGGCAGAGACCCGCACCTCGTTCGGGGCGGGCAAGCGCTCGTGCACCTCCCGGATCTCGTCGAGCTCGACGCCGAGGCCCGCCGCGATCATCTCCACCGTCGGCCCCCACGCGACCGACAGGATGCCCGGCGTCAGCAGCAGCGGCGTCGCGTCGAGCGGCTGGCCGAAGCCCATGGTGTGGAAGAGCACCTCGCCCTGGTCGTAGGTCGCGTAGTTGACGATCTCCATCACGCGAACGGAGTCGACGCGCTCGCACGCGCTGAGCAGCGTCAGCGGCAGGATGTCGTTCGCGAAGCCCGGGTCGATGCCCGACGTATAGAAGGACGTCTTGCCCTGCTCGCACGCCGTCGCGATCCGCTCGGCGAAGGCGGCGTTGCGCGGCGCCTGCGGATAGACGAGCGGCACGACGGAGGACGACACGACGTTCTTCCCCGACGCGAGGATGCGCGCGAGGTCCTCGACGGCGTCCGGCAGCCGCAGGTCGGCGGTGGCGGTGTAGCAGACGCAGTCGGCGTCGAGTGCCAGGAGCGCATCGGCGTCGCTCGTCGCCTTCACGCCCGTCGGCGGCAGGCCGACGAGCTCGCCCGCGTCCTTGCCGGCCTTCTTGGGACCGGACACCCACAGCCCGACCAGCTCGAGGTCGGGGTGCTTGATGATGCCGTGCAGGGCCTGACGTCCGACGTTGCCGGTGCTCCACTGGATCACGCGATAGGGCATGCCCGTGCGTGCCCCGGTTGCGCCGTCCGCGTCAAGGAGCGCAAAGGGCAGTCAGGCATGAGCACCACGCCGGACGAACGTGGACCGCAAGGCGATGCGGCGGCCGTCCGTATCTTTCCGCCTGCGGTGCCGCTCCTCGCCATCGTGGGCGGCGTCGGCCTGCACCGGGTGTGGCCGCTCGACGCCGGCGGCCTCCTCCCGGCGCCCGCGCGCTACTGGCTGGGCGGAGCGATCGTCGTCGCCGCCATCCTCGGCCTCGGGCTGTGGTCGGTGGTCATCTTTCGGCGGAGCGGTCAGAGCGAGAACCCCTGGAAACCGACGCCGAGCATCGTCGAACGCGGTCCGTTCCGCATCACGCGGAACCCCATGTACCTGCAGATGGTCCTCGTATGCGTCGGTTTCGCCGTCATGCTGGCGAACTGGTGGATCTTCCTGCTGACGCCGCTCGTCGCGTGGATGCTGCAGCGGCTGGCGATCCTGCCCGAAGAGGCCTACCTGGAGCGCAAGTTCGGCGAGGAGTACCGGTCCTACACGCGCCGGGTCCGACGCTGGCTGTAGACGCGTCGGAGTCCGCCGTCTCGATCGTCATCCCGCTACGTGAAGAAGTACCGCGTCAGGTGGAAGAACACCGGCGCGGAGAAGCAGATCGAGTCGATGCGGTCCATGATCCCGCCGTGCCCCTCGATCATCGTGCCGAAGTCCTTCACGCCCCGATCGCGCTTCACGGCCGACATCGTGAGCCCGCCGGCGAAGCCCATCAGCGTGATCGCGAGCGACATGGCCGCCGCCTGCAGCGGCGTGAACGGCGTCGCCCACCAGAGCAGGGCGCCGATCAACGTCGCCGACGCGACGCCGCCGACGAATCCCTCCCACGTCTTGTTCGGGCTCACACGCGGCGCGATCGGGCGCTTCCCGATCGTCTTGCCCCAGACGTACTGCAGCACGTCGCTCACCTGCACCACGAGGATCAGAAAGAAGAGCAGCTTCGCGTTCTGTCCTTCGTAGCCGGGGATCTGCAGCATCAACAGCGCGGGCGCGTGGCTCACGCAGTACACGCAGATCATGAGCCCCCATTGGATCGTCGACGCGCGCGCGAGGAAGTTCTCCGTGTCGCCCGTCACCACGATGCGGCTCGGGATGAAGAGGAAGCCGTAGACGGGGATCAGGACGGTGAAGAGCCCGTACCACTGCAGGCCGACGAGCACGTACTGCAGCGGCGCGAACACGAAGAACGCCGCGAAGAGCGCGCGGTGATCGCCGGGACGCGTCGGCGTCAGCGTGACGAACTCGCGCAGCGCCAGGAACGACACGAACCCGAACAGGATCACGGACCCGAGGCCGCCCGTCGCCAGCGCCACCGCGAAGACGGCGCACATGCCCCACCACGCCTTCACGCGCGCGTTCAGGTTCTGGACGGTGGCGCGGCCGCCCTCGCTCTTCACCGTCCAGGCGAGGATCGCGCCGACGATGCTCGCCACGACGAGCAGGCCGAGCACGCCGCCGAAGAGCCACTTCAGGTCGTCGTCGATCACGAGGCTCATGTGTCTCCCAGTGCGGCCACCGCCGCGCGTGCGCGCTCGAGGAACGCGTCCCGCGTCTCCCCGGCGTCGAGGCGCATCGGCGCGCCGAACGTGACGCGGCTCAGCAGCGGCACCGGCAGCACCTCGCCTTTCGGCAGGATGCGATTCAGGTTCTCGAGATGAACGGGCACGAGCTCGACGTCGGGCTTCGCCGACGCGAGCTTGTGGAGCCCGGCGCGGAACGCCGCGACCACGTCGCCGCGTCCGCGCGTTCCCTCGGGAAAGAGGATCAGCGACGACGTGTCGAGCGCCTCGAGCATGAGGTCGATCGCCGACGGTCCGCGTGTTCCGTCGGCCGGCGGCTTGCGGTCGATGAGCAGCGCCCGGAAGACGTGCGCGGCGAGGTACGGCCGCACGCGCCCGTGCTGCCAGTAGTCGCGCGCCGCGACCGGCCGCGTGTTGGCGCGAAGCGACGACGGCAAGCAGGCCCACAGCACGACGGCGTCGAGGTGCGACGTGTGATTGGCGAAGTAGACGCGACGCACGTCGGCCGGCTGGCATCCCCGCCAGATGGGCTTCGCCCCGCTGACGAGCCGCGCGGTCGACGCGAGCGCGTTGGCCAGCGGATGACTCCTCACCGCGCCTCCAGCGACTCGATCACGAGCTTCGTCCGCCGCACGACGGTGACGACGCACCCGATCACGACGACGAGCAACGCCACCCCGAGCACGCGATGCGTACCGAGCAGCAGCTGCTCGCCTGCGGCGACCAGCGCCGCCCCGGTCATGACGGCCATCCGATGCTGCTTCGCCATGGGCCCCATGAACGACTGGGTGACACCGGTCGATCCCCCGAGCACTCGGACGTATGCCGTCATGACGGCGAGCAGTCCGGCCGCCCACCCGAGATCGACACCCCACCCACCGACCGCATACCCGGCCCCGACGAGAATCAAGGGATCCGCAATCCGATCCGGCAGATCGTTGAAGACCTCGCCGGACTTCGTCCGCCGCCCGCCTTCGACGGCGACCATACCGTCGAACAGGTTGCACAGCAGCCGAAGCTGAATGAACGCCGCCGCCAGAACGAACGCGATGCCCGATCCCCAACGCCCCCCGACGACGAAGCAAACTCCCGCGAGCGCCCCGGCGACGACGCTTCCGACCGAGATGTGATTCGGCGCCACCCCGCTCCGCGCGAGCCACGCGGCGATCCCAGCGGCCCAGGACGATTCGCGTGCTTTGATGGGCCGTCGCACCAACTCCGGATCACTCATGCCGCCGAAGTGCTACCGGAACGCGCGACGTCAGAGAAACGCCACGACCACCCGCCCCGAACGAACGGCTCACCCCTCGCGGAGTCCCTCGAGACATCCCGCGCGCGCCAGCACATCGACGAGCTGCGCATGAGAGGAGACCGAAGCGAATCGCCGGCGCAGCGCCGCGAGCGACCGCGCATGATACTTCTGCGTCTCCTGCGAGAACGGCTTCCCGCCGAGCACGAGCGAGAACTCCTTGTCGCCCGCCGCGAGCGCCGTCGCATTCGCGATCGTCCACGGCAGGAACACCGCCCCGACCTCGTCGCGCAGCAGCGGCAGCAGCGTCGGCTCGAGCCGCGCCCATGGCTCCCAGTCGCCCTCGCGTCGCGGCGACAGCATGCGCTCGATCCATGCCTGCGTGCGCGGCGCCTCGGCGCGGATGATCGCGCCCGGCGTCGGGTCGGTCCAGCACTCGTAGAGCTGCGCCCACAGCCCGAAGTCGCCGAACGCCGGCCGCGCCCCGAACAGGTACGGACGCTCGGCGAGGTGCGCCTCGAGGATCGCGACCTGGCGGCGGAACGACCCTTCGATCTGGTCCTTCGTCTCCGGCGACGAGCCGACGAACTTGAGCCGCGGGATCATGCGCGCCTTCACCATCTCGACGACGTTCGGCAGCAGGTCGTCGGCGAGGTCGGGATTCATGCCGCGCGCGATGCGCTCGGCGCCCGACACCTGATCGGGCTCGTAGAACCACCGGTAGTGGAACATCGGCTTGTTGCCCCACTCGTCGCCGTACTCCTCGATCAGCGCGGAGACGAACGCCGCGACCGGATCGTCCGGATGGATCGACGGCTCGGGGAACGCGGCCTCCATGCGCTCGATGATCGGCGTCGAGTCCTGCATCGCCGTGCCGTCGGGCGCGAGCACCAGCGGGATGAGCGGCAGCTTCGCGTGCGTGTCGAACTCCGCCTGGTTGCTCGTGCCGCGCAGGATCCACTCGTGCGGGATGCCCTTGTAGCGGAAGTACGAGCGTACCTTCACCGAGTACGGCGACAGCTCCGCGCCGAAGATCCGGTAGACGTCGGCCATCGATGGTCCTCCTCAGCCGCGGGCGATGAAATCGACGACGACGCGCGCGAGCGCCTCGCCGCAGTCTTCCTGCAGGAAATGGCCGCCGCCCGCGATCGTCGTGTGCGGCTGGCCGGCGGCGCCGGGGATGCGCGCCTGCAGCGTCGCGTCGCCGCCCGCCGTCACCGGGTCGCCGTCGCTGAACGCGGTGAGGAACGGCTTCTTGAACCGCCGCAGCACCTCCCACGCGCGACGGTTCGCGCCCGCGGCGGGATCGTCCGGCGTGATCGGCACGAGCGTCGGAAACTGACGGGCGCCCGCGAGATAGCCGTCGTCGGGGAACGGCGCGTCGTAGGCGGCGACGACGTCGTCCGACATCGGCTGCGTGCAGCCGCCCTGGACGATGCGGCCCGCGCGGAAGGTCGGCGTCTCCTGCGAGTACGTGCGCCAGGCCATGAACGCCGGGCCCGCGGGGACGTCGCCCGTCGGCAGGAACGTGTTCGCCGCGACGACGCGCGCGAACCGGTCGGGATGCTCCGCGACGAGGCGCAGCCCGATGAGCCCGCCCCAGTCCTGACACACGAGCGTGACGTCGCGCAGGTCGAGCCCCTCGAGCACGCCGCGCATCCAGTCGACGTGGCGCTGATACGTGTAGTCCTCGCGCGCCGACGGCTTGTCCGAGCGCCCGAAGCCGACCAGGTCGGGCGCGACGACGCGATGCCCCGCCGCCGTCACGATCGGAATCATCTTGCGGTAGAGGTACGACCACGACGGCTCGCCGTGCAGCATCAGCACGGGCTTGGCGCTCGACGGACCCTCGTCGACGTAGTGCACGCGGAGCCCGTCGACGTCGAGGTAGTGCGGCGCGAAGGACCACCCGGGCAGGTTGGCGAACCGTTCGTCCGGCGTTCGCAACACGGTCATGCACGTTCCTCCAGCAATGCGGCCAGCGTGTGGCGGACGACCTGCGCCGCCTGCTGCGGCGACAGGCCCTGGTGCTCGCGCAGCGCCTGCCAGAACGACCAGCTGCTCGTCGCGACGAGCGCCGCGGCGAGGCGGCGCCGCTCGCCGGCGGGCCGCGCGGCGATCTCGGGCGCGAACACGCTGCGCACGATGGCCGCTTTCTGCGCGCGAAACCGTGTCAGGCGGGTGTGGATCTCGCGCGAGAACGGCTCGTGCAGCAGACCGGCACGCCGCGCCGGCGACACGATCTCGAGCAGGCGCGCCCGCTGCGCGACGAACGCGTCGAGCCGATGCGCCAGCGACGCGTCCTGCGGGATCGGCTGGAACAGCGGCGCCAGCCGCTCCGTCTGGAGGTCTGCCGCCGCCGCGAACACCGATTCCATGTCGCGAAAATGCTGGAACACCGACCGCAGCGACACGCCGGCGCGCTCGGCGATGCGGGCCGCGCTCGGCTGCAGGTCTCCCGCCTGGATCAGGTCGAGCAGCGCCTGCACGATCGCCGCCCGCGCGCGCACGCTGCGCGCGAGCCGGCCGTCGATTCGCGGGGCGGGTGCGGCGGACATCGCGGGCGAACTTATTGCAGTCGCCATGCAGGCACAACATCCCGTGCGCGTGCCGGCGTACTCGGCTACAGAAGGCGCGCGATGAAGATCGCCACCTGGAACGTGAACAGCATTCGGGCGCGCCACGAGCGCGTGCTCGCCTGGACGACGCAGCACCAGCCCGACGTGCTCTGTCTGCAGGAAACCAAGGTCGAGGACGCCGATTTCCCGATCGCCGAGTTCGCCGCGCTCGGCTACGAGGCGGCGATCTGCGGGCAGCGGACGTACAACGGCGTGGCGATCCTCTCGCGCACGCCGCTCGCCGACGTCGAGCGCGGCTTCGGCGACGGCGTCGAGGACGGGCAGTGCCGTTTCATCACCGCCACCACGGCCGGCATCCGCGTGATGAGCGCGTACTTTCCGAACGGCGAGACGCTGACGTCGCCGAAGTTCGCGTACAAGCTCGAGTGGATGCGGCGGCTCGCGACGTGGCTGAAGGTGCGTCTCGATCCGGCGACGCCGGCCGCGTTGTGCGGCGACTTCAACGTCGCGCCCGCGCCGCTCGACGTGCACGACCCCGCGTTGTGGGCGTCGTCGGTGCTCTATGCGCCGGACGCGCGCGCGGCGCTCGACCGGGTGCGCGACGCCGGACTGATCGACCTCGTCCGGCGGCTCAATCCCGACCGCCCGCTGTACTCGTGGTGGGACTACCGCCAGCTGTCGTTCCCGAAGGGACGCGGGCTGCGCATCGACCACGTCTTCGTCACGCCGGCCCTCGACGCCCGCGCGGTCGCGGCCGGCGTCGACCGCGACGCCCGCAAGGGCAAGCAGCCGAGCGACCACGCCCCGGTGTGGGCGGAGTTCCGGTAGCTCACACCTCGAGGCCGACGGCGCGCATCAGCGCCAGCGCGTTGCTCTTCGTCACCACGCCCGGGCGCATCCGGTAGTCGAACGTCATGCGGCCGTCGACGAGCTGATCCTCGAAGTGCACGTTCGCCGCGTTCGTCCCGAGCGTCTCGGCGACGTGCGCGACGGCGAGGTCGTGCGTCGTGACGAAGCCGAGCGCGCCGCGCGCGACCAGGCCGCGCACCACCGCCTCGGCACCGATCCGCCGGTCGTGCGAGTTCGTGCCGTGGAAGATCTCGTCGAGCAGGAAGAGCAGCGGCGGCGTGCCCGCCGCGAGGTCGACGAGCTGCTTCACGCGCGTCACCTCGGCGTAGAACCGCGACGTCCCGGCCTGCAGCGAGTCCTGCACGCGGATGGACGCGCCGACCTGCAGCGGCGTCAGCGTGAGCGCTTCCGCCGGCACGGGCGCACCCGCCTGCGCGAGCACGGCGTTCAAGCCGACGGTGCGCAGGAGCGTGCTCTTCCCCGACATGTTCGAGCCGCTGACGACGAGCACGTGCGGCGCGTCGCCACCGATGCGCACGTCGTTGCGGACGCAGCGCCCGGGCGGGAGCAACGGATGCGCCAGCGCCACGCCGTCGAGCCGCGGCGGGCCGTCGACGAGCACGGGGAACGGCTGGTCGGGATGCTCCCACGCGTAGCCGGCGAGCGCGCACAGGGCCTCGACCTCGCCGACCGCGGCGAGCCAGTCCGGCACGCGCGGCCCGCACGCCGCACGCCACGCTTCGATCGACAACGCGAGCTGCGTCGTCCACAGCAGCAGCCAGCCGACCGGCGCGAACAGCTGGTTGCGACGCGCGTCGAGCAGATCGATTCGCCGCCGCAGTCGTCCGATCTGCGCCGACGGCGCGAGCCCCTGCGTGTCGAGCTTGGCGCGCAGCGCGGTCAGCCGCGGGGAGGCGAACGACTCCGCCTCGAGCCGCTCGAGCACCTGCGCGAGCAGCCGCAGGTCGCGGCCCGGTTGCTCCACCGCATGCACGACGTGCTGGACGCCACGGCGCAGCACGAGCGCGACGATCGCCTCGACAGCGCCCACCGCGACGAGCAGCGCGGGCCGATCGTACGCCCAGAGCACCACGCCGATCGCGGCGACGACGGCCAGCACCGGCGCGATCCAGCGCGCCCACGGCGCGTGCAGGCCGATCGGCGCCGTCGCCCATGCGCGCAGCTCGTCCGGATGGAGGCCGGCGCGCACGTCCGCGCCGAGCAACGCCATGTCCTCGCGCAGGTCGAGCCGCGGGCGCAGCTCGTCGACGGCGGCCTGGCGGGCGGCGATTTCGTCGGGCGGCGCCGGCGCACGCAGCCATGCCGCGAGCGTGTCCTCGCCCGCGCGCGTGCGCGCCGTGCACAGCAGCTCGAAGAGCGAGCCCGCACCGAACAGGTCGAGGTCGTCGGCGTACGGATGCGTGGCCACCTGGAAGCGCGCGCCGCTCTCGCCGCCGCCCATCCACGTGCCGTCGAGGCGTGCGATCCCGCGCTGGTAGAAGAGGACGGCACGCTCGGCACGCTGCCGCGCCGACGTCGCGTCCCAGTGACGGGCGACCAGCGCCACGAAGACGGTGAGCGGCAGCGCGATCCACCAGGGCGAGAGCGCCGCGTCGCGGAACGCGAGCCATGCGACGACGCCCGCCGCGATCATGCAGCCGAGACGCAGGAGGCCGAGCCGCTCCTCCGTCCGCTCGAGCCGTGCGACGGTCTCGCGACGCGCGGCGAGCCGGCGGGTGTACTCGGCGTGCGGATCCGTCGTCGCCGTCGTCATGCGCGTTTCGGGCTACCGGGCGACCGCCGCCGGCGCAAACCGCGTCGTGCGCAGGAGCGACCGGAGGCGCCACGCCGGCACGAGCGCCAGCGCCGCGATCACCGCCTCGACGGCGAAGAGCCGCTGCGTCCCCAGCTGGTCGACGAGCGCGCCCGCCAGGAAGAAGCCCATGCTGCTGCCGCCGCCGAACGCGACGAGCCCGTAGAGGCCCTGCCCGCTCGTGCTGTTCACGGCCGGCACGAGGCGTGCGAGCAACGTCATCGTCGCGAGGTGGAACAGCGAGAACGTCACCGTGTGTCCCAGCTGCACGGCGATCACCAGCGGCTCGCTGGTGACGACCGCCGTCAGCGCCCAGCGCACGACCGTCGTCCCGAGCACGACGAGCACGAGATCGGCCGCCGCGAAGCGGGTCACGAGCCGGCGCCCCCATCCGAACAGGATGATCTCGGCCGTCACCGGCAGACCCCAGGCGAGACCCGGCACCGCATCGGACAACCCCAGCGCCTCGGTGTGGATCGCGAAGAAGCCGCCCCACGCGCCGCAGCTGATCTGCAGGAGGAACGCCGTGGCGAGGAATGCGCGCAACGGCGGCGTGAGGAGCGCCCACGGCGGGCGCGAGTCGGCGGCGTGTCCGTGCTGCTCCCGCGGCAGGCGCATCAGCGCCGGCACGAGCACGACCTGCGGGACGAGCAGCAGCATCGGGATCAGCGCGGGCGAGAAGAGATCGAGGAACGGCGCGCTGCCGAACGCCCCGATCACGAACGCTACCGAGCCGGCCATGCGCAGGCGGCCGTAGTCGCCGCCCGAGCGCGCCACCGTGTCGAGCGCGACGGCGTCGAGCAACGGGATCAACGAGCCCTGCAGCAGCGCGATCGCGGCCATCACGAGCAGGACGGCGTCGAACGACGTCGTCGACAGCAACGGCACGAAGGACAGCCCGCCGAGCAGCGCGCAGCCGATCAGCAGCGCGTGCCGGCGCCGCCAGCGATCGGCCGCCGCCGCCACGCAGATCGCCGCCACCCAGCGCAGCGCGGGCTGCATGCCGCCCGCCACCCCCACCTGCCAGCCGTCGAACCCGAGCGACGCGAGCCAGAGCGGCATGTACGGCACCCAGACCCCGACCCCGAGGAACACCGCGAAGTACGCCGCAATGACGTTCCGGTGCTCCGCTGGAAGTGTGGTACGAGCCAAGCCCATGTCTTGTCCCGATGCGGGCTCCAAAGTGAAGCGAATCGCGACGGCGCTCATCGCGCTCCTGGCGCTGATCGCGGCGACGCCGGCGTCGGCCAGGCCGTGCAAGCCGGGCGCGGCCACGCCGAGCAGCGTGTTCGCGGCGATCGGCCCCTATCCCGTCGTCCAGCGCACGATGACGTTCGTCGACACGAGCCGCGCCACGCCGCCGAACAGGACCTACCCCGGGGCACCGTCGCGGACGCTCGTCACCGAGGTCTACTACCCGGGCTCGGTGGAGGGTGCGCTCCTCGGCACGGGCGACTACCCGCTCGTCGTGCACAGCCACGGCTTCCTCGACGTGCGCGTCGGCGAAGCCTACATCGGCCGTCACCTCGCCAGCTGGGGCTACGTCGTGGTCTCGCCCGACTATCCGCTGAGCAACGGCGGCGCGCCGGGCGGCGCCACGGTCGACGACGTCCTGAACCAGCCGGGCGACGCGTCGTTCCTGATCGACCAGATCCTCGCCAAGGCCGCGACGCCCGGCGACGAGCTGTTCGGCAAGGTCGACCCCGAGCGCATCGGCGCGAGCGGCCTCTCGCTCGGCGGCCTGACGACGCTGCTCCTCACGTACCACCGCGACGTGCGCGACCGGCGGATCGACGCCGCCGCGTCGCTGGCCGCGCCGAGCTGCTTCTTCACGAAGCGCTTCTTCCGCACGGCGAAGGTGCCGACCCTCGTCATGCACGGCACGACGGACGCGCTGGTCCCCATCGCCGAGAACGGCGAGCGCGTCTTCCGCCTGCTGCGCGGCAAGAAGTACTTCGCGACGCTCGAGAACGGGTCGCACACCGGCTTCACGGGGTTCGCCACCGCGTTCGACCCGACCGAGCATTACGACCGTATCGGCTGCTCCGCGCTGCTGCAGGGACTGGGCGACACCCTCGCCGACGGCACGGCGTTCGAGACGCTCGGGGGCAAGCGCGAGGGCATCGACGCCAGCCCGGATCGCTGCCCGCTGCCGTGCACGGGGGCGATCGTCGACCCGGGCATGGACGCGACGCGCCACCACGAGCTGACGCGCATCACGCTGGCGGCCTTCTTCGCCGCGCATCTGAAGAACGACGCGGGCGCGCGCTGCGCGATCGCCAAAGGCGTCGACGCCGAGCAGGGTGACATGACCGTGCGATCACGCTAACCACGCCGCATGGACATCGGCCGCGTCGGCATCTGGACCTTCCAACTCGACTTGCAACCGGCCACCGCGGCCCAGGAGGCCGCCGCCGAGCTGGAATCGCTCGGCTACGGTGCGATCTGGATTCCCGAGGCGCTCGGACGCGAGGCCTTCACGAACTCGGCCATGCTCCTCGCCGGCACGAAGCGCATCCCCGTCGCCACGGGCATCGCCAACATCTGGGGCCGCGACGCGATGGCGATGGCGTCGGCGCAGAAGACGCTCTTCGAGGCGTACCCCGACCGGTTCCTCCTCGGCATCGGCGTGAGCCATGCGCCGCTCGTCGCCGGCCTGCGCGGTCACGACTACGACAAGCCCTACTCCTTCATGCAGACGTACCTCGATGCGATGGACCGGGCGCCGTTCCTCGCCGTCGGCCCGACGACGCCGCCGCCGCGCATCATCGGGGCGCTGCATCCGAAGATGTTGAAGCTGTCGGCGGCGCGCGCGTGGGGCGCGCATCCCTACTTCGTGCCGCCGGAGCACACCGCGTTCGCCCGCGCGCAGATGGGCGACGGCCCGATGCTCGCGCCCGAGCAGGCCGTCGTGCTCGAGACCGACCCGTCGACCGCGCGCCAGATCGCGCGCACGCACATGTCGACGTACCTCGGGCTGCCGAACTACGCGCGTAACCTGCACCGCCTCGGATTCGGCGACGCGGACCTCGCGGACGGCGGGAGCGATCGCCTCGTCGACGCCATCGTCGCCTGGGGCGACGTCGACGCGATCGTGCGGCGCGTACGCGCCCATCACGACGCCGGCGCCGACCACGTCTGCGTGCAGGTGCTCGACCCCGACGTGCGCGCGCTGCCGATGGCGCAGTGGCGGACGCTGGCGCCGGCGCTCCTCGGGTGATCGGACGGTGCGTCGCGGCAGCGGCGGCGCTGCTCGCCCTGACCGCGCTCGCCGTCCCCGCGATGGACCGTCCGCCGCACCACACCGAGCGCGGCTTCCGCAACCTCGAGCCGTTCGAGCACGCGGGCATCTCGGTCACGTTCCCGTTCTTCATGCGCAAGATCGCCGCGCAGTTCCGGGACGCGCCGAACCCGCCGACGGCGGTGGCGAACGACGGCAGCACGCTGCGCGATCCGTCCACTCCCACGATGACGTGGATCGGCCATTCCACCGTGCTGGTGCAGATGGACGGCGTGAACGTGCTCACCGATCCGACGTGGTCGGATCGCGCCAGCCCGGTCTCGTTCGCCGGTCCGCGCCGCTTCGTGCCGCCCGCGCTGCCGATGGACGCGCTGCCGCCGATCCACGCGGTCCTCGTCTCGCACAACCACTACGACCATCTCGACCTCGAGTCGCTGCGCCGGCTGGCGGCGCGCGGCACCCGGTTCTTCGTGCCGCTCCGCGTCGGAGCGCTGCTGCGCAGCGAGGGCATCGAGCCGGTCGAGGAGCTCGACTGGTGGGAGTCGCGCCCGCTCGGCGACGTCCACGTCCACTGCGTGCCCGCGCGTCACTGGAGTGCACGCAGCCTGACGGACCGTGACGAGACGCTGTGGAGCGGGTGGGCCGTGGTCGGTCCGACGCGCCGTTTCTACTTCGCCGGCGATACGGGCTACACGCGCAGCTTCGCCGACATCAGCACGCGACTCGGGCCGTTCGGCCTGGTCGCCCTGCCGATCGGCGCCTATGCGCCGCCCGCCATGATGCAGCCGGTGCACATGAATCCCGAGGAAGCGGTGCAGGCCGCGCTCGACCTGCAGGCGACGCACGCCCTCGGCGTGCACTACGGCACCTTCGACCTCACCGAAGAGCCGCTCGACGAGCCGCCGCGCCGCTTCCACGCGGAAGGCGCGCGCCTCGGCCTCGAGCGCGACCGCCTATGGACGCCGCCGCTCGGCGAGACGCGTCCCTGGTAGTGCCGTTCGGCCCAGAACCGCGCACTCGCTGCGGCGGAATCCTTGACACCCTTGACAAGGCTTTCTTATAACCGCGCGGCCCTGAGGGGGGCCTGGCCTTTTGTCTTCGTCGGAAGGGGGACGGATGACGACAACGACGAGGCGGCATGTGCGACGGGTTCTGGCTACGGCGTGTCTGGCCGTCCTCCTGCTGGGCGGTACGGCCTCGGCCATCCCCATCGACGACAGGGGCGAGATGCGGTTCGGCCTGCGCGCCTACACCGCGCTCCGCGTCGGCACCGAGAAGATCGGCGGCGAAGACAATCCGCTGAACTTCCCCGGGTCGGGCGCCGGTCACATCCGGCAGCATCGCTACTTCCTGCAGCTCGACTTCGACCACGACATCAAGCGGCTCGCGGAGACCAGCTGGGGCATCGCGCTCCCCTTCCGCTGGCTGAACGCCGACGAGCTCAAGTACACCGTCCAGTACCGGGGCGAGGGCGAGGGCATCTACGACTACGGCCCCTCCGAGTACAGCGACTTCGGCGACAAGCTGCGCGCCGTCCGCGCGAACACGCCGACGGTCCGCGCGGGCGACGAGATCATCGCCGGCCGCGAGCTCAATCCCGAGACGATCAACCGGCGCGTCTCGCGGCTGAATCGCACCGCCCGCCAGCGGCACCGTCTCTTCCTCGCCTACCTCGACGTCCAGAAGGGTCCGGTGTTCTTCCGCATCGGCCGTCAGGTCCTGGCGTGGGGTGAGACGGACGTCTTCCGGCTCCTCGACAACATCAACCCGCTGGACGACAGCTTCGGCGGCTTCTTCATCGCGCTCGACGAGCGGCGTGTCCCGATCGACATGATCCGCTCGAACTACAACTTCGGCTCGTTCGGCCCATTCTCCGACGCGTTCCTCGAAGGCTTCGTCGCCGCCGGCGACTTCGTCTCGCAGCTGCCCGGCATCCCGTCGGGCTCGCCCTGGTCGCCGGGCGGCATCGGCCGTCCCAACGAGTCGATCCGGCAGGTGGTGAAGGTCCCGGACAAGGACGACGTCCGCGGCGGCGCTCGCCTCGTGTTCACGGCCGCCGACGTCACGTGGACGCTGGCGCACTACTACACGTACTTCGACGTGCCCGGCACGCAGTTCAAGCTGCCGGCCATCGGCGCGAACGGGACGTCGCTGCCGGTGTTCGGGAACGAGATCCTCGCCTTCACGCGCTTCCCGCGCATCCCGGTGACGGGCGCGTCGATGACGTTCCCGCTCGAGAAGCTGTACACGATCGTACGGTCGGAAGCCGCGTTCTTCCAGGGCGAGCCGTTCAGCCGCCAGGGCGAGGGCGATCCGAACGACGCGAACTTCAACTTCAAGACGCCGGAGTTCCGTCGCCTGAAGGGCAACCTCGAGGGCGGTGTCGACCCGACGATCTACCCGGGCATCTTCTTCCCGACGCGCGCCAAGCCCGTCTGGGGCACCGTGCTCCGTCGCGACACGTTCAACTTCGCCATCGGTTTCGACATCAACCGGTTCATCCGGCAGCTCAACCCGCAGCAGACGTTCTTCATCTCGACGCAGTTCTTCTACAAGCACGTGTTCGATTCGCCCGGCGACCTCGTGCTGCCCACGCCGTACCGCAACATCCGTGCGGCCCGCTCGAACTTCATCGTCGGCTCGCCGGGCTGCTTCAATCAGACGCGCCCCTGTCAGATTCGGCCGCGCTTCTACCGGCTCGACGACGACAAGTTCCTGCACACGTTGCTGATCACGACGGCGTACTTCTCCGGTCAGCTCGTACCGTTCTACGGCATGTTCTACGACTGGCAGGGGGGCCTGGTGGTGCAGCCGGGCTTCTCGGTCGTGCGCGATCCGTTCCGCGTGACGTTCGACTACACCCGCGTCATGGGCCCGCCGACCGGTCAGTTCGGCGCCGTCCGCGACCGCGACAACGTCCGCGCCCAGTTCGAATTCGTATTCTAGACGTCGCGACGAGACTGCGTCTCGCCGCGAGCGCGAGAGTGTAGCGGGTCGTTCCCGCGCGACCAGCATGCCGCGGCCGGCGAAGCCCAATGCCACTCACTTAAGCGCATGTGCCCGTTC
>CAYSOF010000019.1:0-129578 GCA_964432595.1 uncultured Binatia bacterium (SeqCode) | reverse complement strand
TACCGGACGAAATTAGCGGCGTGACCTGTACGAAACCGAGGGGAACACCACAGCGTCGACTTGGCGACGTGCCGATCCCGCTAAGCCAGGTCGATGAACCGCAGGTCCGCGTAGCGCTCGCAGCAGACGACATCGAGCGAGCGCCGCTCCACTACGTGCCGCTCTCATCCGTTGCTCGGATCAGCCTCACTGAAGGCCCGAACCAGGTCAGCCGCGAGAACGGCAAACGACGTATCGTAGTGCAGACGAACGTCCGAGGCCGCGACATCGGCTCCTACGTCGAGGAAGCACAGCGGCGGATAGCGGCTGAGGTGAAGCTGCCGGCAAGCACCTGGCTCACCTGGGGAGGCCAATACGAGAACCTCGTTCAGGCGAAAGCACGCCTGAGCGTCGTCGTGCCAATCTGCTTCGCCGTCATCCTCTTTCTTCTCTACAACACCTTCGGAGCGGTCATCCCAGCGCTCGTCGTCTTCACGGGTGTGCCGCTCGCGCTCTCCGGCGGCATCATCGCGCTCTGGCTCCGCGACATGCCGTTCTCAATCTCGGCTGCCGTCGGTTTCATCGCCCTGTCCGGTGTCGCGGTTTTGAACGGCCTCGTCATGGTTACCTTCATCAACCAGCTTCGAGATGAAGGAATGGAGCTCGAGGAAGCGATCGTGAGCGGCGCAGTCACCCGGCTCCGGCCGGTCCTTATGACCGCGCTCGTGGCATCCTTCGGATTCCTCCCGATGGCGCTCGCCACGGGGACCGGCGCGGAGGTTCAGCGGCCACTCGCTACTGTGGTCGTCGGGGGACTCATCTCGAGCACGGCACTGACACTCTTCGTGCTGCCGGCGCTCTATCGAATGGTGACAGCTAGGAGCCACGTCAGGAGGGACGAGGTATGAACGATCGCTCAAGCCTTCTTCGCCGGGCCCTCCGGCTCGAGTTCCTCACGGTTGGTTGGAACGTCGTCGAAGGCGTCATCGCCGTGACCGCCGCCCTAGCCGCGGGGAGCGTTGCCCTCCTGGGCTTCGGAATCGACAGCTTCGTCGAGAGCGCTTCGGGCAGCGTTCTTATATGGCGGCTACAAGCCGAGCGCACTGGGAGATATCCCGCTGAGCGAATCGAGGCTCTCGATGAGCGGGCACATCGCCTCGTAGCGCTGACGCTATTTCTTCTCGCCGCCTACGTGGCCTTCGACGCGGTCACGACCCTCTACCAGCGAGAAAAGCCCGACACGTCGATCGTCGGCATAGTGCTCACAAGCCTGTCGATCGCCGTCATGCTGTGGCTCGCGAAGGCAAAGCGAGCCACAGCGCACGACCTCGGGAGCCGCGCGCTTCAGGCGGACGCCTTTCAGACGACCGCCTGCTGGTGGCTCTCGATTATCGTTCTCGTTGGAATCGGGCTGAACGGCCTCTTCGGTTGGTGGTGGGCCGACCCACTCGCCGCTCTAGGTATTACGTACTTCCTCGTCCGCGAAGGCCGAGAAGCGTGGGAAGGCGACGACTGCTGCGATTGAGCCATGCGCCTGGCAACAGGATGAGCTCCGAGACGGAGCCGAGGTGCGACCACCTGCGCTGCTATACGGTCTCGCGAACCGCGGGCGATCGATTGCCGCATCTCGTCCCGCTTCTCCTCTACTCATCGGAGTGAATGCGCTGTTCGGATGGTGGTGGGCCGCCGCTGGCCGCGATCGGGATGGCCCGGTTCCTCGTCCGCGAAGGCCGCGGCGCATGGCGCGGGCGCCGACTGCTCGACTAGCAACGTTCCGGCGTCGACGTGGCAATGGCCTGGGACGCTCGGCCGACGGTCAGAAGAAGGATCTAACGGATCGCAGACAGTGCTCCGCCCACTCGCGCTTCATTGGGGAGCGCAGACGTTCGGCGATGGCGGGTAGTGTCCTAATTTGCCGACGAGGGCCTCTGAGTCCCGGCGAGCCTACTCCGCCGAGAACGGCTCGGGGTCGGAACAGCTGCACGGCGTTATCTGTGGCCGCGCCTCTCTGGAGAAGTGCCATCGGTGGCCGCACGCGAGCGCCACAGAGCGGGCGTCAGTCAGTTCCGCCGTGCGCACGACGGGCTGGTCGTCATCGTGGCCCGTGCGGGAGCACCCCTCGCACCACATGCGTCCAGCCTTCGCACGGGGTTCGCCATCGGCGCAAGTTTGCTAGCGTGGCGAGCCAGCCTGGGCTCGGCGTCTTGTGCGACCGATGGCAGCCTGGCAATGAGGCCGCATGTCGCACCAATGAACTTCAAGCGACGCCGGCCGAAGGCAGCGCGTGCAGGGTGTCTCCTCTGCAAGCCGCACAAGCTCGACGGCCAGGAGAAAGCGAAGCACCGGCTCGCCGTCGAGCGGGATCTGAAGCAGCGCCGGGACCGCAAGCCGATGTCGGGGCCGCTGCCGTGGCGCATCGTGCCGCAGGGCTACTGCAACGCATGCGCGCAGCTCGTCGGGTGGAGCACCGGGCGGGCGTGTCCATGCGGGGGCGTGTTCTGCTCGCTCGGGTGCCTCTGGCGGCACCGGAAGGCGTTCAGCGTCGGCCCGCCGCACCGCTGGCTGCCGTACCCGGATGCGTGCGACCGTGCGCCGCTTAGTCGGCCCGCAATCCTCGGCGCGTGCGTGTCGCCTCGATCAGCGCCCTAAGCGCAGGGATGCCTCGGTTGTCCTTGGCGTCTCGCGCCGCGAGCTGGTGGAGACCAGTACACCTTCGTCGCCTTCGAGACCCCGATACGAAGCTCATCCCGGCGTGGCTCGTCGGCATGCGCACGTCCATGACGACGTGGAACTTCGCCTACGACCTCGCGTCGCGCCTGAAGAACCGCGTGCAGCTCTCCAGCGACGCCTTCGAGCCCTACGTGGCCGCCGTTGAGGCCGCGTTCGGCCGGAATGTGGACTATGCTCAATTGTAAAGTCGTACGAGGAGACGCCCGCCGGCCGGGGTCGCTACAGCCCGCCCCGCGTCGTGCATATCGACAAGGAGAAGATCATTGACTTCCCCGACGCGAAGCTCGTCAGTACGAGCGGCGTGGAGCGCCAGAACCTCACGATTCGTATGGAGTGCCGCCGCCTCACGCGTTTGACCAACGCGTTCAGCAAGAAGGCGGAGAACCTCAAGGCCGCGCTGGACCTCCACTTCACGCACTACAACCTTCGTCCGGAACCACCGCTCGATCCGCTGCACGCCGGCCATGGAAGCCGGGATCGCGTCGTCTCCCCTGACCGTCAGGGACTTGGTAGAGATGGCCGCGTGAGCGATCTGCGGCGGCTCAAGAAGGCGATTCGCGACCTCCACGGCCTGGAGGCGCAGCACGTTCCCTCAGAGCCGGTGTGCGAGGATTTCCACGGCGAGACCGTGTGGGATGGGACCGTCGAGGTCTTCGCTGTGCGCGGCCATCCGACGGCGCGCGAGGCGTTGGCTTGGAGCCACGAGGGCGATGGCGGCGGCCGGCGCTTCGTCGCCGTGCTCGGCGTGCCGCTCGTGACCAGCGCACGCGATGCCGTGCGCGCGGCGGTCGTGGCCGAGCTGCGCCAACGGCGGCGAGGATAGCGCGTGCGTTCTCGCACATGGACGCTCGCCGGGTGGCAGGTCGACTGGAGCCATCTGTCGATCGCGCGCCGCGAGCCAGGCGACGGGCGAGTGACGTTCTGGACCGATCTCTTCGCGCTCCGCTGCGCCAGCTGCCGCCGCTTTACGCTCGGCTGTCGCGAGCGAGGGCATTGGCTCTGCGGTCTCTGTGTGCCCTGCCGACACCCCCTAGAGGGCGAGCTGGGCGCTAGCCCGCGCCCAGCTCGTCGAGGAGCGCAGCCTCCTCACAGCTCGCCTCGTGCCGCTCGCGTCCGTGGCAGATCGGGCAGCGTGCTCCATCGGCGGACCACTCGACAGCCGCGAGCACCGCGCGGAGGCGCGGCACCATCGCGAGCAGCTCATGTGGTCCGGGCGGGCCTACGAGCTTGGTGTCGTAGCGCCATCGTTCCTCCGACATGCGGAGACGCTTTACCACACGGGGGTCGCCCGGGGCCGGCGTCAAATTAGGACACTACCCAGTGTGGGCTGGTTGCACCCACGTTGCCGAACGGCGCCCGCACTGCGGCTGTATCTCTACGCCGTGATCGTCGCCTTCCCGGCCCGGCTTCTGACGGCTGTGCCGCGTCGAAGGCGTCGATCAGCGTATCGTCAGGGCGTCGCGCTCTTACCGCCCGCTGCCGTACGCCCAAGCGCTGCGGCGGCTGCCGGACCCGGTGCGGGCGCGCGCCTGCTCGGCGAGCTTCTTCGCGCGGTCGAGCTGCGCGACGGAGGCAACCGTGGGCTTTCGGTTCTGGCGGTAGACGCCAAGGCTTCCAGGCTGTCCGGTCCGGGACTGCGCGTGGACGGCGGGAGCGACTACGGCGAGCAGGGCGAGGGCGGCGATCGTCTTCATGCTGGCTCGTGATTGCAAGGTGCGCGCCCCGCAAAAAGGTCCCGTATTCCCTGAGCTCGCTACCTGTGTGGGCTCACGCGGCACGCGAGCGCGGCACACGTGTGCCAGCCGAGCGTCGGCTATGCGGTTTCAACGAGCCCTGCTCCACGTCACGACGGTCGTCGATTTTAGCGTCTTCTCCAGGGCCGTCGCTCCGGCGCTCAGAAGTGGGACACGAGACCAACGATCGCGCCCACTAGGAGCAACACACACGCCATCGACTGAACGAAGAACCCGGGGCTGCGTCAGGTTGTCGTCGATGCCCCACGCGAGGCTCGCGCCTGCTAGCGCGACGATACCCCAGATGCTTCCTTCCGAGACGCCCGATGCGGGTGCGATACCCAGGAGCGTCCACCAACAAGGACGAGGCTCGCGGCGAGGAGTTCTCGGCGGCCGAGGTGCTCATCGAAAAACGGTAACCGCGAGATACATCGTCAGCGGGGCGCCTCGAGATTCATGAGCAACGCGCCAGTCACGCCGGGAAGTGCCGCAAGGCCAGAGAGCATCAACGTCGGGCCGACGATACCTCCAAGAACGGCTAGAACAGCAAGGATAGGGACGTCGTTCCGACGAAGCGGTGCCTCGGTACGGCGACTCGGAAGCAGGGACAGCGCGAGGCCGGCGCTGAGATAGACACGCTCGTCAACGCTACGGGACCTGCGTGGGAGACGAGAAGCTTTCCGAGAGGTGCGCTCAGACCGAAGAGAAAGGCTGCGAGCAGACCGCACGCCGGTCCCCTCGGACGTTCAATGTCTGGCGCGATGGGAGCCGCGCCTCCGCGACGGGCTCGAATCGACCGACACCAGCATCGCCGGCAACGAACGCGGGGAGTGGTCGGTAGACGCCGGTCGCGTCGCTACGACGTCGTGCGCCGGCCCGTCCTGTTTGCGCGCCCAGCGTGGCCTGAGTATCGCAGCTCCGCTGCCCGCGACTAGGAGGTCTTCCATGGAAGGCGACGCGCAACGTCTCGCGAATCATCTCGACTTGCTGACGCATGAGCTAGCCGCCGTGCGCAGGCAGCAGCGTCGAATCCTTGAGATCGTTACGATTCACCTCATTGGCTTCGCGATATGGTCGATGAAGTTCCATGGCTTCTTCTGGGAGCGAATGCCCTAGTCGCGCGCGGCACCGTCAAACTGACCCACTACCGGCATCCGGCGATCCTGATGGCCCTTGGCCTCGATGTGACGCCTGCGAAGAGATCGCCGTCGCGGGGGATGATCCTGAGCTCGCACGCGGGCGGGACGCTCTGCCCTCCTGGCGTCGAGGCGGCAGTTTCTTCGAAGTGGGTAAGGCGATTACCGAGCTTCACGATTGTTGACGTGGAGCTCAGTTCAGGTTCGGCCGGGGTCGAAGGAAGCTCAACCTGTGATCGGCGAGCGTCAACGACGCTTACCGTCATCGCCACCGTGCCCTGTTGCCACCGCCTGGCCGCGCCCATTCTTCGCTGCGTCCGCGGCGTCGTGAGTGACTACCCGAGCGCCGCGCGTGACTCGATAGCGTCGAGGGTGTTCGCGACGACCGCGCTCAACCGATCCGCCCATGCCGTGACAGCGGCGCGCTTCTCGGCGTCGTAACTGTGGCGATCGTAGACGGATGTCACCCCGCGCTCGACGTGGTTCAGTAGTTTCTGGACAGTGAGCCTCGAGATGCCCATCGAGGTCATATGGGATGCCGCGGTCCGTCGAAGGTCGTGCGGCTGAAACTCGACGCCGCTCCGTGCCTTCACCCGGCGGGTTAGTTGCTGGACGGTCGTCCGTGGACCGCCGAGAGACCGAGGATGCCATCGTCCGACCGGAAACACCCAGCGCTCGTCGGAACGGCTCCGATGTAGCCCTGACAGGATGTCAGAGGCCCATGGGCTCAGTGGGACTCGGTGTGCGAGGCCGTTCTTGGTGCGTTCTGCGGGAATCGTCCACCAGCCGTCTTCGAGATCGAGGTGTGCCCATTCCATCGTCCGGAGCTCACCGCCGCGCTGTGCGGTGAGGAGGTACAGCTTCACTAAAGCAGCCGAGTCCGGTTCCTCAGCGACCAGGGCCCCGAACAGGCTGCGGATCTCCCCGGCGGTGAGTACTCGTTCGCGCGGATGCTCGCGGGTCGGACGCGCAATGGCGACGCATGGGCTGGTCGGAACGATCTCGCGTTCGACGCCGAAGTTGAAGATCTTCCTCAGGAGCGCGAGGACGCGATTTGCCTGGACGGGGATACGATCAGCCAAGCCTTCCACGAGGTTCCGGACGTCGCGTCGTGTGATCTCGGCGGCGAGCCGGTGGGTCCACTCCGCCGGGATGTACCGCCGCAGCATGAATACGTCCTTGCGCCAGCTTCGCTTTTTCGGCCGTGCATGGCGCTCGATGTACTCCTCCGTCAACTTGCCGAAAGTCGGCGCCGTGTTCCGTGAGCTCTTCGCCAGTCCGGGGTCTTCACCGCGAGCGATCGCGCGGAACGCCTCTCGAGCGGCGTCCCGGGCGTCGGCAAGGGCTAGCTGCGGATAGCGGCCCAGAGTAAGCCGACGGACCCGGCCGCCGTGCCGATACATGACGACCCACGCCTTGCTGCCACCGGCGGAAACGCGAATGCCGAAACCCGGTAGAGTGGGGTCCCAGGAAGTCGTCTGCCCCCGCAGCGGCGTCTTCAACGAACGGACGGCCGTGTCCGTCAGCCTTCGGCTCTCTTGCACGTGATCCCTCCGCGGCGTCGATGCCAGGCAGCACATAGGCAGCGCGACGACCGCAATAGAGAGCACCACATTGAAACACGCCGCGCAAGGAGAATGACGCGCAAACCGCTGCCGCACAAGGGTTTGGTGACCTGCTGAAACAGCCTGCGTCACCGTGAAACGGCCCCTGAAAGTGACATGCAGACGCTGAGCCGCTGGGGGAAGTGATCGTAGTAGCCTGATGAAGTTTCGCAGGTCGGCGATGAGAGCGGCCGGCTGACGTGCGACAGTGCGGTGCGCGTCGGTGCGCGCCGTTTGCGAGCGCGCCGCGGCGTGTGCGATCTTCCGCCCGCGTATGGAAAACGGACGCGGCAATTCCTGTGCGAATCGTCACTCCCATTCGCGCCGTTCCTTGCGGGTTGCGCTCGTCGCGGCGATCGCAGGCCTCGGGTGGATGACCGCGAGGAACGTCGTCGCATCGCCGGACTGGGGCTACCGCGTAACGGCGCAGGATTGCGCCATCATCGGGATGTCAGGCGCCGGTTTCGCTATCGGGCTCGCACCCTCCGACGAGAGCTTCGTGGTGACGACCCTCAACGAGGCGGTGGGCACCGGTTACGTCCGCTGTATCGTCGCGCTGCCCGAGAACGTGGGCCGCGTTCGGGTGAACGTCGGCACCGGGACCGCGGAGTACCGATCGGCTGCTGGTAATACGACCGGCGTCAAGCTGTTCGTCCTTTCGGCATCACCGGACCAACCCCCGAGTTGGATGATCGAATTGCTCGACGAGTCGGGGGAGCCGATCTCCGAGAAGTCCGAGGGGCAGCGGGTAGTCCCGATCGAGGCGTGGTCAGCCAACGTCGATGCCCCGCGCCATCACATATTGATCGGGTTTTCCTTCCGGAGCGCATGGGGCGACTCGGACGGCAAGAACATCATCTACTCCATCGGCACCATCGATCTGGCGGCAGAAATCGGCTCGGCGCCGCCCTGCGACGCTGACTCCGAACCGTGCGGCGACCGCTGCTGCCTGCGTGGATGCGCGAGCCGCGCGGAGGGAGCCGCGTGCGATTCCCCGGCATGGTTCGGGTGCGGTGACGGCGGATGCTGCGTCGGTATCAACTGGGCCGGTGCGTGCGGCTACGGCGGGCTCGAGGCCAACCTGCGAGAGCGCGCCTGTAATCCGAACGGTTCGTGTTGCCCGCTCGGCACCGAGCCCTGCGCCCTCGGATGCTGCGAGAGTGATTCCACCACGACGACCACGCTGCCCGGCGGTCCCGGCTCCCAGACGTTGCGCTGCCCGGGGCAGACGACACCCATCCACACGGTGTGCAACGGCGAGCGCTGCCTGGCGAGCATGAGCGACGTCGGAACGCGCGGCTTCCCGTACAACGTGATCGGCCGGATCGTCGGCTACGATGCGCTCGGTGGGTGCAAAGTCGGATCGGGAACGGTGATCACCGAGCACGGCGTCGTGACGGCCGCCCATGTGCTCTGGAACCCGCGCGACGGCTGGTTGACCGATCTGACGTTCCAGCAGTCCTACTTGGAGCGCACCGCACTGCGCGAGGTCACGGGCTCGACCGCCACGGTCCTCGCGCGCTTCCAGGAACGGTCTCGGCGCGAAACGAGTCCTGGCTTTCAGGGGCGGGGGACGGCCAGCCGCGATTTTGCCGTGATCCGCTTCGTCGACCAGCCGGCAGGTGGGGCGTACGCCGGTTGGTCGAGCGCGGCGCGCTACCTCCGCAACAAGACCTACAAGGAGCTCCTCGGCTACGGCATCTCGCACGGCTCCGAGCGGTTGCTCCGCTCGATCCCGACGCAGGCATTCGCAGCGTTCAAGCAGCCCGGGCTGTTCGGGAACGCCACGGGACTCGTGGAAGGCGGGATGAGCGGAGGCCCGGTTCTGGTGAACGATGCGGGCGAGGGACGGGTCGTAGCGGTCCATGTCGGCGCGGAGCCGGTGTGGGTGCGGAAGCTCGACAAGCGCCTGATCCAATCGCAGCTCGAGTGACCGCGTGCGCCGACGCTTGGTCACTCCGATCGTGGTGCTCGCGACCGTGCTCGGTGGTGCGCTCTGGCTCGTCCGGTATGACGCGGGCCCAGCCGATCCGCGCAGGCATGTGCGAGTGGTCCCACCGCCGAGACCGATCGCGTCGCCCGCTCGCAACTTCGACGAGGTCAGGCGCGAGCTCGAAGGTTCGACTCCGGACGCCGATCCGCGGGTCGTGACGGCGCGCGCGCGCCGTCGCCTCCGAGCGGCTGCCGGGCATCCCGAGAAGCCGCAGGCGTTGCTCGACTTCATGCGCTCCGGTAGCGACGCTCCGATCGCCGACGGCACGCTCGAGATCGGGCCCGGGAGCCGGCTCGTCTCCGCGCCGACGTTGCGTGTCCTCGTGCTCGACGAGCTCGGTCGGCAACGCGACGACGCGGGCTCTGCGGCAGCGATCGCCGCGTCGCACGACGTCTTGCGCCGCCGCGACTCAGCCGACGAATGGGCGGTCGCGCTTCGCAACCTGGCGTGGCTCGATCCGAGCGCCCAGCCGCTCGTCGTCGCGAAGTTGCGCGAGATGCTGCGGTCGGAATGGCGGCACGATCCGAGCGGCGGGTTCCTCGAAGCGTTCGACCTGGTCGTCCACTACGGCGACGCCCGCCTGATCGCCGACCTCGCGCCGATTCTCGCTGGCGACGGCGCGCCCGACACGATTCGTGCCGCAGCCATCGCGCTGGATCGGCTCAGCCAGCAGCGACCGCTCGACGTCATGCGAGAGCTGAGCGCTGACCGAGCGCTGCTGGCGCAAAACTGGTCGCTTCGAGCCGACTACTTCGCGCGTGCCGATTTGAGCGATGCGGAGCAGCGAGGTCTCGTCGAGCGCCACTTGCTGGATCCCGGCGTCTCCGCAGAGGAGAAGAACAAGCTGTTGCGGCTGCTCCCCGATCGCCACCAGCTATGGGGCGACTACCTCGTGACGAGCGATCCGGAGCCGCGGCGCTTCGACGCCGATGCCGACGTTGCCCGACGCGCAGTGGTACGGGCGACGTTGGAGTCGTGGCTCACATCACCGGCGTTCGCAGCGCTGCATCCTCAAATCGAGACGGTGGCAGTGAATGCCGGGGCGAAAACGAGATCAGCCGAACCGCACTCACGATGAGAAGCGTTGCGCCGACGTACATGGGGTTGGCGCGCCGCGTCCGCTGCGTGCTCTCGTTGGGTGCAAGCGGAAGCTGCTGACCATGGCATGCGGGCCCTCGCAACCCGAGCGCTCCTCCGGCACAGTGGCAGGATCAGTCACTACCCCAGGAGGTCGACTCATGCATCGAAGCAGGTGGCTCTGGAGCATCGTGCTGGCATTGCTCTTGGCGGCGACAATGCGGGCGGCGCACGCCGCGCCCCTCGAACAGGTGGCGGCGGATCGCGTCTGTATGGTGAACAACACCGTGCACCCCGCACCGCAGATTCCGGTCGTCGTCGACGGCAAGACGTACTACGGCTGCTGCGAGATGTGTAAGGGCAGGCTCGCGAGCGACCCCCAGGCGCGGACCGCCGTCGACCCCGCGTCGGGCAAGACCGTGGACAAGGCGACCGCGGTGATCGGGGCCACGCCGCAGGGCAAGGTCATGTACTTCGAGAGCGCCAAGTCGCTCGAAGCGTTTAGCGCGAAACCCTAGTCGCGCCGCCCTCATCGGCGGCGACGTGAGGTCCCGGTGCGAGTGAGCACACCGCCGGTGCGCATCCTGGGTCGATCCTCGTCGACGATCGCGGGACGTCGACGTTGCCGCCGAATTCAGTGCTTCCGGCGGCGACGGCGTCCGCACGCGTAAACCCCGATCGCCAGTCACGCGGCGTCATGACCTGGAGTCCGCCGCGCGCTTGCAGCCTACGTTTCTTGACGTCTGCTCGTGCAGTCCGGTATCTGTGCGCCAAGCAGGGAGGTCTCCATGCGCGGACGCTTGGCAGCAGCCATCTCGGTGGCGGCGGTGGCGCTTCTGCCGACGCTCGGTGCCGGCGCGCCCTGGCGGGCGATCGGGCCGACGGGTGGCGACGTTGGGGCGCTCGCGATCACCAGCGCGAACACGTGGTACGTCAGCAGTGAGACGTATCGCGGCTCCGTCGTCCACCGCTCGCGGGACGACGGGGCGACCTGGGAAGGGCTCGGCGAGATCGCGATAAACGACTCCGAGCTGTTCATCGACCGCACGACCGACCCCGACACCGTGCTCGCCTGGGGGGACGGGGTGCAGCGACTCGTCGACGGCGAGGACCGATGGAGGGAGGCGTCGTTTCGCACAGTGAGCGGCGACGCGACCTATCTGTACGTGTCGTCGATCGTCCGCCTCGGCGACGGCGTCGACGCGACGCTCGTCCTGGCGGCGGACGAAGGGACATACGCCAGTACGGACCACGGCGCCTCGTGGACGGCCGTCGAGTCCGCTCCATCCAGGATCAGCGCGCTCGCGGTCGACCCGACGTCGAATCCGCCGCGCGTGCTCGCCGCCGTGTCCGACGGGGCCATCGTCGCCAGCAGCGACCTCATGACGTGGAGTCTTCTCGGGTACGTTCCGGTCTTCGGCGCACCGACCGACGCGCCGGCTGTGTACACCATGGCCGTCGATGCCAGGGCGCCCGTCGCGCGCCTGTTCGCGTCGCTGCGTCAGGGCAACCGGATCGTGCCAGCCGTCACGGAGCTTTCCGGTGGCGGGATCGGCGGCTGGTTCGACGTCGCCTGGCCTGCAGCCGGCGAGAGCATCACGGCCTTCGCGACGGACGACGGCGCGGACGTGGTGTTCTACACCTGCTCACCATCGGGCTGTCGGCTGGCACGGCCGGGGACGGGACTTTTTCTCGAGGACCTTGGTGAGACCATTCCCGGCTACGTCGGCTCGGTATCCCTGGCGCGTGAGCTGCCCATCGTTGCGGCGGGCTGTGCCGGCGTGCTGGCGATGACGATCGAGGGCCGCTGGACGTCGCGCACCGGCAACCTCTCGGCGCGCTCGATCGACGCGGTCGCGCTCGACGACAGCGGCGAAGCGGACGTCATCTACGCGATGGACGGGAGCTGTGCGGTGCTCGTCCGGTCCACGGACCAGGGCGCGACCTGGACGCGCCTCGCGGAAGACCTGGACGTCGACGGCGGCCTGATGCTCGATCGTACCGTGTCGCCTGCGCGAGTGTACGTCACGACGTACGACGCGTTGTACGCCAGCGACGACCATGGAGATTCGTTTCGGCGCGTTCTCGACGTGGGGTGGCTTCCGGCCATCGACACTTCGACGAGCCCGCCGACTCTGTTCGTCGACTCGGGCGTGTTCCTGTTTCGGAGCAGAGATGGTGGGGTTCAGTGGGACGTGTTGCCCACGCCGTGGGGGGGCACGAAAGCCGAGCCCGTCATTGCGACGCTGGCGGTGGACGTCGGCACGAAGCCGGTGCGCCTCCTCGCAGCCACCGATTACGGTATCCACATCAGCACCGATGCCGGTGTCAGCTGGCAGTACGCCAACCGCGGCCTCGCCGACCGTGACGAGCCGAACGGCACGGAGCTCTGGGTGTACGTCGCGGACATCGTCGTCGCCTCGCGTCCGCGCAACCTGACGATATTGGTCACGGACGACGGGATCTACACCAGTCGCGGAAACGGCCCGACTTGGAAGCGCGAGCGGTCCGGCCTGGTGTCGGTCATCGACGACGAGTTCGTCGAGTTCACGGTGGCTTCATCCGGCCGGACGACGATCGCCGGCGGCGACGACGGCAGACTGTACGTCCGTGATCGAAAGCGGCGCCAGTGGCGCTGGGTGAATCGCGGGCAGCACAAGGACTTCCGCAGCGTCATCTCGTTGGCCCTGGGGACGTCTCGCGCGCCGCGCGTTCTGGTTGGGACCTGGGGTGCCGGGATCTTCGACCGGGCCAGCGCCCACGGTAACTGAGTCGGAGGAAGCTACCGTGAGACGCTGGCGAGGTCGCGATTGGGCGGTTCCGCGTTGCTGCCGCGATCGGGTGCCTTCCGTTCGAGGCGCAGCGTGGCCGGGCGCGTCGTGTCGGCCAGCGGCAGCGACACGACGAGCACGCCGTTCCCGTAGGTCACGATGCCGCCGGGGCCGTCCACCGACTCCGGGACGTCGAGCTCGCGCACGTACGGACCAACGGTCCACTCCTCGGTCAGCACGTCCGTACTCCCCTTGAGCGCGCCGCAGTCCTCGCGCTCGCAGAGCCGGCCTTCGAGCACCACGTGCCCGCGCTCGTCGACGCGGACCTGGATGTCTTCGGGACCGAGTCCCGGCATCGGTGCCGCGACCGTGATGCGGTCCGTCGAACGGTAGAGCTTGATCGGGATTTCCTGGGTCGTCATGCACCCCTCCTGCCTGCCCGCCCACGACCATAGCCGGCGACCACATCCTGACAAGGCGGGAATCGCCGTAGAGGCATGCTATGCGGCTAGCACCGCCTTAGTCCGCTCCGGACGAGCGCCATCCTTGCGCGTTTCGATCGCACCGTGTTAGCCCCCGCCCAGCAGCTCGACAGGATCTGACGAGGAGACCGCACGGTCTTCATGGGGGTGCAGATGCTCGGTCGTCGCGTGCTCTGGGTGCTCGGTCTCACGGCGTGTCTCGGTGCGACAGCGGTCCGCGCCGGCACCATCGACGGCCACGAGTGGCCCCCCGATCCGAAGAAATACGATCCGCCGGGGACGGAGGTCGCGCCCGGTCTGAAGGTCGGCGACACGCTCGACTCGACCAACGCGCAGACCGCGAAGGACCTGCTGCCGCCCGAGGTGCTGAAGCACTTCGAGACCAACGAGTACGTGAACCCGATCGTCTCGTGGCCGCTCGGGATCATCTACCACGACGCGAGCTACGCGGCTGCGACCAAGGAGAACGAGGGCAAGTACTCGATCGATCCCAAGACGGGCACGATCCTCGAGAAGAGCACCGGCGAGCCGCCGGCCTACGTGTACGGCACGCCGTTCCCGAACATCGACCCGTCCGATCCCGAAGGCGGGACGAAGGCGCTCTGGAACCAGTTCCACGGCTACTGGAACACCGGCAGCTACAATTTCAACGCGCTGATCGTCTGGACCAGTCCGACGGGCGTCGAGCGGCAGTCTCTCCAGGACGTCTACTTCCAGTACTACGAGAACCAGGCGCCGAAGTATCGCGTCGAGAACGGGCAGAACTTCTCGTGGCAGTCGCTCGCCGCGGCGAAGACGCCGGCCGATCTGCAGGGCACCGTCGCGCTCAGCTACCGCTACCGCGATCCCACCAAGCGCGATGCGCTCTGGACGTACGTCCCCGCGCTGCGGCGCGTGCGCGCGGTCAGCCCCGCGAACCGTTCCGACGGCTTCCTCGGCTCGGACCTGAGCCAGGACGACGGCAACTTCTTCGACGCGAAGCCCGAGGACTTCAAGTGGAAGACCGTCGGCATCAAGGACGGGCTGCGCTTCGTCGACCCCGACTCGGTGAAGGGCGACGGCGGCGAGCTCAAGTGGGTGCCGTCGGGCGGATGGCGCCAGGAATGGGTGCGCGGCACGCCTGCCGCGGGCTTCCAGAAGGAAGGTTGGAAGGGCGTCGGCTGGGCGCCGGTCAGCGCCGGGCTCGCGAAGCGCAAGTTCTGGGTCGTCGAAGGCACGCCCGAGGACCGCTACTACCTCTACGGCAAGGTCGAGCTGTGGATCGACACCGAGTCGTGGATCGGCTCGTTCAACCGCAAGTTCTCGTGGAAGGGCGAAGTGCTGAACACGTACCAGGTGAACGGCTACCTGAACCATCCGGCGGTCGTGCCCGAGTCCGAGGGCGGCGGCTACGAGTGGTTCTGGAGCTCGCAGCACGCCTGGCAGTGCGCCGAGGCGCTCAAGCACAACCGGGCGACGCTCGCGGGCCTGCGCTCCGATCTCGCGCTGCCGTTCGACCGTCGCGTGAAGCACCCCGTCGACCAGCTGTTCGACGTCGCCACGTTGAGCCGCTTCGGGAAGTAGCCGCGTCGCGCGAGCACGGTATGGTCGGGGCCCATGGTCCTGTCCGCCGTGCTCGTGGTGCTCCTCGGCGCCGGCGCCGACCTCGCGAGCGTCCGCACGCTCGAGGCGGCGCTCGAGCGCGGCCACGAGCGCATCCGCGCGCTGCAACGCGCGCCGCTGACGATCGTCGCCGTCCGGAAGCTCTACGAGGCCGAGGCCGGCGGCACCGCACGCGTGCTTCTCGTCGACACCGATCGCGGCGAGATGATCGCGAAGGTCTCGTACGTGCGGACGGCCGACAGCCGGATGGTGCCGTGGATCCTGCAGGACGAGGCCAGCCGCGAACGCTTCGCGCCGGCGATCCACCAGATCGTCGAAGGAGAGGCGCTGACGGCGCTGTACCGCGAGCACGCGGTGCTGGCCGGCCTCAGGTCGCCCTGGACCGATGCCCCGGACAGCCCGCCGTTGTCGATGGTCGTGATGGACGTCGTGCGCGACGGATTCAGCTTCATGCAGTGGAAGCGATCGCACCGCTCGCTCGACGCGTACTCGGCGTCGTC
The DNA here is from genome assembly GCA_964432595.1 of uncultured Binatia bacterium (SeqCode). Classification (GTDB taxonomy): domain Bacteria; phylum Desulfobacterota; class Binatia; order DP-6; family DP-6; genus DASYLJ01. The sequence goes on along the minus strand of CAYSOF010000019.1, from coordinate 113,971 downwards.
GGTGCCGGCGTGGAGCACCCGGCTGCGCGCGATCGAGGCGTACCTCAATCGGCACAATGTGCAGATGGTGGACGAGCAGTTCCTGATCCAGCCCGACGGCAACGTCGTCGTGATCGACTTCGACCACTACACCTTCGTCGATACGCGCGGCCGGCGCTGGGCATACGCCGGCGTCACGGGCTACCCGGATCTTCACTACTGGCGGCGGCCGTCGCCGGCCGCGAAGCTGAACGACGTCGAGCCGAACATCCGCGTCCTGCGCGGTCTCTTCACGTCGCCGGGCATGTAGGCTCTACAAATGCACGAGATGGGCATCGTGCGGGCGGGCGTCGTCGGCGGCACGGCTCCTGCACCGTTCCGCCCGCATGCGCGCCGCAGGGGTCGCCGACCGCCCGACGCTGGAATCGCTCCGCGCAGACGCCGCCGATTGTCGGGCGTGCGATCTGTGGCAGCGGGGCACGCAGACCGCCGGCATCGACCGCCGCACCTGCTACGTCACGAACGCCGTGAAGCATTTCAAGTGGGAGCCGCGCGGCTCGCGCCGCATCCACCAGAAGCCCAACGCGCGCGAGGTGGCCGCCTGCCGGCAGTGGCTCGATGCGGAGCTCATGGTGCTGCACCCGCGCGCGCTGGTCTGCCTCGGCGCGACGGCGGCGAAGGCGATCCTCGGCCCGAAGTTCAAGGTGACGGAGCAGCACGGCCGGCCGGTCGAGTCGCCGCTCGCGCCGATCGTCGTCGCGACGACGCACCCGTCGGCGGTGCTGCGCATGCCCGACGCCGAGGCGCGCCATCGCGCGATGCAGGCGCTCGTCGACGACCTGCGCGCCGTCGCGCGGCTCGTGGCGCGCGCCTAGCGCGCGATGCGCGGGCCTGGACGCGGCGAGTCGAGCAGGCGGCCGATGGCGGCGCGGAGGAATCGGCGCTGGCGCTGCACGGCGGCCGGGCTGCGTGGATCGCGCTGGGTCACCGACTCGAAGAGCGCGGCGTTCGCGAAGTAGCCGAAGATCATCAGGTAGAGCGCCATGCCGAGATGCGGCAGCTCGGCCGCCGGCCAGCCGGCGCCGCTGCTCTCGTTGAGGGCCTCGATGCCCTGCTGGAAGAGCGGGCGGAGCAGGCGCGGCACCGCGCTCGGCAGGTAGCGTCGGTCTTCGAGGCCGGCGCGCTGGATCAGCCGCGGCAGGTGCGGGTGCTCGGCCAGGTACACCACCATCCGATCGATGAACGGCTCGCTGCCTTTGCCGGCGGCGCCCGGGGCGCTGCTCTCGGCCACGACCGCCAGGATCGGCTCGATGCCGCGCGTCAGCACCGCTTCGTACAGCGCGCGCTTGTGCCGGAAGTGGTGGTAGAGGCTCGCCTGGTTCTTGAGGCCCGCGTCGGTCGCGATCTCGCGGACCGACACGCCGGCGAAGCCGCGCTCGGCGAAGCGCCGCTCCGCCGCGTCGAGGATGATGTCGCGCGTGGACTGGGTCTCGCGGCCGCGCACGGCGGTTGCCCGACGGCTCATCGACGCCTCCTTACCTCAGGTGCCGCGGGTCGCGAAACGGTCAGCCGGCCGTCGTTGCCAACGCATGCCCCTTCGCCCATGCGTAGTCGGGCTTGCCGCTCGGGCTGCGGACGATCTCGGGCGCGGTGACGAGGCCCTTCGGCACCTTGTAGTCCGCCAGGTGCGGCGCGCAGTGCGCGCGGAGCGCGTCGAGCGTCGGCGCCGTCGCGCCGGGCTTCAGAGAGACGACGGCCGTCACCTGCTGGCCCCAGCGCTCGTTCGGCAGGCCGACGACGAGGGCGTCGTAGATCGCCGGATGGCTCTTCACGATGCGCTCGACCTCTTCGGCGAAGACCTTCTCGCCGCCGGTGTTGATGCACGAGGACTCGCGGCCGAGGAACAGCACGCGGCCGTCGTTCAGCCAGCGCCCGCGGTCGCCGCCGATCGAGTAGCGGACGCCGTTCAGGTCGACGTACACCTGCCGCGTCTTCTCGGGGTCGCCGAGATAGCCGAGCGGCAGGTTGCCGTGGCTCGCGAGCCAGCCGACCTCGTCCGTGCCGGGCTCGAGGATGCCGCTGCGGTCGGCCTTCAGCAGCACCGTGTTGTCGCGCAGCGGGTACGCCGGAATGCCGGCCTCGCCCGAGTCGGTGTCGTAGCTCATGGCCTGCAGGCCGAAGTCGGAGCCGCCGAGGCTCTCGAGCATCATGACGCCCTCGGGCAGCGCCGCGCGCAGCTCGTCGCGCACGGCCTTCGACAGCACCGCCGCCGTGCTGCCGATGATGCGCAGGCTCGAGAGGTCGTACGACTTCTCGCCCAACGCCGCGAGCAACGGCCGGGCGAACGCGTCACCCGTGATCATGATCGTGTCGACCTTGTGCTGCTCGACGGCGCGCCACACGGAATGCGCGTCGAGGCGTTTCGTCTCCTCGGGCATCACGATCGTGCCGCCGCGGTGGTACGTGTTGAAGACGTTCCACTGGCCGGCGCCGTGCATGTAGGGTAGGCAGACCATCGAGCGGCCGCCGATGCCGAGCCCGACGTGATCGCGCAGCTGCTCGTCCGTCTCGAGCCGCGGGAAGCCGGGCAGGTGACCGCCGAGGCCGTTGTAGAAGACGTCCTCGTGCCGCCACAAAACGCCCTTCGGCATGCCCGTCGTGCCGCCGGTGAACAGCACGTAGAGGTCGTCGGCCGAGTAGGGCAGGTCGGGCATGACGTCGCTCGCCGCGCCGACGAACGCCTCGTAGTCGACCGCGCCGGGCAGGAGGGCATTGCCCGAGTCGTCGGCGACCTGCACGAGGTGCTTCACGCCCGGCACCGTGTCGCGGATCTCTGCCACGAGCGGCGCGAACGACGCGTGATAGACCAGCATCTTCGTGTCGGCGTTCTCGAGGACGTACCGCACCTCGTCGGCCTTGTAGCGGTAGTTGATGTTCACGTAGGCGGTGCGCGCCTTGAACGTGCCGAACATCAGCTCCATCCATTCGAGCCCGTTGTAGAGCAGGATGCCGACGTGGTCCTGCCCCGACTCCCACGGCTGCAGGCTCGAGCGCTCGGTCCGTGCGCCCAGCCCGGCGTTTCGCAGCGCGTTACCGACCTGCCGCGTGCGCCGCGCGAGCTCCGCGTGCGTGACGACGCGGTCGCCCCACAGGACGGCCTCGTGATCGGGAATCTGACGGGCGATCGACTCGTGGATCGTGGCGAGGTTGACGAGCATCGCGTCGGCTCCGTACCCGTCCAAACGCTCGTTTGTCAACCGGTCTCGGCGCCGTAGCTTGACCGTGCTTTCGCGGTCGGCCTATACCCCGGCGTTCCGTCCACCAACCCATAGTCGGAGGCACACCATGGTCCGAGGCGCGGTTCTCTACAATTTCGGTGAAGCGTTGAAGGTCGAGTCCCTCGAGCTGAACGCGCCACGCGACAACGAGGTCGTCGTCAAGATGGCCGCGAGCGGCGTCTGCCACTCGGACCTGTCGGTCGTGCAGGCGAAGCTGCCGTTCCCGCCGCCCGTCGTGCTCGGCCACGAAGGCGCCGGCGTCGTCGAGGAGGTCGGCAAGGACGTCACGCATCTCAAGCCCGGCGACCACGTGGTGCTGTCGTGGGTCGAGGGCTGCGGCCGCTGCCACTACTGCATCAACGACACGACGCACCTCTGCGAGAGCGGCATGCAGTCGGCGATGATGGGTGGCGAGAACGTCTTCCGGAAGGGCGATACGCAGATCGCGCGCATGGCCGGCGTCGCGTCGTTCGCCGAGCGCACCGTCGTGCGCGCCACCGCCGCCATCAAGATTCCCGAGGACGTGCCGCTCGATCGCGCCTGCCTGGTCGGCTGCGGCGTCATGACGGGCGTCGGCGCCGTCGTGAACACCGCCAAGGTGCGGCCCGGTCAGACCGTCGCGGTCTTCGGCTGCGGCGGCGTCGGGCTGAACGTCATCCAGGGCGCGGAGCTGTCGGGCGCGTCGCGCATCATCGCCGTCGACCTCGCCCCGAAGAAGCTCGAGCTGGCCAAGGTGTTCGGCGCCACCGACGTGGTGAACGCGTCGGGCGACGCCGACGTCCCGGGGCAGATCAAGGAGCTGACCGGCGGGCTCGGCGTCGATTACGCATTCGAGGTCATCGGCCACGGCGCCGTCATTCTGCAGGCGTTCCTGTCGGTGAAGCGCGGCGGCAAGGCGGTCGTCGTCGGCGTGCCCGGCATGGGCACCGAGATTTCCGTCCCCGGCATGATGGTGCCGCTCGAGGAGAAGTCGGTGATCGGCTCGCTATACGGCTCGGCGAACATGCGCCGCGACATGCCGAAGCTGATCGAGCTCTACATGCAGAAGAAGCTCAAGATCGACGAGCTCGTCTCCGCGCGCATCAAGCTCGACGCGGTGAACGACGCGTTCACGGCGATGGAGAAGGGCGAGGTCGCCCGCTCCGTCATCGTATACTGAGCGGCCGTCCGTCAGGGCGACTGCGTCGCGCACGCGACGCAGTCGCTCGCGGCGTCGAGCGTGCCGATCACGACGTCGCCGCACACCGGATCGAGCACGCGACCGGCCCGCGTCTCCGCCCGCTCCAGGAGATGCATCGCGCGACGCCCGAGGCGCGCGCGCCGTCCCGGAAGCGCCGTCCCGGCGGCGCGATCGAGCACCGCACGGGCGCGATTCATCTTGCGGACGACGGCACGGGGCAGGTCGTCGTCGCAGCCGGCGAGATCGTCGTCGGGAAGGCACGCGTCGATGTCGCAGATCGGCCCGTCGTCGCAGAGCGCCGGATCGCCGACCGAGGCGAACAGCGGCCCGCCGTCGACGCACGTGCTGCCGTTCCCGTTGTCGTGCCGGACGCAGACCTCGGCCGTGCCCGTGCAGGACGCACCGAACGAGTCCGTCGCGATGAAGCCCACGTGATAGACGCGGCCGTCGCCGGAGCCCTCGCGCTCGGAGCGTAGCCGGACGGTGTCGCTGCCGACGCCGAACGCGTCGGAGCACGACGCGTCGTCGACCGGTTCGTCCTGCGCGACGTCCGTGACGACGATCGTCACCGGATCGCCGTCGGGATCGACGATGCCGTCGATCGCCACGGGCACCAGCTTGTGGTTTGGCGGCCAGAGGTCGGTGGGGGTGGCGATCGCCTCGAGGCACACCGGCGGTGAATTCTCCGGAAGGCACACGGGGGAGCAGCCGTCCCCGGGAAGCAGGTTGCCGTCGTCGCAGAGCTCGGGTGGGGTGACGAAGCCGTCGCCGCATACCTGGGCGGCGGCGCGCGTCGCCGACAACGTCACTGCGAATGCAAGCAGGGCGCCGATCTGTGGGATGCGCATGATGCACGACCCTACCGACTGCAGGTCGTGCGACAAGCCCCTTCTGGCGGGCTGGTCTAAACGGCGTTCGCGCGGCGCTGGCGCTCGGGCGTGAACCGCACCGGCATCCGCTTGATGCCGTTGATGAAGTTCGACCGCAGGCGCTCGACGGGCCCGGCCAGCTCGATGTCGGGCAGGCGGCGCAGCAGCTCCTGGAACATCACCTTGATCTCGAGCCGTGCCAGGTTCGCACCGAGGCAGAAGTGCGGGCCGATGCCGAACGCCAGGTGCTCGTTCGGCGTGCGGCCGACGTCGAACCGGTCGGGGTTCTCGAAGACCGCCTCGTCGCGATTGGCGGACGCGTAGAACAGCACGAGCTTGTCGCCTTCGCGGATCTGCTTGCCGCCGAGCTCGACGTCGCGCGTGGCGGTCCGCCGGAACTGATTCACCGGCGTCACCCAGCGCAACATCTCCTCGACGGCGCTGTCGAGCAGCGACGGATCGGCCAGCAGTCGCGCGCGCTGCTCGGGGTGCTGCATGAGCGCCAGCATGCCGCCGGAGATCAGGTTGCGGGTCGTCTCGTTGCCGGCGACGACCAGCAGCAGGAAGAACGCATTGAACTCGGCCATCGACAGGCTGCTGCCGTCGACCTCGGCCTTCATCAGCACGCTGACGACGTCGTCCTTCGGCTCGCGGAGCCGCTCCTCGGCGAGGCTGTTCGCGTACATGAACAGCTCGGCGGCGGCCATCGCGCCGACCATGTTGTCCGGCTGCGTCTGGTACTCGGGATCGTCGAAGCCGATCATCTTGTTGCTCCAGTCGAGCACCTTGTGGCGGTCCTCGAGCGGAACACCGATCAGCTCGACGATCACCCGCAGCGGCAGCTCGGCGGAGATGGACGCGACGAAGTCGCATGCGCCGTCCGCCGCGACGTTGTCGATGAGCTCGTTGGCGATGTCGCGGATGTGCGGCTCGAGATGACGGATGATCTTGCTCGCGAAACCCATGCTGACGAGCCGGCGGTACTTCGTGTGCTCCGGCGGGTCGAGGTTGATCAGCATGTTCTTCTGCGCCTCGAACTCCTCGGGCTTCCAGGTGCGGAGGATGACGCCGCCCTTCTGCGAGGAGAACGTCTTCTGGTCGAGCGAGACGGTGAAGACGTCTTTGTAGCGCGTGATCGCCCAGAAGCCGGTGTCGCCCGGCATGTCGTGCCAGTGCACCGGATCTTCGGCGCGGAGACGGCGGAATCCGTCGTGCGGCGGCCCCTGTCGCTCGTAGGAACCCTGGTCGTACAGGTCGATCGACGCCGGCACCGTCATGAGCGTCAGTTACGAGAACAAACGTTCGTTTGTCAAGGTCGAACACAGCTGCGCCGGCGTTCGACAAGCGCTGCAAGGGACCGGGGCAGTGCGAGTCGAAGATCGGCCAGGGCGAGCCGCCCGCGTGCGACGAGGAGCCATAGCGTAAACCCGCCTGGACGACGCGCTCGCCGGCGAGTACGGTTCGCAGTGAAGCGGGACATGAGCGCTCGGCTGCGAACGGCGTTGGCGGCGGCGGATCGTGCGCGCGTCGCCTTGGGGCACTTCAACGTCTCGGAACTGGTCGCCGTGAAGGCGATCGTCCGGGCCGCCCGTGCGCTCGACGTTCCGGTGATCATCGGCGTCTCGGAGGGCGAGCGGGACTTCATCGGCGTCGAGCAGATCGCCGCGCTGGTCCGCGCGTATCGCGACGAGGGCGGACCGCCGATCTTTCTCGACGCCGACCACACCCATACGCTCGCCGCCGCCGAGCGTGCGGCGCGGGCCGGGTTCGACGCCGTGGTGTTCGACGCCTCCGAGGCCGACTGCGACGCCAACGTCGCGCGCACGCGCCAGGCGGTGACGGCGCTGCGTTCGATCGCGCCCGACATCGTCGTCGAGGGCGAGATCGGCTTCATCGGCGCCTCGTCCGCCATCCACGACGCCGCGCCGCCCGAGGGGTACGGCCTCACGACGGTGGACGAGGCGCGCCAATACGTCGAGGCGACGGGTGTCGACGTGCTCGCCCCCTCGGTGGGGACGATGCACGGCCTGCTTCGCACGATGGTGCAGGGACGCGTGCAGAAGCGTCTCGATCTGCAGCGGATCGCCGACATCAAGGACGCGACCCGCACGTACCTGACGCTGCACGGGGCGTCGGGGACGCATCCCGCCGACCTCCGTCGCGCCGTGCGCGCCGGCGTCACGATCGTCCACGTGAACACGGAGCTGCGCCTGGCCTGGCGCCGCGGGCTCGAGGCGGTCCTCGCGGCGCATCCGGACGAGGTGGCGCCGTACAAGGTTCTCGCGCCGGTCGAGGCCGCCGTGCACGCCGTCGTCACCGAGCACCTGCAGCTCCTGAACAGCCCCGACGACCCGCGCGCTTGACCGCGGGCACGGGGCTTGGCTAGCGGTCACTTCCAGCCCATGGATCTCCTCGATCGTCTTCGCCCGCGATGGCGCCATGCCGATCCCGACGTCCGCGCCGCCGCCGTGCGCGAGATGGAGGCCGGCGACCAGGAACGACTCGTCACCATCGCGGACAGCGACCCGGACGCCCGCGTCCGTCGCCTCGCGATCAAGAAGGTCGAGGACGCCGCCGCGCTCGACCGCGTGGCCGCCGGCGACGCCGATCCCGCGTTGCGCGAGCTGGCCGCCGAATGTGCGCGCGACGTCCGCGTGCGCCTCGCGACGTCGGACGCCGCCGCCGATCGGTGCGAGGCAGCCCTCGGCGCGCTGCAGGACGAGCGTGCCCTCGCGCAGGTGGCGATCGCCGCGACGCACGAGGCGGTTCGCCGCGCGGCACTGGCCCGCGTGTCCGGCGATCGCGCGCTGCGGGACGTCGTGCGGGGGGCGGGCGATCCCGCGATTCAGTGCGCCGCACTCGAGCGCATCGCCGACGTCGCCGTGCTGCGCGCGATCGCGGTCGGCGACGGCCCGGCCGACGTGACGGTGCTCGCCGTCGAGCGCATCAGCGACGTCGAGGTGCTGCGCGCGATCGCCGACACCCGGACGGCGTCGAAGGCGGCGCGCCAGCGCGCGCAGGCGCTGCTGCCGGCCGAGGAGCGGCCGTCGACGTCGAGCGGGCGTGACGTGCGTGGTCGGCAGCTCGCGCTCTGTACGATCGTCGAGGGGCTGCGGAAGAGCTCCGACGTCGCACGGGCCGCGTCGGAGGCGCGGGACGCCCAGGCCGAGTGGCAGGCGCTGAGCCGTGAGGGTGAGCCCCGACCGGAGGTCACCGAGCGCTTCGAGCTGGCGTGTCGCGCCGTCCTCGAGCGGGCCGACAGCCTCGCGCGGCGCCACGCCGAGGCCGACCACGCGCGCGAGGCGCTGGCCCATGGCTTGGAGGCACGTGCGGCGCTGTGCGCGCGGGTCGAGGCGCTCGAGGGCGACGGCGCGCTCGACGCGCTCGCGGCCGCACGCGACGAGTGGAAGACGCTGGCACCGCTCCCCGACGCCGACGTCGCAGCGCTGGCGCGCCGGTTCCGCGCGGCCGGCGACGCGTGCGTCGAGCGGCACCAGCGCTGGACCGAGCAGTCGTCGCTCCAGGAGCAGCTCGAAGGCATCGTGCAGACGGCGGAAGCGCTGGCCACTGCCGGCGGTCCACCGGCGACGAAAGCGTGGCGCGCGGTGGAACGACGGTGGGCCACCCACGCGGACGCACGCGGCTCGGTCGATGGCATCGACGCCCTGGAGGCGCGGTACGCCGCGGCCGCGGAGACGCTCGCGCGACGGCGGGACGAGGCGGCGGCGCAGCGTAGCGAGCTCGAGCGCGAGAACCTGACCCGCCTCGGCGCGCTCTGCACGCGTCTCGAGGTGCTCGCGACCGGGGAGCGGCTCCGGCCGGCGACCGCGCGGCGCGAGCTGCAGGTGGCGGAGCAGACGATTCGCGACCTCGGCCCGTTGCCGCCGACCGAGCGGCGCGGTGACTGGACGCAGCGCCTCACGGCCGCCCGCGACGCCCTCGCGCGCCGCGCGACGCAGGATCAGGAGACCGAGGAATGGCGGCGCTGGGCGAACGCCGGCGCGCAGGAGGAGCTGATCGCGCGGGTGGAGGACCTGATCGCCACGGAGGATCTCGCCGAGGCGACGCGTCAGCTCGCGGGGCTGCAGGACGAGTGGGCCGCGATCGCGACGGCGAGTCCCGACAAGTCGCAGGCGCTCTGGGAGCGGTTCCGCACCGCGCGGGAGCAGCTGCGCCGTCGCTGCGACGCCTACATGGCCGAGAACCTCGCGAAGAAGCAGGCGCTCGTCGCGCAGACCGCCGGCGTCGGCGAGTCGACCGACTGGAACGCGACGGCCGATCTCGTGCGCCGGCTGCAGGCGGAGTGGAAGGCGATCGGTCCGGTGCCCCCGCGACACTCGGGTGCGCTGTGGCGTCAGTTCCGCGAGCCCTGCGACCGCTTCTTCGCACGTCGCAAGGAGCACTTCGGCCGCATCGACGCCGAGCGGAGCGAGAACGCGGCGCGCAAGATCGCGTTGTGCGAGAAGGCCGAGGCGCTCGCCGACTCCCGCGCCTGGGACGAGACCGCCGAGGCGCTGAAGCAGCTGCAGGCGGAGTGGAAGCGCACGGGGCCGCCGCCGCGCGACAAGGCCGACCAGCTGTGGAACCGCTTCCGGTCGGCGTGCGACCGCTTCTTCGACCGGAGCAAGCGTCGGGACGAGCTCGAGCGCGACGACCTGCTCGGCAAGGCCGACGCCCTGTGCGCGCAGCTGGAGACGTTGGCCGCCGCGCTCGATCCCGAGGTTGCCGAGGCACCCGACGAGGCGCAGATCGGGCAGACCGTGGACGGCGCGTGGGCCGAGTGGCTCAAGCTCGACGTCGTCATGCTGGACGCGGCCCGGCCGGTGCGCGAGCGCCTGGAGGGCCTCGTGGAACGCATCGCCGGCGCGCGCCCGTCGAGCATGACGGGGACGCGTCTCGATCCCGCGACGACCCGCGCCCGCCGCGAGACGCTCTGCGCCAAGATGGAAGCGCTCGTACCGAGCGCTCCCGAGGCGCCGAAGGCGCTGTCCCTCCAGGAGATGGCGATGGCGCTGCGCGATCGGCTCGCGAGCAACACGATCGTCGGCCAGAGCAGTGGCAAGGGCGGGAGCAAAGGCGGCGGCAAACGCGGGGGAACGACCGCGCCCGAGCCGGTGAAGCGCGAGGACGGCCCGGCCGACGGCTCGCGGCTGGTCGCGAGCTGGGCCCGGCTCGGCCCGGCGCTCGACGACGCCGCACGCGAATTGGCCGAACGGTTCGAACGGGCACGGGGTCGAGTCCGCCCGTCCTGACGAGGGCAACGTTGACATACCGTCGGTATGTGAAATACATACCGTCGGTATCCGACATGCCCACCGCCGCCCGAGACGCCCGCGCCGACGCCACCCGCAGCCGCCTCATCGCGCGGGCCACGCGCCTCTTCGCGACGAAGGGCTATGCCGCGACCAGCCTCGACGACATCGTGCAGCGGGCGCGGGTGACGAAGGGCGCGCTCTACCATCACTTCCCGGACAAGCGCGCGCTGTTCGAGGCCGTCTTCGAAGCGGAGGACCGGCGGCTGCTGGACATGACCATGGCCGCCGCGGCCGGGGGGCGGACCCCATGGGATCGCCTGCGCAACGGGTGCCACGGCTTCCTGCGCGGCTGCCTCGCGCCGTCGGTGCAGCGCATCGTCCTGCTCGACGCGCCGGCCGTGCTCGGCTGGGAGCGCTGGCGCGAAGTGGACGCGCGCAATGGGCTGGCGTCGATCGAAGCGGGCATCGCGCAGGGCATGGCCGCAGGACAGGTACGTCCGGGCTCGGCCCGTATCCTGGCGCACCTCGTGATGGCGGCGGTGACCGAGGCGGCGATGCTGCTGGCGCGCACGGACGATCCGGACGCGGAGCTGCCCGGCGTCACCGCCGAGCTCGACACGTTGCTGAACGGCCTGCGGGCCACGGAGGACCCATGAGCGAGGATACGAACTTCTTCTCGGCCGTCACGATGCTGGCAGGACTGGAGACGCTCGACGTCGACGGCATGCGGCTCCTCTACCGTGTGGAGCGGAGCGGCGAGGACTTCTACAACCTGATCGCCGACCGTATCGGCGACCCGCGCGCGGCGGCTCTGCTACGCCGGAACGCCCGCGAGGAGCGCGGACACGCGGAGCGCGTACGCCGGGCGCTCGGCGTGAAGCTCGGCCGGCCGTACGAGCCGACCGCCGAGGACGATGCCCGCTACCCGATCCCGCTGCCCGACGAGATTCCGGTCGCGCTGCTCCCGCAGATCGTGCAGGGCGAGATCGACGGCGACGCCGGCTATCAGCGCTGGGCGGACCGCGAAGCCGATCCGGAGGTGCAGCGTCTCCTGCGGCTGAACGGCCGCGAGGAGACGGTGCACGGCGAGCGCGTCACGCAGGTGATCGCCATTCTGGACGGCAAGCCTGCCTAGCGTCCGGGGACCGGCGAACGGCCCGTGAAACGGGCCGCCGGCCGGACGGCGGCGTACGCGTCGAGCAGCGCCTGCATCTCCTGCGGTGAGCTCGCGTGCAGGACGACGCCGGCGGCGCCCGCGTCGAACTGGTCGCAGATGCGTCGTGCGCAGTGCGCCGCGGAGCCGACGGCGTTGCTCGTCGTCAGCCACTCCGGCGGATAGACGTCGCGCAGCTGGCGCAGCTCGTCGAGCGTGAACTCGGTCGCGTCGGCGAAGCGTCCTTCGAGCAGCGGGTGCGCGCGCAGCCGATCGAGGACGGCACGATCCCAGCCGTTGGCGTCGACGATCAGCTCGCCGTAGCCGGGAATCTGCATGTACGTCGTCATGCGGCGCACGACGTGCCGCAGCTCGACGGACTCCGGCAGGTCGCACGCGGTCACGAGGCACGACCACACCTGCACGCGCGACGGATCGCGGTCGGCCTTCTCGGCGCTCGTGCGAACGCGGGCGACGCAGTCGGCGACGGCCTGATCGGTCCAGTGCGAATGGAGCAGCACGCCGTCGAACGCGCGGCCGCCCAGGCGTTGCGTGCGTGGCCCGAGCGCCGCGAGGACCAACGGCGGCGGCGCGGCGACGACGTGATCGAGGCTCAGGTATGCGAAGCGGCCGGCTGGGCCGTCGTGACCCATCACCTTCTCGCCGGCCCACAGGCGGCGGAGCAGCCCGGCGGTATCCTCGAGCATGGGGATCGTCACCCGCGGGATGCCCCAGACGTCGGAGCGCATGTCGAAGCCGCGGCCGAGCCCCAGGGCGAAGCGCCCGCCGGTGAGGCCGCTCATCGTCGAGCCGACCGCCGCGGTCATCATGAGGTGCCGCGTGTTCGGGTTGGTGACGCCGACGGCGACGGCCAGCTCGCTCGTGATCGCGCCGGCGGCGCCGGACAGCGTCGCGGCTTCCTTCACGTCGTGCCGTTCGGATATCCAGGCCGAGCCGAGGCCGACGGCTTCGCCCTGTCGGACCTCGTCGAACAGCGGCCGCGGGTCGGCCACGCGGCCGGGAAGGGTGTAGAAGCCGAGCTCGGGGAAGCGGACGGTCATGGCGTCATCGCCTTCCTAACGCGGCGCGGGCGGCAGCGTCACCGCGTCGAGGCGCTCCCAGACGAACGTGACGTCGCGCCGCTGGATGCGCCACGCGTCGTCGCGACGGACGAGCGCGTCGCGGTAGTGCAGGGCGCAGACGCGGTCGACGAAGCCGTCGCCCGACGCCACGCGGTGGTAGCAGACGGCGTAGCTCTCACAGCGCGCGGCGTCGACGCCGTCGAGCGTGACGAGGACGTTGCCGCCGAAGTGCATCGTGTGGATGAAGAACGAGAGGCCGCGGCGGATGCAGTCGACGACGTGATCGCGATCGCCCCGGAAGACGCCGTAGTCGAGCACGGCGTCGTCGGTGAAGCAGGCGGCGACCGTGTCGAAGTCGCGGCGATCGCACGCCAGGAAGTAGCGCGTGACCAGATCCTGGATGGCCGCCCGATCGCGCAGCGCGCGAAGGCCGTCGTCGGTCATTCGTCCTCGATGAAGCCGTGCTCGTGGATGCCGTAGCCCGTCTGGCCGTTGTATCGGTAGCGGGTGATGGCGTCCTTCAGCACGGTGCGGTTCATCCACACCGCCGTGTTCACGAGCACCTCGCCCGTGATGTGGTGCTCGCGGCCGTGCTCGTCGACGATGCGGCAGTCGACGCCGGTCTGCCGCGTGCCGCCCTCGACGAGCGTCGGCGTGATCTCGACCTGCTGCAGCGGCATCAGCTCCTTGCCGTCCCACAGGCAGCCGATGCGGATGTCGACCTGCGGGCCGAGATCGATGCGGACGGCGTTGAACCAGAAGTCGTCGAATTCGCCGGAGAGGTACGTCCAGCGATGGAACTTGCTCCAGTCGCGCTCGCCCGCCCACGAGTGGTCGCGATGCCCGACGCCGTTGAACTCGTGCGCGACGCCGCCGAGCGTGACCGTGCCCGTCACCTTGCCACCCTGCTCGATGTGGCCGGGAAACTGCTCGTCCTCGGGGTGCGGGTACTTGTAGACCGGGCTGATCGCCGTCCAGCGCAGGTCGAAGCCGGCGTTGCCGTTGGTGTAGCGCAACCGGAACTGCTCGCACGGCTTCTCCCACTCGAGCCGGAGTCCGGCGACCGAGAAGCCGTCGGGCTCCATCGCGGGGACGGCGGCGCGGTGCTCGACGAACGTGTGCACGAGCTGACCACGATGCGTGATGAACATGTACAGGTTCGCGTCGCCGCGCTTCATGTACATGCCCGCGCGGAAGACGACGCCGATCTCGCTGGTCGGATCGTAGAGCGGGAACCAGTAGCTCTCGCTCCAGAGCGGCAGCGCGTTCGGCCCCGGCGTGTGCCGCCGATCGTCCTCGGGCGTCGCCATGTGCGTCGTGCTTGCCATCGTCAGTCCTTCTGCCCCAGGCGGTTGATGAGCTCCTCGTGGAGCATGAAGAGCGTGAGGTCGCCTTCGATCCGGATCTTCCCGTCCATGTAAGCGGCGAGGCGGTCGAGCGCACCGGTCTGGACGGCGCGCCAGTCGGCATGCGTCGCGCTGAGCGTCGCATCGGGCGCTTCGACGACGCCGTCGTGCCGCGTCCCGTGGCCGTCGTGGATGACGACGTACCAGTCGCCGTCGTCTACGCCGGTGAGGTTGAACTGCAGGCGCACCGGCGCGTCGGCGTCGCGCGTGCCGAGCGTGGTCGACATGTGCGCGTCGCCCGGCGGCGGCAGGTCGAGCAGACGGGCCAGCGCCTGCGTCGGCACGTTGTTCGTCGCGAAGTCGGGCGACGGGATCGTCGCGCCGATGGCTTCCAGGCGGGTCGCGACGCGCGCCATGATGACGCCGTAGCGGAACGCCGCGAACGCCTCGTGCCAGTGCGCGTGCTCGACGGGATGCCCCGTGAGCTCTGCGTAGCGCGCGATCGTCTCCTCCTTCGACGGGATGCCGTCGAGGTGGGGCGCGCCATAGCCTTCGTTGTTCGCCCAGTCGAGGAAGCACCACCACCCGAGGTCGCTCTCGGGGTCGCCGAGCCAGGCCATCTCCCAGTCGAGGACGGCGACGACGCGATCGTCGCGGAACATGAGATTCGGCATCCGCGAGTCGCCCCAGCAGAGCGCGACCCGCCGCGGCGTGAACGCGTTCGCGCGCAGCCACGCGAGGCCGGCTTCCAGGGTCGGCTGCGGCGGTCCGTCCTCGCACACCCAACGGAGGAAGCGCTCGTAGTAGTCGAGCTGGCGCGTGATCGGGTCGGCGCCGGGTCCGGGGACGCCGAGGAAGTCGAGGCCGTGCGACCGCCAGTCGACCGCGTGCACGCGCGCCATTGCCTCGAGGCCGTTCCAGTAGATCTGCGGACGGCGCGCGGGCTCCGCGTCACGTACCCAGCCGAACACGTGGTACGACGGCACCTCCGACGGCACCTGGCCGTCGATCGCGTCCATCACGTAGAACGCGCTGCCGAGGACCGTCGGGTCGGTTTCGAGCCAGCGCACGTGAGGCACCGGCACGGCCGTCGCGGCGAGCCGCTCCATGATCGTGTACTGCGCGCGGAGGTCGTACTCCGGGAAGACCAGGAAGTCGGTCGGCTGCAGGCGCGCGACGAGCCGCTCGTGCCGCTCGGCGCCGTCCTGCCGGTACGTCGCCTCGAAGAGGAACGTCTCGTTCGACACGCCGGCCTTCGGCGTGCGGAACGCGGACAGCGTGACGTCGCGCGCGCCGGGCAGCTTCGTCGCCAGCCAGCGCGTCAGCGTGGCGTGCACCGCGTCGAGGTCGCGCTGTCGTCCGAGCATGCTCAGGGCTCTCCGTACGCCGGGAAACCCGTGATGGGCGACCGGCAGGTCAGTCCGCCGTCGACGACGAGGGCCGCGCCCGTGACGGCCGACGATTCGTCGCTGGCGAGGAACAGCGCGACGTTGGCGATCTCGTCGGGCTGCAACAGCCGGCCCAGCGCGTGCTCGGCGGCGATCTGATCGCGCGACTTCGGCGCGAAGCCGAGCACCTGGGCGAAGAGCGGCGTGTCGACGACGCCGGGGCAGATGCAGTTGGCGCGGATGTTCCGCCGGCCGTACTCGACGGCGACGGTGCGCATCAGGTTGATGACGCCCGCCTTCGCCGTGTTGTAGGGCGCGGCCAGCACCTCCGCGACCATGCCCTCGATCGACGACGTCGTGATGATCGACCCGCCGCCGCGCTCGAGCAGGGCGGGCAGGGCGGCGCGCGTGCCGTAGAACACGCCGGTGAGCATCACACGGATGCTCTGGTCCCAGATGGTGGGATCGATGTCGCCGACGTAGCCGCCGCCCGTCCAGGCGGCGTTGTTGTGCATGACGTCGAGCCCGCCGAACTGCGCGACGGCAGCGGCGACCGTCGCCTCCAGATCGGCGAGGACGCCGACGTCGGTGTGACGATGTATCGCCCGGCCGCCGCCGGCGACGATGTCCGCAGCGAGCGCTTCACCGCGTTCGTCGTCGAGGTCGGCGCAGACGACGCACGCGCCTTCGCGTGCGAACCGTCGGAGCGTGGCGGCGCCGATGCCGGAAGCACCGCCGGTGACGATCGCCACCTTGCCCGCGAGCCGACCCATCGGCGCGGAACATAGGCGGGGCCCGTCGCGGGCGTCAACCGAACGGAGGGCCGCAGCGGGATGATGTGCACCTCATCCCGCCGCGGCGGGGCGTCAGTTGACGCTGATCGGGATGCGTCGCGGCTTGGCCTTCTCGGCCTTCGGGAGCTTCACCTCGAGCACGCCGTTGACGAGGCGTGCGCTGATGTTGTCGCGGTCGAAGTTCTGCGCGTGCGGCAGCGTGAAGCGGCGGACGAAGTTGCCGACGTTGTACTCGGTGTAGACGGGCGCCAGGCCCGTGTAGTCCTGCGGCGAGACGTCGCCTTCGACGGTGAGCACGTCGTCGTGGAGCTCCACGTTCACGCGGTCCTGCGAGACGCCGGGCATGTCGGCCCACAGCCACAGGGCCTGCTCGTCCTCACGAATGTCGACGTCGGGAACGAAGGTGCGGCCGGCGCGCGTGCGCTGCTCGCGATCCTGCAGCTCCTGCTTCTCCTTGGCGGCGAGTTCCTGTGTCGTCATGGTTGGCTTCTCCTCAGGCGGCATTGACCGTGATGGTGCGGGGCTTCGCGGCCTCGGCGAGCGGAATCGTGATCGTCATGACGCCGTCGCGGAACTGGGCGTTCGCGCGCTCGGTGTCGAGGTCTTCCGGCAGCACGACGGATCGCGAGAAGCGACCCACCGACCGCTCGCGACGGTGGAACGCGCCGCCCTCGCTGTGGTCGGGCTTGCGCTCGCCGCTGATGGTGAGGCGGCGTCGCTCGCTGGTCACCGTGATGTCCTCGGGCTTGAGGCCCGGGAGCTCGGCGCGAATCACCACGCCCTCGGCGTTGCGGAAGACGTTCACCGGCGGAAAGACGCCGCCGGCACCGGACGTCCCCAACTGATAGCCGGGGGCCGGTCGGTTGAGCAGGTGCTCGAGCTCGCTCTGGAGCCGGAGCAGGTCGTTGAACGGATTGGACAACAGCATGGCTCTCCTCCTTGGGGACGGACTTCGATTCGCCCGCGAACCTGTGGCCGTTCGCGTTCGAGTCAAGAGGGCGGCGCGCCATGGCGCCTGCCAGGGGAGAGCGGGCCGTCGCTAGAGCGCGGCGCGGAGCGCGCGGGCGGCTTCCTCGACCGCGGCCTTCGCCTCGTCGAGCTGCGCGCCCATGCCGAAGAAGCCGTGGATCATACCGTCGTAGCGCGTGAGCGTGACCGGCACCCCGACCTCCTGCATCCGCTTGGCGTAGGCCTCGCCTTCGTCGCGCAGCGGGTCGAAGCCGGCCGTGATGACCAGCGCCGGGGGCAGGCCGCGCAGGTCCGTGGCGCGGAGCGGGGAGGCGTAGGGCTCGGTGCCGTCCCCGTCGCCCAGATAGTGATTCCAGAACCACACCATGTCGCCGTGGGTGAGGAGATAGCCCTCGGCGTTGTCGCGGTAGGACGCCGTGTCGTAGCTGTGGTCGGTCACGGGGTAGATCAGCAGCTGGAAGCGCAGCGGCGGGGTGCCCTCGTCACGGGCGCGTAGCGCCGTGACGGCGGTGAGGTTGCCGCCGGCGCTGTCGCCGCCGATGGCGACGCGCGTCGGGTCGGCGCCCAGCGAGCGCGCGTTGGCGACGGCCCACGTGGTCGCGGCGTAGCAGTCGTCGGCCGCGGCGGGATAGCGATGCTCCGGGGCGAGACGGTAGTCGACCGCCAGCACCGCGCATCCCGCGGCATTGGCCAGTGCGCGGCAGACGGCGTCGTGCGAGGACAGGCCGCCGAGCACCCAGCCGCCGCCGTGGAAGTAGACCAGCAGCGGCAGCGAATCGCCGGCGGGCCGATAGAGTCGCGCCGGAATGGTGCCGGCCGGACCCGGGATGGATCGGTCCTCGACGTGGGCGACGTCCGGACCCGTCCCGCTCATGGCCACCATCGCGTCCATCAGCTGCCGTGCGGCCTCGACCGGATAGGACGAGAGCGGGCCGCCGCCCATCGAAGCCAGCTGATCGAGGAGTGCGCGCGCCTGCGGGTCGAGTGCCATGGGCGGGCACCATAGGCCCGCTCCGTCGCGACGGTCAATTGCGCTTCCCTGCGCGCGGCCCTTGGACGCCGGCCGCGCGCGACGTATGTACGGCGCGCATGCGCACGGTAGTGGAGACGGGGAGACGATGACGGACACGACGGCGCTGGCGAGCGACCTGACGGCGGCGGTGGAGCGCGGCGAGGCGCCAGCCGTGGCGGCGCTGATCGCGCGGCTGCGCGCCGCGGGGTGGACGCCGGCGGTCGAAGCCGGTGGACCGACGCTGCTCCACCGCGCGCTGCTCGGCCCGATGCCCGGCGCGCTCGCCGTCGCCGAGCTGCTCGCGCGGAACGGCGTGGCGCTCGACGCGCGCGGTCCCGGCGGTGCGACGCCGCTGCACCATGCCATCGTCGAGGGACGCGACGAGGCGGCCGGGTGGCTCGTCGACCGCGGTGCGCGCATCGACGCGCGCGACGACGCGGGGCGCACGGCGCTCGAGCTCGCCACGGCGGAGCGTGGCCGCCAGCCGGCCGCGCGCGCCGCGCTGGTGCAGCGGCTGCTCGCGCTCGGTGCCGACGTCGGCGCGCGCGATGCCCGTGGCGGCACGTTGCTTCACGTGGCCGTCCGCGGACAGGCGCCCGACGTGGTGACGGCGCTCCTCGCGCGCGGGCTCGACGTCGCGGCCACCGACGCCGACGGCGCCACGCCGCTGCATGCCCTCGCGGAGCGCCCGACGATCGCGCCGGAGGAGCCCGCTGCGATCCTCGACGTGCTGTTGGCCCACGGCGCCGCGCTGGACGCGCGCGACGCGACGGGCGCGACGCCGCTCCATCTCGCCACGCAGCGCGACACCACGATCGTCGCCGGGCTATTGCTCGATCGCGGCGCCGATCTGGAGGCGCGCACGGCCGATGGTACGACGCCACTGCTGGCCGCCGTCGAGCACGAGGAGATGCTGGCGCTGCTGCTCTCCCGCGGTGCCGATCGCAACGCGGCGCGAAACGACGGCCGCACCGCATTGCACCAGGCCGCGGCGACCGGGCGTCCGGAAACGCTTCGCTTGTTGCTCGATGCCGGCCTCGCCGTCGACGCGCACGACGCGGCCGGCGACACGCCGCTGCACCTGGCCGTGCAGGGCGACGACGCGCTCGCGCGCATCGACGTGCTGCTCGGCGCCGGCGCGGACGCGCGCGGCCGCAACACGGCGGGGCTGACGCCGCTGCACGCCGCGGCGCTCGCGGGCGCGACGCCGATCGTGGATCGCCTGATCGCCGCCGGCGCCGACGTCAACGCGCGCACCACCGCCGAATGCGTGTGGCCGGACGCGGGCACCCTGCCGACCAACGCCACGCCGCTCGACCTCGTCGAGATGCAGCCCGATCAGCAGGGACCCGAGGGCGATGCGCACCGGGCGCTCATCGCGACGCTGCGGCGGCACGGCGGAACGCGCGCTGCGTCGGGCCTCCTCGGCCGCGTGCGCCGCCTGTTCGGGAAGAGTTAGGCGGCCAGCAGCAGGATCGAGCCGACGAGGCCGCCGAGCAGGAGCAGCGCGCCGGCAACGGTCCCGGCGATCCACAGTGGCAGCAACGCGCCCGTCGGCCGGGTGAGCAGGATCGCGCAGCCGTCGTAGTCGGTGCCCGGATCGATGCCACCGATGCGCAGCGCGTGCGATCCCGCGCTGCTGCCATCGAAGCGGCGCAGCGCCAGCTGCGTCGTGCCGCCGAGCGTCGTGCTGTTCCGCCGGAAGACGATCGCGTGCGTCGGCCGCGCGGCCCCGTCGGGCCCGATCACCGTGAAGTCGAGCGCGGCGAACTTCGTGGTCCCGAGCGGCCCTTCGACGTGCAGCACGACGGGGCCGGGCGCGGGGAGCGTGAACGGCTGCTCGGCGACGACGCGCAGCCGGGCGAGCGTCTCCACGCGGAGCGCGCGCACGAGGCCGCGGATCGCGCCCGCGAGCAGCACCGCGCCGATGATCGCCCCCGGCACGGTGGCGAGCAGCCACGGCGTGGCGTCGGCTTCCACGCGTCAGCCGTCCAGGCGACCGCCGAGGTCGAAGCGCGCCGCCTCGACCCGGCGGCCGAGCTTGCGCGACCGTACGCGAACGATGCGCGGCTGGAGCGGCTCGAATCCCGCTTCGACGAACGACGAGCGCTCCACCAGCACGGTCCCTGCAGCGGCGCTCGCGCACAAGACCGCGGCCAGGTTCACGGGCTCGCCGATCGCGCCGAGCTGCTTCTTGCCCGACGGACCGATGAAGCCGAGCGTCACCCGGCCGAAGCTCATGCCGGCGCCGAGGCCGATCGCGACGGACGGCCGCGCGGTCGCGCGCCACTCCCCGCGCCAGCGCGCGTGCAGGTCGTCGAACGCCTGATGCAGCTCGGGGCACATCTCGTGCACGAGGCGGTCGAACATCGCCGCCGGCCGCCGTCCGGAGAGCTCCGGCAGGAACAGCGCGAGGAAGCCGTCGCCCGTGTACTGGAAGACGACGCCGCGATGCGCTTCGGCGACGCGCGTCAGGCAGGTGAGGTATTCTTCGAGGAGATCGGCCACGTACTGCGTGTCGTGCATCGCGGCGGTGAGCCCCGTGAAGCCGCGCATGTCGACGGCCAGCACCGCGACGTCGTGCGGATGCGGCACGAGCAGCCCCGGATGCGCGCGCGCGCGGATCGGCCGCTCGAGCGCCACCGCGCCGACGTGATCGACGGCGCTCGCCGTCGCCCCGGAGAGGAAGCGGATCACCGCCGACGCCGTCGGACCGAAGCCGGCGGCGGCGAGCGCCGCCGTGCGCCGGACGAGCGCGTGGGGGAGGCGGCCCAGCTCGACGACCGAGGGACGCGCCTGCAGCTCCGTGAGCCACTGCGCGACGGGCGCCGGAACCTCCGGCTGGCTCGCCTCGCAGGCCTGAAGCACCTTCAGGTGCGTCGGCTGGTAGCGGACCGCATCAACCGCCGCCTGGACGAGGGCCCAGACCATCCGATCGAGCAGGCTCGTCGCCGCATTCGCTCGCGTCTCCATCACCATCCACCGCATACCGGGGTAACAGACGCGACGCGTCATGGAAACCACGAATCGTGCTCGACACTCGGCATGGGGTATGCCGTGCGCTTTGCGCTATCGCCGATCCCAGACGGCCAGCTGTCGGTCCGCGTCGCCGGCCAGCAGCGTCGAGCCGGTCCACGCGATGCCGCGGACGAGGCTGCGGTGCCAGCCGATCGTCTCGGTCACCGTGCCCTCGGGCAGGCGATGGAGCCGGATGTGCCCCTCGCGATCGCCGGTGGCCGCGGCGGTGCCGTCTGGGCGCACCGCGAGCCGCACGAGCGGCGCGCCGGCGGTCGTCGACGAGACGAGCGCCCCGGTCGTCGGGTCCCACACGCGAAGTACGCCCTCGGCGCCCGACGCGATCAGCAACGTGCCGGCGAAGCCGAGGGCGTCGGTGCGGTCGGTGGGCTCGGCGAGGGTGCGGGCGATCCCGCCGGTGGCGACGTCGAACAGCACGATGGGGCCGGCCTCGGTCCCGACGGCGGCCAGCGCCCCGTCGGCGGAGAAGCCGATGGCGGTGGTCTCGCCCGGCGCCTCGAGCGTCCGCACGATGGCGCCGCTGTCGGCGTCGACGACGAACACGCGTCCCGACGCGAACACGTTGACGAGGAGCCGCGAGCCGTCGGGCGACCACGCGACGTTCCGCGGCGCGGCGCCGGGGCCGCCGAGCTCCTTCACGAGCCGGCCGGTCGCGACGTCGTGCCGGAACAGGTGCTCGCCGAGCGCGAGCACCACCTCGCGACCGTCGGCGCGCATGGCCATCGACGTCGGCTCCTCGACGTGCGGATGCGCGTCGACGGGGATTTCCTCCGGCGGCGACGCCGCGAACCCGGCGAGCAGCGTCATCGCCGGCAGCCGCCACGACGTCGTGCGGCTCTCGAGGACGGACACGACGGCCGACGTTCCGTCGCGCGCCGCGACGATGCCGTGCACCGCCTGCAGGAAGTGCAGGACGCACCGCGGCCGCGGCTCCGGACCCGCGGCCGGCGGGACACAGCCGTGCAACGGGACGCCGGCCGCGCCCGGCGCGCCGTCGGCGAGCGGAACGATGAACGTCATGCGCTGTGGCTCGCTGCCGCCGCCGCCGATCGCAACCTCGATCGCGGCGGTGTCGCCGTCGAGCGCCGCTCCCGTGCCGACGAGCGCGTCGCCGTCGGCTACGAGCTCCACGGCGGCGGCGTTCACGGTCGCCGTGCCGCGGACGTCCTGCAGTGGCAGCGGCCGCCGCCACTCGTCGGTCAGCCAGACGCGGATCGTCCCGTCACGCGTCGCCGCGGTCTCGATGTTGATGCGTGGACCGTTGAACACGACGCCGCCGTGATGCGCGCCGTGATCCTGCAGTCCGGGACGACCGCGGGCGTCCCGATCGCCGCACGCGGCGGCGAGCACGACGAGCACGATGGCGAGGATCCGCATGCCGCGCGGGCACTACCACGGCGCGGGGCTTCCTTGACAGCGAGCGGCGCGGCGCCCGATGGTGCGTCGCATGGCGGGACGACTCGACGGCAAGATCGCGCTCATCACCGGCGGCGGCAACGGCATCGGTCGCGCCACGGTGCTGCGCTTCTTGGACGAAGGCGCGCGCGTGCTCGTCGTCGACCTGAACGAGGAGACGGGCCGCGAGACGCTCGAGCTCGCCGGCCGCGCCGGGCACGGCGAGCGCGTCGTCCAGCTCGCGCACGCCGACGTCGCCGACGAGGCGCAGGTGGCTGCTGCCTTCGACCGCGGCGTGCGGCACTTCGGGCGGCTCGACGTCGTCTTCAACAACGCCGGGTTCGCGGGCGCGTTCGGGCCGATCACGCAGACCAGCGTCGAGGACTTCGATCGGACGTTCGCCGTGCTCGTGCGCGGCGTCTTCCTCGGCATCAAGCACGGGGCGCGCGCGATGACGGGGCAGGGCGGCGGATCGATCATCAACACCGCGTCGGTCGCGGGGTTGAGCGGCGGCGACGGTCCGCAGGCGTACTCGGCCGCGAAGGCCGCCGTGATCAATCTGTCGCGTGCGGTGGCGATCGAGCTCGCGCCCGAGCGCATTCGCGTCAACGCGATCTGCCCGGGCGGCATCCTGACGCCGCTCATCCACCGCGGCGATCCCGACGGCCTGCGTCCCCTCATGGACGAGATGCAGCCGTGGCCCGAGCACGGGCGGCCCGAGGACATCGCCGCCGCGGCGCTCTACCTCGCGAGCGACGACGCGCGCTTCGTCACGGGCACCGCGCTCGTCGTGGACGGCGGACTCACCGCCGTCGGCGGCAACACGATGCGCCGCTTCGCCGGCGGGCAGGGCATGATGCAGGCGACCGGCATGGACCAGGGCACGACCGGGCTCGCGTCGACGATCCGATCGATCGAGTGAGGCTTGCAGCCAAACGCGCGTTTGGGCTACGCCCACCGGCATGGCGCTCGACTTCGGCCTCTTCTACGAGATCCCCGTGCCCGCGCCGTGGGGCGAGCGCGACGAGCGCGACGCCTACCACGCGATGATCGAGCAGGCGGTGCGCGGCGAGCAGGTCGGCTTCACGCACGTCTGGTCCGTCGAGCACCACTTCCTCTCGGAGTTCTCGCACTGCTCGGCGCCCGAGGTGCTCTACGGCGCGATCGCCGCGCGGACGAAGACCATCCGCATCGGGCACGGCGTGCGGCTGCTGCCGTTCCCGTACAACCATCCGGTGCGCGTCGCCGAGATGGCGGCGATGATCGACTGCGTGTCGGACGGCCGGCTGGAGTTCGGCACGGGACGCTCGTCGACGCGGCCCGAGCTCGAAGGCTTCGGCATCGATCCGCAGGACACGCGCGGGATGTGGGAAGAGGCGCTCGACGTCGTCCATGGCGCGTGGACCAACGACGTGTTCGAGTGGGAGGGCAAGTACTTCAAGGTGCCGCCGCGCCGCGTGCACCCGAAGCCGCTGCAGAAGCCGCACCCGCCGCTCTGGGTGGCGTCGACCAGCCCGGACAGCCACACGCTCGCGGGCAGGAAGGGGCTCGGTCTGCTGTCGTTCACGATCGGCGTGCCCCCCGAGGAGCTCGCCGCCCGCATCCAGCTCTACCGCGACGGCCTGAAGGAGGCGTCGCCGGGGAAGCGCGCCGTCAACCCGCGCGCCGCGACGTTCACGATGGTGCATTGCGCCGAGACGAACGAGGAGGCGAAGCAGAACGCCGCCGAGTCCGTCGTCTGGTATCTGCAGAAGAGCACCGCGCTGATCGGCTCGCTGGCGACGTGGCAGATGGAGCAGAACAAGGACCTCGGCACGTACGAGTACGCCAAGATGCTGCGCGACCTCGACATGTCGCACCTGACGTTCGACGTGCTCGACGACATGGGCGCGGTGATCGTCGGCACTCCGGAGCGCTGCATCGAACGCGTGCGCCGGTATCGCGACGCGGGGTGCGACCAGCTGCTCTGCCTCATGAACCCGTACAAGATCCCCGCGGACAAGGTGATGCGGTCGATCGAGTTGTTCGGGCAGCACGTCATCCCCGAGTTCCGTTGAGCCAGACGCCGCTCGACCGTCTGCTGCATCGCCTCGACCTCGAGCCGGCGGGCGACGACGTCTTCCGCGGCGAGCCGGGCGGCGGCGAGGGGCGCGTCTTCGGCGGGATGCTCGCGGCGCAGGCCGTCGTCGCGGCCGGGCGTACGGTCGAGCGCGGCGTGCCACACTCTGTGCACGCCTACTTCCTGCGCTCGGGACGCCACGGCGTGCCGATCACCTGGCGGGTGACGCGCGTCCGCGACGGCGTGTCGTTCGCCGCGCGCCGCGTGTCGGGGGAGCAGTCCGGCGAGGAGCTGTTCGCGCTGACGGCGAGCTTCACGCGGCAGCAGGCGGGGCTCGCGCATCAGGACCCGATGCCGGCGGTGCCGCCGCCCGACGGTCTGCCCGACTGGGAGGACCTGCGCGTGCAGGTCCTCGGGCCCGAGGTGCGTCGTCGCCCCGACGGTCCGCTCGAGGTGCGCGAGTGCGATCCCGCGACCGCCACGCCGCAGCCGGGCCGGGCCGCCCGGCGTGCGATCTGGATGCGGCCGCGGGGCGTGCTGCCCGACGACCCGCTCGTGCACGCCGCGGTCCTGGCGTTCGCCACCGATCGCAGCCTGCTCAGCACGGCGGGCCGTCCGCACGGGCTCATGTGGGGCGCGGGGCTCGGCGCGAGCCTCGACCACGCGATCTGGCTCCATCAGCCGCCGCGCTTCGACGGCTGGGTGCTCTACGCGAGCGAGAGCCCGGTGGCCGCCGCCGGCCGCGGCTTCGTCCACGGCGCGATGTATCGCGCCGACGGCGTCCGCATCGCGTCGGTGGCGCAGGAGGGCCTGATCCGCGTCCTCCCCCGCCGGACGCGCGTCAGCGCCAGTCGTCGATGACGAACGCGTTCGGCACGTCGTAACCGGGGTCGCCGTCGCGCGCCATCGTGACGCCGTGGAAGACGCCGCGGAACCCGCGCGCGAGCAACAGGCGGTAGGCCTCGATCCGCGCGGTGTTCATGCCGGCGAGCACGACGCGCAGGCCGCGCGCGACGGCGAGCCGGTCGACGGCGTCGAGCAGGCGGGTCAGGCGTGCGGGCGCGTCGGCGCCCGGCCGCACGGCGGCGAACTTGACGAAGCACTCGCCCGTGTCCGCGTCGGCGCCCGGCCCGCAGTGGCACACGGCGAAGCCCGAGATCGCGGCGCCGTCGCGAACGACCACCGTGTCGCCGAGCCCGTGCGTCGCGAGATGTCTGATGGCCGTCGTCAGGTCGAGGCCGCGATAGATGCTCTCCGCGACGTCGCGACACGCGGCGAGGTCGGCCTCGCTCGGCGTCGCGCCGAGCGTCTCGAGCGGGCCGTCGACCGTCGGCGCGGGGGGTCGCGACAGCACGATGGTGAGGCACTTCGGCAAGAAGCCGAAGCGCTGGTAGAGCCCGACGTGCTTCGTGCTGTCGGGAAACGTGAAGAGCCCGCTCAGCCGCAGGTCCCACGCCGCGAACGTGTCCATGATCGGCGCCATGAGGCGCTGGCCCAGCTTGCGGTTCCAGAGATCGGGATCGACGGAGAGCGGGCCGAAGAACCCCACGCTCCCCCAGCGCACCGCGAGATTCGAGCCGACGAGACGGCCGTCCTCCTCGGCGACGAAGCCCGCCTCGGGGTGCTCGCGCCAGCGCGAACGCAGCGGGTCCGCCTTGCCGGCGAACGTCATCGGATCGGGCAGCCGCAGGAACGTCCCGAACGCGCGACGGAAGACGCGGTCGGCCGCGGCGAGATCGGCCTCGCGCAGCGGCCGGACGGTGACCGTGTCGGACACTAGTGCGCGAGGTTGTAGAAGCGCTCGGCGTTGGCGCCCATGATGCGCGCGCGGAGTGCGTCGGAGATGTCGGTGCGGGCGCGCATCGGCTTCGTCGAGTTCGGGAAGTCGCTGTCCCAGTGCGGGTAGTCGCTCGCGTACATGATGAAGTGCTCGCCGAGCGTCTGTGCCGCGAGCGGGACCGACACCTCCTCGGGCTCGCAGCTGACGTAGAGCTGCCCGCGCTCGATGTACTCCTTCGGCTCGTGCTTGCACTCCGGCGTCAGTCGGCCGCGCTTTTCGAGGTGCTCCTCCATGCGCTCCATGAAGTAGGGCACCCAGCCGACGCCGCTCTCCAGCAGCGCGACGCGCAGCTTCGGATGCCGCTCGAAGACGCCGCCCAGAATGAGCGACGTCGACGCCACCATCATGTCGAACGGGAAGCTCACGCAATGCACCTGGAGATAGTTGTCGAAGCGGTGCGAGCCGAGGTTCGGGAGGTGGATGCCCGGCGCACCGTGGATGCCGAGCGGCATGTCGAGCTCGGCGGCGGCCGCCCAGAACGGCTCGAGGTCGGGGTGGTCGAGGTTCCGCGTGCGCAGTACGGCCGGAACCATCGTGGCGACGAGGCCGAGCTCCTTGCCCTCGCGCATGATCGCGATCGACGTTCCCACGTCCTCGATCGGCACGAGACAGACGCCGTAGAGGCGGCGCGGGCTCTGCGCGCACCAGCCCGCCATCCACCGGTTGTAGGCGCGCGCGACGTCGGCGGCGAAGCGCTGGTCTTCGTAGCCCGGCAGGCCGAGCGCGGCGCTCGGGAAGAACACCATCCCGTCGATGCCTTCCTTGTCGGCGTCGGCGAGGACACCGTCGACGGTGAAGGGATTCGCGCCGCGATCGAGGCACATGCCTTCCTCGGCGCGGCAACCGGCGCCCGGGCCGCTCGACTTCGGGTAGGGACGGCCCTCGATGAAGAGCGCGGTCTCCTCGCCCGGATTCGCCAGCCGGATCTTGTCGGGGAAGCGCTGCATCAGCTCGGCCATCAGCTCCCGGCCTTCGACGATGTGCGCGTCGGCGTCGATCACGCGTGCCATGTGTCGTTCCTCCCCGTCAGATGGTGCCGGCGGCTCGCAGCGCGGCGATCTCCTCCGCCGAGCGGCCGAGCGCGGCGAGCACGTCGTCCGTGTGCTGTCCGAACTGCGCGGGCGGCGTGCGGATGGTCGCCGGCGTGTCCGAGAGCTTGATCGGCGGGCCCATGAAGCGCGTCGGGCCCGACGGCGTCTCCATCTCGACGACCATCCCGCGATGGCGCAGCTGTGGATCGTCGTACGCGTCGAGCAGGTCGTTGACGGGCCCGAAGCAGATGTCCTGCGGCCCCAGGACCTCGAGCCAGTGCGCGAGCGGCTTCGCGCGGAACGCCTCGCGGAAGAAGGCGATCATCTCTTCGCGCCGCGCGCCCTCGGCCCACTGGTCGGCGATGAAGTCCTCCCGGCCGAAGTGGCGGCAGAGCGTCGTCCAGAAGTGCGGCTCGTACGCGCCGACGGTGACCCAGCGGCCGTCCTGCGTCGGATAGACGTGGTAGCAGGCGAAGTGTCCCGTGAGCTGCTCGCGCCCGCGCTGCGGCAGCACGCCGGAGAAGTGGTGCAGCACCTGATGGCAGACGTTCCACGCCGCTGCGCCGTCCAGCATGCTGACGTCCACCATCTGTCCGCGTCCCGTCTGCTGGCGGGCGATGATCGCCGAGAGAATGCCCACGGCGGCCATCAACGACCCGGCGCCGACGTCGGCGACCTGCACGCCCGGAATCATCGGCGGACCCTCGGGCGGACCGCAGTACTCGAGGACGCCAGCGTAGCCGAGATAATTCAGGTCGTGGCCCACCTTGTCGCGGTAGGGGCCGTCCTGCCCGTAGCCCGAGATCGCGCAGTAGACGAGGCGCGGGTTCAATGCGTGCAGCGTCTCCCAGCCGATCCCGAGGCGCGCGGCGACGCCGGGACGGAAGCCCTCGAGCACGACGTCGGCGTTCTTCACGAGCTCGAGGAAGACGTCGCGGCCGGCGGGGGCCTTCAGATTGAGCGTCATGCTGCGCTTGTTGCGCGCGAGGAACGGGATGCCGAGCTGGAACGGATCGTTCGGCGCCGTGATGACGAGGACGTCCATGCCGAGGTCCGCGAGCATCGTGGAGCAGAACGGCCCGGGGAGCTGGCGCGAGAGATCGAGCATCCGGAGGGTGCCGAGCGGAAGCGAACGCATGTTCGATTTCGGCTCTTACCAGAACGTCCGCAGCGCGAGCCAGACCGCCGCGACGAGGAGCGTCAACAGCGTGACCGGCACGCCGACGCGCGCGTGGTCGGCCCAGCCGATGCGGACGCCGAGCGGCGCCGCCTGCTCGGCGACGATCAGGTTCGCGATGCTGCCGACGAGGAAGAGGTTGCCGGCGAGTGTGCTGGCGAGCGCCAGGATGGGGCCGGCGAGCGCGTGCGTCGCCGCGGGCAGCAGCAGCATGACGGCGGGAACGTTCGACACCAGGTTCGAGAGGACGACGGTCGTCCCGAAGAGCCACACGGGCTGCGTCAGATCGACGCCGGCGTCCGCCAGCGCGGCGAGCGCGCGCGCCGGGATGCCCGTGGCGGCGACGGCGCCGTTCACGACGAACAGGCCGACGAAGAGCACGAGGAGGTGCCAGTCGACGAGCGCCAGCATCGGGCGCGACGCCATGCGCCGGCTGGTGAGGACGATGCCGGCCGCGGCGAGCGCGAGGTGGTCGCGCGGCCACGACGTCGTCAGGAAGAGCGCGACCAGCGCCGCGAGCACGACGCCGCCCTTGCACGCCTGCGCGCGGTCGAACGGCGGCGCCGTCACCGCCGGCACGTCGTCGGCGGGCGCCGTCCACCGTTCACGAAACGTCCACGCGACCACCATCCATACGATGCCGAGGCCCACGACGGTGGGAACGAGCGCGTCCGCGAGGTAGCCGGCGAACGACACGTCGAGCGCCTCGCCGATGAGCATGTTCTGCGGGTTGCCGATCAGCGTTGCGGCCGAACCGACGTTCGAGGCGCAGGCCAGCGCCAGCAGGAACGGCAGCGGCCGCAGCCGCCGTCGCACGCACCCCTCGACGACGATCGGCGTCATGGCCAGGCAGACGATGTCGTTCGCCAAGAGCGCCGAGAGCACGCCGGCGGCGACGACCAGCAGACCGAGCATCGCCGGCGGCGATACGTCGGCCGCGGCGAGCCGTCTCGTGACGTGCGAGTAGAAGCCGGCCAGCCGGAACTGCGCCGACACGACCATCAGCCCGAACAGCAGGCACAGCGTCGGCAGGTCCACGGCGCTCCATGCCCCGTCGGCCGGCACCGCATCCGACGCGATCAGGATGATCGCGCCGAGGAGCGCCGCCCCCGTGCGGTCGAGCGCCAGGCCCGGGATGCCGCCGAGCAGCATCGCCGCGTACACCAGCACGAAGACGACGACGGCCAGGTCCACCCGCCGTCACCATCCGCCGCCACCGCCGCCGCCACCACCGCCGCCGGACGAGCCGCCGCCGCTGCTCCCGCTGCGCGAGCCCGGCGCGGTCGACGACGACGAGATCGCGTGCGACATCGACGCGCCCAGGCCGGCGAGCGCGCCGCCGCCGAACGTGCTGCCGCGATACCACGTCGGCGAGTACCCGCGGTCCTCGCCCTTCGCCGCGGCGGCGGCGATCTGCTCCGCGAACTGCTCGGTCCATTCGTTCTCGACGTCGAGCGCGACGGCGTAGGGGAGCAACCGCTCGTACAGCGCGAGCGTCCGCGGCGGACCGTCCATGCGGCGCAGCACCTCGCCCTCGGCGGTGACGAGGTACATCTTGAAGCCCTCGATCTCGTCCATGAGGGCGCGTCCGGCGAGCGTCGGACGCTTCAGCAGGTCGTAGAAGAGGAACGCGAGGCCCATCAGCGCGATCACGATGGGACCCATCCATTTCGTCGTGGCCTCGCCGAGCATGTACAGGCCCAGCACCTCGCCGGCCATGAAGGGCAGGGCGAACGCCGTGGTGATGAGCGCGATGATCAGCGCGCCGATGCGCGCGAACACGCCCTGCGGCAGGAAGAGCGCCGACCACGCCTGGACGACCCCCTTGCCGAGCGCCAGCACGCCCATCGTCCAGCCGCTGAGCCACACCGCCATGAATCCGGCTGCGAACCGTTGGCTCAGCGTGCCGCTCATGGCAGCGGCGACGACGGTGAGCGCGGCCAGTACGACGCCGGGAACGAACCAGCGACGGTTCGCCTGGAACATCGTGCCTTCGTACTCGAGCTTGAGCGCTTCGTGCAGGGCGCGGATCGCCCCGCGGATCGTCGTGTGGTTCTTCTGCTCGAGCTTGATCTGGCTCGACGAGAGCAGCGTGGCCAGGATGCGGCGCTCGTCGAGCGTCAGCTTCGCACCCTCGGCCTTCTGGCGAACGACGGTGTACGTGCCGTTCTCGTCGTCGATGCGGACGGCGCCCTTCACCGCGAGCCCGAGGAGGCCGGCGCTGAAGCAGCCCTGATCGAAGCCCATGCGCGTCAGGTAGCGCAGGCACGCGGGCGACAGGTCACGTGGCGGCGCGAAGCGCGGGATGATCGTGCCCCGGCCGGGGTCGCGTCCGATCAGGACCCATGCTCCCAGGAAGTAGAGGATGACGACGCCCGCGCCGGCCACGGCGACGATCAGCGGCATGTTCGCGCGCACGAAGGCGTCGCGGCGTTCCTCGGCCGTCGGCGGCTGCACGTAGCCCTTCGGGAACGAGACGACGATCGTGAGCCCCTCGCTCGCGTCGAGCGGACGCGTCGTCGTGAAGCGCACCTCGCCGGTGCTCGTCTCGACGACGCTCTCGTAGTCGCGGCCCTGGGCGCCGGCGTAGCCGGTGTAGGCTTCGACGCGGACGTCGCGACGCGGCACGTCCTTCGGCAGCACGACGGTCGCCGTCACGCGGTCGATCGGGAAGCTCCAGCCGTTGCCGGTGACGTTCCAGTAGAGCTCGTCGTGATCGTCGAAGAAGCCGAGCTGGTCGTCGGTGCGGTAGTCGATGACGTACGTATGCGGGCCGGGCTCGAGCATGACGTCCGCGTTGCCCGCGTAGACGCGCATGCCGTTCTCCTGCTCCTCGAGCCGGAACTCCTCGTCCTTGCCGTCGCGTTGCACGCGCACGTGGTCGAACGGCACGATGCGCCTGGTGAACCACGGCCCGTCGTAGGTCGTCGGGAAGTCGCGAAAGATGCCGCGCTTGATCTCCTGCCCGAGCGCGACGACGGCGATGGTCTCCTCGACGTCGAGCGAGCCGTCGGCCCCGACGGTGATGCGCGACCGATAGTCGACGATGCGCTCCTGCGCCGCGGCGGGGGTGACGAGGAGGAGCAGCAGCAGTGCGGCGCGGATCACAGGCTCACCGCCGGCGCGCTGCGCACGGTCGCGCTCTCGACCTCGAAGAACGGCTTCGTCCCGAACCCGAAGGCCCCGGCCACGAGATTCGACGGAAATGACTCGACGGCGACGTTGTTGTCGCGCACGGTGCCGTTGTAGTAGCGGCGTGCCATCTGCAGATGCTCCTCGACGTCGACGAGCTGTTGCTGGAGTGTGCGGAAGTTCTCGTCGGCGCGAAGCGCCGGATACGACTCGACGAGCGCCAGCACGCTGCGCAGCTGCGACGTCAGCTGATTCTCCTGTGCCTGCAGCTCCGCGGTCGGCGCGGCGGTGCGCTGGTGCGTCACCTCAGCGAGCACCTGCCGCTCGTGCGTCGCGTACGCCTGCACGACCGCCACCAGATTCGGCACGAGCTCATGCCGCCGCACGAGCTGCACGTCGATCCCACTCCACCCCTCCCGCACGAGCGCCGCATGCCGCACGAGCCGGTTGTACGTCCACACCCCCCAGACGAGCGCGATGAGGAGGACACCGAGGAGCGCGTAGGCCGTCATCTAAGTGAGACGGCGCGGTGGTGGTGGCGGTCGCGAGCGCTGGGGGTGTCCCGAGCGAGCGCGTCAGGAGTGAGCGGGTGGGGAAAAGGGGCGGGGCGGTGCCGAGCGAGTGCCGCGCGCAGCCGGGACACCCCCAGCGCTCGCGACCGCCACCACCACCGCAACCACCTCACCTCCCCTTGAATACGGGCTTCCGCTTCTCCTTGAAAGCTTTGGTGCCCTCCCGGCAGTCCTCCGACATCGAGACCGGTATCCCGATCTCCATTTCCTTCTCGAGGGCTTGTTCGTGCGTGAGGTTACGCCCTTCGAGCACCGACCGCTTCACCGCCTGCACGGCGAGCGGACCGGCTTCGTTCAGCACCTGCGCGTAGCGCATGGCCTCGGGCATCACCTGGGCCGGCGTGACGACCTTGTTGATGAGCCCCATCTGGAGCGCGCGCTCCGCCGAGAGCTGCTCGCCCGTCAGCAGGATCTCCATCGCGTTGCAGTACGAGATCTGGCGCGGGAGCCGGACCGTCGAGCCGCCCATCGGAAAGAGGCTCCACTTCACCTCGGCGAGTCCGAAGCGGGCATCGTCGCCCGCGATGCGGATGTCGGTGCAGGTGAGGATCTCGGTGCCACCCGCGACGCAGAATCCGCGCACGGCGGCGATGATCGGCTTCCACACCGTGTAGTTTCGCAGGAGGCCCTTGTAGATGATGTTGTAGTCGTCGAGGACCCGCTTGTCCCAGTCGGTCTCCGGCCGCCGCAGGCCCTGCATCATGCGCACGAGCCGGTCGAGGTCGGCGCCAGCGCAGAACGCCTTGTCGCCGGCACCCGTGAGCACCGCGACGCGGACGGCGGGATCGTCGTTGACGTCCTGCCACGCGTCGGCGAGACGGCAGAGCATCTCGGTGTTGATCGCGTTGCGGACCTCGGGACGGTTCATCGTGACGACGGCGATGCCGTCGCGCTTCTCGTAGATGACTGCCGGCTCGCTCATAGGTCCGTCCCGACGACCCACATCGCGAAGTACTGCGCGCCGCCGCCGTATGCGTGACCCATCGCGTTCCGCACGTTCGGCACCTGGTGCTCGCCGGCGCGTCCCATGACCTGCAGGGCGGCCTCGCCGAGCCGCAGCATGCCGGAGGCGCCGATCGGGTTCGTGCAGAGCACGCCGCCCGACGGGTTGATCGGCAGGTGCGCGCCGAACTTCTGCTCGCCGCGGTCGATGATCTTCCAGCCCTCGCCCTCGTCGCAGAAGCCCAGGTTCTCGAGCCACATCGCCTCGAACCACGCGAACGGCACGTAGATCTCGGCCGTCTGGATGTCGTTCCACGGGTCGCGGATGCCCGCCTGGTCATAGACGTGCTTCGCGCAGATCTTGCCGGCCTTCGGGCTCACCTGATCGCGGCCGGGCACCCACATCGCCTCGGCATAGGACGCCGCGCCCTTGATCCACGCGGGCTTCCGCGGCCCCTTCTTCGCCTGCTCCTCGCTCGCGATGACGAGCGCGATGGCGCCGTCGGACGACGGACAGGTCTCACCGTACCGGATCGGGTCCCACAGGACCGGCGAGTTCATCACGTCTTCGACCGTCATCGGCTCGCGCAGGTGGGCGTAGGGATTGCGCGTGGCGTTGTCGCGCGCGTTGGCCGCGGTGACGGGACCGATGTGCGGCGGGCACCCGGTCTTCTGGATGTATGCCCGGCAGTAGGGCGCGAAGAAGCCGCCCGCGCCGGCGACCAGCGGCGGCGTGAACGGCATGTTCGGCGACAGCGCCCACATGGCGTTGCCTTCCGACTGCTTCTCGAACGCGACGGTGAGGACGCGGTCGAAGAGCCCCGACGCGACGTGCGTCATCGCGGTGATGGCCGTCGACGCGCCGACCGAGCCGGCCGTGTGTACGCGGATGACCGGCTTCAGGTATCCGCCGAGCGCGCCGACGAGGAACTGCTCGGGCTGTGCGATGCCCTCGAGCATGTCGGGGGCCTTGCCGATGACGATGGCGTCGATGTCGTCGTGCTGCAGCCCCGCGTCCTGGAGCGCGCGATCGACGGCCTCGCGGACGAGACCCGGGATGCTCACGTCGGATCGGCGCGCGGCGTGCTGCGTCTGTCCCACGCCGACGACGGCGGTCGGGCGCTTCATGCCCACCTCTTTTCGGTGCCGAGCACCCAGACGATGTTCTGCTGCAGGCAATGTCCCTGCGCGCCGTGCGCGATGGCGCGCTTCGCGCCGGCGACCGTGCGGTCGCCCGCTTGTCCGGACAGCTGGCGGAACGCCTCGCCGAGTCGGATCGAGCCGGTGCTCATGATCGGGTGGGCGCAGAGCGGACCGCCCGACGGATTGACGACCGGCGCCGACGCCTTCGCATCGAGGCCGAGGGCGTCGAGCAGGATCAGCTCTTCGACCGGGGTCACCGACGTGAGCTCGACCAGGTCGACGTCGCGCGCGCCGCCGATGCCGGCCATCGCGAAGGCCTTCTCGGCCGCGAGCTTTGTGCCCGCGCTGCGCGTCAGGTCGCGGGCGCCGATCGTCTGCATCTCGGCGCGATGATCGACGCCCTGGATCCAGACCGGCTTCTTGCAGAGCGTCTCGGCCTTGCCCTCGGCGGCGAGCACCAGGCACGTCGCGCTCTCGCCGACCGGCGGGACGTAGCCCTTGCGGAGCGGCTGGATGGCCCACGTCGAGCCCTGCAGCGCCGCGGCCGGCACGCCGTCGCGGAGCTGGTTGTCGGGGTTGCGCGCCCCGGCCACGCGACTGCGCGCCGCGCGTTGCGCGAGGTCGCCGTCGGTGACGCCGGTGCGCGCCATGTAGGCGCTGGCCTGCAGCGCGGCCGACGCCGTCGGCCCCATGCCCATCGCCGCATGGTAGTACGGCTCGAACTGCAGGTTGAAGACGCGCTCGGGCTCGCCCTCCGACGTCTTGCCGTGCGTGCAGACGATCGCGGTATCGACCTCGCCGGTCTGGATCTTCACCCACGCGTACCAGGCGGCGAACGAGCCATCCATCTCGAGGTGCAGGTCCTGGCGCGCGGGCCACGACCCCATCACGTCGAGCGCGGCGACGAAGCCGAACGGCCGGCCGTCCATGTAGTCCGTCGACGCCGACACCTGGTAGTCGATGTCGTCGCGCGACGCGCCGACCTGCTTCAGCGCCTCGACGATGACGGGGTAGAGCATCTCGGTGGCCATGCGATGCTCGTCGCGTGCGACGACGGGCATCTGCGCGAAGCCGACGACGGCGACGTTACGCAGCGTGCTCATAGGCGATTGATGAACGACTCGAGCGGCGCGTCGGGCTCGCCCGTCGGCCGGAAGTAGAGGATGTCTTCGTGATCGCCCTGGCGCTCGCCGTCGGGCTTCCACACCGCCTCGACGCGCATGCCCATCCGCACCTCGTCGGCCTTCACTTCCTGGATGAGGGCGAAGATCGAGATGTCGGCGCCGTCGAGCGCGATGGACGAGGCGACGTAGGGGATCTCGAGGCTGCGGCCGATGACGGGGATGTTCACGATGCAGAAGGTCGTCAGGATGCCGCGGTCGGCCACCTCGACGAACTCGTCGCACGACGCGAAGCTCTCCGGCGAGCTGACGATCGGCATGACGAAGACCTTGCCGGTCTTCGAGCACTTCGACCCGAGGATCTTCTTGTCCTTGAGCGCGCGCAGGTACTTCGCGCGGTAGTCGCCCGCCACGTAGTGGTAGGGCAGGTGGACGTTCGAGTCGACGTACTTGACGGGATCCTTCGGCGGCTCGTTCATGTGCTCCTCAGTCTGCGACGCTGAAGCGCTCGATGTCGCGCATCGACCCGACGCGCTCCTCGTCGGATCGCCACACCGCCGTCACCCGGCTCCCGACCTTCACGCGCTCGAAGCCGTCGACGACGACGTGCGCCAGCGACGTGTCCGCGCCGTCGAGCTTCACCAGGACGAACGCGAACGGCGTGGTGCTGGGATGCAGCTGCTCGATCGGTGCGTGGACGACGGCGCACGCGGTGACGGTGCCCGTGTTCTCGACGGCCACCCACTCGCCGCCCTCGGAGCCGTCGACCTCGGAGTAGCCGAGCGGCGGTACCACGACGCCCTGCCCGGACACGCGCTGGCCCCAGATGCGTTTCTGCTCCTTGAGGCCCGCAAGAAATCGACCGATCGTCTCGCCCGTGGAGTGCTTGTACGGAAACTCCATGACGAGGTCCTGGAACATCGGTGCTTCTACCGTCGCCGGCATAGGCCTGGCTGGGTAGTGCACCAAACGACTGTTTGTCAAGCCGTTATTGCGGCTGCGGGCGCAGGCGCGATGCTTCCTCGATCGATCGTCCCGGCACGATGTTGGCGATGACGTACTGCTCGTTCTCGCGCAGCACGTACATGACCAGCGGGCGACGCGCCTTGTCCGTGTCGAAGAAGACGTACTGGATGACGAAGCCCTTGTTCCCCTTGTCGTCTTCGGTGCGTGCGACGACGGTGAGCTCATCGTCCACCTTGTCGAACTTCGCGAAGTACGGGATCAGCTTCGTATCGACGAACTCGTCCAGCTTCGCCTCGCCGTTGCGCCGGACCGCGCTCGGGCTCATGCGCGCCTTGACGTTCTTGGCGTCGCCGTCCGCGAGCATGTCGATGACCTGGTCGCCGAACTGCTTGTACGGCTCGGCCTCGGTCTTCATGGCCGTGAAGCGGGCCTCGCGATCGGCCTTGGCTTTTGCGGGGTCGTCGTCGGCGGCGAACGCGGGCGAGACGATGGCGAGCAGAAGGAGCAGCGTGACGGTGCGCACGCCTCCTCCTGGCACAAACCCCGTGCGCCCGCCACTCACTGCTTCGCGGTCGCGGTGGTCCCGGCGCGCTTGCGGACGCCGCGCGCGGCGGTGAGGAACGACTCGCGCGTCGCCTGCCCGAGGGCGTTCAGCGAGACGCCCTTGCCCGACTTCACGAGGAACATCGTCTTGACGAGGCAGCGCTTCCCGTCGGGCGACTCCTCGAGCGCGTAGTAGCCGTCGTTGTACGAGAGATCGCTGGACAGCGTCTTGAACTCGATCCGATGGCGCGGCTCGTCGAACGTCCACTCCACCTTCGCGTTCGTCTGCCGACCGATCACACGCTGCGCGATCTGGATCGTCTTCGAGTTCGGGGACTCGGCGACCAGTGCCGTGCTGTCGATCCCGGGGATGAAATCCTCGTAGTGATCGACGTCGGCCAGCGCGTCGTAGACCGGCTGGCAGGGCGTATCGAGGATCGACCAGTAGTCGAGCTCGACGAACGTGTCGCGATCGGTGACCTTCTCGCGCAGCAGCAGGTTCTCGGGCTCGGTCCAGTCGACCTTGCCCTCGCCGCAGCCGGCCACCACGAGCACCATCCCCAGCAGAGAAGACGTCGCACGACCCATACGCGTTCCCTCCGGTAGCAGTCAGCCCACCTGTCGCGGCCGTAGCACCGTCCGCGACACGGGGTCAACGGGGCTCAGGGAAGCTCGCGCAGACGGGCGGCGGCGGTCTCGGCCTGGGGCGTGCCGGGGTACTGATCGACGATCTGCTGGTAGAGCTGCTTCGCGTGCGCCGGGTTGTTCTGGACTTCCTCGAGCCGGGCCGTCTCGAGCAGCTCGGCGGCGCCACCGCCGCCGCAGCCGGCGAGCGCGACGAGCAGCGGCAGCATCGCGATGGCCGGCTTCACGCGTCGATCCCCGACAGCCGCTTCATGCGGCGTAGCAGTCCCTCGTCCTTGCGCCGCTCCGAGAGGATCTTGGCGATGTATGCCCGCTTGAACGCCTGGCGCTGCGGGCCCGTACGAACCACCTCGGCGACATACTCCCAGCCCTCGTCCTGCTCGAACGGCTCGATCTCCCGATGGAGCCGGAAGAAGTAGTCGGCGAGGTCGGGCTGGATGCCGAGCCGCTCGAACGCCGCCGCGAGCGGGTGGCCTTGCGGCGTCACCGAGCGCGCCTCGATGAGCCCCTCGCCCGCGACGCCGCCCTGGCCGAGCCCGAGCGCGCGCTTGCCCATCTGCTGCTTCACGCGCGTCGGCGGGCCGAGATGGAACGCCGCGATCGCCTCTTCGGCGGGGCAGTGGACGAGGAACCACGACGTCACGTAGCTGCTCGCGATCGTCTCCGTCGGCGGCGTCCAGCGGAACAGCTCCTCGCGCGTGATGCCGAGCGCCTGCTCCGCGAAATCGGCCCAGATCTCCATGTGGTTGCGCGTCAGATAGCCACCCGACTCGGTCGCGAACGCCTGCGCGATCGCCTTCATCGCGCGCGGCGTCGTCTGGCGCGACAGCTGGCCCGCGATGTTGCGGGTGGCGTCGAGGTGGATGAAGTCGCGCACCAGCTCTTTCGCGGCGTCCAGCGACGCCTTGCCGGAGAGCAGCAGGCCGAACGCGGTCTCGGTCGGACGCGTCAGCCCGAGACAGAACTGGCCGAGCTCGTCCTCCATCTCCTCGTGCGTCTGCTCGGCGCCCGCCTGGACGACGACGCCGGGCGGCGGCCACACGACGTCGGGCAGGGCGTACGTCCCGGTGACGATCTCGTTCCACGCCCGGCGCATGTTCGCGTAGATCAACAGCCAGTGATGCAGCGTCGTGCGGATCAGCTGCTGCTGCGATCCGTCGACGGCGAGCTCCCGGACGATGTCCCACACCGGCTCGGTCACGAAGCCGCGGAAATCCTCGTAGGCGCGCCAGTACGCGACTGCGTCGTCGTCGAGCTGCCAGGCGCGCTTCATGTACTCGGCCATGCCGCGCTGGCAGAGCCACGGGCGTTCGTCGCGCTGCACGTCGAGCAGCGCGCCTTCGCCCGCGAGCGCGCTCACGACGAAGCCTTCCTCGAGGCTCGAGAACTGGAAGTGCAGCCGCGTGTACGTGGCCTGCATCGTCTCGGGGCACGCGTAGTGCGCCTCGAGGTCGTCGAGCGAAAGGTCGAACGCCGCGGCGAAGCGCAGGAACAGCTCGAGCGGCGGGCGCGTCACCTGGTGGAAGCCGGTCTTCCGGTTCACGAGCTGCGAGAGGGTGATGAAGAGGCCGCGTCGTTTGCAGCGCGCGACGCTCGCCGCGGTGCCTTGCGCGTCGAGACGGACGAACTGCCAGTAGTCCTTGATCCAGCGACGCATCGCGTCCCGCGAGGCGTCGCCGTGACGAAGCGCGTTGGCCAGCGGCGCTGCGACCTCGTGCCGCCGCACCATGCCCTTCAGCTCCTCGACGAAGGCGTCGAGCGGCAGCGCGGGCGCCGGTCGCTCGAACGCGTACAGCTCGAGGAAGTCGCTCGCGTTCGGGACGGGCGGCATCAGCGCCCGCTCTCTGACGGAGATCGCCATGGCGGCTCGGTAACAGATGCACGCGAACGCGCGCAAGGCGGCACTTGCTGCCGCACGCGGCGGAAGTTGCCGCGCGGGGACCACGTCCATACGGCGTTTACGGCTGGCACGTCCTTGCATGGCCGGGACCGCATGCAGACCCTCGATCTTCCTCCGGAGCACGCCGCGGCCCGCGCCGCGCTCGAAGCCGGCCGTGTCGACGATGCGGGCCGTGCGGTCGAGGTGCTGCTCGCCCGCGATCCCGGTGACGGTGCGGCCTGGCTGCTGCGCGGCGTGGTGGCGCTGCAGCAGCGCGATCCGCAGACGGCCCGCGCCGCGTTCGAGACCGCGGCCACCTGCGGTGCCGACACCCGCCGCGCCCGGCTCGGCAGCGGCATGGCCGCGCTCGGCCTGGGGGAGGCGGAGCGGGCCTGGGACCTGTTCGACGCGGTCGCTCGCGAGCACGTCGACGACGCGGAAGCGCTGCACTGGCTGCTGCGCGCCGGAT
Organism: uncultured Binatia bacterium (SeqCode); assembly: GCA_964432595.1. Lineage (GTDB taxonomy): Bacteria > Desulfobacterota > Binatia > DP-6 > DP-6 > DASYLJ01. The sequence continues at coordinate 73,716 of CAYSOF010000019.1, read as the reverse complement.
CGGCGCTCGAGCGCTGGGATGCGCTCGCGGAGCGGCTCGCGGGATTCGTCGGCCGGCAGCCGGCGCAGCATGCCGTCCGCTTCGCGCTGGGGGCGGTCTACCTGCGGCTCGGGCAGGCCGAGGCCGCGCGGCGCGAGTACGACGTGCTGTGCGCCGAGGCGCCGGCCTTCGACGGGCTCGACGACCTCGGCCGCGCGCTCGGCGCCTGACGCCGCGTCACCACTTCTCCTGGAACGGCCGCACGTCGAGCTCGAACGTCCACGCGCTGCGGTCCTGGTGCGCCAGGTGGTGCACCGTCTCCGCGATCGCGTCCGCGCGAAGGAAGAAGTCGTCGGGACGGTCGGGTAGCATCGCGCGCGTGTTCGGGATGTCGATCACGCCGTCGACGATGACGTAGGCGACGTGGATGCCGCGCGGTCCGAGGCTGCGCGCCATCGACTGCGCGAGGTTGCGCTGCGCCGCCTTCGCCGACGCGAATGCCGCGAAGTTCGCGCCACCGCGGAGCGACGCCGTCGCGCCGGTGACGACGATCGTGCCGCGTCCCGTCTCGAGCATGCCCGGAACGACGGCGTGCGTGCAGAGCAGCAGCCCGAGCGCGTTCACGCGCCAGGCGGCCTCGAACAGGTCGGGCGGCGTGTCCATGACGTTGCTGAAGACGCCGCTGCCCGCGTTGTGCAGCAGCACCGTCGGCGTGCCGAGCTCGGTCCGGATCTGCGCGAACGCCTCGCGGACCGACCCCTGATCGCCGACGTCGCACGCGAAGCCCCGTGCCGACGGCACCTCCGCTTCGAGCTTGCCGAGCGTCTCCGTGGAGCGCGCGAGCATCGCCACGCGATGGCCGCTCGCGGCGAATCGTCGGACCAGCGCCGCGCCCGTGCCTGGTCCCACTCCGGTGACAACGCAGACGTCGTTCGCCATGTGCACGTCCTCCAATCGGGGTGTGAGACTTGCCAGTAGCGAATCGGCCACGCTACGAGAAGCGCCGAAGGAGACCCTCACGAATGAAGCTCGGCCTCATGGTCGGTTACTGGATGTTCGGCCCGTCGGATCCGACGCCGATGGCGATCGAGGCGGAGCGCCTCGGCTACGACTCGGTGTGGACCGCGGAGGCCTACGGCTCCGACGCGATCTCGCCGCTCGCGTGGATCGGCGCGAACACGAAGAAGATCAAGCTCGGCACCAGCATCATCCAGATCTCCGCGCGCACGCCCGCGTGCGTCGCGATGACGGCCATGACGCTCGACCACCTGTCGCACGGCCGGCTGATCCTCGGCTTCGGCGTCTCCGGACCGCAGGTCGTCGAGGGGTGGTACGGGCAGCCGTTCCCGAAGCCGATGGCGCGCATGCGCGAGTTCCTCACGCTGATGCGGCAGATGCTGCGTCGCGAGGGGCCGCTCACGTTCGAGGGCGAGCACTACCAGCTGCCCCTGCGCGGCGGCTCGGGGCTCGGCAAGCCGCTCAAGCTCATCACGCGGCCGCTCCGCGACCACATCCCGTTCTTCCTCGCCGCCGAGGGCCCGAAGAACATCGCGATGGCGACGGAGCTCTGTGAGGGCTGGCTGCCGCTGTACTACTCGCCGTACCGGCCCGAGGTGTACGCCGACTCGCTGCAGGGGGCGCCGAAGGGCTTCGAGATCGCGTGCCCCGTCACGGTGAACGTGAACGACGACCTCGAGGCGGCGCTCGTCCCCGTGAAGTACATGCTCGCGTTCTACATCGGCGGGATGGGCGCCAAGAAGCAGAACTTCCACGCCAACCTCGTGCGGCGCATGGGGTACGGCGACGCGGTCGACAAGATCCAGGACCTCTTCTTCGCGGGCCGCCGCGACGAGGCGGCGGCGGCGGTCCCCGACGAATTCGCCGACGAGATCTCGCTGGTCGGCTCGCCGGCCCGCATCAAGGATCGGTTGCAGGCGTGGAAGGCGAGCCCCGTCACGACGATCCTCGCGGGGACGACGGACGCGAACGCGATGCGCGTCCTCGCCGAGGCCAACGCGTGAGCCCCGGCATGGAGAAGCTCGGCGCGATCGCACGCCGGGTGTCGAACTGGGGACGCTGGGGCGCCGACGACGAGCGCGGGACGATGAATTTCGTCACGCCCGCGGTGATCCAGCGCGCGGCGACGTGCGTGCGGCGCGGCGTCGTCTTCAGCCTGTCGCTGACCTTCGGCAACGAAGGGCCGCAGTTCGGCCAGGCGGGCCGCATCAATCCCGTCCACCTGATGACGTCGACGAACAACCCGATGAGCGCCGATCCGGACGGGGCACGGTATGCCGACGACGTGATCATGATGCCGCTCCAGTGCGCGACGCAGTGGGACAGCCTCGCCCACGTCCATTACGGCGGGCAGCTCTACAACGGGCACTCGGTCGCGACGTTGACGGCGGCGGGCGCGGGCAAGAACGGCATCGACAAGATGGCGGCGGGCGTCGTGTCGCGCGGCGTGCTGCTGGACGTCGCGCGCAGCCATGGCGTCGAGCGCCTGGCGCCTGGGCTCGCGATCGGGCCGGCGGACCTCGAAGCCGCGGAGCAGCGGCAGGGCGTGCGCGTCGAGTCGGGCGACGTCCTCCTGATCCGCACGGGTCACATGCGCTGCTTCACCGTCGACGGCGATCGCATCGCCTACATGCGGCAGATGCCGGGGCTCGGCACGGCGTGCGCGGAATGGCTGCACGCACGCGAGGTGGCGGCCGTGGCGACGGACACGAACATGGTCGAGGTCTACCCGCTCGAAGATCCGGCGCTGATGCTGCCGCTGCACATGCTCTGCATCCGCGACATGGGGCTGACGCTCGGCGAGATGTTCGACCTCGACGCGCTGGCCGACGACTGCGCGACGGACGGCGTCTGGACGTTCCTCTTCAGCGCGCCGCCGCTCCGCGTGACGGGCGGCGTCGGGTCGCCGATCAATCCGCTCGCCGTCAAGTAGACGAAGCGGGTGGCGCCGCCGGCCCGAGGCCAGTCAGACCGGCGGCGCCTCGGGACGGAGGCCTACAGCGTTGCCTCCGAGACGAGCTGTTCGAGGGTGGCGCCCATCTGCGCCAGGTTGCCGGCCGCGCGCTCCACGGCTTCCGCGCCGGCCGTCGTGCTCTTCGCCGCGTGCGCGACGGTGGTGATGTTCTCGGCAATGCTCGACGCGCCGCGCGCCGCCTCGGCGACGTGGCGACCGATCTCGTTCGTGGTGGCGGTCTGCTCTTCGACCGCGCTGGCGATCGTGTTCTGGAGGTCGCTGATCGAGTGGATGATGCCGCTCACCTGCGCCATCGCCTCGACGGCGCCGCGCGTGTCGGCCTGGATCGCGTCGATCTTGTGCTCGATCTCCTCGGTCGCCTTCGCGGTCTCCTTGGCGAGCTCCTTCACCTCGTTCGCGACGACGGCGAATCCCTTGCCCGCCTCGCCGGCACGTGCCGCTTCGATCGTGGCGTTCAGCGCCAGCAGGTTCGTCTGCTGGGCGATGGCCGTGATCATCTTCACCACCTTGCCGATCTGCGCGCTGCTCTCGCTGAGCGCGGCCACGGTGGTGTTGGTCTGATCGACGACCTGCACGGCCGTCGTCGCGACGCGCGCCGCGTTGCTCGCGCTCTCCGCGATCTCGCGGATGCTCGACGCGAGCTCCTCGGTGCCGGTGGCGACCGTCGACACGTTCACGCTCACCTGATTCGCCGTCGACGAGACGGCCGTCGCCTGCTCGGACGTCTCGTCGGCATTCGTGCGCATCTGCTGGCTGGCGGCGCGCAGCTCGTCGCCGGCCGACGCGACGCCGCGCGCGCTCTCGGACAGCTTCTCCATCACCGCGCGCACCTGCGCGGTCATCCGCGTCGCGGCGTCCATGCGCTCCTGGCGCTCGATGGCGGACGAGACCAGCTTGCCGATGCTGCGCAGCACGTCGAGCCGCTCCTCGGACGGCTGCAGCACGTCGAGCGCGAAGAAGTCCATGGTGCCGCGGACCGCGCCGTCGACGACGATCGGGAAGCACACGCCCGACCGGACGCCGGCGCGCTGCGCGACGGGCGCGCGGCAGCAGTCGCGCATCTCGCCGAGGTCCTGCACGAAGTAGAGGTCGCGGCTCTGCCAGGCACGGCCGGAGAGGCCTTCGCCTTCCGCGAAGCGGGCCTCGCGGGTGACGACCCGGAATTCCTCCGTGACGGCGCCCGACTCGAGCGCGAAGCGAAGAGCGCGGGCGTTCGGGTCGAGGCGCCAGTAGGAGCCGTAGGCCCACCCGAATGCGGACCGCACGGCGCCGAGCGCGGCGGCCAGCACCTCGTCGGCCGTCGAGGCACGCGCGAGAGCGTCGACGAGTCGCAGGACCGCGTGTGTGTTCTCGCGTGCCTCGGCGGCCGTCGCGTCGACGGCCGTGCGGTCGAGCGTCCGCTGCTCGACTCGCGTGGTGGATCGGTCACGGGACGTTGGGCGGCCGGTGCGCATGCCGGCACTCAAAGCAGAAAGCATGCCGCCTGCAGATCGCATCGGATGTTGAATTCCGTGTCGATGGCTCACGCGATAGTGAAGACGCGCCGCATGACGCCTAGGGAATCCTGCCGGGTCGGTGACACACGGCGGACGAGGCGAGCGATCCCCCGTCGCTCGCCTCGTCAGCGCGTCGTCGCCGGAGGCGTCGTCCGGCAATTTGGTGGCGCGGTGGCGCATTCGATTCCGATGCGTCCCCGCGCCCGCGATGCGATATCGAGTCTACTGCTTCACTTCCGCGACGATGCTCTGCAGCTCGGCGCCCATCCGCGCCAGCTCGCCTGCCGCCTTGAGCGTGTCGTTCGCGCCGGACGTCGTGTTCTGCGCGGCCTGCGCGACGCCCGTGATGTTCTGCGCGATCTCGGCGCTGCCCTTCGCCGCCTGGGCGACGTTGCGGCCGATCTCGTTCGTCGTGGCGGTCTGCTCTTCGACGGCGCTGGCGATCGTGTTCTGGATGTCGTTGATCTGGTTGATGATGGTGCCGATCTGCGCGATGGCGTCGATGGCGCCGCGGGTGTCCGTCTGGATGGCCTCGATCTTCTGGCCGATCTCCTCGGTCGCCTTGGCGGTCTCCTTGGCGAGCTCCTTCACCTCGTTCGCGACGACCGCGAAGCCCTTGCCCGCCTCGCCGGCGCGCGCCGCCTCGATGGTGGCGTTCAGCGCCAGCAGGTTCGTCTGCTGGGCGATCGACGTGATCACCTTGATGACCTTGCCGATCTCGGCGCTGCTCTCGCTGAGCGCGGCGACCTTCCCGTTGGTCTCCTCGGCGACCTTGACGGCCGTCGTGGCGACCTTCGCCGCGTCGGTCGCGTTCTTCGCGATCTCGCGGATGCTCGCCGTCATCTCCTCGGTCGCGGTGGCGACCGTGCCGACGTTGCTGCTCACCTGCTCGGCCGCCGCGGACACGACCGTGGCCTGGGCCGACGTCTCGTCCGCGTTCGTGCTCATCTGCTGGCTGCTGACGGTGAGCTCCTCGGACGCAGCGGCAACCGCCTGCGCGCTCTCGGTCACCTTGGACAGCACCGTGCGCATCTGCTCGGTCATCGCGCGCTCGCGCTCCTCGGCGGCGAGCTTCGCGGTGACGACCTCCCAGGTCAGCATCGGGCCCAGGTAGTTCCCGCTCGCGTCGAGGATCGCGCTGACGAGCAGGTCGAGCCGCTCGGGGCCCACCTGGATGACCGCGCGATGCGGCAGGTTGCGCGGGTCGGCCAGCATCTTCCGCTGGTGCTCGGGATGCTTGTGGAAGATGTCGATCGACGCGCCGAGCACCTTGTCGGCGGTGACCGGGAGGTACTGCTCGATGGTCTTGAGCGTCTTCTTCGACGCCGGGTTCAGATACTGGATGGTCATGTCCTGGTCGGCGAAGATGACGTTGATCGGCGCGTTCTCCATCATGTTCCTGATGCGCACCGCCTCGTCCGCCGACTGCTGGCGCTCGAGCGCGGACGACACCAGCTTGCCGACGCTGCGCAGCACTTCCAGGCGCTCGTCGGACAGCGTCAGCGTCTCGAGCGCGAAGAAGTCCATCGTGCCGCGGACCTCGCCCTGCACGATGATCGGGAAGCAGACGCCCGACTTGACGCCCGCGCGCTGCGCGGCGGGGGCGCGGCAGCAGTCGCGCATCTCGCCGAGGTCCTGGACGAAGAAGAGGTCGCGCGTCTTCCAGGCGCGGCCGGAGAGGCCCTCGCCCTCGCGGAACCGTGCTTCCTGGGTGATGCGGCGGAACTCCTCCGTGACGGTGCCCGACTCGAGCGAGAACCGCAGGGCGTTTTCCCGCGGGTCGTACGCCCAGAACGAGCCGTAGGCCCAGCCGAAGGCCGACTTCACCGCCTCGAGTGCCGACGTCACGACCTCCTGGGCGTTCGTCGCGCGGCCGAGCGCCTCCACCACCTCGAGCACCGCCTTGGTGTTGGCCTGCGCCTCGGCCAGCGACGACTGGCTCGACGACCGTTCGAGGGTCGCCACCGTCGCACGCGCGGTGCTGCGTCCACGATGCTGCAATCGGCTCATCCGTGTCTCTCCTTGGCGGTCGCGCCGCCGTCCATCACGCGTGATAGGTCGTAGGTCGATACGACGGCGGGGTGGCGAGCGGCTGTGCCCCTTCCGCCAGAATGCGGCCGGCTCGCGCGAGGTCGAGCAGGCAGCGTGTCGCCAGTGCCGTCATGACGTGCGCCGCCGCATCGAGCTCGGCGCGCAACGCGTCGGCCTCGACGTCGTCCGCCGGGGCCGAGGCGAGCAGCGTGAACGCCGACTGCATGCGGGCCGCCAGCCCCTGCAGCTGCGCCGCGATGTGCTCCCCTCGTGCACCCACCGCGGCGACCTGCGCGTCGACGCGGGCGAGCGCGTCGGCGAGCGCCGTCAGCGTGTTCGCATCGATGGCCATGCGGCGGTGGAAGAGCAGAAACCATGCCGTGTGCCGGCGCCTCCACGCAGGCCGATGCGTCGCGCGGCGGCGGAGCCGACGACCCGCTCAACCAATCCGGCGACTTGTCGGACCCTACCTAGGCATATCTCGCACGCGCCGGCCCGCGGATGCCCTAGGTACTTGACAGGACACTGGCGGACAGGAATCCGGGATGGACCTAGAGCATTGCAGCTAGGTGTGTAGCGATCCAGTGTCACGCATACGTCGACCGCGAATGGTTGCGACAAAACGATGTCGCTTCGAAGCGAAATCGACTCGCTACTCGCGCGTAACTCGTGTATCCGTTGGCGTCTCGATCATGCGGTCGGTCCCGACTCACGGTGATTGAATGCGTAGTCGCTCATGAGTCGTCGCGGCAAATCGATCACCATTCTCGTCGTCGGACCGTTTCCATCCGTCTCCGAGGGCCTCGCGGCACTGCTCTCGAAGGAGCCTGACTTCGTGGTCAGTGCCGGGACGCTGGACGGCGCCGACGAGCTGGTGCGCGCCGCGCCGGAGCCGGGGATCGAGGTCGGGGTGGTGGCGGTCGACGGGCGCGACGTCGAGTCCCGCGAGGTGCTCGCGCAGATCGCGCGGCTGGGGGCGGTGGTGCCGGTGGTCGTCCTCGCGTCGTTCGCCGATCGCGCGCAGGTGAGCGCCGTCATCGGCGCAGGCGCCCGAGCGTGCGTCGCGGCCCGGACGCGCTCGGCGAGCCTCGTCGACGCCATCCGCGCCGTGTCCGAGGGCCGCGGCTATCTCTGCCCGATTTCCGCCGACCTGCTCGTGCGCAGCGAGGCCTCCGCGCCCGACGTCGCCGCGACGCCCACGGTGGCCCTGACGGCGCGCGAGCGGCAGGTCCTCGGGCTCGTCGTCAAGGGACGGACGAATTCCCAGATCGCCGAGACGCTGGCGCTCAGCGTGAAGACGGTCCACGCCCATCGCGCCAACGTGATGCGGAAGCTGGGCGTCCGGAACGCGTCGATGCTCGTCCGCGAGGCGCTCCGGCTCGGGCTGATCCCGCCGCGCTGACGGTGGCGTCAGGGATCGAGCAGGCCGAGCGACATCGCCCGGAAGACCATCTGCGCCGAGCCGCGGACTCCGAGCTTCGCCATCAGGTTCTGCCGGTGCGTGTGGACGGTCTTGATGCTCAGGTTTCGCAGCGTCGCGATCTGGGCGCTGCGCAGCCCCTGGGCGACCAGACGCAGCACGTCGTATTCCCGTTCCGACAACGAGGGCCGCGCGATCGATGCCAGCGGCGCGGCGGCCGGCCGACACATCACGTCGGCGACCCGCGGGCAGAGATACCCGATACCGGCGTCGGCGCTCCGAATGGCCTCGACGAGCGGCTCGAGGCCGCCGTCGGAAGAGACGCAGGCCAGGAAGCCGGCGTCGATGCACGCCACGATGTCGGCGCGGTCCTCGAAGACGGCGACCAGGACCAGCGGCGGCCGCCCGCGGCGCTCGCGAAGCACCGGCGTCTGGGCGACGGCTTCGCGCGGGGTGGCGAGGAGCACGAGGACCTCGTCCTCGGACGGCGCGGCGGTTTCCAGGGGGCCGCTCCCGGCGTCGCGGGGCAGGAGGCTCGCATCGCGCTGCAGCGCTGCGACCAATCCCTCGCGGCTCAGCCGCTCGCCACCGACGACCGCCACGCGAATCACGGCGCTGGCACTCCCCTCGACACCCATCACAACCTTCATCGCCGACGCGATCGCCCATGCGATCGCTCTGTTCCTCTCATGACGTAAGGACAAGCGCGCGATACTGTCAAGGTACTTTGCGGCTCAGCGAGAATTTCATCTCGCTCCGCATGGTGTGTGCGCAGAGTGTGCGCGATATGCATCGGATTCGAGCCTCGTTCGGATTCATCGCATTCACGGCAATCGAACATGCACTGTCGTATCTGTCGTTTTGCCTAGGACGCCGGTCCTAGTCATTCAAGGCGCCACCAGGGGTACCCGACAGAGTTAGTCGTGGCTGACGGTGACCAGACGACAACCGCTATCGTGTTGTCGGACGACGACGAATGGGCCGAGCGCATCTGCGCGGCAATCGTCGCGCAGGGGCGAACGGCACGACGAGTGGCGACCGCGGCGGAGGCGCTCCGCCGACTGCACGACCAGCCGGCGTTCGTGGTGGGCGTCGATCATGCTGGGCGCGAGCTCTGTCGGGAGATTCGCGCGCAGGACGGCGGCGATCGCACGCCGGTCTACGTCCTGGCGAGCACGGCGGACGAGCTGCGGGAGGCGATCGAGGCGGGGGCGGATGGGTGTGTGCGCCTTCCGGATGCGGGGGCGGCGGGCGGGATGGGGCTGGAGCTGTTGTTGGGCGCGGACGTGGTGTCGAAGCTCCGGTCCTCCGTCCCGCCCGCCGCATCGCGGGTCCTCGCGCGCGTCTGCCACGAGATGCGCACCTCGCTGTCGGGCGTCGTCGGCTACCTGGACCTCCTCGCCGAGGATCCCGACGAGGTGCAGCTGTCGGAGCTGACCGCGCATGCGCGACGGAATGCGAGGCGTCTGTCCGGGCTGGTGAACGACCTGCTCGACCTGACGGCGTTCGAGTCGGGAGACCTGAGCCTGTTCGTGACGCCGGTCGACCTGGGACGCCTCGTCGCAGAGGCGGCGGAGCACGTCGAGCCGGAGGTGCGCCGACGCGGGCTGACGTTCCGCCTGGAGCGTCCGGCGGACCTGCCGGCTGAAGTGATGGCCGACGAGCGCGCGCTGCGCCGCGTGCTCGATCACCTGCTCGACAACGCGGTGAAGTTCACGACCACCGGGCACGTCGAGCTGGCCATCCGCGTCGGCGACGTGCGGGACGACCAGCTCCTCCTGCACGTCGACGTTCGCGACACGGGTGCGGGCATCGAGCCGGCGAATCATGCGCGCGTCTTCGACGCGTTCTGGCAGGGCGATCCGTCGTTCACGCGGCCGTACGGCGGCATGGGCGTCGGGCTCACGGTCGCGCAGCGGTTGGTGGAGATGATGGGCGGCACGGTGGCGCTGTCCAGCGCGGCGGGCTCGGGCAGTGTCTTCCGCGTGACGATTCCGCTGCGGGTCGCTACTCCCTGACGGGGTCGGCGACGCGTTCGACCGCGGTCAGGTGGATGCGCAGCGTGCCGCGCGCCCCGGCCAGCTCCAGGTAGACCGGCAACGGGCCGACGTCCGGCCGCGGCGTCGCGATGAAGTAATCGAGCGTCGTCGGCGCCTCGCTCTCGGTCGGTTCCGAGCGCCAGAAGCCGGAGTAGGGGATGATGGTCGCACGACATCGGCGCGCGGGCCCGGCATAGATGCCGCGGCGGGCGGGCTCGACCTCGGCCGGTCCCTTGTCCTCGAGCCGCATGTCGTAGCGCCGGCGGCCGTCGAACACCGGCAGCGTGCCGCCGCACGGCTGGCGGCCCGCCGCCGCGAGGCTCGCGGTCAGCGGGTCCATCGTGGCGCGTTGCAGGTCGGCGGGAACGCGGTCGCGCGCGTCCTCTTCCGGCGGCGGCTCGATGGTGCTCACCACGGCACCGTCGTCCGCGTAGTCGATGCGGACGCGACGATGCGTGCCGCGGTACATGCCGTCGGAGGTGTGCCGTTTCGGCGTGAGCGTCGTGCCGTCGCGAACGCCGTCGGAGACGGCCTCGGCCTTCCACGGGTAGACGAGCTCGACGACCCCCTCCGTTTGCATGCGCGTGGTGCTGCGGTACGTCCTGTCCGCGACGTCGACCGTCGTATCGAACGACATGATCGTGAGCGGCCCGTAGCGGACGTCGTACCGCAGGGTGATCGGCGGCGGCACCGGCGCCGTCGCACCGGCGGCGCCGGCCAGGGCGACCAGCAGCGCGGCCACCGTCCGAGTCATGCCCTCTCGTGCCGCGGATGCGCCCGGATGTCCACACGTCACGTTGACGGGGCGGGGCGCCGTCGCTAGCACCGCCGTCCATGCCCTTCACCCGTGCCGCCCTCGATGCCTGGGCCGGATCGGCCCGTACCGACTACGAGCGCGAGCTGGCGACGCTGGTCGAGATGCCGAGCGTCTCGGTCGACCCCGCCCGCGCGCGCGACGTGCGCCGGACGGCCGAGCACGCGGCCGCACTGCTCCGCGCCCGCGGCGCCACCGCGACGGTCGTCGACACCGGCGGGCATCCGCTCGTGCACGGGCGGTTCCATCGTGGCGACGGGCTGCCGACCGTCACCGTCTACAACCATCTCGACGTCCAGCCCGCCGACGGCCCGGACTGGACGACGGAGCCCTTCGCGTTCACCCGGCGCGGCGACCGCTACTTCGGGCGCGGCACCACCGACGACAAGGGGCCGGCGCTGGCCGCGCTGTTCGGTGCGACGCACGCGCTCGACGCCGGCGTGCGCGCCAACGTCGCCTTCCTGTGGGAGCTCGAGGAGGAGATCGGGTCGCCGCACTTCGAGGCGACGCTGCGCGCCCACCGGAACGCCTTCGCCACCGACGCCGTCGTCGTCTCGGACACCATCTGGGTGTCCCGCAAACGGCCCGCGTGTCCCGCCGGACTGCGCGGGCTCCAGGGATTCCGGCTGACGTTGCGCACGGGCGCGACCGATCAGCACTCGGGCACGACGGGCGGCGCCGCGCGCAATCCCGTCGCCGAGCTCGCGGCGCTGGTGGCGAAGATGCTCGACGCCCGCACGGGCCGCGTCACGATTCCCGGCTTCTACGACGACGCCGTGCGCCCGACGCGTCGCGAGCTGGCGGATCTCGCGCAGTGCGGCTTCAGCGTGGCGGCGTTCAAGCGCGACCACGGGTTCCGCTCGCTGCGGAGCGACGACGCGCTCGACGTCATGCAGCGCCTCTGGTTCCGGCCGACGCTCGAGGTGCACGGCATCGCGGGCGGCTATCAGGGGCCGGGCGTCAAGACGGTCGTGCCGCCCGCCGCGACGGCGATCGTGTCGTGCCGTCTCGTGCCGGACATGCAGCCCGCGCGCATCGTGCGGCTGGTGAAGGCGTTCGTCCGGCGGCACGCGCCGGACGTCGTGGTCGAGGCGGAGCATGCGCTGGCCCCGTTCCGCGGCCACACGACGGGGCCGCACGCGGACGCCGTCTCCGAGGCGATGCGGTTCGCGTTCGGCCGCGCGCCCGTCTTCGTGCGCGAGGGCGGCTCGATCGGCGCGGTGGTCTCCATGGAGCGCGTGCTGCGCGCCCCGGTGCACTTCCTCGGCCTCTCGCTGCCGGAGCACGGCTACCACGCGCCGAACGAGAACTTCGACTGGCCGCAGGCGCGCGGCGGCATGGTCGCCTTCGCGAAGTACGTCGAGCAGGTGGCCGCTATGCGGCGGCCGTGAACGGCAGCGACTCGTAGCGGCGGACGAAGCTGCCGGGCGCGAACGTCCCGCGCGCGGCGTCGACGGCGAAGTCGGGGCAGCGCGCGAGCAGCTCCTCGAGCACGATGCGGCCCTGTAGGCGCGCCGCCGCGGCGCCGAGGCAGAAGTGCGCGCCGAAGCTGAACGTCAGGATCTGGCGTGGCCGGCGCGCGACGTCGAGGCGGTCGGCGTCCGGACCGAACTCGCGCGGATCGCGGTTGGCGGCGCCGTAGAGGAGCATGACCTTCCGCCCCGCGGGGATCGTCGTGCCGTCGACGAAGACGTCGGTCGTGCACGTGCGCGCGAGCCCCTGCACCGGGCTCGTGAGCCGCAGCAGCTCGTCGACGGCGTCGGGGATCGACGCGACGTCGTCCTGCAGCCGCCGGCGTTGCTCGCGATCCGCGGTCAGCAGCTCGGCGGCACCGCCGAGCAACCCCGCGGTCGTGTCGTTGCCGCCGGCGATCATCGTGAACGCGAAGCCGAGAACGCGCATCAGCGGCACGTCGGTCTCGCCGGCGCCCGCTGCGACGAGATGCGAGATCGTGTCGTCGCCCGGCTCGACGCGACGCCGCTCGATCAGCTCCGAGAAGTAGCCGAACAGGTCGGCGACGGCCTGCGGCGCGGCGAGCGGATCACCGGCCGCGTTCGCGGCCACGATCGCGTCGGTCCACTGGTCGAAGCGGCAGCGGTCGTTCGCCGGCACGCCGAGGTAGTGCGCGACGACCATGCTCGGCAGCGGCTTGAACAGCTCGGCGACGATGTCCGCCTCGCTCGCCGCACGCAGCCGCTCGAGCCGCTCGACGACGAACGCGCGTACCTCCGGCTCGATCGCCGTCACCTGCCGCGGCGTGAAGCCACGCGACACGAGCCGGCGGAACGCCGTGTGGTCGGGCGGGTCGAGCATCACCATCGGCGACGCCTCGCGCAGCCCGACGCGGTCGAGCTCGTCGTACGCGAACGTCAGCCCCTGTGCCGAGGAGAACGTCGTCGTGTCCTGCGCCGCGGCCAGCACGTCGGCGAAGCGCGACAGCACCCAGTAGTCGCCGTCGGCGACGTGGTGCACCGGGTCGTGGTCGCGCAGGTCCGCGTACATCGCGAACGGATCGCGCCAGGTGGGGCCGGAGCACGGAACGAAACGCGCCACGGGCGAGACATCGCGCACATCCGTGCCGTCCGTCAATTTCGTGCTAGGCAGGCACGATGGACTATCAGGCATACGTCGACGCCATGCAGCTCGTCTCGGATCAGGTGGACGCCGGGAAGTACGACGAGGCGATCGCCGGCCTACGCACCCTGCTGAACAGCGACCTGCTCGACGCCGACAAGGCGGTGATGTGCATCAACATGGCCGTGATCCACGACAAGATGCAGAAGGCGTCCGAGGCGCTCGCCTGGTACGACCGCGGTCTCGACTACGAGCGCGCCTACCGCCGGCACATGGTGGCGGAGCACAAGGCGGGCTTCCTCTACACCGCCGGACGGCGCGAGGAGGCGCTCGAGATCTACGAGTCGCTGCTGCGCGAACGCTCGCTGACCGAGCACGAGCAGACGCGCATCGCGCACAACGTCACCGCGCTCCGGGCGGAGCTCGGCCGCCGCTAGCCGGCGACGCAGAACGCGCGCTCGACCATGCGCGACAGCCGCGCGACGAGCACGGCGCGGTCGTCGGTCATGCCGCGGCCGACCCAGTCGGACAGCAGCACCTGATCCATCACGGAGAACGTGCGCGCGAGATAGTCGGGCGCTTCGTCGACGAACTCGCCGGCCGCGACGCCGCGGCGGAAGATGTCGGCCTGCAGCTCGTGGATGTCCTGCCAGTACTGCACCGACGTCGCGGTACCGATCGCCGAGCCGAGTGCCCACGACACGCCCGAGCGCAGGTGCATGCGCAGGAAGTCCGGGTGCTCGACGAAGTAGCCGACGTAGACGCCGATCAGCTCGAGCAGCTGCTGCGTCGGCGACAGCTCGCGTCCGGCCACCTGGCGCGCGAGCCGCAACAGCTCCTGACCGCGCTCGTCGAGGAGCGCCGTGTAGAGCTCGGTCTTCCCCGGGAAGATCCCGTAGATGACGCCCATCGAGAGCCCGGCCTTCACCGAGATCTCCTGCACCTTGGCGGCGTCGTAGCCGCGCTCCGCGAACACCTGCTCCGCCGCCTCGAGGATGTGTTGGCGATAGACTCCGGTCCGGGCCTCGCGGGCTTCGTCGCGTGGGGTGCGTGCCACGTCGCGTTACTACCATTCGCAGAAGCGCGTTGACAACTCGTAATTCCGAATGGTAGTTCGCGGTCGCGAATCAGGGGACGCCGCCGCGGTCGGCCGGCACCAAAAGGGAGGCGCCATGGAGTTCGGAATCTTCTCGCAGATGCACGTTCCGCCGTGGGACGAAGAGCACTCGCGCTACCTTCGCGAGCTCGAGGTCTCCGAGCTGTGCGACGAGGTGGGCTTCAAGTACGACTGGTCGCCCGAGCACCACTTCCTCGAGCACTACTCCCACCAGCCGGCACCCGAGGTCTTCCTGTCCTGGGTCGCGGCGCGGACGAAGCGCATCCACGTCGGCACCGCCATCACGAACATCACGGCGGCGGTGAACCACCCGGCGCGCGTCGCCGAGCGCATCGCCACGATGGATCACCTCTCCGGCGGACGCGTCGAGTTCGGCACCGGCCGCGGGTCGTCGTCGGCGGAGTGGGGCGGATTCGCGATCCCGTCGGCCGCCGAGACGAAGCCGATGTGGCGCGAGTCGCTCGAGCAGATCCCGCGCATGTGGCAGGACGGCGAGTACGAGTTCGAAGGGAAGTACTTCCGCATGCCGAAGCGGAACGTGCTGCCGAAGCCGTACTCGAAGCCGCACCCGCCGATGTGGGTCGCATGCTCCAGCCCGGCGACGTTCGCGGAAGCGGGCGAGCTCGGCCTCGGCTGCCTCTGCTTCACCTTCGGCACGCCGAGCGAGATCGCCGAGAGCGTCCGCAACTACAAAGAGGGCATCAAGCGTTGCACGAAGCCGGTCGGCGGCTTCATCAACGACAACATCGCCGTGACGACGAACATGTTCTGCCTCGAGGACGGCGACGAGGCGCGCGCGCTCTACGCGAAGGCGAAGGTCGGCGCGTTCACCGGCTACTTCTTCAAGTGGCTCGACTCGATCCCGCGCCCCAAGAGCATGCCGCAGACGGGCCCGATCCCGCCGCTGCCCGATCCGACGCCGACCGAGCTGAAGGCCGGCCTCGCGGTCGGCGGCCGGCAGATCGGCTCGCCCGACGAGATCGCGACGGTCATCCAGATGTACGTCGATCTCGGCGTGGACCAGCTGATCTACGCGCCCTTGACCCTCACCCTCGACCAGAAGTACGTCCTCCGATCGATCGAGACGTTCGGCAAGCACGTGCTGCCGCGGTTCGACACCGATCCGGTGCACAGCACCACGCGGCAGC
This sequence comes from uncultured Binatia bacterium (SeqCode), assembly GCA_964432595.1. Taxonomy (GTDB): domain Bacteria; phylum Desulfobacterota; class Binatia; order DP-6; family DP-6; genus DASYLJ01. The sequence continues at coordinate 58,106 of CAYSOF010000019.1, read as the reverse complement.
GCGAAGCGGCCGCCAAGGCGTGCGCGGCCTGACGAGGAACGAAACAGTCTTACGATGACCGTGGCGAAGGTCGACTCCGTCCTGATCGGCGGCGAATGGGTGCGCGCGGCGCGTGGCACCTATGCGATCGTCGACGCCGCCACGGAGGAGGTCGCGGGCGAGGCGCCCGAGGCCTCCGTCGAGCAGGCGCGCGCGGCCGCGAAAGCCGCGCGCGACGCGTTCGAGCATGGACCCTGGCCGCGCATGAGCGGCGCGGAGCGCGGCGCGCTCCTCGCGAAGGCGGCCGACGCCTTTCGCCGCCAGATGAAGGACCTCGTCGACATCACGATCGCCGAGACCGGCGCCCTGAAGGGCGTCGCCGAGTCGCAGCAGGTCGGCGCGGTGCCGCTGCGGCTCACGAAGTACGCCGAGATGGCGGCCCTGTCGCCCGACGACGAGGTGCTGCCGCGGCCGATGCCCGGCGGCGCCGGCCTCGCGTGCGGCATGGCGACGCGCGAGCCCGTCGGCGTGGTCGCGTGCATCACGCCGTTCAACTTTCCGATGACGAACTGTGCGGGCAAGATCGGACCGGCGCTCGCGTGCGGCAACACGGTCGTCATCAAGCCCGCGCCGGTCGACCCGCTCGGCGTCGCGGCGCTCTCCCGCATCGTGGCCGGCGTCCTGCCGCCCGGCGTCGTGAATTTCGTCAACGGCGCCGGGCCGGAGATCGGCGAAGCGCTGGTCGCGTCGGACGACGTCGACATGGTGAGCTTCACCGGCTCGACGACCGTCGGCACCGCCATCCAGGCGGCGTGCGCGCCGCGGCTCAAGCGCACGTTGCTCGAGCTGGGCGGCAAGTCGGCGCAGATCGTCTTCGCCGACGCCGATCTCGCGAAGGCGCTCCGCGGCGCGATGCAGCCGTGGACGTTCCACTCGGGACAGATCTGCATCGCCGGCACGCGGCTCCTCGTCGAGCGGTCGATCTACGACGAGTTCACGAGCCGGATGGCGACGGCCGCCACGGAGCTCCGCATCGGCGATCCGCGCACGCCCGGCGTCGTCGTCGGCCCACTCGTCTCGAAGGCGCATCGCGAGCGCGTCGAGGCGAACATCGCGCGCGGCGCGGGCGAGGGCGCGACGATCGCGTGCGGCGGCAAGCGTCCGGCGGCCCTGCCGCGCGGGTTCTTCGTCGAGCCGACGCTCTTCACGAACGCCACGAATGCCATGCACGTAGCGCGAGAGGAGATCTTCGGCCCGGTGGTGACGGCGATTCCGTTCGACGACGAGGACGAGGCGATCGCGATCGCGAACGACTCCGACTACGGCCTCTACGGCTACGTCTGGACCGGCGACACCGTGCGCGGCCTCCGCGTCGCGCGCGCGCTGCGCACCGGCACGGTGCAGGTGAACAGCGGCAGCGGCATGAACCCCGACGCTCCGTTCGGGGGCTACAAGCTGAGCGGCATCGGACGCGACGGCGGCACGTACGCGCTGACCGCGTACAGCGAGCTCAAGTACATAGGGTGGACGGCATGAGCTTCGACACGATCATCAAGAACGGCACGGTGGTGGACGGCTCGGGCTTGCCCGCGCGGGTGGCCGACGTCGGCATCCGCGGCGGCATGATCACCGACATCGGCAGGCTCTCGGGCGCGAAGAAGACCATCGACGCCGACGGCCAGGTCGTGATGCCCGGCATCGTCGACGCGCACACGCACTACGACCCGCAGCTCACGTTCGAGCCGTTCGCGACGTCGTCGTGCTTCCATGGCGTGACGTCGGTGGTCGCGGGCAACTGCGGCTACTCGATCGCGCCGGTGAAGAAGACCGACCGCGAGTGGGTGACGAAGCTGTTCGCGAAGGTCGAGGGCATGACGCCCAGCGTGCTCCAGGAAGGTCTGCCCTGGGACTGGGAGAGCTTCCCGTCGCTGCTGGAAGCGCTCGACACGCGCATCGGCATCAATGCCGCCGTGTACGTCGGCCACTCGGCGCTGCGCCGCTTCGCCATGGGCGACGCATGCTCGGAGCGGAAGGCGACCGACGACGAGATCAAGACGATGCAGGACATGGTGCGCGAGGCGATGCGCGCCGGCGCCGCCGGCTTCACCTCGTCGCACGCGCCCACGCACGTCGACCACACGGGCAAGCCCGTGCCGTCGCGCCACGCCGACTTCGAGGAAGTGCTGGCGCTGGCATCCGCGGCGGGCGAGGGCGGGGCGGGCAGCATCGGCTTCCTCGCGCGCAGCGCGGTGCAGGGCTACGACGCCGACGACCGCGCGCGCGTCGTCAAGCTCGCGCACGCGTCGGGCCTGCCCGTCGTCGTGCAGGGCATGAGCTACCGGCCCGGCGGCAAGGAGCTCTGGGACAGCCAGACGGGCTTCCTCGCCGAGGCGCGCAAGCAGGGCGCGGCCGTCTTCTCGATGCTGCGCACGCAGCCGTTCATGCGGCCGTTCAACTGGACGCGCGGTACGTCGCTGTTCGACGGCGTGTTCCACTGGCGCGACCTGAACGACCTCTCGGCCGAGGCGCGGCTCGCCGCGATGAAGGACCCGGCGAAGCGCGCCGAGCTGCGCTGGGGCCTCGACAACCCGAACAAGGATCCCGAGAAGGGGTCGACGCTGCCGCCGCCGGCGATGAACGCGCTGTTCGTCGACCGCTCGAAGTCGAACCCCGGCGCCGAGGGCAAGAGCGTCGCGCAGCTCGCGCAGGAGCGGAACGTCCATCCCGCCGACATCATTTGTAGTCTGACTACGGCCGACGGCGGCACGACGCAGTTCCTCTGGAACAGCGAGTCGCCGGCGTGGATCGAGACGAACGGCGAGGCGCAGCGGAACCCGCACATGCTGATCGGCACCGGCGACGGCGGCGCGCACGCCGACCGCGACGACGGCGCCGAGTGGTCGACGTACTTCATCCGCAGCTGGCTCCTCGACCGACAGCACATGTCGCTGGAGGAGGGCGTCCGTCGCATCACGCACCTGCCGGCGATGGTCGTCGGCATTCCACTCCGCGGGCTCCTCGCGCGCGGCTACCACGCCGACATCATGATGTTCGACCCGAAGCGGATCCAGCTGGGCAAGAAGCAGCTCGTCGCCGACATGCCGGGTGGCGAGGACCGCTGGCAGGTGAAGCCCGAGGGCATCACGCGCGTCATGGTGAACGGCGAGGTCATCATCGAGAACAACGAGCTCACGGGCGCGCGGTCGGGCCGCGTGCTGCGCATCGGAAACAAGGCGTGAAGGCCGCGGTCTACTACGGCGGTGGCACGCCCGTCGTCATCGAGGACGTGGGCGTCCGTGCGCCCGGTCCCGGCGAGGTGCGCGTCCGCATCAAGGCGGCGGGGCTCTGTCACTCCGACCAGAGCGTCATCGACGGCACCATCCCGTATCCGGTGCCCGTCGTGCTCGGGCACGAGGGCGCCGGCATCGTCGAGGACATCGGTCCCGGCGTGACGAGCGTCCGCGAGGGTGATTCCGTCATCATCTCCACGCTCGCGCACTGTGGCCGCTGCCGTGCGTGCGAGGGCGGCAAGCCGACGGCCTGCAAGAACGCGCCGAACCCGAAGGACACGACGCCGTTCACGCTCGGCGGCAAGCCCGCCTACCAGTTCGCGAACGCGTCGGCGTTCAGCGAGCTGACGCTGGTGCGCGAGCAGAGCGCCATCCCCGTCGATCCGCGCGTGCCGTTCGACCGGGCGGCGCTGATCGGCTGCGGCATCATGACCGGCGTCGGCGCGGTGCTGAACCGTGCGAAGGTCGAGGCGGGCTCGTCGATGGCCGTCTTCGGCGTCGGCGGCATCGGCCTCAACTGCGTGCAGGGCGGGGTGTTCGCCGGCGCGTCGATGATCATCGCCATCGACGTCAACCCGCAGAAGCTCGAGCTGGCGAAGCGCTTCGGCGCGACGCACGTCATCGACGCGACGAAGGACGACGCGCTCGCCGCCGTGCGCGACCTGACGGGCGGCGGCGCCGAGTACACGTTCGAGTGCGTCGGCAACCTGGCCGTCATCCAGCAGGCGCTCGATGCGCTGGCGCCGGGCGGGACGCTGACGATCGTCGGCGTGCCGAAGATCGGCTCGAAGTACGAGTTCGTCGTCCACACGCTCTACAACAACAAGGCGATCCTCGGATGTCGCTACGGCGCGGCGCGGCCGCGGCGCGACTTCCCGATGCTGGCCGACCTGTATCTCGGCGGCCGCCTCAAGATCGACGAGCTCATCACGAACCACTACACCCTCGACGACTTCGGTCACGCGCTGCACGACCTCGAGAGCGGCAGCCTCGCGCGCGGCGTGTTCCGGATGGACAGCCACTGAGGAGACGACCATGGGACGTTTCGGCCAGCACGTGATCGACGCGGACGGACACGGCGGCGACCTGCCGAACTGGCAGGCCCGCATTCCGGAGAAGTTCCAGCCGAAGTGGGAGGAGCGGAAGGCGCGCATCAAGAAGCAGTTCGCGAACCTGCCCGGCGTCGGCATCAAGGAGACGAAGGGTACGGCCAAGCTCGACAGCCTCGAGCGGCCCGGCATGACCGATCCGAAGCCGCGGCTCGTCGACATGGACGAGGAGGGCATCGATCAGACGATCATGTTCCCGGGCGGCGCCGGCGAGGAGTGGGCCGGGCTCGACCGCGACTTCGCGATCGCGCTCTGCCGCACGCTGAACGACTGCCGCGCCGAGTATACGCGCTACAATCCCGAGCGGCTCAAGTCGGTCGCCAAGCTGCCCATGATCGACCCGCAGGCCGCCGCGGCCGAGCTGCGCCGCGCGGTCACCGAGCTCGGCATGGTCGGCATGGTCACGCCGCAGCACGTCCGCGACAAGAACCTCGACCATCCCGACTTCGACGTCGTCTGGAAGACGGCGCAGGAGCTCGGCGTCGCGGTGTGCGTGCACGGCGGCGGCCAGGCCATCGACCAGGTGCCGATCGGCGTCGACCGCTGGAATACGCGCCTCGAGATGCACGCGTTCACGCATCCCGTCGGCCAGATGATCGCGGTGATGTCGTTCACCGTCGGTGGCATCCTGCACCGCTTCCCCGACCTGCGCGTCGCGTTCCTCGAGGCCGGCACCGGCTGGCTGCCGTTCTGGCTGGAGCGGCTCGACGAGCATTGGGAGCTCACGCCCGAGCAGGCGCCGAACATCGATCGCAAGCCCAGCGAGTACTTCCTGTCGGGGAACTGCTTCATCGGCTGCGATCCCGACGAGAAGGCGATTCCCACGGTGTGCAACGAGCTCGGAGAGGGCATCGTCGTGTACGCGTCGGACTACTGCCACTGGGACTGCAAGTTCCCGGACACGGTGAAGATCATCAGCGAGCGGAACGACATCTCCGCGAGCGCGAAGAAGGGCATCTTCGACGCGAACCCGCGCCGGCTGTACGCCATCCGCTGATGCCGATCGATCTGCCGGCGCTGCTCGATCCCCGTCACACGGCGCTGCTGTTGATGGAGTGCCAGGAGGGGATCATCGGCGAGGGCGGGAAGCTCGGCGCGCTGGCGGACGCGGTGAAGCGCCACGGGACGGTGGCGCAGATCGCGCGCGTGCTGCATGCGGCACGCGCGCGGCAGGTGCCGGTGTTCCATTGCACGATGGCGCGGCGTCCCGACGGCGGCGGCGCCACGGTGAACTGTCTGCTGCTCGCGGCGACCAAGAAGAGCCCGACGCCGCTGACGCCGGGGTCGCCGCAGCAGCGGCCCGTGTCGGCGCTGGCGCCCGTCGAGACCGACTGGGTGCTCGAGCGGTATCACGGGCTGAGCCCGTTCCACGCGACGGAGCTCGACCAGATTCTGCGGAACCTCGGCGTGAAGACGGTGGTCGCGACCGGCGTGTCGGTGAACATCGGGATCACCGCGCTGACGATCGACGCGGTCAACTCCGGCTACCAGGTCGTGATCCCGCGCGAGGCGGTCACCGGGACGCCCGACGAGTACGTCGCGGCCGTGATGGAGAACACGCTGCGCCTGCTCGCGACCATCGCCACCGTCGAGCAGGTCGAAGGGGCCTGGCGTGGGTGAGCGGTTCGCGGGACGCGTCGCGTTCGTGACGGGCGCCGGGTCCGGCATCGGCCGCGCGACGGCGTCGCTGTTCGCGGCCGAGGGCGCCCGGGTGTTCGGTGTCGATGTCGATCGCGATGGGCTCTCGGAGACGGTCGGCTCGATCCGCGCCGGCGGCGGGCAGTGCGACGGTACGCACTGCGACGTGGCCGATCCGGCGTCGGTACAGGGGGCCGTCGAGCGCGCCGTCGAGACGTTCGGCGCGCTGAACATCCTCATCAACGTCGCGGGCGTGGGCAGCTTCGCACGCTTCGAAGAGCTCGAGCTGGCCGAATGGCAGCGCACGCTCGCCGTCAACATGACGGGCGCGTTCAACACCACGAAGGCCGCGCTGCCGCATCTGCTCAAGCCGCCGGCCGGGAACGTCGTGAACGTGGCGTCGACGTCGGCGCTGCGGGGCGTGGCCTACGCGCCGCACTATGCGGCGTCGAAGGCGGGGCTGCTCAACCTCACCCGATCCCTGGCGCTCGAGTTCGCGACGCGCGACCTGCGCTTCAACTGCGTCTGCCCGGGCGCCGTCCGCACGCCCCTCGCGCGCTTCTTCCTGCTGCGTCCCGATTTCGAGCAGCAGCTGATCAACTATGCGTCGCCGCCCAAGTTTGGCCACTTCTCCGATCCGTCGGACGTCGCCGGCATCATCGCATTCCTGGCATCGGACGACGCGCGCATGATCAACGGCGTCGCGCTGGCGGCCGACGGCGGTACGCTCGCATGATTCTCGACGTCCTCGCCCGCCACGTGGCGACGCGTGGCGACCGGGTGTTCCTCCGGCACGAGGGCAGGGCGGTCACCTACGCCGAGTTCGACACGCTGGCCAACCGTGCGGCGAACGCGCTGCGCGACCTCGACGTCGAGCCCGGCGAGCGCGTGACGCTCGCGCTCGGCAATTCCATCGAGTACGTCGTCGCGGCGTTCGGCGTATTGCGCGCGGGCGCCATCCTGAACCCGGTGAATCCGGGCCTCGGCGCGTCGGAGCTGGGCTACATCCTGAAGCACTGCGAGCCGCAGGTCGTCGTGACCGATGCGGCGAGCGACGAGGCGATGCGCGAGCTGGGCGTGCGGACCGTGCTCGCGACGACACTGGCGGCCGATGCGAACGACGGCCCCGTCGCGGTCCGCGTGGACGAGGGATCGTTTTCGACGCTCCTCTACACGTCCGGCACGACCGGTCGCCCGAAGGGCGTGCTCTTCACACACGGCCGTACCGGCACGAGCGGGCCCCACTTCATCGAGGCGCTACGGCTCACGCCCGACGACACGATCCTGTCGGTCACGCCGCTCTTCCACGGCAATGCGTGGGGCTCGGTGGTGACGGCGCTGCACGCGGGCGGCACGGCGGCGTTCCCGAAGACGTTCTCGGCGTCGGCGTTCTGGCCGCTCGTGCACGAGACCGGCGCGACCGTCGTCTACACGCTGGGCACCGTGCTGGCGATGCTGCTGACGCGCGAGCCGTCGGACCTGGAGCGCGAGAACCCGCTGCGCGTGATCCTCGGTCTCGGCAGCGCGCCGATCCGCGAGCGCATCATCGAGCGCTTCGGCGTGCAGGCGGTGCTCGAGTGCTTCGGCTCGACCGACGCGGGCGTCGTCACGATCGAGCCGCTCGGCCAGCCGCCGCGCGCGGGGTCGTGCGGGCCGCCGGTGCCGGGCGTACGGCTGCGCGTCGTCGACGACGCGGGGAACGACCTGCCGGCGCGCGGCGTCGGCGAGATCGCCGTCTACTCGCCCGCGCGGATGGCGGCGTACTTCCGGGACCCCGTGTCGACGGCGGAGGCGCTGCGCGACGACTGGTTCTGGAGCGGCGACCTCGGCTACCTCGACGAGGACGGCTGGCTCTACTTCGTCGACCGCAAGCGTGACGTCATTCGCCGTGGCGGCGAGAACGTCAGCTCGGTGCTGGTCGAGAAGACGATCCGCGAGCATCCGGCCGTCGTCGACGTCGCGGTGATCGGCGTGCCCGAGCCGGTGCTCGGGCAGGAGATCAAGGCGTTCGTCGTGACGAAGGAGCCGGTGACGGCGGAGGAGCTGCAGGCGTTCGCGTCGGCGCGGCTCGCGAAGTTCCAGGTGCCGCGGCTGTGGGAGTTCCGCGACAGCCTGCCGAAGACGCCGACGCAGCGGGTGGAGAAGTACAAGCTGCGTGAGGGGGCGGGGCGGCCGCTGCTGGGGTGAGCGCGCGAAGCGCGTGAAGGATCGTCGGGATCGGGCCCCGGCTGCGCCACGACGAGCGCGACGGGTGCCGTTCGGCACGATCATGCTGGCCGTTCGCGAGACCCATCGGCTAGCATGCCGTCATGCATCCTGGACTCGGTGCCGCGGTCGCCGTCGTGTGTCTGCTGACGGCTCCGATGGCGGACGCGCGAACCGTCGATCCCTGCCAGCCCGCGGGGGCGTACCATGTGATCTCGAAGTCGCCGCGGGTCCGCGCGGGACGCATCATCGGGCTCCGCGCCACCGTCGAGCGGCGGGACGGGACGCTACACTTGGACGCCCTCGCCCGCGGCCGCGGAGACGGGTACGACGCGGCCACGACCGCGCCCCTGACGACCGGCGCGCGAGGACGCTGGCGGGTGAACCAAGCGCCGACGGAGGACCTGCCCGGGCTCCGGCTGCGGCTCGAGCGGTGCGAGCGGTTCGTCGGCCGCATCAAAGAGCGCGGCCGTCGTGCCGAGCGGCTGGTCGCCGTGCGGTCGACGTGCGGCGACGGCGCCGTCGACAGGTTCGCCGACGAAGATTGCGAGCCGGACGGCGCGGCCTGCACGACCGGCACCTGCGATCACTGCCGATGCCTCGGCGTCGGCGGGCGACCCGACCGCACGTTCGGGACGGACGGCGTCGTGACGATCCCGGGTCCGCCGTCCAAATGTGTCGGCGACGGCTGCGCGTACACCACGGTGACGAGCATCGTGCCGCGAGCGGATGGTTCGATGTACGTCGTCGGCGTGGCGGCGGACCCGTCGGCTCCCGAGCGCTTCGGCAACATGGTCTTCGTCGACCGCCTCCGCGCCGACGGCACGATCGATCCGGATTTTCGTCAGGTCGTGACGGACGGTGGCCCACCGTATGCCGACGTGACGCCCGACGGCGGCCTCGCGTGGGCGCAGAACGCCTCTCCGTCGGCGTCGAATGCGCGCCGCTTCCGGTCGGACGGCACTCCGGACCCGACGTTCGTCGGGGTGCCGCTGACGCGGCCGGTCTTCGCCGCGGCCGCCACCTCCGATGGGGGCGTCGTCGCGATCGGTGGCGACGGGATCATCACGACGTGGGCGGCGGACGGCAGCGTGGCGAGCGCGGTGAACCTCGTGGCCACGATCGGATGGCGACCGGTGGCCGTGGACGACGATGCGCGCGTCATCGCCATGGGCAGTGACGGCGAGCACGCCCAGCTTCGTCGCTTCCTCGCGTCAGGATCGCCCGATCCGACGTTCGCCGCCGGCGGCCTCGTCTGCGTAGCCGTGAACCCGGTCGGGACCGGCGTGTTCGTGGAAGCGTTGAACGACGGCAGCATCGTGCACGCGTTGCGCCTCGACACCGGCTACCGCATCACGCGCGTGCCCGAGGACGGTGCCGGTTTCGACGCGACCTGTACGACCCCGCCCGCAACGTTCCTCGCGCCCGCGATCCCGCTCGTCGTCCAGGCCGACGGCACGTATCTCGCCTATGCGGACCCCGGACTCGTCCGCTTGCTCGCCGACGGCACGGTCGACCCGGAGTTCGGTCGCTTCGGCAGGATCGGTGTCCTACTCGGCACGTTGGCGCTCGATGCACAGGGCCGCATTCTGATCGGCACCGCGAACCCAGACGGCAGCACCGATCGGATCGTCCGCCGCCATCTGCCGTAACCGCGTTCGCTGGGTGCTGCGCCGCGACGCTCCGGAGGTCACGGACCGTCTTTGGCCTTCACGAGTCCTGCGCCGTGGGCGAGCGGGGGCACGGCATAGGTGGCGGCCCAACACGCACCGTGCGTGCCCTGCAGCTGGACGACCAGGGGAAAGACGAGGCCGTCGAGCGCCGGCATCCGGAGGGGCTCGGCCTTGCCGGTGAATCCGATCTTGGCCTTTCCCGCGGGGCCGGACTGGAGGCTGAGCTTCTGGACGCCCTCGGGCGTTCGTTCGGCGTCGCCGTACTTGAAGCCCTTGGTGCCGCTCGCCTTCCAGCACGGCTTGCCGTTCTTGCAGGCGCCGCCGGCGGGGGCGCTCGCAGCGAAGTCGAGTCCGGGAACGGCGTCGTAGATGCAGAGCACGTAGCCTTCGGTCGTCGTCGGATCGCCGAAGTCCACGAGTGCGGTGTCGCTGCCCTTCGACCACTTCCACGACACCGCGTCCTTGGCGTCGATCGCGCTGTCCTTGAGGACGAGGGGGGAGCTGCCGGGTACGCTCGGAAGCCGGCAGCCCGGCATCGGCGCCGGCGCGCAGGACAGCGGGGCGACGTCGCAGCGATCGCCGATACGGTCGCCGTCGCCGTCGGTCTGCGTCGGATTCGGCGCCTCCGGGCAGTTGTCGAGCTCGTCGGGCACGCCGTCGCCGTCGCCGTCGGCCGCGGTCGTGACGGCGGTGACGAGCTGGGTCTCGCAGGCCGTGCCGCTCGGGCAGTCGCCGTCGTCGCGGCAGCTTCCCGGCACGCGCAGGATGCAGCGGTGGCAATCGGCGTCGGTCGCGCACGCGAACTCGGTGTGGCGCGCGCACGTCCCGAAGCCGACCTCGCAGCGATCGAGCTCGCAGAACTCGCCCTGTACGCACTCGTTGCCGCCGGGCGTGCACGCGCCGCCGTCGCAGCGGCCGGCCTCGACGAGAGCGATCGTGCTGGCCTCGACCTCCTTGGTCGAGTCGAGCGGCGAGCGCTCGTCGACCGGACCGATCGGCGTCACGACGTTGCCGCAGAAGTCGTATACCTGGAGCACGACGTCGTCGGTGTGGCCTTCGCCGCTGAGATCCTGGCCGCCCTGCTCGGCCTCCGCCGTGAGGAACGTGATCTTCGATCCCTCGACGCGGTAGGGTGTGCGCGGGTCGCAGGCCGGGAACGTGCACGGCGTCGCGGCTTGGCCGATGACGCGCGTGATGCCGGACACCGCGTCGTGGACGGCCATGACCCGGTCGTCCGTGTCGCCGTCGCCGTTCAGATCCGCGTCGCCCTGGCTCGCCTCCCGCACCCGCAGCGCCGTCAGCTGCACGTCGCCGCACGCGCTCGTGGCACGCTCGCCCATCACGAAGTCCGTCGCCGCGAGCTCCGTATTGAGCCGCTTCTTCTTGGTCGCGTCGTAGAGGTGGAGCACGGCGTCGCCGGCGTCGCCGTCGTCGTTCAGGTCGACGCCTTGTTCCTCCCCGGACGCCTCGACCACCAGGGCGCCCACGAGGTCTCCCGCGACGGCGGGATCGCCGGTCATGAGCCGGAAGTCCCCACCAAAGTTCGGCGTGATCCAATCGCACGAGAGCATCGGGCTGCAGATCTGGTGAACGCCGAGCCGGGGGCCGCCGGACGTGTACGTGGCGGCGGCGATCCAGCCGTCGGACATCGCGACGCCGTCGACTCGCCGACCGAGGTTCACGGGGAGTCCGAGGCTTGCGTCCCAGTAGTGAAGGACCGGCTGGTCGTCGTCGTCCGAACCGTTGCCGTCGAGATCGCCGGTCGGGCACGCGGCCGTCCCGGATTCCGCCGCGGGGCGCTCCGCGAGGGTGTAGACGACGCGGCCGCTCTTCGCCTTGACGAGATTGGTCGGGCAGAGCGTGACCGGCGGTCCCGGATTCGCGCTGTCGAAGATCTGCAGCACGCTGTCGCCGAGAAACCCGTCGGGGTAGAGGTTGCCGGCCCCGAGCGGGTCGGCGGGATCAACCCTGCGGAGAAAGACGTCGACGAGGCCGTTGGTGTCGTTCGCGACGAGGTCGCCGGCGCCGCTGGCGAAGGCGATCCCGTCCGCCGCCCTCTGGAACCCGACGTTGGCGGGATTCCCGGCATCGCCGGCGCTCTGGGTGCCCGCCGAGTCGACGTTGACGCGCGTCGTGCTGCGGGTGACCCGGTCGTGCACGAAGACGTCGGTGGCGCCGTTGGTGTCGTTGGACACGAGGTTCGTCGCGTCCGAAACGAACGCCACGTAGCGGCCGTCCTCGGAGATGCGCCGGATGCTCGACGGTCCGTCCGCCTGCCCGCCGCCCGTCGCGACGCTGATCCGCTCGACGGCGCGGGTGGGTACGCCGTCCCGCACTGGGACGACGAAGACGTCGGCGGCGCCGTTGGTGTCGCCGGGGACCAGATTGGTGGCGTCGCTCTCGAACGCCACGATCTGGTCGGGGTTGAAGGCGTCGCCGTCGGCCGCGAGATAGGGTCGCCGCGACGGCCCGTTCGCCTGCATGCCGCCGAGGCCGACGCTCACCCGCGTCGTGAAGACGTCGAAGAAGGTATAGCCCGCTAGGAAGATGTCCGTCACGCCGTTGTCGTCGTCGACGACGAGGTTCGTGGCATCGCTCTCGTACGCAACCCAGGGGAAGGGTAGCGCCAGGATATGGGAGGTCGGCCGGCGCGACGGCCCGTTCGCCGGGCCGCCGTCGGTCGCGACGCTGACCAAGGTGAGGATGTTCGTCGAGCCCCCGAACGAGAAGCCAAAGAAGTTTTCGAAGACGTCCGTCACACCATTCGTGTCGCCGGCGACGAGATTGGTGGCGTCACTCTCGAAGACCAACTTGTCGCCTTCTCGCCCCTCGATGTGCCGCGAATCGCCGCCCACCGCCGCGTTGCCGTTTTCATCCACGTTGAAGCGCCGATTCACCCCGCCTCTCCGTCCGAACACGTCGATGAGGCCGTTCCCGTCCGGCGTCGAGCGCAGGTTGCTCGCGGCGCTCTCGAACACGAGGTCGCCGCCCCACCGCGCCGGGTTGGCGGAGGGGCCGTTCGCCTCGACGTTGCCGGGACCGACGCTCAGGCGCGCGATGCTGCCGTCGCTCAGGTTCTTCTCGAAGACGTCGGTCGCGGTGTTGCCGTCGCCCGCCACGAGATTCGTGGCGTCGCTCTGGAAGGCGACCATCCCGCCCCGCGGCGCGGCCGGGTTCGTGCTGTCGCCGCCCAGGGCTTCCGCTCCACCGCTCGTCGTGCTGACGCGCTCGGTGATCTTCGCGGCGCGTTCGAGCTCGGAGCCGCGAAACACGACGAGCCCGTTCGAGACGACGAGCGCGCGGTCGTTGATCACCGGGGCCGCATCGACGGTCAGCGGCGGGAGGGCATCCGTCAGCTCGGACGGTCCGGCCGCGAAGACGCGCAGGATGCCGTCCTCCTGGTCGCCGTCGCCATTGATGTCGCAGCCTTGGCCCGACTCGGACTCGACGAAGGCGAGAATACCGCTCTCCTTGGCGGCGGCCGGGAGGAGGAGCGGCGGCGACGAGACGCGGATCACCGAGCGGCCGATCGCGCCCGGATCGAGGCCGCATCCCGGCGTCGGACCGAGCGGCTGGATGACCCCGGTGTCCGGCTCGCGCAGGGTCACGATCAGATCGCTGTCGTCGCCGTCGCCGTTGCGATCGACCTGGTCGATGCGTTCGGAGAGGCTGAGCTCGCCGAGCTCGTTGCGCGCGACGAGGCCCTCGAGCGGCACGGGCGGACCGGTCGTGAGCTTGTAGCCGACGCACGGTCCGCTCGGGCACGAGCCGGGCGTACAGGCGAGCGACGGATCGTTCTGGCAGACGCCGTCGGCGAGCGCCGCCCGCTCGAGCACGGCCGGTCCGGTGCCATCACCGACGACGAGACCGCTCATGTCAAAGATGCCCGCGCCGCAGCTGCCGCCGGGACACTGCACGTCGCCGCGGCAGACGGTGCCATCGGCGCCGCCGCCGACGCAACGCGCGTCGCCGCACGTGCCGCCGGGACAGTCGCCGTCGGCGTTGCAGACGTCGCCGTCGTTGGCGCCGCCGCTGCACGCGCCCGGCACGTCGCTTCGGCGCGCCAGCCGGAGGATCGTGTAGGGTGCGTCCGTCGAGCCGAACAGCCTGAGACCCGCGCCGCCGCGCTTCGGCTCGAAGACCGGCGCGAGTGCACGTCCCTCCGGAGAGAACGAGCGCACGAAGGAGGGAGGTGCTGCGATCGGGAGCGCGAGCGTCGCTTCGACCAATCGGGCGGCTGGAATGCCGTCGAGCTCTGCGCGGATGCCGTCCCAGACGACGGGGAGCAAGACGTTGCCACCGGCGTCGACGCCGGCCCGCAGCTCCTGGGCGCCGAGGAGCGCGTCGCAGGGCGGTGACTCCTCGGTGCACTCGAGCGCGTACTGGTTCGGCGGCGGGAGCGCCGTGAAGGCCGGGAACACGCGGCTCGGGACACGCGGCTCGCAGGCGCCGGTGTTCCGGAAGATGTCGTCGACGCACGCCAGGGCGCCCGCCGGCGCGGCGCAGGTCGAGATGCCGCACGCGAGCGGGGCACCGCTCGCGGTCACGATGATGCGCGCGGCGCCGGCGAGCGTGCGATCGTCGTCGTCCGGTGCGCACGTGCCGCCCGTGCAGTCGCCGTCGACGGCACACGGGCTGCCGTCGTCCGCGCCGCCGCTGCAGCGCGCGTCGGTGTCCGGGAAGCGGAACCGCAGGTTCCGGACCCCGGACCGCTCGACGACTTCGAGCCCCGCCGTCGCGCCGCTCACGCAGAACGCCGCGGCGCCGGCGCCGAGAGCCGCCTCGCAGGCGCCGATGTCCGGGGCGATCGCGCTGCAGTCGGTGGCCGCGGTGAGCACGACCGCGCTGGGCGGCCCGGCGGGCGGCGTGAACAGGACGGTGACGACGTGATCGGCGGCGTTCGCCGACAGGCCGGCGGATTGGTCGCAATCGCGGAGCGACACCTCGACCGGCTCGCCCGGACCCGCGAACGGGCGGTCGACCACGCCGAGCGCGCCGTCGAACTGGCTCCGCTCGCCGGGGATCAGATTGCACGCGGCATGCGCCGAGGCGGGCGCGATCGTCGCCGTCGCGACGGTCAGGAGCAGGGCGACGATGCAGCGGGCGTCTACTGTCATGTGGGTTCCCAGGTGAGCCCAGGCATCACGCCCGGGGAGCGTCGTCGATCCAGGCACCCTCGCACTTCACGTGTGCGCTTGTCGAGTGAGATTGCGGGCGATCCAAGTAGAACGGATGCGATGCCGCTGCCGAGAGCCTCGCGATGCAGGCGATCGCGTCGGCCGCATCTGTGGTGGCTCGCTGAACGGGAGCTCGGCGCCGCGAGCAGATCGGCGAGCTGCGGGTACGAGATCTGCCGAAATTCGCCTTGATAACCTTCGTCAGGCGACGTTAAGGTCGCTCGCGAGCACCCGCCCGCCACGTCCGACGGCAGCGGGCGGCATCACATCCCAGCTCCCACTCCAGGCCATGCGTCCGCTCGCCCATCCCGCAGAGGTTCCGATCGTCGTCGCCGGCGCCACGCACAGGAGATCGCCGAGGTGACCCCGCGGAACGGATGGAAGCCTCTCCTGGCCGGCGTCGCGATTCTGCTGGCGGCGCTGTGCTCGTCGCTCGCGCCGCGGACGGCCGCCGCCCAGGAAGAGGATCCCGAGGGCGTGCTCGTTCCGTACACGGTGCGGCGGTTCGACTTCCCTCCCTTCATCGTCTTCTCGGAGTTTCCCTACGAGGCGTTCGGGGTGCGGTGGGCCATCGAGTTCCCGTCGGTCCCCGGCGCGTCGGATTACTTCGTCGAGGTCACCACCAGGGCGTTCGACGGGTCGGACGAAACGTTCGGGAGCATCCACCCGGAGAATGGACATACCGACGACGTGACGTTCGCCGTCTCGGGGGCGCCGATCCAAACCGTGACCGCGCCGTCCGGCGTGCATTGGGTCGGAGTCTGGGGCGGGGCGTGGCCCGTCATCTACCCCTGGGAAGCCGACGAATCCTTCCAGCGAGGCTTCCGCGGCGCCCGGGTGTTCGCGCGGCGACCGTGCGACCTCTACGCGTGGATCGTGACGGAGACCGACGACGTGCCGGTCGGCGAGGAGTTCACGGTTCAGACGAGGCTCGAAGGCGCGCTGTCGGACGACGACGGGCCGATCACCGACATCGACTGGACGCCGCTCGAGATCTCCCCGCCCGGCCTCGTCGAGGTGGTGTCCGGACCATCACCACCCGGCATCCCGTCCGGCTTCGCTCTGGAGAGCGGCGACGGCGTGGGGCGCAACTACGTCCTGCGCGTCGTTGCGCCAGGCGCGGTCACCCTCTCGTCGTCCGCCAGCGGCGTGTGCCCCAGCAGCGAGGCGGTGACGTCGCTGCCGCAACCGCGCGAGATCACGCTCACCGCCGACGTGCTCGACGTGAAGGTCGAGCTCGAGCCCGCGGTCATCGATCTCGAGGAGGACGAGAACGCCACGCCCATCCCGCAGGACGTCCTGGCCACGGTGACCGTCAAGAACATCCACAGCCAGCCCCTCGAGGCCGTGCGTCTCATCGACCTCCGCGCGCTGCCACGGGAGATGCCGCCGCCACTCCCGCCGCCGCTCGCCGTCGTCGGCGGACCGTTCTCGCCGGTCGGCCCGATGGCCGACCCCTCGCAGCTCGGGACGCTCGACCCCGGAGAAACCGTCGTTCGGACCTACGACCTCCGCGCACAAGGCGCCGGCACGATCGACGTGACGGCGTACGCCAGCGGAGCTCTGCCGGGCAGCACGGATCGGCTCACCTCCTCCGGAACGACCAAGATCGACATCAAGGACGACGTGCTGTTCGTCCTCGACACCGACGTCGAAAGCGTCGGCTTCGTGGGCGCCGACCCGATCGTGCCGGGCGGCAGCTCGTGGCGGGTCGTCGGCACGATCGAGAACCGCAGCAAGGAGGAGACGCTCGTCGTGCAGCTCTCGCCCGAGCTGGTCGGCAACGCGTCGTATGCGCAGCCCATTCCCGACGGCACGACGGCGCCCGACGCGCAGTGCGCCGTCGGGATCGTGCGCGAGCTCGAGCCGGAGGAGGTCGTCCCGTTCCGCGCGCCGGTGCGGACGGAGGAGAACGGCGGCACGCGCGGGACCGTGACCTATCGGCCGCGGGTCTGGATCAAGAACGAGGACGGCACGCGGACGCTGATCCACGACGAGCGCGCCACCCCCGCGCTGCTCGACGATCGCGTCATCGTGACCGACGGGTCCGGCGAGCACACCGTGCGGGTCGACACGTCCGACGAGGTGCCGCGCCAACCGTTCGCCGACGAGGTCGTCGGGCATTTCCTGGTCGGCACGGTCGATGGGCTGAGCACCTTCGCGGAAGGGATCTGGAACCTGGTCGAAATGGCGGGGCAGGCAATGGTCGTCGTCCTGTCGCCATGGGACTACCCGGAACGGTTCAGTCGGGGCATGCACCTGCTGTCGGACTACATCACGACCGCCTATCGCGGCATGTCCGACTTCGATCGCCAAGAGTTCTTCGCCGAGGTGGGTGCCGGGCTCGAGGCGGCGGGCATGGCGTGGAACCAGATCAACCAGGGCATCGAGCAGTACTTCACGACGCTCACGACGGCGTGGGAGACGGGCGACTCCGCCACGGTCGCGCGGTTCTGGGGCGAGATCGCCGGCGAGAACCCGGACCTGGCGATCGGCTTCGCCTTCAGCGTGTGCAAGCTGGGCGCGAAAGGCGCGCGCTACGCCGGCCGCGGGCTCGCCACCTTCAAGGCCTCGGAAGCGGCAACACTCGAGGCGCGCGTCGCGGCGGGCGTCCGCGCGCTCAAGCCGTGGGACGAGATCTCGGTTGCGGCACGCGCGAAGCTCTTCGGCATCGACCCGTGGAGCGACGAGGTCTTCCGGAAGTTCGCCGCGAAGGGCTTCGTCCTGGCCGTGCGCCGGCGCGGCTCGCGGGCGATCGCGAAGCTCCGCTCCGGCAACTTCCTGACCAAGCCCTACCACCTGAAAGCCAAGAACGTGAGCGACATCGACGTCGACTGGCTCGGCTTTCCGGGCGACCGGCTCGACGAGGTCCTCATCAAGGAGCCGCCGCCCTGGGCGGAGGTGCGCGCCCGCCTGGTCGACCAGGAACCGGACGTCATCGACGAGGTGCGGTTGCGCTGGCAGACCCGTGCCGAGGAATGGTGGGGGAAGGGAGTCGACGACTCCGGCGTGGGGGGCGACTTCGCCAAGAGCGAGCGCGCGCAATGGCAGCGCCACCAGGAGGGCGGCATCCCCTACAACAAGACGTCGATCGAAGGCCTGGTCGACAACTTCGACGAGGGCGTCGTCCCGCCGGAGGACCTCGAACACGTGCTGAAGCAGTTCGAGACCGAGGCGCTGGCGGGAACCGACGGGCGCGAGGTCCTCGTCGCGAAGATCGAGGGCAAGGGGGTCACGGGCGACATCGACCCCATGTACGTCGGGAGGCCGGACGGCCGCGGCTTTCAGGATCTGACCGATGCCGAGCGGCTCGAGGTGTACAAGCTCTTCCGCGACCTCGGCTTCCAGCACCCCGAGAGCGCGACGTGGAAGAACGCGAAAGTGAACGCGTACTTCGAGGAGTTCTCGATCCACAATCCGAGCCGCGAGGCGCTCGCGATGTACCACCCCGACGGCCGCGTGGTGGCGGCGTTCTTCGATCCGGGGAAGAGCTGGCTCAACCCGTCTACCTGGAAAAGCTTCTACATGTTCTTCCGCGGCGGCACGACGATGATGCGGTCGGAAGACCCCGACGTCCCCGGGCTCGTCGCCTCGCTGCAGGAGGATATCCGCCTCGCCGCGGAGCCGCGCGCGGTGTACGTCGGGCCCGGCACGTGGGCGCTCGTGTCTCCGAATTGTCCCGGCGGCGGCACGATCCAGGCCCTCGCGACCGGCCCCACGTGCCCATGCCAGGTGGGCTTCGACACCGCGCCCGACGCCCTCGTCCTGCGGCAGAGCGGCATCGGCACGTTCGAGCGCTGGACGGCGTACGACGGATGGACGCCGTACGTGCCGCCCGATCCCGCGCTCACGATCACGCCGCAGACGTATCTCTCGGAGCTGGCGCCGGCGGGGTCGATCCGGCTCGCCATCGGCGACCTGGCGACCATGGGCTTCGATCCCGGCGCGCACGCGTGGTTCCAGCCCGGCCAGACGGTCGTCATCAACCCCGGCGGCGCGACCGAGGAGACGGCGACGATCGCCAGCTTGGGCTCGCTCATCTTGACGGCGCCGCTGCGCTTCACCCACCTGCCACGCGAGACGGTGGCCGTCGTCGGCGAGGCGCAGACGATCCCGCCCGACGAGCGGATGCTCTCGGGGCACGCGCTGCTGCTGTCGCAGAACCCCAAGAAGCCGGAGAGTCGGCGGGCACAGGTCGTCTCGAGAGACCGCCCGCAGCTCGATCTCGGCTCGGCGGACGACGTCGCCGCGCTGCGGGCCGCGGACGGCTGGCTTCGGGTGCGAGCGGTCGGCGACGGCGGCTTCGACGTGACGTATCCGCTGCCCGCCGGCGGCTGGAAGCCGCTCAGGGCGAAGAAGCCGGCCAAGGGACTCAAGCATTCGGGCCACGGACCGATCACGAAGGTCGTGCTGACGGCGGGGAAACAGCTGCTCGTGACGGCCAAAGGGACGGCGCTCGGCATCGACCTGGCCACGAACCCGGGACCGATCCAGGTGGAGCTGGCGCTGGGCTCGCGCCGCTACTGCCTCGAGTTCGGTGGCCGGGAGCGCTTCAAGGCGGGCAAGCGGTTGCTCCGGCAGAAGGCGGGACGAGCCGCGGCGTGTCCAGGGTCGTAGCGCCGAGGCCGTCGCGGGCGTCGGATCGTGTGGTGATTTCTACCATTGGGGTCGCCCCCCGGCGTCATACGACCGCATTCTGCACCGTGGGTATGGCATCCAGGTTGCAGTCCCACCCGGTGGGAGGTCGTACTGATCGCAGCGCTCGCCGCGCCCCGAACGGTCGTACATCGCACCGCAGCCGCGCTGCTGGTCGTGCATTGTCTCGCCGTCGCGGGCATCGCACAGGAGTCGCCGCGGGGCGGGACGCCGGCGGAGGGTGCGGCCGCAGCCGCTCCGGGACCGCGTATCGAGGCCGAGACCGATGGGGCGACCGACCGCGCCATCGCCCGACGTCTCCGCGGCATATTCGCCGAGCTCGAGGGGCTCGGCGGTGTGCGCATCGCGGTCGACGACGGCGTCGTGAAGCTGTCGGGCGAGATCCCGTCCTTGGAACGACGCACGCAAGCGGTCCGCATCGCGCGTCAGGTCGAGGGCGTCGTGGAGGTCGAGGACCGTCTGGAGGACGTGCGCGACGTGCAGCGGCGCATCGCGCCCGTCGTCGAACGCCTACAGGCTCGCGCCGTCGCGCTGGTCGCGCGACTCCCGTTGCTCGCCGTCGCCGCGCTCATCGTGGCGCTCTTCTGGACGCTCGCCTGGGTGGTCGGCCGATGGGATGCCCCGTTCCGCCGGCTCACCGGGAACGCCTTTCTCGCCGACCTGCTGCAGCAGGTGATGCGTGCGGCGGTCCTGCTCGCCGGGTTCGTGATCGCGCTCGACGTCCTCGACGCCACGGCGCTCGTCGGCACGGTCCTCGGCGCAGCGGGCATTCTCGGCCTGGCCCTCGGCTTCGCGTTGCGTGACACTGTCGAGAACTACATCGCGAGCCTCCTGCTGAGCCTGCGCCAGCCGTTCGGTCACGACGACCTCGTGCGCATCGAGAGCTTCGAGGGCCGCGTGCTGCGACTCACGTCGCGCGCCACCGTCCTGATGACGCTCGACGGCAACCACGTCCGCATCCCGAACGCGACCGTGTACAAGGCCGTCATCGTCAACTACACGCGCAATCCCGCGCGTGCGTTCTCGTTCGAGGTCGGTGTCGGGACGGAGCAGGATCTCGCGGCGGTGCAGCGCATCGGCGCGGAGACGCTCGCGGGCATGAACGGCGTGCTCGACGATCCGCCGCCCGTCGCCACCGTCCAATCGCTGGGCGACTCGAACGTCGTCCTGAAGCTGCTCGGGTGGCTCGATCAGCGGCACGTCGATTTCCTGAAGGTGCGTAGCGAAGCGATCCGGCTGGTGAAGCAGGCGTTCGACCAGGCCGGCGTGTCCATGCCGGAGCCGGTCTACGGCGTGCGAGTGGTGTCCGCCGATCGACCGGGCATCGACGAGCCGACGTCGCGCCGCGCGGCGCACGGTCCGGCCGTCGCGATCGACATCGCGCCCCGCGACGATCTCGACCGCCACGTGACCGGCGAGCGTGACGGGCACGTCGGTGACGATCTCCTGCGCGCGGAGGCGCCGAAAGAGTGAGCGGCTGGCGGACGCTGCTCTCCCACGTTCAGCACATCTGGAGCGAGGTGCGGGCCAGCCTGTGGTTCGTGCCGTCGGTCCTGGTGGCGGCGGCCGCCGCCGCCGCGCTCGTGCTGGTCGAGGTCGACGTGCGCGCGGGGAAGGCGCCCGAGCTCGAGGTTCCCTGGCTCTTCGGCGCGGGTGCCGACGGCGCCCGCGGCATGCTCGGCGCGATCGCCACGTCGATGATCACGGTCGCGGGCGTGGCGTTCTCCATCACGATCGTCACGCTGTCGCTCGCGGCCACGCAGTACTCGTCGCGCGTGTTGCGCAGCTTCATGCGCGACCGCGCAAACCAGGTGGTGCTCGGCGTCTTCGTCGGCGTGTTCGCGTACTGCCTGCTCGTGCTGCGCACGATCCGCGGCGGCGACGAGGGCGAGTTCGTCCCTGCGCTGGCGGTGTCCGGCGCGGTGGTGCTCGCGTTCGTCGGGATCGGCTTCCTCATCTTCTTCATCCATCACGTCGCCGGCGCCATCCAGGCGTCGCAGATCGTGGCGGCGGTGACGGCCGAGACGCTGGTCGCCGTCGATCGCCTCTTCCCCGAACCGATCGGCCAGGGCGGCGACGCCGACCCGGACGAGGCCGAGTGCGAGCGGGCGTGGACGTCCGTCGCGGCGCGCGGGACCGGCTACGTCCAGCACATCGACGTGGAGGCGCTCCTTGGCGTCACCCGCGAGCACGATCTCGTGCTGCGGATGGAGCGCGGGGTCGGCGAGTTCGTCGTCGAAGGGCTTCCCCTCGTCTCGGTCGCGGCGGCGCAGGCGCTCGACGACGCGGTCCCGGACCAGATCGCCGCCGCATACTTGATCGGCCGCCAGCGGTCGATCGACCAGGACGCCGCGTTCGGGATACGCCAGCTGGTCGACGTGGCCCTGAAGGCGCTGTCGCCCGGGATCAACGACACGACGACCGCGGTGGTCTGCGTCGACTACCTGACGGCGATCCTCGTGCGGGTCGCCGGGCGCGAGGTTCCGGCGCGGTGGCGCTACGACGATGGCGTCCTCCGCGTGATCGCGCGTGGGCCGGGGTTCGCAGAGCTGTTGGGCGAGGCCTTCGACGAGATCCGCCGCGCGGCCGACGGCAATCTCACGGTGCTCGCGCGCCTGGTCGACGCGCTCGCGACGCTCGCCGCGGTGACCGGGGATCCCCGCCGGCGGCGCGCGCTTCGGGAGCGGGTGGATTCGGTGCGCGACGCGCTGCCACGCGCGGTCGCGCACGCGCCCGAGCGCGCAGCGGTCGACGTCCGCGCCGCCGAGCTGCACGCACGCCTCGCCGCCGGTTGATGGGAAGGCAGTCGGCGAGCCTGCGCAGTCGGTCCGCTCGTCGACTGGAGCGAGCCGCGGAGGCGGCGCATCGCCACCACTCCACTCGTGTGTGTCACCGCGCTCCCGGCGTGGACGCGACGCCCGGCACTCCCGCCTGCGACGCACCCTTCACGATCTCCAGGAGCTCGACGTCGAAGACGAGCGTCGCGCCCGGCTTGATCTTCGGCGGCGCGCCGCGGTCGCCGTAGGCCAGGTCCGCCGGGCAGACGAGCGTCGCGGTGCCGCCGACCTTCATCATCGCCACGCCCTCGGTCCAGCACCTGATGACGCCGTTCAGCGGGAAGACGGCCGGCTCGCCGCGCTCCTTCGAGCTGTCGAAGACCGAGCCGTCGGTCAGCGTCCCGTGGTAGTGCACCTTCACCTTGTCGGTCGGCTGCGGCCGGACGCCGGCGCCGGCCTTCGTCTCCCGGTAGACGAGACCCGACGCGGTCCGCTCGGCGCCCGGCTCCTTCGCAGCGGCGGCGACGAAGCCTGCCGAGCGCTGCCGCTCGGCCGCAGCGGCCGTCTTGGCGCGGGTCTCGGCGAAGGGCTGGATCTTCGGACCATAGACCTCGATGTCGACCGGCTTCTCCGACGCGAAGAGCTCGCCCTCCATGCCGGCGGCGACGACGGCGAGCTCCTCCTTCGTCAGACCGAACGTCGCGAGGTTGCGCGCCAGCGACATGCCGATCGCGTAGAGGGTCTTCTCGTCGTCGGTTTGCAGCGTGGGCTCGGCGGCGACCGAAGGCGCGACGAGCGCACACGCGGCGACGAGCACGGCGACGATTCTCATGGACCTCCTCACGCGGGCGCGCCCGGCGACCATGACGTCGCCGGGCGCGCGGTGGCTCACGGTTCGCCGGGCAGCGGGCCGAAGTCGGACGGCGGCACGCGCAGCCCCTTGTTCTGCTTCTCGTACGCCGCCGCGATGGTGAAGAGCGTCGGCTCCGAGAACGGCCGCCCGATCAGCATGATCGCGGCGGGCAGACGCGCGGGGATCGGCCCGATCTGCTTGGTCCCGCCCGGCGCGCTCGCGTCGAAGACGCGATCGTAGGCGTAGGTCGTGAAGCCGGCGGGCATGCCGAGCATCGGCAGGCCCTGCTGGCCGAGCGTGTTGATGGCCGACGAGCCGCGGCCGTTGAGCGTCGGCTCGGGCGGCATGCCGAGCACGTAGGGCGGTACCGTGCCGCACGACGACACGAGCGCGTCGAGGTTCATCTTCGCCATGCACTGCAGCACGATCACCTGGTAGGCGAAGCGGTTTTCGAAGTAGTTGGCCAGGCTCAACGTCGTCGCGCCGGTGTCGGAGAGGAGCGCCGCCTTGCGATCGCCGAAGTTCACCTGCGGACGGATGTCGGTGTAGAACTGCGACTTGTTGGCGAGGTCGGTGATGGTCTGGATCTCGGGGTCGCCGCGCTCGCGCAGATAGCGCGTCAGCATGTAGGTGCCCTGACCCGACGTCGACGCGCCGCCGATGCTGCGCGCCGTCATGCCCGCCGGCACCAGCGACGGATCGAACCACATGTCGAGCAACGTGCTGATGTGGTTCGCGCCCGCCGGGAAGGCGGCAGGGAACTGCGCGGTGAAGAGCGAGTTGCGGTAGAACGGCGCCAGCTCGTTGATGCAGCCCTGCAGCAGCGCCCCGCCTTCGCCGGGGTCGACGAGCGTGGCGCCGGCGTCGGCGAGCGTCTGGATGGCCTCGCTCTGGATCGCGATGGACTCGACGTCGGCCTGGTTCCACAGCGACGGGTCCATGTACTCGCGCAGGACGCCGATGCGCATGCCGTTCAGGTTCTTCGGGTTCGTGTACTCGTAGTACGGCTTCTCGGGAAGGCGGCCGACGCTGAACGCCGTCAGCTCGTCCTTCGGATCGAAGCCGACGATGACGTCGAACACGCGCGCGGTGTCCTCGACCGTGCGGCACAGCGGTCCGAGCCGCGTCACCATGCTGGCGTCGATCATGCCGTCGCGGCTGATCGTCTCCTGCGTCGGCACGAGGCCGTAGAGATTGTTGTTCTTGGTCGGATGGAGGATCGAGCCGCCGGTCTCCTCGCCGATCGCGCAGGTGACGAGGTTGGCCGCGACCGACGTCGCCGAGCCGCCGCTCGAGTGCCCGGGATTGCGGGCGGTGTCGTACGGGTTGCAGAGCACGCCGCCGAACGAGCTGCGCGGCTGGCCCGCCGCCATCTCGCCCATGTTCGCCTTGGCGAGGATGATCGCCCCCGCCTGACGCAGGCGCAGGACGAAGGTCGCGTCGTCGGGCGGCCGATCGTCGGCGAAGCCGGCGATCATGCCGGCGGTCGTCCGCATGTCGACGGTGTCGAACTGGTCCTTGATCGCCATCGGCACGCAGTGGAGCGGGCCCCAGAGCTTGCCGGTGCTGGCGAGGTGCGCGTCGAGCGCGGCCGCGGTCTCGAGGGCGTCCGGCATGCCCGGGTCGTCGTCGGCCGCGTCGGTGAGCGAGCGCGCCTTCTCGGCGTCGAAGTCCCACAGCGCGCGGTGGGCGGGACGCAGGTTCAGCGTCATGAGCGCGTTCAGCTGTCCCGCGTTGGGCTTGGCGGTGATGAAGCCGAGCTTGCCCTGCGGCTGGTCGACGCAGACGCCGTTGTAGGCCTCGATGCGGTCGAGATAGAGCTCGACCAGCTCGACGCAGCTGATCTCGCGGTTCTTCAGCGCTTTGTGAATCTCGGGGATCGTCGTCTCGAGCAGATGGAACTTGCGGCTGCGCGTCGGGCGCCTCGGTCGCGGCGGACGTTTGGCCTCGGCGATCGCGGGAGCGAGCGGCGTGGAGTCGACGGGAAGCGCGGGCGCGAGCATCGCTGCGATCGCGGCCGCGAGGGTGAGCGTGCGAAGACGGTTCGTCGTTCCGATCATCTGTTCCTCGGGTTGGGGGTGAGCAGCCGCGAGGAACAGCAAGAGATGCGCCGGCAGCGGACGCACGGCGACGGACGCCCGCTGCGCGCCCGTGAGTGCGGACTGCATCGAGGGGCGGCACGATGCCGCCCAATTCCGAGGCAACCCGCGCGTCAACCTCAGGCGAGGAGGTGGAGGACATCCTCGCGCGTGATGGCCGCCGCACCGCTACCCCCACCCAGCGCGGCCTCCGCCACGCGCCGCTTCCGCTCCTGCAGCCCCAGCACGCGATCCTCGACCGTATCCTTCGCCACCATCCGGTAGACCAACACCGGCCGCTCCTGCCCGATGCGGTGCGCGCGGTCCGCCGCCTGGTCCTCGACGGCTGGGTTCCACCAGGGATCCATCAGGAAGACGTGATCTGCCGCAGTGAGGTTGAGCCCCGTGCCGCCCGCCGTGAGCGAGACGAGCATCAGCGGCGGCCCGCCGTCGCGCTGGAACTCCGCTACGACCGCGCCCCGATCCCGCGTCGCCCCGTCGAGTCGCACGAAGGGAATCGCCGCCACGCGCAGGTGCGGCTCGACGCGGTCCAGCAGGCTCGTCCATTGCGAGAAGACGAGCGCCTTGTGCCCGTCCGCGACGACGTCGCCCAGCGCGTCCATCAGCGCCTCGATCTTCGACGACGTCGGCGCGTCGTGTCCCGGCACCAGCCCGACGTGACACGCGGCCTGCCGCAGCCTGAGCAGCGCCTCCAGCGCCGCCATCACGTTCCCCCCGCCGGAACCCAGCCGCTCGACGACGTCGGCCCGCACCGCCGCGCGGACCGCGTCGTAGACCGCGCGCTCGGACGGCTCGAGCTCGCACGTGAGCACCGCGTCCGTGCGCGGCGGCAGCTCCGTGGCCACCTCGCGCTTCAGCCGTCGCAGCACGAACGGGCGGATCCGCCGGCGCAGCCGCTCCGCCGCGCGCGCGTCGCCGTCGGCGATCGGCGCCTCGTAGCGCTCGGCGAAATCCCGCCGCCCGCCGAGCAGCCCGCGGTTGGCGAAGTGCAGCTGGCTCCACAGCTCGTCGAGTCGGTTCTCCACCGGCGTGCCCGAGAGCGAGAGCCGGAATCCCGCGTCCAGCGCGTATGCGGCGCGCGCCGCCTGGCTGTCGGGGTTCTTGATGTTCTGCGCCTCGTCGAGAACGACGGTGTCCCAGCGCGTCCGCCCGAGCACGTCGACGTCGTTCCGCAGCGTCGCGTACGTCGTCACCGTCACGTCCGCGTCGCCCAGCTCGCGCCGCGGGCCGTGGTAGAGCGCGACGCGCAGGGCAGGGCGGAAGCGCGCGATCTCCGCCTGCCAGTTGAAGATCACGCTGCGCGGACACACGACCAACGTCCGGCCCTGCACCGCACAGAGCGCCTGCACCGTCTTCCCGAGGCCCATGTCGTCGGCCAGCACGGCGCCGAGCCCGGCGTCGCGCAGCGCCTGCAGCCACACGACGCCGTCGCGCTGATACGGCCGCAGCACACCGCGGAAGTCCGCGGGAATCTCGCACCCCTGGCTCCCGGCACCGACTCGCTCCAGCAGCGCGCGCACGCCGCCGACGTCCATCGGCGGCGGCTGGTCCAGCGCCTCGCAGACCTCCGCGACGAGCGGCAGCGCGACGCGCGGCACGCGCCCGCCGCCCGCCTCGCGCGCCGACAGCAGCTCCGTCACGAGGTGTCCGTGCTGCGCGAGCCACCCGGCCGGCACGGCGCCGAAGCCGCCGCCCTCGAGCGGCACGACGGACATCCCGTCGCGCCACGCCCGCACGACCGCCTCCGCGGTAGCGCTCCGCGGCTCCTCGCCGCCCGCTTCGAACACGACGGTCAGGTCCCCGCCCGTCCCCACCACGCGCGGCACCAGCGTCACGTCCGTCGTCCGCGCGCGCTCGCCCTCGGTCCGCCCGTCGTCGAACGCCCGGATCGCAGACAGCACCCGCGCCGCGTCCGCCCCCATGAGCCGCACGCGACGCCCGATCGCCAGGTTGAGCCCGTCGCGCACCCGCAGCTCGAGCTGCTTCTCGGCGGCCTCGTCCCGCCGCGGCACGGCGCCGCGCAGGTGGACGAGCCGTCCGTTCTCGACGCGCGCCGTCGGCGGGTCGCCGTAGACGAGGGTCGGCAGGACCTCGATCGCGCCCTCCGCGGAGTCGATCTCGAAGCGCACCCACGGCGGCGCGACGCCCGCGCGTCCCGGGAGCCGCGTCGTCGCGATCTCGACGTCGACCTCGCGCTCCAGCTCGGGCAGCACGCGCCCGACCAGCTCGCCGAAGGCGGCGGGGGCGAAGTGGTGCCGCGCCGGCAGCCGCTCCCAGCGCGCGCCGAAGCGCCCCGTGACGCCCATCGGCCGCAGCGTGTCACCGGCGCGCACGACGCCCGGGAGGACGACGGTGGTCACCGCCGGATCGGCCGCGACGACCAGCTCCACGCCGTCGCCCGCGTCGCGCACGCGCGCCTTCGGGAACACGGGGTCCATCGAGACGCGCACCGCGTCGCCGGCCAGGAACACGTGCTCGGCGTCGGCCAGCGCGCGCAGAAAGGATGGGAACGACGCGGCCGGGATGGCGCGCGTACGGACCGCGCGGAGCATGCGGTCCAGGACGACGTCGGCCTCGGTTGGCGAGACGTCGGCGCCGGAGAGCGTGTCGATGGGGCGGGCCGCGCCGTTGCGCATCGCCAGCGAGCGGCGCAGCTCGACGCCGTCGCCGGCGACGCTCAGGTCGTAGCGCACCTGCGGCCGCTCCGCCGCGGCCGCGAAGAGCGCGTCGGGATCCTGCATGACGGCGATGGCCGTCGCCGCGACGTGCGGGCACGGGTCGATCCGGCTGCCGCAGTCGCAGTCCCACGCCGCATGCTCCGGGTGCAGCGTCACCGTCGGCGCCACGGCCTGGCCGACGGCCTTCACGCGGAAGCTCCACCCGCCGCCGCGCTGGCCGTCCGCCGTCACCGCGCGGTCGCGCGCCAACGCGACGCCCTGCGCCCAGAGGCCGCTCAGGCACTCGGCCTTCACCGCCGCGTACAGCGCGGACCAGTCGACGGTGGGCATGGCCGTCCTGTCTATACGACCGCCGACGTGGAGGCGACGTCCCGCGTTCGCCCACGGAGGACACGTGGCTCCTTCCGCGACACGCAAAAGTGGCTCCTTGCAGGTGGCGAGGACGCCACAGTAGACCTCGCGCGCAGCCGGTCTGGCGGACCAGGATTCGATGCCGGCGCGCCGAGAGCCGAGGAGGCGGTACATGAGAGCATCGATCGTGGCGTGGATCGTGATGTTCGCTGCGCTGACGTTGGCGCCGTGTCGCAGTGAGGGCGGTTCGGCGGCGCAGATCGCGCGCACCTCCAAGGGCGCGCCCAAGCGGGCGGATGGATATTGGGCGCTCAAGAACGTCGGTGGCGGTGGCACCGTCATCGGTACGCAGTATTTGTGCGTGGGCGGCGCGAGCGAAGAGCGTGGCTCGGTGTTCGACCAGATCGCCCTCGACGTGAACTGCAGTCGCTACGACTTCAAACCAACCGACGCGGGCTGGGACTTTCACTTCGTATGCGGCAAAGCGCCGATGGTCTCGGAGAGCAAAGGCAAGATCTCCGGTGACTTCGCCAAGTCCTACAAGGTCGAGATGACCGTCGAGGAAGACGGCGTCACACTGAGCCGCACCGTCGAAGCCAGTAATGGTGGCCCGTGCCCGGCGGGCGTGGCGCCGGGTGATCTGATGGATGAGGCGGGCCGAAAAGTCACGAACATCTTGAACTAGTCCCTGCTGCGTTCGGCGCAGTTTTCCGCAGCGCCGCCGGCAGAAGTCGAAGCAATCGAGGAGATCCGTGATGCGTCGTATCCGCTCTCTCGCATTGACCGCGGGCCTGACGATGGCGCTCGCGACGCCGACGTCGGCCGCGGTGCTGTGCAAGAAACCGACGGGGGTGATCGTCGTCCGCCAGGCGTGCAAGAAAAAGGAGGCGCCGGTCGATCTCGCCGAGTTCGGTGCCGTCGGACCGGCCGGGACCCAGGGTCCGGCCGGCCTGAACGCCTGGGAGCGGCCGTGTCCTTCCGACGCCGTCCGATCGGGACCGACGTGCATCGACAAATTCGAGGCGAGCGTGTGGCGGGTGCCGAACCCGACGACCACCAACGCGGAGCTGGTCGCGAAGATCGAGCAGGGCACGGCGACCGTTGCGGATCTGGAGGCGGGGAACGCGACCGCGCTCGGGACGGTCAGTGACGACTATGCGCCCTGCGAGGACAGTGGCCAGAACTGCGCCAACGACATCTACGCGGTGAGCGTGGCGGGGGTCGTGCCGTCAGGGCGCCTCACCTGGTTCCAGGCGCAGATGGCGTGCAAGAACGCGCGCAAGCGGTTGCCGTCGAATGCGGAGTGGCAGGCCGCCGTCGCGGGGACACCGGACCCGGGGGCGGACAACGGTACGACCGACTGCAATTCCAACGGTGTTCAGTCCCTCACGGGATCGCGTAGCGACTGCGTGTCGTCGGACGGCGCCTTCGACATGGTCGGCAACCAGTACGAGTTGGTCGCAGACTGGCTCCCGAAGGCGTTCGGGTGCGGCAGCTGGAACGCAGGAATCAGTCCCACGCTCGACCAGCAGTGCCTGTCGGGTGACGGTGAACCGTTTGCGGTGATGCGCGGCGGCTACAATCTCAGCGAGGCTTCTGCCGGGCCGCTCGCCATCAACACGTTCGGCACCGCGCTCTCGCTGAGCGTCGTCGGGTTTCGGTGCGCCCGCTAGGGCGGATCGTCTCAGAACGCGAAGCCGACGCCGGCGATCGGTCCGCGGAGCTGCAGGTCGACGTCGGCTTCGCCGGGTGAGCGGTCGAAGGCGACGACGCGATAGCCGAGGATGGAATAGGGGACCAGGTCGAACGGCCGCCACGGCAGCCAGATCCGCACGTCGCCCACCAGTCCCCACGTGAGGTCGGAGCTGGCGCCGAAGCCACCGATGTCGCCTCGCAGCTCGAGCGCCACGGCGTCGAGCAGCGGAACGGACCAACGCACGCCGAGGAGCGGATCGGCCCAGTCGGTGCTCGAGGACACGTTCGCGCGACGCTGGACGCCTTGCACGACGCCGGCGCGCGCGTCGACCTCGGTCGAGAGGTAGACGACGCGCGTGCCGGCCCACACGCCGAGCGTCAGCGGACGGCTGCGCGCCGGCAACGAGCGGCGGAGGAGCTCCCACCCGATGCCGACGTCGGTGAGCGCGAACGAAATGCGGCTCGTCGCGCGAACGTCGAGCGTGCAGCAGAGCGCCGTCGGGATCGTCTGCGAGACCTTCGGCTCCTCGTAGCCGCCGAAGGAATCGACGAAGAGGCCGAACCGCCCGTACGAGAGCGCGGCGTAGCCGCCCGCCGCGAGCGCGTCGCCGTCGAACAGCATGTTGATGACGTCGTCCGGCCCGACGTCGACACGCACCGTCGTATCGCGGACCCCGATCGAGCCGACGGTGCCGGGTATCCACGCGTACGGCAGCACCTCGACGCGCAGCTCGTCGGTCTCGACGTCCTGCGCCGACGAGGCGCGGCACAGCAGGACCGCGCACGCCGCCGCGGCGACCACCATCGACCATCGCCTGGTCGCCGACGTCCTCATCGTCCCCCTTCCTACGCCGGCGGACAGGCGCGCACGCAGCCGAGGTACGCGGTCCCACAGGCCGTGAATCCCGGTGCGGCCGCGTCGATCGCCGCCTGGCGACACGTGAAGGCGTTCGCGTGCACCGTCTCCAGGCAGTCGTCGAGCGCCTGGCCGCCGTCGGGGTTCGCCGCGGCGCACGCGCCAAGCCCCGCGGTGCGGTTCGCGGCACAGACGGCGAGCGCCGCGTCGAGCGCCGGCTGCACCGCCGCGTTGCACGCGTCGAGCGCGTCGCCGCATGTCAGCACGCACGTGGCGTCCCGGCCGAGGCAGCCGCCCGTCGTCACGCGGAACGTGGTGCGGCAGTCGCGCGCCGCGACGTCGAGCTCCTCGCGGGCCGCCGCACGGCAGCCGTCCACGCCGCCGGCGGGGGAGCCTGGTGGACACCCCGCGACGCACGCGCGGAACGCGACGCGGCATGCCCGCAGCTCCGACCGCACCGCTCGGGCGGCGCGATGCCGGCAGCGCAACGCTTCGACGCGCGCGCGGTACGCGCAGATGGCGAACCGGATGGAGCCGGGCGGATGGCGCGCCTCGCATCGCGCTCTCGCCTGCGCGAGATCGGCGTCGCATGCGGCCAGGCCCGATCCGAGATCGGTCGCGTCGCGACATTCCTGCTGCTCGTCGCGGCATGCATCCACGCACAGCGGAATGCGCTCGACGCAGCCGCCGAGGGCGTCGACGAACGCACCCGACGCGCTGGACAGACATTCGCGATACGTCGCGCGCGCCGCCTGGATGCAGGGGTCGACGCACTGGCGCGTCGCGGTGCTCGTGACGGCGGCAGCCGGCGACGTCCACAGGGCAATCCCCAGTGCGACCATCGAGACGAGATGCATGCGAAGGACCATCGATACCGGCCGGACGTCGTGGGTGTGCAGGAGCGCGACCATGTCGCGTAGTCGGCAACCGGTGTCAACAAACGGCAACCGGCGTCGACGCACATGATGGGACCGCCTCGACACGTACGGCGGTCATGTGAGATCAGGTGGCGCCTCCCGCCGGCTGAACCAGACAGCGAAGGGGAACGTGATGCACGCCCGCCTACGATCGATCGTACTCGGCCTCGTGATGGTCCTGCTGCCGTCGCCAGGACCGGCGCAGGAGAACCTGCCCTTTCCCCCGCCGCCGTCGCCGAGCACCGCGGGGCCCACGATCGCACAGTCGGTCTATAAGCCCGACGAGCCCGTGCGTCGCCTGCCCGCGGACGTCCCCAACGTGCTCGTCATCATGATGGACGACGTCGGTCCCGCGCTGCCCGACACCTTCGGCGGTCCCATCCGCACGCCGACGCTGACGCGGATCGCCGAGAGCGGCATCACCTATAACCGCTTCCACAACGCGGCGATGTGCTCGCCCACACGGGCGGCGCTGCTCACCGGGCGGAATCACCATCGGGTCGGCTTCGGGCAGATCGCCGAGCTCGCCAATGATTGGGACGGATACACCGGTCACTGGCCGGCCACCACCGCGTCGGTGGCGAAGGTCCTCGGCTACTACGGCTACAACACGGCCGCCTTCGGCAAATGGCAC
The DNA here is from genome assembly GCA_964432595.1 of uncultured Binatia bacterium (SeqCode). Taxonomy (GTDB): domain Bacteria; phylum Desulfobacterota; class Binatia; order DP-6; family DP-6; genus DASYLJ01. Next base: position 25,519 of record CAYSOF010000019.1, on the reverse strand, counting down.
AACACGCCGGCGGAACAGACGACCGAGCAAGGCCCCTACGATCGATGGCCCACCGGCCGGCTCGTCGGGTTCGACTACTTCTACGGCTTCCTCGCGGGCGAGTCGTCGCAGTGGGAGCCGGCGATCGTGAAGAACACGACGCGGATACCGACGCCGGAGACCGACGGCTATCACTTCACCGTCGACATCGCGGACGATGCCGTGAGCTGGCTCCGGCGCCAGAACGCCATCGCCCCGGACCAGCCGTTCTTCATGTACTGGGCGCCCGGCGCGTCGCACGGCCCGCATCACATCTTCAAGGAGTGGGCCGACAAGTACAAAGGCCGCTTCGACAAGGGATGGGACGCGCTGCGCGAAGAGACGTTCGCGCGACAGAAGGCGCTCGGCTGGATTCCGGCGGATACCAAGCTGACGGCGCGTCCGGCCACGCTGGCTGCATGGGCCGACATTCCCGCCGACGAGCGGGCGTTCCAGCTGCGCCTGATGGAGGTGTTCGCCGGCTACACCGAGCATGCCGACACCCAGGCAGGTCGGTTGATCGACGAGCTGGAGCGGCTCGGCCTGCGCGACGACACGCTGATCTTCTACGTCTGGGGGGACAACGGCTCGAGCGCTGAAGGTCAGAACGGCACGATCAGCGAGCTGCTCGCCCAGAACGGCATCCCCACGGAGATCAAGGACCACCTGCGCGCGCTGCAGGCGCTCGGCGGACTCGACGTGCTCGGCAGCAGCAAGACCGACAACATGTATCACGCGGGCTGGGCGTGGGCCGGGTCGACGCCGTACCAGGGCCTCAAGCTCACGGCCGGCCATTTCGGCGGGACGCGCACGCCGCTGGCCATCTCCTGGCCGAAGTCGATCAAGGCCGACAAGACGCCGCGGACGCAGTTCCATCACGTCAACGACGTGGTCCCCACCATCTACGACGCGATCGGGATCGCTGCGCCGAAGGAGGTGGACGGTGTGACCCAGCAGGCCATGGACGGCATCAGCATGAAGTACACGTTCGCCGACGCGAAGGCGCAGGGCCGGAAGCAGGCACAGTACTTCGAGGTCATGGCGGACCGGGGCATCTATTCCCCCGACGGCTGGTACGCCGCCGCCTGGGGACCGCGCATCCCGTGGGTGCCCGGACTGCCGCCCGGGATCAAAGACTGGAATCCCGAGAACGACACGTGGGCGCTCTACGACCTGAACGACGATTTCGCCCAGGCCACCGACCTCGCCGCGCAGAATGCCGCCAAGCTGGCGGAGCTGAAGACGCTGTTCCTCGCGGAAGCCAAGAGCAATCTCGTCTTCCCGGTGGGCGGCGGCTTGTGGTCGATCATCTGGAGCCCGCAGTCGGCGCCGCACAACCCGGCGACCGAGTTCAACTACACGCAGGACGTCGTGGGGGTGCCCGAGTTCGCGGGTCCGAAGGTGGGGGCGCGAAGCAACCTGGTCACGATCGAGGCCGAGCTCACGCCCGGCGCGTCCGGCGTGCTGTATGCGTTGGGCGCGTTTTCCGGAGGGGTGGCGCTCTGGGTGGATCAGGGGAAGCTCACCTACGAGTACAACCTGTTCGAGATCGACCGCACGCGCCTCGAAGCGTCCGGCCCGCTGCCGACCGGCAAGGTGAAGGTGGAGGTCGAGACGCGGATCGCCGCTCCGCGCGGCGCCGCGGACGTGGCGATCCGGGTCGACGGCACGGAAGTCGCTCGGGGCACGGTGCCACGGACGGCGGTGCTCGCCTTCACCGCGAACGACGCCTTCGACGTGGGCATGGACAGCTATTCCCCGGTCTCCGAGGCCTACTTCGACCGCAAGCCGTTCAAATTCACCGGCAAGATCGACACGGTGCAGATCAAGTACCTGATGCCGAGCTAGTGGAGGACATCGCGTGAGCGTCCGTCAGACGTCGCGCCGCCTCCGGGTCGTTGCGCTCGGCCTCGTGCTCGCGGCGGCGGGCGGCTGCGCCTGGCGCGCGCCCAACGCGCGACTGGAGCGGTTCGATCCGCACCACGGCTATCGACCGCAGCAGGTCCTGGCGACGCACCCGCTCGGCGACGTGCTGCTCTACGTCGCGTTCTCCGGCGGCGGGACGCGCGCGGCGGCGTTGTCGTACGGCGTGCTGCAGGAGCTGCGCGATACGCGGATCGTCGTCGACGGCGTCGAGAAGCGGTTGCTCGACGAGGTGGACGCGATCAGCTCGGTGTCGGGCGGCAGCTTCGCCTCGGCGTACTACGGGCTCTTCGGCGAACGCATCTTCACCGACTTCGAGCCCGTCTTCCTGCGGCGCAACCTGGAGCGCCAGCTCATCCTGTCGCTCTTCAACCCGCTCAATTGGGTGCGGATGGCCGCCGACGCGCTGAACCGCAGCGACCTCGCCGTCGGAATGTACGACCGCGAGATCTTCGAGCGGAAGACGTTCGCCGACCTTCTGGCGGCGCGCGGGCCGCTGCTCCAGATCAACGCCACCGAGATCGACATCGGCGATCGCTTCACGTTCGTCCAGCCGCAGTTCGACCTCATCTGCTCCGATCTCTCCCGGCTCCCGGTCGCCCGTGCCGTCGCCGCCTCGTCGGCGGTGCCGGGGCTCTTCTCGGCGATCTCGTTGCGGAGCTGGGCCGGGCAATGCGGCTACGAGCCGCCCGATGCATTCACGGCGGCGCTGCACGACGCCAGCGAGGCCGGACGCCGGCGGCGGCACATCGCACGACAGATGGAGGACTACCTCGATCGCCGGCGCGCGTACGTCCACCTGGTCGACGGCGGCGTCGCCGACAACCTGGGCCTGCGCGCCGCGCTCGAGACCATCGCGCTGCGCGGCGGCCTGCGCGACCGGCTCGCGGAGCTGGGGGTCGATGCCCCGCGCCACGTCGCCGTCATCGTCGTCGACGCCGAGGTGCATCCCGAGTCGCCGTTCATCGCGACGGCCGCCGGTCCCGGGCTCGCCGCGATGATCACCGCCGTGAGCGGCGTCCAGATCTACAGCTACAACTTCGAGACGATCGAGCTGCTGCACGAAAGCCTGAAGCGCTGGACCGACGACCAGCCGATGGCGACGTACATCGCGGAGGTCGCGTTCGAGAACGTCGTCGACGACCGCGAGCGGCGGTACCTGAACGAGATCCCGACCAGCTTCTCGCTTTCGAACGAGCAGGTCGACACGCTGATCGCCGTCGGGCGTCGCGAGCTGCGGCGGTCGCCGGAGTTCCAGCGTCTCCTGGAGGCGCTGGGCAGCGGCGCGCCTGCCATGCCCGCGGAGCGCTGAGTACCAGCCCATTCCCGACGGTACGACGGCGCCTCGCCCGAGGACGCTCTACGACGGCGGCGATTCGTCGGCCGCGCCGAGCGGCGTGAGCCACGGCTCCAGGACCTTCTCGGTCTCCGCCAGCAGCACGCTCGCCGTCGCCTTGTCGCTCGCGAGCGCATTGCGCTTCACGACCAGCTGCATCGACGTGAGCACGGGCGTCAGGGAGAGCAGCTCCACGTTGACGGTCCGATGAGACATGTTCCCGTCGATGCGGTCGCGCTCCGACGAGTAGTCGTCGCCCGTGACGGTGACCTGCGCGCGGACGAACGCCTCACGGACGCCCCAACGCACCTGCTCGATCGGCAACGGGAACGTTCGATGGACGGTCCCGTCCGCCGAATATTCCGTGCCGGTCTTCACCAACGCATCGCCGCCCGCACTCAGCAACGGGGCGGCGAGAACCGCGAGCGGGAGTGCGGCGCAGCCCTGCACCACGCTGGCAACGCACGCGATCGCCACCGCCGCACGGATGTGATGGTCCCGCATGTCGTGAAGGTGCCTGGTGCACGAACGCTGTCAAACCCCATAGTAGCGACTCGCGGACGGCGGCGCCGAGATGCGGAGATCACCCACGGGTGCACCGATCGTGCGCGACGGGCCGCCCCGGGGAGCGGTCTCCTCGGGGCGGCCACGTCGCGTCGTGCTGACGATCGTCAGTCGAGGAAGGCGCCGGATGCCGAGCCGCCGAGCTCGCTCGGCACGCAGAAGTCCCCCCGTTTCCGGAGCGTGTTCGTCTGCTGGCCGAACTGGTTCGCGAAGAAGGCCGGCATCGAGAACGCGCCTGCCCGCACCTTGGTCTGGTAGCACAGCAGGCTCTCCGGGAGGCCCGGCGCGCCCGGCGCCTCGCCGTTCTTGTCGGCCGGCACGCACAGCCGCGTGGGCTTGCGCACGAGGACGTCGACGTCGTCGAAGTCCGTCTGGACCGACACCGTGCGCGGCGCAAAGCGCGGCGTGCGGTTGGTGACCCGCACGTCGTAGCAGGTGAAGTGGCTCAGGGAGGTCTCGTCGGGCAGCGACGGCGGGCTGCTGTCGCTGAGGCTCGACGGCACCAGCAGCGAGCGCTGCGCCCCGACGTCGACCATGATGATGCCGAACTGGTTCGATACCGTCTGGCCCTTGATGGGCTCGAACGGGCCGTTCCTCAGCTGGTAGGCCGCGAGGTAGTTGGCGTCGCCGGGCGCGTCCGGGTCCTCGCCGTTCTTGTCGGCCGGCGCACACAGGTCGATCGCGCGGCGCACCTCGGCGGTGCGCGTGCCGAAGACGTCGGTCAGCGTGACGCTGCGCCGCTGGAACGGCACGTTACGGAGATCGTAGCACTGGAAGTGGTTCACGAACGGCGGCAGCACCGTGAAGACCTGCAGGCCGAGCGCATCGAACTCCGCGATGTACGAGAGGAGCGTGGGGCCCCACCGGAGGGTGAACGCCGTGAAGCTCGCCTCGACGTCGCACGGGTCCGTCTCGCATCCGATGATCTCCTCGTTGAAGATGCGCTCGACCTCGGTGACGTTGCTCTCGTCGATGAGCTCGGGAAGGTCGAATTGCTCGGTCCAGAGCGCCACGGCGCGATCGACCCCACTCTGGATCTCGGCAACGTCGATCGAGGGCATGACACACGCCGCCGCCACCGCCCACGGGCCCGGGGCCACGTCGGGCACGACCACCGAGCCGACGCCGGTGGTGCGATCGAAGCTGCCGATCTGCCCGACGGGTTGCTGCGTGGCGAGGTCGGCGAAGGTCATCACGAATAGCTGCGGGAGCACGAGCTCGGCGTTTTCGGCACTACTGCTCACGCCGCCGCCGAGCAGGCCGTACGCGGTCCAGGCGAGGAATTCCGTGAGCCGCGAGGTCGGGAGCGGCTGCCCCTCGGGAAACTCGTCGGGCGGATAGGGGCCGTCGGGGTAGCGCTCGAGGAACTCTCCCGCCGCGACGAGCCCGAACTCGCGGAAGCGAGCCTGGACGCCCTCGACGTCGGTGACGCAGTGTTCGGCCACGTCGGCGGGGTCGACCTGGCCGGAGACGAGGTCCCCCGGCCGGCCCTCGGTGGGGGCGATCGTGAAGCCCAAGGGCTGCTGGCCTCGAGCGGGCATCGCGACGCCCACGGTCAGGGCACCCACGGCGACCGCGGCCAGCGCGAGTCGGAGATTGCGGGTCATGCAGGTCCTCCTTTGTTGTGGACCCTGGTCCGGTTCATGGACCCTGGTCGGTTCGCCTCGTCGGACGTGGGCGGTCGTCGCCGTCCACGTCGGACGTCGGACGGCGCGCTCGCGCCGAAGTCGGTCGGGCGGCGCAGGTCGGGCGCGAACGACGGCTCTGCGATGCAGGCCTTCGTCGACACGCACACCGAGACCGCCATCGGTCGCGGGCATACCCGCCGCGGGGGGGCTCCTTCACCACCCAAACGGGTGGGGCTCACGAGCCTGCACGAGCGCGCTATGTCCCCCGGGTATCGGGCCCAGGCGATATGCCGGCGGCTCGAGCCGAGTTGCTAACGGCGCGCTCTACGACGACTGCCTGCGACGGTAGGGCGCCGTGCAGTGGCAATGACCCGGAGAGGGCAGCGGCCGCCTCGATGCCCTGCGTGCCCGCGGTGGGGCGAGACGCGAGCGCCCGGACTGGCCGAGAGCATCACCAACGGCTCGTGGGGTGGCCCCGGCTCTCGGGCGTGCGGAGGATCTCAGCCGAGTGGTGTCGCGGTGGTCGGCGGCTCGTCGCACTTGACCGCGCACGTCATCTCCGCGTCTGCGCCGTCGTTCGCGGCCCCACTCTCCGAGCGCATGCCTTCGAGGTAGTGCTGGATCTGGCCCTTGAACTGTGCCCACCTGTCGGCCTCATGTCCTCCCGCGAGGAGGAGCACCGGGCAGTTCTTCCCCGTCCACTTTCGATGCGTCACGACGTCGGCGATCGAGAGATTGAGGTCGTACAGCAACGTCGCGACCAGGCGGGCCGCCCGGTCGAAGGCAGCGGCTTGGTCGATGCCGCTGTGCATGCACACCTCCACGCCGATGCTGGTGGCATTGCCCTCGGCGCTTCCTGCGTGCCACCCCTTCTCCCCGAGCGGGAGGTGGCGGATCACCTCTGTGTCATCGACCGTGAAGTGCCACGACACCCAGTTCTTCTTGCCGCTCGGCAGCGTGTAGTAGCCGGTGTTCCGCACCCATTTCGAATGCGCCGCGGCGTTCGCGCCCACGCCAGTGTTCGAAGTGTTGTGGATCGTCACTTTCGTCGGGGAGATCGATACGCCCGAACGGTTGGGTCGCCCGTCTGCAATGAGTTCGACTCGGAGGTTCAGGCTCTCGCCAAGTTCACCACGTCGCATACCCAGGCTACTAGGATGGTACACGTTGAGCCGTCAAGCGGGACAACGAGTCGGTCGTGTCTCAGTTTGATTCCGGCCGCTGAGTGATCCGCGTTTCCCGCCGACGCGCGCGTGCTATCGTCCGACCCATGCCGAAGGGCCCGAAGGGCGAGCGCCGACCCACCGACGTGATCGGGAACGCGGTCCACATCATGCGGATCGCGACCGGTGAGGTAGAGGACACGAAGGCGACGCCCGACCCCGCGAAGGAGCACATGCGGCGCGGCGGGCTGAAGGGCGGCAAAGCGCGAGCCGAAAAGCTCAGCGCGACCAAGCGGAAGGCCATCGCCAAGAAGGCGGCGAAGGCCCGGTGGGGCAAGCCGTGATCCTAGGGCGGTGGCTCTGCCGCGCGCCGTAGCTGCTCGACCGTAAGACCGGGGACGTGGCGCTGCGCTAGGGGCAGCAGCTCGGCGACGTCTGCATTCGCAGCGTCGCGGCGCAATCTCTCCAGGCTTCCCGAGTGCCGCAGGAGAGAACGCGCCGCCGCGCCGGCCCGATCGGCCAACGTAGTCGGCGACTCCCGCATGAGTGCCTCGGCCAGCGTCGTTACCTGACGTGCTCGCCGGTCACCCTGCTGCCAGGTCCGTCGGCACTTTTCCTCACAGAACCGATCTCGCGAGGTGTGCGCGACGAAGGGCCAAGTGCATAGATCGCAGGTTCTCACGCGGTCGTAACGGTCCAAGTCGAGCAGCAACATCATCCCTAACGTTGAAAGCAGGCTCGGCTCGGAAAAGACCTGCTGCAATCGCCCGCTTTCCGTTTGGGCTAGAGTTGGTTGCGCCCCGGCGACCATTTCCGCCAAGTACCGCCGGCATCTTGCGACTCGAGTCTCACGCGGAACTTCTGACGCGACATCCGTCCCGGCCAAATTCTCAAGTACCTGACGGAATAGCCGAGCGGCGTGGTAGAAATCTGTAACGGTTTCGCCGTAAAGACGCCAAAACGCATCGGAGAGCGGGGCGGGATAAGGATACGTCTCGGTTTCACCCCACTGGACGCTAGGAAAATACCCGGCCCATTCTTCGCTTAGTGGCCACGGGCGCAGCTCCTTATGAACGTTTCCGACGACACCGAATGGCGCTTCAAGGATCGCATACGGAGCTGGCCAATTGTCGGGTAGATAAGCCTTCTTGACGAGGCCGCCCTCAATCACAGCCTCGTCTCGTTCCTGGTAGGACTTTATCGAGTACGTCAGCCATCCGGTCGCCGAGCGCCGATAGATGAGCTGTCTCGGCACCAGGCGATCCTGACGAGTGAAGCTGACCGACGTGGCTAGCTCCTCCTCCGTCATGTCCGGGCGCCGCACGATGTGTGGGTCGACAGGCGGAAGGGTCTCGTCGAGGTACCAGCGGGGAGCCAGGGCGACGATTCGCGCGCGCGCGGGCAGGAGACCAAGGAGTCCGTACTGGCTACACCAGTCGGCGATGTGCTGATCGTGATCCTCGGCCACCCGAACGAAGTAGGTTCTGCCCTGCGCGTCGTTATGCATGGCGCGCGTCGGCGTCTGCCGAGCGTCGCCGAGCTGTCGGCTCAAGCGGGCAAGGCTTTCGTATGGCGCACGACCTCCGCGCTGACCGAAGCTCGTGCGATAGAGGCTCCACGGATCATAGCTCTCTAGCCGTGCGTCAGCGGTGGGCCGGATGTACCCCTCGCTGATCTCGTAGCGATCGAACCGCCACCATTTCCCAATGTGATCGTGGGCTTTGACGTCCTGGCGAGTTCTGGAAGCCGTGCGACTGTGTAGGTCGTGAGACATCAGTCACTTACCCCTCATGTTTGGTGAGTGCCAATCGATTGACAGGCATCCGGACGTCCGTTAGAGCACGAGAATCCGATCTGGATCAAGGGCGCGACCACGCCCATGGCGGAGGAGTGATGCTGCGATTATCGATCGAGCGCGAGCGGCGGCACTGGAGCAAGGCGGAACTCGCACGGCGCGCGCGCCTGGACCAGTCCGCGATCTCTCGCATTGAGGCGTCACGCTTGGTGCCGTACCCGACGCAGCTAACGCGGATCGCGGAGGCGCTGGGCTGGGACATCGGCGACGCCGAGGCTCTTTTGGAGCGCGTCGCGGAGACTGCCGTGACCTGAAACGACGAGGGCCCCTTTCGGGGCCCCCGGGTGCCCTCGCGGGCAGTACTTCAGGTCGTCAGAACCCCGAACGTACGCCGCACAGGGCCCCCGGTCAACTGCCATGACGGCAGATCGGAGAGGCCCATGGATCGGGAGGCTAGAGGTCTACTTCCAGAGTGGCTGCGCTGGTGGCTGACGGAGGTGCGAAGGCAGGAGCCGCAATAATCTGCACATTATGCTTGACACTCAAGCATGGGGTTCATATGAATACCGGCATGAACAAGCTGCCGGCTGCGAAGCGCGAGCAAATCCTTGCGATGCTGTGCGAGGGCTCGTCGATGCGGTCGATCTCGCGGGTGGTGGACGTCTCCATCAACACGGTGACGCGCTACCTGATCGTGGCCGGCCAGGCGTGCGGCGAGTTCCACGACCGCACCGTCCGCAACGTGAAGTCGCAGCGCGTGCAGTGCGACGAAATCTGGTCGTTCTGCGGCATGAAGGAGAAGACCGCCAAGGCGATGAAGGCGGAGCGTCCCGACGGCGTCGGCGACGTCTGGACGTGGACGGCGATCGACGCCGACTCCAAGCTCATCCTCTCGTGGCTCGTCGGCGGTCGCGACGCGGGCTACGCGTGGACGTTCATGGAGGATGTCCGCGATCGGCTCGCCAATCGCGTGCAGCTCACGACGGACGGCCACGCGGCGTACCTCGCGGTCGTCCCGGACGTGTTTCACCACGAGGTCGACTACGCGACGCTGGTGAAGCTCTACGGGCCCGACCCGCGCGAGGACCAGCGCCGCTACTCGCCGGCCGCGTGCCTCGGCATCGAGAAGCACCGCGTGATCGGCAACCCGAAGGAGGAGTTCGTCTCGACGAGCTACATCGAGCGCAGCAACTTGACGCTGCGGATGGCGAACCGCCGGTTTACGCGGCTCACCAATGCGTTCTCCAAGAAGCTGGAGAACCACGTCCACATGATCGCGCTCTACACGGTCTGGTACAATTTCGTGAAGATGCACAAGACGCTGAAGATGACGCCCGCGCTGAAGGCGAACGTCGTAGACACGCTGTGGTCGATGTCCGATCTCGTGGCGCTGATCGACGCATGGGACGATGCGCAGCCCCGCAAGAAGCCGGGGCGCAAGCCGAAATCCGAGCGGAGGAACGCGTGACTCCTCTAGCGTTCGCGTACCTCGCCATCGCAGCGGTCTTGGTCGCGCTCTACGTCTGGTTCATCCATTTGAAGGGACTGACGGAGCTTTACCGGTGGATCCGCGCATCGGGGCGCGGCCGAGTGCTCGCACTCGCTGCGGTCGCTATCGCCTTTATCGGGGCGGTCGGCTTGGCGCTTATTTTTGAACTGCTGCTCCCGGGCAAATCAAACTGAGACACGACCAACGAGTCGCGTTCCTATCGATCGGGCATCGCGAGCATCACGACCGTCTCCCCGGCCTCGCCGGACTCGAGGTCCTGGACGACGAGCAACCGGTCGTCGTGTATCAGCGCGAGGCCTTCGGGCCGTGTCAGCTCGTCGAAGCCGGGCACCGTCATCTCCACCGCACGGCCGGAATCGGGACTCCACCGGACGATGCGGAACCGGCCGTTCCCCTCGCCGCTCGGTCCGAGAAGCACGAGCAGGTCCTTTCCGTCGGGCGCGAGGTCGCGGATGCCCTCGTCAGGCAACGCGGGCACGACGAGCGGCGCCTCGAAGCGTGGTGGCGCGGAGCCCATGAGAAAATCCGTCGGCTCCTTCAGCGGCACGACGACGGCGCCTCCACCCGCGACGGTGGGCGAGCGCAGGCCGATCAGCAGTCTCCGCCCATGGCGCGCGATGCCTTCGACGTTGACGACGCCGGCCATCCCGTCTCCGAACTGCTCGCGCGCGCCGATGGTCTGCTGGAGATGGCGTGCCAGCGCTGGTCCCCAGTCGTTGCGCGTCCGCACGTCGATATCCGCGCCGATGCCGCGCGCAGCGAGGAGGCATCCGCGGGCCGCACGTTCCTTGCCCTTTTTCGTGGGGCTGGCGGAGCAGCTGCCGAGCACGGTGTCCTCGTCCCAGCGCGTCAGCGCTTCGAGGTCTTCGACCTCCGTCGCGCCGGGCAGAATCGCGGCCCCTGTTTGGCCAGTGACGAGATCGTAGGTCCAGAGCCGGTCCTTGGTCTCGTCGCCGGCGATGATCGCGACGTGCCCGGCCGCGACGACACCCGAGGCTTCGGACAATCGTCCCATCCGCCGCAGCCTGTCGCGGCGGGTCTGAATGCCTGTCCACGACGACGCGAAGACGTCACGTGGCGACGGGACCGAAATGGTGAAGTCGACGACCCGCTGCGCATGGCCCGGGAGGAGATTCCGTTTGATCCACTTTTTCGGTTTGCCGAGCACCGGCGCGCACGGCGACCCTTCGTCGCACCACCACCGTTCGATGAGCCATCGGCTGTCCTCCTGCTCCTTGCGCGAGTCCGACAGGCTCGCCTCCAGCAGCGCGTGCAGCAGGCGGGCGCGCTCGTTCACCGTCTCCGACGCCTGCGGTTGCCATCGTTGCGCCTCGGGGCGCCAGAACGACCACGCGACGGTGACGATGGTCCGCGACGGCTGTCCGCCGGGCTGCGCACTGATGCGGACGTCGCGCGCCACCTGTGGAAAGTCCGCGATCGATCCGGTCTGCACCAGGAGCGGCCCGTCGGGGCCTCCGAGTCGGTCGAACGTGTTCCAATGGCTGTGGCCGTAGAAATATCCCACGACGTTGCCGAAGCCGGTGAGCATGGATTCGAGCGCGCGGCGTGCCGTGCGAGGCATGTCCTTCGGCTTGTGATGGCCCATCACCACCGCAACCCGGCGAGCCGCATGGGCGCGAGCGAGCTCTTCGTACAACCACCCCAGCTGCACCGGGCTGAGATCACCGGTCGCCGCGTTCCTGCTGCGCGTGTCGAGGACGATCATCCGTACGCCTTCGATCGTCCCGACCGACGGCGCGCCGGGGACGTCGAACGCGTAGTATCCGAGCTGATCGCCGTACGTGTCGGCCCACCCGCTCACGTCGACGGCCTCACTGAAGTCTGCGGGGATGATGTCCATTGGCTCCGGCTCTGGCGATGCTCTGCCGTGCCGCCGTGCTCGCCATTCCGTGCGATTCTCGTCGATTTTCTCGAGCTGGTCCGCGAGGCAGTCCGGCCAGGCCCGCGTCGAGAGGCACTGCGCCGCGCTGCCGAGCTCCCGGCGCCGGGTGTCCTTGTCCGTGACGCTCGCCAGCTGCACCAGCTCGTTGTCGGCGAACCCAAACCCGCCGGCATCGGTGAGCAAGTGGCCCATGACGAATTCACTGCGGTTGATCCCGAGACCGCGCGTGTCCGTGGCGCTGTCCGGCAGATTCCCGAACGTCGTTCCGTCGTGGTTTCCCGCGACGGAGTATACGGGACAGTGCAGGCCGCGCTGCGTGTAGGCGAACACCTCGAGTCCCTCGAGCAGCTCGGTCATCACGGAGATATCCAGCAGGTCGCCGGTGTGGATCACGAAGGCTCCCGGCTCGTCGGGCCGCGCGATGCAGGCGTCGTCCTTCGCGAATCCGAACAGAAAGGCTGCCAGTGTCAGGGTGTCGAGATACTCGACGTTCGAGTTGCGGACGGTGACGCTGACCCACTTGTCGAGGTCCTTGAGTCGCGCGGCGGCCTTCTGCTCGTCATGGAGGCGTTCATCACGCAGCTGGGCGTCCGAGATATGGAGGAACCTGGCCATCGTGACGTTGCCGCCTGGCGTCCCGACGCCGAAGCCGTGCGGTGCCACGGCCTCGGCGACCTGGGCCGGGCAGGTCAACTGCTTGCTGAGATCATCCCGCAGCCATGCGTGTGGACGCACGAGCGCTGGAACGGCCGTGCCGGCCGGTAACTCCATGATCGGATCGAGCCACGGAATCGCGCTGGCGGCGCGCGCGAGCGTGGTGTCCGGGTCGACGGCAATACCGCCGCAGCCGCCGAGTGCGACGACACTTCCCACCGCCAATAGTGCTGACGTCCACGTCCCGAACCCGGCTACTGCCATCAGAAGCCCCCTTGTTGCGGCGGGCAGGCAATAGTTCAGCTAGCGAGCCGCAGTCAAGACTCGATGGCAAGCGAGTTGGATAGTAGCGTAGGGCAGATCGCCAGCCGGCGCGCGGTGCGGCCGCGAAGCGCGGCCATTCCCCAGACGCAGCACGTGGAAACGGACGACCCGAGCGCGAAGCGCGTTGCACGCGATGTGCGCACGCGCATGGCGCGCGCCTCCAGTCGACGAAAAATCATTGACGCAAAGTGCTATCTCTGCGTAGCGTTCCCGAGCGCCCCACGCGTCGACGATGACCGCTGCCCACCGTCTCTGCCTCCGTACCTTCTTTGCGTGCGCACTGCTGGCGCTGCCGTCGGTGGCCGCCGCGGCGGTGACGGCCGTCGTGTCCAGTGGTGTGCTCGACATCGACGTCGACGCCGCCGATGCCGTCGTGGTGACGTGCGTCGGCGGCCAGACCCGTGTGAACGGCGCGGCGCCGGTTCCGGCGACGGCGTGCACGACCATCAAGGCCGTGAGGATCACGGCGCTCGGCGCCTTCGCCAACACGATCGACGCGTCCGCCGTCACGCGCGCCCAGGGCTTCACCAACATCCTGCTCGAGGGCGGGGGGCTGGTGATCGGCGGTGGCCCGACCCCCGGTGTCGGCGTCGGGATCGACGCGGGTGGCGGCGACGACACCATCGCCGGGAGCAACGATCAGAACGTGGCGGAGTTGATCGACGGCGGCGCCGGTAGCGACACGATCGCACCGGGTTTGGGCGCCACGGTGCTCGAGTTCGGTCCCACGGCGAGCCCGGAGGTCGACACGCTGACCCTGACCGTGGCGCCGAGCACGCTCGACTTCCAGGTGCCGGTGTCTGTGACAGCACAACTCGACGGCGGCCTCGACGGGAATCCGGACGCCATCGCCCGCCATGCGAACCGGACGATCGTCCGCGACCCGGCGAGCACGGGGCGTCCGCGTTCCCTCCTCGGCGGCTCCGGCAACGACGTGCTCCAGGGCGTGAGCGGCGTCGGCACGAGCTTCGAGGGCCGCGGCGGCACCGACGTCCTCGTGGGCGGCAGCGATCGCGACTTCTACCGCTTCGCGGGCCAGCCCGGCACGTACACCATCGTGGATACCGAGGGCGACAACGCCCTCGTGTTCGACGACCTGTCGCCGGCGACACCGATCACGTTCGATCTGAGCGGCGGGCTCGGCGGCGGCGTCCTGGCCCACACGCCCGGCGACGACGTCGTCATCATGGCCGATGTCGCCACCGCGGCCTCGTTCTCGCACGTCTTCGGGAGCGACGGCGACGACACCGGCGTCGGCAACGACAAGGACAACCGCTTCACCGACTGCGCCGGCGACGACGACTATGCCGGCGGCCTCGGCAACGACGAGTTCAGCGAGCGCGTGGGCTTCCTGCGCGGAGGCCTTCCCCTCGTCGACTGCGGCAACGACCGCTACGCCGGCGGACCGGGCGACGACCAGTACATCTTCGCGTGCCATACCGGGCCCGGCGTCGAGACGAAGACGGTCGTCGAGCTTGCCGACGAAGGCGACGACAGCCTGCGGATGACGAATGCGAGCTGCGTCGTCGGGACGCTGCTCACCGTCGACCTGCGGAACGATCTCGTCGCTCGCGTCGCGGCAGGCGTCGCGCCCCCGATCTGGACCATCGAGACGGGCGGCGCCGGCCAGGCCGCCAACCTCGAGACCGTGTTCACCGGTGGTCAGACCGATCGCGTCACCGGCAACGACGCCGACAACAGGCTGTTCGTCGGCACGCTCACCGCGCTCGTCGTCGGCGGACCCGGCGACGACACGTTCAGTGGCGGCACGGTCACCTATGCCACGGCGCCGGGCCCCGTCGACGTGAACCTCGTCACCGGGATCGCGCTCGGCGAGGGCACCGACGACGTGTCGAGCGTGTCGCGCGTCGTCGGCTCGCCGTTCGCCGACGCGCTCGTCGCGAAGCAGACCTCGACGGTCTGGGGCGGCGACGGCGACGACACGCTGTACGGCAGCGTCGGCACCACCCTCGAGGGCGAGGGTGGCAACGACCGCTTCGTCCTCGGCGGCGGCGCCACGGCGCGCGGCGGTCCCGGCAACGACGTCTTCACCGCCGAGCTCTTCGCCGACACGATGGACGGCGGCGACGACGACGACACCTTCGTGCTCTCCGGCGGCCTCCACACGGTGCACGGTGGCGCCGGCGCCGACACCGTCGACAGCCGCAACGAGCGCGCCGACGACACGATCAATTGCGGCTCCGGCATCGACGTCGCGCGTACCGACCAGGGCGACACGGTGAACGCCGACTGCGAGAGCACGAATCCCGGCGGAATGGCCGGTCCGATCGATACCGACGGGCTGTCGCGCGTCACGTGCGGCAGCACGGCCGTCACGTTCGGCGCCGCGTCCGCCGATGGCACGCGCGTGGTGTTCACCACGACGGCGGCGCTCGTGCCCACCGACGTCGACACGGCGCTCGATCTCTACGCGCAGACGCCCGAGGGACTGCTCCTGCTCTCCGGCGGGAGCGCCAACGTCGGGGTCACGTTCGCCGGCATGAGCGCCGACGGCAGCCGCGTCTGGTTCGAGACGACGGAGGCGTTGCCCGGGACGGGCGACGGCGACGCGTCGAGCGACGTCTACGAGAACGAGGACGGCGCGCTACGCCTCGTCTCGGGCGGCGGAACGGGCGGCGACGTGTTCTTCGCGGGCGCGACCCCGGACGGTGCGCACGTCTACCTCTCCACGTCCGTCGCGCTGCTGCCGGAGGACACGAACGGCTCGTCCGACGTCTACGACCGGCACGGCGCGGGACTGACCCTCGTGTCCGGGCCGAGTCCCAACGGCACGTTCGCATTCTTCGGCGGCGCAAACGCCGACGGCAGCCGGGTGTGGTTCACCACCAGTGCGAGCCTCCTGCCCGAGGACACCGACATCTTCGCCGACGTCTACGAGCGCTCGGCAGGCGGGCTGACCCTCGTCTCGGCGCCCGGAGGGGGCGGGTTCTTCACCACGTTCTTCGCCGGCGTGTCCGCCGACGGCACGCGTGTCTACTTCCACAGCGACAAGCGGATCGTGCCGCCGCCGCCCGGCGCGGGCGGCGAGATCGAGCTGTACGCGCGCACCGCGAGCGGCCTCACGAACTTCGGGGAAGCCACGTTCGCCGCGGTCTCGGCGGACGGGGCGCGCGTCGTTTTCACGTCGGCCGCTCAGCGCGTGCCCGCCGACACCGACCTCGTCGCCGACCTCTACCGCGTCGAGAACGGCGTCGTGACGCTGCTGTCGGGCGGCACGGACGGCGTCCCCGTCACGTTGCGCGCGGCATCCGCCGACGCGACCCGCATCGTGTTCGAGACCGCGGAGGCGCTGCTCCCGGGCGACGTCGATGCGGCGACCGACCTCTACGCGAACGACGCCGGTACGCTCGTCCTGCTCACGCCGGGCACGGCCGAGCTGCCCGCCGTCTTTCGCGCCGCGGCGGCGGACGCGACGCGCATCTTCTTCCGTACCGGCGAGGCGCTCGACGCCGCCGACACCGACGAGGGCGCCGACATCTACGAGCGGAGCGGCGCGAACGTCGTCCTGCGCACGCCCGGCGCGCTCAACCTGACGCCGTTCCTCGCCGGCGTGTCGGCCGACGGCGAGATCGTCTTCTTCGCGTCCGACGAAGCGCTGCTGCCCGGCGATCTGAACGGCGGGCGCGACATCTACGCCGTCGGCCCGTCGGGACTTCCCCCCGAACCGGTGTGCAGCGCCGCGCCGACCACGACCAGCTCGTCGACGACGACCACGTCGGTCACGACGACGTCCAGCACGCTGCCGCCCGGCTCGACGTCGACCACCGTGGTCTCCTCGTCGACCACCAGCTCCACGGTGCCCGGCGCAACGACCACGACGCTGCCCGGCGGCGCCGAGGTGTGCGGCAACTGCGTCGACGACGACGCCGACGGCCTCACCGACGACGCCGACGACGCGTGCTGCCCGACGTCCGAGGCGCTGCGCATCGTGAAGGGGCGGGTCAGCGGCAAGAAAGGCGATCTCGGCGTCGCGAAGCTGAAGCTCAAGAGCGCGCCGGGCGCCGCCTTCACCACCGCCGACCCGACGACGGCGCCGGTGACGATCCAGCTGGCCGACGCCGACGGCGCGGTGGTGTGCACGACGCTCACGCCGTGGAAACGGAAGGGCAAGCGCTTCGCGTTCAAGCAGGCCGGCACGGGGCTCACGAAGGGTGCGCTCGCGAGCGGGAAGAAGGGCGTCGCCCTCACGCTGGCCGGCAAGTCGCTCGACTTGTCCGCCCTGGACGGCGATCAGCTCCTGATGACCGTGCGCGTCGGCGATCACTGTGCGCGTGGCGCGGCGCCCCTGCGTCGCAAGGGGAAAGCGCTCGTCGCTCCCTGAGCGTCGCGCCCGTTTGTACGTGTCGCCGCCGCCGGGCGAAGATCGATCCCCGATGGTGGACCGCACGTGAGCCTCGCCGAGCCGCTGCCCACGCGGCTCCGACTCTCCGGCGACGATCGCGCGTGGCGGAGTGCGTCGCTCGGGGTGGCGCTCGTCGCCGCCGGCGTCGCTGCCGCCAGGTTTCTTGGACGCGGCCCGGGACCGGCGGTGGCGGGCGTCTGTCTCGTGTCCGGCATCGCAGCGTTGAGCCTTGCGGCGGCACGTTGGCTGTCGGCGCGCCAGGATCGCGCCCTCCTCGATGCGATGTCGAGCGGCGACTACATCGCATCCTGGATCGTGCCGCGCGACGTGTGGCTCCAGCATCTCGCGCGCGAGCAGCAGGCGTCGCCCAACGTGTTTCGCATCGCGACGCTCGCCGGCTTCGGCATCGCGGTGGCGTTCGCCGCCCTCGTCGTCGGCAGCGAGTGGGCTCGGGGCCACGACGTGTCCGGCTACGTGGTGCCGGTCGTCTCGCTGGTCGCCGGCGCCACGGTGGTCTTCGGCCTGGTGGGTGCCGGCATCCGCTTCCTGCAGGGCGCGCGCATGCGACGGCTGGCGGCGAGCGAGGCGGTCATTTGCATCGCCGATCGCGGCCTCTATCACGCGGGTGAGCTCTGGGCGCACGACCGCTCGATCCCGCGATTTCTCGGCGTCGAGCTGATCGCGGGCTCGCCGCGGCTGCTCGAGTTCAGCTACCGGTACTCGAGTCCGAAGGGATCGTACACCGAGGTCGTACGCGTGCCGATGCCGCCGACCGATGCCGTCATCCGTCCCGACGTGATCCTCGAGCGCCTGAATCGATCGTGACGCGTCGGCGCTACTCGCTCGGCTGCATCGCGGCAGGACCAGTGAGGAGCAGGCGGACGAGCTCCGCCTGTCGGCTGGTGTCCGTCTTCGCGAACACGTTCTTGAGCGTCCAACGCGCCGTATTCAGTGTGATGCCCAAGGCGTCCGCCGCATCGTCGAGTGTTTGCCCCGAGGCGACGATGCACGCCAGCCGCGCTTCGGCGGCAGTGAGCCCGTAGAGGCGTTGGAGCACCCTGGTCGCTACGAGCGGCCGGTCCGGGTCGGTGACCAGCACCACCGCGGCGGGGGGTGAGGGTAGCAGCGGCATGCACGGACTGCGCAACGGCGAGACGACGACGCCGTAGGGCTTGCCCTCCGCGCGCGGGAGGTGGAACGTCTCGCCTGCGCCGAGACCGTCACCGTCGCCCGTCCGACATGCGTCGGCCACTGCGCGCGCCAAGGGCTGCCCGGTCGATCGGCCGACGAGCCGGCCCTCGCGCGTCAGGGAGAGGTCGCCCGTCGCGAGGAGTCGACGCGCCTCGGCGTTGTGGAACAGCACGGTGCCGTCGCGGGCGAGAAAGAAGACGGCCGCCGGAAGACGGTCGAGCGCGTGGTCGCTGACGGAGCGGCAGAGCTCGAGGGTGCCGAGGCGGCGCTGGATGGCGGTCGCGCGCTGGAGGTGGCGGAGCAGGGCCGCGTGAATCTCCATCTCCCACGGACCGTAGTCCGGCTTGGTGACGCCGCGGTGGGAGGCCAAGTACGCCAACCGGGTTCCGTCGTGCAGCAGGCATAGCCCCATCGAGTCTGCGACCTTCGCGAACCGGCGCAGGTAGTCGTTGTAGAACTCGGACGACAGCAGCTCGGCCCGAGAAACCAGCATGTCGCCGCGGACCAGGGCCCCCGAGCGCATCACCGACGCCTGTGTCCGTGCATACGGGTTCAACGGGACCCAACGCGAGTACTCGCGCTGGGCGTCGGCAGGAACGCCGTACTGCCAGAGCGCCTCCCCGGCCCCGTCGCTGGCGTCCAGCAAGAGGAGACACGTCAGCTCGCTGCCCGTCGCCTTCGTCATGGCGCCGAGGAATGCCGGCCACTCCTCCGGCTCGATCGCCGCTCGATAGACGAGGTCGATCAGGGTCGACAGCTCGCTGTCTCGAATCCTCGACTGTCGGCTGCGCGCCATCCTCGCGGCTCCAGGCTCACGGCCGTGCGCCACCGGCCCGTGAGATGGGGATAACCCGTGGGGGGCGCCGCGCTCAAGTCGAAATTCGTCCCTCCCAGCTCAGAACCGCGCGTCGTGCGCCTGGATGGCCGGTGGCACGTACGTTCCGTCGGCGGCCGTGCCCTCCGGTCCGTACACCCGCAGCATCAGGTTGAACGGCCCCGCGGGCACGGGCAGCCAGTTCGCCGTCGGCGTGAGCGTCGGCTGATCCGGCTGGACGTGGATCGTCACGGAGCCGTCTGGGGCGGTCACGAGCCCCGGCGTGTACGACGCGACGACGTACTTGTCCGCGGCGTTCGGCACCAGCTCGACGTCGACCGGCGTGTACGCGGTCACCGACCAGAACCGCTTCGCCTGGGGGAGCTTCTCGGCGCTGAACTTCACCGTGTACGAGTACATCGACCCGTCGAGTGGAATCCCGTTGCCGTCGACGAACGCGTGCGCGTAGTAGGCCGCGTCGCGATCGTTCCCGTACTGGATGTACTCGGTCAGCGCCGCGCGATCGAGGTAGCTCTTTCCCCAATGGCCGATGTTGTGGAAGTGGATCCAGTTGGTGCTGCCGGTGTTCGAGTGCCACCGGTCGATGATCGCCGCATGCGCGTCGCGCGCGCCGTCGACGATCTCGCCCAGCCGAACGCTGCTGCCGCTGCGCGCCTGCTTGTTGGCCTTCTCGAGGAGCCGGCCGAAGCGGCGGATGAGCGTCCGGTCCGAGCGGCCGAGGGGCCGCGTCGTGGGCGACTCCATGGCCTCCTGCAGCGTCTCGAGGAAACGCACGGGTGACACCTCGATCGTCTCGTCGGCCATGCGCTTCACGGGCGGGCTGAAGTACGACAGTGGCAGCAAGAACGGGTGTCCGCCCGTCGAATCGGTCTGGAAATCGGCGAGCCCCTGCAGCTGGATCGACTCGCGGAACAGCTCGGCGGGCGCGAGCACGTGAACGCCCGCGGACGTGTATTTGTCGATGCGGAGGATCAGGATCGACGAGTCCACCGGCATGTCCACGCGGACGAGCCCATCCGGAACGGCGCCGTCGTAGCCGGGTCCGGCCAGCGCGTAGCTCTCCCCGTTCGGTGTCGCGGCGAGGCCGGTCTCGAGAACGTTCCCGAATACGTCGAGCTGGAGGATCGAGTAGGCGTGCGGGTACGCCGGCAGCGTCAGGATCTGCGGCTCCGCCGAGAGGTCGAGAAACCCCGAGACGTAGATCGTGTCGTCGTTGATCGCGACGACGATCCGGTAGTCGGGCCCCATGCCGATCGGCCCGCCGAGCCGATTCGTCGACTGGACCAGCGCGAGCTGGGTCCAGGTGAACCACCGCGGGTAGTACCGGACGGTGAATTCGTAGGCGGTGTCGTATGCCCGGCGTCCGGCCGCGGCAGTGCCGGCAGCCGCGAGCACGCACAGGAACGCCAGGAGCAGCCCTCTCCTCATCACACCTCCCCACCACCCGCATCCGCGAGCTTCCCGATCGAATCTTGTGGGGAGCCCGCTGGAGTGTCCAGCACGAGCGGTTCGAGGTGCGACGGGCGCGCTCACTGGTCCGCGCCGACGAAGGTCGTGTGCTCGTCCGTGAGGCTAGCGGCCCTCGATGACGCGAGCCCGCATCTGCCGGTACTCCTCCGCCGAGATCATCCCGCGATGATAGAGGTTGTCGACCTCCTCCAACGCGCTGGTCGTGTCTCGCTGGATGACCGGTGCGACCGGCAGGACGGTGATCGCAGGCTGACTCCGCGCGGATTCGATCGGCGTCAGCGTCACGGGGACGTTCTGCGTTCGATCGCCGCCGGGAATCGCGACGGTCGCGGTCTTGTACCCGACGGCGCTCACGCTGATCGAGGGCGTATTGGCGTCCGTCTTCAGCGAGTACACGCCCGCCTGATTCGTCATCGCGACACGGTTGCGCTTGTCTGCCGCGATGACCGCGGCGCCGGCGATGGGCCCGTTGGTTTCGGCGTTCGTGACGATGCCCTGCACGCGCATCGCACAGCCCGTCGTTGCGGCGATCAACGTGGCGACGGTTGCGGCGGACCTCATCCGTCGCATGGTGCGGTATCCGCGACCGCGACCCGATGTCGTCATGACCGTTCCGATGGCGATCCGACCCATCATGATCCCTCAGTGTGTGTTCATCTCGCCGGTGCCCTGGGGCGTGTCGCGCACCAGGATCGACCGGCGACGTTGGTACTCCGTCTCCGTGAGCAGACCGTCCTGCCGCAGCCGGTCGAGCTTCCGCAGGTCACGCACCCAGTCGTCGCTGATCGCTCCCTCGTTGGTTCCGATCGGATACAGCGCGTAGGTGTAGCTGCGGTCGACGACGCGGGTCCCCTGGAAGGCGAACGCCAACCCGAGCGTGAAGACTCCCGCCGCGATCCGTCCGCCGCTGACGCGGGTGGGCAGGTCGACCTCGAGCGGCTCGTAGCCCGCGCGTTCGAAGCGTGCGTGCAGGAGACGCGGGAGCTCCTTGCCAGGGCCGTCCTCGAACGCCATCCGGGCAGGGGAGACGCCGATCAGGTTGCCGTTCACGAACACCTTGGCGCCGGCCGGCGTGGTGTTGACGTATGTGACCTGCGAGCATCCGAGAGCGGCGATCAGCAGCGCGAGGGGCAGACCGCGGCCGACGATGCTGCCCGGGCGCCCGCGCCGCGCCGTGACGATGAAGTTGCGCATCGTGCTCGCGTAGCAGAACGCGAAGTAGGACGCTAGACTGGTGTGTCGCGTGCTGGCGCGCACCCGGCGGACCTGCGGTGCCGGGCGGATGCGGTCAGTCGGACGTGCCGGTGAAGGAGGCCGGGTCGGGCGACCGGTCGGTAGAGAAACCTCAGCGCGCCGGCGCGCGTACGCGCTTCGTGGCGGCGGCCTTTGCCTGGTCGTCGCTGGGGCGAAGCCCGACGCCGAGACAACGGCCTTCGCCGTCGACCTCCGTCGTCGCCCCGACGCACCGCCCGCTCATCGAGACACCCACGCCGTAGCCGAGGAGACTCGCTCCGGCGGAGGCCCCGCGTTCCTTCTGACGCTGGTCGATCGGCGGCGCGGCCGCGAGCTGCTCGCGGCCTCCCGACGCCGGAGCTGCCGGCTCGTCCCGGACCTTCGCCTCGTCTTTCTGCACGCCGACGCCGATGCAGCGCGCATCGCCGTCGATGCCCGAGACCAGGCCGAGACAGCGCGAGCCGGCCGCAAAGCCGAGATTCACGCCCATGATGCTCCCGCCCGCGGAGAAGCCGGTGTTGGCGAGATCGTCGCGACGGACCGACGGCACGAGCCGCAGGTCACCGGCACTGCCGACGGGAATGCTGCACGACGCCGCAACCAACGAGAGGAGCGCCAAGGTCGCCCGGATGTCCAGTCGCCGCCTCCTTGCCGTCCCGAGGGCCGGCCACCTCCGAGCCTGCCGGATTCCGTCGCTTCGACAACCCCGAATCGTACGGGCTACACGAACGTCGGCACGTCGTCGCCGAAGAGCAGCTGTCCCGCCGTCTGGAGCGCGCGACGTTGGCCGACGAGATGCGCCGAGATGGTCGTCAGGTCGCGACGCCGGCGCTCGAAGGGGCCGGACGCGTAGACCGCGCTGGTGCCGGCGGCCTCGCACACGATCTCGGCGACACGCAGCGCCGTCTGGATCGCGTGCACGGACATCAAGCCGACACCGGCGCGCTGCTCGAGGCTGGGTGCGTCGCCGCGCACGAGCGTGTCCCACAAGACGCCGAGTCGCTCGTTCTGGTAGGCGCGCGCCGCACCGAGTTGCGCGGTCGCGTCCGCGAGCGCCACCTGCACGCGGTACTCGTCCTTCATCAGCACCATCGCGGGCATCGTCATCTTCCGGCTCGCGAGCGCGCGGAGGTCGTCGACCATACGACGGGCGCATCCCAGCGCGACGGCCGGGAGGTTCGCGAAGAAGAACCCGTGATAGCGATACAGCGGCTCGGGGCGCGTCCCGACGCGGAACGGATGGAACGCGTGGCCCTCCGGGACGAAGACGTCGTCGACCGAATAGTCGTTGCTGCCGCTGCCGGCGAGGCCGAGCGTGTACCAGACGTCGTGGATCTGCACCGTGTCCATGGGCAACCAGACCGTCCGCAACTCGGGCATGCCGTCGATGACGACGGGTGCGCCGTCCACGAGCAGCATGCACCCGCCGATCATGCGGTCCGCGTGAAGACAGCCGCTGCCGAATTGCCATCGACCGCTGACGCGATACCCGCCGTCGACGCGCCGTGCCTGTCCCACCGGCGCGAGCCAGCCCGCCGTCAGCAGGTCGATGTCCGGATACAGCTCGCGCGCGACGGACTCCTCGACCCGCATCGCGTAGTGGCCGCTGTCCGAGCAGATCATCGCGACCCACGCGGCCGATGCGTCGTGGTAGGCGAGGATGTCCATCAGCTCGCACTGCCGGAGCATGTCCATCTCGGGACCACCCCAGTCGCGCGGAAAGGCGATGCGGAAGATGCCCGCACGGCGCATGGCCTCGACGAGCGACGCCGGGAGGCGGCGATCACGCGCGATCGCGTCCGCCGCGTCTTCGATGGCCGGCCCGAGTGCCCGGGCGTTGGCGAGGATGGTCTCGCTGTCGAGCGCCGGCACGACTCCCCTCGCGTCGTGTCGCTACGGCACCAACGCGACGATCGTTCCCGGCGCCGGCGTCCCCGTGAAGAGGAACGGGTACGGATCGCCTCCGCCCGCGAACACCATCCCGCGAGCGACCGACGGACCGCTCGCGTACGCCCCGATCGGCACCGTCGCCAATGCCGCGCCGTTGGTGGCGTCGAGCGCGTTCAGGTTGCCGTCGGTCGAGGTGAAGTAGACGACGCCGTTCGCGACCGCGACGCCGCTCATCGCGGCGGCACCCAGGATCTCGTGGCGCCAGAGCTCGCTCGCCGCGTCGCCCGTGAACGCGACGAGCGATCCGCGCGTCGGCGTGTCGGGGAACGACGGCCACTCGGTGCCGTTCGCGTAGATCACGCCGTTCGCGACGGCCGTATCGGCGAAGAGCCCGCCGTTCGGGTCCGCGGGCACGATCTGCTCGACCGCGACCTCGGCGCCGGTCGCCGCGTCGAGGACGTGGTAGAAGCCGCTCTTCTGCCCCGCGCCGACGACCTTCTGGCCGTTCGACAGCGTATAGATCTGCGCGGAGTCGCCCATGTCGAGGTCGGGATGCTCCGGCCCCTGTGGGTAGCGGACGTTCCAGACGTCGTTCGGCAGGCGCTGGTTCAGCCAGCGGACGGCGCCCGTCTTCGCGTCGAGTGCGATGACCGCGTCGCTCGTCGTGGTCGCCGGGTTCGTGAAATTCTGTCCCGTGGTCACGAAGACGAGGCCGAGCTTCTTGTCGTACGTCGGGGTGCTCCAGATGCTCGCGCCCGATGCGCCGAGCGCGAAGTCGGCGTCGTCGATCACGTACGTCTGCCACACGACGCGGCCGTCGCGCGGATCGAGCAGCACCGCCGAACCGCGCGCCGTGCAGCACGGATACTCCGGGTCTCCCGCCGCCAACGACTCGATCGACGCGATGCCGATGGCGACGTACCTGCCGACGAGCGTCGCCGAGCCGAAGATGCGCGCCAGCGGATGAAGATTCGGCCGGATCTGCCACGCGATCGCGCCGGTTCTCCGGTCGAGCCCGTAGATGTAGCCCTCGTGGTCGCCGATCACGATGTTGCGATTCGTGACGAGCGCGCTGGCCGTGACGGCGCCCTCGAGCATCGTCGACCAGAGCTCCTGGCCGTCGGTCACGCGCAACGCGCGGAACGCTCCCGTCTGGTCGCCGACGTAGAGACGCGAGCCCTTGATCGCGGGCGTGCCGGTCACCGCGCCCTCGGTCGGGACGGACCACGCCACGTGGAGCGCGCCGACCGTCGCGGGCGTCAACCGGCGCTCGCGCCGGTTGTATCGGGACCCGGTCGGGTCGCCGTTGTACATGAGCCAGCTCGCGGCGGCCGGGGACGCGGCCGCGAGGCCGACCAGGACGAACGACAGCACCCCGAGCATGCAGCGGAGAGGCATGATGCGGTCTACGGCGGCGGCACGCGCGGGGTCAAGCAAGAAACGACGCGTGAAACGCCGCATCCGGGCCGTCACCACCGCGACGCTCATTGGTGGCAGATTTCGTTTGACGGGCAGAAAAGGCGCTTGGTAGGCCACGGCATGGCTCGCACGTCGGCGTGGCTCCCGGTGCTTGCGCACGGCAACCCGCACGTCGAGCGGAGCCGGCCGGCCGACGCCGTGTACGCGCCGCGACGAGCAGCCGCATGAAGGTCGCGTTCATCAATCCGCCGGCCGCTGATGTCCACCTCTTCGGCCAGAAGGCGAACTTCGAGTCGCCGC
>CAYSOF010000018.1:0-137728 GCA_964432595.1 uncultured Binatia bacterium (SeqCode) | reverse complement strand
ACGTCGCGCGGCGCGTGTGAACGCCCGCCGTGCGCGTTTTTCCGCAGCCTGCTAGTGCGGCTCGGGCGCGTGGTCGTAGCGCCGCACGACGACGCCCGCGAACGTGCGCGTGTCGGCGAGCGCGTAATGCGGCGCCAGCATCGCCTCGATGCGCGCGAGCGTCGCCGTGCGATCGGACTGGCCGACCTGCACATGGCTCAGCGCGAGCCAGAGCCGCGGGTGCACGTCGACGATCGCCGCCAGCGCGGCCGGATCGTCGAGCGGCGGCACCAGCCAGACGATCGGCGGCGCGTCCGCGGGTGGCCGCGCGAACTCGTAGTCGAGCGCGACGCACGCGAAGTCGACCCAGCAGGCGACCGCGTCGCCGGGTCGCACGTCCGCGCGGATCGCCGCCGCGACGCCGCGCCAGTCCTCGATCGACGGCTGACGCGCCACGCGCGCGAGACCCACCGCCTGGAAGACGACGAGCGCCAGCACGGCGACCGTGCGCCACGGCGCCGGCACGCGGCCGATGCCCGCCGCCGCGAGCAGCACGATCGCCGGCACGCTCGGCAACAGGTAGCGGTCGAGAAAGAGCGGCTTCACGAACGAGACGACGACCAGCGTGACGAACGGCACCACCGCCCACGCGGCGAGGACGCGCACGCCGGCGCCGCGGCCCTGCAGCGCCACGAGCATCGCCACCACGTAGACGCCGACGCCGCTCCAGCCCGCGTCGCCGCCGAGCTTCCACGCCACCCACGCCAGCTGCCCCGCATCGGGCGGCCCGAGCCAGTCGATCTGGCCCGCGTCACGCGCGGTCACGAACCAGAGCATCGGCGCCACGAGGAGCACGGCGACGGCGACCGCCGCGGGGGGAACGCGCCGGCGGCCGACGACCACTTCCGCCGCGACCACGACGAGCGTCAGGAGATGCGCGTACGCCGCGAGCGCCGTCGTCGCGACCCAGGCGATCCAGCGCCCGCGGACGAGCGCCAGGCTCGCCGCCACCACGAGCAGCATCGCCAGCGCGTACGCGCGCGCCTCCTGCCCGTAGCGCACGACGAACGGATGCGTCGCCAGCAGCACGGCGCCCGCCGCCGCCGCCCACGGGCCGACGAGCGCACGGCCGACGCGGTACGTGAGGGGCACGGCGACGACCACCGCGATCGCCGACAGTGCGCGCACCGTCGCCTCGTCGCGTCCGAGCACGAGCCAGCCGTGCAGCAGCACGTAGTACAGGCTCATGTTGGCCTCGCGCGTCGAGACGCGGGCCCAGAGATGCGCCCACGTGCCGCCCGCGACCTCGACACTGAACGCCTCGTCCAGCCAGAAGCTGCGCGCGCCGATGTCCCACGCGACGAGGACGGCGGCGGCGAGCGTCGCCGCCGCGGCCACGCGGCCGGGGGTCAGAGCAGCTTGCCCTGCGCCGAGCTCGGGTGCGGCGGCGGCTCGCCGGCCCGACGGTCGAAATGCGCGTAGGCGAGCGCCGTCGCGACGCGCCCCTTCGGCGTCCGCGCGAGGAAGCCCTCCTGGATCAGGTAGGGCTCGTAGACGTCCTCGATCGTGTCGCGCTCCTCGCCGATCGCCGCCGCGAGCGTGTCGAGCCCGACGGGCCCGCCCGCGAACTTGTCGATGATGGTGAGCAGCAGCAGGCGGTCCATCTTGTCGAAGCCCGCCTCGTCGACGTCGAGCAGCACCAGCGCGTCGCGCGCGACCTGCCGCGTGACGTGCCCGGCGGCGCGCACCTGGGCGAAGTCGCGCACGCGGCGCAGCAGCCGGTTCGCGATGCGCGGCGTGCCGCGCGCGCGGCGCGCGATCTCGGCGGCGCCGTCGGCGTCGAGCGGCACGTCGAGGATCTTCGCCGAGCGGTGCAGGATGCGCTCGAGCTCGCCCGTCGCGTAGAAGTCGAGGCGGAACGTCGCGCCGAAGCGGTCGCGCAGGGCCGAGGTGAGGAGGCCCGCGCGCGTCGTCGCGCCGACGAGGCAGAACGGCTTCAGCGGCAGCTTGATCGACCGCGCCGTGGGCCCCTGGCCGACGACCAGGTCGAGCTGGAAGTCCTCCATCGCCGGGTAGAGCGTCTCCTCGACGACGTGCGTGAGGCGGTGGATCTCGTCGATGAAGAAGACCTGGCCGCGCTCCAGGTTGGTGAGCAGCGCGGCGAGATCGCCGGGACGCTCGAGCACGGGCCCCGCGGTGGTCCGCAGCCCGACGCCGAGCTCGGTCGCGATCACGTGCGCGAGCGACGTCTTGCCGAGTCCGGGCGGTCCGCAGAGCAGCACGTGATCGAGCACGTCGCCGCGCGCGCGCGCCGCGGCGATCTGCACGCGCAGGTTCTCGCGCAGCTTCTCCTGGCCGATGTACTCGTCGAGCGTGCGCGGCCGCAGCGGCGTCTCGACGACGAGATCGTCGTCGTTCGCGTCGGGCGTGATCAGGCCCATCTCGCGCGCCATCTACCCGACCAAGCCTTGCAGCGCGGCGCGGATCACCTCTTCCACCGGCGCGCCGGGACGTCCGACCTGTTGCACCGCGCGCTCCGCCTCGGGGCGCTTGTAGCCCAGATTCACGAGCGCCGACACCGCTTCCTCGAGCGAGCCGCTCACCGCCGACAGCGGCAGACGCGGCGGTCCGTCCTCGGCCGCCAGCGCCGCGGCGGCGTCGCGGCACTCGACGACCATGCGCTCCGCGAAGCGACGGCCGACGCCGGGGATCGTCTGCAGGCGCGCGGCGTCGCCGGACGCGATCACCCGCACCAGCTCGGTCGCCGGCATGCCCGACAGCACGTTGATGCACGTCCGCGGCCCGAGCCCCTTCACCTTGCGCAGCAGGTGGAACAGCGCCCGCTCGCGCGCGTGGACGAAGCCGAAGAGCTCGATCGCGTCCTCGCGCACCTCGGTGTGGACGAGCAGCTCGACGGGCGCGCCGAGCGCCGGCAGCTCCGCGAGCGTCTGCAGCGACACGTGCACCGCGTAGCCGACGCCGCCCACGTCGACCACGATGCCGTCGGGCGCCTTTTCGACGAGCGCGCCGGCGAGCCGCGCGATCATCGGCGACGCTCCGCGCGCACGAGCGCCGCCTGGAGCGGCGCCTGCTGCAGGAAGCAGAGCGCCAGCGCGAGCGCGTCGGCGGCGTCGACCGCGGGCCGCGCCTCGAGCTGCAGGCGCGCCGTCACGCCGCGGCCGACGGTGTCCTTGTCGGCGCCGCCGTGGCCGACCGCCGCCAGCTTCACCGACGCCGGCGCGTACTCGTGCATCGGGATGCCCGCCGCGGCCACCGCCGCCAGCACCGCGCCGCGCGCCTCGCCGAGGCGGAAGGCGCTCTGCACGTTGCGCGCGACGAAGTTGCGCTCGAGCACCACCGCCGCCGGCGTCCACGCGTCGAGCAGCCGGAGGCATTCGGCGTGGAGACGGGCGAGACGCGAACCGAGCGACTCGGCGGGCTTCAGCACGATCGTGCCGCTGGCGAGGTGGCGGAACGACTGCCCCGCGCTCTCGACCACGCCCCACCCCGTCACGCGGCTCCCCGGATCGATGCCGAGTGCCCGCACCACACCACCTCCCCGCGTCTCAGGCCGACAGCCGCTCGAGCTCCTCCGCCGCGATGTCCATGTTCGACGACACGTGCTGCACGTCGTCGTGGTCCTCGAGCATCTCCAGCATGCGGATCATCTGCTCCGCCGGCTTGCCGGTGATGGTCGTGGTCGACGACGGCATCATCGTGACCTCGGACGACGCGAGCGTGATCTTCGCCGCCTCGAGCGCCTCCTTCACCGCCTCGAAGCCGTCGGGCGACGTCAGCACCTCGAGGATGTCGCCGGAGTCGGTGACGTCGTCGGCGCCCGCTTCGAGCGCGACTTCCATCACCTTGTCCTCGTCGACGCCCGCGCGCTCGACGGTGATCAGGCCGCGCTTGGCGAACATCCACGCGACGCTGCCGGCGGCGCCGAGGTTGCCGCCGCACTTGTCGAAGATGCTGCGGAGGTCGGCGACCGTACGGTTCCGATTGTCGGTGACCGCCTCGACGAGGACCGCGACGCCGCCGGGACCGTAGCCCTCGTAGACGATGTCCTCGTAGTTGACGCCCTCGAGATCCCCCGTGCCCTTCTTGATGGCGCGGTCGATGGTGTCGCCCGGCATGCTGTCCTTCTTCGCCGCGAGGACGGCGGTGCGCAGCCGGGGGTTCGCCTTGACGTCGCCGCCGCCGAGCCGGGCGGCGACGGTGATCTCCTTGATGAGCTTGGTGAAGATCTTACCGCGCTTGGCGTCCTTCGCGGCCTTCTTGTGCTTGATCGTGCTCCATTTTGAATGGCCTGACATGGGGAACGCCTCCGGTTCGGAACGTCCGGTCCGGTTACCACAGGGGGTACGAGCGGACAACCGCGGGACCTTGCGCGCGTGCGACCGCGCGACGATAATCCGGCGCCGTGGGGTGGTGGTCGCATGCGGTGGTGTGCGGGGTGGTGCTGTGCGCGGCCGCCTGCTCCGTACGACGCGCGCCGCCTCCCGTCGTCGGCGGCCAGCAGGAAGGCACCGCGTCCTGGTACGGGCCGGGCTTCCACGGCCGGCAGACCGCGAACGGCGAGATCTACGATCAGTACGAGATGACCGCCGCGCACCCGTCGCTGCCGCTCGGCAGCCGCGCGATGGTGACCAACATGTCGAACGGTCGTGCGGTCGAGGTGCGCGTCAACGATCGCGGCCCGTTCGTCGGCGGTCGGGTGATCGACCTCTCGTACGCGGCGGCGCACGCCATCGGCATGATCGGCCCGGGCACGGCGCCGGTGCGCATCGAGGTGCTCGAGCTGGCGCAGCCGCGGCGGACGGTGCGACGCACGCCGCGCCCCGTCGTGCCGGTCGCGGCGCGGGTACCCTCGGAGCTGCCGCGCGCAACGTTCGTCGTCCAGGTCGCGAGCTTCACGGACTCGGCGACGGCCGAGCATCTGCGGCGCTCGATCGCACTGCGCTTCCCCGACGCGTACGTCGATCCGCTCGACACGACGGACGGCCGCTACCATCGCGTGCGCATCGGCCCGTATCCGCTGCGCGCGGTCGCGGTGGCGCGAGCGGAGCTGGTGAACCGCCTCGGCTATCCGGCGATCATCATGGAGGAGGCGCCAGGACCGTGATGCCGACCGTCACCGCATGAGCCGGGCCGCCGCCCTCCTTCTGATCGTGCTCGCAGGCTGCGGTCCCGGTCCCGTCGTGCGACACGGGGTCGTCAACGAGACGGCGATGAGCGCGCTGCAGGCGCGGGTGGCGGCGATCCGCGGGCTCACGTTCGACGGACCGGTCCCGAGTCGCGCGCTGGCGCCGGAGGGCATCAGCGACGTCCTGACCGACGAGCTCGATCACGGCTTCCCCGCTGCAGACCTGGCGGTGATCGAGACGGTCTACGGGCGTCTCAACCTGCTCGACGCCGGAACGCGGCTCCGCCCCGCCCTGCAGACGTTCTACGAGGGACAGGTCGCGGCGTTCTACGACCCGCGCCGCAAGGAGCTGACGGTCGCCACCGACGCGCTCTCCGACGACAGCCTCGCGCTCGGCGTCGTGACCACGTTCACCGGCCGCGATCCCGTCGGCGAGCTGATCGTCGCCCACGAGATGGTGCACGCGCTCCAGGACCAGCACTGGGGGATGCCGACGGAGCCCGAGCCGTTGACCGCGTCCGAAAGCGACCGCCTGATCGCACGTCGCGCCGTGCTCGAGGGCGACGCCACGCTGGCGTCGTTCACGGTGCTCCAGAGCGGGCAGCTCGACGACGATACGCGCGCGCGCATCGTCGAGGAGCTGGCGCCGTTGTCGACGCGGCTCGCGGAAACCTATCCCGACGTCCCTGCGATCATCCGCGAGACGCTCGCGTTCCAGTATCAGGCCGGTCTCGCCTTCACGCAGCGCGCGCTCGACGACGGCGGCTGGCCCGGCGTCGATGCCGTCCAGGCCGACCCGCCGGCGTCGACCGAGCAGGTGCTGCATCCCGAGCGTTACTTCGACCGCCGCGACGCGCCGACGCTCGTCGCATTCGCCGAACACGGACCGCTCGAGCGCTCCGGCCACCGCTTGATCCTGTCCGACACGCTCGGCGAGCTCGACGTCCGCGTGCTCGCGCAGCGCACGCTGCCGGCCGCACAGGCGGCACGCGTCGCGGACGGCTGGGACGGCGATCGGCTCGGCGCGTGGCGTCGCGACGACCAGGTGGTGGTCGTGTGGATGACGGCATGGGACTCCGCGGCCGACGCCGAGGAGTTCGCGGAGGCCGCGCTCACGATGGTGCCGGGGGCACGCATCGAGCAGCGCGACACGCGCGTCCTCGTGCTCGTCGGCTCGGAGTGGCCGCGGCTCGCGTCGGCGTTGTTCGATACGACGCGGATCGAGCCGCGCTGATCAGCGGCGCGACCGCTGGCCCGCGCGATAGCCTTCGTCGTACGCGGCGTCGCGCGACTCCTCATGCTTGCCGTAGAGGAAGCCGCCGACCACGCCGGCACCCGCGCCGATGGCGGCGCCCATGCCGGCGTCGCCCGCCATGGCACCGATGATCGCACCGCCCGCGGCGCCGACGGCGCCGCCCGTGACCGTGCGTTGCTGCGTGCGCGTCATCCCGGCGCAGCCGCCGACGGCGAGCGTCAATGCCAGCACCCCGATCGTCGCGCGCCGCATCACTTGCTCCTTCCCTTCGCGGGGCATGGCCACGTCGCCGCCAGGAAACGCCCGAGCGTCTCGACGGGCGCCTCGCCCATGTACTCCGGATGCGCCTGGCACCAGGCGACGAACATCTTCACCGCTTCGACGCGCGAGGGCGGCGGCTGTGGCGGGCACACCCACGGCTTCGCCTTCGGCCCGGCGGTGAGCGCCTGCTGATATTGGTACGCGCCGACGAGGTAGCCGTGGCAGAAGCCGATGCCGGCGAGCCGCATCGGATCGTCGTCGGCCACCGTGCACAGGTCGATCAGGTCCTGCGTGGTCTTGACGACGAAGTCCTCGCGCGTGAGCGCCGCATCGACGCGGACGGCGACGGCCGCGAGCAGCGCGACGCACGCCAGGAGGCCGGGTCTGGACATCGCGATTCCCTCCTTGTCGCGCGCCCTATAGCACGAACGTCCCTCGCAGCGATTCAGGCGACGTGGATCATGCCGGCGGGCGGCAACCGGACCGGTCAGTCGGCGATCAGCGTCCAGCGCCCCCCGTCGGCGCGCACTCGTCCGTCGCGCGCCAGCTTCTCGAGGTGCGCCTGCACGGTGAGCGCCGCCGCCCAGTGCAGCACCGGATGCAGGTCGGCGTAGAGCCGCGCCACGATGGGCGGGATCTCCTCGAGGCCGTCGCCGAGCGCGTCCAGCACCTGCTGCTCGCGCAATAGCCGGTGCGACAGGTACTCGTCGATGACGTCGTAGGGCCGCGTGATGGGCGGCCCGTGCGCCGGGAGGATGACGTCCAGGTCGAGCGCACGCAGGCGGCGCAGCGAATCGAGATAGTCGGTCATGTTCCCGTCGGGCGGCGCGATGATCGTCGTCCCCGTCGAGAGGATCGTGTCGCCGGTGAAGAGCCAGCGCCGCTCCGGCTCGTAGTAGCAGCAGTGCCCCGACTCGTGTCCCGGGGTGTGGATCGCCCGCAGGCGGCCGCCGGGGAAGGCGATCTCGTCGCCCTCGTCGACGAGCCGGTCGGGCGCCAGCGGCACGCCACCCAGCACGAACGCGGCACGGCTGCGATGGACGGCGACGGGCGCGCGCCACGTCTCCCGCACCGCCGCGGCGCCGCCGACGTGGTCGGGATGGATGTGCGTCAGCAGCAGCGCGGTCGGCCGGACGCCCGCGGCCGTCATGCGAGCGCGGTTCTCGTCGTCGAGCGGCGCGGCGTCGATCAGCAGCGCCTCGCCGCCATCGTGCAGCAGGTACTGGTTCGTGCCCGGCCCCGTCATGGGTCCCGGGTTGGGCGCCAGGGCGACGCGCAGGCCGGCGGCGATGTCCATCGGCCCTCTTTAGGATCACGGCACCGGCACGTCGAGCGGTTGCGCGACCGCGCACGTTTGCGTGCCGGCGACGATGGGCTATGTGCCCGCCATGCTGATACGCACGAGCTCCACCCGGTCGGGCCAGGCCAATCTC
This sequence comes from uncultured Binatia bacterium (SeqCode), assembly GCA_964432595.1. GTDB lineage: Bacteria > Desulfobacterota > Binatia > DP-6 > DP-6 > DASYLJ01. The sequence continues at coordinate 129,654 of CAYSOF010000018.1, read as the reverse complement.
GCGCGCCTCGGCCGGTACAGCAGCCGCATGGCCGCGGGCGACTACACCGCCGTGTACGACACCTTCGCGCCGGAGTTCATGAGCCACGCGACGGAACGCATCGCGCCCGCGGCGGTCGGCACCGACATCCGCGGTGAAGAGGAGAAGTTCTGGACGATGGCGCACCGCGCCTTCCCCGACATGGAGTTCCGCGTCGACCTGCTGCTCGAGATGGACGACCTCGTGGTCTCGCACTGGACGCTCGTCGGCACGCACACGGGCACGGCGTACTACGACGTGCCGCCGTCCGGCGAGCGCGTCGTCATCAACGGCACCGCGATCCTGCGCATGCAGGACGGCAAGGTCGTCGAGCACTGGGGCGGGCCGCACTGCATGCACGGCATCGGTCTCACGCGCTCGGTCGGTCCCGGTCCGCACGCAGCCGCGACTCCATGACGGCGCGGCCGCTCCTCGTGGCGGGCGCCGCCGTCGTCCTCCTGACGGGATGCGCCGGCGTCCGCGGCTGGGTGGACGACGCGCCGCCGCCGTCGCACGGTTCCACACGGCCCGAGCCCTACTACGCGGCCGGCGCCCTCCCCGTGCATGCGACGCCGTCCGACGCGTCGAAGGTCGTCGGCCGCCTCGCGCCGAACGCCCGGGTGACGCGCACGCAGGTCGATCGCGGATGGGCGCGCATCTCCGCCGACGGCGTCGAGGGCTGGGTGGACGCCTCGCGCCTCGTCGACCACCCGCCACCCGCTGGTCCGCCGTCGCCGGCCGCGGGCGGAGCGCCGCCCTGACGATCGCGGGCGGCCCATGCCGCACAGGCATCCGCCCACGCGACACCGGCTGACCAGCGACCGGTCGACCCGGCGTCGCATTTTCCGCTTGCGCGCGCGATTCCCGGGATGGGAGACCGTTCCCTCGCGGCGACACCCATCGCCGCCCGCCCCCCGTGCGGGGCCACCACAGGAGGATCCGTGTCCCGATCGTACCGTGTCCTGTCCGCCATCGTCTGTGCCGGAGCGCTCGGCCTCGTCGCGCCGCGCGGCGCCGCCGCCCTCACGTGGGGCGTGCCCGGCGACGGCTCGAACACCTGCACCGTCGCCGTCCCGAGCTGCGACACCATCGCCGCGGCCGTTGCCGCCGCGTCCGCGACCGACACCATCGAGGTCGCCGCGGGCGCGCACGCCGTGCCGTCCGTCGTCGTCATCGACAAGACGCTGACCATCTCCGGCGCCGGTCAGGGATCGACCCTGGTCCAGCCGTCGGGGGGCGTGAACGCCTTCTCGATCAAGGCCGACGACGTCGTCATCCAGGACCTCACGGTCGAGAACGGCGCGGCCGGCGTCGTCTTCCAGAACATCATCGCCGACGGGACGCAGCTCACGCGCGTCACGCTGAGCGGACAGACGGCGCGCGGCATCGACGTGTCGCTCAGCAGCGCCTTCGGGGTGTCGAACCTGCAGATCACCGATTCGACGATCAGCGGCGGCAACATCGGCCTGCGCTTCTCGTCGCAGAGCCAGGTGTCCGGCGTGACGATCGCGGGCACGACGATCAGCGGCAACGCCTACGGCATCTACCAGGCGAACGACGGCAACTCGTCGACGTTCACCGGTCTCTCGATCACCGGCTCGACGTTCACCAACAACACGAACTATGCGATCTACGTCGAGGAGCTGCGCGACGCCGCGATCGAGGACTCGACGTTCACCGGCGGCCTCACGGCGATCGGCGTCCTCAAGTTCTACGCCAGCAACGGCCAGGGCATCTCGAACGTCGCCATCCGTCGCAACGAGTTCTCCGGCTTCACGGGCAACGCGCTCGACTTCGAGATGATCGGCATGGGCCTCGAGAACCCGCTCTCGTTCGAGGACAACGTCGTCACGAAGGACAGCAGCATCGCGACGGCGGCGGCGGCCGTCTTCGTGCGGCTGCATCCGACGCTGCCGAACGCCGCGGCGAATCTCACCGGCAACACCATCGAGGTCACGGGCACCCCCGTGCTGGCGGCGACGCACGCCATCCAGCTCCGTGGCAACGGTCCCGTCGTCCTCACCGGCAACGTGCTCGACGGCGGCAACGTCGGCGGCATCGGCACCACCCCGCCGTCGTCCGGCGTCTTCATCCAGTCGCGCTCGGGCAGCGTCATCATGCCGGCGACGACCTCGATCACCGGGACGTGCAATCGCATCACCGGCTTCACCAACGGGGTCAGCGTGTTCGATTCGTTCGCGGTCGCGTACGGCGGCCTGCAGCTCGGCGCCACGGTCGACCTCGAGGACAACACGATCGCGGGCAACACGAACGGCATCGTCACCGCCGCGGCGCCGCCGACCATCGACGCCGAGAACAACTACTGGGGCTGCGCCGCCGGTCCCGGCAACCCGGGCTGTGACACCGTCACGGGCGACGTCGACACGACGCCCGCGCTGACCACCCCGCCCGCCTGCACCGCATGCAACGCCGACGCACAGTGCAACGACGGTCTCGCCTGCAACGGCGTCGAGACCTGCGACCTCGGCAACGCGATCTGCCTCGCCGGCACGCCGATCGTCTGCGACGACGGCAACGAGTGCACCACCGACGCCTGCATCGACCCGCTCGGTACGTGCGGCGCGACGCCGGTGGTCGACGGCACGTCGTGCGACGACGGCGTGACGTGCTCCGTCCCCGACACCTGCCAGGCGGGCGCCTGCCTCGGCGAGGAGGACGGCAACTCGAACGGCACGTGCGACGTCGACGAGGTGGGCCCGCTCACCGTCACCAAGCTCACGGTGAAGGGCCAGTCGGGCCCGGGCGCCAACGGCAAGGTGATCGCGAAGGGCACGTTCCCGACGAACCCGCCGGCGGACGTCTTCGACGCGTCGGGCCCGATCACGGTCCGCTACCAGGACGCGCTCGGCGCCGACCAGGCGATCACGTTCGGGCTCGGCACCTGCGTCGTGAAGGGCAACCCGTCGCTGCCGAAGGTGCTCTGCAAGAGCATCGATCGGAAGTCGAAGGCCACCTTCAAGGCCGATCGCAAGGTGCTGAACCAGTTCCAGCTCAAGGTGAAGCTCGGGGCGCTGTCGTTCAACGGCCCGTTCCAGGGGCCGGCGACGATCACGCTCACCTACGGCCCGGGCACCGTCCGTCAGGGGTCGATCGCCGCGTGCGTCGCGCGCGGGACGAACGATCTCAAGTGCAAGCAGTGAGCTGACTGCGGCCGGCGGTTCCGATGCCCGTGGGGTCGGGACCGCCGGCACTCCTCACCGCAACGTCGCGCGCAGCAGCATCGCGTTGGGGCGCCGGCGATCGATCTCGATCGTCCCGCGGCTCGCCAGCGTGCGCCGGACGGTGATCGCATCGCGCCCGCGGAAGCGCGAGCCGACGAACCACACGCGCGCACCCGTCGGCGCCCGGTCGATCGCGCCGGGAACCGTCGCCGCGGATACGACGCGCAGCGCGGGGTCGTCGAACAGCGGCATGAACCCCACGCTGGACGGCGGGAACGGCATCAGCATCGGCGTCCGCGTCGCGTAGTAGCCGTAGACGTACATCGACCGGTCGTAGACGAGGACGAGGTCCTCGGCGCGCCGCTGCCGCTCCATCCGCCGTATCAATCGCCCGACGTCCTCGGGGAACTCGACGTCCGCCATCCGCGACCACGGTCGCTCGCGCAGGATGACCGCGAGCAGCGCGACGAGCGCCACCGCCGCGAGCGGACGCAGCACCGGCCGTCGGGCGACGGCCACGACGATGCGCGCCGCCGCGGCGCCGACGACGACCAGGACCGCCGTCGACCAGAACACGCTGATCCGCGGCACGCCGAACGGCACGAGCGCCAGCCGCGCGAGGACGATGAGCTCGAGCACCAGCAGCACCAGCACCGTCGCAGCGGGTCGGCCCGCGCGCACGCCAAGCATCACGACGGTTGCACCGAGCGCGATCCACCGCGCGTGCGGTCCGAGCCCGGGACCGAGCACGGCCTGCAGGCCGCTCCATGCCCGCGCGGCGGTCGCGCGGGCGTCGTACGACGGAAGGTACGACCCGGTCCAGTAGGCGTGCAGCGCGTCGCTGCGCCACGCGCGCACGACGCCGACGTAGAACGCCGCGCTGACGGCGGCGACGATCGCACCGCTCACCACGACGCGCAGGGCGAGGCGGCGATCGCGCGCGACGACGGCGCAGACCAGCAATCCGCCGAGCACGGCCGGCGACACGAAGAGCTGCGCGTTCGACAGGCCGAGCCCGACGACGAGCAGCGCGGTCAACGCGACGAGGCCGCGGCCGTCGCATGCGACGTCGAGGACCACGGCGAGCCCCGCCAGCGTGAGAAGCGCTTCGGCGCTGTATTGCTTGAGCTCCTTCGCGTACTGGATCGACGTGGGGTCGAGCGCGACGAGGAGGACCGCGAGCGCGCCGCCGAGCGGGTGGCCACCGAGCCGACTGCCGAGGCGCCAGGCGAGCCACAGCGTCGCGAGGCTGCAGGCGAGCGGCAGCAGGCGGAGCGACACCTCGGGGTCCGGCAGCGCCGCCAACGGGCGAAGCAGCAGCGTCCACAGCGGCGGCGAGCACGCGACCGCGAGCCGGAGCTGCGCGGGGTCGTCGATCCGCGTCGACAGCGCCACCCAGGCTTCGTCGTTCCAGAAGCCGAAGCGGCCGAAGTCGTGCAGACGGTAGCCCAGGCCGACGAGCGCGGCGGCCGCCGCGCCGGCGATCGCGAGCCGCTGCATGCGCTGCCTCTACTACAGTCGCGCGCGGCGCGGACCCCCGTCAGTCGCGCGCGCCGGCGACGTCGAGCCGCTCGCGCACGGCGTGCAGCAGATCGCGCTCGCTCGCATACGGCACCGCGGTGGCCGCCGCGTCGATCGGGAACCAGCGCACCGCGTCCATCTCGCGATCGCGATCCGCGAAGCGGCCGCCGCGGTGCCGCATCAGGAAGAAGCGCACGCGCTTCAGCACGCGCACCGGGCTGCCGTCGGGCTCGCGGCGCACGTACCAGTAGGTGACGTCGCCGAGCTTCTCCTCGATCGTGGCGACGAGCCCCGTCTCCTCACGCACCTCGCGCAAGGCCGCCTCCTCCATGCTCTCGCCCGTCTCGACGTGCCCCTTCGGCATGGCCCAGACGAGCGTGCCGTCGTCGGGACGGCGCCGCGCGCCCAGGCACACCATCCAGTGTCCGCGCGCCCGGCGATAGACGAGCCCGCCGGCGGAGAACTCGCGCACCATCGGCGGTCGGCCGGACGGCGGGGTCAGCTTCGGCGGTCGGTCGCCTCGGCGAGCCACGTGAGATACGCCGCACTGCCCGCGGCGACGGGGAGCGCCAGCACCTCGGGCACGTCGTAGGAGTGGAGGGCCTGCACGCGCGTCTCCAGCGCGGGAACGTCCGCCGCGCGTGCCTTCAGCAGGAGCAGATGCTCGCCGGCGTCCTCGACGGCGTCCTGCCAGCGATAGATCGATCGAATCGGCCCCACGACGTTCGCGCACGCGACGAGCCGCTCCTCGACGAGCGTCCGGCCGATCCGCGCCGCTTCGTCGGCGGTGCCCGCCGTCACGAGCACCACGACGAAGTCCGACGCGGTCACCCCTGCGCTCCGGCGTCCTCGGCGTGCGCCTTCGCGGGACGGAAGCGGTCGAGGATCGCGTCGTAGTCGAGGGGACCGGTCTGCGGCGCGGGCGGTGCGGGACGACGCAGGCGTCGCATGCGGTCGCGCATCCGCTCGAGCCAGGCGCCGCGGCGCCGCGTCGCCGGCGGCAGCAGGCCGTCGTCGCGCAACGGCTCGGACAGGGCGCGCGCGGCCTCGAGCGAGACGAGGTTGCGGCGCAGCACGTCCGCGAGCGAGTTCTCGAGGCGCCGCGGCGTGAAGCCGGAGCGTTCCAGCAGCGCGCGCGCGACGCGCGCGACGTCCTCGCCGTCGACGAGCCCGTCGGCCGCGAGCACGATCGCCGTCTGGAAGTAGTTGAACGCCGGCACCAGCCGGGGACCGAACAGCTGGAACGTGGCGAGCGGCGTGCGTCGCTCGAGGTTGATGAAGATGCGCTGCACGCCCTCGGCCCCGCCGATCTCGTCGGCGAGCGCCAGCACGACGGGCACCGCCTCGGGATCGACACCGATGCGCGCGAGGATCGGCCCGAGCCGATCGGGCGGCAGGCGGCCGGCGACGACGTCGGCGTAGAGCGAGTACGTCAGCGGATCGGACTCCCAGTCGTCGCCGAAGAGCAGCTCGCGCGTCCCGGGCGCGCTGCCCTGCCGCCCGCGCAGCAGCTCGGCGAGCTTGAAGCCGACGTGCTCGCGCAGATTGCGGAAGCGGCCGCGGGCGATGTGCTGCAGCTGGTTCTTGAAGACGATGCCGTCGTAGGGGATGCCGTCGAGTGCCAGCTTGTCGCGGATCGCCTTGCCGATCTGCGGCGGGCTCGCGGAGATGAAGTGGATCGCGACCGGACGCTCGCGCCGGTCGGACGCCGCCTTGAGCGCCTTGATGACCTCGGCGACGCCTGGCACCTCTCGCTTGTCCTCGCCGCGCTCGCGCGCCGTGCGCCACAGCTGGCGGAGCGTGTCGAACTCGCTGCGCAGGTAGGTCTTGTCGAGGTCCCAGCGGCAGAGCAGCGGCGGTGGCGGCGTGCGTGGCACGGTGCGACGCCGGATCAGGCTCACGCGGGACCTCCCCCGTGGCCGCCGAGCGCATCGGCGATCTCCGCCGGCACGCGGTCGCGCACCGCTTTCGCCGCCACCTTGACGGCGTTGGCGACGGCACGCGACTGCGAGCGTCCGTGACACTTGATGAAGAGCTGCTCGAACCCGAGGATCGGCGAGCCGCCGTACTGGCTGTAGTCGGTGAGCGCCTGCACCTTCTCGATGCCCTGCGACAGCAGCCGTAGCCCGACGCGCCACATGAGGCGGCGCTCGGCGGCGGCGCGGGCGACGTCGGTCAGCACCTCCGACACGCCCTCGAACAGCTTGAGCGCGACGTTGCCGAGCATGCCCTCGCAGACGATGACGTCGGCGCGCCCGCGCACGAGCTCGTGCCCCTCGACGTTGCCGACGAAGTTCAGCACCGGCAGCTGGCGCAGGCGACGGTGCGCCTCGACGAGGACGTCGCCGCCCTTCGTCTCCTCGCGGCCCATGTTGAGCAGCCCGACGCGCGGGCTCGGCACCTTCGAGATGCGGCGCGCGTACGCACTGCCCATCAGCGCGAACTGCACGAGCTCCGCCGGCTCGCAGTGGATCGTCGCGCCGGCGTCGAGCAGCAGCGCCAGCGCGTCCTGGCCCGGATACTCCGTGTAGCGCGGGTACACGCTCGCCAGCGCCGCGCGACGGATGCCCGGCAGCAGCGTGAAGTGCTTCGCGCAGGCGAGGATGCTGGCGCCCGTATTGCCCGCCGACACCATGGCCTCGGCCCGCCCCTCGGCGACGGCGCGCACGCCGACGACGAGCGAGGCGTCCTTCTTCGTCTTGAGCGCCTCCTTGGGGTCGTCGTCCATGCCGATCTGGTCGCGGCAGTGGAGTATCTCGATGCCTTCGGGGTTGTACGGGACCTGCTCGAGCACCGCCTGGATCTTGTGCTCGTCGCCGACGAGCAGGCACTGGATGTCGGTCTCGAGCGAGACCTGGGCGACCCCACGGACGGCTTCCGCCGGCCCATGGTCTCCCCCCATGGCGTCGACCGCGATGATCGGCATCCCGGCCTACACCGCCTCGCGGGCGAGTCGGGCTCGGAGGGCCTCGGGAGTGACGCGATACTTGAAGGCCTTGCGGCCGTTCACCAGCAGAACCGGCACTTCGTCACCGTATGCGGCCACCAGGGCCGGGTCACCGTCCACGTCGATCTCCTCCACCACCACCGCCACCTCGCGGCCCACTCGATCGACGACGTCCCGCATCTCGTGACAGAGGCAGCAGTCGACCCTTCCGTAGAGGGTGAGCCGTATCATGGTTGACACCCCGCGGACCCTGCAGTACAGACGTTCGCTCGGCGCGGCAAGAGCGTCGCCCGACCTTCATATTCCTATGACGTATGCCGTGATCCGGACTGGTGGGAAGCAGTATCGTGTCGAGCCTGGCACGCTGCTTCGCGTGGAGCGTCTCGAGGGTGAGGCCGGCGCTGCCGTCGAGTTCACCGAGGTCCTCCTGACCGGCGGCGACGCGGTCAAGGTCGGTACCCCGCTCGTCGACGGCGCGATCGTCCGCGGACAGATCGTCGCGCAGGGCCGGGCGCGGAAGGTGCTCATCTTCAAGAAGAAGCGCCGCAAGAACTACCGTCGTCGTCGCGGCCACCGGCAGAGCATCACCACCGTTCGCGTGACGGAAATCGCCTGAGGCAGGTCGTAGGATGGCGCACAAAAAAGGTCAGGGCAGCAGCCGCAACGGTCGCGACTCGAACGGGCAGCGACGTGGCGTCAAGGTGTACGGCGGCCAGATCGCCAAGGCCGGCAACATCCTCGTCCGTCAGGTCGGTACCCGCGTCCATCCCGGCCCGAACGTCGGCGTCGGCCGCGACTGGACCCTGTTCGCGCTGATCGACGGCACCGTCCAGTACGAGCGGATGGGCAAGGACCGCAAGCGCGTCCGCGTCGTGCCGCTCGACGCGCCCCAGGCCTGATCCGCCGCGTTTGAGACTCCAGAGGCGCCACGGACAATCGTTCGTGGACATCGCCGGGAGGTCTCATGCGCGCACGACTCGCCATCCTCGCCCTGACGGGCGTCGTCCTGATCTCCATCGCGGCGTTCGCGCCGCGTGGGACGCAGTTCCGGCCGCCCCGCCCTGCCGTCGGTCCGGCACCCCGCATCACGGCCGATCGCCTGCACGTCCAGGAGCTGCTGCGCGACCGGCAGTTCGGCGAGCTGGATCGACTCTTGTCGGGGTACCAGCGCGCGTTCGAGCTCGACGCTCGCGCCGAGACCGACGTGATCGTCGCCTTCGGCGCCTTCCGCGTCGCCGATCCGTCACTCGAGCCGCTCCTCGACGAGTGGGTGGGGCTCGATCCCGCGAACCCGATCGCGCGGACGGCCCGTGCCGAGCATCTCGTCAACGTCGCCTGGCAGCGGCGCGGGGCGGAGAGCAGCGGCGAGACGACCAAAGCCCAGTTCGACGGGATGCGCGAGGCCTTCTCGCGTGCGGTCGTCGACGCGAAGGCCGCCGTGGCCGCGCGGCCCACGATGATGGACCCATGGTCGGTCTTGATCGACGACGCGAGAAACAAGCCGAAGGACGGCACCTGCCGCCGCCTCGTCCAGCAGGCCCTCGCGTATGCGCCGGCGAGCTTCTCCATCCGGCACACGCACATGACCTGCCTACAGCCGCGCTGGGGCGGGTCCTACGGCGCGATGGAGGCCTTCGCGGAGGAAGCACAGGACTACGTCGCCGAGAACGCGCGCCTGGCGCACCTCCGCGGCTACGCCGACGAGGATCGCGCGGACTGGGCGTTGATCGACGACGACGTCCCTGCCGCCGAGCGCCACATCGCCGCCGCGCTCGCGCACGGCGACGAGTGGAGCTTCCTCCTGACCCGCGCCAACGTCCATCAGGATCGCGAGCGCTGGCGCGAAGCGCTCGCGGACCTCGACCGCGCACTCGAGCTCGCGCCACTGCTGCCCAGCCTGCTGGCGGAGCGCGCGTACACGTTGACGGCGATGGACCGCGCCGGCGCCGCGCGCGCGGACGTCGAGCTGGTGGTCCGCCTCGACCCGACGAACACCAAGCTGCCGCGCCTGCGCCGGCGTGAGGCGGAGACCGCGGTGCTCGCGGGCTACGAGCTCGCGAAGCAGCAGCGTTGGGACGCGGCGATGGAGCGCTACACCTGGGCGCACGAGCTCGCACCCGGCGAAACCGACGCGCTCTACTGGCGCGGCCGCGCCCGGCTCGAGCGCAAGCAGACGGACGCGGCGCTGGCCGACTTCGAGGAGGCCGTTCGGCTCGACCCGCACCACTTCGAGTCGATCCGCAACATCGACTACATCCTCGCGTCGCGCCGCGACTGGCCGGCGATCATCGGCCACTGGGACCGCCTGATCGCGCTCGAGCCGGAGAACGCCGAGGCCCATCTCGAGCGCGGCGGGGCCTACCATCACAGCGGCGACACGCGGGCGGCGCTGGCCGACGCCCGCAAGGCGTGCGACCTCGGCCTGGCCAAGGCCTGCTCCATCGCCCGCCGCCACGGCGGATAGGGCGTGACCCGAGACTTGGTCTCGGGTCGCTCTCGGACCTGCGCTTTGTCCGCGCGGGAGGCACAGGCTAGCATGCCGCCCGCGCATGAAATTCGTCGACGAGGTGCGCATCCGGGTCGAGGCCGGCGACGGCGGCAACGGGTGCATGAGCTTTCGCCGGGAGAAGTACGTCCCGCGCGGCGGTCCGAACGGCGGCGACGGCGGGGACGGCGGCCACGTCGTGCTGCGCGTCGACACCGGCCTCTCCACGCTGCTCGACCTCTCCTACCCGCAGACGCTGCGCGCCGGCCGCGGCGAGCACGGCCGCGGCAAGGAGCAGTACGGCAAGGCCGGCGAGGACCTCGTGCTGCGCGTCCCCCCCGGCACCATCGTCCACGACGACGAGTCGGGCGAGACGCTCGCCGACCTGCGCGCGTCCGGCGAGGAGGCCGTCGTCGCGCGCGGCGGCCGCGGCGGCCGCGGCAACATGCACTTCGCGACGTCGACGAACCGTGCGCCGCGACGGGCCGATCCGGGCACCCCGGGCGACAAGCGCACGCTGCGCCTCGAGCTGCGCGTGCTGGCCGACGCCGGGCTCCTCGGCTTCCCGAACGTCGGCAAGTCGACGCTGATCCGCGCGGTATCGGCGGCGAAGCCGCGCGTCGCCGACTACCCGTTCACCACGCTCGTGCCGCATCTCGGCGTCGTGCGCGTGCACGAGGAGCTGTCGTTCGTCCTCGCCGACGTGCCCGGGCTGATCCCCGGCGCCCACGAGGGCCAGGGCCTCGGCACCCGCTTCCTGCGCCACCTCTCGCGCACCGCGGTGCTCGTCCATCTGCTCGACGTCTCGGGCATCAGCGGGCGCGACCCCGTCGACGACTTCGACACGATCAACCGCGAGTTGGCGCTGGCGAGCCCCGAGCTGGCCGCGAAGCCGCAGATCGTCGCCGCGACGAAGCTCGATCTGGCCGAGACGCGCGAGCGGCTGCCCGAGGTGCAGGCGCGGCTCGCCGCGCGCGGCATCACGCTCCACGCGGTGTCGGGCGCGACGGGCGACGGCACGCGCGAGCTGGTGGCGCTCATCGCCGACGCCGTCGTCGCGGCGCGACGCGAGGCGGCCGTCGCGACCGAGGACGAGGCGCCGGCATGACGCAGGCGCAGCACAAGGCGGCACTGCTGAAGCGCGTGAAGCGCGTCGTCGTCAAGATCGGCAGCAACGTGCTCGCCGGCGACGGCGGGCTCCGCACGGCGCGCATCAACGCGATCGCCGCCGACGTCGTCGCCGCCGTCGCGTCGGGCCGCGACGTGGTGGTCGTCAGCTCCGGCGCCGTGGCCGCGGGCGCGGCCAAGCTGGGCGGCCGGCGGCCGGGGCTCGAGTGGCGCCAGGCCGCAGCGGCGGTGGGACAGCCGGCGCTGATGGCCGTCTACGAGCGCGCGTTCCGCAGGCACGAGCGCACCGTCGCGCAGGTGCTGCTGACGCACGCCGACCTGGCCGATCGCCGTCGCTACCTCAACGCGCGCCACACGCTGCGCACGCTCCTGGCGCTCGGCACCGTGCCCATCGTCAACGAGAACGACACGGTGTCGGTCGAGGAGCTCAAGTTCGGCGACAACGACAACCTCTCCGCGCTGACCGCAACGCTCGTCGAGGCCGACCTGCTCGTCATCCTGAGCGACGTCGCCGGCGTCTACGACGCCGATCCGCGCCTCATGCCCGACGCCGAGCTGGTGCGGGTCGCGGCCGCCGACGACGCGCTCGTCGGGCGAGCCGCGGGTCCTGCGCTGAGCGGCATCGGCACGGGCGGCATGGTGTCGAAGGTCGACGCGGCCCGGAGCGCGGCGGCGGCCGGCATTCCCACCGTCATCGCCGACGGCGGGCGTCGCGGCGTCCTGCGCGCCATCCTCGATCCCGCCGCCGAGGTCGGCACGCTGCTCCTCGCGAAGGCCGACAAGCTCGGACGCCGCAAGCACTGGATCGCGCATGCGCTGCGCCCCGCGGGCACGCTGCATCTCGACGCGGGCGCGGAGCGCGCGCTCGCGCAGGGCGGCCGCAGCCTGCTGCCGTCGGGCGTTCGCGCCGTCGAGGGCGAGTTCGGCGAGGGCGAGTGCGTGCGCTGCCTCGGCCCCGACGGCACCGAAGTCGCGCGCGGCCTCGTCAACTACGATGCCGCCGAGGTCGAGCGCATCCTCGGCGCGCAGACGAAGGACATCGAGCACCTGCTCGGCTACAAGGGGGCCGCGGAGGTGATCCACCGCGACGACCTCGTCGTGCTGGCGACGAAGCGCGCCGTCGGCTGACGCCGCTAGCGTTCGAGGGGGACGGCGAGCGAGGCTTCCGGGAACGCAACGTCGCCGACGCGATGGAGCACCCGCATCGCGGCGAGAAAGCCGCCGAGGACGTCGCCCATCGGGGTCGTGAAGGCGTCGGTCGCGGTGAACGCCAGCTCGATGGTGCCCTGCTCGACGTTCGCGCCGACGAACTCCAGGCCGAGCGTGGCCGCCGCGTGCGGCAGCGGCGCCCGTCCCTCGGCGGCCTCCCAGAACGGACCGGATCGTTCGCTCATGGGCCGGATTCTGCGCTCACTCGTTCGGCTGGGAAGCCGGGGACTCCGCAAGGTGGCGCCACCGGATCGGCTCGGTTAGATTCCGCGGCATGCAGGCTCCGCTGTCCCCCGAGGCCGAGCGCACCGTCGAGACGCTCTCGGCCGGGGCACGTGCGGCGGCCCGCGTCCTCGCCGGCGCATCCACCGCGGCCAAGGACCGTGCCCTGCTGGACGGCGCGGCCGGCCTGCGCGCTGCCGAGGACGCACTGCTCGAGGCCAATCGCGTCGACGTCGAGCGCGCCAAGGCCGCCGGCGAGAACGCCGCGTTCATCGACCGCCTGACGCTGACGCCCGCCCGTGTCGATGCCATGGCGAAGGGCCTCGAGGAGGCGGCCGCCCTGCCCGACCCCGTCGGCGAGACGATGACGGCGTGGCGGCGGCCGAACGGCATCGAGATCGCGCAGGTGCGGGTGCCGATCGGCGTCATCCTGACGATCTACGAGTCGCGTCCGAACGTCACCGCGGATTCCGCGGCGCTCTGCCTCAAGTCGGGCAACGCCGTGCTGCTCAAGTGCGGCTCGGAGTCGCAGCACACCAGCGCCGCGATCGCGCGCGTGCTGCAGCGCGCGGTCGAGGGCGCGGGGCTGCCGCCCGCGGCGGTGCAGCTCGTCGAGGGCGGACGCGAGGTCGTACGCGGGCTGCTCCGCCGCGAAGACCGGATCGACGTCGTGATCGCGCGCGGCGGCGAGACGCTGAAGCGCACGATCATGGAAGAGAGCCGCATCCCCGTCGTGAAGCACTTCGAGGGTATCTGCCACCTCTACGTCGACGCGGCGGCCGACCTCGTGATGGCCGAGCGCATCTGCCTGAACGGCAAGGTTCAGCGGCCGAGCGTCTGCAACGCGCTCGAGAACCTCGTCGTGCACGAGGACGTCGCGCACGCGTTCCTGCCGCCGATGGTGAAGGCGCTCCGCGAGCACGGCTGCGAGGTGCGCGGCGACGTGAAGGCGCGGACGATCGTGCCCGACGTCGTGGCCGCGACCGACGCCGACTGGGATACCGAGTACCTCGACCTGATCCTGAGCGTCCGCGTGGTGTCGACGATGGACGAAGCGCTGGCGTTCATCGCGGCGCACGGCACGGGCCTCGCCGAGGCGATCGTCACCAACGACTACCGCGCGGCCGAGCGCTTCCTGCACGAGGTCGACGCCGCCGCCGTCTTCGTGAACGCGTCGACGCGCTTCACCGACGGCTTCGAGTTCGGCTTCGGCGCCGAGGTCGGCATCAGCACGAACCGGCTGCACGCACGCGGCCCGATGGGCCTGCGCGAGCTCACGTCGTACAAGTATCTCGTCCGGGGCAGCGGTCAGGTTCGAGGTTGAGCGGCGTGCGGGGCGGCGTCGGGCTCCTCGGCGGTACCTTCAACCCCATACACCTGGCCCACCTCCGCGCCGCGGAGGAAGTGCGCACGGCACACGGGCTCGACGAGATCCGCTTCGTGCCCGCGGCCATCCAGCCGCTCAAGGCGGACGAGCCCATCGTCGCCGCTTCCCATCGACTGCGCATGGTCGAGCTGGCGATCGCCGACTGCCCCGGCTTCCGCGCCTGGGACGTGGAGCTCGGACGTTCCGGCCCGTCCTACACCATCGACACCTTGCGGGCGCTGCGAGCCGAGGTCGGCGACGACGTCCGGGTGGTATTCGCGCTCGGCCGCGACGCCTTCGCCGCGTTCGATCGGTGGCGCGAGCCTCTCGCCATCTTTGCGCTCTGCGACCTCGTCGTCATGACCCGTCCGCCGTGGCCGGACACGCTGTCGATCGCGGATTTCCCCATTGCGGCACGTGATGCGTTTCACTATGATTCGCGCAGTGAGTGCTACCGACATGCGTCGGGACACGGAGTGAGCTTGCAGCGCATCACCGCTCTCGACATCTCCGCCACAGCCATCCGGGCCGCCATCGCAGCCCAGCACTCCATCCGGTTCCTCGTTCCACCCGCCGTCGAGCAGTACATCACGGCCGAACGTCTGTATCGCGTCGAAGCACCCTCCAGCTGATGCCATCGCCGTCATCGTCCAGTTGGGATCGCGCCCTCGCGTGCACGCACGCGGCCCTCGACCGGAAGGCCTACGACCTCGTCGTCCTCGAGACGACGAAGCTCACGTCGATCGGTGACTACTTCGTCCTCTGCAGCGGTCGCTCCGACACGCAGGTCCAGGCCATCGCCGAGGGCATCCAGCAGCACATGGCCGCCACGCTGGGCGTGAAGCCGCTGTCGGTCGAAGGCATCGAGCGCGGTCAATGGGTCCTGCTCGACTACGGCGACGTCGTCGTCCACGTCTTCTACGTCCCGGTACGCTCCTTCTACGACCTCGATCGCCTGTGGGCCCGCGCCCCCCGCGTAGAGCTCCCAGAACCGTACCAGTCGCAAGCCGCGAGCCAGCAAACCGGCACGTAGCTCCGTCGATCGGAGCGGCATTGTCGCGCCGGCTTCGCCGGCCGCGACATACCGGCGAGCCGAAGACGCGCCGAACCATTTCCCAAGCGACCCAAGACATGGTCTTGGGTCGGTGTGGGTTATTGGCTCAGTGCGATCGCCGCGGCGCTCGTCGCCATCGCCGGCGGCTACCTCTACCTGACGAACGCGACGCCGGTCGTCGTCCACCTGACGCCGAACAGCACCGCCACCGTGCCGCTGGCCGGCGCCCTGCTCGTCGCGTTCGTGTTCGGCGGCTTTGCCGTCGGCACCGTCGCCGCCGCCGGATGGATGCGGCGTCGCGTGCGGGCGTGGCGACTCCACCGCCACACGCAGCGCGAGGCGCGCCGTCAGGCGACCACGGCGCGCGCCCGCGAGCTGGTCTGGACCGGCGACTACGAGCAGGCGCGCAGCGTCCTGCTGCATCGCGCGCACGAGCTGCCCGACGACGGCACGCGGCTGGCGCTCCTCGCCGAGAGCCACCTACACGAGGGCGACGCCGCCGCGGCCCGTCGCGTGCTGGACGAGGTCGGGCCGCAGGTGGGCGTCGATCCGCACCTGCTCGACCTGCACTCGGCCGCGGCCGAGCAGACGGGCGACCTCGCGGGCGCGACGATCGCCGTCGAGCGAGCGCTCGAGGCCCGGCCCGGCAGCCCGCGCCTGCTGCGTCGCCTGCGCGACCTGTACGCAGGGCAGCAGCGCTGGGCCGACGCCGTCGCGCAGCAGCAGGAGATTCTCGCGGGCGTACGCACGTCGGAGGCGCGTGCCGTCGAGGAAGGCGTCCTGCGCGGTCTGCGGTACGAAGCCGCGATGGCGGAGCCCGACGACCGCCGCGCCGCGCGCCTCCTCGGCCGGCTGGCGCGCGAGGAGCCCGCATTCACGCCGGCCTGGATGAGCGCCGGCGAGCGCTGGGTCGCCGCGGGAAAGCCCGCCGCCGCACGGCGCTCCTGGGTCCGCGGCGCGCGCCATCATCCGTCGGCGGCGCTCCTGACGCGGCTCGAAGACCACTACGCGGCGAACGGCAACGGCGAGCGGCTGACCGCGATCTATCGCGGCCTGCGCCGCTCCCACCCGGACGACGTCACGCTGGGCCTGCTCTTCGTGCGCCATCTCCTCGCGATCGGCGAGCTCGACGAGGCCGCCCGCACCCTGGAGACGCTCCCGGCCACGACGCCGCCCGCGCACGTCGCGGCGCTGCGCGGGGCGCTGCTGCGCCGGCGCGGCGACGACGGCCCCGCCGCGAGCGCCCTGCTGGAGGCCCTCGGCCCCGGCCTGGGCCTCACCTCGGGCCTCCGCTGCACGGCCTGCGGGCGCGACGTGGAGAGCTGGATGCCGCGCTGTCCGACCTGTCGCGCGTGGAACACGATCGACGCGCCCGCCGACCGTGCGACATGAGCCGCTCTAATTCGTCCGGCAACGCGATCTGAGCCGTAACGCCATTGAATACGGGGCCGCGGTCTGTACACTGCGCTCCGCGTCATGGCGCAGATTTTTCACCGCAGCACGAACACGCTCTCGCGCGTGACGATCTTCGGAGCCGTCTTCTTCGCAGGCGGTCTCCTGTGGTTGCTGATGGTCCTGATGCGCTCCGACTACTACACGGGCGCCCACGTCGCCGTGCAGCAGCCGGTCCAGTTCAGCCACAAGCACCACGCCGGCGAGCTCGGCATCGACTGCCGCTACTGCCACACCAGCGTCGAGGTCTCCGCCGTCGCGTCGGTGCCACCCACGAAGACCTGCATCAACTGTCACAGCCAGATCTGGGCGCAGAGCGACTTCCTCGAGCCCGTCCGCGCCAGCTTTCGCACCGACGAGTCGATCCGCTGGGTCCGCGTTCACGACCTGCCCGACTTCGTCTACTTCAATCACAGCATCCACGTGAGCAAGGGCGTCGGCTGCGCGACCTGCCACGGCCGGATCGATGAGATGAATCAGGTGTGGCAGGAGAACTCGCTGCAGATGGAGTGGTGCCTCGATTGCCACCGCCATCCGGAGCGCAACCTGCGACCCCGCGACCAGGTCTTCAACATGGCCTGGACGCCGCCGAGCGATCAGGCGATCCAGGGCCTCGAGCTCAAGAAGGCGTACGACGTGCACGCGCGCGTCGATTGCTCGACCTGTCATCGCTAGGAGGAGCCCCATCCCGTGAGCGACACCGCGAACCCGGCCAACGCGCGCGGCACGCGCGAGGCGGTCCCGAGGATCGACCTGGCCGTCGTGCGACAGCGGCTCGCCCAGCAGAAGGGGCGCGCCCTGTGGCGGAGCCTCGACGAGCTGGCCGGCACGGACGAGTTCGCCGAGATCCTCGCGTACGAGTTCCCGCGCCAGGCGGCCGGCATCGCCGAGGCCAGCACCGGCACCGCGCGCCGCGACTTCCTGAAGCTCATGACGGCGTCGCTCGCGCTCGGCGGCCTCAGCGCGTGCACCAAGCAGCCCGAGGAGCGCATCGTCCCCTACGTCCTCCAGCCCGACCGGATGGTGCTCGGCGAGCCGCTGTACTACGCGACGGCCATGCCGCTGGCCGGCTACGGCACGGGGCTGCTCGTCGAGAGCCACGAGGGCCGGCCGACCAAGGTCGAGGGCAACCCCGCACATCCGTCGAGCCTCGGCGGCACGAACGCGATGACCCAGGGCTCGGTGCTCGGGCTGTACGATCCCGACCGCGCCGAGGTCATCATGAGCGCGGGCCAGATCCGCACGTGGAACGCGTTCGTCGACATGCTCCGCCAGCTGGCGACGGCACAGCGCGAGCGCGGCGGCGCGGGGCTCCGCCTCCTCACCGGAACCGTCACCTCGCCGACGCTGGCGGGCCAGATCACGGGCCTGCTCGGCGAGCTGCCGCAGGCGCGGTGGCACCAGTACGAGTCGGTCCGACGCGACGGGGCCCGGCTCGGCGCGCGGCTGGCCTTCGGCACGGACGTCGACCCCGTCTACTCGCTCGACGCCGCCAACGTCATCCTCGCGCTCGACGCCGACCTCCTCGGCAGCGGCCCCGGCCAGGTCCGCTACGCGCGCGAGTTCGCCCGCGGCCGGCGGCCGCGCGACGGCCGCACGCTGAACCGACTCTACTCCATCGAGAGCACGCTCTCGATCACCGGCGCGGCGGCCGACCACCGCCTCCCCGTGCGCTCAGGCGACGTCGAGGCCATCGCGCGGGCGATCGCGGCCGGCGTCGGCGTCGCCACGCGGCAGGTCGCGGGCTCGCCGGTCGTCGCCGAGCATGCCGCCTGGATCGCCGCGGTCGCGAAGGACCTGCAGGCGAATCGCGGCGCGGCCCTGGTCGTGGCCGGCGACGCGCAGCCGCCCGCGGTGCACGCCCTGGCGCACGCCATGAACGAGGCGCTCGGCGCGGTCGGAAAGACCGTCACGCTCGTCGAGCCGATCGAGGCGCGCCCCGAAGACCAGCTCGCGTCGCTCCGTCAGCTCGTCGCCGACATGAACGCCGGGACCGTCGACTGCCTGATCATGCTCGGCGGCAACCCGGTCTACGACGCCCCGGCCGACCTCGACTTCGCGGCCACGCTGCAGAAGGTGGGCCTGCGCATCCACCTGAGCCAGTACCACGACGAAACGGCGGAGCTGTCGCACTGGCACGTGCCCGAGGCGCACTACCTGGAGACGTGGGGCGACGTCCGCGGCCACGACGGCACCGTCAGCATCCTGCAGCCGCTGATCGCGCCGCTCTACGGCGGCCGCACGGCAGCCGAGATCGTCACGGCACTGCGCGCGCAGCCGGGGGGCTCGGCGCACGACCTGGTGCGTGCGCAGTGGCGCGGCACGCGCGCCGGCGACTTCGACGCGTTCTGGCAGCAGACGCTGCACGACGGCATCGTCGCCGACTCGGCGGCGAAGGCGACATCCGTGCGGGTGCGCGGCGACTGGGACTCCGGCCCGGCGCCGGCGACGCCGGCGGAGGGCCTCGAGCTGGTCTTCCGGCCCGACGCCAACCTCTACGACGGCCGCTTCGCCAACAACGGCTGGCTGCAGGAGCTGCCGCGCCCGCTGACCAAGCTCACGTGGGACAACGTCGTGCAGCTGTCGCCCGCCGACGCCCAGCGGCTCGGCGTCGTGAGCGGCGACCTGGTCGAGCTGACCGTCGCGGAGCGCTCGGTGCGCGCGCCCGTCTGGGTGCAGCCGGGGACGGCGGTCGGCAGCGCGACCGTGTTCCTCGGCTACGGCCGTCCGCGCGGCGGAGCCGTGGCGACGGGCGTCGGCTTCGACGCGAATCGCCTCCGCACCGCCGCCGCGGCCGAGGTGGCCCCCGGGCTCGCGGTCCGCGCGCTCGGCGAGCGTTACGTGCTCGCCTGCACGCAGGACCACCAGAGCATGGAGGGCCGCCCGCTCGTGCTGCACGCGACGGAGGCGGAGTACCGTAAGGACCCGCACTTCGCGCACCACGAGATCCACGACCCGTCGCCCGAGGAGTCGATGTTCCCGCCGCACCCCTACCCGGGGCACGCGTGGGGCATGGCGATCGACCTGACCGCCTGCATCGGCTGCAACGCGTGTGCCGCGGCGTGCGTCGCCGAGAACAACATCGCCGTCGTCGGCAAGGAGCAAGTCGCGAAGGGCCGCGAGATGCACTGGATCCGCATCGACCGCTACTTCGCCGGTGGCCTCGACACACCGAAGATCCTGAGCATGCCGGTACCGTGCATGCACTGCGAGAACGCGCCGTGCGAGGTGGTGTGCCCGGTCAACGCGACCGTGCACAGCAGCGAAGGCCTCAACGAGATGGTCTACAACCGCTGCGTCGGCACGCGGTACTGCTCGAACAACTGCCCGTACAAGGTCCGTCGTTTCAACTATTTCCTCTACTCCGACTGGACCACCGAGACGATCAAGATGGCGCGCAACCCGGACGTCACGGTGCGCAGCCGCGGCGTCATGGAGAAGTGCACGTACTGCGTGCAGCGCATCGAAGAGACGCGCATCACCGCGGCTAACGAGAATCGTCCCATCCGCGACGGCGAGATCGTGACGGCCTGCCAGCAGGCCTGCCCCACCGAGGCCATCGTGTTCGGCGACATCAACGATCCCGGCAGCCGCGTCGCGCGCATGAAGGCCGACACGCGCAACTACGGGATCCTGACGGAGCTCAACACCCGTCCGCGCACGACGTACCTCGCCGCCCTGACGAACCCGAACCCCGAGCTCGAGGGCGAATCGTGAGCACTCCCGGGAGCGGGTCCGACGTTCGCCACGACGCGCCGGCGCAGCCGCCCGCGCTGATCGGCCCGGGCCAGACGTTCGGCACGATCACCGACAAGATCAGCGGCATCGTCCTCGGCCAGCAGCGCACGCCGCTCGCCTGGTTCCTCGGCTTCGGCGTGGGCTTTCTGCTGCTCATGCTGATGCTGCTCACCATCACGAACCTGCTGTTCCGCGGCATCGGCATCTGGGGTCCGAACGTCCCCGTCGGCTGGGGCTTCGACATCATCAACTTCGTCTGGTGGATCGGCATCGGCCACGCCGGAACGCTGATCTCGGCGATTCTCCTGCTGCTGCGGCAGACGT
Source organism: uncultured Binatia bacterium (SeqCode) (assembly GCA_964432595.1). Lineage (GTDB taxonomy): Bacteria > Desulfobacterota > Binatia > DP-6 > DP-6 > DASYLJ01. The sequence goes on along the minus strand of CAYSOF010000018.1, from coordinate 109,008 downwards.
GGCGGCAGTCGATCAACCGCTTCGCCGAGGCGATGACGCTGTTCGCCGTCGCCGCCGCCGGCATGTACCCGCTGCTGCACACCGGCCGGCCGTGGCTCGACTACTGGCTCTTCCCCTACCCGAACACCATGGGGATGTGGCCGAACTTCCGCAGCCCGCTGATCTGGGACGTCTTCGCGATCTCGACGTACGCGACGGTCTCGCTGCTCTTCTGGTACGTCGGTCTGATCCCCGACCTGGCCACGCTGCGCGACCGCTCGAAGACGAAGGTCGGCCAGATCATCTACGGCATCTTCGCGCTCGGCTGGCGCGGCTCGGCGCGCCACTGGCACCGCTACGAGACGGCGTCGCTGCTGCTCGCCGCGCTGTCGACGCCGCTCGTCGTCTCCGTGCACACGATCGTCAGCCTCGACTTCGCGGTGTCGGTGATCCCCGGCTGGCACGCGACGGTCTTCCCGCCCTACTTCGTCGCCGGCGCGATCTACGCCGGGTTCGCGATGGTGCTCACCCTCGCGATCCCGCTGCGGAAGCTCTACGGCCTCGAGGACTACATCACGATGCAGCACCTGAACTACATGGGGCGCATCGTGCTCGCGACCGGTCTCGTCGTGGCCTACGGCTACACGATGGAAGCGTTCATGGCCTGGTACAGCGGCAACATCTACGAGGCGTACATGATGATCAATCGCTTCGTCGGGCCGTACTCGCACATGTACTGGGCGCTGATCCTGTGCAACGTGATCGTGCCGCAGGCGCTGTGGTTCAAGAAGGTGCGCGCCAGCACCACGGCGCTGCTGATCGTCTGCATGTTCGTCAACGTCGGCATGTGGCTCGAGCGCTACGTCATCATCGTCGTCAGCCTGAGCCGCGACTTCCTGCCGTCGTCGTGGGGCCTCTACGCCGGCAGCCTGTGGGACTGGGGCATGTTCCTCGGGACCATGGGCCTCTTCCTGAGCCTCTTCTTCCTGTTCATCCGCTTCCTCCCGATGATCTCCATCTTCGAGATGCGCACGATGCTGCCCGAGTCGCGCGTCGAGGAGCACGACGCGTGAAGCGCCGCCAGCCGATCTACGGCCTGATGGCCGAGTTCCCCGACCTGCCGGCGCTCGTCCGCGCGACGCGCGAGGCGCACGACGCGGGGTACCGCCATCTCGACACGTACACGCCCTTCCCCGTCGAGGAGCTCGGCGAGCTGCTCGAAGAACATCATCACAGCCGTCTGCCGCTGCTCGTCCTGATCGGCGGCATCGTCGGCGGGCTCGGGGGCTACGCGCTCCAGTACTGGACGTCGGTCATCGACTACCCGATCAACGTCGGCGGCCGGCCGCTTCACAGCTGGCCCGCGTTCCTGCCCGTCACGTTCGAGATGACCGTGCTCGGCGCCGCGTTCGCCGCCGTGTTCGGCATGCTGGCGCTCAACGGGCTGCCCACGCCGTACCATCCGGTGTTCAACGTGCCGCGTTTCGTCCTCTCGACGCGCGACAAGTTCTTTCTCTGCATCGAGTCGGACGATCCGCTCTTCGACCGCGAGGAGACGTACGAGTTCCTGGCGCGGCTCGATCCGCGGCAGGTGGACGAGGTGGCCCACTGATGCGTCGCCTCGCCGTCCTCGCCGTCGCGGCGGTCCTGGCGCTCGGCGCCGGCTGTCGTCAGGACATGCACGACCAGCCGAAGTACGAGCCGCAGGAGCCGAGCAGCTTCTTCCGCGACGGCCGCGCCGGGCGGCCGCCCGTCGAAGGCACCGTCTGGCGCACGGAGCGTCTCGGCGAGCCCGCCTACACGACGGGCCGCATCGGCCCGGACTACGTCGCCGGGTTCCCCGTGCCCGTCACGCTCGATCTCGTGACGCGCGGCCAGGAGCGCTACGACATCTTCTGCGCGCCCTGCCACGACCGCGTCGGCACCGGCAGCGGCATGATCGTGCTGCGCGGCTACCGGAAGCCGCCGTCCCTGCACATCGAGCGCCTGCGCACGCAGCCCGACGGCTACTTCTTCGACGTCATCACGAACGGCTTCGGCGTCATGCCGAACTATGCGCAGCAGATTCCGGTCGCCGATCGGTGGGCGATCACCGCGTACGTCCGCGCGCTGCAGTTGAGCCAGTCCGCGACGCTGAACGACGTCCCCGAGTCGGAGCGCGCGGCGCTCTCGGGGGCCCCGCAATGAGCACCCCGATGGCCACACCGCCCACCCTTCTGCTGCCCGCGGACCATCCGGTCTACCGCGTGCAGCGCGGCGCGATGATCAGCGGCGCGCTCGGCCTGATCGGCTGCATCGCGCTCGGCATCGCGAATCCGACGCAGTTCATGCGCGCCTATCTCCTCGCCTACGTCTTCTGGACGGGCGGCGCGCTCGGCTGCCTGGCGCTCCTGATGATCCACCACGTGACGGGCGGCGCCTGGGGCGTCGCGATCCGCCGCCTCCTCGAGTCTGGCGCGCGCACGCTGCCGTGGATGGCGCTGCTGTTCATCCCCATCGCGATCGCGCCGGGACACCTCTACGAGTGGGCGCAGCCGGAGCACGTCGCGCACGACCCGCTGCTCCAGCACAAGGCGCTGTACCTGAACGTGCCGTTCTTCATCGGCCGGGCGGTGTTCTACTTCATCTGCTGGACGCTCATCATGCGGGCGCTGGTGCGCTGGTCGCTGCTGCAGGACGACACGAACGACCCGAAGCCCACCGAGCGGCTCGAGCTGATCTCGCGCGGCGGCCTCCTGCTGATGGGCCTCACCATGACGTTCGCGTCGTTCGACTGGATGATGTCGCTCGAGCCGCACTGGTTCTCGACGATCTACGGCGTGATGTTCATGGGCGGCTGCGCGCTCACCGCGTTCGCGGTCGTGATCCCCATGGCGGCGCTGATCGGCACGCAGCCGCCGGTGCGCGGGTTGATCGAGCGCGACCAGTTCCAGGACCTCGGCAAGCTGCTGCTCGCCTTCGTCATGCTCTGGGCCTACTTCAACCTGTCGCAGTTCCTGATCATCTGGGCCGCCAACCTGCCCGAGGAGATCACCTGGTACCTCGCGCGCACGCGCGGCGTCGGCAAGTGGATCGCCATCGCCATCGTGCTGTTCCACTTCGCGCTGCCGTTCGTGCTGCTGCTCTCGCGCGACCTGAAGCGCAGCGCGCGCGGCCTCGCCGCCGTGGCACTGCTCGTCCTGCTGGTGCGCTTCCTCGACGTGTTCTGGCTGGTCGTGCCGGCGTTCGATCCGAAGTCGATCGCGCTGCACGTCGTCGACGTCGCCGCGGTCCTCGCGATCGGCGGCTTCTGGCTCTGGCTCTTCGTGCGCCAGCTCGAGGGACGGCCCCTGCTGCCGCTCCGCGATCCGTCGCAGCCGGTGGTGTCATGAGCACGACGAGTCATCACGCGACGGCGCCGCACGGCGGCGAGGGTCACGAGCGGCGCGACATCCAGGTCGGCACGATCGTCAAATGGGGCATCGGCGTCTTCGCCCTGCTGTTCCTCTCGATGATCGCCATCTGGCCGCTGCTGCGCTTCTACGAGGAGCGTGAAGCGGAGGAGAGCCCGAGGCCGAGCCCGCTCGCGTCGGAGTACGGCCCGGTCGAGCCGCCGGAGCCGCGGCTCCAGGTCGACCCCGCGGCCGACATCGCGAAGCTGCGTGCGAGCGAGCAGGCCGTCCTCGACGGCTACGGCTGGGTCGATCGCGGCCAGGGCACCGTGCGCATCCCGATCGACCGCGCGATGCAGCTCTTCGCCGAGCGGCGGAGCGGAGGGGCCGCCGCCGGAGGGACCGCCAGATGAGGCGACTCCTCGCCGCGGTGCTCGTCGCCCTCCCGGCGATGCTGCACGCGCAGCCCGCGTCGGCGCCCGCCCCGGTCACGGAGCCGGGACGGCCCACCGCGCTGCGCAACGTGTCCTTCGACCAGCGGCTCGGCGAGCAGGTGCCGATGGACGCGCGCTTCCGCGACGAGACCGGGCGGAGCGTCACGCTCGCCGATCTCGCGGCGGGCAAGCCCATCCTGCTCGTGCCGGCGTACTACGAGTGCCCGATGCTGTGCACGATCGTGCTGAACGGCGTCGTCAGCATGCTGCGCGCCCTGCCCTTCGACGTGGGCAACGAGTTCACGGTCGTCACGCTGAGCTTCGACGCGCGCGAGACCTCCGAGCTGGCCGCCAAGAAGAAGGAACACTACCTCGGCGAGTATCGCCGTCCGGGCGCGGCCGAGGGCTGGCACTTCCTCACCGGCGACGAGGCCGAGATCCGTCGCGTCACCGACGCCGTCGGCTTCCGCTGGCAGTGGGACGAACCCAGCAAGCAGTTCGCGCACGCGAGCGGAGTGATCGTGCTGACGCCGCGCGGCCGCGTCTCGCACTACTTCTACGGCGTCGAGTTCCCGCCCCGCGACGTCCGCCTGGCGTTCGTGGAGGCCTCCGACGAGAAGATCGGCTCGGTCGTCGACGCCCTCCTGCTGTTCTGCTTCCACTACGACCCGGCGACGGGCCGCTACAGCAAGATCGCGATCGATGCGGTCCGCGTGGGCGGCGCGCTGACGCTGTTCGCCCTGGTCGGGTTCATCGTCGTGATGGTGCGGCGCGAGCGTCGCCAGTCCTCGCCCGCGGACCGCATGAGGCATCACCCCGCATGAAGCGATTCTCGCTCTTCCCCGAGCAGGCCTCGACGCTGGCTCCCCAGGTCGACGCGCTCTTCTTCTTCCTCTGCGCGATCACCACCGTCTTCGTCGCGCTGATCGCGGGCCTGATCGTGGTCTTCATGGTGCGCTACCGGCGCGTCGACCCGAACGAGGTGCCGCCCGACGTCCACGGCTCCATGGCCCTGGAAGTGTTCTGGACGGCCGTCCCCTTCGCGATCGTCATGGTGATCTTCTTCTGGGGCGCCAGCCTCTACGCCAACATCCGGCGTGCACCCGATGATGCCATGCGCATCAACGTCGTCGGCAAGCAGTGGATGTGGAAGATGCAGCACATGGAGGGCCGCCGGGAGATCAACGAGTTGCACATCCCGGTCGGCCGGCCGGTGCAGGTCACGCTGACGTCCGAGGACGTGATCCACAGCTTCTTCGTCCCCGCCTTTCGGACGAAGCAGGATGCCGTCCCCGGCCGCTACACGACGACGTGGTTCGAGGCGACGGTGCCCGGCACCTATCACCTGTTCTGCGCCGAGTACTGCGGCACGCTCCACTCGGGGATGATCGGGCGGATCGTCGCGATGGAGCCGAGCGCCTTCCAGGCCTGGCTCGCGGGCGCCGACACGCAGCAGGACGTCGTGCTGTCCGTCGCCGACGCCGGCCGTCGCATCTTCGAGCAGCAGGGCTGTGCGTCGTGTCACGCGGGCGGCGTGACGACCCGCGGTCCGAGCCTCGCAGGCCTCTTCGGCAGCACGGTCACGCTCGAGGGTGGGCGCCGCGTCGTCGCCGACGAGAACTACCTGCGCGAGTCGATCCTCCAGCCGCAGAAGCAGCTCGTGGCCGGCCACCAGCCGATCATGCCGACGTATCAAGGGTTGCTGGACGAAGAGAGCGTCATGCAGCTCATCGCGTACCTGAAGACGCTCCCCGCAGCGCAGAGCGGTCAGGCCGAAGGCCAGGCCGCCGGACACACCGAATGAGCACGCACGCGCATCAGCATCATCACCTCGAGGCTCCGCGCACGAACTATCTGAACGCCGACTACGGCGTGAAGTCGTGGCTCCTCACCGTCGACCACAAGCGGATCGCCCTGCTCTACCTCATCTCGATCACGGTCATGTTCGTGCTGGGCGGCCTGTTCGCCACCATGATCCGGCTCGAGCTGCTCACGCCCGCGGGCGACGTCGTCGGCAGCGACACCTACAACAAGCTGTTCACGATGCACGGCATCATCATGGTGTTCTTCTTCCTGGTGCCGTCGATCCCCGCCGTGCTCGGCAACTTCCTGCTGCCGATCATGATCGGCGCGCGCGACCTGGCGTTCCCGAAGCTCAACCTGCTGAGCTGGTACATCTACATCATCGGCGCGGCGTTCACGCTGTGGGCCATGGTCACGGGCGGGGTCGACACCGGCTGGACGTTCTACACGCCGTACAGCACGGCCGCGTCGACGACGAACGTCGTCGTGACCGGGCTCGGCATCTTCATCACCGGCTTCTCGTCGATCCTGACCGGCCTGAACTTCATCGTGACGATCCACACGATGCGCGCGCCGGGCCTGACCTGGTTCCGGCTGCCGCTCTTCGTGTGGGCGAACTACGCCACCAGCCTGATCATGATCCTCGGCACGCCGGTGCTCGCCATCACGGTCGGCCTCGTCGCGGTGGAGCGCGCGTTCCACCTCGGCATCTTCGACCCGGCGCTCGGCGGCGACCCGATCCTCTTCCAGCACCTCTTCTGGTTCTATTCGCACCCCGCCGTCTACATCATGATCCTGCCGGCGATGGGCGTCATCAGCGAGCTCGTCACCTGCTTCTCGCGCAAGCGCATCTTCGGCTACGGCTTCATCGCGGCGTCGAGCCTTCTGATCGCGGTGCTCGGCTTCCTCGTGTGGGGTCACCACATGTTCACCAGCGGCCAGTCGGTCTACGCCGCGATGATCTTCTCGTTCCTGAGCTTCTTCGTGGCGATCCCGTCGGCCATCAAGGTCTTCAACTGGACCGCGACGCTCTATCAGGGCTCCATCGTCTGGGACTCGCCCATGCTGTACGCGCTCGGGTTCATCGGGCTGTTCACGCTGGGCGGGCTCACCGGCCTCTTCCTGGCCTCGCTCGGCCTCGACGTCCACGTGCACGACACCTACTTCATCGTCGCGCACTTCCACTACATCATGGTCGGCGGAACGATCATGGCGTACCTGGGCGGGGTTCACTTCTGGTGGCCCAAGATCTCGGGCCGCATGTACCCCGAGTGGCTCGCCAAGGTGTCCGGCGTCCTCGTCTTCCTCGGGTTCAACCTGACGTTCTTCCCGCAGTTCATCCTCGGATACCTGGGCATGCCGCGGCGGTACCACGTCTACCCCGAGGAGTTTCAGGTGCTGAACGTGCTCTCCACCGCCGGCGCGTCGATCCTCGCCGTCGGCTACGCGCTGCCCCTCATGTATTTCGCGTGGTCGCTCCGGTACGGGAAGGAAGCGCCGGCCAATCCGTGGGGCGCCACCGGGCTCGAGTGGCAGACGTCGTCGCCGCCGCCCACCGAGAACTTCGTGCGCACGCCGATCGTCACGACGGAGGCGTACGACTACCAGCACCATGCGCCGGACGTGCAGTCGCCGGGCCTGGTCGCCGAGGGCACCGCCCGTGGCTGACGCGTCCGCCACCCACGCCGTCGCGCATCACTTCGACGACGCCGAGCAGCAGTACACGGCGTCGACGCTGGGAATGTGGGTCTTCCTGGTGAACGAGGTCATGTTCTTCGGCGGCCTCCTCACCGTCTACGTGTACTATCGCGCGCTCTTTCCGGACGGGTTCGCGCACGCGAGCAACCACCTCGACGTACGGCTCGGCACGTTCAACACGGCGGTGCTGATCGGCTCGAGCCTCACGATGGCGCTCGCGGTGCACGCGTCGCAGGTCGGCCACGCGAAGGCGCTCGCGCGCTGGGTGTGGCTGACGCTGGCGCTCGGCTCGGTCTTCCTCGGCATCAAGACCTACGAGTACTGGCACAAGTTCCACGAGCACCTCGTGCCCGGCCCACACTTCCAGTACCCCGCGCCGTACACCGACCAGGCCGAGATCTTCTTCTCGCTGTACTTCACGCTGACGGGGCTGCACGCGCTGCACATGGTCATCGGCGTCCCGATCATGCTGTGGATCATCAACGGGGCGCGGAAGCGCCGCTTCGGGCCGGCGTACCACACTCCGGTCGAGATCGCCGGTCTCTACTGGCACTTCGTCGACATCGTGTGGATTTTCCTCTTTCCGCTGCTCTATCTGATCGGGCGCCACACCCACTGAGGCATCGGCATGTCGACGGAGCACATCGTCCCGGTCCGGACCTACCTGGTCATCTTCTCGCTGCTGATGGTGCTGACCGCGCTCACGACCTGGGTCGCCTTCGTCGACCTCGGCGTCATGAACGTCGTGATCATGCTGCTGATCGCGTTCACCAAGGCCGCCGTCGTCGTGCTGTGGTTCATGCACGTGAAGTTCAGCCCGCCGCTCACCAAGGTCGTCGCCGCCAGCGGCTTCGCCTGGTTGTCGATTCTGATCGCCCTCACGCTGAGCGACGTCCTCACCCGCAACATCCTGCCGTGACTCCCACGCTTGCGATCGATTCGCGCCGCTAATACAGCAACCGCACTTTTATTGTTTGGCTTGCCGGGGGGGCTTCCCTAGCATTCGGGGACGTCGGGGATTCCCGAGGAAGGAGCCAGTCGTGTCGCGCATCGTCCGGTTCTTCACCACGTCGATCGGGCAGAAGATGTTGATGGGAGCGACCGGCCTGCTCCTGATCGGCTTCCTCGTGACGCACATGAGCGCCAACCTGCTCGTGCTCGTCGACGCCGAGGCCTACAACCACTACAGCCACAACCTGGTCTCGAACCCGCTGATCTACGTCGCGGAGCTCGGCCTGCTGGCGCTGTTCGTGGCCCACTTCGTGAGCGGCATTCGCGTCTGGCTGCGGAACCGCGCCGCCCGCCCCGTCGGCTACCAGCTGAGGGAGCGCGCCGGCTACACGAGCCACAAGAGCCTGGCGTCCACGACGATGATCCTGACCGGGATCATCGTCCTGGTCTTCGTCCCGCTCCACATCGCGACGTTCAAATTCGGCCGCCACTACGCGTCGGCGAACGAGCCCGAGGTCCGCGACCTCTACCGGCTCGTCATCGAGGACTTCCAGAGCCCGCTGATGGTCGGCTGGTACATGCTCGCGATGCTCGTGGTCGGCTTCCACATGTGGCACGGCTTCGGCAGCGGTCTCGAGTCGCTCGGCGTCACGCACAAGTCCGCGCTGCGCCGCACCGGCCAGCTGATCGCCGTCGTCGTCGCGGGCGGGTTCGTCGTCGTGCCCATCGTGGTGTTCCTGACGGGAGGCAAGCTGTGATCCTCGACGGTCGCGTCCCAGGTGGTCCGCTGGCGGACAAGTGGGAGAGCCACAAGTTCGCCATGAAGCTCGTGAACCCGGCGAACCGCCGAAAGCACACGGTGATCGTCGTCGGCACGGGCCTCGCCGGCGCGTCGGCCGCCGCGTCGCTCGGCGAGATGGGGTACAACGTCCTCGCCTTCACGATCCTCGACTCGCCCCGCCGCTCGCACTCGATCGCCGCGCAGGGCGGCATCAACGCCGCCAAGAACTACAAGAACGACGGCGACTCGGTGTACCGCCTGTTCTACGACACCGTGAAGGGCGGCGACTTCCGCGCCCGCGAGGCCAACGTCTATCGGCTCGCGCAGGTGAGCGTGAACATCATCGACCAATGCGTCGCGCAGGGCGTGCCGTTCGCGCGCGAGTACGGCGGCCTGCTCGACAACCGCTCGTTCGGCGGCGCGCAGGTGTCGCGCACGTTCTACGCGCGCGGGCAGACGGGGCAGCAGCTCCTGATCGGCGCCTACCAGGCGCTCGAGCGCCAGGTGGGCCGCGGTCAGGTGAAGCAGCTGACGCGCCGCGAGATGCTCGATCTGGTGATCGTCGACGGCCGCGCGCGCGGCATCGTCGTGCGGAACCTCGTCACCGGCGAGATCGAGCGCTACGCCGCCGACGCGGTGCTGCTCTGCACAGGCGGCTACGGCAACGTCTTCTATCTCTCGACCAACGCCGGCAACAGCAACGTCACGGCGACGTGGCGCTGCGCGCGCCGCGGCGCGTACTTCGGCAACCCCTGCTTCACGCAGATCCACCCGACGTGCGTGCCCGTCACCGGCACGTACCAGGCGAAGCTCACGCTGATGAGCGAAAGCCTTCGCAACGACGGTCGCGTCTGGGTGCCGAAGGCCCAGGGCGACCGCCGGCCGCCGTCGCAGATTCCCGAGGCGGAGCGCGACTACTTCCTCGAGCGACGCTACCCGAGCTTCGGCAACCTCGTTCCGCGCGACGTCGCGTCGCGCAACGCCAAGATGGTGTGCGACGAAGGCCGCGGCGTCGGCGAGACGGGGCTCGCCGTCTATCTCGACTTCGAAGGCGCCATCCAACGACTCGGCGAGAAGACCATCGGCGAGCGCTACGGCAACCTCTTCGACATGTACCACCACATCACGGGCGAGGATCCGTACCACGCCCCGATGCGCATCTACCCGGCGGTCCACTACACGATGGGCGGCCTCTGGGTGGACTACGAGCTCATGAGCAACATCCCCGGGCTCTTCGTGCTCGGCGAGGCGAACTTCTCCGACCACGGCGCGAATCGTCTGGGCGCCAGCGCGCTCATGCAGGGCCTGGCCGACGGCTACTTCGTCGCGCCGTACACCCTCGCCAACTACATCGCGAGCACGAAGCTCGGTCCGGTGACGACCGATCACGACGCGTTCAAAGAGGCGTCGTCGACCACGCAGGCGCGCATCGACAAGGTGCTCGCCGTGAACGGGCGTCGCACCGTGACGGAGTTCCATCGCGAGCTCGGCAAGCTGATGTGGGACCACGTCGGCATGGCCCGCAACGAGGCCGGCCTGACCTCGGCGCTGAAGCGCATCCGCCAGCTGCAGGGCGAATACTGGGAGGACGTTCGCGTCCCCGGCGACAAGAACAACCTGAACAAGCAGCTCGAGTTCGCGCTGCGCGTCGCCGACTACCTCGAGTTCGCCGAGATGATGACGATCGACGCGCTCCACCGCACGGAGTCGTGCGGCGGCCACTTCCGCGAGGAGAGCCAGACGCCCGACGGCGAGGCGCTGCGTGACGACGAGAACTTCTCGTACGTCGCGGCCTGGGAGTTCGCGGGGGTCGGCAAGGAGCCGGTGCTCCACAAGGAGCCGCTCACGTTCGAGAACGTCCACCTGGCGCAGCGCAACTACGCGTGACGAGGTACTGACCCGTGGCTGACGGCACCATTTCGCTGAATCTCAAGGTGTGGCGGCAGGCGCGTCCCGAGGCGCCGGGCAGCCTCGTCGACTATCGGCTCGCGAACCTCTCGCCGGACATGTCGTTTCTCGAGATGCTCGACGTGCTGAACGAGCAGCTGATCCGCGAGGGCCAGGACCCCGTCGCGTTCGACTACGACTGCCGCGAGGGCATCTGCGGCTCGTGCGGCATCGTCGTCGACGGCGTCGCCCACGGCCCGGCGCGCGCGGCCACGACCTGCCAGCAGTACGTGCGCGACTTCGCGGACGGCTCGACCGTCATCATCGAGCCGTGGCGCGCGGGTGCCTTCCCGCTCGTGAAGGACCTCGTCGTCGACCGCAGCGCCTTCGACCGCATCATCGCCGCGGGCGGGTTCGTGTCCGTCGACACGGGCAGCGCGCCCGAGGCGAACAGCACGCCCATCGCGAAGGACGTCGCCGACCGGGCGATGGACTCCGCGGCGTGCATCGGCTGCGGCGCCTGCGTCGCCGCCTGCAAGAACGCGTCGGCGGCGCTCTTCGTCGGCGCGAAGGTGGCGCACCTGGCGCTGCTGCCGCAGGGTCATCCCGAGCGCGACAGGCGCGTCGTCGCGATGGTCGAGCAGATGGAGAAGGAAGGCTTCGGCGCGTGCTCCAACGAAGGGGAGTGCCAGGCGGTGTGCCCGAAGGAGATCGCCGTCTCGAACATCCAGACGCTCACGCGGGAGTACGCGCGGGCGGTGCTGCGGGGGGGCTGAGGCGGGGTCTCGCCGGGCGTCGGCGAGTGGTCTGCCAGCTGTCCGGATGAAGACACGGCGACTATTGGTTGGCCTTGAACGTCAGTCCGTCGGCCTTCCTGACGTCGTCCGTGACGAGCTCGACGCACGTCACCGTATCGCTGCCGAAGAGCTGCGCCGTGGCTCGATCGGCACCCGAGAGCGAGGACGCGATTCCCAGCGGCAATTCGGTCTGACCCTTCGGCGCGTTGTTCGCTCCTTTGATCTGCACCTTGGAGTCGCCGGCGGATCCCGTCTTCAGGTCGATCCTCGCGATGCCGTGCGACGACGCCCCGGCATCTTTGTAGCGGTAGCGGCCTTGGGCGGCCTTCCAGCATGGAGCCCCGGCACATTGGCTTCCCGCGCGATCCACTTCGAGCATCGCGATCGGATCCCCGGCCTCGTCGTAGACGCACATGGTGTACGCTGTCCCGCCCACCACCGTGGGATCGCCGACCCCCGATGGCCCGGCCGACAGGGTCGCGCCACGGGTCATCTTGAGCTGAAACTTCTCCTTGCCCGGCTTGCGCTCGTCGATGGTGAGGGAGCCGCTGAGCCAGGACCCGATACACGTCGCGGCGGGCGAGTTGTCGCAGGGCGCGCTCAAGCTTCCGCTCTGGTTGTAACGAACCAGCGCGAAATCCAGTGTATGGTCAATCTCTGCGTATCCAGCCGCAACGATCTTGCCATCTGCCTGCACCGCGACGGCGAACGCCTCGTCGAAGCCTGGGCCGATGCGATTGGTAACGAAGCCTGTGCCACCGAAGGTCTGGTCTAGTGTCCCGTCCGCTAGATATCGCAGGGCGGCGAACTCGTAGTCGCCGAAGCTTCCGCCGTTGCTGCCTGACGAACCGACCACCACGACCCTGCCATCGGGCAGCGACGCGATCGAGGGGAACGCGTCCCCCAGCGGAGTCAGGACCTTGCCGCCGTCGCCGAAGGTCGTATCGAGGGTACCGTCGCCAGAAAGTCGGATGAGCGCAGTCCCGTGGGGTCCGGCGTCGGAAAACCCGGCAGCGACGATCTTGCCATCGGCCTGCACCGTGACCGCGGACAGCGCGTCCATGGTGCCGATCGACGTGCTGACGATTCCGGTCCCGCCGAACGTCGCATCGAGTGTACCATCTTCGTCATAGCGCAGCACGGTGAACGCCGCGTCGATCCCGAGGCCGACGACGATTCGCCCTGCTCCAACGACGATCTTCCCATCCGTCTGCACGCCGAGGGCGCTGCCCATGTAGCCTCCGGCCAGCGCTGGGATCACGATGCCACCGCCGCCGAACGTCGGATCGAGGACACCGCCGCCGTCATACCGGACCACTGCGACATCGGAATCGTCGGCAGGTGGCGGGGACGGGCTCGACGATCGCCGCGTGTAGCCGGTGACGACGATCTTGCCATCGGCCTGCACCGCGACGGAGCGCGCCCCGTCCTCGAACGACCCGACCGACGTCACGACGGTACCGGTACCACCGAAGGTCGCGTCTAGTTCCCCGTCCACCGTGTATCGGACGGTAGCAAAGTCCCCGGCCAGGCTGCCGACGACCAGTATCTTGCCGTCGTTCTGTACCGCGACCGCCTCGGCTGCAGTGAGTGGACCAGTAACCTTGCCAGTGCCGCCAAAGGTAGCGTCGAGCGTGCCGTCGGACAGATAGCGAGCAACGGCAGACACGTCGCCCAGGTTGTCGCGCGAGAACCCTACGGCGACGATCTTCCCGTCGGGCTGTACGGCGACGGCCCGCACCTCATCCAAGGCGCGGTCGCGGATGTCCGTGGTGACCTTGCCCTTGTGGCCGAACGTGGAGTCGAGGAGGTCGCCCAAGGCGGCGCGCGCGAAGCCCGCCGTCGAGAGGACGATCGTCAGTGCCAACGAAGTGGCGATTCGTCGACGACCGACCACGCGCGAATGTGACTCGTGCCGGAGAATGACCCGGGTGTGACGCACGACAGACAGCATTGGGGCGACGCTCCTCTGCAGATAAGATTCTCTCAAGCAAGAGGCTGGTCGCTGGGCGTACCACGCCGGCATCCCGCGCGTCTACCCTTTGGGCCACCAGCGGCGCATCGTCACCTTCGCGGGACCACGTGCTCGGAGAGGTGCACGGCGTTCAGCGCGCGGATTACCGAACCGCTGCCCGACCAGAACGAACCCGCGCCACGCGATCACGGCTGTCCGACGCCCGCGCCGAGCACGCTGAACCCGACCGCGCGGGCCGCGGTCGCGAGCGCACCGTCGTGCGTGGCCAGGACCAGGCCGGGCATTCGTGTCCGAGCTGCCAGCGCAGTCGCGAGATGGAGCGCGTCCAGCGAACCGAGCGAGGTGGGAAACGGCTCCGCGGCGCGTTCGAGGAGACGGGGGTCGACCCGGACGATGGCGAACGCCTCAAGCTGCTCGAGCACTGCCGTCCGGCGCGCCGCCACCTCCTCGTCTGGGAGACCGGCCCGCAGCCGCGCCCGATCGATGGTACGAAGGCACTCGAGCCGGATGAGCTCACTGGCGACGGGCTTGGCAATCTGTCGCCACTCGCCGAGCGGCTCGGGTTCCCCGAACACGATGCGGAGGAGCACCGAAGAATCCACGTACGCGATCAGCGCCGTCCCCGCTCCTCGAGCAGGAGCGACAAGGAGCTCAGTCGAGTCGGCGCCTGCGGGTAGCGGCGGGTTCGGAGGGTGGCAAAGGAACGCGTCGGGGGAAGCACTTCGATGTCAGGTGCAGCCGGCCCCACCGGGACGATGTGTGCGATCGGGCGGTCGCGGTCGGTGACCTCGATCGACGCGCCCCGTTCGACCGCTCGCAGATGCCGCGACAGCTCGTTCTTCAGCTCGGCAATCTTCACGCGCCTCATGGCCACATCAGGCCATATCTGGCCCGTCTGGTCAATCCGAGACGCCGCTCGCGGATCAGCCGCAGGCCGTTCAGAACTTCTCGAGCGCGCGAATGAGCTTCGTCGCACCAGCCGGCGGCTTGACCGCGCCGCTCAAGATCTGATCGGGCGTCACCGGCTTGCCGTAGAAGGTCGTGTTCGCGTCGTCGCGCGTCGCCAGCACCGTGCCCTCGAGCGAGACGCCCGCGAAGATGCCCTGGCTGCGGCTGTACGTGTAGACGGCAGCGACCGGCGTGACGCCGGCGTTCAGGTCGCGGCCGATCGGGCCGGCCGCCACGCTGAGATCGGCGCCGAGCTTCACGTTGCCGCCCCGCGAGAAGGCCTTCACCGCCTCGTCGGTGTTCAGGACGATGATCAGCTCCGACACCTGCGCGCCAGCCTGGAAGCCGACGCCGATGCCGCCGGTGCCGATCGCCGACGGGCCGGTCCAGCTCTTGCCGTGGCGGGCGACGACGAGCCCCTTGCCGCCCTCGCCCGACACGATGAAGCCGACCTTCAGCGCCGTGACGATCGCGAGCCCGCGCGCGTCGCGCATGACGAAGTCCGGCACGTCGCTCTCGGGAATGTTGCGGAACTTCTCGAGGATCGTGACCGCCTGGTCCACGTCCTCCTGCAGGCCCTCCGCGGCCTGCACGGTCGATGCGAGCCATGCCGACATGGCGACGAACAGGCTGACGGCGACGAGTGAGTGCTTCATACCCCGTGGGCTACCAGCCGTCGGGGATGCGTCAATCCCAATTCAGCCGCGCGGCGTTCCGAACAGGTGCGCGTGCATGCCGGCGAGCGCGCCGAGATCGTGCACGTCGCGCGCGAAGTTCGGCACCTGCACCAGCGGCACACGACGCGGCAGGCCCGCGCGGAACTGCTCGATGCGGAGCGACTCGCCGCGTGCCAGCGCCTGATAGTCGGCGAAGTTCTCCGCCAGCGCGCGGGCGTCGTCACCGGGACCGAGCACCGCGGCGAGACGCGACGCCACCTCGTCGACCTCTTCGGGGCCGAGCTCGCTCCGCTGCCGGCCGCGCCCGCCCGGGCGGTACTCCGCGTGCACGCGGTTCAGCACGACGCCCGCGAGCGGCATGCGCAGCTCGCTCATCTTCGTGCTGAGGTACTCCGCGTCGCCGAGCACCTGCTCCTCGGGGCTCGAGACGAGCACGAACGCCGTGCCCGGCCCACGAAGGACCTCGTAGGCGCGGTCGATGCGCGTGTGGAAGTTGTCGAAGAGGCCGCTCATGCTCGTGAAGAAGTCGGATATCTCCGCCAGCGCGGAGACGCCCGTCGCCTTCTCGAGGCTGCGCAGCAGGAACCCGACCGAGCGGTTCACCGCGCGCAGCGCCGACCAGCCGACGTTGAAGTACGGCTTCACGAACCACTTGACGACGCTGCGGTCGAGGAAGTCGCCGAGCCGCTGCGGCGCTTCGAGGAAGTCGAGCGCGTGCCGCGTCGGCGGCGTGTCGACGACGATCAGGTCCCACTCGCCGCTCTCGGCCAGCACGCAGAGCTGCTCGATCGCCATGTACTCCTGCGAGCCGGCGAACGTTTGCGACAGGTGCTGGTAGAAGGGGTTCGCGAGGATGCGGTCGCGCGCCTCGGGCGGCGCGTGCCGCTCGACGAGCGCATCCCACGCGCCCTTCTGATCGAGCATCATCGCCGACAGCCCGCCGCCCGGCTCGAGCCCGGCCTCGTGGAACATCGCCGCCGGGATCTCACTCGGCTCGCTGCCGAGCGACTCCAACCCGAGCGACGTCGCGAGCCGGCGCGCCGGGTCGATCGTCAGCACGACGGTCCGCCGCCCCGAGAGCGCGCCCCAGAGCCCGATCGACGCCGCGACCGTCGTCTTGCCGACGCCGCCGCTGCCCGCCGAGACGACGATCTGGCGGCCGGCGACGAGCTCGCGCAGCGTCACGCGCGCACCCCCGCTTCCAGCGTTCGCGACACCGCGTCGAGCGTGTCGCGACGGAACTCCTCGACGAAATGGAAGGGCAGCTGCACGAGCGGCGCGTCGCCGATCCCCGCGCGCAGCTTGTCGAGGTTCTGCGCGTTGATCGCAGCCCAGCCGCTCTCCTCGACGGCGCGCTCGCGGACGCACGCGAGCAGCCCGCGCTCGTCGGGCGGCGCCGTGGCCGCCGCCTGCGCCAGACGGTCGAGCAGCGGCGGCGCGAAGACGCGGCGATGCACGCGGTTCGCAATGACCCAGCCGAGCGGCATGTGCAGCGTGTCGCGCAGCTGCGCGTACGTCTCGAGCGTCTCGGCGACGGGCATCTCCTCGGCGAGCGTGACGAGATGCACCGCCGTGGTGTCCGCGTCCTGCAGCAGGTCGACGACTTTCGCCGCCTCGTTCTTGACCAGCCCCGCGCCGAACGTGTCGCGCGCCGCCTGCGGCATGCGGAGGTACTGCACGCTGTGCCCCGTCGCCGGCGCGTCGACGACGATCGCGTCCCAGGCGGGCCGTCCGTTGTCCTCGCGCGTCGCCTCGTACCAGATCTTGCCGACCGTCATGAGCTCCTTGAGCCCCGGGGCGGCAGCGACGAAGTACTGGTAGATACGGCTCGAGAAGACCGTCGAGAGGAGCCGCTTCACGGGGACGACGAGGCCGAGGTACTCCTCGAGCGCGATGCGGCCGTCGAGGGACTGCACGAAGAGGCCGCGCGAAAGCTCGACCGGCGTCGGCGCCGTCCCCTCGCCGCCGAGCACCGTCGGCAGGCGCCCGCCGACGTCCATCTCGATCGCCAGCGTGCGCTTGCCCTGCCGTGCGAGCATCAGCGCGAGGCCCGCGGCGACGGTCGTCTTGCCGACGCCGCCCTTCCCCACCACGAAGTGGAGACGCCGATCGAGTGGCGCGATCGCCAGCGGCTACTCCGGGCGGCCGAAGGCGAGCGTGACGTTGGTGCCGCCGAAGCCGAAGGAGTTCGAGAGCGCGACGCGGACGTCGGCCGCGCGGGCCGCGTGCGGCACGTAGTCGAGGTCGCAGGCGGGATCGGGCTCGTCGAGGTTGATCGTCGGCGGCATCATGCCGCGCGCGACGCTCAGCACGGTGTAGACCGCCTCGACGGCGCCGGCGGCGCCGAGCAGATGTCCCGTCATCGACTTCGTCGAGCTGACGGCGAGACGGCGGGCATGGTCGCCGAAGACCGTCTTGACGGCCATCGTCTCGGCCTCGTCGTTGTACGGCGTGCCGGTGCCGTGCGCGTTCACGTAGTCGATCTGGTCGGGGCGGAGGTGCGCGTCGTTGAGCGCCAGGCTCATGCACGTGGCGGCGCCGATCCCCTCGGGCGACGGCTGCGTCATGTGGTAGGCGTCGCAGTTGGCGCCGTAGCCGAGCAGCTCGGCCAGGATCGTCGCGCCGCGCGCGCGGGCGTGCTCGAGCTCCTCGAGGACCAGCATGCCGGCGCCCTCGGCCACCACGAAGCCTTCGCGCTTGCCGTCGAACGGACGGCTCGCCCGCGTGGGCTCGTCGTTGAACGCCGTGGACAGCGCACGCATGGCCGTGAAGCCGCCGATGCCGAGCAGGCAGACGGGCGCCTCCGCACCGCCGGCCAGCATGACGTCCTGACGGCCGTCGCGGATCAGGTCGACGGCGTCGCCGATGGCATGCGCGCCCGACGCACAGGCGCTGGTGGTGCAGTAGCTGGGCCCCCGCGCGCCGAAGCGTAGGGCGATCTGCCCCGCCGCCATGTTGGGGATGAGCCGCGGGATGAAGAACGGCGACACGCGACGGATCTCGAGCGCCTGGAAGTGGTGGTACGCCTCCTCGAGCGTCGCGAGCCCCCCCATGCCGACGCCGACGATCACGCCCGACCGCTCGGGCGCGCCCAGCGGGTCGGGCAGGCCCGACTGCGACACCGCCATCCGCGCCGCGCCCATCGCGTACTGGATGAAGATGTCCATCTTCTTGATGTCCTTGCGCTCGATGAAGCGCTGCGGATCGAAGTCGGGCACCTCGCCGGCCACGCGGGCCGGCAGCACGGACGCGTCGAAGCGGGTGATCTGGCGGATGCCGGACCGGCCGGCCATGAGCGCCTGCCAGTTCTCCTCGGTTCCCGTCCCGAGCGGCGTCACGAGACCCACGCCCGTCACCACCACCCGTCGTCTCTTGCCGTTGTTCGCGTGCACGGTCGTCATGACTAGGGGCGTTCCGGGCGGTCCAGTCAACGTCAGTCGAACCGCCCGAGCGCGCCCGCGCCGGCCCTCCACAGGGCAAGATAGAGGGAAACGGTGCCGAGCGCGATGGCTGCCGCCACGAAATCGCGCGGGCCGGCGGCCGCCCGAAGGTAGGTGGTCCGGGGTCGGCCCGAGTTGAA
The DNA here is from genome assembly GCA_964432595.1 of uncultured Binatia bacterium (SeqCode). GTDB lineage: Bacteria > Desulfobacterota > Binatia > DP-6 > DP-6 > DASYLJ01. The sequence goes on along the minus strand of CAYSOF010000018.1, from coordinate 90,127 downwards.
TCCGCGCAGCTCGAGCGCCATCGCCATGCGGTCGGCGCGCCGGAGCGCCCCCATGAACACCGGCACGATGACCGGCACGTACTGCCGCAGCCGCGTGAACAGGTTCCCCCGCCGGATGTCGAGGCCGCGGCAACGCTGCGCCTGCACGATCGTCACGGCGGCGTCGAAGAACACCGGCACCAGCCGGAAGGCCAGCGTCAGCGTGAAGCCGACGACGTAGGGGACGTGCAGGCGGCCGAGCGCGTAGGCGACCTCCTCCACGCGCGTCGTCGTCAGGAAGAGGAGCCCGGTGATCAGGAACGTATCGAGCCGGATCGCCATCGACAGGCCGAACATGAACCCGGCGCGGGTCGGCGTCAGCGCGCCGCCATAGAATACGGTCCAGATGATCACCGTGAACGCGAAGACCAGCACCAGGATCGGAGCGAACCGGCGCAGGTTGGGCAGGCCGCGGGCGACGGCCAGCAGGGCGCACACGGCGACCGTCAGCGGCAGCAGCACCTCGGGGCGATCGACGAGGAACGCCGACACCACGAACGCGACCAGCAGCCCGAGCTTCGTGACCGGGTGCAGGCGATGGAGCGGCGTGTCCGCCGGCACGTACAGCGTCAGCGTCACCGCGCCCCCCACGCGAGCAGCTCGTCGACCGACCGCGGCGTGCAGCCGAGCGCCTGCCCGAGCCGCGTGACGTCGGGCGCACGGAACGCCGCCAGCGCGAGCCGCTCGGCGTCGGCGAGGAACGGCCGCACCGGGCCGTCGTAGTGGAGCCGTCCCTGGGACAGCATCAGCACCCGCTCGGCATACTCGGCGACGACCCACGGCGTGTGCGTGATCACGACCAGGGTCTGGCCCGCGCGATGCAGCGACGCGAGGAGCTCGAGCATGCGGTGCTGCTCGGGCCAGTCGAGCCCCGTGGTCGGCTCGTCGAGCACCAGGATCTGCGGGCGAAGCGCCAGGACCGCCGCGACGGCGAGCCGCTGGCGCGCGCCCTTGTCGAGCAGGAACGGATCGGCGTCGCGCGCGTCGAGGCCGACCGCGGCGAGCGCCTCGTCCACCCGGTCGCGCACCGCCGGCGGCGCGAGGCCGACGTTGCGCGGGCCGAACGCCACCTCCTCGAATACCGTCGCGGCGAAGAGCTGGTGGTCGGGATCCTGGAAGACGTAGCCCACCTGCTGCGCCAGCTCCTCGAGCGGCAGGCCCGCGACGTCGCGGCCGTCGAGGCGCACGTGGCCGGCCGTGGCGTGGAGCAACCCGTTCAGATGCTTCGCGAGCGTCGTCTTTCCTGAGCCGTTGCGGCCGACGAGCGCCACCAGCTCGCCCGCGCCGAGCGTGAAGCCCACGTCGCGCAGCGCTTCGCGGCCGTCGGGCCAGCGGTGGCCGAGGCCCTCGACGGCGAGCAGCGGCGCGCGTGCCGGCGGCGGCTGGTCGTCGGCAGCTGGTCGGGCGACGAATCCCGCGTCGCGCAGGCGCGCGGCCGCGGCGTCGACGTCGAGCGGCGGGTCCGGCAGGCCGAGCGCCGCGAACACGCGGCACACGTCGTGCGGCCGCACGCCCGCCGACTCGCAGCGGGCGACGTCGGCAAGGATCGTCGCGGGCGGCCCGTCGGCGACCACACGGCCGGCGTGGAGCACGACGAGACGATCGGCGTGGACGGCGGCGCCGACGTCGTGCTCGACGAGCAGCAGCGCCAGACGCTCGCGGCGGAGCCCGGCCAGCACGTCGAGGATCTCCGCGCGGCCCACGGGATCGAGGTCGGTGGTCGGCTCGTCCAGCACCATGATGCCCGGCCGCAGCGCGAGCAGCCCGGCCACGGCGAGCCGCTGCTTCTCGCCGCCGGACAGCGTCGTCGGATCGCGGCCCGCGAACGTCGCGAGCCCGACGGCGGCAAGCGCCTCCTGGACGCGTCCCGGCATCTCCGCCGGCGGCAGCCCCGTGTGCTCGAGCCCGAAGATCACTTCCTGGGTGACGTCGGTGGAGAAGAGCTGCGCCTCGAAGTCCTGGAACACCATGCCGATCACGCCGGCCAGCTCGCCCACGCGCCGCGACGTGATCGATTCGCCCTCGAGCCGAACGTCGCCGCGCACATCGGCGGCCAGGAAGCACGGGACGATGCGCGTGAGGCAGCGCGCGAGCGTCGACTTGCCGGCGCCGGTGGCGCCCATCACGACGGTCAATCGCCCGCGCGGCACGTCGAGCGTCACGCCGTCGAGCGCGGGCGTCGTCGCGCCGTCGTAGGTGCAGCGCAGATCGCGGACGTCGATGCCGGTCGTCACAGCAGCGCCAACCCGGCGACCGCGACGAGCAGGAACGGCAGCACGCCCAGCCCGACCTCCCACGCGCCCGATCCCGACGCGGCGCCGACCCAGGGCGCCGCCCACTGGTGCGACGAGATGAGCTGTCCCGCGGCGAAGCCGCCCACCGTCCCCGCGATCACGGCGGCGACGCCGAGCGCGCGCCGCCAGCGCGGCAGCGGCGCGCGCGGGCCGAGCAGATCGCGGTACGACAGCCGCGCGCGCGCGACGCGCGGCTGGAGAACGACCAGCAGCATCGGCGCCAGCACCGCCGCCGTCACGAAGTTGTTGAAGAGCACCAGCGTCGCCAGGACCGTGAAGACCTGGAAGCCCAGGATCTGCAGCCCCCAGCCGACGACCGTCGCGCAGAGCATGCTGGCGAGCCCGATCAGCGCGAGGAGGGCGATCCAGCCGAGCGGGCGTCGCGGCACCGGCGAGGCCGTCGTCACCGCGTCGCGCACGAGGTACGGCACGAGGCCGTACAGCAGGTTGCCGGTGAACCCGAAGAGGTCGCCGGGTCCGAGCCCCCCGAAGAAGTCGCCGATCAGGTTGCCGAAGGCGGCACCCCAGGCGGCCGCCGGGCCGAACAGCAGCGAGCAGACGACGGGCACCGCGTTCGCCGGCCGGAACTCGGTGATGCCCGGGATCAGCGGGACGATCTTGAACGGGATCAGGATGGCCGCGTAAAGCGCCGCGCAGATGGCGGTGAGCACCACCATCCGCGTGTTCCGCCACATGCCGAAGAGCTCGCTCACGGGTCGCGGTGCTTATGGCGGGCCCGCCCGGGCGCTTCAACCGCGCGGCGACCCGCGTTGACTCCCGGGGACCCATCCTCTACGTCGTGCCGATGCGCTCCGTCGCCGTCCTCCTCGCCGTCACGCTGCTTGCGGCCTGCGCCGCCAAGAAGCCCGTCATCCCGGCCGGCACGCTGTGGGAGGAAGGCAACGCGGCGATGAACGACGGCGCGTACGAGCTGGCCGTCGACAAGTACAAGGCGCTGCTCGACCAGTACCCGTTCGACGAGAACGCCGAGCAGGCCGAGCTCAAGATCGCGCAGGCGTACTACTACAGCGAGCGCTATCCGGAGGCGATCGCGGCGTTCGCCGACTTCGAGCGCATGCATCCGACCAGCCCGAACCTGGCCGAGATCGAGTACCGCCGCGGCATGGCCTACGTCGCCCAGCACAAGACGGCGGACCGCGACACGCAGGCGATCACGCAGGCGATGGCGTCGTTCAAGAACATCGCCGACCGCTATCCGAACACGCCGTGGGCCGACCGCGCGCGCCTGCGCATCCAGGAGTGCCGTGCCATCCTCGCCGACCACGACGCGGGCGTGGCCGAGTTCTACCTGAAGCGGGGCAGTCTGCGCGCCGCCGAGTCGCGGCTGAGCGGCCTCCTGCGCGAGTATCCCGAGTCGAACGCGACGGCCGACGCGCTGTACGAGTTCGCGAAGGCGTACGCGAAGCGCGACGAGCCCGAGGAGGCCACGCTCGCGCTCGCGACGCTCGCCTACCATCACCCGAACACCCCCCTCGGCGTCGAGGCGAAGCAGCAGCTCGGCGACGTCGGCCCGACGGTGCTGGCCAGCGACCCCCTGCCCCGGCTCGTCGACCGCATCCAGGCGATGAGCACCCTCGAGAACCGCCTGGACGTCCCGAGCACGGTGTCGGCCTATCCCGACAAAGGCCAGAACACCGGCCCGAACCCGCTCGGCGGGGGCTTCTGAGGCGACAGATTTGACACATCGTCCGCCTTCGGGTTAGGTCGGCGGCCGAGAGAACGAACTTTACATACCTTATCCAGAGTGGCGGAGGGCCCGGCCCTGCGATGCCACAGCAACCGGTCCTCGTGATTCCGGTGCTAATTCCGACGCGACGACCCTCCCCGGAGGGAACGCGAAAGATAAGGATCGCACGCTGGTGACGCCCTCTACTCCACGCTGGAGCGTCACCACATGCACCAAACGACCACCATTCCGACCCGCCAGCCCGCGACCGACATCGGACGATCTCGCGTCCTCGTGATCGGTGTCGGCGGCCTCGGCGCCCCCGCCGCTTCAGCGCTCGCGGGAGCCGGCGTCGGACGGGTCCGGCTGGTCGATCCCGACGCCGTCGAGCCGTCGAACCTGCATCGCCAGCCGCTCTACGACGACGGCGACGTGGGCAGTGCGAAGGTCGACGCCGCCGCGCGCCGGCTGCGCGACCGGCACCCCGCCCTGCGGGTCGAGCCGATCCGTGCACGCTTCGCCGGCGAGCTCGAGGTGCTGCGCGACGTCGACGTGATCGTCGACGGGACCGACACGGTCGCCATGAAGTTCGTCGTGAACGACGCCGCGGTGGCCGCCGGTATCCCGCTCGTCCACGCCGGCGCCATCGGGTTCCACGCCCAGCTGCTGACGGTGCTGCCGGGCGCGACCGCGTGCTACCGCTGCGTCTTCGAGGAACCGCCGCCGCCCGACGAGGTCGCGTCGTGCCAGGAAGCCGGCGTGCTGGGCCCCGCCGTCGTGCTCGCGGGCACGCTGCAGGCGGCCGAGGCCGTGCGGGTGCTGCGCGGCGACGCCCCGACGTTCGCCGATTCGCTGCTCACCATCGACACCAAGGCCGGGAGCTGGCGCAGCGTCCCGGTCACCCGTCATTCCGCCTGCGCCACGTGCGGCGTCCCCTCCGGCGCCGCCAGAAGGAGTGCCAGTCAATGAGCAACACACCGCGGAGCTACGTCACCGGTCTGCGCTGTCGCGAGTGCGGCGCCGAGACTCCGGTCGCCCCGCTGCACGTCTGCGAGACGTGCTTCGGCCCGCTCGAGGTGCGCTACGACTACGGCGCGATCCGCAAGGTGCTGACGCGCGAGCTCATCGAGAGCCGCCCGCGCAACCTGTGGCGCTATCGCGAGCTGCTGCCGGTCGACGGCGAGCCGAAGATCGGGCTCTACTCCGGGTACACGCCGCTCGTGCGCGCCGATCGGCTCGCCGCCGTGCTCGGCGTGAAGGAGCTGTGGGTCAAGGACGACTCGGTGAACCATCCGTCGTTCTCCTACAAAGACCGCGTCGTCTCCGTGGCGATCTCGAAGGCGATGGAGTTCGGCTTCGACACCGTATCGTGCGCGTCGACGGGGAACCTCGCGAACTCGGTGTCGGCGCACGCCGCGCGCGCCGGGCTCAACTGCTACATCTTCATCCCCGACGACCTCGAGCAGGGCAAGGTGATCGGCTCCACGATCTACGGCCCGCGCGCCGTCGCGATCCGTGGCAACTACGACGACGTCAACCGGCTGTGCAGCGAGATTGCCGACAAGTACGGATGGGCGTTCGTCAACATCAACATGCGCCCGTACTACACCGAGGGCGCGAAGACGTACGGCTTCGAGATCGTCGAGCAACTCGGCTGGAAGCTGCCGAAGCACGTCATCGTGCCCACGGCCGGCGGGACGATCCTCCCGAAGGTCGCCAAGGCGTTCAAGGAGTTCCGCGAGCTGGGCCTCGTCGACGGCGATTTCAAGATCTACTCGGCGCAGGCCGGCGGCTGCGCGCCCGTGATCCAGGCGATGCACAAGAACACCGACCTGATCACGCCGGTGAAGCCGCAGACGATCGCGAAGTCGATCGCCATCGGCAATCCGGCCGACGGCTTCTACGTCCTGAAGGCCGTGCGCGAGTCCGGCGGCTGGGGCGAGAGCGTCACCGACGCGGAAATCGTCGAGGCCATCAAGCTCCTCGCCCGCACCGAGGGCATCTTCACCGAGACCGCGGGCGGCACCACCGTCGCGGTCGCGAAGAAGCTCATCGCCCAGGGCCGCATCCCGCGCGACGAGTCGATCGTCGTCAGCGTCACCGGCAACGGCTACAAGACGCTCGAAGCCGTGCTCGGCTCCGTCGAGCAACCCTTCCAGATCCCCGCACGCCTCGCCGACTTCGATGACCTGTTCGCGCGCCTGCGCGACAGCCGCGAGGTGTCGGCCGGTTGACCCGCCGGCGGGGCCGTCCCGTCTGGCAACTCACAGGAGGAATCGCCATCATGAGTCAGGTGAGAGTACCGACCCCGCTGCGCAAGTACACGTCGGGCGCCGAAGCCGTCGAGGCCGACGGAGCCACCGTCGCAGCGGTCATCGCGGACCTCGACACGCGCTACCCCGGCATCAAGGACCGCATCTGCGACGAGGGCGGCCAGGTCCGGCGCTTCGTCAACGTCTTCGTCAACGGCGAGGACATCCGGTTCCTCCAGCATCTCGACACGCCGGTGAAACCCACCGACGAGCTCTCCATCGTTCCGGCGATCGCCGGCGGAAACTAATCGGCCCAAGACCATGTCTTGGGCCGGAGGAACGCGAGCGTGGCGCTGTCGTTTCCGCGCGAGCCTCGTGGCGCGGCCGGCGAAGCCGGCGCGCCATGCGTGGTACGCATGACATGAGTCGGAGTGCGCACGCGGTTCTGTCGGGGCCGACCGCACCGTCGGCTGGGCCCGTCGTTTCGCCGTCCGTGTTGCAGCTCATCGGCAACACGCCGTTGGTCGAGCTGCGGCGGGTACGCGACGGCGTGCCGGCGGGCGTGCGCATCTTCGCCAAGCTCGAGGGATTCAATCCGGGCGGCTCCGTCAAGGATCGACCTGCCCTCAAGATGATCCAGGAGGGCATTCGGCAGGGGCATCTCGTCGCCGGGAAGACCATTCTCGACTCGACGTCCGGTAACACCGGCATCGCGCTCGCGATGATCGGGGCGGCGCTCGGGTTTCCCGTCGAGCTGGTGATGCCGGAGAACGTCAGCCGCGAGCGGAAGCAGGTCGTCTCGGCGTTCGGCGCGAAGGCGATCTTCAGCGATCCGCTCGAGGGCTCGGACGGCGCCATTCGTCTCTGCCGGACGATCCTCGCCGGCGACCGCGAGCGTTATTGGAAGCCGGATCAGTACTTCAACGAGGCCAACCCGCTCGCGCACTTCGAGAGCACGGGGCCGGAGATCTGGCGGCAGACCGAGGGGCGCGTCACGCATTTCGTCACCGGCATCGGTACCGGCGGTACCGTCATGGGCACGGGGCGCTATCTCAAGACGCAGAACCGGGCGATCCAGGTCGTCGCTGCGGAGCCGGCCGACGCGTTCCACGGGCTCGAGGGGCTCAAGCACATGGCGTCGTCCATCGTGCCGGGCATCTTCAAGGAGCAGGAGCTCGACCGGAAGATCGGCATCGAGACCGACGACGCGTACAACATGGTCTATCGACTCGGGCGCGAGGAGGGATTGCTCGTCGGGCAGTCGTGCGGCGCCGCGCACGTCGCCGCGCTGGAGGTTGCGCGAACGCTCACGGACGGCACCATCGTGGTGCTGTTCGCCGACTTCGGCGACCGCTACCTCTCGACGAACCTCTGGCACGGGTGGAGGAATCTGGGATGAGCCGCACGGGTGGAAAGACGGTGGCAAAGGCGATCGTGAAGCCGACGCGTGCCAAGATCAGTGGGCAGGCCGCGGGCCAGCAGACGCGCGTGAAGCTCTACCTGACGTATCCGAAGCCGCTCGTGAAGGAGCCGCTCATCTACCTGCTGAGCCACACGTTCGACCTCGTGTTCAACATCCGCAGCGCCAGCGTGAGCGAGGAGATCGGCATCATCGCCATCGAGCTCGACGGCACCGAGGAAGCGATCGAGCGTGGCATCACGTGGCTGCGCGAGAAGGGCGTCACCGTCGAGCCCATCGAAAAGAACGTCATCGAGTGATGCTGGGCGACGCCGACATCGAACGGTGGAGCCGCCAGATCCTCCTCCCCGAGGTCGGCGGTCGCGGCCAGGAGCGCCTCATGGCGACGCGCGTCGCCATCGCCGGCGACGGTCCGGTCGCGTGCGTCGCACGCGACCTGCTGGTGCGCGCCGGCGTCCGCACGACGTGCGACGGCGGCGACGTCGTCGTCTCGATCGGCGGGCCCTGCCCCGCGACGGCGCCCGGTACGGTCCTCGTGCGCGCCACGGTACACGGCGCGGGAGGCAGCGTGTGGACGCTCGTCGGGCGGCCGTGCGGCCTCTGTCTCGACGACGCGCCGATCGACGGCGCCGTCGATCACGTGCTCGACGGCATCGCGGCGCAGGCGCTCGGCGCCCTGGTCGCCAACGAGGTGCTCTGCGCCGTGCTCGTCCCGCCGGCGCGGGGACGCGGGCATCGTCTCGATCTCGCGGCGGGACGGTACGAAGCGGCGACGCCGCGCGCGGTCACCGCGTGCGACGCTTGTGGGGGAGACGCGTGAGCGAGGCGACCGGTCCCGTCCACCTGAAGCTCGACCTCGGCCTGCGCGGCGTGCGCCTCGACCCGAGCGCGCGAGACGTCGCGCCCGGATTCGACGCGCCGACGCCGATGCTCGATCTCGTCCTGCCGGACGACGTCCGCGTCAGCGTCGCCGTCGCCGCCGAGGACGCGCCGCTGCTCGTCGCCGAGGGCAAGCGACTCTTCGTCGTCCCAGGCAACGGCGGGCCGCGTGTCGAGGTGCGCAATGCCGCCCTGCCGCGCTTCGCGGCGCGCCAGACGTCGCGCGGCGTGCCCATGCGGCGCGTCGCGACCGTGCTCGGCAACCACCTCCTCGTTCACCCGGGCACGGTCTGCGGCTTCAGCGTGCACGGCGCGCCCTGCCGCTTCTGCCTCGAGGGCGCGCGCGGGCCGACGGACCGGGCGAGCATGCCCACCGTCGCCGACGTCGTCGAGGTCGTGCGCGCGGCCTTCGACGAGGGCGTCGCGTCGCTCGTCTACGTGAACGGCAGCCCGTTCGAGGCCGAGGACGGCGGGATGGCGTTCCTGGCGCCCTACATCGAGGCCATCCGCAAGCATTTCGACACGCTCGTCGCGGTGCAGACGCACCCGCCGAAGGCGCTGTCGTGGATCGACCGGACCTACGCCATGGGCGTCGACGCGCTCAGCTTCAACCTCGAGATCTTCGATCCGGAGCTGCTCAACCGCCACTGCATCGGTCGCTCGCGCTACATCGGCCGCGAGCGCTACCTGGAGGCGCTGGAGCACGCCGCGAAGGTCTTCCCCAGCGGGACGGTCTGGACCGACCTCGTCGTCGGGCTCGAGCCGCTCGAGTCGACGATCGAGGGCATCGACACGCTGACGGCCATGGGGGTGCTGCCCGTCGTCGGCATGCGGCGTCCGGCGACGGCAGGCGTCTCCGCGCTCGCGCCCGACGCGGTCGTCCCACTTCTCGCCCATCTGCACCGCGCCGTGCGCGCCAACGGCATCGCGATGGGCTGGCTGGGCGACCTGACGCTCGGCATCAGCCCGCTCGAGGCGCGGGAGTTCACCGGCGACGATGCCCGTATGGCACTCGCCATGCGGTCGCTGACGCGCTGGCGGCTCGGCGCGCTGGCCGCCCGCGGCCTCGCCCGCGCCCGGCGCCGGCTCCGCGTCCGCCCCGTCACCGACGGCATCGAAATCGAGCACTGAGCCCCGCGTCCGCCGTCGCCCGCGGTTTGAGGTACGGGGCGGATTGGCCTAGGTTCCGGGGTTCCGAAAAAACAGAAAGGAACCAAACCCGACATGGCCGATCTCATTCCCCCGCACGGCGGTCTCAGCGAGCCCGTGAGCTGCATGGTGGCTCCCGGCGACGAGGCCACGGTGCGCGCCGAGGCCGCCGGCCTCGTCCAGGTGCCCGTCTCCGACGCCGACCTCTCGAGCGTCTACCGCTTCGGCGACGGCGCCCTCTCTCCGCTCACCGGCCCGATGGGCAAGGCGGCGTACGACCGCGTGCTCGCCGAGGCCGTCATCGAGCACGACGGCAAGAAGTACGCCTGGACGATCCCGATCTCGTTCCCGGTGACCGCGGAGCTCGCGGGCAAGATCAAGGCCGGTCAGAAGGTCGCGTTGGTGAACAGCGGCGGCGCCGTCGTCGCGACGCTCGACGTGAGCGACGTCTTCGAGTGGGACAAGATGCGCTACCTGAAGAGCGTCTACGGCACCGAGCGCACGGACCATCCCGGCGCCGACATGGTGCTCAAGGGCGACGCCGACAAGTCGCATCTGATCGGCGGCACCATCCACGTCCTGCCGCAGCCGAAGCATCCGCGTCTCGGCAAGTACATCCTGTCGCCGAAGGAAGTACGCGCGCTGCTGGCGAAGAAGGGCTGGAAGCGGGTCGTCGCGTTCCAGACGCGCAACCCGCTGCACCGCGCGCACGAGTACGCGCTCGTGTACGGCCTCGAGACGCTGCTCCGGCAGGGTCACGACGCCGGCGCCTGCCTGAATCCGCTGATCGGCGAGACCAAGGGTGACGACGTGAAGGCCGACGTCCGCATGGAGACGTACGAGGCGCTCATCGATCAGCGCCAGCTCGGCGACGGCGACAGCGACCAGGCGCTCTGGGGTCCGCGCAAGGAGTCGGTGCCCGACCGCGTGATCCTCCTCGGCCTCGACATCAAGATGTTCTACGGCGGGCCGAAGGAAGCGGTGATGCACGGCATCTACCGCCAGAACTACGGCTTCACGGACATCGTCATCGGCCGCAAGCACGCCGACGCGCCGTTCGCCGACGGCACCGCGATCTGGGGCGACTTCGACGCGCAGGAGATCTTCTCGAAGCTCGGCGGTGATCTGAAGATCCAGCCGCTGAAGGTCGGCTTCGCGGCGTTCTACGAGTCGATCGGCCGCGTCGATCTGACGGACAACCACAAGGACGAGAAGCCGGTGTCGATCTCCGGCAAGGACGTCCGCAAGACGCTGCTCGAGGGGAACGAAGTCGACCCGCGCATCATGCGCCCGTCGACGTCGCGCATCCTCGCGGCGGCGATGAAGCAGTAGGCCTGGGCGGGCCGGGCCCGATGAAGGTCGACGTCTCCTGCGCCAAGTGCGGCGGCGAGAAGCGGATCGACATCGGCGCTCCGGCCCCCGGCCAGTCGCTCGACGACTACCTGCACCTCCTGCGCGAGCGGCTGAGCCATCGGCCGTCCTTCGAGTGCTTCGGCGGGCACACGGAGTTGAAGCCGCCGCTGCCGGGCTTCTGGACGATCCGCTGGGAGACGCTCGGGGACTGAGCGCGGTTCGGTGCGCGGTGGGTGGCGTGCCTGGGCGGGCGTGGCTCGTCCCCGGCTGCGCGCGGCGCTCGCTCGGCACCGGCCCCGCCCCTTTTCCCCACCCGCTCACTCCCGACGCGCTCGCTCGGGGACGAGCCATGCCCGCCCCGGCACGCCACCCACCGCTGCGAGCGGCGCGACTCGGTCGCCGAGTGTTCCGTTAGCGCGTCTGCGCGCCGAACGGGTGTAGTTCGACGGTGACGCCGAAGACCTCTACCAGGAGGAGGTAGAGGGCGAGCAGTGCGACCATGAGGGTGCCCATGGCGCCGACGGCGATGCCGGAGAGGAGGACTACGCCGAGCACGCTGCCCAGGGTGACCGCCGGCTGGAAGAGGCCGGTCTGGTTGTAGGGGGCGACGGGCTGGATCAGGGGAAGGAGGCCGCGCTCGCGGACTTCGCCCCAGAGGGCGTCGGCGACGGTGCGCAGCTGCTCTCCGATCTCTTCCAGCCAGGTGTTCGCCATCAGTTCTCCAGGTCGCTCGCGGCCTCGAGGACGATCAGCAACGCGCTGTCGCCGCTGTGCCCGTCCTTGCCCAACCCGAATACCATCTTGCCGCCGTCCAGCAAGCGCACGTTGGTGTCGAGGATGCGTTGGCGCCCTTGGAGCAGACGCACCTGCATCAGGATGCGGCCGTCGAGCTCACCCTTCGGCAGGAGCAGCAGCGTGCGGTCGTCGGGCAGCGTGAAGACCTCGGTGGTGCGGTACGGAACGCGACGGAACTCCTTGTCGAGCAGCGTGAACGAGCGGTACCCGACGCTCTTCCTGAGCCGTGTGCGCAGCGACGTGAGACGCGGATCGCAGCGGCCGCTGTCGTCGGCCCGGATGGTCATGACCTTGACCCAGTACGGACCGAACTGCTGGCCGGGCTGCCGGCCGACCTGCCCGGCGTTGAGCGGCTCCGCTGCGCACAGCAGCGCCAGCCCGCCGACGACGCCGACGAGGGTCACGCCCAGCTCGCCACGCATCAGCGCCCCGCGTCCTCGGTGAGGTGATTGACCCAGATGACGGTCGTGCCGCCCTTGGCGCGACGAACGTCGACCGCGCGCTGCGACTTGAGGCGATCGATGTACGCCGCGTTGACGGTCTGCTTCCGCACGATCGGCTTGTCGATCCTGGCAATCTCGTCCGGGGTCTGCTGCGTCGGCTTCACGCGCTCCGGCGTATAGCCGATCCACAGCATGACGCTCGCCGCCATCGCGACCATCGTGCCCCACATGGGCAGCGAGCGGATGCGCCGGGCGCGCGCCTGCGCGGCATCGTGCGCGTCCATCCCCGTCTCGACGGCCGACCACACGCCGCTGAAGTCGAGACCATCGACGGCGGCGGCGTTGTCGCGGGCCACCAGCTCGCGCAGCTCGGTGAGCTCGCGGATCGTGGTGTCGCAGGGGGAGCAGGTGGCCGCATGCTTGGCGACGGCCAGGAGCATGGGCGGCGGAAGCTCGGTATCGAGGAACGGATCGAGCAGCTGGCTGACGTCGTCGCAGGTCATCGTGGGTGGATCAACGAAGGCGCCGCAGCCGCTCCTGGAGCTGCCGCCGCGCGTAGTGCAGCCGGCTCATGACGGTGCCCTTCGGACACTCGAGAACCCGGCTGATCTCCTCGTAGGAGAGGCCATCCACCTCGCGAAGAAGTATCACAGCGCGGTGGTCGGGGGTCAATTCGGCGATGGCCTCTTGCAGGGCTTTTGCGAGCTCCGCATCGCGGGCCCGCTGGAACGGGTCACCGATCTCGCCGCCGTCCATGACCGACGCCGGCAGCTCGGGCTCGGGGCGGTCCGAGCCGTCACGGAGGTCCGTGGTCACCGTCGGCATTTTGGCCTCACGGCGCTGGTGATCGATGCAGACGTTGACGGCGATGCGGTACACCCAGGTGTAGAAGGACGAGTCACCCTTGAAGCGGTCCAGGTTCTGATAAGCCTTGGTGAAGGTCTCCTGCACGACATCCAGGGCGTCCTCGCGATTTCGCAGCATTCCGACCGCAAGCCCGGCTACCTTGCGCTGGTAACGCTCGACCAGTTGCTGAAAGGCCTCCCGGTCACCATCCCGGGTGCGTTGAACGAGGTCCCAGTCGCTAGGCCCCACGGCCTGCTCGTTTCTGAGACGATGGTCGGAGCGTCGTATTCACGGGTGCCCGATCAATGCACTTCGGCCCAGTGGGCGCCTTCGCGGACGTCGACCCGCAGGGGGACGCGGAGCGGCCAGACGCCCTCCATGGCATCCCGCACGATATCCGCCGCCCGGGCCGCCTCCGCCGCGGGGGCTTCCAGGACCAGCTCGTCGTGCACCTGCAACAGCATCTGCGCGGCAAGATTTGCCGAGCGGAGCCGCTTCCGCACCTCGAGCATCGCGACCTTGATCAGGTCGGCCGCCGACCCCTGGATCGGGGTATTCGTCGCCGCCCGCTCGGCGAACTGCCGGACCGCGGGGTCGCGCGAGCCGAGCTCCGGCAGGTAGCGGCGACGCCCGAGGACCGTGGTCACGAAGCCGCGCTCGCGGGCCTGGGCGATCGTCGTGTCGATGAAGCGGCGCACGCCGGGGTACCGCGCGAAGTAGCCGGCGATGTATTGCTCCGCCTCGGCCAGCGGCACGCCCAGCTCGCGCGCGGCGCGCGCGGGCCCCATCCCGTAGACGATCCCGTAGTTGATCACCTTTGCGAGACGCCGGCCTTCTGCGACGGGCAGGTTGCCGAAGACGTCGGCCGCCGTCCGCGCGTGGACGTCCTCGTCACGCGTGAACGCGTCGATCAGCGCCGCGTCCTCGGCGAAGTGCGCGAGCAGACGCAGCTCGATCTGCGAGTAGTCGGCCGAGATGAGCCGCCACCCGGGCGCCGCGATGAACGCCGCGCGGATGCGCCGCCCCTCTTCCGTCCGGATCGGGATGTTCTGCAGGTTGGGATCGGAGCTCGACAGCCGGCCCGTCGCCGCGACGGTCTGGTTGAACGACGTGTGCAGCCGGCCGCGATCGTCGACGAGCAGCGGCAGCGCATCGACGTAGGTCGACTTGAGCTTCGAGAGCGTCCGCCAGTCGAGGATCTTCGCGGGCAACGGATGCTCGCGCGCGAGGCGCGTCAGCACGTCGACGTCGGTGGAGAGCCCCGTCTTGCCGCGGCGCACGCCGCGCGACGAGATCTTCAGGCGATCGAAGAGCACCTCGCGCAGCTGGGGCGGCGAGCCGATGTTGAACTCGCCGCCGGCGAGCTCGTAGATCTCCGCCATCAAGCGCTCGAGGGACGCGCCGAACTCCGCGGATATTCGCTGCAGCGCCGGGACGTCGAGCTGCACGCCCGCCAGCTCCATCTCCGCCAGCACCTCGGCGAGCGGCATCTCGAGGTCGCGGAAGAGCCTTTCCATCTCGTGCGCGCGGAGCCGCTCCTCGAGCAGCGGCACGAGGCGGTGCAGCGCGTGCGCCTCGGTGCAGACGGCGTCGATGGGCGTGGGCTTCTCCACGCGTGGCTCGCCGAGCACCTCTTCCGCGAGCGACGGCACGCCGTGGTCGGGCTGCGACGGGTTCAGGCAGTACGACGCGAGCGAGACGTCGAACGTCGGCCCCGCGAGCGCGATGCCCCGGCGCGCGAGTGCGACGCGCGTCGCCTTCAGGTCGGCGCCGACCTTGCGCACCGCCAGGTCGGACAGCAGGGGCGCGACCTCCGCCAGCACGCCCTCCGCCTCCGGCTCCACGAGCAGCGTGACGGGACCCTGCGCGGCCGACAGGCCGACGACCTGGATCGCTGCGGCGCTGGCGCGCGGCGAGTCGAGCGACGCCGCGATGCCGATGGTGGCCGCCGAGCGCAGCGCCGCCACGGCCTTCTTCGCCTCGGCCGCGGTCCGCACCTCGCGACGCTCGACGGTGAGCGCGTCCGTGACGGCGCCCAGGTCGCGCAGGAGCGAGAAGAACTCCAGCTCGACGAGGAGCGGCCGCAGGGCGTCGGCGTCCGGCCCCTCCCAGCGCACGGCGTCGAGATCGAGGGCGATCGGCACGTCGCGCCGGATCGTCGCGAGCCGCTTCGACAGCCGCGCGGTGTCGGCCTCGCGCTCGAGCGTCTCGCGGATCTTCTTGGCGCCGCGGATGCCGCAGCCGTCGACCTCGGCCAGGCGCTCGAGCAGCGCCTCGACGGGGCCGATCTTCTGCACGAGCGCCATCGCGGTCTTCTCGCCGACGCCGGTGACGCCCGGGATGTCGTCGATCGCGTCGCCCATCAGGCCGAGCACGTCCGGCACCAGCACCGGGTCAACGCCGAAGCGCTCGCGCACCTCGTCGGGACCGAAACGGCGCTCGCGCATCGGGTCGTACATCGTCGTCCGCTCGTCGACCAGCTGCATCATGTCCTTGTCGCCCGTGACGATGACGGTGGACACGCCCGCCGCCGACGCCTGCTGCGCCAGCGTCCCGATGACGTCGTCGGCCTCGACGCCCGCCTCCTCCAGCGTCGGCAGCCGCATCGCCTCGACGATGCGCCGGATGTACGGGATCTGCGACCGGAGCTCGTTCGGCATCGGGGCACGCGACGCCTTGTAGCCCTCGAACATCTCGTCGCGGAACTTGGCGCCCGGCGCGTCGAACACCACGGCGATGCGCTCGGGTGCTTCCTCGCGCATGAGCTTCGCCAGCATCTTCGCGAAGCCGAGCGTCGCATTCGTCGGCAGCCCGCGCGACGTGTTCAGCGCGGGCAGCGCGTGGAACGCCCGGTAGACGTAGCCGCTACCGTCGATGAGGTGCAGCCGAGGCGGTTTCGTGGCGGGCATTGGTCGGGTGAATCTTGACAGCCGGGAAGCGGGTCGCTAGATAGCCGCCCGAATTTTCCTCGTGCGCTGACGTCCAAAGCCCCTACATGATCGAAGTCGCAAACCTGAGCAAACGGTACGGCGACATCACCGCGGTACACAACGTGTCGTTCACCGCGAATCCGGGCGAGACGCTCGGGTTCCTCGGTCCGAACGGCGCGGGCAAGACAACGACGCTGCGGGTGATCACCGGATTCCTTCCCGCCACCGCGGGGACCGTTCGCGTGTGCGGCCACGACGTGTTCGAGGAATCGGCCGAGGTCCGGCGGCGCATCGGCTACCTGCCGGAGAACCCGCCGCTCTACAACGAGATGACGGTCGTCCCGTATCTCCGGTTCGCGGCCAAGCTGCGCGGCATGTCGCGCGGCGACGTCGAGGGCGCCGTCGAGCGGGTGCTCGAGACGTGCGGCCTCACCGGCGTGGCGAACCGCCTGCTGGGTCACCTCTCGAAGGGCTATCGCCAGCGCGTCGGACTCGCCCAGGCGCTCATCCACGAGCCCGAGGTGCTGATCCTCGACGAGCCGACGAACGGCCTCGATCCCGGCCAGATCCGCGACATGCTGTCGTTCATCAAGGGCCTCGGCGCGAAGCGCACCGTGGTCCTCTCCACGCACATCCTCTCGCAGGTGCTGTCGGCCTGTCAGAAGGTGGTCATCATCGCGGAAGGACGCGTGGTGGTTCAGGATCAGCTCGCGAACCTCACGAAGGACCGTACGCTGGAGGACGTCTACACTCAGGCCATCTCGCGTGGCGCCGCCGCGCTCGACGCGGAGGCCGGCGCGTCGTGAGGGACCGGTAAGGTGCGCAACGTCTTCACCATCGCGGGCCGCGAGGTGCGGTCCTACTTCTCGTCGCCCGTCGCCTACGTGCTGCTCGCCGTCTTCCTCGCGCTCGGCGGCTACTTCTTCTGGGCGCTGCTCTCCGCCTTCAACCAGAGCCTGGCCATCTACGGCATGATGCAGAACCCGCAGATGCTGGAGCGCTTCAACCTGAACGAGATGGTCATCGGCCCGCTGCTCGCGAACATGGCCGTGCTGCTGATCTTCATCGTGCCTGCCCTCACCATGCGGATGTTCCCCGAGGAGAAGCGCTCGGGCACCTACGAGCTGCTCCTCACCGCCCCGCTCCGCGTGAGCGAGATCGTCCTGGGCAAGTTCCTCGGCGGGCTCGTGCTCGTGGTGCTCATGGTGGGCCTGTCGGGCTTCTTCGGCTTCCTGCTCGCCGTGTACGGCAATCCCGAGATCCCGATGATGCTGACCGGATACCTCGGGCTTTTCCTGCTCGCCGTCTCGTTCCTCGCGCTCGGCACGCTCATCTCGTCGTTCACCGACAACGTGGTGGTGGCCTACGTCGGCACGCTGTTCTCGCTGCTCGTGCTGTACACGATCGGCTGGCTCGGCGAGACGGTCCAGGGCGTCGGCGGCAGCATCATCCGCTACGTCTCGATCACCGATCACTTCGCCGGGATGTCTCGCGGGATCGTCGACACGACCGACCTGGTGTACTTCGCCACGCTCCTCGTGGTGGCGTTGTTCCTGACCCATCGCTCGGTCGAGTCGGTGCGCTGGAGGTAACGCGTGGGCCGTTCCGCGTCGCTCTTTGGCTTCCTCGGCCTGCTGCTCCTCACCTTCGGCGTCCTGGCGTCGATCTTCGTCGACAAGCCGTTCGAGGACTTCTACGTCCTCTTCAACCTGATCGTCGGCGCCGGGTTGATGGTCGCCTTCGCCGCGTTCGGCGCCGACGGCCTCCGCACGCTGGTCGGACAGCGCTCGACGCGCTACGGCGCGGCCGCCGCGGTCTACACCGTGCTGTTCGTGCTGCTCGTCGTCGGGCTCAACTACCTGGGCGTCCGCCACCACCACCGCTGGGACGTCAGCGAGGGCGGCATCTACACGCTGTCGCCGCAGTCCGCGAAGGTGGTCGAGGGTCTCAAGGACAAGCTCGTGATGACGGGCTTCGCCGAGGGCGGCCCGAACGCACAGATGGAGTCGCTGCTCGAGGGCTATAAGTACGCGGCGGCCGACAAGGTCGAGACGCGCATCGTCGATCCCGACAAGGAGCCGGGGCTCGTCGAGCAGATGAAGATCACGACCGTGCCGAGCGTGAACCTCACATACGGCAAGGAGAGCTTCGTCGTGACGCAGCCGACCGAGGAGACGCTCACCAACGGCATCATCCGCGTCTCCGGCGGCAAGAAGAAGGTCGTCTACTTCACCGAGGGCTTCGGCGAAGCGAGCTTCCAGGACCAGCAGGACCCGAAGGGGTACGCCGGTGCGAAGCTCGCGCTCGAGCAGGAGAACTACGAGGTGAAGCCGCTGCTCCTCCTGTCGGCCGAGAACGTCCCCGAGGACGCCAGCGTGGTCATCGTCGCCGGCCCCACGCGGCCCTTCACCGACGCCGCCATCGCCGCGCTCGACGGCTATCTGCGCCGCGGTGGCCACCTGCTCGTCATGGTCGGCCCGCGTCAGGGTGGCGACAAGCTGACGGAGCTCCTCGCCGCGTGGGGCGCGCGCGTCGGCAACGACATCGTGATCGACCGCGAGGTCCGTCTCTTCGAGGGACCGCGGCTCGGCGTCGTGCCGCTCGTGAAGACCTACGGCCAACACCCCATTACGCAGGCATTCCGCGACTACACCGTCTTCCCGCAGACCAGCACCGTGGAGCCGGCGGCCGAGGGCAAGACGGGCCTGCAGGCCACGCCGCTCGTCTCCACCAGCGAGACCAGCTGGGCCGAGTCCGACGTCGACGCGGTGTTCAACCAGGGCACGGCGACGCCGGACGAAAGCGGCGACCGCAAGGGGCCCGTATCGATCGGCGTCGCCGTCACGGCGAAGCCGAAGGACATGAACCTGCAGCCGGCGGCCACGGCCGACGAGGCGCGCCTGGTCGTCTTCGGCACGGCGCTCTTCGCCGACAGCCAGCAGCTCGTGCAGTCGCGGCTGAACGGCGACCTGTTCCTGAACGCCGTCGGCTGGCTCGTCGGCCAGGAAGAGCTCGTGTCGATCCGCAGCCGGACCGTGCGCGCCTCGCGCGCCGAGCTCACGCAGGTGCAGGCCGCGCAGCTCTTCTACCTCTCCGTATTCATCATCCCGGAGCTGCTGATCGCGCTCGGCATCTGGGTCTGGTGGCGACGGAGATCGGCGTGAAGCTGGCCCGGATCGCCGTCCTCTTCGTCGTCGTCGCGGCGCTCGCCTTCTACATCTTCCAGGTCGATCGCCCGGCGCAGCAGGCCGAGGAGGAGAAGACCAAGCTCGTCCAGGTCGAAACCGACGCCATCACCGGCGTCGACCTCGCCTACCCCGACCGCGAGATCGCGCTGCGCAAGGTCGACGGCGCCTGGCGCATGACGAAGCCGGTCGATGCGCCCGCCGACGAGAACACCGTGAAGGCGATGCTCGCCGCACTGACCGGCGCGAAGACCACCCGCACGCTCGACGACGTCACCGACCTGGCGCCCTTCGGCCTCGACAAGGGCGATCCGACGGTGACGATCCACACGGCCGCCGGGCCACAGCCCGCGATCGTCCTCGGCAAGAACCTGACGACGGCGCAGGGCAAGGGCTACGTGAAGGTCGGCGACGGCAAGGTCGCGATCACCGCGTCGACCGTCCGCACGTCGCTCAACAAGCAGCCGAAGGACCTGCGCGACAAGCAGATCCTTTCGTTCCAGGACGACCAGGTGACGCGCGTCGACATCGCGTCGGCCGGCGGACCGCCCGTCGCGCTCGTGAAGAAGGCGCCCGACGCCTGGGTCATCGAGCCGGGCGATGCGCCCGCCGACCCCACCGAGGTCCGCTCCTACCTGTCGTCGCTGCGCTCGACCCGCGCGGTCGACTTCCCGGCCGACGCCACGCCGGAGGCCACCGGCCTCGCGACGCCGGGCCTCTCGGTCACCATCACGCTCGGCGAGGACGGGGCGAAGAAACAGACGCTGCTCCTCGGGAATGCGCTGCCGGGCGAAGGCACGCAGAAGCAGATCTACGCGCAGCGCGCCGATCAGCCGACGATCTACGCGGTCGGCGACTGGGCGCCGCGCACCCTCACGAAGGACGCCGGCGCGCTCCGCGACAAGCTCGTCCTCGGCTTCGCGGCCGACCGCGTCGCGCGCATCGTCATCGAGCGGAAGGACGGCCCGGGCGCGACGCTCGTGCGCGGCGCCGACAACACGTGGAAGGCGGAGAACGCCGGCGATCAGCCGACGAAGGAAGGCGTCGTCACCCGCCTCGTCGACGACCTGCGCGATCTCCGCGGCGCCTCCATCGCGGCCGAGCCGCCCCCGGCCGACCTGAAGCCCTTCGGCCTGGACGCGCCCGAGCTACGCATCACGATCGTCGACAAGGACGGCAAGACGCTCGGCACGATCCTGGCCAGCCGCCACGACGACAAGTTCTACGCGATGCGCGAGGGCGGCCCGACGGTCTTCGAGGTGCGCGACTACATGTTCAACCGTCTCGACAAGAAGGGCCCCGAGTTCGTCGGCCCCGACACGGCGCCGCCCGCGGTGCCTGCCGAGCCGCTCGGGATTCCGAACGACGAGTGAGCGGGCGGTGGCGGGGTGCGGCGGCGGGGGACGCGCTACGCTCGCCGTCCTCGCTTCAAGCACGCCGACGTAGTGCCGTTGCTCGGCTCGTAACGCGGGACGCGTGCTAGAAGCTGCGGGCTCGCTATGCGCGTCCCCCGCCGCCGCTCTCACCAGCACGACTTCGATCGACGGAGTCCCTACCGAACGACGATGCGCGGGCTACGCCGTTTCGTTTCCTTTTGAAAGCGAGCGGAGCTCGGTGGTGACAGCGGCGGGAGGGGGATGGGCATAGCGAGCCCGCAGCTTCTAGCACGCGCCACGCGTTACGAGCCGTGCTGCGGCACTACGATGGCGTGCTTGAAGCGAGGACGGCGAGCGTAGCCCATCCCCCTCCCGCCGCGCACCGCCGCAACCGACCCGCTCAGATCACTTCGGCGAGATGCGCGAGGAGCGTGTCCGTCTCGTCGTCGGTGCCGACCGTGATGCGGAGGGCGTCGGGGAGCGACTTGAAGTGGCGCACCAGGATGTCGCGCTCGGACAGCGCGGCAGCGACGCGGCCCTGGTCGGTGCCCGGGCGGCGGGCCAGGACGAAGTTCGCGGACGACGGAACCACCGCGTAGCCGAGACGGCCGAGCGCCAGCTCGAGACGCTGGCGCGTCGCGCGGATCTTCGCGACGTTCGCCTGCATCGCCGCGACGTCGGCGAGCGCCGCCTCCGCGGCGGCCTGCGTCAGGCGGTTCAGGTTGTACGAGTCCTTCACCGTGCGCAGCCCCGCCAGCAGCTCGGGATGCGCGAACGCGAGCCCGACGCGTAGCCCCGCCAGCGAGAAGCTCTTCGAGAACGTGCGCAACACGAGCACGTTCGGCAGCCGGCCGACGAGCGGCAGCGCGTTGCCGTCGGCGAAGTCGACGTAGGCCTCGTCGACGACGAGGATGCCCGAGACCGCACGCGCCAGCGCCTCGACCTCGGCGATGGGACGGTACGTGCCGGACGGCGCATTCGGGTTGCAGAGGAACGTGACGCGCGCGTCGAGCGACGCGAGGGACGGCGGGATCGTCCAGTCCTCGGGCCACGGGACCGTCACGACCTCGCCCCCCTGCACCGCCACCAGCGTCTCGTAGAGGCTGTACGTCGGGACCGGGAACGCCACGCGACCGCCCGGGTCGATCGTGGCGCGCAGCAGCAACGCGATCAGCTCGTCGGAGCCGTTGCCCGCGAGGATGTGATCGGCGGGGACCCCGTAGACGGCGGACGCCCGCGCACAGAGCCCCTTGGCGTCGGGGTCGGGGTAGAGACGGACCGCACCGTCGGCCGATGCCCGGATCGCCTCGAGCACCGCGGGCGACGGCGGGTACGGGTTCTCGTTGGTGTTGAGCTTGATGACCCGCCGGCCGGGGGCGGGTTGCTCGCCGGGAACGTACGGGGCGACCGCGCGCACGGCGGGTCGCAACCAGTCGGCAGGACGCGACAGCGGGACGGCCCTGGCTACCTGACCGCCTTGATGCGCGGCTCGGGATCGCGGACGTCAGGGTCGGCCGGACGCAGGTGGCGCTCGACCACCTCGACGGCCTGTCGCGCGCGGTCCGGCAGCCCCGACAGCAGATCGAGGAGACGCGCCCACCGCTCGCGGTCGGCGTCACCGAGCTCGTACAGGCGGATGGCGCCGTCGACGTCCTTACGGCGCAGGCACGCATCGGCCACGGCCAGCATGCGCTCCCGCGGCAGCGGCACGTTCCCGAGCTCGCACACGCGAACGACGTCCTGGATGCGGTTCCGCTCCATCAGCCGTTCGGCGAGGAGGGTCCAGTCGGACGGTGCGACCAGCTCGGCGTTGCGGATGAACAGCTTCATGGCCGCGTCCAGAAAACCGCGCTCGAGATATCGCTGTCCGACGAGAACTTGTGAAGCACTGGCAGGCATCGGTGCGCACCCTCCTTCGACCGCGCGTGCACCCGCGCCACCCCAACGCTGGTCAACGTACTGACGGCCTACCACCTTTGCAAGTCATTTTCGGCTCGCGAAGCGCAAGGCACGTGCGCCGGCATGCGCGTCCTCAAGAAGGCGCGACCCGGTGCCGATACCCCCCACAGATCGCATGTCGGGTAAGCTCAACATCACGTACAGCGCCTATCGCGAGCTCGAGCTCATTCCCCAGAGCCCGCTGCGCGCCATCGGTGAAGCCATCATCGGCCTCGCGGACGATCCGCATCCTCCCGGCTCGTCGATCCTCCAGGGCGTCGGCGGCTGCCACTACATCGCCATCGACGACTACTACATCCTGTACTACGTCGACGACGACGACGCGCTGACCGTGCTCGGGGTGCTCCAGGGGCCCTACCACCCGCTGCATTAGTGCGCGGTGGGTTGCGGCGCGGGGCCTGTGGGGTCGCCCCGGCTGCGCGCGGCGCTCGCTCGGCACCACGCCGCCCCTTTCCCCACCCGCTCACTCCCGACGCGCTCGCTCGGGACGACCCCACAGGCCCCGCGCCGCAACCCACCGCGGATTCATAGTTGCCGGGGGGTCGGGGCGGCGGATAACACCGATCCATGCGTCGCGCGTTGGCGGCTCTTCTTTTGGTGGGCTTGGCTGCTCCTCTGTGGGCGGGGCCCGTTCGCATCTTCGCCGTCGGGCACAAGCAGCGGCTCGAGGATGCGGTCACGTACCAGGGGTTCCGGAACAAGATGGCGGCCATGATGGACGCCTCGTTTCCGGACCGTACGTTGTACGTCCAGGATGGGGTCGGCGACGTCGCGAGCCACCTGCCATCGGCCGATCCTCTGGCGCCGCCGCAGGCGCTCGTCGTGTTTCCGGAGAGCGCGGGGTTGATTGCGGCGTTCATCGGGACGCGCGGCGCGACCGCGCGGCTGCAGGCGACGGCGCCGGGCGCCATCGTCAACCTCGTCGCGCCGTATCAAGCGCAGATGAACCACTACGCGGCGAAGTTTCCGGGCCAGCCGCTCGTGCGGAACCTGGTCATCGCCTTGACCGATACGCTCTGTCGCGCCGTCTACGAGACGTTTCGTGATCTGGCGATGCAGCACGGGGTCTACCTCGCCGTCTCGGCCGACATCGCGCCCGCGCGACGGGTCGAGGAGGCGGACGAGCCCGCGCTCGTCGCCTTGCTGCGCGATCCCGACGAGCCCGGACGGACCTACGCGTACGAGGCGACGTCGCCGCGCGCCGCAAACGTCACGTGGGTCTTCGCACCGGACGGCTCCATCCTCGTGCCCGACGGCAACGGCGGCACGCTGCGCGCGCCGTCGGAGACGGGCGGCGAGCTGCGCGGCTCCGTCGACAAGGCGTATCTCACGCCCATCGAGCAGCCGCCGCCGGGCGAGCCGGCCGGGCTGGCGCTCGCGGCGGGGCCGGTGAACGGGATGGACGTCCTCGACACACCCGTCGGTCGGCTCGCGATCGTGATCTCGAAGGACGCGTGGATGGTCGACGTCAACGACCGGTTCGTCGCCAAGGGCGCGAACGTCGTCCTGCAGCCCGAGGCGTTCAGCTCGTGGGCCTACGACACCGTCGAGTGGTCGCCCGACGTCTTCAAGGAGGGCGGCTTCGCCAACGTGCAGAAGAACCCCGAGTGGCTGGTGAACGTGAACGCCAGCATGACCGGCAACCTGCTCGACATCACGTTCGACGGCCAGACGGCCATCATCGGCCGCCGGCAGAAGGTCGACCCGGGCCCGCTGTCGCCGGACAACGCGTGGGTGGGTCAGAATCCCGACACGGCGTTCCTCGCGATCGCACCGTGGATCGTGCCCGATCCGGGCATCGCCGACGGGACGCTGTCCCTGGCCGCGCGGCGCACCGCCCTGGCGGCGGCGGGCGCGCCCCTCCTGCCCGGCTCCGGCGTGGCCTGCGGCGGCTCGCTCGTCGTGGGCTCGTGCGAGAACGGCTACCGCGAAGCCGTGGTGTTCGCCGACGTCGACGTGCCGGACGGCGTCGCCACCGTTCCCGTCGACCCGGTGCGCGAGACGCCGCCACGCTTCGGCGCCAGCGTGCGCGTGAACGGTCCCGAGGCGGTGCCGACGGCGCAGCAGTCGCCGCGGGTCGCGACGAAGGGCTCCCGCGTGATCGTCGCGTGGCACGAGGCGGCGGCGAACGCGCTGCCGAACGTGTGGCTCGCGGTCAGCAGCGACGGCGGCGCCAGCTTCGGCGCGCCCATCCGCGTGAGCGGCAACGCGCCCGGCGCGGTCGCCGAGCTGCATCCGGCCGTCGCGATCCGCGGCCGCAAGGTGGCCGTCGTCTGGCAGGAGCTCGCCAGCGGCCGCGACGACGACACGGGCCGTATCAAGCTCGCCTGGTTCAACGTCCGCGGCGCCAAGCAGGGCGACGACGTCCGCGTCGACGATCACGACACGAGCGGAAAGTGGCTGCCGGCGATCGCGTTCCCCGGGCCGCGGCCCGTCGTCACGTGGATCGACGAGCGCGACGTCGGGCCGGAGGGCGACCCGCTCGAGCACGTCTACGCCGCGCGCGCCGCGGCCGGCGGCCGGGCGTTCGGCGCCGCCGTGCGCGTCGACGCGGGGACGCCCGTGCCGCTCGCCACGTACCAGGACAACAAATGGGCGCCGACGATCGCCGCCGCCGGCAAGGACGTGTGGATCGCCTGGGCCGACTTCCGCAACTACAACTGGGACGTCTTCCTCGCCCGCAGCGAGGACCGCGGCGCGACCTTCGGCGCCAACGTCCGCGTCGACGACTTCGCCGCGATCGAGCGCGTGAACGAGCGCCCCGTCCTCGCACCCGACCGCCGCGGCCGCCTGCACGCCGCGTGGACCGACCTGCGCGCACGCGAGGCCGACACGAACGTCTTCTACGCCCGCAGCGACGACGGCGGCGCGACCTTCGGCCCGAACCGGCAGCTCGACGACTCGCGCGCCGGGTTCGACCCGAACGTCGACACGCCGACGAACCAGTGGCATCCCGCGCTCGTCGCCGATCGCGGCACGCTCTTCGTCGCCTGGCAGGACGATCGGCTCGGCAACGACGACGTCTTCTTCACGACCAGCACCGACGGCGGCGACACGTTCGCGCCCGCCGAGCGCGTCGACGACACGGGCGCCGGCATCAGCGCGCAGACGCGTCCGAGCCTTGCGCTGCTGGGCCGCGGGAACCGGCGCCGCTGCGTCGTGGCGTTCGAGGACGACCGCGACGGCACGCGCGACATCTGGCTCGCGCGCCGTCCGTGCAGCTGACGGTTGCTCAGCGCAGGTAGCCGAGCGCCTCGAGGCGCTTCCGCGCCTCGTCGTCGAGCGGCACGTCGGCCGCCGCCGCCTGCCGCGCGGCGGCCTCGGCGCGCACGGCGTCCAGGCGCCCCTGCAGCGCGGTCGCGACGCTCGGCTCCCGTCCGAGCAGGTCGTCGTGCTCGGAGAAGTCCGTGCGCAGGTCGTAGAGCTGGCGGCGCGCCTCGTCGCCGACGGACAGGTCGATCAGCTTCCACGCACCGTCGACCACGCCGCGGGCGGCGCCCCAACGGTACACGAGCTCGCTGAACGCCTGCGGCGTACGGGTCTCCGTCGCGCCGCGCACGAGCGAAACGAGGCTCACGCCGGCGGCGCTCGGCTTCGGCGGCGCGCGAACCAGCTCGAGCAGCGTCGGCACGACGTCGACCAGCATGACCGTCTGCTCGACGCGGGTGCCCGCCGGCAACGCCGGCGGATAGCGCACGATCAGCGGCACGTTGATCAGCTCGTTGTAGATCGACTGCCCGTGTCCCCAGTTCTGGTGGTCGTAGAACTCCTCGCCGTGATCGGACGCCACGACGACGATGGTCCGGTCGAGCTGCCCGAGCCCCCGCAGCTTGTCGAGCACGCGGCCGAAGATCGTGTCGGCGAAGAGGATGTCGCCATCGTAGCGCGCGATCATGTCGGCGAGCTGGGCGGGCGACACCGGCGCGCCGTGGTCGAAGAAGTAGTAGCTCTTCTCGGGATACCCCTTCATCGGCGGGATCGACGGATCGGGCACGAAGCGGTCGTACGGCGGCGGCGGATCGTACGGGTGATGCGGGCTCATCATGTGCAGGTGCACGTAGAACGGGCCCCCGTGGTGAGCGTCGAGCCAGGCGAACGCCGCCGCGGTGATCGCCTCGTCACGCGCCGTCGTCGAGAGGTCGCCCTGCACGAGCTTCTTGGCACGGTTGTAGACGCGCGGGGCCAGGCGCTTCAGCGACGTCATGAACAGCGTCACGCGCGCGAAGCGCTCGTCGTACACCGAGTAGAAGTGGTCGACGCCGCGGTCGAAGCCGTAGTCCGGCGTGATCCACGGATTGCCGCTGAACACCGCGGTGGCGTAGCCCTGCGCGCGCAGCAGCTGGGTCAGCAGCACCTCCGACGCCGGCAGCGCCTGCTGCTCGAGGTTCGTCTGGTGCGTGCTCGGGTAGTGCGACGTCAGGAGCGACGCCATCGCCGGCTTGGTCCAACTCGACTGCGAGAACGCGCGCGTGAACAGCACGGCGTCGGCCGCGAACGCGTCCAGGTTCGGGCTGGTCGGCCGCCCGTAGCCGTACGCACCGAGGTGGTCGGCGCGCAGCGTGTCGATCAGGACGAGCACGACGTTCGGCCGGTCGCCCGCGGCAGGAGTCGTCGCCGGCCGCGGCGGCTCCGACCGATGCGTCGCACCCACCGCCGCGACGGCGACGAGCAGCAGTCCGACGACCACGGCCCAGGCCGGCATGCGTCGCAGCAGCCGCCGCGCCGGCAGCACGCACACGAGCGCCGGCACCACGAGCGCGACGACGACGCCCGCACGCCACGGCGAGAGCGGCGAGAGCGCACGCAGGCCGACCTCCGTCGCGCCGATCGCCAGGCCGCCGACGACGAGCACCGCCCGCACCCACGGCGCGGCGCCGACGCCCAGCAGACCGATGACCGCGACGGACAGCCCGGCCACGGGCACGAGATACGCGGCGACGAGCCACGCGACGCCGTCCCAGCCGAGGCTGCCCGGATTGATCGCCGCCACCTGCCCCAGATCGACGAGGAGCAGGAGACCGGCGACGAGGAGCGCCGTGCGGAGGATCGCCCCGATCACGTCGGCTCGACGTCGACGCCGCGTGGATAGACGCGGAGGCTGGTCCACTGCTTCAGCTGCACCTTGCCGGGCGCGAATCCGCGCGGCTTGCGGATGTCCGACACGCGGCAGACGTGGACCTCGACCTTGCCGCCGCCCGCGCGGCCCTTCGAGTGCCACGCGGCCAGCTCCGCGGCGCGCTCAACGACGGTGCGCGGCAGCTCGGGGAGCGCGTCCGGATTGCGGATCACCACGTGGCTCCCGGAGAATCCGGCCACGTGCAGCCAGACGTCGTCCGGCTGCGCCACCTCGAAGGTCAGGCGGTCGTTCTCGACGTCGCCCTTCCCCACCAGGACGTCGAACCCCTCGACGGGGACGGTCTTGTATGGACGGCCCTTGCTCGCCACTCACGCGCCGATCATGAAGCCGCCGTCGGCGCTGAGCACCTGGCCGGTGATGCCACCGGCGGCGGGCGAGGCGAGAAAGACGGCGAGCGGCGCCACGTCCTCGGGCTCGAGAATGCGTCGTTGCGCGGACGTCCGCTCGGCGGCGGCGCGCGCGGCGGCGGGCGTCGTCTTCGACGCGGCGGCGATGGCGTCCCAGTCGACGGCACGCGTGTTCGTCCACCCGGGTCGCAGCAGGTTCACGGTGATGCCGCGCGTGCCGACCTCCAGCGCGAGTGCGCGCGTGAATCCGACGAGCCCGTGCTTCGCCGTCGCGTAGGCCGCGAGCCCCGCCGCGCCGACGAGCGAGTAGCCGGAGCCCACGTTGATGATGCGGCCCCATCGCTGCGCCAGCATCGGGCGCAAGGCCGCCTTCGCCGCCCAGTATGCGGACGTCAGGTTGAGGACGAGCGTCGCGTCCCACGTGTCGTCGTCGTGCGTCTCGACCCGCAGGCCGGTCCCGCCGCCGAGCACGCCGCCCGCGTTGTTGACGAGGACGTCGAGGCGTCCGAGCTCGCGCGCCGTGCGCTCGACCGCGTCCACCACCTGTGCGCGCTCGCGCAGATCGGCGGGCAGCACGAGCGCCCGCACGCCGTGCTCGCGGATCGCCGCGGCCGTCTCGTTCAGCTCGGCGACGGTGCGCGCCGCGATCGCCACGTCGGCGCCGGCGGCGGCCAGCGCCGTCGCGATGGCCCGTCCGATACCACGCCCGCCGCCCGTGACCAGCGCCACGCGGCCGTGCAGATCGTTTCCGGCGGGCGTCACGGCGCCCTTGTCTATGGAGCCATCCCCCCGGAATCAAGCCGATCGGGCGGAGCGGGTCGACCCGTCGAGCGGAATCGCCAGCGTGATACGCACGCCTTCGCGCGGTCGCGAGCGGATCTCGATGCGGCCGTGGAAGTGCGCCACGCGCTCGCGCATGCCGAGCAGGCCGACGCCCCCCAACGCGGGGGTACGCCGGAAGCGCTCCACGTCGAAGCCGACGCCGTCGTCGGCGATCGCCAGCGACACGGCCTCGGCGGTCACCGTCAGCTCGACGGCGACGTGCTCGGCGTGCGCATGGTTCGCGACGTTCGTCAGCGCCTCCTGCGTGACGCGATAGAGCGCGACCTCGATCGCGGGCGGCAGCCGCGTCTCGGCCGGCGGAATCCGCAGCGCCACGGGGACACCCGTCCGCAGGGTGAACTTCTCGGCGAGGAACTGCAGCGTCGGCACCAGCCCGAAGTCGTCGAGCATCGACGGCCGCAGGATCTGCGACATCGTCCGCACCTCGGCCACGAGCTCCGTCACCTGCTCGCGCACCTCGCGCAGGCGGGCGCGCAGCGCCGTCGCGTCGAGCTGACCGTCGCGCTCCAGCACGCCGAGGTCCATCTTGATCGCCGTCAGGATCTGTCCCACCCCGTCGTGCAGCTCGCGCGACAGCTGGCGCTGGCTCTCTTCCTGCAGCTGCACGCGCATCTGCGAGAGCTTCCGCAGCTCCTCCTCGTGGCGGCGCGCCGTTTCGAAGAGGCTCGCATTGGCGAGTGCGGCCGCCGCCTGGCTGGCGAGCGCGCCCGCCAGCTCGAGGTCGGCCGGCGCCAGCACGCGATCGCAGCGCGCGAGCACGATGCCGAGCAGCTGCCCCTTGAAGACGAGCGGCAGGCACAGGGTGGCCGCGCGGCCGAGCCGTTCGGCGACGACCGGCGGGAGGGTCGGCGGCAGCGTCGCCAGGACGGTCGCCTTCTGCGTCGCCGGCACCAGGCCGGCGAGGTCGATGGACGTGCCGACGTCGAAGCGCGAGCCGTGGCGGCCCGCCTCGACGCCGTAGCCGTCGACGACGTCGTCGAGCTCCGGCGGATACCAGAGCAGCACGAGCCGCGGCAGGGCCAGCGTCGCGAGCGTCCGCTCCGCGACGCGCGCGAGCACATCGTCGATCTCGAGCGTCGAGGTCGTCGTCCGCGTCAGCTCGTAGAGCGCGGTGATGCCGCGCGTCGCCTCGGCGATCCGCCGCTCCAGCTCGGCGCTGTGCCGTTCGAGCGCGCTCCGCGCGCTCTCGAGGCGCACGGTCATGCGGTTGAACGCGGTCGCCAGCTCGCCGACCTCGTCGTTCGTGCGCACCGGGACGCGGTCCCACGGCCCCTCGGGCCGCTGCGCGATCGTGCTCGCCATGCCGGTGACGACCTCGATGGGACGCGTCAGGCGTCGCGACAGCAGGAAGCCCTGGAGCAGCGCCAGCGCCAGCACGAAGACGACCGCGGCGCTGCCGTACCAGAGGAGCCGCGTGAGCTCCTGCTCGAAATCCGCGCGCTCGGCGACCGACACGACACGCAGCCCGCCGGTGCCCGCGGGCGCGTGGGCGACGATCCGCTGCGTGTACACCCGGTCGATCGCGTGCCCGTGATCGTCACCGAGGATCTGGTGGACGAGCTCCGGACGGAAGCCCAGGTCGGCGAGCCGCGCGACCGGCGCCGAGCCGCCGATCACCCGGCCGTCGCGGTCGGCCAGGAACGTGGCGCCGTGGCGGCCGAGCTCCATGCGCCGCCCGACGTCGCGCCACCAGGTCCGATCGCCGCCGACCGTCGGACCGATCGTCGCGATCTCCGTCGCGAGAACGCGGGTCTCCGCGAGGACGCGGCGTCCCACCTCCTCCTCGAGCGTCCGCTCGGCGCGGCTGTACGCGATGATCCCGAGCAGGAGGACCGCGGTGAGCGTCAGGATGAGCGAGCCGGCGAACACCTTCTGCGAGAGCGGGATGCGCCGTCCCTCGGTCGGCGCCAGCCCGCGCAAGGTCCCGAGGCGCTGCAGCAGCGGCTCGAGACGCGACTCGAGGTAGAGGAACGCGAAGAGCGCGCCGACGAGCCCGGTCACGAGCCCGAGCAGCAGCACTTTGACGACCTCGACCGCCGGAAGCTGGGCGAAGATGCGCAGCTGCAGCGCGCCGACGCCGTAGCCGATCATCGACGCCAGGAGGAGGATTCCCGCGACGCGGATCGGATAGTCGAGGACGATGCGCTCGAGTTGCGCCACCTCGCCGGGGTTCGGCGTCCCGCCGCTGCCGAACGCGCGGTCCCAGCGTTCCGTCAGCTCGCGCAGCCAGAGCATCGGGAAGAGCACCGGCATCAGGAGCGCCGTCACCGGCACCTCCCACGCGTAGCAGAAGAACACCCAGCGCAGCTGGCGGTCGTCGAGCAGCCACGCGAACACCGAGTACGGCATCCCGAGGAACCACCACGTCGCCATGGCGACGAGGCCGACGGTCAGGATGACGCGTCGAAACTGGGCCGGATGCGGATGCTGCTCCGAGCCGACCACGGGTGTCCCTATCGGGCGACTCGCCGGCGCTCGCTGCGCATCCGCATCATCCGGTCGCGGACGAGCGGCGCCAGCTCGTCCATGGCCACCTGGACCTCGGCCTGCTGGCGGCTGCCCTTCTCGAGCAGCGGCTCGGAGCGCTCGAAGCTGTCGTAGGCCTTCTCGAGATCGCCGCGTTGCCGCGCCGCGAGCGCCAGGTGGTAGAAGCCCTGGCCCTCGTTGCCCTTGCGCCCGAGCGCCAGGCCCAGCATCCGCTGCGCCTCGTCGAGGTCGGGGTTCAGACGCACCGCGCGCTGCAGCTCGGCGAAGGCCTTGTCCTGGTCGCCGCTCTCGCCGAGGGCCTTCGCGAGCTCCATGTGCGCGAACGCGTCGTCGGGACGCTTCGCCAGGAACCGGGTCAGCGCCTCCGCGCCTTCCTTCGGACGCTTCATCGCGATGTAGACCGAGCCCAGCGGCCGGTCGACCTGCCAGCCCATGCCGAGCGCCCGCGCCTTCTCCAGCGCGATGCGCGCCGAATCCATCTTGCCGACGGTCTGGTAGACGCGGCCGAGCAGGAACTGGCGCTCCGCGTCGTTCGGCTTCTCGCGCGCGAGACGCTCGTAGCGCTCCGTGACGACCGCCGGCGGCTCGTTGATCGCGTCGGAGACGGCGCGCACCTCGGCGAGGTCGTTGCTGGCCGACGGCCGGCCCCCCGGCGTCTTCAGCTTCTGCGCCTTGATGACGCTGTCGACGTGCGCGACGCGGTCCTGCGTGACGGGATGGCTCAGCATGTACGGCGGGACGCCGGCCGGGTTCAGCTGCTGCTCGACGAGCAGCTGCTTGAAGAACGCGCCCAGCGCGTGCGGATCGTAGCCCGACTGGCTGGCGATGCGCAGGCCGAGGAAGTCGGCCTCCTGCTCGAACTCGCGCGAGAACTTGAGCTGCGCCGTCTGCGCGGCCGCGAGGCCCGCCGCCCCGAGGACCGGGTTCACCGCCGCGAGGAGCAGGCCCGCGAGCGCCGCAGCGCTCCAGAACTGACCGGCCGTCTGCTGGCGCGAGATGTGATGCGCGTGGACGTGCGATATCTCGTGGCCGAGAACGCCGACGAGCTCGTCGTCGGTCTTGGTGCGCGCGAGCAGCCCGGTGAAGATGAAGATGTAGCCGCCGGGCACCGCGAAGGCGTTCAGCGCCGGATGCGCGACGACGAAGAATTGATAGTCGAACGCCTGCGGCCCGAGCGAGTCGACCAGCTTGTGTCCCAGCCGGTTGACGTACTCGGTCAGCGCCGGATCTTCGACGAGCGGCAGCTGCGAGCGCGCTTCGAGGAAGAACCGGCGGCCGAGCTCGCGCTCGCCGCCGTCGGCGAAGAGCCCGGCGGGCAGCGCGAGCAGCACCGCCAGCACCAGGGCGAGCGCGCGCCTCACGAGCGCCCCCGGAGCCGCGGCGCGACGTCGCGGGCGAAGTACGTGATGATCACGTCAGCGCCCGCGCGACGGATCGCGAGCAACGACTCGTCGACGACGCGCTCCTCGTCGATCCAGCCCTGCGCGGCCGCCGCCTTCACCATCGCGTACTCGCCGCTCACCTGGTACGCGGCGACGGGGTAGCCGAAGCGGTCCTTCACACGGCGGATCAGGTCGAGGTACGGGCCGGCAGGCTTGACCATGACGATGTCGGCGCCCTCCTCGACGTCGAGCGCCACCTCGCGCAGCGCCTCGTCCCCGTTCGCGGGATCCATCTGATACGCGCGTCGGTCGCCGAACGCGGGCGTGGACTCGGCCGCCTCGCGGAACGGCCCGTACAGCCCCGACGCGAACTTCGCGGCGTAGGACATGATCGGCAGGTTCGTGAAGCCGGCCTCGTCGAGCGTGCGGCGGATCGCGCCGACGCGGCCGTCCATCATGTCGGACGGCGCGACCATGTCGGCGCCGGCGCGCGCGTGCGCGAGCGCCTCCTCGGCGAGCACCGCCAGCGTCGGGTCGTTGTCGACGTCGCCGTCGCGCAGGATGCCGCAGTGGCCGTGGTCGGTGTACTCGCAGAGGCACACGTCGGTGACGAGCAGCAAGCCCGGCGCGGCGCGACGGATCGCGTCCAGCGCGCGCGGGATGACGCCGTCGGGATCGATGGCCGCGGTGCCCGTGGCGTCCTTCGTCGGCGGGATGCCGAACAGCAGCACCGCGGAGACACCGAGGTCGACGAGGCGGCGGCACTCCTCGGCCGTGCGGTCGACGGACAGCTGCGCGATCCCGGGCATCGCTCCGATCGGCTTCTCCACCTTCGCACCGGGGACCACGAACAGCGGCTGCACGAGCTGATCGGCCACGAGGTGCGTCTCGCGGACCAGCCGGCGAAGCGCGTCGCTCTGCCGGAGCCGCCGCGGGCGGTAGGCCGGGAAACGGCTCATCGCTGCTCCTCGCTTAATCCATCCCCTGCGGGTTTGCAAAAATGTTCGACGAGCGCCTCGGCGAGCGCCGGCGTGGTGTATTTCGCGGGACAGATCGCGACGTCGAGCCCGCAGTCGCGCGCGGCGTCGGCCGTGATCGGGCCGATGCAGGCGATGGCCGTGCGCGACGCCGCGAGCGCACGCATGCCGTCCGGGCCGAGCAGCGTCGCGAAGTTGCGTACCGTCGAGCTGCTGGTGAACGTGACGGCGTCGACCGTACCCGACGCGATCGCCGCGCGCAGCCCGGCGGCATCGGCATCGGGCGGCACGACCGCCTCGTACGCGATCACCTCGTCCACCGCGGCGCCGCGCGCCTGCAACGTCTCGGGCAGGATCGTGCGGGCACCGGCAGCGCGCGGCAGCAGGATGCGCCGGCCGCGCACGTCGTCGGCACCGAGCGCGTCGAGCAGACCCTCGGCACGGTACTCGGCGGGGACGACCGCGGGATGCAGCATGCGACGCTCGAGCTCGGCCGCCGTCTCCGGGCCGATCGCGGCGATGCGCACGTCGGCCAGGCTGCGGACGTCGCGCCGCTGCGCCGTGAAGCGGTCGAAGAAGGCCCGCACGCCGTTGGCGCTCGTGAAGACGATCCAGTCGTAGTCGGCGGACGCTGCCACCGCCGCATCGAACCGCGCCGCATCGGGCGCCGGCACGATCGCGATCGTCGGGACGACGATCACCTCGGCGCCGTACGCCTCCAGCTGGCGCGCGAACTCGCCGGACTGCTGGCGCGGCCGCGTGACGACGATCCGCCGGCCGACCAGCGGCCGCGACTCGTACCACGCCACCTCCGCGCGCAGCCCGACCACGGAGCCGACGACGATCACCGCCGGCGCACGCAGGCGCGCCGCGCGCACGAGCCCGGCGAGGGTCGTCACGGTGCCGGTCACCGTGCGCTGGCTGCCGATCGTCCCCTGCTGGATCGCCGCCGCGGGCGTCGCGGGATCGAGGCCGTGCGCGACGAGGGCGCCCAGCACCGCTTCGAGGTGCCGCACGGCCATCAGGAAGACGAGCGTGCCACCCTGCTTCGCCAGGGCCTCCCACGGCAGCGGCGGCGGTCCCGGCGGGCCGCCCGGCTGAAGCTTCTGATGGCCCGTGGCGATCGTCACCAGCGACGTGTGGTCGCGATGCGTGGCGGGGATGCCCGCGTAGGCCGGGACGGCCAGCGCGGACGTAACGCCCGGCACGATCTCGAACGGGATGCCGGCCTCCCGCAGCGCCTTCGTCTCCTCGGCCCCGCGTCCGAACAGGAACGGATCGCCGTTCTTGAGCCGCACGACGAGCTTGCCCGCACGCGCGCGTTCGACGAGCAGCGCCTCGATCGCCGACTGGCCGAGCCGCAGCGGATCGTCGTGGGGACGGCCGACCGCGACGAGCTCCGCGTCGGGCCGCACGTGCTCGAGCAGGCGGCGATGCACCAGCTCGTCGTGCACGACGACGTCGGCGAGCCGGAGCCAGCGCTGGCCGTGCAGCGTGAGCAATCCCGGATCGCCCGGCCCGGCGCCGACGAGGACCACGCGGCCGACCGTCGGACCCTTCATCGGCCGAGGAACCTTCCGGCGCCGCGATCGAGGAGCCGCTGCGCGAGCCGCGCGCCAAGGGCCGCCGCGTCGGCACGTGGCCCGGCGTCGCGCTCCTCGAGACGCTCGCGCCCGTCGTGATCGATCACCTGCACGCGCAGCGTGACGGTCGCCTCGTCGGCGCGGGCGTGGGCGGCGAGCGGCGTGTTGCAGTCCCCGCCGATGCCGACGAGGAACGCCCGCTCGGCGGCGATCTCGACGGCGGCGGTGGCGTCGTGGACGGCGGCGAGGAGAGCGCGCGCGGCGGCGTCGTCCTCGCGGCACTCGAGGGCCAGCGCGCCCTGGCCGACGGCCGGCAGCAGATCGTCCGGCGAGATCGGCCGCGCCGCCGGCTCGTCGACGCCGAGCCGCGCCAGGCCGGCCGCCGCGAGGACGAGCGCGTCGACCTCCCCGTCGCGCCACTTGCGGAGCCGCGTGTCGACGTTGCCGCGGAGGAACACGATCTCGACGTCGCGACGGCGCGCGAGGAGCTGCGCGCGGCGGCGGACGCTGGCGGTGCCGATGCGGGCGCCCGGCGCCAGGCCGGCCAGCCCCGCGTCGCCGCCGCCCACCAGCACGTCGCGCGGATCCTCACGCGCGGGGATCGCGCCGAGGACCATGCCCGGCGCCAATGCGGCGGGGACGTCCTTCAGCGAGTGCACGGCGAAGTCGACCGTGCGCGCCGCGAGCGCCTCCTCGATCTCTTTCACGAAGAGGCCCTTGCCGCCGGCCGGCGCGAGCGGACCCTGCGACAGCTGATCGCCGGTCGTACGGATCAGGACGAGCGGCACCGTCAGCCCGGGATGCGCGCGTTCGAGTGCGGCGGCCATCATCCCGGCCTGCGCCCGCGCGAGCGGGCTCCCGCGCGTCCCGAGACGCAGCGTGCGCGCGGCCACCGTCACTCCTCGTCGTCGTCCGGATCGGTCGCCGACCCGGCGGTCGAGCCGGGCGCGCCGTGCAGGCGAAACAGCTGGCGCGCGGCTTCGACGTAGAACGTCTCCCCCTCGCGCGCCTGGTGATTGCGCAGCGCGGTGAGCGGCGCGTGCAGGATCTTGTTGACGATCGACTTCGTCAGCCGGTCGACGCCCTCGCGCTGGCGCTCGTCGCAGGCGGGACCGAGTGCGGCGAGCCAGCGCTCGAGCTCCGCCTGGCGGATGGCCTCGAGCTTCTCGCGCAGCGCGACGATCGTCGGCACGACGCCCAGGCTCTCGAACCAGCGCCAGAACGCGTCGACCTCGGCGTCGACGATGGCCTCGGCACGGACCGCCTCCGTGGCGCGCGCGCCGCGGTTCTCGGCGATCACGCCCTCCAGGTCGTCGATGTCGTAGACGTACACGTCGTCGAGCGCGTGCACGCCCGGATCGATGCAGCGGGGCACCGAGACGTCGATCAGGAACATCGGTCGATGGCGCCGTTCCCGCATCGCCTCTTCGACCTGCGCGCGGCGCACGAGGAAGTCGTCGCCGCTCGCCGCGCCGATCACGAGGTCGGCCTGCGGCAGGTAGCGGCCGAGCTTCTCGAACGGGACCGGCATGCCGCCGAGCTCGCGCGCGACGTCGATCGCGCGCTCGAACGTGCGGTTCGCGACCATGAGCGAGCCCGTGCCCTGCGCCATCAGCTGGCGGGCGCACAGCTCGCCCATCGTGCCCGCGCCGATCAGCAGCGCCGCCTTGTCGCCGAAGCTGTCGAAGATGTCGCGCGCCAGCTCGACGGCCGTGGAGCCGACCGACACCGCCTTCTCGGCGATCCCGGTCTCCGAACGGATGCGCTTCGCCACCGAGAACGACTTGTGGAAGCAGCGGTGCAACACCCGCCCCGACGCGCCCGTCGCCGCGGCGACGGCGTACTGCTCCTTCAGCTGTCCGAGGATCTGCGGCTCGCCCACGACCATCGAGTCGAGGCTCGACGCCACGCGGAACAGGTGACGGACCGCCTCGCGATCGTGGTGGACGTAGAGCTTCCCGCGCAGCACGTCGTCGCCGACGCCGTGCTGCTGGGAGAGGAACGAAGGGATGCCCGCCGCGACCTTCTCGGGATCGACGCCGCACGCCATCACCTCGACGCGGTTGCACGTCGAGAGGATCACGCCCTCTTCGATGCCGGGCATGGCGACGAGTCCGCGGAGCGCGGGCTCCAGGTGGCCGTTCGAGAACGCCACCCGCTCCCGCACCTCGACTGGCGCGGTGTGGTGGCTCAGGCCGACGAGGACGATCCGCGACTGCACGTCAGTACGCCTTGCCGTGGATGCCGATGCCGAGGACGTTCACCCCGACGAGCGACGCCACGATGACCATGAACCCGGCGATCGTGAGCTGCGCCGCCCAGCGCCCGCGCCAGCCGGCCGTCATGCGGCCCTGGAGCAGGACGACGTACAGTGTCCAGACGAGCATCGTGAACAGCACCTTCGGATCGACCATCCAGCGGCTGTCCCACGCCGCCTCGTGCGCCCAGACGATGCCCGTCACCATGCCGAGCGTCAGCAGGATGAGGCCCCACTTGAGGCAACTGTGGCTCAGCGAATCGAGGCGCTCGAGCGACGGCAACCCGTGCAGCACGCCGCGGCCGCGATGCGCCTTCAGCCGCCGCTCCTGGATCAGGTAGAGGATGCTCGCGGCGCAGGCGATCGCGAACGCGGCGTCGCCGAGCAGCGCCAGGAGCACGTGCACCGGCAGCCAGACGCTGCGCAGTATCTCGGGCAGCGGCTGCGCCCCGCCCTTCACGACGCTCGCCGCGAGCGTCATCCCGAACGCGAGCGGCATGATCACCGCGGCAAGCGCCAACAGCGGGCCGCGCAGCTGGACGGCGAGGAACGAGCCGACGAGAATCGCCGCCAGCAGGGACAGGCCCTCGCCGAAGTTCGCGACCGGTAGATGGCCGACGAGCGCGGCGCGCATCACGATCGACACGACGTGCAGCGCGAGGCCGCCGCCGAGGAGCCACAGCAACAGCCGGTGCGGGAAGTCGCGGCGGACGGCGACGCCCATCAGCGCCGCGATCGTCGCCGCGAGATAGAGGCCCGCGGCGGCGCGAAGCAGCAGGATCTCCATCAGGCGCCCGCTCCGAGGCCGAGGCGTTCGAGGCTGCACTGGTCGCCGGCGACCTCGGCCAGCAGGCGGTCGATCGCGCCGCGATCGTCGCGGCGGACCAGCTCGAGCAGCGGCGAGTCGAGCAGCGACGACATGACGGCGATACGGTCGGGAGCCCCGTCCAGATGACGGCGGACGGCGCCGAGGATGGCGACGAACGGCGCGTACTCGGGGCCTACGTGCGTCTCGATCTCGCGGCGAAGCCGTGACGCCAGGCCGGGGCTCGACCCGCCGGTGCCGATCGCGATACGCAGGTCGCCGCGGTCGACGACCGCGCCGGCGTAGAAGGAGCAGGCGTCCGGGACGTCGACCACGTTGAGCAGGACGCGCTCGCGGGCGGCCTCGTCGCGCAACCGGGAAATCATCCCCGGATCGCGGGTGACGGCGTAGGCCAGCATCGCGCCCGCGAGGTCGCCCGGACGGTATCCGCGCGCCTCCCAGGCAACGGCACCGGCGGCGTGCCGCTCGGCCAGCCCGGGCGTGATCTCGGGGGCCACGACGGTCACCCGGGCACCGGCGGCGGCGCACTCGACCGCCTTGCCCTCGGCGACCGGGTCTCCGCCCACGACGACGCACCGGCGCCCGTCGAGCCGGAGGAAAACGGCATGGGTTCGCATCCCATCGGGGATGCTAGCAGATGCCCCGTACCCGAGTCAGGTGCGGCCGGGGATGCGCAGGACCTGGCCGGCCTTGAGCGAGCCGCGCTTGCCGAGGCGATTGGCCGAGCGGATCGCCTGCTCGCTCACGCGGTAGCGCTGCGCGATCGAGGAGAGGGTCTGGCCCTTCTTCACCTTGTGGGTGCTGCTCCCGTTGCCCTTGCGGGTCGCGACGGTGGTCTTCTGGGCCCGGCCCGGACGCCGGGCCGGCGGGGCCGGAGCCGACGCGACGCGGGTGACCCGTTCCTCTGCGACCAGCTCGGCGAGGCGATCCTCGAAGCCGTCACCCTGGGGCTTCGGCAGGCGGAGCGCGTAGCCCATCGGAATGGCGCGGCGGCCCTGGACGATCGGGTCCATCAGCGCAGGGTTCAGACTGGCCAGCGTCTCGACGTCGGTGCGCGCGAGACGCGCGGCGACCTCGATGCCGACCGGCTGCTCCAGCTCGAAGACGTGCGTGGGAAGCGGCGCCTCGGCGCCCACCGGCCCGAAGTACTGCTCGTGGTGCTTGTCGACGTCGAGCGCGGCGAGGAACTCGGCGTAGAAGTTGCGCGAGGCGAACCCGAACGCCGGGCCCGTGTAGTTGCGGACGATGTAGCCGATCTCGTCGGTGCCGGTCTCGCGGACGGCGCGCGCCATGCCGCCCGGCCCGTGGTTGTACGCCGTGATGGCGAGCGGCCAGGTGCCGAGCATCTCGTAGTTGTGCGTGAGGAACCGCGCCGCGGCGCGCGTCGACGAGATCGGATCCTTGCGCTCGTCGACGAGCGAGTTGACGTCCATGTAGAGGCGGCCCGTCGACGGCATGAACTGCCAGATGCCGGCGGCGCCGACCTTCGAGTACGCGTGCAGGTTGAAGCACGACTCGATGAGCGGCAGGCGCGTCAGCTCGGGCGGGAGACCGTGCTCGCGGAAGATGCGCTCCATCTCCGGGAAGTAGCGGCGCGCGTGCCGGTAGCCGTCCTCGAACTTCTCGCGGATGCCCTGCTGCGTGCGCAGGCGGTCAGCCGCGTCGGCGAACTTCGTCGGACCGCGATCGTTCTTGAAGAGGTCGCGGACGCGCCGCTGCGCGGGTGTCAGCTGATCGTCGGTGGCACCGGCTTGGAGCCAGAAGAGCAGCGCACGGGTCCGCTCGACCTCGGCCGCGGTCTCTTCCTTCCGGATGCGCTCGACTTCGAAGAGATGCGTGCCGTTCGCGACGAGGTCGCGGAAGTCCAGCACGGTATAGACCTTGTCGAGATCGTACGTGTCGTGGACAACGACCTGGTACTTCGAGTAC
This sequence comes from uncultured Binatia bacterium (SeqCode), assembly GCA_964432595.1. GTDB lineage: Bacteria > Desulfobacterota > Binatia > DP-6 > DP-6 > DASYLJ01. Next base: position 49,752 of record CAYSOF010000018.1, on the reverse strand, counting down.
TCCGCGAAGACGCGACGCCAGAACCGGATCTGGTGCTCGAGCTCGGGCGGACGCGGAAATGCGGTCGAGGCGGCATCAGCCACCGGAGCGAGCAGGGAAACGACGAGAGCGACGACGACCGATAGTGCGCGCATGGAACTCCCTGCCCCTCCCACAACCGCAACCGCGACGAACTGACGTTCGATCGTACCAAACGGCTCTGAAAAGAGTCAAACATTTCGCGCGAATTGCGCTGCTTTTCGTGCTGGCGATCGCGCTCCCCGGTTGCGCCGAGACGCCCGCCGCGCCTGCGGGAATCGTCGTCGCGCTCGAGACCGAGCCGCAGACCCTGGACCCCCGCTTCGCGACCGATGCCGCGGCGAGCCGGGTGACCGATCTGCTGCACGTCGGGCTGACCCGCGCAGATGCGTCAGGCCGGCGCCGCCCCGCCCTCGCATCGTCCTGGGCGTTCGCCGACCCGACGACGATCGTGTTCCAGCTGCGGCCGGACGTCCGGTTCCCCGACGGCACCCCGGTCCGGGCGGCCGACGTCGTCGCCACCTACGAGGCCGTCCTCGACCCGGCGCTCGGGTCGCCGAAGCGCTCGGCGATCGAGATGCTCGCCGATGTGACCGCACCCGACGACCTGACCGTCGTGATGCGGCTGCGCCAACCGTTCGCCCCGTTCATGGACGCGACGGGGCTCGGCATCGTCCCGGCCGCTCGCGCGCACGATCCAGCGGAGATACACGACGGCGCCGGCCCCTTCCGCTTCGTGCGGGCCGATCCCGGGGAGCGCGTCGTCCTCGCGCCGAACCCCGGCTGGCCCGAGCCGGCGACGATCGACCCGCTGGAGTTCCGGGTGGTGCCCGACGCGGTCGTCCGCCTGCTCGAGCTCCAGCGCGGGGGCGTCCACCTGCTGCAGGACACGCCCGAGCCGGAGCTGCTCGAATGGCTGCGCGCGCAGCCCGCGCTGCGCGTCCGTCGGCAGCCGGGGACGAGCTTCGCGTACCTGGCGCTGAACCTGCGCGATCCGCGCCTCGCGCAGCGCCGTGTGCGCGAGGCGATCGCGCTGGCGCTCGACCGCGCGAAGCTCGTCCGCGCGGTGCTGGGCGAGATGGCGCGGCCGGCGTCGGGGCTGCTCGCGCCGGAGCACTGGGCGTTCGCTGAAGTGCCGTCGATCCCCTACGACCCGGCGCGCGCACGACGTCTCCTCGACCGCGCCGGCTTCCCGGATCCCGACGGGCCCGAGCCGCGGTTCCGCGTCGTCTACAAGACGTCGAGCGTGCCCCAGCGACGACGCCTCGCCGAGGCGGTACAGGCGCAGCTGGCCGAGGTCGGCATCGCGGTGGACGTGCGCATGTTCGAGTGGGGGACGCTCTACGCCGACGTGCGTGCCGGGCGGTTCGAGATCGCCGCGATGGCGTGGGTCGGCGTCGGCGATCCCGACCTCTACTACCTGACGCTGCATTCGACGATGACGCCGCCCGCAGGCTACAACCGCGGGCACTACGCGAGCGGAGTGATGGATCGGTTGGTGGAGCAGGGACGGCAGGCGCTCGACGTCGAGGCGCGGCGGCGCGCGTATGCGCGCGTGCAGCGGCGCGCGGCGCACGATCTCCCGGTGATCCCGCTCTGGTGGGAAGACCGCGTCGTCGTGCGGAGCGTGCGGCTCGTCGACTTCGAGCCGCAGCCGAGCGGCGATCTGACCGGGCTCGCGACGGCCCGGATCGAGTGATGCGGCGACGGCTCCTCCTGCTGCTGCCCACGCTGCTCGGCGTCGTCCTTCTCGTCTTCGCGTTCCTGCATCTCGTCCCCGGCGACCCCGTCGAGATCATGCTCGGCGAGTCCGCGGCGCCGGCCGACGTCGCGGCGCTGCGCGCATCGCTCGGCCTCGACCGTCCGCTGCCCGAGCAGCTGCTGGCGTTCCTGGGGAACGCCGCGCGCGGCGACCTCGGCTGGTCGATCGCGTTCCGCGCGCCGGTGGCCGAGATCATCCGGGCGCGATGGCCGGCGACGCTCGAGCTGGCCGCCGCGGCGTTCGTGCTGGCGCTCGCGGTCGCGCTACCGCTCGGCGTGATCGCGGCGGTGCGGGAGGGCACGCTCGTCGACCGCGCCGCGCGCGTCGTCAGCCTGATCGGCGTGTGCGTCCCGAGCGTCTGGCTCGGCCCGCTGCTGATCCTCGCCTTCTCGCTGCAGCTGGGCTGGCTGCCGGTGTCCGGACGCGGGGGCATCGCCCATCTGGTGCTGCCGGCGGTGACGCTGGCGCTCGGCATGGCCGGCATCCTCGTGCGGCTCACGCGTGCCAGCATGCGCGAGGCGCTACGCGACGACTACGTGCGCACCGCACGCGCCAAGGGCGCGACGCCGTGGCGCGTGGTCACGCGGCACGCGCTGCGGAACGCGCTGCTGCCGGTGACGACGGTCGCCGGCATGCAGGCGGGCGCGCTGCTCGCGGGCGCGATCGTCACCGAGACGATCTTCGCCTGGCCGGGGATCGGACGGCTCGTCGTCCAGGCCATCGGCGCGCGCGACTATCCGCTGGTCCAGGGCTGCGTGCTCGTGATCGGCACGAGCTACGTCGTGATCAACGCCGTCACCGACGTCGTGCTCGGCCTGCTCGATCCGCGGATGCGCGATGCCGCGTAGACGCGCGGGGCTCGCCGCCGTCGTCGTCGGCGTGACCATCGTGCTGGCGACGGGGCTGCTCGGCGTCGCCGCCCCGCTGGTGACGTCGGCGAGCCCGTACGCGACCGATCTCGACGCACGTCTGGCGGCGCCGGACCGCGCGCATCCGCTCGGCCAGGACGCGCTCGGACGCGACGTGCTCGCGCGGCTGCTGCGCGGCGCGCGCATCTCGCTCGGCGTCGGCGCCGTGACCGTCGCGATCTCGCTCCTCGTCGGCGTGGTGCTCGGCGCCGTCGCCGGCTACGCGGGCGGCTGGTTCGACGAGGCCCTGACGCGCGTGATCGACGTGCTGCTCGCGTTCCCGGGCCTGCTCCTCGCGATCGCGCTCGCGGCGATCCTCGGGCCGAGCCTGCCGAACGTGGTGCTCGCGCTGAGCCTCCTCGGCTGGACCGGCTACGCGCGGCTCGCGCGCGCGCAGATCGCGTCGCTGCGCCGCCGCGAGCTGACGCAGGCGGCGCAGGCGCTCGGCGCGTCACCGGCGCGCGTGATCGGACGGCACCTGCTGCCGCTCGCGGCGCCGGCGATCGTCGTGCAGGCGACGTTCGGCCTGTCGGGCGCGATCCTCGCCGAGGCGAGCCTGTCGTTCCTCGGCCTGGGGGCGCCGCCGCCGCTGCCGTCGTGGGGAACGATGCTCGACGAGGGCCGCCAGTTCATGCTGGTCGCGCCGCACCTCGTCGTCGTGCCGGGGCTGGCGCTCGTCGGCACCGTGCTCGCGCTGCAGCTCGTCGGCGACGGCCTGCAGCGGATGCTCGACACGCGTCAGGTCTGACAGCGCGGACACCAGAACGTCGAGCGGCCGGTGACGACGGCCGAGCGGATCGGCGTGCCACAGCGGCGGCACGGCTCGCCGGCGCGATCGTAGACCTGGTGCACGTCCTGGTACGAGCCGAAGCGCTCGAAGCCGTCGCGATAGTCGGAGATCGACGAGCCGCCGCGGACGATCGCCTCGTCGAGCACCGCGCGGGTGGCGACGGCGAGCTGCAGGCAATCGGTCGCGCGCAGGCGTCCCGCCGCGCGGCGCGGGCGGATGCCCGCCTGGAAGCAAATTTCGCTGACGTAGATGTTGCCGAGGCCGGCGATCAGCCGCTGATCCATCAGCAGCGCCTTCACCGACGTGCGCCGCTTGCGCGACATCGCGAAGAGCCGCGCCGCCGTGAGCTCGTCGGACAGCGCGTCGATGCCCGGCACCGTCTCCACGCCAACAGCGTCCCCTGCGATCACCGCGAGGCGGCCGAAGCGTCGCGGGTCGTTGTAGGTGAGGAGCCGGCCGTCGTCGAACCGCAGCACGACGTGGTCGTGCGGGCGGTCGGCACGCGACGGGTCGGCCAGCGTGAGGCGTCCGCTCATGCCGAGGTGGACGAGCCAGACGCGCGTGTCGTCCAGGTCCGCCAGCATGAACTTGCCGTGCCGGCGCACGCCGACGATGCGGCGGCCCGACAGCGTCGTGCCGAAATCGCCGGCGATCGGCGTCCGCAGGCGGCGCTCGCGGACCGTCACGTCGGTGATCCGTCGCGACGTCAGCTCGGGCGCGAGCCCACGCACGATGGTCTCGACCTCGGGCAGCTCGGGCACGCGTCAAGCCGCCTGGAACGCGCGGGCGACGCGCGCGAAGTCGTCGAGGCCCAGCGTCTCGGCGCGCGCCCGCGGGTCGACGCCGGCCGCCGCGAGCACCGCCTCGACGTCGCGGCCGCGCGCCGCCGCTTCGTCGGCGAGCGCGTTGCGCAGCATCTTGCGTCGCTGGCCGAACGCGGCGCGCACGACGGCGCGATGCGTGTCCGCGTCGCCGACGTCGACGCGCGGCGCGGCGCTCCAGCGGACCACGACGACGGACGACTCGACCGCCGGCGGCGGCAGGAAGCTCCGCCGGCCGACGCCGAACGCGACGCGCACCTCGCCGTACGTCTGCACCATGACGGACAGCACGCCCCAGTCCTTGCCGCCGGGGCGTGACGCGAGCCGCACCGCCACCTCGCGCTGGAGCATCAGCACGCCGCGGGGGAACCGGGCGCGCAGCGCGAGCAGCCGGAACAGGATGGGCGTCGAGATGTTGTACGGCAGGTTGCCGACGACCGTGACGTCGGGCTCGGCGACCAGCGCGTCCAGCGGCAGCTCGAGCACGTCGCCCTCGAGTACGGTCACGTGCGGCCGCTCCGCGTGGCGGTCGACGAGGCGTGCGGCGAGCGCGCGGTCGATCTCGACGAGGTAGAGCCGTCCCGCACGCTCCGCGAGCGTGTCGGTGAGCGCGCCGAGCCCGGGACCGATCTCGAGCACCGCCGACGACGGGCCGACGTCTGCCGTCTCGACGATTCGCCGCACGACGCCGGGGTCGCAGAGAAAGTGCTGCCCGAAGCGCCGCTGCGGTCGCAGGCCCGCCGCGGCGAGCGCATCGCGCGCCTCGCGGCGCGCGCCCATCAGGCCGTCCAGGGCGTGCCGAACGGCAGCGCCGCCTCGGCTTCGATGCCGAGCCCGTCGTCCTCGCCGGCCGCCAACCGCGGCCAGCCGGCCATCGCGATCATGGCCGCGTTGTCGGTGCAGAGCGCCGGTCGCGGGATGATCACCTCGACGCCGCGCATCTCGCCGAGCGCACGCATGCGCTCGCGGAGCCGTCCGTTCGCCGACACCCCGCCCGAGACGACGACCCGTTCGACGCCGGTCGCGTCGAGCGCCTCGGCCGTCGCGTCCACCAGCATGTCGACGAGCGCTTCCTGCACGCTCGCGGCGATGTCGGGCACTTGCTCCGGCGCCGGCGGGTTGTCGCGGACGTACTGCCACACGGCCGTCTTGAATCCGCTGAAACTCAGATCGAAGCGGCCGCGCTTCAGGCGCGCGCGCGGAAAGCGGATGGCCGCCGGGTTGCCGGTCTTCGCCACCCGCTCGATGACCGGGCCGCCCGGGTAGCCCAGGCCGAGCACCTTGGCGACCTTGTCGAACGCCTCGCCGACGGCGTCGTCGCGCGTCTTGCCGAGACACGCGTAGCTACCGCGCTCGCGCGCGAGGTAGAGGCCCGAGTGCCCGCCCGAGACGATGAGTGCCAGGAACGGGAACGGCATCGCGTCATCGACCGCGCGGTCCAGGTTCGGCGCCAACAGATGGCCTTCGAGGTGATGCACGCCGACGAGCGGGAGGCCGCGCTGCATCGCGATCCCCTTCGCGACGGCGAGTCCGACGAGCACGGAGCCGATCAGCCCGGGGCCGCGCGTGACGGCGATCCCGTCGACGTCCTCGAGCCCGAGGCTGGCGCGCTCGAGCGCGCCGTGGACGACCGCCAGCATGTTGCGCACGTGGTGGCGCGACGCGAGCTCGGGCACGACGCCGCCGAATGGCCCGTGCACCGCGTCCTGCGACGAGACGACGGAGGACAGCAGGCGGCCGTCCCGCAGGACGGCCGCCGCCGAATCGTCACACGAGCTTTCGATGCCGAGGACGATCACCGAGATCGCACGCGACCGATCAGCTCGCCGGTTTGACGGCGAGGAAGATCGTGTTGTCGCCGCGACGCACGAGGAAGAGCACGCTCTTGCCGGCTCCGGCCTCCTTCAGCGCCTTCTTGTACGCGGCGACGTCCTTCACGGGCGTGCGATTCACTTCGAGGATGACGTCGCCGCGGCGCATGCCGGCCTCGCCGGCCGGGCCGCTCGGATCGACCTGGGTCACGACGACGCCCTTCAGCGTGCGCTCGAGGCCGAGGTTCTCGGCGAGGTCGGGCGTGAGCGTCTGCATCGTGAGACCGAGGTCCTCGCTCTCGCCGCCCGTGGCGGCCGTCGGGTCTTCCTCGTCCTTCAGCTCCTGGATGGTGACGTTGAACGTCTCCACCTTCTTGTCGCGGATGGCCTTCACCTCGACGCTCTTGCCGACCGGCGTGCGGGCGACGAGGAGCGGCAGCTCGGCGGAATCGGTGACCGGCTTGCCGTCGAACTCGGTGATGACGTCGCCCTGCTTGAGGCCGGCCGCCTCGGCGGGGCCCTCCTTCACGACGTCGGCCACGAGGGCGCCCTTGGTCTCGTCGAGCCCGAGCGACTCGGCGATGTCGGGCGTCACCTTCTGGATCATCACGCCGAGCCAGCCGCGGGTGACGCGGCCCTTCTCCTTGAGCTGCGGAACGATCTCGGTGGCGAGGTCGATCGGAATGGCGAAGCCGATACCGATGTTGCCGCCGCCGCGGCTGAAGATCGCGGTGTTGATGCCGACGACCTCGCCCTTCGTGTTGAGCAGCGGGCCACCCGAGTTGCCGGGATTGATGGCGGCGTCGGTCTGGATGAAGTTGTCGTACGGGCCCTGGTTGATGTGGCGGCCGATGGCGCTGACGATGCCCGCCGTCACCGTATTCTCGAGCCCGAACGGATTGCCGATCGCGACGACCCACTCGCCGACGCGCAGCTTGTTGGAGTCGCCGAGCCGCACCGCCGGCAGGTCCTTGGCGTCGCCCTTGATCTCGATCAGCGCGATGTCGGTCTTGGCGTCGCGGCCCACGACCTTCGCCTTGAACTCCTTCCCCGTCTGCAGCTTCACGAGGATCTCGTCCGCGTTCTCGACGACGTGGTTGTTCGTGAGGATGAAGCCGCTCGAGTCGATGACGAAGCCGGAGCCGAGGCTCTTGGCCTTGTACGGCCGGCGCGGCTGCCCGAAGAAGCGCTCGAACGGCCCGTAGAAGTCCTGGAAGGGATCCTCTTCACCGCCCGGCCCGCCGGGCCCTCCGGGGGCACCGCCATTGGGGCCACCGTTCGGACCACCGGGTCCACCGAACGGCGTGCGCTGCTTCACTTCCTGGGTGCTCGAGATGTTCACCACGGAGGGCGAGATGTGCTCCGCCAGGTCGGCGAAGTCTGGAATCGCCACGGGCGGCGCGGGCGCGACGGTCTTGTCCTCGCCGCCGCCGAACAGATTGATGGCATGACTCTCGGAGAACAGGTCGTAGCGCAGGCTGACGCCGAGGCCGACGACGAATCCGATCAACGCGGTCGCGACCAGCGCCCGACGATTGCTCCCACGACTCATGCACCCTCCTTGCTGGCGCGACGAACGAGCTCCACGTACCGCATCCGCAGGTCGTAGAGCATGGAGTCGAGCAGCGATTGCTCGGCCTCCTGCAGGTTGTTCCGTGTCTTCTCGCTGAGAATGCCGAGGATGTCGATGACCTGTTTGGCCGCGGGAAGATCCTGCTCCGGCCGACCGGTGGTCGGATCGGCGATCTCGCCGAGGTGGAACAGGGCCTGTGTGCTCAGCCCCAGGATGAACGTCGAGAAGGTGACCGGCGCATCGGCCTCGCCCATGTGCGGCGGCGCAGCGTGCGGCTCGTCCGTCGCGTCTTCCTGGACGGGCGGCTCGGGTGCCGCGGACGCCTGTTCCTGCTCGGCCGCCTTCTCGTCGCCGCTCTCGGAGAAGCGACGCCGATCCGTCACGCGGAAGCCGCGTGACTGCTCGCTGTCCTCGCCCATGATGCTCCCCCGCGGCGTGAAGGGCCCCACCCCTGGTGGGACCGCGATTTCGAGCTGCCCCATGCGCCTTCCGACGTCAGCGGGACGACGCGTGGTCCACCGACCGCGCGATGGCTACGAGCGATCTCGTAGGTCGTTCGGATGGTGCCGGGAGGCAAGCGCACGTCCCGGCCTTGGACGCTGGACTCACGTGGGTATTCTGACGTCGCGGGAGCTGGTGACAGCAGGAAAAACCTTGTTATTGCGCGGACGCTAGTCTCAGGGTGGGACCTTGTCAAGATTCCACCGTCGCGCGAAGCGCGCGGACGATGCGCTCCACCTCGTCGTCGCTCGCGGACGTACTCTCGATCGCCCGGATTCGTACGCTCGCGGGACGCCAGCGTGCCGCGGCCGTCGATACGAACACCGCCACACCGCGCGCACCGACCGCGCCCGCGAGGTGGCCGATGCCGCTGTCGTTGCCGATCCACGCGTCGACGCGCGACAGCAGCGCGGCGACGTCGAGCAGTGGCCATTCGCGCACGACGCGCGCCTCCTCGAGCGCGGGCAGGTCGACGTCGGCCGGACCCACGACGTCGATCACCCGACCGCCGCGGGCGCGCCACCACGACGCGACCGCGGCGAAGCCGCTCGCCGGCCACCGCTTCGCCGGGGCGCCAGCGCCCCGATGCATCGCCAGCATCGCAGGCTCGCACAGCGCAGCCGCTCGAGCCGACCGCGGCGCCTCGACGCCGGCGGCGGCGGCGAGCACGGCGATCGTCGCGGCGCTGCCGAGCATGCGTGCGTACGCGACCATCGCATGCGGGCCGTCGGCGCCCTGCTCGACCCGCAGCACCGTCACGTCCGGCGTCCACGCCGCGAGCCGCGCGCGCAGCACGGGGTCGGTCGCCCCGAGCCAGCTGTAGAGCACCGGCTGGTCGACGAGCCACGCCGGCGGCTCGTCGCCGGCGAAGAGCCGCGCCGACCCTGCGGCGTCGAGATCGGCGATGGTGTCCCCCACGCCGAGCACGCTCGCGAACGCGCGCAGGAATCCGGGAACGACGAGCGTCACGTGCGCATCGGCATGCCGGCGACGGAGCATGCGCAACGCCGGCAGCGCGAGCAGCAGGTCGCCGAGCGCACCCGGAAACACCACGACGACGCGCCGAATTGACCCTTCTCGCACCCCGCGTGTATGGTCGTTTCGACGCGTCGCCGCCATTCCCATGTCGCTGCCTTCGCAAGTGGCCCCGGCCGCGCTCGACCTGATCGGCAACACCCCGGTGGTCCGTCTCGGCCGGTTGCCGCAGGTCGTCGAGCTGAACGCAGAGATCTGGGCGAAGCTCGAGAGCCTCAACCCCGGCGGCAGCGTGAAGGACCGCATCTGCCGCGCCATGATCGAACGCGCCGAGCAGGACGGACTCCTGCGGCCCGGGGGTACGATCATCGAGCCGACGAGCGGCAACACCGGCATCGGCCTTGCGCTCGTCGCCGCCGTGAAAGGCTACCGCCTCGTGCTGACGATGCCCGACACGATGAGCGAGGAGCGTCGCGCCCTGCTCGCGGGATACGGCGCCCGGCTCGAGATCACGCCCGATACGAAGGGCATGCACGGCGCGATCCGTCGTGCCGAAGAGCTGCTCGCCGAGAACGCCGACTGGTACATGCCGCAGCAGTTCACCAATCCCGCCAACCCCGAGGTGCATCGCCGCACCACCGGTCCGGAGATACTCGGCCAGCTGTCGGAGGTCCACGGCTTCGTGGCCGGCGTCGGCACGGGCGGCACCATCACGGGCGTCGGCGAGGTGCTGCGCGACAAGCGTCCCGGCGTCTGGATCACCGCCGTCGAGCCGGCGTCGTCGCCGGTGCTGGCGGGCGGCGAAGCCGGCTATCACCGCATCCAGGGCATCGGCGCGGGCTTCGTGCCGGACAACCTGAACACCGCGATATACGACGAGGTCGTGGCGGTCACCGACGAGGAAGCCAGCGAGTACACGCGCGCGCTCGCGCGATACGAGGGCTTGCTCGTCGGCATCTCGTCCGGGGCGAACTGCGCCGCGGCGATCCGCGTCGCGCGACGACTCGGCAGTGGCGCCAAGGTGGTGACGATCTTCTGCGACACCGGCGAGCGCTACCTCACCACGGACCTGTTCCAGGCCGAGGGCATCTGAAATCAAAAGAGGGGCCGGGAGACGCGCTCCCGGCCCCTCTTCCTCCGCTAGGCACGCGGGACGGACCGTGTTGGGGTGTTACTGGGTCAGTTGGTGAAGATCGTGCGCAGCTCTTCCATGATCTTCTCCTCGCTGAACGACTTCGCGATGGCGAGCTCTTTCACGAGGAGGTTGCGCGCGGTGTCGAGCATCTTGCGCTCGCCGAAGGACAGCTCCTTGTCGCCCTTGAGGACGAACAGGTCACGGAGCACCTTGGCGATCTCGAGCACGCTGCCCGTCTTGATCTTCTCGGTGTACTCCCGATAGCGACGGTTCCACGTCTGCTGGTCGATCTCGACCTTCTTGTCGCGCAGGATCCGATAGACCTTCGCGACCATGTCCTTGCCGATGATGCGACGCAGGCCGACCGCGTTGACGTTCTCGGTGGGGATCATGATGGTCATGTCGCTGTCGAGGATGCGGAGCATGTAGAACTTGCGCTCCGAGCCAGACACCACCTTGGTCTGGATGCCCTCGATCACGCCGACCCCATGTGCCGGATAGACGACCTTCTCCCCTACTTTGAACATCACGACCATGAGGCGGCCTCCGTGATCCCGCGAATCGGCATATTACGCGAATGGGCGTCGGTGCGTCAACGTGAGGGGTCGCCGGACGCCAGCGCGTCGCACTACATACCACATCGAGGATCCACTTGACCAATTGGCGGTCAACTATTGATTTTCGAAATTCTTCTCGACACGGCATCCGCCATACCGAACGAATGCGGGCGCGTGGCGCGCATGCCGCGCGACGACGAACGCGCGTTTGCCTCGGCACGCGCAACCCATGGCCAAACCAGCGAAAGCCGACGGCTAGCTTGCGGGAATCACGTCCGACCTTAGTTGCCAGCACACCACGTTTGTGACACAACCCGTCGAAACGGATCAGCCTACCCCAGCGATGGGGTCACAGGAGGTGAGTGGGTATGAAGGTACGGGCACTCGCGGGCGTTGGCGCCCTCGTTCTGCTGAGCACGTTCTCGGTCGGATGCTCGGCGAAGAAGGAAATGGAGCGCGCCGAGGCCGCCGCAACGCGGGCCGAGGATGCAGCTCGTCGCGCCGAGGCGGCAGCCAGCCGCGTCGAAGCCGCGGCTGGACGCGCCGAGGCGGCAGCCGAGAAGGCCGAGCGGCTCTTCTCGAAGAAGATGTACAAGTAGGCCGAGCTTCGGTTCACTGCAAAGGCGAGGGTGAGCGAATGAAAGCACGGTCGATTGCGGGCATTTCGATGCTGGTCATGCTCGGCGCCATGACGTCGGGATGCAGCTACCAGAAGGACGCCGAAAAGGCCGCTGTGCGCGCCGAAGCGGCAGCCAGCCGGGCGGAAGACGCCGCCCGTCGCGTCGAGTCGGCTGCGAGCCGCGTCGAGGCGGCGGCGCAGCGCGCGGAAGCGGCGGCCGAGAAGGCCGAGTCCCGGTTCTCGGGACGGATGCGGAAGTAGGAGCGACTCGCTCCCTTTCGATCAAAGAAGGCGAGGGCGTGAGCCACTCGCCTTTTTTGTTGCCCTCAGCGCAGGCGCGCGAGGGCTTCGCGGATACGCTTCACGCCTTCTTCGAGAATCTCGCGCTTCGTCGCGTAGGACAGTCGGATGTGGCGCGGGGCGCCGAAGCCCTCCCCGGGCACCGTCGCGACGCTCGCGTGGCGAAGGAGGTACGTCCCGAGGTCCTGTGCCGAGTTGATGGGACCGTCCGGACCCATCTTGCCGAAGTAGGCCCCGAAGTCCGGGAAGACGTAGAACGCACCCTCCGGCAACGTCGTCTCGACGCCGGGAATCTCGCGCAGCAGCTTCACCACCATGTCCCGACGCGCGAGGAATTCCTTCGCCATCGCCTGCACGCCGTCGAGCGGCCCGTTCAGCGCCGCGACGGCCGCCGCCTGCGCGATGGACGTGGGGTTCGACGTGCTCTGACTCTGAAGGGCCGTCATCGCCTTGATCAGCTCGGGTGGACCGGCCGTGAAGCCGATGCGCCAGCCCGTCATCGCGTACGTCTTCGACACAGCGTTCAGCAGCACGAGACGCGGCCGCAGCTCCGGAACGAGGGCGCCGATGTGCTCGATCTTGTGGTCGGCGATATGCTCGTAGATGTCGTCGCTGAAGACGATGAGCTTGCGCCGCAGGCACACTTCGCCGATGGCCTTCAGCTGCGCCGACGAGTACACCGCGCCCGTGGGATTGCTCGGGCTGTTCAGGATGAATCCCACCGTGCGCGGCGTGCACGCGGCGTCCAGCTGCTCGGCGGTGATGCGAAAGCCGCTCGCGGTCGTCGTGTTCAGGATGACCGGCGTCGCGCCGGCCAGCTCGAGCATCTCGGGATAGCTGACCCAGTACGGCGCCGGCAGCACCACCTCGTCGCCCGCCTCGAACAGCGACTGGAACGCGTTGTAGAGCGCGTGCTTCCCGCCGACGCTCGCCATCACCTCGGTACGCTCGTAGGTGAGGCCGCTGTCGCGCTTGATCTTCGCGATGATCGCGTCCTTCAGCTCGTTCGTGCCGCCGACGGGTGTGTACTTCGTCATGCCGCGCGCGAGCGCGTCGCGCGCCGCCGCCTTGACGTGCTCGGGCGTGTCGAAGTCGGGCTCGCCGGCCGACAGGTCGACGACGTCGGTGCCGGCGGCCTTCAGCGCCGCCGCTTCCGCCGCCATCGCCAACGTGGGCGACGGCTTGAGCGTGCGGACCCTGCTCGCGAGTCGGAGGCTCATGACTTGCGCTTCTCCACCCGCGCGAGGAGGCGCGGCAACACCTGGTCGGGCACCAGCCCGGTGACGTTGCCGCCGAGGCTCGCGACCTCCTTCACCAGACGCGAGCTCGTGTAGAAATGCGACTCGCCCGTCATCATGAACATGGTCTCGACGCGCGGCTGCAGGTGACGATTCATCATGGTCATCTGGAACTCGTATTCGAAGTCGGCAACGGCCCGGAGCCCGCGGACGATGACGTTCGCACCGCTGCGAACGGCCCAGTCGACGAGAAGACCGGAGAATGGATCGGCGACGACCCGGTCGCCCTCGGCCGCGAACGTGTCGCGGATCATGTCGGCGCGCTCCTCCGGCGTGAACCACGCGGAGTCCTTGTTCGGGTTGAACGCGATGCCGACGACGATGCGATCGAACACCTGTAGGCTGCGCCGGATGATGTCGACGTGGCCGTTGGTGATCGGGTCGAAGGATCCCGGATAGACCGCGACGCGCTTCACTCGCCCTCCGTACCGCGCGCGACGATCGTCAACACGGTGCTGCCATGGCGACGCTCCGCCACCGTAACGAGGTCGCCGCGCGGCACGACCCGCTCGTCGGCGGCATGCTCCACGGCGACCCAGCCGCGCTCGGCCAGCAGCGCGCCGTCCGCGACGGCATCGACCACCCGCTGCGCCCATCCCTCGTGATACGGCGGATCGGCGAGGACGCCGTCGACGCGGGTCCCGTCGCGCGCGAGCGTTCGCAGCGCACGACCGACGTCCATCGGCATGACCAACGAGCGCTCGGACACGCCGGCCGACTCCAGGTTGGCCCGCAGCGTCCGCACGACGACGGCGGACGACTCGACGAAGATCGCGCCCGACGCTCCGCGGGACAGCGCCTCGATACCCAACGCCCCGGTGCCTGCGAAGCAGTCCAGGATGCGTGCGTCGGTCAGCCAGCCGCGATGTTCGAGCATGTTGAAGAGCGCGCCTCGTACCAACCCCGAGGTGGGACGTGTTCGACCACCTCCGGGAACCCGAAGCCGCCGACCGTGTGCTCCTCCTGCGATGACCTTGACTGCCATGGTCGCCGGCCGTCGCGCTTATACCCGGATCCGCCGCGATGCGGCAACTCAGCGGCCGATGAACCGCGGGCGCCGCCGCGCGCGGAACGACGCGATACCCTCCGCACGATCCGCCGTCGTCTGCAGCAGGACGTAGAGATCGTGCTCGAGCCGGACCCCGTCGTCCAGGGGGACGTCGAGTGCCCGCACGACGGCCTCCTTGGCCAGCCGCAGCGCCAACGGGCCACGCGCGGCCAACGTCGCGGCGAGGTCGCGGGACGCGCGCTCCAGTCGCGCCGGCGGCACCACGCGCGTCACCAGGCCCCAGGCGAGCGCGGTCGCGGCGGGTACCGGCGTGCCCAGCAGGAGGACGTCGAGCGCGCGCGACGGGCCGACGATGCGCGGCAGACGCTGCGTGACACCGCCGCCCGGCAGCCGGCCCTCGCCGGCGTCCGTCACGCGCAGGACCGTCGAGCGCGCCGCGACCCGGAGATCGCACGCCAGAGCGAGCGCGACGCCCCATCCTCGCACCTCGCCGGCCAACGCCGCGATCACCGGCCGCGTGCACCGCGCGACGGCGGCGACGCCGTCGGGCCACGCGTCGGGCGGGCTTCCCGTTCCCGGCGGCAGGCCGCGGCAGAACGCCGGCCCGGCGCCACGCACCAGGACCACGCGGGCGTCGTCGTCGTCGTCGATCGCGTCGCACGCCTCGACGAGGCCCACCGCCACGTCGGCGTCGTACCGATCGCGCCCGAGCGTCACCACCGCGACGCCGTCGGCGACGACGAGGTCGACCGCCGGACGCCGCCGCACCCTCACGACCCCTCGAGACGCAGCTCGCGGCGGAGGATCTTTCCCATCGGGTTCTTCGGCAGCTCCGGCAGGAAGCGGATCACCTCCGGCTTCTTGAAGCTCGCCAGGCGCTGGCGACAGAACTCGCCGAGCTCGTCGGCGGTGGCGCTCGCGTCGGGACGCAGGACGACGAACGCCGCCACGCGCTGCCCCCACTCGACGTCGGGCACGCCCACGACGGCCACCTCCTCGACCGCCGGGTGCGACCCGACGACCGACTCGACCTCCGCCGGCGCGATGTTCTCGCCGCCGCGGATGATCATGTCGTCCTTTCGGCCGGCGACGTAGAGGTAGCCGTCCTCGTCGATCCAACCGAGATCGCGCGTCGGCAGCCACCCCTCGGTGGTGAAGGGCGAGTCCTTCGCGCCGGCGTAGCCCTTCATCGCACGCGGCGTGCGGACGTGAATCTCGCCCACCTCCCCCACCGGCAGCTCGGTCCCCTCGTCGTCGACGATCCGCACTTCGACGTCGGGCAATGGCCGCCCGATCGAGCGCAGGCGCCTGGTGCGCTTCTCGATCTCCTCCGCCGTGCCCTCGAGGCGGTGATCGTCGGGACCGAGCACCGTCAGCGTCGACGTCGTCTCGGTCTGGCCGAACGCGTTCACGAAGCCGACGGTGCGCGGGAAACGCTCGATGGCCCGACGGATCACCGGGAACGGCATGGGCGCACCGCCGTACGACAGCACCTCCAGACTGGACAGATCGCGCGTCGCGAAGTCGGGGTGGTCGAGCAGATGCTTCATCATCGTGGGCACGACGAAGCCGTGCGTGATCCGCTCGCGCTCGACGAGCTCGAGCCACGCGCCCGCGTCGAACTGCGGCATGACCACGAGACGACGGCCAGTCCAGATGGTCGTCATCATGTTGGTGGCGCCGGCGATGTGGTAGAGCGGCGCGCACAGCAGCGCGGCGCCGCGCGGTGTGCCGTCGGCCAGCTCGACGTTCGCCGTGACGTACGCGGTGAAGTCGCCGTAGCGCAGCATCACGCCCTTCGGCAACGACGTGGTGCCGCTCGTGTACATCAGGATCGACGTGTCGTCGTCGTCGACCTCGGTTTCCTCCTCGTGCTCGGTCGCACCCGCGAGCAGGTCCTCGAACGCGGGCATGTCGCCCTGCGCGCCGTCGAAGCCGATCAGCGTCTGCAGATCCGGAAGGGACGGCCGCAACGCCTCGACGGCCGCAAGGTAACGCTGGCCGACGAGCAACACGCTCGCGTTGCCCGCTTTCAGCATGTGCTCCAGCTCGTGCTGCTTCGCGCGGTAGTTGACCGGGATGAAGACGCCGCCGAGCATCGCGGTGGCGTAGTACGCCTCGACGTAGCGATTGGTGTTCGTGTGCAGCGCAGCGACGCGGGTGCCACGCTGCACCCCGCGCGCGGCGAGCGCCCCGGCGAGCCGGCGAACGCGAGCCTGCACGTCGGCGTAGCTGAAGCGCTGGCCCTCGAAGACGAGCGCCTCCTGATCCGGCACGATTCCGGCGGGAATCGTGAGGAAGCTGACGGTATTCATCGGCGGCGTTCTAACGCGAGCCCGAGCCGGCGCTCAAGGGCGATCCCGTCGGCGAGCGTGCCGTCGTGCGCGGCTCGCACGCATCGGCGCAGCGCCTGCACGAGCGCTGGATCGAGCGCGGCGAGCCGGCGCGCCAGCGCCTGTGCGGTGGAGACGAGGCGCGAGCGCGGCACGACACGCTGCACGAGGCCCACGGCGAGCGCCTCGCGCGCGTCGATCCATCGATCGGCAAGCACGGCCTCCAACGCGCGGCCGACGCCCGCGCGGCGCGGCAGCGTCTGGGTGCCGCCGACGCCCGGGATCATGCCGAGCCCCGTCTCCGGCAGCGCCAGGCGCGTGTCCGTCGCGGCGATGCAGAGGTCGCACAGCATCGCCATCTCGAAGCCGCCCCCCACGGTATAGCCGTGCACGGCGGCGATGGTCGCCGCCCGCAGCTCGAGGAGCCGTCCCCACACGTCGCGCTGCCAGCGCACCGCGCGCGCGACGTACGGCGACGGCGCGCTGCCGAACTCGGCGACGTCGCCGCCCGTCGAGAATGCCGGCCCGTTACCGCGCAGGACGACGACGCGGACGTCCGGATCCCGATCGGCGACGCCGAGGGCGGCGAACAGGTCGTCGCGCATCGCCACGCTGTACGCGTTCAGCTTGTCGGGACGGTTCAACGCGACGATGGCGACGGCGCCGCGCCGCTCGTACTCGACGGTGGTCATGCGGCGAACACCACCTCGCCGCCGACCATCGTGAGACGCACGCGCGTGTCCGCGACCTCGTCGGCCGTCGCGCGCAACGGATCGGTCGACACGACGATGAGATCGGCCGGCCCGCCCACGCGGAGCCGTCCCGCGTCGTCCGCGTGTAGCGCGTACGCCGCCGCGGCGGTGTAGAGCGCCAGCGCGGTAGCGGCGTCGACGCGCTCCCGTGCGCCGAGCGCCGCGCCGCTCGCGGTGAGACGACGGCGCGCCGCGGCGATCCCGAGCCACGGGCTCACCGGCGCGACCGGCGCGTCCGAGCCGGCAGCGACCACGATCCCCGCGTCGATCAGCGAGCGCGCGCGGTACAGCCACGGCCACGCGTCGCGCGGCGTCTCGCGGCGGTAGACGTCGCCACGCACGAACACGAACGACGGATTCGTCACGACGGTGAGCCCGAGCTGCGCGACGCGCGCGACCAGCGGCGGCGGGCACTCGGCGAGATGCTCGAGCCGGTGTCGGCGCCCCGCGCGCATGGTGCGCGGCAACGCCGCGAAGGCGGCGAGCGCAGCGACCAGCGTCGCACTACCGACGCAGTGGACCGCGACCTGCGCGCCACGCCCCGCCGCCGCGGCGATCCGCCGCGCGAGCGCTGCCGCGGTCGGCCGCATGCCGTGCGGACCTTCGTCGACGAGGATCTTGACGGGCCCGGGCACGAGCCGGACGTGCGCGGGCCACGGGCGGCCCGCCGCCGTGCGCATCGCATGCACGCGGAGCCGGAACGTGCCGTCGTCGATCGCATCCCGCAGCGGCGCCAGTGCCGTCCACGGGCGCGGCGTCGCGTCGGCCACGGTGGTGAGGCCGTGCGCCGCGAGCGCGAGCGACGTCTCCGCGAGCCCCGCGATCAGCACGTCGGCCGGGAGCGGTCCCACCGCGCGGCTCACGGCGTGCTCGCGGCCGGCGACGAGACCCGACTCGCGGTCGGCGGCGCGCATCGGCCCGAGCCGCTCGAGGCCGGGCGTGTTCAGCACCGACGCGTGCCGACTGCGATGCCGGAGACGGACCGGCCGGCCCGGCGCGACGCGATCGAGCTCGGCGCGCGTGGGCAACCGCCCGAGACGCTGCTCGTCGAGCCCGACGCCGCGCACCCAGGTGCCCGCGGGCGCTCGTCGCGCGTGCGCCGCGACGGCGGCCAGCACCGCGTCGACGTCGGCGAGGGCCTCGCAGTCGACCTGCGCACGCCGCGCGGCGAGCGCCAGCAGGTGGAGGTGCGGATCGATGAGGCCGGGGAGCACCGTGCCGCCGGCGCAGTCGATGCGCTCCGCGTGCGGGCCCGCGGCGCGGCGCACCGCGCGCAGATCGCCCAGCGCCAGCACGCGGCCGGCGCCGACGGCGACAGCCGCCGCGCGCGGACGACCGCCGTCGAGCGGACGCACGCACGCGTTCTCGAGGACGCGGTTCACGCGAGCGGCCAGCTCGCCACGCGCGCGACGCCGCCGTCGGGCAGCGCGAGCGCGGTGCCCGGGTCCCACACCTCGCGCCGCACGAAGGCGAGCGCGGCGATCGTGCCCGCGCCGAACGCCGTCGCGACGGTCGTGAGATGGCCGACGTCCTTGCCGTCGTGCGTGAGCGTGGCGCCCGGCGCGGCAGCGCGGTCGAGCAGCACAGGACAGAGGCGACGATTCACGTGGCCGCGCGCCGTTCCCCGCGCGACGACCTCTTGGCCGAGATAGCAGCCCTTCCGCATGTTGACCGCGTCGTCGACCGGCAGCTCGAGCGAGAGCGTCTTCGCGCCCATGTCGACGTCGATGCGCGGCACACCGACCTCGACGCGACGGCCCTCGAGCGCCTCCATGCCACACGGCCGCGCGCCCGCCGCGACGAGCGCGTCCCACACCTGCGGCGCCTGCGCCGCGGGCACGTGCAGCAGGACGCCCGCACCGCGGACCTCGCTGGCGCGCACGACGCGCACCGGCACGCCGCCGACGTCGGCCGGACGATGCGCAAACGGCTCGAGGTCTGCGCCGACGAGCGCCGCGGCCCGCGGCCCGTCCACGGCGATCATCGCGATCGGCGCCGTCGGCGGTTGCAGCTCGACGTCATCGGCGATGATGAGCGCGTCCAGCGCCGCGACGAAGGCCTCGCGCACGCGCGCGTCGAGGTCGAGCACGAGTGCGTCGTCGTCGGCCGCGACCCGCACGTCGGCGGTGACGCGCCCCTGGATCGTCAGCAGCAGCGCCGGACACCCCTGCCCCGCCGCGAGCGACTGCACGTCGTTCGTCAGCATGCCCTGCAGGAACGTCACGCGATCCTCGCCGACGGCGCGGAGGATCGTGCGGAAGCCCAGGTCGACGATCGCCGCGCCGCGGACGAGCGCCTCGTATTCCGCCGCTGGGTCGCCGAAGTGGCGCGGGAGCGCGATGCCGCGGTCGTCGGCAAAGACGGCGCCCGCGGCGGCGAGGTGCGCGTGCAGCGCGGTCTGGGTCATCGGCGGTACCGTGCCCCCGGCGCTCCACCTTGACAAGAGGCGCGAGCGCACGCGACACGGCGCGGATGAGCTACGAAGACATCCGCTACGAGACGACCGAGGGCATCGCCTGGATCACCATCGACCGGCCGAAGGTGCTGAACGCGTTCCGCGCGAAGACCGTCGACGAGATGATCGCCGCGTTCCGCGCCGCCTGGCACGATCCCGCCGTTGGCGTCGTGGTGCTGACGGGCGCCGGCGAGCGCGCCTTCTCGACGGGCGGCGACCAGAGCGAGCGTACCGAGGGCGGCTACGGCGGCGCCGGCGGCATCGGCCTCGACATGCACGGGCTGCACGGCATCATGCGCGCCATCCCGAAGCCGGTGGTCGCGATGGTGAACGGCTACGCCATCGGTGGCGGCCACGTGCTGCACGTGATCTGCGACCTGTCGATCGCCGCGGACACCGCGAAGTTCGGGCAGGTCGGCCCGCGGGTTGGATCGGTCGATCCGGGCTTCGGCACGGCGTACCTCGCGCGCCTCGTCGGCGAGAAGAAGGCGCGCGAGATCTGGTACCTCTGCCGCCAGTACACCGCGCAGCAGGCGCTCGAGATGGGCCTCGTGAACGCGGTGGTCCCGGCGGCCGAGCTGCGCGCCGAAACCGAGCGCTGGTGCCGCGAGCTGATGGAGAAGAGCCCGACGGCGCTCAAGCTCGCGAAGCAGTCGTTCAACGCCGACACCGAGCACATCGGCGGCATCACCGAGCTCGGCTTCGCGGCGCTCGAGCTGTACTACCAGACCGACGAGGCGAAGGAGGGACGCAACGCGTTCATGGAGAAGCGGAAGCCGGACTTCCGCAATCCGAAGCGCTCCTAGACGGGCGCATGTGGCGTCCACGGTCCGCGCAACCAGCATGCCGCGACGAGCAAGCTTGCGCGGCACGCGACACACGCATGCCCTGGCGACATGATGCGTCCGCGACGGCGGCCGGAGCAGCGTGCCGCGCCGGCTTCGCCGGCCGCGGCATACCGGTCGCGCGCAGCCGCCCGCTTCACGCTCGCGTTCTTCTCGACCCAAGACAGGGTCTTGGGTCGCGGTACTAGACGGCGACCAGCACGGCGTCACCGTCGACCTTCACCTCGTAGGTCGCGACCTTCATGTCGTCGGTGACGCTCTCGCCGCTCGTGACGTCGAACTGCCATGCGTGCCAGGGGCACGTGACGAGGCAGCCTTCGATGTCGCCTTCCGCGAGCGGTCCGCCGCGATGCGGGCACTCGTTGTCGATGACGCGAAACGTGCCGTCGATGTTGAACACCGCGAGCTCCTTGCCTTCGACGGAGACCTGCTTCGCGGTGCCGGGAGCAACGTCGGACGTGGCGCAGGCCTTCACGAACGTGGGCATGCCGGGGCTATTGGCACGCACCCCCGAGGACGGTCAAGAACCGAGCGCCGACGACACGGCCGGAATCTCGTCGAGACGCGCCATCCAGCGCTTGACGGCCGGAACGTCGTCGAGCAGACGCGCCTCGGCGTAGTTCCGCATCCACGCGAGCTGCGCGAACACCGCGACGTCGGCGACCGTGACCGTCCGCCCGAGCAGCAACGACCGCTCGCCGAGGAGCTGCTCGAGCGTGGCAAGCGCGTCGCGCATGCGCTCCTCGAAGTGCGGCAGCGACTCCGGCCCGTAGCCCTCGGCGCGATAGCGGCGCGCGATGCGCAGCACGAGCACCCGGCCGACGAGCGGCGCGAACGGGCCGCCGCCGATCTCGTGCATGGTGTTGCGCAGCGCTGCGGCGCGGTTGGCCGGGTTGAGCCACTTGAACGCGCCGACGGCGTGGGACAGCGACTCGTCGGCCCAGTCCTCCATGAGGTCGCAGTAGGCGCGCGCCGCGGGATCGGTCGGGCGCAGCGGCGGGTCGGGCGTGGTCGACTCGATGTGGCGGACGATGGCCGTCGAGTCGGCGATGACGCGGCCGTTCTCGACGAGGACGGGCACCTTGCCGAGCGCGCTCAACCGGCGCAGCTCGCGCAGGCGCCCGAGCGTGAGCGTGACGCGGCGGAACGGGATGCCCTTCAGCTGCAGGCAAATGCGTGCCTTGGCGCAGAACGGCGAGTCGGTGAGGTCGTAGAGGAGCGTCTCGTCGGCCATGGGAGGAGGAAGTGCGCGGGAGGCTACCCGAGCGCGCTGCGCAGCTCGCGCGCCAGGATGTCGACGGTGCCGCGCGTGCCGCCGGCGAGCTTCGCCCGCCACTCGCCCTCGGTCTCGAAGCGCGCGTCGCCGACGAGCGCGCCCCACTGCGCGACGGCGCGACCGATGGCGTGCGCGTCGAGCACGTCGTCGCCTGCGGAGCGGATCGCCGACAGGACGGCCGGCACGACGGCGAGGAACGCACGCAGGGCCGTCGCCGTCTTGATGCTGTACTTGCGTCCGGCCCACGCCGTCGGAAACGCGCGGGCGACGTGTTTGAAGTAGTTGAGGAAGAACCGCGGCGCCGCCTCGCGGAAGCGGTCCGACTGCGGCCCGCCGAGCGCCTGGAGGTTCGTGAAGATGCTCTTGAGCTCGTCCGCCAGCGCCGCTTGCGCCACGCGGCCGCGCCCGACGCCGAAGAGCTTGATCTCGCCGCGCAGCGGCGAGTCGGCGTGCTCGTTCAGCGTGCGGATGATGTCGTGGCTCGCCGCGAGCGCCTTGTCGGGATAGAGCCGCCGGCCCGAGAGGCTGATCAGGTGCGACGGATTCAGCTTCGTGTGCTTCGCGTTGATCGTGACGAACAGCTCGACGACCTGATCGGGTGCGAGCGTGTCGAACACGATGGCCGGCACCTGCACGTCGCTCGCGCGCTCGTCGCCGAGCAGCTGATGCAGCGCCAACAGGCGATGCTGGCCGTCGAGCGCGCGCAGGACGCCGCCCTCGGACGGCAGCTGCAGCACGCCGAGCACGCGGTGCGAGCTGGTCGGCGTGAACTCGAGACGACGATCGGACACGAGCAGCACGGCGCCGGCGATCGCCGGCAGGTTCCCGGCCTCGGCGCACTGCGCGTAGTAGTCGACGAGCTCGGCGATCTTCTTGCGGATCACCGGCCGCTGGTACGCCTCGCTGCTCTCGGCGATCCGCTTCTCGAGCAGCTCCCAGTTGACGCGCGACACCCGTCCCTTGCGGCCCTTCCCCTTCGTCTTGGCCGCCGGGGCGCCGCCACCGTCGTAGGACAGCACCTCGAACCGCACGAGCTTGTCGACGTCGCGCGCCCCCAGCATCGCCTGGTAGAGCGGCACGCCGAACTGGCGGAGGCGCATCGCCGGTACGGTGATCACAGGAACGCTCCCGCGACCCACTCCTCGAGCTCTTCCAGCTTCCGCACGCGCGAGACCCACACGCCGACCTCGTGGGGCGGCGCGACCTGGAGCTCGGCGCGCGCCGCGACGACCGACGCGCTGATGATCTCGCAGCAGCGCGCGTGGCAGAGCCGGCTCTCCCGCTGCCGCCGCATGCGCATGCCCTCTGCGAACGCGATGATCTGTCCCACGGCGCTGCGGGAACCTACCATGCACCCGGGCGAAGGTGCTAGGGCACTCGCGATGGCATGGAGCCCGACGCAGTACGAACGCTTCCGCGAGGAGCGACGGCAGCCGTTCGTGGACCTGCAGGCGCTGGTACGCCCGCGGCCGGACATGCGCGTCGTCGACCTCGGCTGCGGCACGGGCGATCTCACGGCGGACCTGCACCACGACCTCGCGGCGCGCGAGACGCTCGGCCTCGACAGCTCGGAGGAGATGCTCGCGCAGGCGCCCGCCGGCGTGCCGGGCCTGCGCTTCGTGCGCGGCGACCTCGGCGCCTTCGCAGACGACGCCGCCTGGGACCTCGTCTTCTCGAACGCGGCCGTCCAGTGGGTGCCCGACCATCCCGCGCTGTTCGCGCGCCTGCGCCGCGCGGTCGCGCCGGGCGGACAGCTGGCCGTGCAGATGCCGTCGAACTTCGCGCACGTCTCGCACACCGTCGCGGCCGACGTGGCCTCCGAGTCGCCGTTCCGCGAGGCGCTGGACGGCTGGCAGCGCCACGTGCCCGTGCTCGAGCCCGACGCCTACGCCGTGCTGCTCGACCGGCTCGGCGCACGCGAGCAGCACGTCCGCCTGCAGGTGTACGGCCATCACCTGGCGTCGCGCGACGAGGTCGTCGAGTGGACGAAGGGCACGCTGCTCACGGACTATCGCCGGCGCCTCGACGCCGCGGGGTACGACGCCTTCGTCGCACGCTATCGGGAGCGCCTGCTGCCGCGGCTCGACGACGCACGGCCGTTCTTCTATCCGTTCCGCCGGCTGCTGCTCTGGGCGACGTTCTGATGCCGCTGCTCCTGTTGCCCTTCCCGGAGAGCGAGCCCGCCGCCCGGGCACTCGCGCGCGAGCTCGACGCGGAGGTCGGCGCGCTCGAGATCCGCCGCTTTCCCGACGGCGAGAGCTACGTCCGGATCGACACGCCGGTCGTCGGCCGCTCGATCGCGTTCGTCTGCACGCTGCGGGATCCCGATCGCCTCGCCGTCCCGCTGCTCTTCGCCGCGGCCACGGCGCGCGAGCTCGGCGCCGCCCGCATTGGTCTCGTCGCGCCCTACCTCGCGTACATGCGGCAGGACGCCCGCTTCCGTCCCGGCGAAGCCGTCGCGTCACGTCAGTTCGGCCGGCTCCTCTCGCAGGGCGTCGACTGGCTGGCGACGATCGACCCGCATCTGCACCGCCATCACGACCTGGCCGAGGTCTACCAGGTGCCGGCGACGGCCGTGCGCGCAGCGCCGATGGTC
This sequence comes from uncultured Binatia bacterium (SeqCode), assembly GCA_964432595.1. GTDB lineage: Bacteria > Desulfobacterota > Binatia > DP-6 > DP-6 > DASYLJ01. The sequence goes on along the minus strand of CAYSOF010000018.1, from coordinate 25,418 downwards.
GCCGCGTGGATCGCGCGCGAGGTCGCGGCGCCGGTCCTGATCGGCCCCGACGGCGAGAGCGCGCAGTGGGTCGAAGACGTGGCCACGCGCATCCCAGCGCCGCACGTCGTGCTCGCCAAGGTCCGACGCGGCGATCGCGACGTCGAGGTGTCGGTGCCGGACGTGTCGCGCTGCCGCGGGAAGACGCCGGTCCTCCTCGACGACATCATCTCGACAGCGCGCACGATGGTGGCGGCAATCGGCCACCTGCGGGCGGCAGGGCTGGATCCGCCCGTCTGCGTCGGGGTCCACGCCGTCTTCGCCGACGACGCGCACGCGGCGCTCCTCGCGGCGGGGGCGGCACGCGTCGTCACGTGCGACACGATCCCGCATCCGACGAACGCGATCGCAACGGCCGGCCTGCTCGCGCCGGCGATCCGGACGCTCGCGTAACGCGCGAGAAAGCATGCCTGCTCGCATACGTGGCGCGACGCGCCATTCGCGAGGGGTTGACGCATCGGCGGACCACGGCAGAGCGAAGACATGAACGTCTCCAGATTGTCGGCCCTGCTCACCCTCCCGCTCCTGCCGCTCGCCGTCCACGCCGCGGACATCGCCGTCCCGGCGGGCGACGAGGCCGCCCTGATCGCCGCCATCGACACCGCCAACGGCAACGGTCAGGACGACGTCGTCATCCTGGGCGCGGGCTCCTCCTACACCTTCACCGCGGCGAACAACCCCCTGAACGCGCTGCCCGTCGTGACCAGCAAGATCACGATCCAGGGCAACGGCGCGGTCATCGAACGGCAGGCCGGAAGCCCGGAGTTCCGGCTGATCGACGTCGGCGACGGCGGCGACCTGACCCTCGATCGCGTGACCGTACGCGGCGGCGCGGTCACCTACAACGCGCCGCTCACGGAGTTCAACAACGGTGGCGGCGGCATCCGCCTGTTCGGCATCGGCACGCTCACGCTGACCAACGCGACCGTCACGCAGAACAGCTGCAACGGCAACGTCTGCCAGGGCGGCGGCATCCTGGTGTTCCCGCTCGGTCAGGCGTTCGCCCCCACGGGCGCCTCCCCGACCGGCAACGCCAAGGCGGTGCTGGTCGACAGCATCGTCAGCGAGAACTTCGCGGGCACCGGCGGCGGCATCTCGCTGCGCCACAACTTCCAGATCCTCGAGCTCACGCGCACGACCATCCGCGACAACGACGGCATCGAGGGCGGCGGGCTCACGTGCAACGGCGACGACCGCGTGACGATCACCGACTCGACGTTCGCCGGCAACGGCGTGTCCGAGCTGGTGGAGGGCGGCGCGCTCGGCGGCGGCCTCCTCGACTACGGCGGCAGCACCTACACGATCCGCGGCACGACGTTCACCGGGAACACCGCGACCGGGTCGGGCGCGTCGCCGGCGTCGACGGACGTCCGCGGCGGCGCTATCGCCGAGGCCGGCGGCGCGAGCTTCACGATCGTCAACTCGACGTTCACCGGCAACACCGTGACCAACACGGACGTCGGAGCCGCGGACGGCGCCGCGATCCACGGCGAAGGCGGCATCGGCGCCGAGTGGATGCTCAACAACGTGACGATCGCCGGCAACACCGTCACCGGTCAGGGCGGCGAGGGCGCCGGTATCGCGATCGAAACGGGCACGCTGACGATTCGCAACTCGATCGTCGCCGGCAACGCGGCGAACGCCAACGCCGACTGCGTCTTCGCCGGCACGAACTTCAGCAGCGTGGTGTCGCAGGGCCACAACGTCATCGGCACGACGGACGGCTGCGCGTTCACCGCGACGACGGGCGACCAGGTCGGCGCCGACCCGAAGCTCGGCCCGCTGAACGACAACGGCGGGCCGACGGAGACCATGGCGCTGCTCGCCGGGAGCGCCGCGCTCGACACGGGCGATCCCGGCGTGCCCGGCAGCGGCGGCACCGCGTGCGAGGCGACCGACCAGCGCGGCGCGTCCCGGCCGGAAGGAACCGCGTGCGACATCGGCGCCTTCGAGGCCGGCGGCACGCCGACCACGACGACCACCCTGCCCGACGACGGCGAGTGCGGCGAGCCCGTCGCGACCTACGAGTCGATCGACTGCCGGCTCGATGCGCTGATCGCACAGCTCGAGGAATCGGACGACCTCGGCAAGGTGAAGACCGCGCTGCTGCGATCGTCCACGGCGGCGCGCGACAAGAAGGTGGCCGCCGAGAACCTCGATCCGTCGAACACGAAGAAGCAGAAGAAGCTGCTCAAGAAGGCGATCCGGAAGATGATCTCCTACAACTTCCGGATCGGCTCGCGGAACGCGCGCCGGCAGATCACGGACGCGGCGCTGCGCGCGGATCTCGACGCACAGGGCGACTCCATCCTCGGTGACCTGCGGGCGCTGATGCGGTCGCTCTAGGGGCGGCACAGGGACGCGGCGGCGGGCCAACGTCCCGTCGCTGCGTCCCTGGCGATCGCGGATGGATTGCGACCCCATGGCGGCCCCGCTAAGAGCGACGACGTGCGCCTGGTCTGCTTCGGAGACATCCACATGGCGTTCCGCGCCATCGAGCGGCTGGCTCCGGTCCTCGCCACCGCCGACGTCGCCGTCCTGACCGGCGACCTGACGAACTTCGGCGAGCCCGACGACGCCTTCGCCGTCGTGAACGCCGTCAAGGCACACTGCCCGACGGTCTGGGCCGTCACCGGCAACCTCGACATGGCGTGGGTGATCGACGCGTTCCGCGATGCCGGCATCTCGCTGCACGGCGAGGGCAAGCGGCTCGGCGACCTCGGCGTGTTCGGCTGCGGCGGATCGAACATCACGCCGATGGACACGCCGACGGAGCTCGAAGAGGACGAGCTGGCCACGGTGCTCGCGCGTGCCCACGACGCGGTCGCCGACGCGCCGCGCCGGCTGATGGTCTGCCACACGCCGCCGTTCGATTGCCGGCTCGATCGGCTGATGAACGGCCGGCCGGTCGGCAGCCCGGCGGTGCGGACGTTCATCGAGACGCATCGCCCGGACGTCTGCGTCGTCGGCCACATCCACGAGGGCCGCGGCGTCGACCGCGTCGGCGATACGCTGGTGCTGAATGCGGGCGCCTGTCGCGACGGCGGCTACATCGTGGTCGACGACGACGGCGCGCGCCTCGCCGCGGAGCTGCGCAACGTCCGTACCGACCGGGTCTGACGCGCCGATGGTTCGCGCGGTCAGCTTCGACGCGGCGGGCACGCTGTTCGCGACCACCGAGCCCGTCGGCGAGACGTATGCGCGCGTGGCGCGCGCCCACGGCATCGCGGCCGAGGCGGCCGTGGTGGAGCGCGCGTTCCGTGCCGCGTTCGCATCCGCGCCGCCGCTGGCGTTTCCCGGCGCCAGCCCGACCGCGCGGCCGGCGCACGAGCGCGCGTGGTGGTACGCGGTGGTGCGCGCGTCGCTCGGCGTGCGGCGCGCCGACGCCGCCTTCGATGCATGCGCCGCGGCGCTCTTCGACCATTACGCGCAGGCCGCGGCCTGGCGTGTCTTTTCCGACGTGCGCCCGACGTTGCACGCGTTGCGCGCGCGCGGCATCCGGCTGGTCGTCGTGTCGAACTTCGACGCACGCCTCGCGCCGCTGCTCGACGCGCTCGGGCTGGCGGCGGCGTTCGACCACGTCGAGCCGTCGACGACCGCCGGCGCGGCGAAGCCCGATCCGCGGATCTTCCACGCGGCGCTCCAGCGGATCGGCGTGGCTCCGCCCGATGCGATGCACGTCGGCGATGCGATCGTCGACGACGTGGAAGGCGCCCGCGCGGCCGGCCTGCGCGCCGTGTTCCTCGATCGCGACGGGCGCCGCCCACCCTGCCCCCCCGGGGTCGCGGTGGTGACGACGCTCGCCGATCTCCCGACTCACGCATAGAGGTCGACCAGGAGCCCGCGTAGCGCACCGACCCGGCGCCATGGCTCCGAGCGACGCTCGCACTCGGTCCGGCGCGGGGCGACCGTGCGGGATGCGGCAGGCCGGCGGAACGGGATGACGATCTCCGGGATCAGGGCGGGCCGGCGGTCCGCGACGACGACGCTGGGCAACTGCATGACGGGCTGCCATCGCAGCGCGCGTGCCGCCGAAAAACGCAGCACCGGTGGTGCGGCTGCGCAGCCGACCGCGCACCGGCGTGCGGTCCCCTCCGGCCATCGTCGTGGAATCGCACGCGAGCGGGGTGCGCACCGGGCCGCGCAGCGCACTCGCCGGGCTGCGCAGCGGCCTGCGCGGCTACGACGTCAGGCCGTGGCGCTTCAGCTTGTAGAGCAACGTGCGGCGCCCGATGCCGAGCAGCCGCGCGGCCTGCGTGCGGTTGTTGTTCGTCTCGACGAGCGCGCGCTCGATCAGCGCCCGTTCCGTACCGTCGAGCGCGTTCTGCACGGCGGCGTGATAGCGCAGCCCGGGCGCCGTGCCCGGCGTCTCGAGACCGAGCTCCGCCGGACCGATCGTGGTGCCCGCCGTCATCACGACGGCCTGCTCGATCGTGTTCTCGAGCTCGCGCACGTTGCCCGGCCACGGGCGCGCGGCCAGGGCGGCCACCGCGTCGGGCGTCAGGCGAAGCCCGGGACGCTCGTGCCGCAGCGCGAAGCGCGCGAGGAAGTGCTGCGCGAGGAGCGGCACGTCGTCGCGGCGCTCGGCGAGCGACGGGACGGCGATGGTCGCCACCTTCAGGCGAAAGTAGAGGTCCTGGCGGAAGCGGCCGTCGCGCACCGCCGCGTCGAGATCGCGATGCGTCGCCGCAACGACGCGGACGTCGACCGGCAGCGGCCGCGCGCCGCCGACACGCGTCACCTCGCGCTCCTGCAGCACGCGCAGAACCTTCGCCTGCACGGTGAGACTCATGTCGCCGATCTCGTCGAGCAGCAGCGTGCCGCCGCCGGCCCGCTCGATCAGGCCGGCGCGACGCTCGACGCCCGTCGCCACCCCGCGCTCGATGCCGAACAGCTCGCTCTCGAGCAGCGTCTCCGGGAGCGCCGCGCAGTTTACCGCGACGAACGGCCCCTCGCGGCGGCGACCGCCCCAGTGCAGCGCCCGCGCGACCATCTCCTTGCCGGTACCGCTCTCGCCGAGCAGCAGCACGGTGATGTCGGCGTCGGCCAGACGCTCGAGGACGGCGAGCATCGCGCGGAACGCCGGGCTCACGCCGATCAGCGCCGCGCGGCCGAACCGATCGCCGAGCTCGGCGCGCAGCGTGCGGTTCTCGTCGGCGAGCGCGTCGTACAGCCCCGCATTCTCGAGCGCCATCGTCACGGTCGGGCCGACGAGGCCGACCAGGCGGTCGCGTTCGGCGTCGGGCCCCGTGACGTCGACGGTGCCGAGCCCGAGGACGCCGACGGTGCGTCCGCGCGCCGTCAGCGGATGGAGCGCCAGCTCCCCGAGCCCCGCCGCGTCCGGCGGCATCGTGTCCGCATCGCACGCGACCGCCGTACCGGCGGCGGCGGTGCCGAGCGCGCCCGCCTCCGCGAACGGCACGAGCGGGCCGTCCGCCAGCTGGCAGGCGTCGACGCCGCGGACGAGCGCCGCGAGCCGCACGCCTCCGCCGAGCGGGTCGACGCGCCAGAGCGCCACGAGATCGAGCGCCAGCTCGTCGCGCAGCAAGGTCACCACGGCGCGGCCGATCGCGGCGGCCGTCACCTCGCCCGCCAGCGCGTCGCCGAGCTGACGCACGAACGACAGCTCTTCGATGCGCCGGATGAGCTCGGCGTTCGACGCGCGCAGCGCGCGCTCGAGCGGCGCGTCGTTCATCGCGTGGCGACCTTTTCGGGCGATGCGTCGTGTGCCTGCGCCAGGTCCGCTTCGAAGACGTCGATGATGCGATCGAGATCGCTCGGGGCCAGGCCCAGCCGACGCCATGCCGCCGGCGCGATCGGCGGCACGCGACGATCGCCGCCGAAGCCGTAGCCGTAGGCGCGCACGACGGTGTTCGCAACGTGAACCACGGCCGTCTCGACGGGTACGGCGCGCGACATCTCCGGATGATGATGATGCACGACGGGCTCGACGACCCGCACCGGGAAGCGCCAGCGGGTCAGCAGCCAGGACGCGACCTCGGCGTGGTCGACGCCGAGCAGCGCGCGCTCGGCGTCGCGGAACGGAATTCGCTCGTCGCGTGCGCGCGCCAGCACCGCGGCGAACGCCTCCGGCGCCTGCTTGTAGAGGACGACCTTTCCGAGGTCGTGGAGCAGTCCCGCGCCCGACACCTCCTCGGGCCGCTGCAGGCCGAGGTGCTTCGCGATCGCGCCCGCCGCCACGGCGGTACCGATCGAGTGCTCCCAGAAGCCGGCGAGGTCGATGTGGAGATCGAGCACCGACGTGCTGAACACGAGGCCACGGCTCACCGTCGTGCCGAGCACGGTGAGCGCCTGCGACACGGTCCCGATCTGGCCGGACAGGCCGTAGAAGGCCGAGTTCGCCAGTCGCAGGAGCTGCGCCGTCAGCACCTGATCGGTCTCGATGAGGCCGGCGACCCAGCCGAGATCGACGTCGGGCCGGTCGAGCGCGTCGACGATGCGCTCGATGACGTTCGGCAGCGTCGGCAGGTCGCGCAGGCGCTCCACTTGTCGCCGGATACGGGCCGCGTCGGTCGTCGTCATCGTCGGCCCTCCTGGCGTTCCGCGCGCGCCACGAGCCGGCCGCGCAGGCACGCTTTGAGCGCGCCCAGGATCGCGTCGGCCGGGGCGCCCGCGAACCGGGCGTCGAGCGCGTCGAGCGCGTGCTGGAGATCGGGGTCCTCCTCCCACTCGGCCACGAGCGCGTCCTCCCCCACCCACACGCTGTCGACACCCACCGCGGCCAGCGAGCGCACCACCGAGGGGGTGAGCGCCGTGCCGGCGCCGGCCACCACCTGTCCATCGGCGGCGGTGACGGCGCGCGCCAGGTGGAACGCGGGGCGCGCGGAACGCAGGTGCACGCGGGTCATCTCCCGCGAGGCTATCGACGGGCCTGCCGAGTCTCAAACCAGCGGTTCGCGGGCGTTTTCTTACCCTTGACTAATTCCAGGTGCTCTGTGATCTCGTCGAACGCAGTCGGCGGTCGCGAGGGGCGACCCCCTCAACGCTCTGGAGGAACGAGCTGTGATCGGACGAACTGTTTTCGCAGCGGTTGCTGCGCTGGTGCTCGGTGCCGGTTTCATGATGACGCCTGCCGCCGAGGGTAAGGGCGGCCCGAAGTGCGGCAAGCTCTGCAAAGGAGCCATCGCGGCCGCGAAGGCGACCTGCCCGGCGGAGCCGAAGAAGGACCGCCGCGCATGTCTCAAGGCGGCGCGCCGCGAGACCCTCGCCGCATGCAAGGCGCAGCCGACGCCGCGCGAGCAGTGCCTGCCCGCCTCGCCGTCGGGCGCGTTCCTCGACTGATCCGCCGACGCGACACGGGCCGGGACGCGCAGGCGCCCGGCCCGTCGCGTTCGCTTACGGCGTCCGGTTACTGCGTCTTCGCATCCGCGGGCGACGCGCTCGTGGTGAGCCCGCGATTCCACAGCCAGGACAGCCATCCCACCGCCGGCACCTCGCCGTCGGCGATGACCGGAACGCTGGCGAGCTCCTGATCGCCGCGCCGCACGACGACGGTCCCGAGCGGCTGCCGTCGCTGCACCGGCGCCGACACCAGGCGCGGGATGCGCGCCTCGACGGCGATCTGCTTGTCGTCGCTGCGCTTCACGAGAACCTTCAGGTCGTCGATGGGCATCGCCTTGATGCCCTCCTGCGCGCCGCCCGACACCGGCACCGTGCCGACAGGGACGCCGCGCCGCGCGGCGACGACCATCCGGTAGTTGGCGAAGCCGTCGCTCATGAGCCGCGCCGCCTCGGTGAAGCTGCCGTGCTTGTTCGGCACGCCGAGCACGACCGCGATCAGCGACAGGTCGCCGCGCTTCGCCGTCGCGGTCACCGAGAAGCCGGCCTTCGCGTAGTACCCGGTCTTGAGGCCGGTCGCGCCGTCGTACGTGCGCACGAGGTGGTTCGTGTTGCGCATCACGAACGAGCCGTTGCGGAACGTCGCCTCCGACGTGCCGCCCCACTTCGCCGCATCGGGGTGGCGCATGAGCTCGCGGCCGAGCGTCATCAGATCGCGCGCCGTCGTCAGATCGGCCTGCTGGCCGGCGTCGGGCGGCAGGCCGTGCACGCTCTGGTAGACCGTGCCGGTGAGACCGAGCGACCTGGCGCGGGCGTTCATCAGCTCGACGAACGCGGGCGTGGAGCCCGCAATGTGCTCGGCGACCGCGACCGACGCGTCGTTCGCCGACGAGATCATCACCGCCTCGAGCATCTGCCCGAGCGTGAACGTCTCGCCCGGCGCCAGGTAGACCTGCGAGCCACCAGTCGCCGCCGCCTTCGCCGAGACCGACACCGGGTCGTCGAGCTTCATCGCGCCGTCGCGCACCTTCTCGAGCGCGACGAGCACGGTCATCATCTTCGCCATCGACGCCGGCGGCCATTGCTTGTCCGCGTCCTTCTCGGCGATGACGGTGCCCGTCACCGCGTCGGCGACGAGGTACGCGACCGGCCCAGTTGCAGGCGCCGGCGCCTGCGGCGCGGCATGCCCCGGCGCGCCCGCGATCAGCACGACCCCCACGACCAGCCCACCCCACTGCCTCATCCCCGACCTCCCCGTCTGCTTCTGCGCGCCGGACCCCGTCCGGCGTACGTCTCTAGCTCGCGCGCCCGAGCGCCGACAACGCTTCTTCGCGCCGGATCAATTGATCGGGCTCGGCACGGATCACCTCACCACCACCTTCGAGCTCGCCGTCGAGCAGGAGCCCGCCGATGTCGCTCGCCCGGTGCAGGAACGTCACGAACGCCTCGCGGGTGAGGCGCTGCGGTACGTAGCCGCGACCGCCCACGAGATTGCTCCAGACCGGTCCCACCGCCGCCTCGCTCGTCCAGACGAACAGCGTCCAGCCCCAGTCCCAGCGACCGCCGAGATACTCGGCCGCGGTGCGCCGCGCGGGCGGACGCCAGAACAGCAGGTAGTCGCGCGTACCGACGAGCGCCCGGCGAGCCGGGCTGGCTGCGGCGATCGCCACTGCGGCGGATGCGCCTTTTCGCACGCGCCGGCGTGCGGTGAAGTCGACCTCGATGACCTTGCCCCGCGTCGCCTGCAAGCAGTCGCGAGGCTACCAGCGGCCCCCCAGGAGGTCAACGCAGAACGGCCTGCGCCGTCTGCGTTGCGCCGTGCGACACTAGGGCGCGAGGCGCACGACGTGGAGTGCGAGGTCGCCGTCCTGCCGGTGCACGATCGGCAGACCCGCACGCGCGGGGTCCGGATACTTCCGCGCGGCGAGCCAGCAGTCGACCCAATGGCCGACGCCCGCGCGTCGCCAGTACTGCAGGTTCGTGCGCGCGTCCCAGTAGCCCACGGTCCGGCGACCCGTCAGCAGGTGGACGAGCGCCGGATTGTGCGAGGCGAGGATCGCGTCCGCGGCGAGGTGCGCGTCCACCCACGACAGCAGCGCGACGTTCTCGTCCCACGCACGCGTCCACGCGGGCGGCGGATCGATCGCGACCCGGACGTTGCTCGTCGCATTCGCGACGGCGATCGCCAGCAGCAGCGCGCACGACGCCGCCCGCGGCGCGCGCGTCAGCACGGCGGCGCCACGCGCCGTCGCGAGCAACACGACGGGCAGCAGCGGCAGCACGAAGCGGAACGGCGGGAACGGCCAGACGAGCGCGACGGCGATCGTCGCCAGCAGCGCGAGCTCCGCTGGTCGGACGCGCTCGCGAAGCGCCGCGACGAGCCCGATCGTCGCCGGCACCGCGACGACGGCGGACAGCACCGCGGTCCAGGCGGTCGGCGGCAGCGCGTCGAGCGGCTCGAGCGTGCGATACCACGGGTAGAGCACGAGCGCGCCGGCATCGTTCAGGACGAGCGTGCGAACGTTCTGCCAGATACGCGCGGGCAGCTCGGCCGCCGTCACGGCGCCCGACTCGGCGTAGCCGGCGATGCGCATCCAGAACTGGTCGGCATAGCCGTGGACGATGGCGTCGTTCATCACGGCCTGCGCCGTCGCGTCGGGCGCGTGCACGCGTGCCCACCAGGTCCACGTGCCGACCATCACCGCGACGATCGCGCCGTAGACGAGCGCGGCGCGCGGGCGGCGCGTCGCGAGGAGCCAGCCGCACGACACGACGAGCACGCCGATCGCCATCGTCCGGACGAGCGCCGCGGCGCCGCCGAGCACGGCCGCGAGCGCGATCAGGCGGAGCGACGTCGCGCGCTCGAGGGCGACGAGCGACGCGAGCTGCAGCAGCGTGAAGACGGGCTCGGACATGACGGTCGCGCCCGCGAAGTAGACGAACGCCGGCGAGAGCACGGTCGCCAGCGCCAGCAGCAGCGCCGCGGACGGCGCGAGCCCGCGATCGCGGCCCCACGCCGCGGCGAGCACCGTGACGCCGAGCATCGCGGCGATGGACACGGTCTTCAGCAGCCAGACGTTGCGCGGGAACTCGGGTGCGACGAGGAAGACGAGCGAGAGGAGCGCGGGAAAGCCGGGCGGGTAGAACGGCAGGATGCCGGGCGCCGGCGCGTTGATAAGGCGAAAGCCGTCACCGGACGCGATGGCCTTCGCAAGCAGGACGTACCAGGCGTCGTCGACGTAGAGGCCGGCGACCCGATCGACGCGCGCGACGTAGATCGCCGCAACGAGCAGCAGCGCACCGCCGAGCCAGATCGAACGCGCCACCACCCGTCGCGCTTAGCCGAGCCCGACGGCGGGGAGCAAACGGCCACGGCGTGAACCACGACCGGAGCAGTGTGCCGCGCCGGCTTCGCCGGCCGCGGCATACTGGTCGACTGAAGACGACGGGTCCAAAGTCTCCCTGACCCAAGACATGGTCTTGGGTCAGTTGTTAATTCCCGCCCCAGCGGGTGTCGGCCTGCATGGCGAGCGATTCGAGCATCTTCTGCTGGGCCTGCCGGACGGCGACGGAGCGAAGCATGTCCTGCGTCTGCTGGGCCAGTGGGATCGACGCCACCATGCCGGCGAGCTGCGCCGGCGTGAGCTCGCCGATCGCATCCTTCATCCCGTCCATGGCCTCGCGCGGCAGCTCGGGCACGTCGAGCGTCTGCACGACGTCGAGGATGCCGGCGAACCGGCGGCTGAACTGGTCGCGGGCCTCGGTCCGCTCGGCGTCGCTGCAGTCGGCGTCGAGCTTCGTGATCGCCGCGTCGAACAGCTCGTCGAAGGCGGCGAGGAGCACGTCCTTTCCGGTCATGTCTCGATCCTAAGCACGGATGCGGGGCTGCCAAGCCCCCCGGCCGGTTGACGACCTCGCGAGTGCCCGATAGCGCATGAGGGATGCGTGCGGATGCGAGGCTGGTCGGAGCGGTCCTGCTGCTGGTGCTACCTCACGGCGCGCTCGCCGGGGGATCGATGGAGGACGTCGCCCGCCGGGCCGAAGCCGCCGCCGAACGCGCCGAGGCCGCCGCCGACCGCGCGGAGGCCGCCGCGATCCGGGTGGAGAAGGCCACCGAACGCCTCGAGCGCATCCTCGAGAAGTTCGAGGCCGAAGAGGAAGCGGCGGCCCGCCGGCGCTGAGCCCCGTCTTGCCGCTCGCGGCGAGCCCCTGTTACAGGCCGCGAAATGGAAGGCACTCGGGGAATCGGCGACGCGATGGGGAAGCCGCTGCCCGCCGCCGACGCGCAGCAGGTCGACGGCGGCGCGCTGGTCGGACGCATCCTCGGCGAGCAGAACGTCGCGTTCTGCTTCACCGTGAACGGCGGCCACATCTGGCCGATCCTCTCGCACCTCCGCGACAACGGGGTGCAGATGATCCACATGCGGCACGAGCAGTCGTGCGCCTACGCCGCCGACGCCTACGCGCGCGTCGCCGGACGACCGGGCGTGCTCGCCGTGACGGCGGGTTGCGGGCTCACGAACGCGGTCACGGGACTCTGCGTGGCGGGTCTCGCCGGCAGCCCGGTCGTCTGCCTTTCGGGCCAGCATCCGACGACGGAGGACGGGCTCGGCTCGTTCCAGGAGGCGTACGGCGCCGACATCTGCCGGACGTTCTCGAAGTGGACGAAGCGTACGCTCGACTGGTCGACCATCGAGGTCGACCTGCGCATGGCGTTCCGCGAGGCGATGGGGCCGCCGCCGGGTCCGACCGTGCTCGAGATCCCGACCAACGTGCTCTACCAGGTCGGCGATCGCAGCCGGCAGCGTCGCGGTGCCCACGTCTACGATCCCGACGCGCTCCGCAGCGCCGGCGATCCCGCCGCCATCGACCGCGTGCTCGACGCGCTGGCGCGCGCGGAGCGGCCGCTCATCGTCGCCGGCGACGGCGTCTTCTGGTCGGGCGCCGCCGCCGAGCTGCGCGCGCTGGCCGAGCGGCTCGCCATCCCGGTCTACACGCGTCGCACCGGCCAGGGCGCGGTGCCCGAGGACGGCCCGCTCGCCGTCCGCGGCGCGTGGAAGAAGCCGTTCACCGGACGCGCCGACGTGATCGTCGCCGTCGGCTTCCGCTTCTGGAGCGGCGAGCACTTCGGCGAGCCGCCGACGTGGAACGCCGACGCCACCTACGTGCAGATCGACGCCGTGCCCGCACGCATCGGCTGGCACGTCGCCGCCGAGCTGCCGGTGGTCGGCGACCCGAAGCTCGTCCTGCGCCAGCTCCTCGACGGGGCGACGGCGCGCGGACTCGACGGCATGCAACGGCGGAACGGCGCATGGCTCGGCGAGGTGGCGCGCGTGCGCGCGGAGTTCGACCGCGCGCTGGGCGAGCAGGAGGCCGGCGTCCACGACGCGATGCCGATCCATCCTGCACGCGTGATGCGCGATCTGCTCGACGTCATGGATCGCGACGCGACGCTGGTGATCGACAGCTTCACGCTGTCGGGCTGGCTGTCGCAGTGGCTCGCGGTGCGCTTTCCCGGACAGGTCGTCGACGCCGGACCGCTGGCGCCGGTCGGCCACGGCATCGGGATGGGCATCGGCGTCGCGCTCGCGCGGCCCGGGAAGCAGGTCATCGTCGTCATCGGCGACGGCGGCCTCGGCATCGGCGGCATGGAGATCGAAACCGCGCTGAAGCATCGCCTGCCGATCTGCACGCTGCTCTGGAACAACAGCTCGTGGGGCCCGAGCTTCGACCAGATGCCGATGCTGCGCGGCCGCGTCGACCCCTTCGACATGCTGCCGGACCTTCGCTACGACCGGATGTTCGAGGCCATCGGATGCCACGGCGAATTCGTCACGCAGCCCGACGAGGTGCGCCCCGCCCTCGCGCGCGCGCTCGGCTCGGGCAAGCCGTCGCTGGTGAACGTCATCGGCGATGCGCGCGTCGGTCACGCGCGCCTCGGCGGCAACCTGCTCGGCTCGACGATCGTCTAACGCACGCGGACGAAGTCGTAGGTCTGTCGCAGACGGCGGTCCACGACCGTCAGGCCGGCGCGTTCGCCGAGGGTCTCGATGAGCAGCACTCGGTCGGGGTCCTTGAAGGACACCGACGGCGTGCACCCGTCGGCCTCGAGCGCCGCCCACGCCGCGGCACCGACGTGCTTCTCGACCTCCGCCGCGTGCAACACGCCCTTCAGCCCGCGACGCTCGACGCGAACGTGGAACGTGCCGCCGGCGAGCTCCGGAAACATCGGACGCGCCGCCTCGGTGAGGGCATCGAACAGCTCGGCCGGATCGAAGCGAACGGTCCGCGCGATGGGGACCGCCTTGGCGACGACGGCACCGAGCCGCGGCTCGGCGGCCATCGCGTCGCGGAGGGCGTCCAGGAAGACCTGCACGTCCTCGACGCGGCCGATCGCGACGTTGCGATAGCCGGCGCCGCCGAAGCGACCGAACTTCTTCAGCACCCGCAGGAGCAGGTCGCGGTACCCCTCGAACGACGTGGCCAGGACGTTCCACTGCTCCATCAGCGACGCGCCTCGCGATTCGAGGCGTTGCGCTGCTCCGAACGGTTCGGGACGACGTGGACGATCGCGTCGTCCCGGCGCGAAATCACCAGCTCCGCGGACATTTCACCTCCTCGGGACCCTTGCTATAAGGCGGGACCCCTATGCGTCGAGTGATGTGCGGTCTCGGGTTACTCGTGTGTCTGGCGGCTCCCGCGCGCGCGGGGCAGATGCTCTACGCGACGGCGACCACGCCCGGCCGCGTCGACGGGTTCTGCCTGAGCCCCAACGGCGGCATCGATACGAAGCCGAAGGTCACGATCCAGACCGGCGGCCGTCTGCCCCGCCGCCTCATCCCGTCGCCGAACGGCAAGATGCTGTACGTCGCGGAGATCGACCGCGTCGAGTTCTTCGAGATCCTCGAGGGGGGCGGGCTGCGCAAGGTGCCCCAGACGCAGGTGCCCGAGCCGCCGCTGAAGGGCCTGAACCCGCGCGACATCGCGCTCTCGGAAGACGGCACGAAGCTCTACGTGCCGGACGTCCGCCGGAACAAGTTCTTCATGTTCGCGCTCGACGCGAACGGGCTGCCGATCTCGCGCGAGCCCACGAGCTGCATGTTCGGGCCCAACGGCGCCGGCATCGAGAACCTGCTCGTCCGCTTCGACACGCCGTCGCCGTTGCTCTACGCGAGCCTGACGCACGGCAACGGCGAGGTCGTCACGTACAAGCTCGCCGCCGACGGCCGCTTCATCCGCTGCATCGATGCGACGGACGCCGAGGGCAACCCCGTCGAGGGCGCGGTCCCCCCCGTCTGCGAGACCAACGGCCAGCCCGTCGTGTTCGGCCCGGACGGGTGCGACGGCGAGTCCTCGTGCGACGAAACGACGAACCTGTGCGTCGGCGGATCGATGAACGGCGTCGCGTGCGAGCTCAACTCCGACTGCAACTCCATCGCGAACCAGCCGATCTCGCGACGCAAGAAGATGGCCGGCCCCGGTCCGCTCATCCTCGACGGCAATCGGCTCTTCGTTTCCGAGCGCTTCCGCCGGAAGGTCTCGGTGTTCGATCTCAACGCCGACGGCACGTTCGCTACCTCGCCGAACAAGGACGACGAGCCGCGCTGGAAGCAACCGCGGGCCAGCAGCACCAAGTCGGGGATCCGCTACAACGGCCTCGTCAAGGCCAACAACACGATCCTCGGCACGCAGTTCAGCGACGGCCGCATCGACGCGTATCGGCTGCGCGACGGCAACCTCCCGAACGAGCCCACCCAACAGACCGACAAGGACGTCCGCTCCAGCCCTGTGCGGATGACCGTGCGGAACAACGTGCTCTACGTCGGCGGCGGTGACGTCGACCGCGTGCAGGCCTACCGGCTCACGGACGAAGGTGTGCCGCGTGACACCACGCCGTTCAGCCAGTCGGACCGGCAGAAGGGCTCGTTCCCCAACGAGGTGGTGATCGTCGACGTCCCGACCGCGTGTAACTAGCCCAGTACCAAAGTACTAGCGGCACAGTCGTGCCGTCACACTTTTGTCGTTGTCATCCCGGGCAGGCTCCCGCTATGGTCGAGCCTCCGATGCGACGGCTCATCCTGCCTCTCCTCCTGGCCGGCGTCTGCGCCATTTTCCCCCCTCCTGCATCGGCGAAGCGCGCCAAGAAGGGTGACGATCTGATGCGCGTGGTGGCACCCGCCGCCCGCGGTCTCGTCTCCGCCCATCCGCACGTCAACGTCATCGTGAGCTTCTCCCCCGGCTCCGAGAGCGGCGTCGCCGATCCAAGCACGTTCCGCGCGCGCGTCGGCCGCAAGGACATCACGTCGTCTTTCGCGCCGATCGTCGAGAACGGACGCATCGTCGGCATGCGTGCGGCGCTCGACAGCCCGATCCTCCGCGTCGGCCGGCGGCGCACCAACCGCATCAAGCTGATGGTCGCGAACCAGGTCCCCGGCAAGCAGAAGGGGCACGTGCGCGACGTCGACCGCGTGCGCTTCCGCGCCGTCGAGCAGGACAACCAGCTGCCGGTCGCGCGCATCGTCCCGGACTCGGAGCTCGTACTCCCCGACGTCCCCGCGACGTTCGACGGCCAGCAGGGGAGCTTCGATCCCGACGGCGACCTGCTGAGCTACCTCTGGGACTTCGGCGACGGTGGCACGTCCACCGACCCGATCCCCGTCCACGTCTACGAAGGCGAGCCGCGCGAGGTGACGGTCAAGCTCACCGTCAACGACGGCCAGGCGAGCGACGACGTCGCGCTCTCGCTGCGCACCTGCCCGCAGCCGGAAGGCACCCAGCCGGGCGTGCTGCAGGTGACGGCCGACAGCACGCTCGAGCTGGGCGCGGTCGGCCTCGGCGGGTCGGCGTCGAAGACGTTGCGCATCGCCAACACCGCGGACGACACGACGACCGTCATGGCGGTGTGCCTCGGATCGAGCAACGCGCCGTTCGTCGTGTCGCCCGACCGCCTCGAGCTGCACGGCGGCGAGAGCGCCGACGTGACCGTCACGTTCACGCCCACCGTGAGCGGACATCAGCACGCCCGCATCGCGATCGTCGCGACGGCGACGAACCGCAGCCTGCTGAGCGTCCTGTCGCACGGCTTCGGCGGCGCGGCGCCTGGCACCGGGCCGACGCTGGCCGCGAGTCCGGTGTTCTACACCGACATCCTGCCGATCGACGTGGGGCTGGGTTTCGGCGTGAAGGGCATCATGCCCGACGGGACCCGCATCGCGCCGGACAACAGCGTCCGGTCGTGCGAGACGCCGCTCAACGGCCCCGGCACCGGCGACTACTGCTTGACCAACGCGGACTGCGCGGCGAACGGCGGCACGTGCCCCGCGAGCGCGCTGTGCCTGAGCGGCCCGAACGCCGGCCTGCCGTGCACGCGGCAGGGCGACTGCCCGAACGGGTTCTGCCCCTCGTCGGCCGTCTTCGATCCGCTCGAGCTGTGCGGCGACGGCGCGGGCGGGCTCTACCTGCTCAGCGACGAAGGCACGTTCACCGACCCGTCGCCGGGTGAGACCGAGCTGGCCGTCAGCGTCATGCGCATGTCGCTCGACGGCGCCGGCAACCTCGTCCAGTCCGAGATCATCGATCGCGCCACCACGGAGACGCTCCACATCGCGTGCGACGGATTCCCCGCCGACGCGGGCGGGCGCGTGTTCATCTCGGAGTTCCGCAACGTCCCCGACATGGGCAGCTGCTTCCGGTCCGAGAAGGAGAGCCTCGTCGCGCTCCGCAAGAACAACGGCAACTCCCAGACGATCCTGCCGCGCATCGACGCGCAGGTCGGCCTGCCGGAGTGCGAGGACATCGACCCCGTCTCGCACCTCGAGGTCTCGCCCGACGGCTCGAAGGTCTGGGCCGGCTTCGAGAGCAACGGGCTCTGGCGCATCCGCCCGACGCCGCTCCAGTACATCGACGGCTTCACGTTCTTCGACGAGCTGTTCCGCCTCCATCCCGACGACGGGCTGATCCTCGCGTCCGTCGCCGACGGGCCGACCACCAGCGTCATCAAGCTCTTCAAGGTCACGGCGGACCAGGTGGCACAGAATCCGTTGCCGCTGACGGCGCTCACCCCGTGCGGCACGTTCCAGATTCCGAACAACGGCGCGCCGGGCGACACCGGCCAGGCCATCGTCGTCGGCTTCGCCGCCGCGCCCAAGGCCCAGGGCTCGCAGGATGCGACCATTCTCGTGACGGTCGCCGCGCGCCGTGCCGCGCGCGACGTCCTGTCGCAGAACCTGACCATCCGCGCGACGCTGGCGTTCGACGCGCCGGCAAACTCGACCACCTGCCCGTTCGCCGGCGTCATCAACCTCGAGACCCTCGACCAGCTGACCTTCTGATCCAAGGCATCGCGCGCGCCTTGCGTGCGGCGGCGCGTCGCCGCATCGTCGCGCGCATGCCGCGCCATCGCCCGTCGCCGAGCGTCACCAATCATCTGCCCGCGCTGCTCCGCCAGCGCGGGATGACGTGGGGCGAGTTCGGCCGCCGCACCCTGCTCCCGCGACGACTCGTCGTCCGCCTGCGCACGCCGCACGCGAATCCGCGGCTGGCCGTCGCCGAACGCGTCGCCACGGCGCTCGGCCTGTCCGTCGAGGAGATCTGGTCGTGACCCGCAACGCGCTCGTACCGCTGCTCGCGGCGCGCGGCTGGACCGACGCGGAGCTCGCCGAGCGGGCGGGCCTCGACCGCGCGCACGTGAACCAGATCAAGAACGGGCGCGCGCTACCGACCGTGGCCACCGCGCTGGCCCTGGCGCGCGCACTCGGAGTACCGGTCGCCACGGCCTTTCCGCCCGGATCGGCCGCCGCCCGGCGGCCGTCGCGCGCCGTCCGGCGGCCGAATGCAAACTTGACAACGTTCCCGACCCCTTCATAAGTCTGGCCTCGCTTTGTCCCGGCACTTCGCAGCGTACGGCACGCGAACGAGTCCCATCGCCTACTCGGCTCCTGCCATCGTCACGCCGTACGCCGCACCCACGCAGCGCACGCCGCTCCGCGGCCGCGCGAACGACGAGCCCGCGGCTCGCCATCGGTCGGGGGGTCGACCGGGCCGCGCGGCACGGCAGGACCGTCGATGTCGATCCGCGTTGCCCTCCGACACACCACCCGGTACCGGTACGACCGGCCCGTCCTCCTCTCGCCGCAGACCGTCCGCCTGCGGCCCGCGCCGCACACCCGTACCCCGGTCCTGAGCTTCTCGCTGCGCGTGACGCCCGCGCAGCACTTCCTCAACTGGCAGCAGGACCCCCAGGGCAACCACCTCGCCCGCGTCGTCTTCCCCGAGCGCACGCGCGAGCTCGTCGTCGACGTCGACCTGACGGCGCAGCTGGTCGTCGTGAACCCGTTCGACTTCTTCCTGGAGCCCGAGGCCGAGGAGACGCCGTTCGCGTACGAGCCCGGGCTCACGCACGAGCTCGCGCCGTTCCTCGTCGTCGAGCCGATGGGCCCGCGCCTGCGTACCTGGATCGATCGGCTCGACCGCCGACCGCGGCGCACGATCGACTTCCTCGTCGACCTGAACCAGCGGCTGCAGCGCGAGATCGAGTACGTGATCCGCATGGAGCCCGGCGTCCAGTCGTGCGAGGAGACGCTCGAGCGCGGCCGCGGCTCGTGCCGCGACACGGCGTGGCTGATGGTGCAGGTGCTGCGCAACCTCGGCATCGCCGCGCGCTTCGCGTCCGGCTACCTGATCCAGCTGCGGCCCGACGTCGAGGCGCTCGACGGACCGTCCGGCGCGACGCACGACTTCACCGACCTGCACGCCTGGGCCGAGGCGTACCTGCCGGGCGCCGGCTGGATCGGCTTCGATCCCACGTCGGGCCTGCTCGCCGGCGAAGGCCACATCCCCCTCGCGTGCGCGCCCGACCCGACGAGCGCGGCGCCGATCACCGGCATGGTCGAGGACTGCGAGGTCGAGTTCGACGTCACGATGACGGTCGAACGGCTCGCCGAGACCGCGCGCGTGACGAAGCCGTACAGCGACGCGCAGTGGGGACAGATCGACGCGATGGGCCGTCGCGTGGACGCGTTGCTCGACGCCGCGCGGGTGAAGCTCACGATGGGCGGCGAGCCGACGTTCGTCTCGATCGACGACTACGACGGCGACGAGTGGAACGTGTCGGCGCTCGGCCCGACGAAGCGCCTGCGCGCCGGCGATCTGCTGTACCGGCTGCGCGACCGCTTCGCGCCCGGCGCCCTGCTGCACTTCGGCCAGGGCAAGTGGTACCCGAGCGAGTCGCTGCCGCGCTGGGCGCTCGGCTGCTACTGGCGCGCCGACGGCGTCCCCGTCTGGACCGATCCGTCGCTCGTCGCGGACGAGCGCGTGCCGGAGGGCGCGACGACGGACCAGAGCGAACGATTCATCCGCACGCTCGCCCGCGTGCTCGCCGTCGATCCGTCGTGCGCCGAGCCCGCGTACGAGGACGTGTGGTTCTGGCTGGCGCGCGAGCGCCGGCTGCCGGCGAACGTCGATCCGCTCGACGCGCGGCTCGACGACCCGGAGGAGCGCGCGCGCATCGCGCGCGTGTTCGAGCGCGGGCTCGGCAGCGTCGTCGGCCATACGCTGCCCTTGCGCCCCGATCCGAACGGCACCGGCCGCTGGGAGACGGGGCGCTGGCTGCTCCGCACGGAGCACGTCTACCTGGCGCCGGGCGATCACCCGATGGGCTATCGCCTGCCGCTCGACTCGTTGCCGTGGGAGCCGATGGCATCGCGCCAGCTGTCGTGGGACCGCGATCCGTTCGCGCCGCGCCGTCCGCTGCCCGAGCGCGCACGGCTCGTGCTGCAGCCGTCGGGCCCGGGCGCGGCGCCGTGGTCGGAACCGATCGAGGGCGTCGTGCGTACGGCACTCTGCGTCGAGCCGCGCGACGGACGGCTGCACGTGTTCCTGCCGCCGCTCACCTACCTCGAGGACTTCCTCAACCTGGTCGCCGCCGTCGAGGAGACGGCGCGCATCGAGGGCGTCCGCGTGCTCGTCGAGGGCTATCCGCCGCCCGGCGATCCGCGCCTCCGCAAGCTCGAGATCACGCCCGATCCGGGCGTCATCGAGGTGAACATCCATCCCGCCGCGAACTGGGACGAGCTCACCGCCACCACGACCGCCGTCTACGAGGAGGCGCGCCTCGCGCGGCTCGGCACCGAGAAGTTCATGGTCGACGGACGCCACACGGGCACGGGCGGCGGCAACCACGTGACCATCGGGGGGCCGTCGGCGGCGGAGAGCCCGCTGCTCCGCCGGCCGGACCTGCTGCGCAGCCTCGTCGCATACTGGCAGAACCATCCTGCGCTCTCGTACCTCTTCGCCGGGCTCTTCATCGGTCCGACGAGCCAGGCACCGCGCGTCGACGAGGCGCGCCACGACGCGCTCTACGAGCTCGACATCGCGTTCCGGAACCTGCCCGAGCGCGGCGAGGTGCCGCCATGGGTGACGGACCGCGCGCTCCGCAATCTCCTCGTCGACGTCACCGGCAACACGCATCGCGCCGAATTCTGCATCGACAAGCTCTACGCGCCGGAGAACGTGCGCGGCCGGCTCGGTCTGGTCGAGCTGCGCGCGTTCGAGATGCCACCACACGCGCACATGAGCCTCGTGCAGCAGCTCCTGTTGCGCTCGCTCGTCGCGCGCTTCTGGACGGCGCCGTATCGCGAGCGCCTCGTCCACTGGGGCACGATCCTGAACGACCGCTTTCTGCTGCCGCACTTCGTCGAGCAGGACCTCGCCGACGTCCTCGACGACATGGCGCGCGCCGATCTCCGCCTGGATGCCGACTGGTTCGCGCCGCACGTCGAGTTCCGCTTCCCGCGCCTCGGCGCCGTCGCCTACCAGGGCGTGGAGCTGGAGCTGCGGCACGCGCTCGAGCCGTGGAACGTCCTCGGCGAGGAGCCCGCGGCCGGCGGGACGGTGCGCTTCGTCGACTCGTCCGTCGAGCGCCTGCAGGTGAAGGTGCGCGGTCTCACCGAGGGACGGCACGCGATCGCGTGCAACGGCCGCCGCGTCCCGCTGCATCCGACCGGGACGGCCGGCGAGTGGGTCGCCGGGGTGCGCTACCGCGCCTGGCAGCCGCCGAACTGCCTGCACCCGACGATCGGCGTGCACACCCCGCTCGTGTTCGACGTCCTCGACGACTGGAGCGGCCGGTCGCTGGGCGGCTGCACGTATCACGTGGCGCATCCCGGCGGGCGCAGCTACGAGACGCGGCCCGTCAACGCCAACGAGGCGGAGGCCCGTCGGGTCGCACGTTTCCAGCCCTTCGGGCATACTCCCGGTGCGATGGCCGCGCCCCGCCAGGAGCGCAGCGCCGACTTTCCGCTCACGTTGGACCTGCGCCGGTGAGCGGACGGCCCATCGTCCCGGCCACGCCGGTGGCCGACGCCGCGCTGCGGCTCAGCTACCCGCTGCCCGCCGGCGTCCACGACGAGATGCTGGCGGCGCCGGACGTCCCGCGGCCGCACTGGGCCGGGTTCGTGCGCTCCCTGGCCGGCCTCGGGCCGCAGGAGATGGCGCGACGGTGGGAGCAGGCGCGGCGCCTGATCCACGACAACGGCGTCACCTACAACGTCTACGGCGATCCGCAGGGCATGGATCGCCCGTGGGAGCTCGACGCGCTGCCACTGCTGATCGGCGCGGACGAGTGGCGCCAGCTCGAAGCGGCGCTGGCGCAGCGCGCGCTGCTCCTGAACCTCGTCCTGGCCGACCTCTACGGCCCGCAGCGCCTCCTCCGCGACGACCTGCTGCCGCCCGAGCTGGTGTTCGCGCATCCCGGCTTCCTGCGGCCGTGTCATGGCGTCGCGGTGCCGGACGCGTGTTGGCTGCACTGCTACGCCGTCGACCTGGCGCGCTCGCACGACGGCCGCTGGTGGGCGCTCGCCGATCGCACGCAGGCGCCGTCGGGTGCCGGCTACGCGCTCGAGAACCGCATCGTGCTCTCGCGCACGCTGCCCGAGCTGTTCCGCGAGTGCCGCGTCCAGCGGCTCGCCGGCTTCTTCAGCACGCTGCGCGACACGCTGCGCGCACATGCGCCGCGCCGGCGCGAGAACCCGCGCATCGTCCTGCTGACGCCCGGCGCGTACAACGAAACGTACTTCGAGCACGCGTACCTCGCGCGCTACCTCGGCTACACGCTCGTCGAGGGCGGCGACCTCACGGTGCGCGACCGCAGCGTCTTTCTGAAGACGCTCGGCGGCCTCGAGCCCGTCGACGTGATCCTGCGCCGCCTCGACGACGATTTCTGCGATCCGCTGAGCCTGCGCGCCGACTCGTCGCTCGGCGTGCCCGGGCTGCTGCAGGCGGTGCGCGCCGGCACGGTGACGGTGGCCAACGCGCTCGGCAGCGGCCTCGTCGAGAGCTCGGCGCTGATGGCGTTCCTGCCGAGCCTCTGCCGGCACCTGCTCGGCGAGGAGCTCGCGCTGCCGTCGGTGGCGACGTGGTGGTGCGGGCACGAGAGCGCGCTCGACTACGTCGTCGAGCACCTGGACGGCCTCGTCATCAAGCCGGCATACGCGGCGGTGCACATGGAGCCCGTGTTCGGCGCCGGGCTCACCGCGGCGGCGCGCGCGGCGCTCGTGGCGCGCATCCGGCGCGAGCCGCACGCCTACGTCGCGCAGGAGCAGGTCGCGCTGTCGACGGCGCCGGTCTGGAGCGGCGACCGCGTGCAGCCGCGGCACGTCGTGCTGCGCAGCTACCTCGTCGCCAGCGACGGCGCGTACCACGCGATGCCGGGCGGCCTGACGCGCGTGGCGACGTCGCGCGACTCGCTGGTCGTGTCGATGCAGCGGGGCGGCGGCAGCAAGGACACGTGGGCGCTGTCCGACGGCCCCGTGAGCCCGCTGAGCCTGCTGCGGCCGCCCGACCAGCCCGTCGAGCTGTCGCGCGGCGGCGCCGAGTTGCCGAGCCGCGTCGCCGACAACCTCTTCTGGCTGGGCCGCTACGTCGAGCGGGCCGAGGGCACCGCGCGGCTCCTGCGCAGCATCCTCACGCGGCTCGCCGACGAGACCGGACCGGGCACCGCGCCCGAGCTGTCGCTGCTGGTGACGGCGCTCGCGGAGTACGGCCGCGTCGACGCGGCGTTCGCGGTGAAAGAGACGGCGGACGGGCGGGTCGTCAGCGAGCGCGCCCTGCTCACGTTCGCGCTCGCCGAGAGCCCGCCGCTGACGCTGCGCGCGACGCTCGCGTCGGCGCAGCGGCTCGGCTCGATCGTGCGCGACCAGATCTCGCTCGATACGTGGCGCATCGTGAACCAGCTCGACCGCACCTTGCCCCGCCTGCCGGCGAGCGGACGGCTGCCCGTCGGCGTCGCGCTCGACGCGCTCAACCGGCTCATCCTCTCGCTGGCGGCGTTCAGCGGCCTCGGCGTCGAGAACATGACCCGCGGCCAGGGCTGGCGCTTCGCCGACATGGGGCGGCGGCTCGAGCGCGCCGCCTACGTCGTCGCCCTGCTGCGCTCGCCGCTCGCGCAGGTCCGCGCGACGGAGGAGCCGCTCCTCGAGATGCTGCTCGAGATCATGGACGTCAGCATCACGTACCGGCGGCGCTATCTCGGCACGCTGCAGGTGGCGCCGGTGGTCGACCTGCTGCTCGTCGACGAGACCAGCCCGCGCTCGCTGGCGTTCCAGCTGGCCGCGCTCGACGCGCACGTGGCGCAGCTGCCGCGCGACGAGTCGCTCGCGGCGCGCAGCGCCGAGGCGCGGCTCACGATGGGCAGCCTGGCGCGCGTCCGCCTCGCCGACGTCGAGACGCTGTGCACGCCCGACGCGCACGGCACGCGCACGGGGCTCGGCGAGCTGCTCGGCGCGCTCGCGCGCGATCTGCCGGCGCTCTCCGACGCGATCACGCGCAGCTATCTGAGCCACGCGCAGCCGTCGCAGCAGCTCGGAGCGTCGTCGTGAACTACCGCGTCACGCACACGACGACGTACGTCTACGAGGAGGCCGTCTCGATCTGCCACAACGAGGTACGCCTCACGCCGCGGAGCGGCCCGCACCAGGTGGCGCGGCGGACACAGCTGCTGATCGACCCCATGCCGTCGGTGCTGGTTTCGCAGGCCGACTACTTCGGGAACCCGATGCACTTCCTGACGCTGCAGGAGCCGCACGAGCGCCTCGCCATCACCGCGAAGAGCGACGTCGAGGTGTCGGCGGTCCCGCCGCCGTCGGACCCGGAGGACACGCCGGCGTGGCACGCGGTCCGCGACCAGCTGCGCGCCGACCGCACGCCCGAGGTGCTGAACGCCTACCAGTTCGCGTTCGCGTCGCCGCACGTGCGCGCCTCGGCCGACGTCGTCGCCTATGCGGCGCCGGCGTTCCCGCGCAACGCGCCGATCATGGCCGCGGTGCTCGACCTCACGCACCGCATCCACGAGGACTTCACGTACGATCCCGAGGCGACGACGGTGAGCACCCCGGTCGCCGACGTGCTGCGCGAGCGGCGCGGCGTCTGCCAGGACTTCGCGCACCTCGAGATCGCGTGCCTGCGCGCGCTCGGCCTCGCCGCACGCTACGTGAGCGGCTACATCCTGACGACGCCGCCCGAGGGCAAGGAGCGTCTGATCGGCGCGGACGCGTCGCACGCGTGGGTGTCGGTCTGGATTCCCGACGTCGGCTGGCTCGACCTCGACCCGACGAACGACGTCATCCCCAGCGGGGAGCACGTGACCCTGGGGTGGGGCCGCGACTACGCCGACGTCGCCCCGATCCGCGGCGTCGTCCTGGGCGGCGGCGAGCACGAGATGTCGGTCTCGGTCGACGTCGCGCCGGCGCCGCGCGAAGCGCACCCGCGCATCCCATCGGCATGAGGCCGCATCTGAACGCCGGCGGGATCGTCATCGCGATGGTCGCCATCGGATTCCTGATGGCGTTCATCGCCCCGCACCTCATCGACGTCACGCGCTAGCTTCTCTCCCACCCCAAGCGGCGGCGCCCCGTTGCGACGTCGGAGCGGCGGGCGGTGGCGGGGCGCGTGGGTGCTCCGAGCGAGCGCGTCAGGAGCACGCGGGAGGAGGGAGTGGTGTGGGGGGCGCCGTGCGAGTGCCGCGCGCAGCCGGGTGCAAACGGGGACATAGGTGGCACTTCTGACCGGGCACATAGGTGGCAGGT
>CAYSOF010000017.1:0-140260 GCA_964432595.1 uncultured Binatia bacterium (SeqCode) | reverse complement strand
GGACCACGTGCTCGCCATCGCTCGGACCGCGTGTCCGCCTTCGTCGGAATCCGCACCTGGCACGCGCGACCCGGCTGCCCATGGCCACACCATAGCGCCGCCAGGTTCGGGGCCGTCCTGAATCGAGGCTGAGCGGCAGCGGACGCGGGCCATTGACCTGGTCCGTCCGCAAGTCGCCACGATGAGCAGCGGAGAGCCCTGAGCTGCGTCCGGCCGATGGGTGGGCGATCGCGGCGGGAGCGCTCGATCGGCAAGTTGCGAGCGCAACGCGTGAGCGGGCCCGCCGTCGCGACCCGCAGGGGCATCCCGCGGGCGACCGCCGGGCGCGTCCATCGCCGCCAGGGGCTCGGACCGTTGCCGCTGGCGACGTCGCCCAGCCCCGTTTCCCGCTACGAGCACGAGCCGCCCGGAGCTACTGCATCTGGACACGAAGGCGCTGGCCTGCATCGCAGGTGTCGGCCACCGCATCCACCGCATCCACGGCGACCGCTCGACGCGCGTGGGCGCGCTGGTCGGAGCACGTCCACGTCCCGATCGACGAGCCGCGGACGAGCGCGCAGCGGGACGATAGCGCGTGCCGCCGCCGGGTCCGCCGCGGAGTGGTCATTCAGCGGGTCGATGACCACAACGCGGCTCAGCCTACCGCTCCAAGGCCTTTGCCGCACATCTCCGTACGCGCCGTACACCCCGCGCTCGAACGGCAACGCCGAATGCTGCTGCGCGAGTCGGCCCATGCGGAGCCCTACCGCTCTCCGGCGCGCCGCCACTGGGTGGGCACCGAGGCCATCGCCGGCCGCACTCCGATTGAGCGGCCGCGCACCGATCACCGGGCTCCGGCAGGTCGCCTCAAGCCTCGACGGCTTAGACGACGCCCATCGTCGACGGAACCCACGTGACGGGTGGAGCTGCCCCTGACGGAGCCGTCGGCGCTGGAGTCCCAAAGAAAACGGGCGGGGTCGGTAGCCCGACCCCGCCCGCGGTGCTCTGCGTGGAGTGACCCCCGATTACGGAATCAGGGTCATGTTGCCGACCAGCGACAGCGCGCCAGGGCCGGGAAGCTTGGCCGCGAAGTTGACCAGCGCGCTGGTGGTCACGGGGATGCAGAACGTCGAGGCCAGCTTGGTGGCCTTCGGCGTGTTCGCCGGCAGCAGGCTACCGGCCGGGGTGCCGACCTCCTGGAAGCTCCGGCACGCGCCGGAACCGAAGCAGCCGACGGTTCCCTGGCCGGCGCAGAACGCGCCGGTCGCGTTGCTCTCCATGCGGGTGCCGGTGGTGAGCGGCGTCAGGTTCACCGCGATGGTGCCGGCCGAGATGCTGCCGTCCGCACCGCCCGCCGCGCAGTCCTTGCTGAGCTTCTGCGGGTTCGTCGTGGTGCAGGCGAGGCCGGCGCGCGCCCCGCGATCGCAGGTCCCCGAGAGGGGGTTGCTCGGCGACGGCGTGCCCGCGACGGTGCAGATCGGACACGGCTGGTTGACGTTCACCGCGCCCGTGACGCGGATCGTGGAGCTGAGCTGAACGCTCAGGTTCGTGATCACGCCGGTGGCGACGTCGATCGTGCCGCTGGCCGGCGCCGCGAAGGTGTTCACGACGCAGGTCGTCTGGCCGCCGTTCGGGATCGGGAGCGGCGTGCCGAAGAAGCAGCCGGTCGTCGTGCAGTCACGGGTGGAGGTGGCGGTGTTGAGCGCCGTGCCGCCGATCGTGCAGCTGGTGCCGACGCAGCCGGTGATGGCGAAGCGGTTGGTGCTGCCGGACGGCGTGAGGCCTTCCTGCACCGTGTTGCCGCTGCCGCCGCCCAGGTTCAGGCCGCCGCAGGTGAGCGTGTCGGTGACGGCGCCCGTCAGGTTCACGCCATCGCGCGCCTCACCGCACTGACCACCACCGGTCGTCACCGTGAAGTCGAGGGCCGTGGCCGTCACGTTGCCGATCGTGGTCGTCGTCGTGGACGACGTCGTCGTGGTGGTCGTCGACGTGGTCGTCGTGGTGGACGAGGTGGTGGTGGTCGTCGACGTGGTCGTCGTGGTCGTGGGCAGCGTCGTGGTCGTCGTGGTCGTGGGCAACGTCGTGGTGGTCGTGGTCGTGGGCAACGTCGTGGTCGTCGTCGTGGACGACGTGGTGGTGGTCGACGAGGTGGTGGTCGTGGTCGAGGTCGACGTCGTGGTGGTGGTCGACGTGCTCGTGGTGCTCGGCGCCGTCGTCGTCGTCACGATGGTGGTCGACGTGGGAACGGTGGTCGACGTGGGGACGGTG
This sequence comes from uncultured Binatia bacterium (SeqCode), assembly GCA_964432595.1. GTDB lineage: Bacteria > Desulfobacterota > Binatia > DP-6 > DP-6 > DASYLJ01. The sequence continues at coordinate 138,013 of CAYSOF010000017.1, read as the reverse complement.
GTCGACGTGGGGACGGTCGTCGTGGTCGGACCGACCGTGGTCGTGGTCGTGCTGGGGACCGTCGTCGTCGTGCTGGCGATGGTCGTCGTCGTCACGAACGTGGTCGTCGTGGTCGGCGCGATGGTGGTCGTCGTCGAGCCGTCGCAGTTGGAGCGATCGATGATGCAGTCGTTCGTGCAGAGCAGGGCGCCGATCGGCGAACCCTCGAGCGCGAAGGCACCTTCTGGCGAGCCCGTCTCACACGTGGCGCCACCGAAGTCGTTCGTGTCGCACTCCTCCGTGCCTTCCTTGATTCCGTTGCCGCAGATCTGAGTCGGCACCGACGTGGTCGTCGTCGTGGTCGTGCTGACCGTGGTCGACGTCGACGGGGTCGTGGTGGAGGTCGTCGTCGTGGGCGGCGTGGTGACGCAGTCGTCGGCGCAGATCAGCTGCGTGTTGCGGCTGGCGTTGAGCGTCTGCGAGCAGATGGTGCCTTCGACCTCGGCACCGCGGCCGAGCGCGACGTGGGCGCTCGGGGCCGAGAGGCAGGCCTGGGCTTCGGCACCCGCGCTGAAGCGGACGCGGTCACCGGCGACGTTGACGACGGCGGTCGGGGTGCCGTCGGCGGAGCGCAGCGCCGAGCCGTTGCCGAGCTCGAGGTTGCCGACGACGTTGATCGTCGACTGCGCCGCGCCCGTCACGAGGATCGTGACGTTGCGGCCGGCTTTGATTGCGCAGAACGAGTACGTGCCCGCCTCGAGGCGGAGGGTGGTGCCATTGTCCAGCGCGACGGCGCCGTAGCTGCCCGGGGTCAGCGTGCGCGACGGCGATCCCTTGGAGAGGGCGACGTTTTCGCCGCCGCAGGTGACTTCCGGGATCTCGCAGAAAGGGTCGGCCAGCGGCAGCTCGACCTCGGAGGTCTCGCCGCGGATCTCCGCGCCCTTGCCGCGCAGCAGGTTGGTGGCGGCCACGTCGTCGACGCTGGAGCCGTTGCCGACGCGGACGTTGGTGGCCTCGATGGTGGTGCCGTCCGCCGCGACGACCTTGCGGCCGAGCAGGGCGCGACCGCCCTCGCTGTTGGCGCCGAGGTCACCGCCGATGTCGGAGCCGTTGCCGACGCTCACCTTGACCTGGGCCAGGAAGGCGCAGGACTCGGAGCCCTGGGCATGTACCGCCGACGCCGTCAGCGTCAGGACGGCGAGAAGTAGCGATGCGGCGGCTGTGCGACATGCGGGGTTCGTCATCGGCTCGGTCTCCTACGGAAAAGTCGAGTCAGGCGGTGTACATAGCGATTGCCGCGCTTCGGCTAACACACGCGGTTGCGGAAGTGAAGGAAAAAGTACCCGGCCGGCCTCCATGGAAACGGAGGCCGGCCGGGCGCTCGGGTCACGGCAGCAGGGTCATGTCGCCCACGATCGAGAGGGCGCCGGGACCGGGGAGGCGGGCCGCGAAGTTGACCGCGGTGCTCGTGGTCGCGGGGATACAGAAGGTCGACGCGAGCTTGATGGCCTTGGGGGTGCCGATCGGCAGCATGTTGCCCGCCGGGCTACCGACTTCCTGGAAGCTCCGGCAGGCGCCGCTGCCGAAGCAGCCGACGGTGCTCTGACCAGGGCAGAACGCGCCGGTCGCGTTGGACGAGATCTTGGTGCCGGTGGTGAGCGGCGTCAGGTTCACCGCGATGGTGCCGGCCGAAAGGCTACCGTCGGTACCGCCGGCCGCACAGTCCTTGCTGAGCTTCTGAGGGTTCGTGGTGGTGCACGCCAGCCCGACGCGCGCGCCGCGGTCGCAGGTGCCCGTGAGCGGATTCGTCGGCGACGGCGTGCCGACCACCGTGCAGATCGGGCAGGGCTGCCCGACGTTGGCCAAGCCCGTGATGCGGATGTTGGAGCTCAGCTGGATGCTGAGGTCCGTGATGACACCCGTCGAGATGTCGAGCGTGCCGCTGGCCGGCGCCGAGAAGGTGTTGACCACGCAGGTCGTCTGGCCCCCGTTGGGAATCGGCAGCGGGGTGCCGAAGAAGCAGCCCGTGGTCGTGCAGTCACGGGTCGCCGTGGCGGTCCCGAGCGCCGTGCCGCCGAGCGTGCAGCTGTTGCCGACGCAGCCGGTGATCGCGAAGCGGTTGGTCGTGCCCGAGGGGGTCAAGCCTTCCTGTACCGTGTTGCCGCTCCCGCCGCCGATGTTCAGGCCGCCACAGGAGAGGATGTCGGTGACGTTGCCAGTGATGTTCTGGCCGTCACGCGCCTCGCCGCACTGACCGCCGCCCGTCGTGACCGTGAGGTCGACGCCGCTCGGATTGGCCGGCGGCAGCGTCGTCGTCGTGGTGGTGGACGTGGTGGTCGTCGTGGTCGACGAGGTCGTGGTCGTGCTGGTGGTCGTGGTCGTGGTGGTCGTGGTCGACGTGGTGGTCGTGGTCGACGTTGTCGTCGTGGTCGTGGTGGTCGACGTGGTCGTCGTGGTCGAGGTCGACGTAGTCGTGGTCGTCGACGTCGACGTCGACGTCGTGGTGGAGACCGTGGTGGTCGTGGTCGCCGGCGGGTCGACGTCGTCGACCAGCGCATCGACGCAGTTGTCGATCAGGAGCTCGACGGCGGCCGCGTTGCCGAGCGTCTCGCAGTCGACGCCGAGCTTCGCCTCGAGCTTCGCGAAACAGCCCTTGGTCGGGTCTTCGAACTTGGCCTGCACCTTGTCGATGCAGCTCTTGTCGTTGGGATCCGTGGGTTTCCCGGGCGTGGCCGCCTTCTGGTAGCACTTGAGGAGGCCCTTCGCCTTGTTGGCGATGCACTTGATCTTGCCCGCGTTGCACTTGCTCTGCGTGGGCGGGGGCGGCGGGAGATCGACCGCGGCGACGAAGGCGCCGACGCACGAATCGACCGCGGCTTCGACGGACGCCGTGTCGTCGAACGTGATGCAGTCGTTGCCCGCCTTGCTCTCGAGCTTCTCGAAGCAGCCCTTCTCCGGGGCGGTGCCGCCGTCGAACTTCGCCATCGCCTTCGCGAGGCACGCGCTCTGATCGGTCGGCTTGCCGGGCGTCAGTGCGAGCTGATTGCACTTCAGCAGCCCGCCGGCTTTGTTCGAGACGCACTTGATCTTGCTGGCCAGACACTTGCTCTGCGCGGCATCCGCCGGCGCCGTCGCCAGCAGCGTCATGACCGCGACGCCGAGGCCCAGGCCGATCACACTCGAGCGCTGAAGCATTTCTCCCCCCTTTGTCACGCGACGCACGACTGGTGCGTTGGCCCGCAGCTAGCACAGCTTCTGGGGGAGGGGAAGAAAAAATCGTGCGTGTACGGTCGCGTTCGTGCGTCTTTGCTTGACACCCCGCGGCGCCGCCGCCTATCTTTTTCAGGGCCCGTTTGCCCGCGCAGACCGTATGTCGGCCCACCGGATCGTGTTCATCGAGGCGAGCGCCGGCGGTGTCGTCGGTGGCTCCCTCACCGGACTTCTGCAGTGCCTCGAGCGCATGGATCGCACGCGCTTTGCGCCGATCCTGGTCCTCTACGAGGACAAGCCCGTCGCCGCCGAGCTGCGCGCGTCCGGCGTCCCGGTGCACGTCCTCCCGCCGCTGCCCGTGCCGCGTGCCGACGCCGTCCGTGGTCGGTGGCGGGCGACCCGCGCCGTGCTGCGTGGCCTCGACCTGGCGCGCGTGGTGCGACCGCGCGCGGCGGCCGTCCGTGAGGTCCTCCGGAGCGAGCGTCCCGCGCTCGTGCATCTCTGCAACGGCATCACGGCCAACCTCGACGGCGCGCTCGCCGCGGCGCGATGCGGAATCCCGATCGTCTGCCACGAGAAGGGTTTCCGGCGCGTCGGCCCCGCGGAGCGGTTGGCGTCGCGGTGGATCGACACGTCCGTGGGCATGACCGACGACGTCGTGGCGCACTATCGCGGCCATGGGCTGCGTTCGCGCCGGTTCCGCACGGTGACCGACGGCGTCGACTGCACGCTGTTCGCCCCCGGGGGCGGTGCGTCGGTGCGGCGCGAGTTCGGCATCCCGCCCGCGGCGCCGCTGGTCGGTATCGTCGGCCACGTCCAGGAGTGGAAGGGGCAGCTCCTCGTCGCCGAGGCCGTGGCCCAGGCGCGGGTGCGCTTCCCCGAGCTGCGCTGCCTGATGGTCGGTGGCGTCCACCGTCACGGCGAGTCGTACGGCGCGGCGCTACGGGCGCGGGTGGCGCAGCCGGACCTCGCCGGCCACGTGATCCTCGCCGGCGAGCGTCGCGACGTGGCCGCCTGCCTGGACGCCATGGACGTGGCCGTCCACTTCTCCACCAGCCCGGAGCCGTTCGGGCGGGTCCTCATCGAAGCGATGGCGCTCGGGCGGCCGGTGATCGCACCACGCGAAGGGGGGCCGACCGGGATCGTCGTCGACCGTGAGACCGGTCTGCTGGTGCCGCCGCGCGATCCGGCGGCGCTGGCGGACGCCATCCGGCAGTTGCTCGCCGATCCGAAGCGTCGTCTCGCGATGGGCCGCGCCGCCCGCGCGCGGGTCGACGCGGTCTTCGACATCAGGCATCACGTGGGCGCGATGGAAGCGCTCTGGGACGACGTGCTCGGCCTGCAGCGGCCGGCAGCGGACGTCGGCAGGGCCGTCGCGTGACCGTGTCGCGGGTCGCATGAGCGATCGTACCCGGCCGGGCCGGGTCCTGGTGCTCGGACGCGAGACCCGCGCGTTCCTTGCCGTCATCCGCTCGCTCGGGCGTCGCGGGCTCGAGGTGCACGTCGGCTGGTGCCCGCCGGGATCGCTCGCGCTGTGCTCGCGTTTCGTGACGTGCGTCCACGAGCTGCCGGCGTACTCGCCCACCGACGACGCCTGGCGCGAAGCCTTCATCGCGCTCTGCCGCGCGGAGCGGTTCGATCTCGTGATTCCGACGAACGACGCGACGGTCGTGCCGCTGCAGGTGCATCGCGACGCGCTCGAGCCGCACGCGCGCATCTACCTCCTCGACGCCGAGGCCTTCGCCGTCACCTTCGACAAGGTGCGGACGTACGAGCTGGCGCGATCGGTGGGCGTGCGGCTGCCGCGGCAGACGGTCCTGCCGATGCCGGTCGCTCTCGAGGCCATCGGGCCCGACTGGTTTCCGCTCGTGCTGAAGCCGCGGACGTCGTACCGCCTCGACGATCTGCAGCGGAAGCAGGTCGTGCGCCGCGTGCGTCGTCCCGAGGACCTGCCGCGACAGCTCGCCGCGTACGCTGCGGAGCACGAGATCGTCGTGCAGCAGTGGGTGCGCGGGACGGGCGTCGGCGTCGAGATGCTCGCCGCGGACGGCGACGTCCTGCTCGCCTTCCAGCACATGCGGGTCCACGAGCGACGCGAGGGCGGCGCCGACTCGTATCGGGTGAGCCAGGCCGTCGACCCCGAGCTGCGCGACGCCGCCGCGCGCATGGTGCGCGCGCTCCGCTACACCGGCGTCGTCATGTTCGAGTTCCGCGTCGACCGCACGACGGGCGACTGGGTGCTGCTCGAGATCAACGGGCGCTTCTGGGCGTCGTTGCCGCTCTGCCTGTATGCGGGCGCCGACTTCCCGTGGCACCTCTACCAGCTCGTCGTGCACGGCCGGCGTGCGGTGCCGCAGCACTATCGCGTCGGCGTGACGTGCCGGAACTGGGACCTCGACCTCCTCTGGCTCAACGAGAACCGGCGCGCGCCGCGCGGCGAGCGCGTACCGTGGACCACGCTGCTGCGCGAAGCGACGTCGATCCTGCGCCTGCGCGAGTCGAGCGACACGTTCGTGCTCGACGATCCGGGCCCCGGGCTCGCCGACGTCGGACGACTCGCGCGACGGCTCGGCAATCGCGTCGTGCGCGGCCTGCAGGCGCTGCCCGCGGCGCGCCGTCGCGAGGCCGCACGCGCCGAGCGCGCGCTGCGCGAGGCGCGCGACGTGCTGTTCGTCTGCCGCGGCAACATCTGCCGCAGCCCCTTCGCCGAGGAGGTGGCGCGCGCCGCGCTGAACGACGGCCGGCGCGTCACGTCGGCCGGCCTGCTGCCGATGGCCGATCGGCCCTGCGAGCCCGAAGGCGTGACGGCGGCGCGCGAGCTCGGCATCGACCTGACGGCGCATCGCTCGCGCGTCGTCACCGAAGCGATGATGCGCGACGCGCAGGCGATCTTCACGTTCGACGCCGCCGTGCACGACGAGGTCGCGCGCCGCTTCCCCGACGCGCGCGACCGCCTCTTCCACCTCGGCGTGCTGGCGCCGTCGGAACCGATCGACATCGGCGATCCGTACGGCGGCACCGTCGCGCAGTACCGCGAAACCTACGCCCGCATCCGGCGGGCGATCGTCGGATAGCTGGGGGCTGATCGCCGTCAGCCGTCGAGCCGCGCCAGGTCGGCGTGGACCATCATCTCGACGAGCTGCGTGAAGCTCACCTTCGGCACCCAGCCGAGCGTCTCCCGCGCCTTCGTCGCGTCGCCGATCAGGTGCTCGACCTCGGCGGGCCGCAGCAGCGACGGGTCCTGCTTGACGTACTGCCGCCAGTCGAGGTCGACGGTGCGGAACGCGATCTCGACCAGCTCCTGCACCGAGTGCGCCTCGCCGGTGGCGACGACGTAGTCGTCGGGCTCGCCGTGCTGGAGCATGCGCCACATGCCCTCGACGTAGTCGCCGGCGAAGCCCCAGTCGCGCTTGGCGTCGAGGTTGCCGAGGCGCAGCTCGGTCGCGAGGCCGCGCTTGATGCGCGCGACGCCGTCGGTGACCTTGCGCGTGACGAACTCGAGGCCGCGGCGCGGGCTCTCGTGGTTGAAGAGGATGCCGGAGCACGCGAAGAGCCCGTAGCTCTCGCGGTAGTTCACCGTGATGTAGTGGCCGTAGACCTTCGCCACGCCGTACGGGCTGCGCGGGTAGAGCGGCGTGGTCTCGCGCTGCGGCGTCTCGCGCACCTTGCCGAACATCTCGCTCGAGCTCGCCTGGTAGAAGCGCGCGTCGGGCGCGACCAGGCGCATCGCCTCGAGCATGCGCGTCACGCCCACCGCGTCGAACTCGGCCGTCAGCACGGGCTGCACCCACGACGTCGGGACGAACGACTGCGCCGCGAGGTTGTAGATCTCCTGCGGCTGCACGTCGCGCAGCAGGCTGATCAGCGACAGCTGATCGAGCAGATCGGCCTGCCGCAGCTCGACCCGGTCGCGGAGATGCGCGATGCGCTCGAAGTTCTCCGTGCTGGCGCGCCGGACCATGCCGACGACGCGGTAGCCCTTCTCGAGCAGCAGCTCGGCCAGGTACGACCCGTCCTGGCCGGTGATTCCGGTGATGAGTGCGGTCCGTGTCACGATGCGGTTTTCCCCTACCAGGCGCGCGACGGCGCGCCCAGATCAGCCGATCCGGCCGTAACGGTCCTCGAGCCGGACGACGTCGTCGAGCTCCGGCGTCGACACTTCCAGGATGTCGGTGTCCTCGAGCGCCGTCATGCGATGCCGCGTCCCGGGCCGGATGTGCCAGGCGTCGCCGGGCCGCAGCTCGACGACGTCGAGCGGCCCCTCGCCCGGGCCGACCTCGAAGCGGAGCAGGCCGGTCAGCACGCGGATCGTCTCGTCCTTCACGCGATGGTACTGCAGGCTCAGCGACTCACCGCGGCGGACGTGCAGGACCTTCCCAACGTAGCGGTCGGTGCGGGCCCAGATGGTCTCGTGCCCCCAGGGCTTGTCCACGTGCGCCGACGGCAGCAGGGGCATTGCCCGAACCTAAGAGAGAACCTCGGCGCTTGTCCAGCGCTTCCCGCATGCAATCCGTCCGCGCCGGCCGGCGTTGACGCTGTCGGGTCCGCGGGTTAACCCATCGCCGCGACGCGCGTCGGAACACGAGTCGAACGGAAGGCTGCGGTGACACCAGAGGGCTGGGCGATCTGGCGCGCAGGCGGGCCCATCCTCGCCGCGATGACGGTCGGGCTGTGGGCGGCCGCCTTCCGGGACTATGGCCTCTTCGACTTCGCCGACGAGGGCACGCTGCTCGCGCAGGCGCTGCGGACCGCGCATGGGCAGCGTCCCTATGTCGACTTCCACACGGGCTACGGCCCGCTCTACTTCGCGACCCAGGCGGTGCTGGTCGCGGCCGGCGGCCTGACGACCGTGCGCTGGGCGCTCGTCGTCACGCACGCCCTCACGGCGGCCGGCGTATGGATCGTTACGCGTCGTCTCGCGGGACCCGCGGTCGCCTGCGCGGCGGTGGCGCTCGAGGTGGCGCTGTTCCTGCCGGTGGCGCCCTTGCTCGGCGCGCCGTTCCTCGTGCCGTATCCCTCGTGGTACGCCGCGCTGCTCGGTGTCGGCGCGCTGCTCGCGGTCGACCGCCGGGCAGGGCCGGTCTCGGTCGCGCGCGCCGGCCTGGCGGGCGTGCTCGCCGGCTGCGCCGTCGCGCTCAAGCCGAACAGCGGCCTCCTGCTCGCGGGCGGCGCCGCCGCGGCGCTCGTCCTCGGTCCGACGGGCACCGTCCGGCCGGGTCTGCTCGCACCCGCGACCCTCGTCCTGCTCGTGGTGGGCGCGCTCGCGCTCGTGCTCCCGCCGGTGCTCACCGTCGCGTGGTGGGCGCTCGTGCCCGCGACGGTGGCGCTGGCCTTCGTCGCGCGCCGGCGCGGCGTCGCCGACGCCGAGGCCTGGCCACGCCTCGCGGCGCTCGTCGCGGGGTTCGCCGTCGTCGCCGCGGTGACGTTCGGCCCGGTGCTCGCGCAGCTCGGCATCGGGCGATTCCTGCGCGAGGCGCTGCTGGTCGGCGCGGGCGTGGCCGACGTGTACGCGACGCCCTATCCGCATGCCGCGCTCGCCGCGGTCGCCATGGGGTTGCTCGCGCTGCGTGTCCCCGCCGACGCCGCGGTCGGCCGGCTCGTCGCCGGCGCGCTCGCGGCGGCGACACTCGGCGGCGTCGAGGGCGCGCTCGCGGCGCACGGCGCCGCGGCGGCGGTACGCGTCGGAGCCGAAACGGCGGTGCTGGCGCTGGTCCCGATCGTGACGTTCTCCGGCGTCGTCGCGCTCCGGCGTCCCGGCGACGCGCGCGCGGTGGCCGCGGTGACGTTCGCCGTGGTGGCGGCGCTCCAGCTGTATCCGCGACCCGACATGCTGCATCTGCTCGGCGTCGCGCCGCTGCTGCTGCCGCTCGGGCTGCACGTCGCACGCACCGGTGCGCGCGGCTGGCTGCCACGCGGCCGGGCGACCGCCGTCGTCGTGGTCGTGACCCTCGCGATCGCGCTCCTGCGGCTCGCGCCGACGCTGCGCGCGTTCGCGGCCGATCCACTCGTCCGCGTGCGCGTCGGGGACGACACGCTCGCCGTCGTTCCGGCGGGCCGCGATCGGCTGCAGGCGCTGGCTACGGCCGTGCAGGGCGTGCGCGAGCACGGCGACGCCGACGTCCGCGTGCTGACGTTTCCCGCCTGCGCCGTCGTGCCGTTCTTCGCCGGACGCCTGCCCGCCGGGCCGCACGACTACTTCTACCCGGGCCGTCCCGACGCCACCGAGGTCGCGCTGCTGGCGCGCGCGTTCGCGTCGGCGCCGCCCCCGGTCGCCGTCACGTGCGACGCCGCGGGCACCGATCTCGCGGTCGCCTGGGGCATGCATCCGGCCATGGTGACGCTGCTCGCGGGCCGCTATCGCCCCGTCGTCGCCGCGCCGCCGTTCCACGTGCTCGAGGTGGCTCCATGAGCACACCGGCACCGGGGCTCGGCCGTGCCGCGCTGTACGCGACGCTCGCCACCGCGCTCGAGCGCACGGTGGCGCTCGGCATCGCGCTCTATCTGCCGCGCCATCTGCCGCTCGTCGACTTCGGGCGCTACGCGTTCGTCCTCGCCTTCTTCAGCCTGTTCCAAGTGCTCCCCGATCTCGGGCTCGAGGCGGTGCTCGTGAAGCGGCTCGCCGGCTCGACGGCGGACCGCGCGGAAGTCGCGGGGCGCGGCGCGTTCGTCCGGCTCGTCGTCTCGCTGATCGGCGCCGGAATCGGCCTGATCGTGCTGGCGCTCACCGCCGACGATCCGGTCCTGCTGCAGGCGGGCGCCATCTGGTCCGCCGGGCTCACCGTCACCGTCGCGAGCCCGTATCGCGTGCTGCTGCGTGCGGAGCAGCGGCTCGGGCGCTACCTCGTCCTGGTCGCCGGCCAGGCGGCGTTCGCGCTCGCCGGGCTGGCGCTGGTGCTGCGCGCGAACGGCGGCGTACTGGCCGTCATGCTCGCGGTCGCGACGGCCGCGCCGATCGGCCTCCTGATCGGCCGCGCGCTGTGCGGGCCCGGCGCCCGACTGCGCTTCGACACGCCGCTGCTGCGCGAGCTGACGGTCGAGGCGTGGCCGCTCGCGGGGTCGACGCTGGTGTTCTTCGGGGCGCAGCAGCTGGTGCTGCTGCTGCTCGTCCGCCTGCACAGCGCCGCCGCGATGGGGCTCTTCGCCGGCGCGCAGAAGCTCATCGAGGCAGCCAACCTGCTGCCCAACGCGCTGATGCTGAGCGTGCTCCCGGCGCTCGCGGCCGACCCCGCCGTCGCGACGCGCACCGCGCGCGACGTCGCGCGGCTGCTCGCCGTCGTCCTGGTGCCGGTGGCGCTCGTGTTCGCGCTGTTCCCCGCGCAGGTGCTCGTCACGATCTTCGGCGACGCGCTGGTCGCCGCGGCGCCCGTGTTGCGGACGTACGCGGTCGTCGTGGTGCTGTCGGCGTCCGGCGCCGTGCTGACGAACCTGCTCGTGGTCCGCGGCCAGCAGCGGCTGCTCTTCGTCATGACGGCGACGTCCGCGGTGGTCGTGGTCGTGCTCGGCGCGCTGGCCGTGCCGTCGCAGGGCGCGATCGGCGCGGCGGCGGCGATCGTCGTCGGCACGGCGGCGGGGCAGCTCGGCCTGCTCGTCGAGTCGACGACGCGTCGGCAGGCCGGGGCGGTGCTCGCGGCGGTGCTGCGGCCGCTGGCGCTCGGCGGCGCGGCGGCGGGGGTGGCGTTGCTCGCGGCCGACGGCGCGACCGAGATCGCGCTGCTGCTGGTCGTCTACGTCGCCGGGCTGATCGTGAGCCGCACGGTGACGGCGGCCGACGTCGAACGCTGGGTGGGCGCTCAGGACGAGGTGGCGAACAGCCGCCGGTAGAGCTCGGTCTGCAGCAGCGACTCGGGGTCGCATGCCGTCTTCAGGTCCGCGAAGCGACGGAACCGGTCGTCGTCGAGATAGCCGGCGAGCGTGCGCTGCAGGAACGTCGCGTCCTTCGCGAAGTAGAAGCGGCCGCCGGCCTCGGCGGCGATCGTGCCGAGATCCTGGGTCAGCGCCCAGAGGCGCTCGCGATTCGCGGCGGTGACCTGGAAGTGCATGGCGAGCGAGTAGCCGTCGACGCCGTAGCTCAGGAGGAAGGGGTCGGGACGGTGGCGCTTGAAGACGCCGAGATAGGGCACGATGCCGGCGCGCTGCGCGCGCGTCAGCTGCGCGCCGAACGCGCGGCTCGCCTCGGCGGCGGGCACGAAGCTCTGGAACTCGATCATGCCGCCGGGCCCGTAGGCGCGCTTCCACTCCGGGATGTAATCGAAGAGGAACGCGAAGCCGACGTGCGAGTCGCGGTAGCGGTGGCGGCCCTGGCGCGCGCTCAGGTGGTACTTCGTCGCGTTGACGAGGCGCACGCCCGGCGCGTGCATCAGCGGACGCATGAGGCGCCACATCATCGCCTTCGGCAGGACGCCGAAGAGGTTCGGGGGCAGCGCCTGGTTGGCGGGACGCAGCGTCTGCGCGGCGCGCCGGTCGACGCCGGGTTCGAGGTAGTTCGCCTGATGGATCAGGCCGCGCCCCAGCGCCGGGCCCTGCGCGAAGCCGTCGACCCAGCCGACGAGATAGTCGGCGACCGGCGTCCGCTGCTCGAAGACCTCGATCATCTCGTCGAGCGTGCGCGTCGGGATGGCCTCGACGTCGAGCAGCCCGGAGTGCACGCGCGTCATCGAGAACGTGACGCTGGTGATGCACCCGAGCATGCCGAAGCCGCCGATCGCGGCGTGGAAGAGCTCGGCGTTCTCCGTGCGGCTGCACGTGCGGCGCTCGCCCGTCGGCAGCAGGATGTCGAACGCGTGGACGTGCTCGCCGAGCGTGCCCTTCGCGAACGCGTTCTTGCCGTGGACGTTCATCGCCGTGGCGCCGCCCAGCGAGACGAACATCGTCCCCGGCACGATCGACGGCCACCAGCCGTCCTCGAGCGTGTACTGCCAGAGCTGCTGGATCGTGACGCCCGGCTCGACGGTGATGACGCCGCTCTGCGGGTCCCACGCCAGCACGCGCGTCATGCGCGACAGGTCGAGGCTGACGTTCTCGGCGTTCAGCGCGGCGTCGCCGTAGCTCTGGCCCGCGCCGCGCAGCCCGACGCTGAGCCCGCGGGCGCGGGCGAGGGCGAAGGCCTCCTGGATGCCGTCGATGGTCGTCGGCCGGTACACCCAGCTCATCACGCTGGTGCTGCGTCCCCAGGCCCAGACACGCTCGAGGCGGTCGAGCGGTAGCGGCGCCGCCGACGGCGACGCCACCGGCACGAGGCGCGGGCGGCTGGCGGGCGACGAGGACATCAGATGTCGAGCCGCTGGAAGATCGTCGAGGGGATGTTGCGGATGACGAACATGATCGGCCGCCACTTCGACGGCACGTAGGCGACGCGCGTACCGCGCGCGGCCGCGTCGAGCGTCTGCGTGGCGGCGGCCTCGACCGAAATGAGCAGCGGGACGCGGTCCAGGCCACGCGTCATCGGCGTGTCGACGGGGCCGGGCTTCACGGTGACGACGCGCACGCCGAACTGGCCGAGGCGGTTGCGCAGCGACTCGAGGTAGGCGTCGAGCGCCGCTTTCGACGCGTGGTACGCCGGGTTGCCGCGGCGGCCGCGGTCGCCGGCGACGGACGAGATGCCGACGATCGTGCCGGTGCCGCCGCGCTCGAAGCGCTGCGCGGCCTCGTTGAGCCAGGCGATCGCGCCGAGCACGTTCACCTCGACGATCGAGCGGTCCTTGCCGAACGTGTACTCGTCGGGCGCGATGCGCGGCATGACGCCGGCCGAGTAGACGAACAGGTCGAGCCCGCCGAGGTCGTGGCAGATCGTGCGGAACAGGTCGGGCACGCCGTCGTACTGCGTGACGTCGTGCGGGTAGATCAGGGCGCGGCCGTCGCCGGGCGCGGTGTTGATCGCGTCGGCCTGCGCCGCGAGCTCCTCGCGACGGCGGGCGACGAGCGCCACGTGACAGCCGGCCGCGCCGAGCTGGCGGGCCAGCTCCGCACCGATGCCGGAGGACGCGCCAACGACGAGTGCACGACGCCAGGGACGGGTCACGTGGCGAGGTTCACCGAAGCGGTGCGAGAGGTCAAGCAGCGCGCGCGATCGACCGCGAGCACGACCGCCATCGCGCCGCCGAGCAGGATGGCCGCGTAGAGCGCCGGCGTCAGATGCGCCGGCGCCCAGGCGCGGCCCATCGGGAACGCGATCGCGGCGATGACGAGGATCTGGGCGAGGTAGAGTCCCCAGGAGTGGACGCCCAGCCACGCGAGGGGGCGCGCGATCCAGGGTCGGTCGGCCAGGGCGCCCATCGCGACGAGGAGGACGACGGTGAGGGGCAGGTCGAGCAGCCAGGTCGCGTGCTCGCCGAGCGCCGGGGCGACGACGCCGCCGTGGACGAGCCACCCGAGCACGACGAGGAGGAGCGCCGCGAGCGCGATGCGTGGCGTCAGCCAGTCGAGGTGATGGGCGAGGAGCATGCCGAACGCGAGGTGCGCGAACATGCGCGGCGCGAACACGAGCAGGCCGTTGTAGCCGAGGGGGCCGAGCAGCCAGAACCGCCAGGTGATCGTCGCGAGGAGACAGGCGATCCCGAACGCCAGCACGGGCAGGTCGCCGATGCGTCGCGCGGCGAAGTGCAGCACGGGGAAGAGCACGACGAGCTGCACGAGCAGCGTCACGAACCAGCCCGTATCCACCCATTGCAGGTCGCCCAGCGCGTGGCGCGCGGCGAGCGTCCACGACAGCGGCCCGAGCGGACGCGCCGAGCACAGCGCCATGGCCCACCACACGGCGAGCATGGCCCACAGCGGCGGGTAGAGCCGGCGCGCGCGTGACCAGAGCCATGTGCCGAGGTCGGCGAGCGTCCGCCCGCTCGTGCGCCGCTCCCACCAGAGCTCCGAGTTGAGCCCGGAGAGCACGACGAACACGGGCACGGCGTGGTTGATCAGGGCAGACATCACGACGGTGCCCCCGAGCAGATTCGCGTGGATCAGCATGACCCACACGATCGCGACACCCTTCAGCATGTCGACGGCGACGATCCGGCCCCGGGCACCCACCGGCCGGAGTAGTACCGAACGTGGCCGCGGCCACGCCACTGCTGGCGGGTTCCGGGGCCCTCGGGTTATGGTCGTCGTCGCCCGTGACCCGTCCGGATCAACCCCTGCGTAGGAGACGCCTGTGAGACGCCTGGCCCCGTGGGTGGTGGGGGCGGTGGCGGCCGTCTACTTCGCGAGCTTCGTCCCGTACGGCATCAACCTCGAGGACGAGGGTCTGATCCTCTTCCAGATCGCGCGCACGTTCCGCGGGCAGCTCCCGTACGTCGACTTCCACACGGGCTACACGCCGGGGACGTTCTACCTGAACGCCGGTCTCTTCCACCTGTTCGGCGAGTCGGTCCTCCCGCTCCGCTGGACGCTCGTCCTCGTGAACGGCCTCAACGTCGCGCTGCTCTACGCGCTGGCGCGCATGTGGGGCGGCGTGGGGCTCGCGACGGTGGCGGCGCTCGGCTACGCGGCGTTCCTGCCGTGCTTCATCGGCGACTTCGCGTCGTTCAACGTGCCGTATCCGTCCTGGTACGCGGGGCTCGGCTTCCTGGCGGCGCAGTGGGCCTTCGACCGCTATCTGCGCGACGCGCGGCGCGGCGACCTGGTGCTCGCGGGCATCGCGGCGGGCGCCGCATTCAGCTTCAAGCCGAACTCGGGCGTCCTCGCGGCGCTCGCCTGCGGGCTCGTCCTCGCGCTCGTCGGCGCGGGACGTGGCAGCCCCGACCGGCGCTCGGCGCAGGGGCTCCTCGTCGTCGGCACGCTGTTCTTCGCCGTCGTGTTCAACTTCGCGATCATCGAGCCGGAGTTCGCCGTCATCTGCGGCCCGCCGATGCTGCTGCTGCTCGCGCGCCTCCTGTGGGCGCAGGCGCCCGAGCCGCAGGCGCACCGGCTCTGGCTCGCCGTGGGCCTCGTCGCCGCCGGCGTCCTCGGCGTGACGCTGCCGTGGATGATCCCGGTGCTCGCGAAGCTCGGGCCGCAGGGCTTCCTCCGCGAGGTGCTGCTCGTCGGCTCGGACGCCGACCGCATCTACGCGACGCCCTATCCGGTGCCGATCGGCTTCCCGGCGAGCTGGCCGGCCGTCGTCGCGGTCGGCCTGGTGACGGCAGGGGTGCTCGGGCTCGGCGCCGAGCGCGGGCGGATGCACGTGAGCCGCGCGGTGGTGGTCCTGCTGGTCGCGACGGGCGGCACGCTGGCCCTGCTGGCGAGCTGGGCGCGCATGCCCGAGGGCGTCACGCGCTCGATCGTCTGGCAGGCGCAGCACGTCGGCTTCGTGCTCGTGCCGCTGATGGGGCTCGCCGTGTCGGCGTACTGCCTGCGCCGGCTGCGCGGGCCCGCGGGACGGCTCGGCGTCGAGGGCCGGCGGCTCCTCGCACTCGTCGTGTTCTCCTACACGAGCTTCGTCCAGCTCTATCCGCGCATCGACACGATGCACCTCATCGTCGCGATGCCGTCGGCCCTGGTGCTCGCCGTCGCCTGCACGTCGCGCATGGCGCGGGCGTGGGCCGCGGTGCTCGGCATGCCGCGCGCGCTCGTCGAGGGCGGGCTCGTGGCCGGGGGCGCGGCGCTCGCCATGGTCGCGGCGCTGCCGAACTACGCCGGCCTGCTCGCGCGCCCGCAGGTGACGCTCACGTCGTCGCAGGCGCCGGTGCACGTCGAGGCCGAGCGCGGCTACGACTTCCAGGCGCTGAACGCGGTGTTCGATCACTTGCGCGATCGCCTCGAGCCGGGTGAGCCGCTCTTCGCGTATCCCGCGCTGGCGCTGGTGCCGTTCGCGCTCGGCCATCCCACGCCGACGCCGCACGACTACTTCTTCCCGGGGCGGCCGGACCACGCCGCCGAGGTGGAGATCCTCCGCCAGCTCGAGGCCAAGCCGCCGCGGTACGTCGTCACGCTGAATCGGCGCCTCGGATTCTTCTCGGAGTCGGCGGCGTACTACTTCATCCTGCGCGACTGGTTGCGCGAGCACTATCGGCTCGACGCGCGGCTCGGCCGCTACGACGTGCTCGTGCGCCGCGATCTGCCGGCGTCGGAGCCGATCGTCCAGACCTTCGCGCCGACGCCGCCCCGCGACCGGCTGCTCGCCGAGATGGCCGATCCCGATCGCGAGCGCCGCGGCGCCGCGACGCGCGAGTTCCTGGCGCTCGCGGGCGACGCCGCCGGCGTGAAGCCGCTCGCCGACGCCATCGCGCCCGACGAGCCGAGCAAGATGCTGCTGCTCCGCAACCTCGGCGAGGCCGGCGACGGCCGTGCGGTCGATTACCTGCTCGACACCTTCCGCACCGGCCAGTGGCGTGTGCGCGGCGACGCCGCCAACGCGCTCACCTATCTGGCGCTGCGCGAGTCGAACGAGCGCCACCTGCACCGCAACGGCGGCACCGAGCCGCAGCCGCTGCAGCTGCGCCCGCACCTCCAGGACCTGCCGCGCGACGAGGCCCGCACGTGGCTCGGCGACCTGAAGCAGCGCCTGCAGGTCGGCGTGTTCGCCGGCCGCGCGCTCGCGATGCTCGACGACCGCGAGGCCATCCCCGTCTTCGAGCTGACGTTCCAGGAAGAGGAGAAGCGGCCGTACCTGCGCGTCGTCGCCGCCGAGGGCCTCGTGCGGCTCGGCCAGCTCGATCGCCTGTGCGACCTGGTGGCGATGCTCGGCACGCGCAAGCACGAGGTGCAGGACTCCGTGCCGAGCTACCTGATCGACATGGCGACGGTGCACCCCGAGAAGGTCGCCGCGTGCCTCGCCGAGGGGCTCAGCGCGGAGGAGCCGCTCGAGCGCGAGACCAGCGCGTGGATCGCCGGCGCGGCACGGCTGGTGCCGCTCGCGCCGACGCTGCTGCCGCTGCTCGACGATCCGCACCAGGGGACGCGGCTGGCGGCCATCTGGGCGCTCGGCATGCTGCAGGACGCGGCGGCGCGCCCGCGCCTGGCCGCGCTGGCCGGCGACGGCGATGCCCAGGTGCGCGCGTTCGCGGCCGAGGCGCTCGGCCGCATGGAGGCGCGGGCGGCGTCCTGACGGCCGTCCGAGAGGAGACCAGCGAATGGCCGATGCGCAGTTCACCGGCGAGCGCCTGTCCGGCGGCGAGGCGGACGAGTTCAGCGTCGACATGCAGCGCCACCTGGCGGCGTACCGCTACGCCGCCACGCTCGCGGGCGGGCGCAGCGTGCTCGATGCCGGCTGCGGCGAGGGCTACGGCGCCGCGATGCTGGCGGGGGTCGCCGCGCGTGTGCGCGGGCTCGACCAGGCGGAGGCGATCGCGATCGCGCAGTCCCGGCACCGTGCGCCGAATCTCGAGTACCGCACGTACGACCTGACGCAGCTCGAGCGGCTCGGCGAGACGTTCGAGCTGGTCGTGAGCTTCCAGGTCATCGAGCACCTGCACGACCCCGCCGGCTTCCTGCGCGGCCTCGCGGCCTGTACCGCGCCGGGCGGCACGCTCGTCGTCACGACGCCGAATCGCCTCATGTCGGTGTCGGAGAACCCGTATCACCTGCGGGAGTGGACCGCGCCCGAGATGCGGGAGCTCGTCGCGCCCGTGCTGCCGGGCGCGGAGGTGCTGGGCGTGCACGGGTCGGAGCGTGTGCTCGCGTGGGAGGCGGCGCGCGGCGCGCAGATCCAGAAGATCCTCCGCCTCGATCCGCTGGGCATTCGCAACCTGCTGCCCGAGGTGGTCGTGAAGCGCGTCTTCCCGGTGCTGGCACAGCTCGTCCGCCGGCGCGTCAAGGACGGCGGCGGGCAGCCGACGGTCGGCCCCGACGATTTCTCGGTCCACGGGCGCGACATGGAGCGCCCGCTCGATCTGCTGGTGCTGTGGCGGCGATGACGCGGCTGCGGGCCGCCGCGCTGCTGGTCGTGGTGCTCGCCGCGCCCGCCGCCGCGCTCGACCTCATCGAGACGGTCCGCACGACGCCGAAGGCCGCGCTGTTCCCGAGCTGGCACGCGGGACCCGCGCGCGCGTGGGGGCGCGACCGCACCGCCATCACGACCGCGATCCCGAACCAGTTCGACGCGCCGATCACCGTGCCGCCGCACGCGCGCCTGCGCGTCGGCGTCGCGATGCTCGATCAGTTCCTCGGCGCCGACGTCCTGCCGCAGAGCGAGCCCACGCGCTTCACCGTCGACTTCAAGAACGCGGACGGCACCGTCGAGCGCGTCGCCGAGCGCGTGCTCGACGTGCGCGGCAACCCCGCCGACAGGCGCTGGGTCGACCTCGACGTCGACATGGCGCGCCTCGCGGGCCGGGAGGGCGTCCTGCAGTTCCGGCTGACGGTGGCCGCCGATCCCAACGGCGTGAATCGCACGTCGGCGCTCGTGAGCCGCCCGGTGCTCTACGACGCCGAGGCCCAGCGGACGCGCCCGAACCTGCTGTTCATCACGATCGACGCGCTCCGCGCCGACCACGTGGGCGCGTACGGCTACGCGCGCGACACGACGCCGACCCTCGACGCGCTCGCCCGCGACGGCGTCCGCTTCGCGCAGGCCTTCACGAGCGCGCCGATGACCGTGCCGTCGTTGCCGCAGTTCTTCTCGGCGCGCGTGTTCCCGTCGCCGCCGCGAGCGACGCTGATGTCGAGCCTGGTCCAGGGCGGCATGGCCGACACGAAAGCGATCGTCCACAACCCGTATCTCGAAGGCTGGCTGCGGCTCTACGCGCGCGACGGGTTCGCGTCGGTGACGTCGGGCGTCTGGCGCGCCGACAAGATCACGCGCGCCGCGCTGCGCTGGATCGACGCGCATCGCGATCGCCGGTTCGCTCTCTATCTGCACTACCTCGACGCGCACACGCCCTACACGATCCGCGGCGAGGCCGCCCTGCGCTTCGCCGATCCGGCGCACGACGGCGACGTCGGCCGCCGCTTCGAGGACACGACGACGGCCGCGGCCGGCGGCTTCGACGCGGCCGATCGCGCGCAGGTCGAGGCGCTCTACGACGGCGCGATCCGCTTCGTCGACGAGCAGATCGGCGTGCTGCTCGCGGGACTCGCGGAGCGTGGGCTGCTCGATCGGACGCTCGTCGTCGTCAGCTCCGACCACGGCGAGGAGCTGTGGGACCACGGCGGCTTCTTCCACGGCCAGTCGCTCTACGACGAGCTGCTGCACGTGCCGCTGCTGATGCGGCTGCCCGGGAAGGCGCATGCGGGCACCGTCGTCGGCGACATGGTGCGCGCCATCGACGTCGTGCCGACGATCGCCGACGTCCTGACACTGCCGGTGTTTCCGGACTTCGAGGGGCGCAGCCTGCTGCCGGTGGTGCGCGGCGCGGCCGAGACGTCGCCGCCGTCGCTGCACGCCCGCGCCGCGAACCCCCGCTTTCCGTACCGCTTCGCCGTCCGCACGCCGACGCACAAGCTCGTCACGACGGTGGAGGACGGCCGCGTCGAGCTGTACGACCTGGCGGCGGATCCCGGCGAGCGTCACGACCGCGCCGGCGACGCGGCGCTCGGCGCCGTACGCGCGGCGCTCCAGGCGGAGCTCGACGCCCTGCGGGCGCCGCTGCGCACGCTCGGCTATCAGGTGCGCGCCGTCGCGGGTGACGGCGCCTCGCACGCCATCGAGGTGACGGTGACGAGCGACGAGGGCGGCCGCGTGCCGGACAACCCCGACCGCATCGACCTCGCCGCGGACGACCGGCTCGTGTCGAGCGAGCAGAAGCGGACGCTGCGCTGGACCGGCACCGTGGGAACGGCGCCGGTGGGCTTTCGCTTCGACCAGGGCATGCTGCAGGAGGACGGCAGCGATCCCGGCCTCACGTTCGACGTGCGCGTCGACGGGCGGACGCTCCCCGCGTCCGCGATCCGGCTGGGCGCCGCGGGCGCCGCGCCGCCGAGCGTGCCGTTCACCTACCGGCGCACGGCGAGCGACGTCTTCGCCCGGCCGGTCGAGATGCCGCCGCTCCTGGCGCCCGCCGCACCGCCGTCGACTCCCGTCGCGGGCGCGCCCGTGACGGTGTGGATCTGGCGCTTCCCCGAGTCCGCCGGCGGCGCCACCGCGGCGGCGCCCGTCGATCCGGAGACCGCGCGACGGCTGCGTGCGCTCGGCTATGCGGACTGACGCATCGATTTCCCCTTCCGGTCGGACGAGCCCGGCTGCTACCGTTTTTCGACTCGCCTGAATGCGCCGCGTCCTGCCGAGCCTCCTGCTGCTCCTCGCCGTCTCGCACGCCCCGGCCGCGCCCGAGCCGGCGGCGCCGTCGCGCGGCCTCGTGCGCGTCGCGCGGCTGGCGCCCGCGATGTCCGTGGCGCCCCTGGCTCCCGGGCTCGCCGGCGGCGCCTACGTCGAGATCGGCGGCGAGCCGCGTCCCGCCCTGTCGTCGGTGACGGGGACGCCGGCGCCGTGCACGTGGCGCGCCGACGATCCCGTCGCGGTCTGTACCGCGCCGGCCGACACGGTGTCGACGCCGTGGCACTTCGTCCGCCTCGTCCGCAAGCTCGACGACGGCCGCGTCGTGACGAGCCCGCCGGTGGCGCTGCCGGGCGACGCACCCGATCGCGTGCACCGGATCGGCCCGCTGCCCGTGGACGAGCGCACCGGCGTGACGTTCATGGGGGCGGCGGTGAGCGCGGCGCCGGAGCTCGCGTCGCGCGACCTGACGAGCGACCCGGTCGTGGTGCCGCCGGATGCGGTGCTCACGGTCGCGTTCGGCATCGAGCCGCCCGCCTGGACCCCGGACGCCGCGCCGGTGCGGTTCACCGTCACCGCGATCGGCGACGGCGGGCACGAGACGCCGCTCTTCGAGCAGACGCTCGATCCCGTGCGGCGCCCCGAGGACCGCCGCTGGATCGAGCCGCGCGTGCCGCTCGCGGCGCTGGCGGGGAAGGCCGTGCGCTTCCGCTTCGCCGCCCGCGCGGTCGCCGGCGGCGACGCGAGGATGACCGCGTCGCTGCCGCTGTGGTCCGAGCCGGCGCTCCTGGCGCCGCCGGCGGGCGACCTGCCGCTCGGCGTCGTCCTGATCTCGCTCGATACGATGCGGGCGCGCAGCACGTCGAGCGGCGGCGCCCAGCGGCCGACGACGCCGCGGCTCGACGCCGAGATGGGCGGCAACGGCGTCATCTTCGAGAACGCCGTCACGACCGCGCCGCACACGCTGCCGGCGCACACGAGCATGCTGACCGGTCTCTACGTCCGATCGCACGGCGTGCGCTCGCCGCTGACCCACCTGGCACCGGACCGAACCACGCTCACCGAGGCGCTCCAGCGCGCCGGCTACGCGACGGCCGCCATCACCGAGAACGGCTTCGTCGTCCCCGAGCTCGGGATCCGTCGCGGCTTCGACTACTACCGGGAGAACAAGAGCGCCGACCTGCATCGGCCCGATGGATTCGCCGCCGCGATCTTCGACGCCGGGTTGACGTGGCTGTCGCAGCACCGCGACGAGCCGTTCTTCCTCTTCCTGCACACCTACCAGGTGCACTACCCGTACGTGCCGCCGCCGCCGTACGACAGCGCGTTCGAGCCGCCATGGATGCTGGACACCCACGACGAGGTCGAGCAGCTCCGCTACGAGCAGGAGATCCGCTACATCGACGACGAGGTCGCGCTGTTCCTCGACGGCCTCGCGGCGCTCGGGCTGCGCGAGCGCACGCTCGTCGTGATCACGTCCGACCACGGCGAGGAGTTCATGGAGCACGGCCAGCGCTGGCATCTGTTCCAGCTCCACGACGAGGCGGTGCGCATTCCGCTCATGATGCGGCTGCCGGGGGCGGTGCCGGCCGGCACGCGCGTCCCGGCCGCCGTCTCGCTGGTGGACGTCGCGCCGACCGTCCTCGACCTGGTCGGATTGCCGCCGTTGCACGACGTCGACGGCACGAGCCTGGTCCCGTTGCTCCGCGACGGCGGGCCGCCGTTCGCGCGCGACGGCGTCTTCAGCGAGACCATCTCGAGCGTCGAGGCGGCGGAGGTGGACGTCGTGGCGCTGCGGCGCGAGCGGACGTCGTGCATCGGGACGCTGGGCGACGGCTCCACGCAGTGCTTCGACCGGACCGTCGATCCCGACGAGCATGCGCCGCTGGCGTCGGGCTCGCCGGCCGTCACGACCGGCGCGGAGGCGATCGCGGCCTTCGTCCGCAGCGGGGCGAGCGCCGCCGGCGGCTCGCCGGTGCAGGGCGACGTCGACCCCGAGCGGATGGAGAAGCTGAAGGCGCTCGGCTACGTCGAGTGAGCGGGCGCCGCCTCCGGGATGCGGAGGAGCGCGGCGATGGCGACGCCGTAGAGGACGAGCGCGATCAGCATCACGGTGTCGAAGCCGAAGGCCATCGACAGCAGCGTCGACATGACCGACGCGACGACCGAGCAGAACCCGTTCACGGCCCAGGCCCAGGCGACGTAGGCTTCCGATTGCGGCGTCAGGCTCGCGACGGTGCGGAGCCCGAGCGGCATGAAGGCGCCCAGGCAGAGCCCGAGCGGGAAGAGCAGCACGACGGCCAGCAGGACGCGCACGGGAAACGGCCAGCCTACGCCGCGCGCGAGGAGCGGGCCCAGCGCGAGCTGGTACGTGAGCACGAGTGCCACGAGCGCCGCGCCGAGCAGCAGGGCGAACTGGCGCCGAGGGAGGCGGACGCTCTCGCTGAGGAAGCTGCCGGCCCCGGTCGACAGCAGGATCGCGAACAGCGTGACGGTGAGCGAGTACGTCGGATAGCCGAGGAACAACGTCAGGTGCTGGATCAGCGGTACCTCGATGAACATGAAGCCGAGGCCGAGGCCCGCGAAGTACAGCGCCGCGTTCGGCTTGTACGGGATCGTGCGCCACAGCGAGCGCTGGAGCAGCAGCGGGGCCAGCAGGAAGAGCGTCGCGAGGATGATCGCGACGACGAGCAGGATCATCAGCAGGCGCTCGCCCATGCCTTCCTCGGTCGAGTAGAGGCCGACCTTCGGCTGCGGGCGGAGCGCGTCGCGGAACGACATGAAGTGCCAGAAGAACGGCGCGTCGTCGGTGACCGGACGCAGGTCGTACTCGTGGTTCGCGTACCAGTCGGCGAGCTGGTCGGGCGGCAGGTCGATGACCTTGTCGACGGGGTGCTCGCCGGGAGGGCCGCCGGGCAGGTGGCGGACGGTGGCGCCGTCGAACGTCTTCGTCGTCGCGTCGAAGCGCGCGACCTCCTCGGGCGTGAACGGCGCGCGCTTGAGGAGAATCGTCGACGTCGTGAAGACGAAGCCGGGCGCGCTGCTCACCAGCACGTGCTTCTCGAAGTCCTCGACGCCGAGGCGCCGGAAGGCCTCGCGCGCCGTCGAGAGGTAGCGCGCCGTGCGGTTCGGCTTGTGCTCGAAGTCGCCCTCGCCGAACTGCGTGACGATGATGCCGCGGTCGGACAGATGCTCGAGGCTCTCGGTGATCATCTCGACCGTGTAGAGATAGCTCTCCGAGAGCACGTAGGCGCCCGACGTGGCGGCGTTCATGGCCGCGTAGCTGTCGGGCGCGACGAACCAGATGACGTCCCACTTGTCCTGCCGGCTCATCAGGAAGGAGCGGCCCTCGGCGTTCACCAGCTCGACGCGCGGGTCGCGCGTGATGTTGCCGACCCAGTCGGGGAAGACCGACGTCAGCAGCGACACGGTGACGGGGTTCAGCTCGATCGCGGTGACCGCCGCGGCGTCGTAGTAGAGCGACGCCATGATCTCGTTGCCGCCGGCGGCGCCGATGATGGCGACGCGCGCCTTCGGGCCGAGCATGCGGAACGGGTAGGAGCGGACGTCCTCGTCGTAGCGGCTCCACGACTCCGGCTTGCCGTCCCAGTGCGGCAGCACCGAGCCCCACATGCCGTCGTGGCTCAGCACCTTCACGTCGGTCGTGCCGAACATGTTGTCGACGACGTCGACGCGGAACACGGGGCTCCACTTGGAGAAGGCGACGGTGCCCGTCTTCTTCTGCGGGCTCATCGTCTTGACCTTGTCGGGCACCGGGTCGGGCAGCAGCCCGGGCTGGACCGCGCCGACGAACAGCACGACGGCCAGGACGCCGAGCACGGCGCGCGTCGCGGACGACGCGAGCCGCATGCCGGCGAGCGCGACGGCGGCGCCGCCGAGGAACACGCAGCCGGGCGGCGAGATGGTGGCCATCAGCGGCACGGCGAGAGCGCAGGCGAGTCCCGCGCCGAGGAGATCGACGAAGTAGAGCCGGTTGATCGCCGAGGCGCCCGTCGCGAAGATCACCGCGACGCCGATGCCCGCGGCGAGATACGGCACGAAGAGCGAGAAGCAGATCGCGAGCAGCTTCGCGCCCTCGGTCAGGGTGATCTCGCGATTCCCTTTGGTGATGGCGTCGACGAGGTCGAAGGCGTTCAGCTGGATCTGCGAGACGGCGACGTAGCCGATCAGCACCCCCGCGGCGCCGACGAGCGCACAGTACGGAATGCTCGCGATGCCCGCGCGGCGCAGGCGGGGAATCATCGCGACCGCCACGCCGCCCGCGCCGAGGCCGAGCAGCGATATGCCGATGATGAGGTAGGTGAAGAAGTAGACCAGCTTGTAGGAGAAGATCCGCGTGTAGCTCACCTCGAGGAGCAGGACGGCGAGCGAGAGCAGGAAGATCTCGAAATACGGACGGCGGCTGGGCATGCAGGGCGCGGACACTACTCTGCGCGGCGGTCCGTTGTCGAGCCGCACCACCGTCGATGGCGGACCACCGGCGTGCTGGTTAGGATCGCCGGATGCTCCGCTCGTCCGCGGCCGTTCGCGCCCTGGGGATCCTGCTCTGCTGCGCGGCGTGCCGGCCCGCGGCGGTGCCGGTGTCACAGGACCTGACGACGCTCCGGGCGGGCTTCAGCGGCGGCCAGGTGGTCCCCGTGCGCGTCCAGGGCGAGGGCGCCGAGCGCCGCCTGGTGCGCGCGACGGGTGGTGAGCTGGATATCTATGTGCGGCTCCCGTCGGACGCCGAGCTGCGCTATCGCCTGCCGGCGGACGAGCCCCCCGCGGCCGTGGCGCTGTCCGCGGTCGTCGACGGCGCGGCGACGCCGCTCGTGCCCGAGGCCGGCACGGACGGCGAGTGGCGGGTCCCGCTGCCGGCGACGGACGACGGGATCGCCGCGCTGCGGCTCGCGGTGCCCGACGGGGGACGGACGGTGCTGGTCGCGCCGCGGATCGTCGGTGAGGCGACGCCCGTCCCGGCCATCCTCCCGCGCCGGCCGGCAGCCGGCGGACGCCGTCCGAACGTGATCCTCTACGTCGTCGACACGCTGCGCACCGACCGCATGTCGTTGTACGGCTACGGCCGGCGGACGTCCCCGGAGCTCGAGCGGCGCGCCGGCAGCGCCTTCGTCTTCGAGCAGGCGTACGCCGCGGGGTCGTTCACCGCGCCGTCCGTGACGGCGCTGCTGGCGTCGCGGCGGGCGTCGGAGATGCGCGGGGTGATGGACCCGGCGGGCGCCGCCCGCGCGACGCTCGCCGAGGCGTTCAAGGCCGGCGGCTACGCGACCGCGGCCTTCCAGGCGAACCTGCTCTGCACGACCGCGAGCGGATACGGCCGCGGCTTCGACGCGTACGAGCTCGTCGGCAAGGTCACGCCCGACGGGCTCGGCAAGGCGACGGCGGGCGAGCTGCGCGAGCGCGCGCTGGCCTGGGTGGACGCGCATCGCGACGCGCCCTTCTTCCTCTATCTCCAGTCGATGGACGTCCACTTCCCGTACGCTGCGCCGGAGCCGTTCCGCGATCGCTTCGTGACGCCCGCGGCGGCGAAGCCGGAGGCGGTGCCGCCGGCCATCCGCTCCTCGATCGACCCCGAGGCGGCGCGCGTCTTCTTCGAGCGTCTCCAGAACCTGAGCCCCGATCGCTACGACGGCGCCGTGGCCTACGCCGACCACGAGCTCGGCCGGCTGCTCGACGCCCTCGCGGCGCGCGGGCTCGCCGGCGACACGATCGTCGTGGTCACCTCGGACCATGGCGAGCCGCTCGGCGACCGCAAGGAGATCTTCCACGGGCGGTCCTTGTGGAACGAGCTGGTGCGCGTGCCGCTCGTGCTCTGGGTGCCGGGGCTCACGGGCGGCGTCCGCGTCGACGAGGTCGTGAGCCTGCTCGACGTGGCGCCGACGCTCCTCGCACTGGCCGGGCTCCCGGTGCCGCCGAGCTTCGTCGGGCGGAGCTGGCTGTCGCCGGCGTCGACGGCGCAGCCGCCGGGTGCCACCGGCGAGCTCGTGCGCGGCATGACGTGGGCGACGGTCGGCTGGTACGCGCGCGAGGGGCCGTGGAAGCTGATCCTGGACCGGGAGAAAGGGCCCGCGCTCTACCACCTCCCGAGCGATCCCGGCGAGACCCGCGACGTGAGCGCGGCGCACCCCGCGGTGACGCGCTACCTCGTCGGCCGGGCGACCGCGATGCCGCCGCAGCCTGCCGGGGCGGTCGCGCCGGCGCCGGGCCCGGCGAAGGGGCTCGGCGACGAGGACCGGCGCCGGCGCGACGAGGCCCTCCGCGCGCTCGGCTACGTCGACGCGCACTGACGGCGGTTCCGGACGTCGATCCCGGTATGGTATGGCCCAGCCCCGCGTCATGTCCGACCCGTCCCTGACCGTCGTCATCCCCGCGCACGACGAGGCCCGGCGCATCGCCGAGCCGCTGCGGGCCGTCGACGCGTATCTCCATCGGATGCACCCCGGGAGCGACATCGTCGTCGTGGACGACGGCAGCACGGACGACACGCGGCAGGTCGTCACGGAGGTGGCGGCGACGCTGCTGACGCCGCTGACGCTGCTGGCCTCGACGCCGAACCGCGGCAAGGGGTTCGCGGTCCGCGTCGGCATGCTGCATGCGCGCGGCGCGCGCGTCCTCATGACGGACGCGGACCTCTCCACGCCGATCGCCGAGCTGGCGAAGCTGTCCGCCGCGATGGACGCCGGGCCGGCCGTCGTCATCGGCTCGCGGAAGATGCCGGGCGCCGCCATCGAGGTGCACCAGCCGTGGCTGCGCGAGGCGATGGGGCGCGCCTTCACCAGCCTGGTCCGCACGTTCGTGGTCGCCGTGTCCGACGCGACGTGCGGCTTCAAGCTCTTCACGCGTCCTGCGGCGCAGGCGATCTTCTCGCGGGTCACGCTCGACGACTGGAGCTTCGACGCGGAGGCGCTCTACCTGGCGCGCCGGCTCGGCTTCACGCTCGTCGAGGTGCCCGTCCTGTGGCGGGACGTGGAAGGCACCAAGGTGCGCCGCGGCCGCGACGCGATCCGCTCCGCGGTCGGCATCGGGCGCATCGTCCGCAATCGGGTCACGGGCCGCTATGCGACCGGCGCGGCACCCGCGCCCCGTCCCGCGGGCGTCGTCACCGTCGCCACGCCACGGCTGCGCGATGGATGACGCGTCCATCCACGAGATGTACGCGCTCGAGGACCGCCACTGGTGGTTCCTCGGCAAGCGGCTCCTCGTGGAGGCGCTGCTGTCGTCCGTCGACCTGCGCGGGCGGCGCGTGCTCGACGTCGGCTGCGGCACCGGCGGCGTGCTGTCGGCGCTCGCCGGCACGGCGGTGGCGGTGGGCGTCGATCGCTCGCCGACGGCGCTCGGCTACTGCCGGCGGCGCGGCATCGTGCACCTCGCGTGCGCCGACGGCGACCGCCTGCCGTTCGCGCCCGCGAGCTTCGACGTCGTCACGATGCTCGACGTGCTCGAGCACTTCGCCGACGAGGCGGCGCTCCTCGGCGGCGTGCGCGCGCTGCTGCGGCCGGGCGGCACGCTGCTGGTGAGCGTCCCCGCGTTCCAGTTCCTGTGGAGCGGGCACGACGAGGTCCTGCAGCACGTCCGGCGCTACACCGCCGGGCGGCTGCGGCGCGTGCTCGTCGAGGCCGACCTCGTCGTCGACCGGCTGACGTACACGAACGTCGTCGCGTTCCCGCCCGCCGTCGTCGTGCGCGGCGTGCTCGCCCGCCTGCGCCGTGACGGCGGCGGCGCGACCGACTTCCAGGGACACGGCCCGCTCGTGAACGGCCCGCTGCTCGCGACCTATCGCCTGGAGGCGGCGGCCATCCGCCGCGGCTGGCGGCTGCCCGTCGGCCTGTCCGTCGCGGCGGTGGTGCGCCGTCCGGCTCAGTGACGCTTCGGCACCTCGTACAGCACCGCATCCGGCCACTCGCCGACGCGCACCAGCGCCGCGTCCAGCGGCGCGCGCCACGCGGGACGCCACAGCGGCGGGATCCCGTGCAGGTGCAGGAGCACCCAGCGGACGTCGACGCGCTCGAGGATGGCCTGCAGCGCTTCGGGCTTCGGCATGCCCAGCGCGACGTCGCCGACCTCGACGTACGCCTTCGGCGGATAGGCGGCGTAGCCGTTCACGATGGGCAACCAGTGGAAGATGCTCTCGAAGAGGTAGCCGCTCTCGCGGTGCAGCTCGTGGCGGTTGAACGGCAGGTTCAGCACCGCGCCGCCGTCGCCGTGCGCGCGCAGGTACTGCGCGGCGCCGGGCGTCGAGCCCACGGCGGGGACCGTCAGCGCCGCCAGCCCGCGCGGCCGCACCTCCATGACCAGCGTCGCCGCCAGCACGAGCGGCAGCAGGGCGGCGATCCGCGTGCGGCCGTCGCGCGCGAGCCGTGCGCGCACGGCGGCGAGCCCGAGCCCGGCGAGCGCCACGACGGCGAGCGTCGTGAGGCAGCCGAAGCGCTGCGGGGCACGCATGGCCGAGAAGCCGGGCACGACGGCGGCGAGGAGCTTGTACGGCAGCGGGATGCCCGAGCCCGGCGACCACGGGTTCGGCACCGACGGGCCGAAGAACAGCACGACGCCCGTCAGCGCCGTCGCGACGAGCGCGCCGCGCGGCGCGCGGCGATGCAACCCCAGTGCGATCAGCGCGAACAGCATCGCGGTCACGGTCAGGTACTGCGGGATGCCGTCGCGGCGCGGCAGCACGAACCAGCCGAGCAGCCCCTGCACGCCGAACTTGAGCACCGCCCAGAACGCCAGCGAGTTGAAGCTGTCCTGCGTGTGGTCGGGCAGGGCGCCGCTGCGCTGGAGGAGGACGTAGGGAATCGTCACGAGGCCGAGCACGACCGCGGCCAGCCCGCCGGCGATGCCGAGCCGCAGGACCGCGCGCCCGACGGCCGGACGCGCCGACGCGAGGCGTGCCACGCCGTACACGCCGGCCAGCACGAACGCCGCGTAGCCGACGTAGTAGGAGCACAGCGTCGAGGCGACGAGCCCGAGCCAGCAGAGGAACGTGGCCAGGCGCGGGCGGCGGCGGTCGACGATGCCGTCGACGCCGAGCGGGATCAGCGGCAGGTACTGGATGGCGATGACGTGCAGGTTGCCGAGCTGCCAGAGGCGATAGGGCGCGATCGCGTAGGCGAGCCCGGCGAAGAACGCGGCCGTGCGGTCGCCGGTCCAGTAGAGCACCCAGGCGGCCATCGTGAGCCCCGCGACGACGAAGCTCGCGAGCAGCGTCACCTGATGGGCGAGGATCGGATTCCCGGTCGCGAAGTACACCGGGCCGAACCACGGCACGTTGCCGAGCATGTGCTCGGACGTCGCCAGCACCCAGGGCGCCGGGTAGAACGCGTTCGCATGGAAGAGGGTGGTGGGATGCGTGGTCAGCGCGTGCGTGTCCCACGCGAGGATCCACATGGTGAGGTTGATGTCGCGCTGGACCAGCGTCCACGCGTCGCCGTACAGCGACATGGTGTCCAGCACGGTGGACGCGGGGTGGCGGAAGACGGGCCAGGTGACCGCGACGGTGGCGAGCGCGTAGGCGACGGCGGCGCCGACCGCGGCGAGCCAGAGCGGGATGGCGTTGGCGGTCGTCCTGTCGCGGAGCATCGGCTGGCGCTCCTAGCACGGCGGACCGACGAGCGTCACACCTCGCGTTGCGACCGGACGCGACGCGATGGTAGGGGTTGCCGTCTATGAGCACGTCGCGGCCGGGCACGGCCACGGCCTCGCCGCCGGCCACCGGGGGCCGCGACGCCGGCGCGATGCGGGTCACCGCGCCGTGTCCGGCGTGTGGGGCGAACGCGTTCCAGTTCGCGTTCGAGAAGCGCGACTGTCGCTTCGAGCGCTGCGACGCATGCGGCCTGCTGCGCCAGAACCCGCAGGTGGCGGACCTCGCCGGCGCGTACGCCGACGCGTACCGCAGTGGCGAGTACGCCTACTTCGCCAGCGCGACGGGCATCCGGCGCGCGATCGCCGATCTCCGGTTGGCGCAGGTGGCTCGCGCACATCCGCAGGCGCGGCGCTGGCTCGACCTCGGGGCGTCGACGGGCGCCTTCGTCGCCGCCGCCGGCGACTGGCTCGCGGCGCGCGGCGGCGGCGTGGCCGAGGGCGTCGAGTTCGCGCCGGACGCGGTCGCGGCCGCGCGCGCACAGGGGCTCGCGGTCCATCAGAGCACCGTCGAGGACTTCGTCGTCGAGCAGCCGTACGACGTCATCACCGCGTTCGACGTCGTCGAGCACCTGCGCGATCCGGCCGTCCTGCTCCAGCACGCGCGCGGGTGGCTGGCGCCGGGCGGCATCCTCGCGATCACCGTGCCGAACCTCGGCAGCATCCACGCGCGCGCGATGGGCCGGCACTGGTACTTCATCGCGCCCGATCACCTCCACTACTTCGACGCCGACATCCTCCGCCGCCTGCTCGTGCGCAACGGCTTCGCCGTGCGCGACATCGCCACGACGTACAAGGTCCTGACGATCGGCTACGCGATCGGGGCGCTGCGCGACCGCAATCCCTGGCTCGCGCGTCTCGCGGACCTGCCCGCGCGGCTCCTGCCCGCGTCGCTGCGCGAGCGTCCGTGGCAGGTGCCCGTCGGCGAGATGCTGGCGATCGCCGCGCCGGCCTGATGCCCGCCCGCTCGTGGGCGCTCGACGCTCGCGCGGCCGCCGGCGTCACCGCGCTCGCCGTGGCGCTCGTGCTCGCGGCGGGCGGCATCGGCGGACGCATGAGCGGCGGCGACCTGCACGGGCTGCACGTCGCGAAGTACCAGGAGGCGGCGCGCGCCTACGCCAGCGGCCGCCTGCCGCTGTGGAATCCGTGGGAGTTCTGCGGCAACGCGCTCCTGGGCTCCGGTCAGGGCGGCGTCCTCTATCCCTTCGCGTGGCCGGTCTTCGGGGTGCTGCCGCCATGGCCGGCGTTGCAGGCGTTCTGGACGTTGCACGTCTTCGGCCTCGCGTGGGGGACGATCGCGTACCTCGGCATGCACGCGATCGGGCGGCCCGCGGCGGCGCTCGCGGTGCTCGTCACGCTCGGCGGGCTCTTCACGGGCGGCGCCGCCGCGGGCATCGACCATCCGAGCTTCCTCGCGAGCCTCGTCTGGCTGCCGCCGATGCTGCTCTGCTGGGAGCGCGCCGTACGCGACGGCGCGCGGCCGTGGCTCGGCTGGTTCGGCCTCGCCGCGGGCATGCAGTGGCTCGCCGCCTATCCCGATTTCCCGATCGACACCGCCGTGCTGCTCGGCCTCGTCGCGCTGATCGCGCCGTACGGCTCGCTCGGCCGCCGCCTGGCGCTGCTCGCCGCGGGCATGGCGCTCGGCGTGCTGATCGGCGCGCCGCAGATCCTGACGCTCGCCGAGACCGTCCACGAGAGCCCGCGCGGCCAGGACCCGTGGTACTTCGCCGTGCTGCGCTCGGGCTATGCGGTGCAGTCGGCCGGCTGGCTCGTGTGGTGGCTCGACATGCGGCACGGCGTCGCCGCGATGCTGCTCGCCGTCGCCGGCATCGTTCTCGGCGTGCTGCGCGTGGCGCGCGACCGGCTGGCCTGGACCGCGGCGCTGGTCTGGGCGCTGTTCGCGCTCACCCCGCCGTTCGATCTGCTCTACCGCCTGCCGCCGTTCTCCGACGTCCGCAATCCCGCCGCGTGGGGCCACCTCGGACCGTTCTTCATGGGGGCGCTCGCGGCGGCGGGTCTCACCGCCGCGCTTGCGGCGCGCGCGCGCGCGGTGCGCGCCGTCGCCGTGGTCCTGGCGCTCGTCGCCGCCGGCCATGCGGCGCGCACGCTCACCCTGGCGCCGCGCGCAATGCCGTTCGCGGGCGTCGACTACGCGGGCGAGGCCGCGCGGGCGGCGGCGGTGCGCGCGCTGCTCGACGCGCATCCCGAGGCGCCGCGCGTGATCCTCGGGCGCGACGCCGAGGGCGGGCTGCTCCGCCATCGGCTGCGCTCGGCCGCCGGCTACGATCCCTCGCTGCCGCCGGCGCGCGTGGTGCGGCTGCTCGAGGTGCTGCAGCTCAAGGAGGGCGCGTGGCCGCGCGAGCACGTCCAGGCGGCGATGGCGGCGCACCCACACGTGGCGGCGCTCCTCGGCGTGGGCCTCGTCGTCGTGCCACGCGGGCCGACGCCGCTCGACGCCGCGGGCTTCGCCGTGGCGGGCGACGTCTCGCCGATCACGGTGGCGCGCGTGCGCCCGGCGGTGCCGCGCGCGCGTGTCGTGCACCGGCTGGTCGAGGCGTCCGACGACGACGACGCCTTTCGCCGGACGATCGCGCCGGAGCGCGACGTCGCCGGCACCGCGGTCGTGGCGTCGGCGGAGGCGCCGCGTGTCGCGGTGCCGCCCCCCGGTGCGACGGAGACCGTGCGGATCGTGGACGATCGGCCGGAGCGCGTCGTGGTGGAGGCGACGCTCGCGGCGGACGGGCTCCTCGTCCTCGGCGACACGTTCTACCCGGGCTGGACGGCGACGGTGGACGGTGCGCCGGCGCCCATCGTGCGCGCGGACTACGCGTTCCGCGGCGTCGCGTTGCCCGCGGGCCGACACGAGGTGCGCTTCCGCTACGCGCCGCTCTCGGCGCTCGGGGGCCTGGCCGCCGCGGCGATCGGGACGCTCGCGGCGCTCGTCCTCGCGTGGAGGCGGGCATGATGCGCGACGCCGGCGTGGGCCTCGCCGCGGCCGCCGCGTTTCTCGTCGCCTGGCTCGCCGGCGGATCGCTGTGGGTGCAGGTCAACAGCGGCGACCTGCACGGCATGTTCCTGCCGTGGTACGAGTACGTGTCGCGCGCGCTCTGGCAGGAGGGCCGCATCCCGCTGTGGCAGCCGTGGCAGTTCGGCGGCACGCCGGTGCTCGGGCTCGGGCAGACCGGCAGCCTCTATCCGCCGGTCCTCGTGCTGTTCGCCGTGCTGTCGCCGTGGGCCGCGCTGCAGACGCTCTACACGCTGCACGTGGCGATCCTCGGCACGGGCATCGCGACCCTGCTGCGGCTCCACGGGCTCGGACGCATGGTCGCTTTCGTCGCGACGCTGATCGCCGTCGCGGCGTTGTTCCGCGGGCCGCTCGAGGCGGGCGTCGACCATCCGTCGTTCCTCGCGGCGATGGCGTGGTCGCCGTGGGTGCTCGTCTGCTGGCAGCGTGCGATGACGGGCGCGACGCTGCGCTGGACCGCCGGCGTCGCGGTGGCGTCCGCGCTGCAGTGGGTGGCGGGCTATCCCGACTTCCCGCTCGACTTCGCCGTCCTGCTCGGGGTGATCGCCCTCGTCGCGGACGCCGGCACGTTGCCGCGACGGGTCGCGGTCGCCGTGGGCGGGCTGGCGCTCGGCGCGGCGCTCGCCGCCGTGCAGCTGCTGCCGACGCTCGAGGTGGCCGCCGAAAGCATCCGCACCGAGGAGCTGCAGCTCAAGGAGACGCTGCGGATGCTGTTCTCGGTGTTCGCGCCCTCGCAGCTCGCGTATGCGGTGGGGAAGACCTGGGGCCTCGCGGCGACGGCGTTCGCACTGATCGCCGTCGGCTACGGCATCGCGCGGCGCGATCGGCGACGGCTGGCGTGGACGGCGGCGTTCGTGTGGTCGGTGTTTGCGCTGAACCGGCCGTTCGCCTGGCTCTACCTGCTGCCGCCGTGGGACGGCGTGCGCTTCCCGTTCGGTTGGAGCGGCGGCGTCGCGCTGTTCCTGGCCCTCCTCGCCGCCGCGGGCATCGCGGCGACGACGTCGGCGCGGCGCGGCTGGCTGCGCGTCGGCGGCGTCCTCTTGGCGATCGTCGCGACGGGCGACGCCCTCGTGGCGATCCGGCGCGCGCCGGCGACGCTGCCGGCGTTCTCGCCGGGGAACGCCGGCTACCGCGTGCCCGAGGTGCCCGAGCCGGCGGAGCGCGCCCGGCTCCTCGCCGAAGCCGCCGGCGAGGGCCGCGCGCTCTCGGAGCGCGACGGCCGCGCGGGGAACGCCCTGCGCTACGGCGTGCGCATCATCCAGGGGCACGAGCCGTCGGTGCTGCCGCGGCGCATGGTGCACCTGTTCACGCCGGGCGGCCTCTACGACAACCTGGGCATCTTCCGGAACCGCGACTGGCAGCAGCTGTCCGAGCGGCCGGGGCTGGCGGCGCTGCTCGGCATCACCGTGGTCGGCATCGATCCGCGCCGCGCGGGACCGCTCGAGCACGTCGGCTTCACCCGCATCGGTACGCTGCCGGGCGGCGACGTCCTGCTGCGCGCGCCGGTGTCGTGGCCGCGCGCGCGCCTCGTCCACCGCTCGGAGGTGGCGCCGGGCGGCGACGGCGGGTCGCTCGCCGCGGTGCTGGCGCATCCGTGGGGCCGCCCGGAGGTGGTCGTCCTCGACGAGGGCAGCACGCATCCGCCGCTCGGCGAGGTGCCCGGCGACAGGACGGAGTCGGTGCGCATCGTCGCCGACGAGGCGGAGCGCGTCGTGATCGAGGCCAGCGTCGCGGCGCCCGCGCTGCTCGTGCTCGGCGACCCGGCCTACCCGGGCTGGCACGCCGACGTCGACGGGACGCCGGTGCCGATCCTGATCGCCGACCACGCGTTCCGCGCGGTGTTCGTGCCGGCGGGCCGGCACACGATCACGTTCGCCTACGCGCCGCGTGCCGTGCGCCTCGGGCTCGGCGTGACGGCGGCGGCCGCGCTGGTGCTCGTCGCGCTGATCGTCATCCCGCCGCGCCGTCGCGCGTGAGCACGATCATGTCGTGGCCCGCCGCCTCCGCCGCCGCCCACGCGGCGTCCTCGGTCGTGGCGACGATGGTGCCGTCGGGACCCAGACGGCGCGGCGCGAAGCCCTCGGCGCGGAGCGGCGCGAAGAAGGCGTCGCGGCCGTGGCCGGCGCGCGCCAGCAGGCCCGGGCTGAGCTCGCAGAGCAGCTGGACGCCCGGCCGGCGCAGCGTGTCCGGCATCCCGCGCAGCACCTCGACCTCGGCGCCCTGCGCGTCGATCTTGACGAAGTCGACGCGCGACTCGGCGGCGACCAGGTCGTCGACGCGCACGGTGCGGACGTCGACGAACGCGCGCGACTCTTCCGCGGCGACGAGGCGGTTGTCGCCGCGGTTCGCGGCCGCGAGGTAGAGACGCGCGGTGCCCGTGGCGTCGGTCGCGGCCGCGTCGTGCAGCACGACGTTCGTCACGCCGGACTCGCGGACGGCGCGCGTCAGCAGGCGCAGGTGATCCGGGTCGGGCTCGAGCGCGTGGACGCGGCCGGCGGCGCCCACCCGTCGCGCCATGCCGAGCGTGTGGAAGCCGAGGTTCGCGCCGACGTCGACCGTCACCATGCCGGGCTGCAGCACGCGGTCGCGGAAGAGCGCCTCGCGACGCGCGAGCCAGCCGTGCCGCCAGGCCATCGCGGCGACCCAACGGTCGAGGCTGTCGGCGTAGATCGGCATGCCGCCGACCAGCACGCGGCGCTCGCCGACCGGCACGCGGTTCAGCAGGCCCAGGAGTCGCTCCCACACGACGGCGCGCTCCGTCAGGGCGCCGCGGGCGGCGGCGCGTCCTCCCACGCATAGATGTTGACGAGCGGTCCGGGACGCTCGATGGCGTCGAAGTCCCAGAAGGGGACGTAGTACGCGTCCTGCTCCTCGAACTCGCCGCCGGGCGCGCCGCGATAGGGCGTGAACGTCGCGAGCAGGCGGAGGTGCGGCCGGATCGCGTTCATCTGGCCCGGGATCAGCTTCGAGAACGGCAGCACGTGCTCGTGGGTGACGACGTGCGTGATACCCTTGCCCGCGAAGTCGTTCTCGCCGAGCTTCGTCTCGACGCGACGGATGCCCGGGGGCAGCTCGGGATCGCCGAGCGCGAACACGATCGTGCCGAGCTGGGCGACCGCGGCGTCCTTCGGCAGGTGCTCGGTCATCCACTGCGTCGCGAGGACGCGCGTGTCGGTCCGGCTCAGGATGCGGTCGTACGCGATCGAGTCGTGCAGCGGCTCGGCCGTCACGACGAGCGCCATGATCGCGAGCCCCGGCGTGCGCAACCGCCGGGGCAGGGCGGCGGCGATCCGCGCGAGCAGCCAGGCGACCAGCAGGAGGAGCAACGGGATGACGGGCGTCAGATAGCGGGCGAGCTTGATCTGCGAGACGCCGATCACGGCGTAGTAGAAGAGCGCGAAGGCCGCGGCGAGGACGAGCAGCGGCGACCGCGGCCGCCGGAAGGCGAGCACCAGCGCGACCGGCGTCAGCAGCGCCACGAGCAGGCCGGCGCCGCGGCGCAGGGAGACGCGCACGTGATAGCCGAACGCGCGCATGGTGAGCTCGCGCTCGAGCGCCTCGACGCGCGAGGTCGCCGGCGGTCCGGGCGACGGCCGGCTGGCGAACACGGCCATGGGCATGAAGCCCAGCGTCTCCTCCGTGAGCTTCCAGTCGAGAATCAGGTACGGCGAGCACAGCAGGAAGACGCCGACGGTTGCGGCGCCGATACCGACCAGCTGCCCGCTCGGCCAGAGGCGCCGCAGCCCCGCGCGCGGCGACGACAGCAGGTCGGCGAACCAGGCGCCGACGAGCAGCAGGATGCCGTTGTACTTGAAGCCGGTCGTGACGCCGATGGCGACGCCGGCGACGAGCGCCGAGCGCGCCGTCCGCTGCGTGGCCCAGCGCGACAGGCACCAGATCGAGACGAGGATGCCCAGTGCCAGGAAGCTCTCGGTCTTCACCGAGTGGCTGTCGCGGACGTGCAGGTGGTTGGCCGCGAGCAGCAGGGCGGCCGTCAGCGCCATGCCGCGGCCGCCGACGTCGCGCGCGACGCGGTAGAGCACGGCGACGGTCGCGGCGCCGACGAGCGCCGAGAGGATGCGCCCGATCACCATGACGCGCGTGATGTCGTTCGCCAGCAGCGTCGGGTAGTCCGGGACGTCGACGAACAGGCCCTCGACCGCGAGCCACAGCTCGCCCCACAGCCAGTACACCCAGCAGAAGAGGTTCGGGTAGATGTTCCAGCGCGGGTTCAGGTCGCCCGACGAGAAGCCGCCCGTGTTGATGAGCATCTCGCGCTCGTCGGGGCGGCCGTTCAGCAGCGGACCGCCCTGGGACGCGCCCCAGATGCGCAGCACCGCCGCGAGCAGCACGAGCAGCACGAGCGCGATCGCCACCGCGCCCGATCGTCCTCCTGGCGCGGAGGCGCGCTCGGGACGACTCATCGGTGGCGCCTTGTAGTCGGCCGCGGCGCGGCCGGCAAACGCATCAGCGGGACGGCTCGGGCGCGCGGGCGGGCGCGCGGCGCGACGGCAGCTCCGGGCGCAGGATGTTGCCGAGGATGCTCTGGTACGCTTCGCACGGCGTCCAGCAGTTCGGGCAGTTCGACTCCCAGATTTCGGCCTGCAGCTCCCGCGTCTCCGCGCGGTTCCAGATCGCGCCGAGGTCGTAGTTCGCCTCGCGCAGGCTGCCGACCTTCTTGTCGTAGATCGTGCACGGGTAGACGTTGCCCCACGAGTCGATGAAGCACGACGAGCGCAGCGCGTGGCAGCGCATCGGCGTCTGGCCGCTCTCGAGGTAGCGGCGCACGCGCTTCAGGTACGCGCGCTCGAGGAACGCGACGGGATGCAGCGCGCGGCCGCGCAGGCGGCCGTACTCCTCGGCGGCGTTCGCGAGCGCCGCCGGCGCGACGTTGCGGCGCAGGTGGAGGACGTCGTTGCCGAGGTAGTGCGGCGACTCGTGCACGATGTTGACGTGGAAGTCCTCGTAGCCGAGCCACGGGATCTCCTTCTTCACCGCGGCGAAGGCCTGCGGGAAGTGGTCGACGTTCGCCGCCGACAGCGTCATGCCGAGCACCGCCTCGACGCCCGGGATCTCGCGCAGGCGGCGGAACGTCTCGAGCTGGCGGCGCCAGCCGCCCTCGATGCCGCGCACCTCGTCGTTCATCGCCTCGTCGCCGTCGGTCGAGACCGTGATGATGAGCTTCTCGCCGCCCATCTTCCGGATCTCTTTCGTGCCCTCGACGATCTTGTCGGTGAGGTAGCCGTTGGTCGGGAAGTGCAGGAGGAGCAGGTTCGGGCAGCTCGTGATGACCGTCTCGGCGATGCCGACGAAGTCCTTCCGCAGCCACACCTCGCCGCCCGTCAGGTCGATCCAGAGGAAGCGGCCCGCCTTCGCGAAGATCTGCTTGATCTCGTCGTGGGTCAGCTCGTCGCGCGGCTTGAGCTTCCAGATGTTGCAGGTGGTGCACTTGTAGTTGCACCAGAAGGTCAAGCAGAAGGTCAGCTTGTACGGGAAGCTCGGGCGCCGGAAGTTCGCTTCCGTGGCGCGCGCGGCGAGGGCGACGTAGGGGGCGATACGCATGCGGGTGCCGGGGGGAAGCCTAGCACCGGCCGGGTTCCGTTGTCAGCCCCGAGCGACGGCGCACCCCACATGGGGTCGGGCCGATCAGCGATCCCGATAGCGGCCGGCGAGGAGCCGGAGGCGGACGCGCAGGGGATCGAGGAACGCCGCGGCGCCGCCGGCGAGGGTGACGCGGGTCACGGGGCCGTTCCGCCAGCGCACGCCGATCTCCGCGATCGGCAGGCCGCGCCGCCGCGCGAGCGCGAGCACCTCGACGTCGAACCCGAAGCCCTGGACGCGGCTCGGGCCGAACAGCGGCTCGACCACGTCGGCCCGGAAGAGCTTGAAGCCGCACTGGGTGTCGCGGATGCCGGGCACCGCGACGAGCCGCACGACGAGATTGAAGAGGCGCCCCGCGGTCTCGCGCAGCGCGGGCTGGTGCACCTCGAGCAGCGAGCGGTCGAGCGCGCGCGACCCGATCGCGATCGCGGCGCCGGCGTCCATGGCCCGCTCGAGCTTCTCGATCTCTTCGATCGGCGTGGAGAGGTCCGCGTCGGTGAAGAGCCGGCGATCGCCGCGCGCCGCCAACATGCCCGTGCGCACCGCCGCGCCTTTGCCGAAGTTGCGCTCGTGGCGCAGCACCCGGCCCGCGTCGCCGAGCGCGTCCGCGGCCCGCGCCGCCGTGTCGTCGGCGGAGCCGTCGTCGACGACCAGGATCTCCGACGACGTCGCCCGCGCGGCGAGGTAGGTGCGGATGCGTGACAGGGTCGCTCCGATGCGCGGCCCCTCGTTGAAGGCGGGCACGACCACGGAAAGGGCCGTGCGTGGCGATGCGGACGTCATCGGGAGGCGCCGTCGGGCGCGAGTCCCATCCTACGTTTCCCCGGGCGTGGCAAGCCGGCGGCGGCGCGAGCGCCACGCGAGCACGGCGATGGCGGTCCAGCCGACCGCGCTGGCGGCGATGCCGAGGCGGACGCTCCACGGCCGGTACTCGAAGCGGATGCGATGCGTCCCCGCCGGTGCCACGACGCCGCGGAAGAGGTGGTTCGTCGGCAGGATGTCCACCGGCGTGCCGTCGAGCGTCGCGTACCAGCCGGGATAGAACGCGTCGCCCAGCACGACCAGCCCCGGCCGCTCGAGCGTCGCTTCGATCTCGACGACGCGCTCGCCGTCCTCGACGATCCGCGCCGGATGGCCGGGCGCGCCGTGCGCGTCCGGCGGCAGGCCCGTCTCGCCGTCGACCCAGCTGCCCGCCAGCGGATCGAAGTCGTCGCGGGCGATCGCCGCGAGGAGCTCGGCCGTCGGCGGCGCCGGGCGCGCCGCGTAGGTGACGAAGGCGCGCGGCACGGCGTGCGGGTTCGCGAAGAGCGCGAACGGCGGCTGCTCGATGCCGAGCGGGACGAGGCCGGCGTCGCGCACGAAGGCGTCGGCCTCCGGGTGGGACGCGAGATACGCCTGCGGCATCACGACGACGCGCAGCCCGGCCAGGTCGAGCAGGCGGCGGCGCGCGGCCGGCGGCGCGGCACCGGGCGGCGGCTTCAGGGTGGTGATGCTGCCGGCGAACAGCCAGGGAA
Source organism: uncultured Binatia bacterium (SeqCode) (assembly GCA_964432595.1). GTDB lineage: Bacteria > Desulfobacterota > Binatia > DP-6 > DP-6 > DASYLJ01. The sequence goes on along the minus strand of CAYSOF010000017.1, from coordinate 97,908 downwards.
AGCGCTGCGCCATGGGCGTGCCCTCGGTGAAGTACGTGAAGTACTCGTCGTGCCGTCCCGGGTTCAGCGGCTCGTAGTCGTCGATGGCGCGGAGGCCGAACCGCGTCGCGAGCTTCTGTGCGAACTCGGGCAGGATCGTCATGTCGCCGTAGAACCAGACGCGGCCCGAGCCGGCGCGCTCGGCGACGGCGCGGTACATGGGCTCGTACTTCGCCCACGCGTCCATGTCGGTGGTCCCGTACGTCATGCGATGCAGCCAAGGGGACAGCGAGATGTCGGTGGTCGCCACGAGCACCAGCGCGGCGGCGACGATCGCCGGCGCCACCCGCGCGACGCCGGCGCGCATGGCCAGGACGGCCGCCGCGGCGAGGCCGACCGCGTAGACCTGCGTCATGCGGTCGGGCGGTGCCCAGCCGCGCGCGGCGAGCGCCACGAGCGCTCCGAGCGCCACGAGCGCCACGATGGGGACGACCGGCCGGGTGCCGCCCGGGCGGCGTGCGCCGGCGACGGCGTCGAGCCCGATCGCCGCCGCGACGGCCACGGTGAAGTCGGTGACGGCGATGATGCGGTCCGGGAAGCGGAACATGCCGAGGAACGGCAGGCGCTGGTACAGCCAGAAGATCGGACCGTTCGGGCCGAGCGCCAGGAGCGCGGTCAGGACGGACATGCCGACCGCCCAGAGCGCGATCGCGCGACGGCGGGGCGTCAGGAGGGCGGTGGCGGCGAGCGCGAGCGCGGTCACGCCGTAGGTGAACGGGCCGCCGGCGAGCGCGCCGCCGAGGATCAGCATCGCGGGCGAGAGTGTGCCGAACGGCGACAGGACCTCGACGGGCAGGGCGAGATGCCGGCCGCTCTGCACGAGCTCGTAGGTGGGCGCGAGCTGCGCGGCGGCGGCGAGCGCGCCGAGCGTGACGCCGCCGGCGAACAGCGCGCCGCTGGTGAGCCAGCGCCGGAGCGGCGCGCCGTCCTGCAGGAGGAGCACCAGCAGCAGCGTGCCCCACGTGTAGAACGCGTAGATCGTCGGCTGCGGATAGCCGCCGAGGAAGCTCAGCCCCGTCGATGCGGCGAGCATCGCCACGGCGCCCGCCCCGGCGCCGCGCGCCAGCGCCAGCACGGCGATGGCGCCGACGGGGATCCACGTGGCGGTGTCGACGTAGTTGTTGGGCGCCAGGTTGAGCGGGACGAATCCGCGCAAGGTGTAGAGGACGGTGCCGAGCACCGCCGCCGTCCACGAGAGGCCGAGCCGGCGCACGAACGCCGCCATCGCGAGCGCGACCACGACGAGGTGCAGCCCCTGCGAGATCTCGAGGGCGCGGTTCACGGGCAGCAGGAGGAAGAGGAGATGGCCCGGGTAGAAGAAGCCGCCCTGGAGCGTCGCGACCCACGGGATGCCGCACAGCTGCCACGGGTTCCACAGCGCGAGCTCGCCGCGCGCCAGACGCCCGTAGAACGCCTCGTACTGCGGGTAGAAGTAGAGGTACAGGTCGACGGGCGGGTGGACGCCGTGCTCGAGGAAGCGCCAGCGCCACGAGGCGAGGACCGCCGCGGTCACGAGCACGCCGACGAGCGCCGCGGGGCGCCAGTCGCCCGCGGCGCGGCGCGGCGCGGAGTCGGGCGCGCGATCCGTCATCGCGTCACGGCTCGCGCGCGAACACCGCCAGGAAGTGCGCCGCCCACGGCGCGAAGCGGCTCGCCTCGAGCCGGCGCTCGATGGCGGCGAGCGGCGGCAGCAGCGCGGGGGGCACGAAGTCGGGCACGAACGTGAAGTAGTGCACGGCTTGCGGGCGCAGCCCGGGCAGATCGCGCATGCGATCGGGGTCGAGGTAGTACTCCGTCCCCTCCTCGATGCCCTTCACCATCGGGAACACGTAGCTCAGATAGAGACGGAAGAGCGGGTTCCGGATGCTCATCTCGTGCACGAAGACGAGGCCGCCCGGCCGCACGACGCGCGCGATCTCGGCGAGCGCGTCGCGCTGGTGCTGGGGGCTCGGCAGGTGGTGCAGGACGTTGATGATGTAGGCGAAGTCGAAGCTCGCCGCCTCGAACGGCAGGTGCATCACCGTGCCCTGCACGAACGGCACCGCGCCGCGCGTGTGCTCGGCGGCGGCGACCAGCTGGCGCTCGGACGCGTCGAGCCCGACCATCGTCGCGCCGGCCTGGCGCAGCTCGCCCAGGTACCAGCCGCGGCCGCAGCCGATGTCGAGGCCGCGCGGCGCGCCGCCGAGCGCGCCGAGCCGTCGGATCATGGGCACCGTCTTCCGCGTGATCAGGTGGGTGCGGTAGTGCTCCGGCAGCCACGTGTCGTAGCACTCGTCGATGGCGTCGAAGTGGTCGTGGACGTGCGGCTGCCCGCGGCGGCGGAGCACGAGCCACAGCGCCAGCGCGCCGAGGGCGAGCGTGAGCCACGCGGTCGCGAAACGGTAGACGAACACGGTCTGCCCGACCGCGGCCGGCGCGGCGCCGAGCGCCTCGAGCGCGCGGACGAGCACGATGCCGCCGACGCTCGCGCCGAGCGGCACGAGCGACAGCCCGCCGAGCAGGATCGCCGTCGCCGCCGCGCCCTGCAGGGCCAGCGGCCCGGCATCGATGCCGGCGGCCCAGGCGAGCGTCACGATCGACAGCGTCGTCGCCGACCAGGCGCCGAGCGACGTGAGCGCCAGCGTGGCAAGGTGGGCGGGCTCGGCCTCGCGCGGCAGCAGCACGACGACGGCGCCGTCGGCCGGATCGGACACCGTGTCGACCACCTGCTGCACGGCGCGCTCGAGCAGCGCGATCGCCGCGCGCCGCAGCCCGGGCACGAGCGGCAGCACGACCAGGACGAGCAGGGCGGGCACGCGCCAGCGCGGCAGTGCCAGCGCGGCCAGCACCGCCACCGCCCAGACGTCGGCGACGCGCTCGATGACCGACGCGACCAGCACGCCGGGGCGATCGCCGGCCGGCGCGTCGCGGAGCAGCCGCCAGCGCGCGACGATCTGCCCGAGGTAGAGCGGCACCGGCAGGAACGCGAACGAGCCGACGTACGAGCCCAGGCTGTCGATCGTCGGCAGGCGGAGCGCGAACCGTCGCAACAGCCAGTGCCAGCGTACGAAGCGCACGAGCAGGTTCGCGACGGTGGCCGCAGCGACGAAGACGCCCGCGAGCACGACGGCCGGGCCGGGCACGTGCAGCGGCGGATCGCTCTGCGAGACGAGCGTGACGGTGGCGACGAGCCCGACGAGGGCCGACGCGGCCAGGCAAGCGAGCGTGAGGCGCGCGGTCCGCGACATCGGGCGCCTACGACAGTGCGTTCAGCAGGCGCAGCACGAGCCCGGGCTCGGTGCGGGCGCGCTGCCAGTTCGCGACGTACCAGTCGTAGGCGTCGATCAGGAGCTGGACGTTCGAGTAGCGGGGCTCCCAGCCGAGCACGCGCCGCGCCGCGCCGATGTCGAGGATGAAGTTCGAGTCGGCGAGCAGGTAGTGCTCGGGGACGATCGGCGACATCTTGACGAGGTTCAGCACGCGGCCGGCGTTGCGCACGACCGCCGCCGGGATCGGCACGATGCGCGACCCGGTGCCGGCGTGCGCGATGAGCGCGGCCACCTGATCGCGGACCGACGGCACGTCGCCCGAGCCCAGGTTCAGCACGGCGCCGCGGCTCTCGGGCCGTTCGGCCGCGAGCAGGCACGCGTCGGCGACGTCCCACGCGCTCACCATCTGCACGCGGTTTCGTCCCCAGCCGAGGAAGTAGACGTTCTTCCCGAGGCGGACCCACTCGAACAGCATCGCGAAGACGCCCGTCATGCCCGGACCGAAGAGGCTCATCGGCCGGAACATCGTCACGTCGAGCCCGTCCGCGACGGCCTGGCGGCAGAGCGTCTCGGCGGCGATCTTGCTGTGGCCGTACGCGCCGAGCGGTTCCTGCGGATGGTCCTCGCCGACGGGCACGGTGCGCGGGATGCCGTAGACGCCGGAGCTCGAGATGTGGACCACCTTGCGCACGCCGGCGGCGCGCGCGCCGTCGAGGACGTTGCGCACGATCGCGAGGTTCATGTCGAAGATCGCCTGCTCCGACATCGCGCTGAACTGCGGCTTCATGCGCTGGCCGGCGGCCAGGTTGTAGACGACGTCGACGCCGCGGCACGCGGCCATCACGGCGTCGCGGTCGCGCAGGTCGACGCGCTGGAACGCGGCGCCCGGCGGCGGCGGGTCCATCGGCGGCTCCATGTCGGCGAGCCGCATCGGCGTGCCGCGCTCCCGCAGGCGCTCGACGAGGCAGCCGCCGAGCAGCCCCGAGCTTCCGGTGACCAGTACCGTCATGCGGTCAGGCGGCGCTGGCGGCGCGCGCGCGCCCGAGCAGCCAGTCGCGGTGCGCGGCGTTCTCGTCGAGATAGTTGGTGGCGATGGCCGAGAGCACCATCTCGGGGCCGATGCCGCGCATGCAGACCGGATCGAGGCATCGGCTGACCTTCAGGTTGTAGTTGGTGAGGCACGGGCTGCAGTAGAGGTCACGGTAGAGCACCAGGTCGTGCTTGCCGCGCGGCCCGTAGTGCAGCGGCGCGGTCGGCCCGAAGACGGCGACCACCGGCGTGCCGACGAGACCGGCCAGGTGCATCACGGACGTGTCGTTCGAGACGACGAAGTGACACTGGGAGAGCAAGGCGGCCAGCTCGGTGACGTTGAACTGGTCGCACGCGTCGATCGTCCGGTGGCGCATGCGGGCGCGCGTCGTGGCGATGAGGCCGCGCTCCTCGGCGCCCTGGCCGGTGAACAGCACGGCGGCGCCGTGACGCTCGACCAGCGCGTCGCCGACGGCGGCGAAGTTGGCCGGATTCCAGCGCTTCAGCGGCACGCGGTAGAAGTTCATGCCGATGCCGAGGTGCATGGCGACGACCGGCACGTGCCCGGGCTGGACGCCGTGGCTCGCCAGGAACTCGCGCGCCTTCCGGCGCTCGTCGTCGGTGAGCGGCAGCAGCACGTCGGGCAGGGGGCCTTCGACGCCGAGCGGCCGTGTCAGCCGCGCGAAGATGCCGGTCATGTGGTCGCTGTCGGTGTAGACGACGCGGGTCGTGTACGCGAAGCCGCGGCGCTGGCCGTCGGTGTTGAAGCCGATGCGCTCGCGCGCGCCGGAGAGGTACGCGATGACCGTCGACACCTTCACGAACTGCTCGAAGTCGAGGACGGTGTCGTACCGCCGCGCGCGGACGTCGCGCAGCATGGCGAAGAAGCTCGAGACGAAGCGGCCGGCGCTCGACACGTCGACCGACAGCACCCGCGTACAGACGCCGCTGCGCTCCAGCAGCGAGACGTTGCCGGGCAGCGTGAGGAAGTCGATCTCGACGCCGGGGTGGCGGCGGCGCACCGCCTCGAGCACCGGGATCAGCATGACGGCGTTGCCGAGCCCGTAGAACTTCATGCCGAGGATGCGGCGGGGCTGCGGCGGCGGCTCGTCGTCGCGCGGCGGCGTGGTGGCGAGGAGCGACGGGATCCGGCGCCCCGTCAGGCCGCGCGTCGCGCGCTCGATGGCGAAGAAGATCAGGCAGAGGATCAGCCCGACCCATTTGTCGACGTAGCGCGCGTAGTTGAGGTTCATCGGGGGGACCGTGGGACCGGCCGGCGGCGGGCGCGCGGCGTCTTCAGGCAGGGCTGATCTCGCGCATCCACGGCGTGGGCTGCGAACAGGCCCGGACAATTCCACACGATCCGACGGGGTGTCAACGCGATTGTGCTGTGTGTTCCATCGCTTGACGGCGTGCGGGGCAGCAGCGAAATATCGCCGATCCTGGCCGCCGGAGACGAGACACGCGCCACGCCGACGCTCCGGCGCCTCGCATGGTCCGGGGGGGCGGACGTGCCGCTCGGGCGCATGCTCCTCGCGGGCGCGGTCCCCTGGGCGGCGTACGCGATCCTGCACGTCGTGCTCGAGGGGCCCGTCCTCGACGAGGCGACGGTGCCCGCCCAGATCATGACCGGCGCCGTCCGCTACCCCGCGGGGCATCCGCTGGCGGTCCTGATGGAGCGGGTTCCCGGGCTCAACTACCAGCTCGCCGCGCTCGAGTGGTGGCTCCACCCCGGCGTGTGGCGCATCTCCGTCGTCCGGAACCTGCTGTTCCTCTTCGCCAGCACCTGGGTCCCGTTCGTGGCGACGCTCGTCCTCGTGCGGCGGCCGATGTGGGGGCACCTGGCGGCCGTGCTGACGCTGTCCGAGGGGACGTGCCGATTCATCGGCGTGTATCTGCTCTGGGTCTTCCCGAGCTTCTGGAGCAGCGGCCACTTCGGCATCCACGCGGCGGTGCTCGTCCCGGCGCTCCTGCTCGCGGGCTGCTGGCGGCTCGGCGGCCTGCTGCTGGGCCTGCTGCCCGCGATCCATGCGGCGATGTCGCTCGTCGTCGGGCCGTGGGGTGCGGCGTTCCTGCTCGCGTCCGGTCATCGCGGACGGCCGTGGGGCCGCGTGCTCGCGAGCGCGGCCGTCGGCCTGGCCGGCGTCGGCGTCATGCTGCTGGCGATGCGGCTCCATGCGCCCGACGTGCAGCCCGTCCCGCCCTACGATGCGACGGCGGACGGCGAGACGATCCTGCGCAGCTTCATGTCGACGACCGATCCGCACCGGCTGCCGATCCGCGTGCTGACGCCGGCGTACCTGCTGAGCCCCGTCGGCTTCGTGGTGCTGGCGACGTTGCTCCTGTGGCCGCGACGGGACGCGGACGACGACCGCACCTTCGATCGCGTCGCGTGCGCCTGGCTCGTGGCGCTCGGCGCGATCGCCTGGGCGCTCGTCTTCGGCACGCGCATCGTCCAGGCCGTCGGCGAGCTGCCGATCGCCGTCCTGTCGACGATGCCCGGACGCTTCGCGCACGTGCCGGTGCTGCTGCTCCTGCCGCTCACGGTCGCGGCGCTCGTCCGCGCCGTCGCGGGGCTCGTGCCGGCGCGGCGTCCCGCGGGCAGGGTCGTGCTCGCGCTGCTGCCGCTGCTCCTGGTGGCGGGGCTCCTGCTCGATCGCGTCGCGGTGTACTCGAACTTCGTCGCGTTCGTCTGGGGCGTCTGGCTCGGGCTCGAGTGGTGGGCCGCGGATCCGGCGCGCCGCCCCGTCGTCGCCGCGGGCACGCTGGCGCTCCTCGTCGCGCTGCTCGTGCTGCGGCTCGTGCAGGACGATCCGGCCTGGTGGATCTTCGGGGCCGGCATCGGGCTCGGCGCCGCCGCCGTCGCCGCGCGCGTGCGCCTGCCGGCGATCGAGCCGGTCGCGGCGGCCGCGTGCGTTGTCGCCGCGCTCGTCGCGGTGCGCGGCCCGCACGTCGCGAACGGGTGGGACCAGGGCAGCGAGCGTATCTCGCCCGAGGAAGCGCGGCTGGCGGCGTGGCTCGACGCGAACGCCGGCCGCGACGAGCTGCTGCTGACGCCGCTGTGGCCGCCGACGCAGCTGCAGCCGAAGACGGGGCATCCGGTCCTGATCGACGGCGTCACGCTGCTCACGATGACGTACATGCCGTCGCTCGCGCCGTCGCTCGGCGTGATGGTGCGCGACTTCTTCGGCGTCGACTACGCGCGTCCCGAGACGCTGCGCCCGCTGCTCGGTCCCGACGGCACGCTGCGGCCGACGTCGGAGGTCTGGCTCGCCGCGTGGCGCGCCCGGACGTGCGCGGAGTGGGTGGCGCTGGGCGCGCGCTACGGCGTCCGTCTCGTGCTCGCCCCGACGGGCGAGCGGCTCGATCTGCCGCGCGCGCTCGACGGCGAACGGCTCACGCTGCACACGATCCCGGCGACGGCCGACGCGTGCCCGACGCGAGGGGGCGCGTGACGCTCGGCGTGGTCCTCGCGATCGGCCTCGTCGGCGGCTTGGCGCTGGCGTGGCGCCGCGGCGACCTGCCGGCGCTCGATCGCGTCGTGCTCGCCGTCACGCCGCCGGCGCTCGCGGTGCTCGTCGTCGAGAGCCTGCCGGAGCTCGTGCGCGTGCTCGAGGACGACATGTGCGCGTCGCGCACCGTGCCGGCGCTGGCGCTCGCGCGCGGCGTGCCGATCTACGCGGGGCCCACCGGCGTCCCGATCATCGATTTCATGTACGGGCCGATCGCCGCGGTGGCGTTCCTTCCCGTGGCACTCGCCGGGACCCCGTCGGGCGTGCTCGCGATCGCGCTCGCCACCAACGCGCTGTGGTTCTTCACGCCGATGCTGCTCTGTCTCGCGGCGGCCGGCGTCCCGGGGCGAATCGTCGCGACCACGGGCGTCCTCTTCGGCTTCCTCGTGCTCTGGGATCCCGGCCTGCTGTTCTCGGCGCTGACGATCCACGCGGACGCCCCGGCGCTCGGCCTGTCCGCGCTGGCGTGCGCGCCGCTCGTGCGCCGCACGACGCCGCCGGCGGCGCACGCGCTGGCGCTCTCCGCGCTCTGCGCCGCGCTGGCCGTGTGGGCGAAGCAGACGAGCGTGCCCCTCGTCGTCGCGATCCCGCTCTGGCTGTGGCTCGTCGACGGGCGGCGCACGGCCGTCGCGTGGGTCGGATGGCTCGCCGGCATCGGCGTCGTCCTCACGGCGATCCTGCTGGCGCGCTTCGGGATCGCCGACCTCTGGTTCAACATGGTGACGCTGCCCGGCCGCATGCCCTGGTACGACGAGGCCACGCAGGGCAAATGGCCCGCCGCGGTGCGCTCGTTCCACTTGCTGGTCGATCAGGCGCGGTGGACGCTCCTGCTGCTGGCGGCGATCGCCGGCGCCGGCGCGCGCGACGCCCGATGGCTCGAGACGCACCGCTGGGCCCTGCTGGTCCTGGTGGGGCTGCTCGGGGCGCCGATGGCCGTCCTCGGCGGCGCCAAGGTCGGCGGCTACCTCAACACGCACAGCGTGACGAACTACTTCCTGGCCGGCGCCGTCGTCTGCGGCCTGGCACGCCTCGCGGCCTCCGCGAGCGTCGTCGGGCGTCTCCTGCTGCTCGGACTGGTGGTCGCGCTGCCCGCCACGTGGGTCGCGAATCCGCTCGCGCGCGCACAGGTGTCACCCGCGGTCGCGCGGCTGCGCGCCTGGAGCGCGAATCCACAGGAGCAGGCGTTCGCCTTCGCGCGGGCGCATCCCGGCGCCGTGCTGCTGCCATGGAATCCGCTGGCGAGTCTGCTCGCCGACGGCCGGGTCTGGAACAACGAGATCGGCGCGTGGAACCGCGATCTCGCCGGCGTGCCGATCGGCGACGCGCAATGGCGCGGAACGCTGCCGCCGGGCGCGCGCTGGCTCGCCCATCGACCGCCGCGCCATGCGTTCACGCTGCTGCCGCCGCCGAACGGGCGGACGCCGGAGTACGCGACGCCTGTGCAGGTGCCGGGACTCGAGGGCTGGACCGTTCTCGAGCGTGCGGTACCTTGACACCGTCCGGAGCGCTGTGGGACGACTTCCGAACGGATCGGTCCGGTGAAGATTCAGCTCATCCATCCACCAGTCGCCCTGAATCCGGCCGCGCTGACCGCCCTGCGTCCGGCGCCGCCGCTCGGCCTGGCGTACGTCGCGGCCGCGCTCCGGCGTGCGGGGCATCAGGTGTCGGTCATCGACGCGGTCGCCGAGGCGCCGACGCAGGAGACGCGCGAGGGGCGGGTGGTGCGGCTCGGGCTGCGCGACGACGAGATCGTCGCGCGCATCGACGCCGACACGCGTGCCGTCGGCATCGGCAACATGTGGACGTTCTGCTGGCCGGCGGTGCGCGAGATGATCCGCGCGATCCGCGCGGCGCGTCCCGACGTCCTGATCGTGTGCGGCGGCGAGCACTTCACGGGGCTGCCCGAGCACTCGATGGCGCAGGCGCCGATCGACTACATCGTGCTGGGCGAGGGCGAGGAGATCGCAACCGCGCTGTTCGCCGGCCTGGAGACGCGGGAGTTCGACCCGTCGGCGGTCGCCGGGCTGTGCTGGCGGCGCGGCGACGAGATCGTGCAGAACCCGCGCGCGTCGCGCACCCGCGAGGTCGACTCGCTGCCGTGGCCGGCGTGGGACCTCTTCGATCTCGAGACGTACAACGCGCACAACTTCGTTCACGGTATCAAGTTCGGCAAGACCGTGCCGATCCTGGCGACCCGCGGCTGCCCGTACTCGTGCACGTACTGCTCGAGCCCGAAGATGTGGACCACGCGCTGGTACGCGCGCGATCCGGTCGACGTCGCCGACGAGATCGCCTACTACGCGCGCACCTACGGCGCGACGAACTTCCCGTTCCAGGACCTCACGGCGATCATCAAGAAGGAGTGGGTCGTCGCGTTCGCGAACGAGCTCATCCGCCGCGACCTCGGCATCATGTGGCAGATGCCGAGCGGCACGCGCTGCGACGTGGTCGACGCCGAGGTGGCCGATCTGCTCATGCGCTCCGGCGGGCGCTCACTGTGCTACGCGCCCGAGAGCGGCTCGGAGCGCACGCGCAAGCTGATCAAGAAGAAGATGAAGACCGACGACCTGATGCGCGCGGTCGAGGTCTCGACGAAGGCGGGGCTCAACGTCTCCGCGCTCCTCGTGATCGGCTTCCCGCACGACACCGAGGAGGACGTGCGCGAGACCATCGCGCTCGTCCGTCGCTTCGCCAAGCTCGGCGTCGACGACATCGCCTGCGCGTTCTTCTTCCCGATTCCGGGCACCGAGCTCTACCGCTATCTGGTCGACAAGGGACGGCTCACGCAGGATGACCACTCGCTGATGGCGCCGATCTTCGTGCACGACAAGTCGCTCACCGAGGATCGCAACTACTGCGAGAACATCTCGGCGCGCCGTCTGACGATGCTGAAGTACCGGATCGTCGCCACGTTCTACCTGACGTCCATGCTGACGCATCCCAAGCGGCCGCTGAAGCTGCTGTGGAACCTGGTGACCGATCGCGAGGCGTCGAAGATGGACACGTTCCTCGGCGAGACGAAGCGGAAGATGCTGACGGCGATCGGGCTGCGGCGTCCGAAGCGCGGCGGCGTGCCGCTGTCGTCCTAGGTGACCGACGAGGGCTCCCGCCGCGGCGATCTCCTCGCCGCCGCCGGCGTGGCGCTGGGCGTCTTCCTCGTCCAGCTGCCGTTCCGTCTCGTCGCGGTCAACCTGATCGACGAAGGCGCGATCTACCAGTTCGCCGACGAGCTGCTCCGCGGCAAGCTGCCGTACACGGACGTCGTGCATCCGGCGTTTCCCGGCGTGCACTACGTGATCGCCGCGGTGTTCGCGGTGTTCGGCTCGTCGTGGATGGTCGGACGGACGTTCGGCGCGGTCGTGTTCGCGGTGACGGCGGCGCTCGTCTTCCTGATCGCGCGCTGGTGGAGCACGCGGCGCGGCGCGCTCGCGCTGGTCGTCCTGTTCGTCTGCTATCGCGTGTGGGCATACCCGCACTGGCACATGGTGAGCTACTCGTCGCTCGCCGTGACCTACGTGCTCGCGGCGGTGTGGCTCGCCGGCGAGGCGCTCGTGCGGCCGCGTTCCGCGCCGCTCGTCGCCGCGGGGCTGCTCGCCGGCTGCGCGATGCTGACGAAGCAGGACTCGGGCGCGCTCGGGTCGGTCGCGATCGGGCTCGCGTTGCTGGCCGGTATGCCGCGCGGCCGGCGCATCCGCTCGGCGGCGACGTTCTCGATTCCGGCGTTCGCCGTGCTGGGCGCGGCGGTCGCCGCCGCCGTCGCCAGCGGCGTCTTCGACGACCTGGTGCGGGCGACCATCCTGAACCCGCTGCAGGGCTTCGCCTACGGCAAGTACCAGGACCTGCCGCCGCTGTGGCCGTTCTGGGCGCAGGACGCGGCGGTGCGCGCGGACCCGTTCGCGTACCTGCCGACCATCGTCGTCGACGTGGCGATCTTCCCCCTGCTGGGCAGCGCACTGTACCAACAGACGCCGGTCGTCGACGCGCTCCTCCGGGTCGTCTACCACCTGCCGTGGATCGTGCTGGTCGCGAGCGTGGTCGTCGCCCTCGCACGGCGGATGCGCGGCACGGCGATTGATCCGCGCGAGACGCTCCTGCTGCTCCTCGCCGCCGGATTCCTCCTGGCGTTCAACAAGCCGCGCGACTGGATCCACCTGCTCGTGCTGTATCCGCCGACGCTGCTGCTGATGGGGCTGCTCGCGACACGCGCCCGGGCGGCGGCCGGGCGGTGGCGGTCCGTGGTGGCCACGGCGATCGGCGTCGTGCTGGCGATCGCGCTCGGCGTCGCAGCGTGGCTCGCGATCGCGCTCGTCCACGCCAACCCGGTGCCGGTGACCGGGCCGCGCGGCACGATCTACGCGACGGGCCCGCAGGGGCGCGGGTTGCAGGCGGTGGTCGACGCCGTGGCGGACGTGCCCCCGGACGTGCCCCTGCTGTCGCTACCGTACCACCCGGGCGTGAACTACCTGACGGGCCGTCCGAACCTCAGCCGCTACTACGTGACCTGGCCGGCCGAGCCGGACGTGGGCCGCAGCGACGACTTCATCGCGGCGCTCGAGCGGCATCCCAACGGCATCGTCGTCTACACGCCGACGCAGGTCGCGCACTTCCCGCGCATGAGCGAGTACGATCCGCCGCTCTTCTCGTATCTCGTGGATCACTACGAGCTGAAGCGCGCGGTCGGCGGCGAGCCCTTCGGCATGTCGTTCTTCCTGCTCGAGCGCCGTCCCGCACCGGGAGGCAGCGCGCTCGGCGGGGAGCGTCTCGGCGACGCGAAGGTGGTGCTCGCCCACGGCGGCACGATCCGGCCGGCGCTGTCGCCGGAGCGCACCGATCTCGTGCGCGAGGTCCTGTGGCCGTTCTGCCGCGCGACCGCCGTCGGCCTGCCCGCCGACACGGCGACGGCGCTTCGCTACCGCGTCACGCCGACGGCGCAGACGCACCTGCGCGGCAGCTTCGGCATCAACCCGGACCACTGGGCGCATCTCGGCCAGTCGTTCACGTTCACGATCACGGTGGAGCCCGCCGGCGAACCGCCGGCGACGGTCGTCGACCGCACCGTCGACGTCCTCCGCAAGAACGACGACCGCGCTTGGCATCCGATCGACGTCGACTTGAGCGCGTGGGCCGGCCGCCCGGTCGACGTCACGCTACAGGTCGACACCCCGACGAAGCAGGCGACGCCGCCGACGTATGCCGCGTGGTGCGACCTTCGTCTGGACCCTGAATAGTCGAGGTCCCACCGGGATGCCGCGTGGGCCACGCGGCAGGACGCCGCCGGGCCCACGCTTCCTTCCACGGCGGCCTAGTGTCGCGTCTCCAAAGTAGCGCCCACGATCTCGGGCGGCCTCACGACGCCTGGCATCGTTGCTCCTCCTCGCAATAGAGCCGGCTATTCCTCGTCGTCGCGCCTTGCCAGGCGCCGCGATTCCACCCGATCTCGTGGACGCTACTTTGGAGACGCGACATTAGCGCAGCACCTCGAGCGACGCGTCCACCCGGATCGGACGCGTGACGTTCCAGTAGTTCGGCGACGTCCGCAGGACCGTCTCGTGGATGTCGCGGAACTGCGCCTCGGTGCCGTCGCCCTTGATGCGCACGGTCACCTGCACACGCTCGTACCCGGGTCGTACGGCGGGGTCGATGCCGAGGAAGCCGCGCAGGTCGAGCTCGCCGTGGGTCTCGATCTCGAGCCGCTCGAGCGTGATGCCGCGCACGGAGGCGCCGACGACGTAGCCCACCATCACGCAGGCGTTCAGCGCCGACATGAGGAGCTCCTGCGGATTGGCTGCCGTGTTCTCGCCGAGCAGCTCGCACGGCTCGTCGGCCGTCACCTGGAAGCGGCGGCTCACGGCGCGGCCGCCGATCGTATAGCCCTCCACCGTACTCTCGCTGCGCGTGCGGCCGCGCCAGCGCGAGCGCACGCGGAACTCGACCATGCCGAGGTGCGGATCGGCGGTCACGTCGCGCACCACGTCCCGCAGAGCCGCGACGTCGATGCCGTTCACGCGGTCGGAGGTGGTCGTCTGGATGCTGGTCGTCGTCATCGTCGTTCTCCTTTTTGTTTGGTTGGGGATCAGCAGAAGGTCGCGGCCGCCTGCGCGATCCGGGTCCGCGCCGCGGGCCGGAGCCGGCCGACGGTGGCCAGGAAGTGCGGGTGGGTCATGCCCGATCCGAGGAACGTCCAGCGGTTCGCCTGGTGCTGCACGGCGAGCAGCTCGCGCCGGTCGTCGCCCGCCAGGCGGCGCCCGGTGGCGCGCTCGAAGGCGTCGAGATCGAGCGCCGCCTGGGTGGCGAGGCCGCCGTCGAGGAAGGCGCCGATCGCGAGGTACTCGTCGACGACCCGATCGAGCTCGTCGCCCGCGAGCCCGGCGGCGAGCGTCTCGACGATCAGCGTATCGAGCTTCGCGTGCTGCGCCTCCTCCATCCAGTGGTGGCGCAGCAGGCTCGCGAACAGCGGATCGAGATCGGCGGCGTCGCGTACGCCGGCCGTGTAGTGCCGCTGCGTCATCCACTCGACCTGGAGGATCACCAGCGCGACCGCGAGCGGATGGTGCGCCAGCACCGCCGACGCGACGTCGCGCGGCGGGCCGATCACGGCGCAGGACGTGCCGAAGCCGTCGGTGAAGGCGACGCCGAAGCGCCGGAAGAGGTCGATGTGCTTCGCCTCCTCGCCGGCGAACTGCAGCAGCGCGCGGATGCGCGCGCCGTCGGCCTCGGGAAGCTGCGGCCGCGCGTGGTCGAGCACGAAGGGCAGGATGAACTCCTCGACCAGGTCGAAGATGCGGAGGTAGGCGTGGCCACGGATCTGGTTCAGCGTGCGCCGCTCGGCGTCGTCGAGGAACGCCAGGCAGGCCGTGCGCGCCAGGGATTCGGGCAGAAAGGGTCGCTCGAAGTCGAGTCGGCGATCGCCGCCGATCACGTCCTCCACCCGCCAGCCGATCCGCTCCGAGGTGGCCAGCACGTCGCCGTACGAAAACGAGGTCTCCATGTCGGTGTCTCCTTTCGGCGGCGCTCCGGCGCCGCGCATGGTGGTTCCACCACCGCGGCGTTGGAGCGTGCGTTGGAGCCGGCGTGGAATCGCGCGAGGGCCTCCGTGTGAGCCCTGGCGCGGCTCCCGGCGAGGCGGTAACACGCCGGGCGACCGTCATGCCGCGCCGAACGACCACTGCGCCTCTCGCGCTGCGCCTCCTCGGCGACGTCGAGCTGACCCGCGGCACCGAGACACTGGCGCTGCCGCCGTCGCGCAAGACGCGGGCGCTGCTCGCGTACCTGGCGGTCACCGGACGGCCCCACCGCCGCGACCGGCTCTGCACGCTGCTCTGGGACGTCGCCGACGATCCGCGCGGCGCCCTGCGGTGGAGCCTCACCAAGCTCCGTCCGCTGGTCGACGACGCGCAGCACACGCGACTCGTCGCCGACCGCGAGACCGTCGCGTTCCATCCGGCGGGCATGCGGGTCGACGTGCTGGCGCTGCGCGCCGCCCTGGCCGGCGGCGTCGACGCGGCGGCGACGCCCGACCTGATCGCGCTCGCGGGCGAGGTCCGCGGGGAGCTGCTCGAGGGCCTCGAGCTGACCGAGTTCCGCGAGTTCCACGCGTGGTGCGTCGCCGAGCGCGAGAGCCTGCACGTGCTCCACGTCCGTCTGTTGCACGCGGTGGTCGCGCGGCTGCGCGAGACGCCCGACGCGGCGCTGCCGCACGCACGGCGGCTGGTCGAGCTCGCGCCGCTCGACGAGGACGCGCGCGCCGCGCTGGTGGCGCTGCTCGGCGCGACCGGCCGCCGCCGCGAGGCCGAAGAGCACTACGCCACCGGCACGAAGGTCCTCGACGAGCACGGCGTGCGCCGCACCGGCGCGCTCGCCACCGCGTGGCATCGAGAGCGGCCCGCGCCGCGTACGGCCGCCCAGGGCCGCGCGACGCCGCGTCCGTCGCCGGCGGGGCCGCCGCGCACGCAGTATGCGCGCAACGGCGACGTCAGCCTCGCCTACCAGATCGTCGGCGAGGGCCCCGACCTGGTGCTGCTGCCGGGCTGGGTGTCGCACGTCGAGCATGCGTGGGACGAGCCGTCGTACTCGGCGTTCCTGCGGCGGCTGGCGACGTTCTGCCGGCTCGTCCTGGTCGACCGCCGCGGGACCGGGCTGTCCGATCCGGTCGCCGAGCTGCCGACGCTCGAGCAGCGCGCCGACGACGTGCGCGCGGTGATGGACGCCGCCGGCATCGCGCGGGCCACCATCTTCGGCATCTCCGAGGGCGGCCCGATGTCGATGCTGCTCGCCGCCACGCATCCCGAGCGGGTCGCGTCGCTCGTCCTCTACGGGACGTTTGCGCGCGGCACCGCGTGCCCGGAGTATCCGTGGCGGTACTCGGCGCGCGGCGCCGAGCGCGCGCTCGATCTCATCGCCAACCACTGGGGCACCGGCACCGTGGCGACGTTCCTGGCGCCCAGCATCGCCGGCGACGCGCACCTGATCGATGCCTGGGGACGCTTCGAGCGCCTGTCGGTGTCGCCCGGCCAGGCGCGCACGCTCTTCCGCATGATGATGGACATCGACGTCCGCCACGTCGTGCCGGCGATCACGGTGCCGACGCTCGTCCTCCACCGCGCCGGCGACCAGATCGCCACGGCGCCGAACGGCCGGTGGATCGCCGAGCAGATCGCCGGCGCGCGCTACGTCGAGCTTCCGGGCAACGACCACTTCGCCTGGACGGAAGGGCTGCACACGATCCTCGACGAGGTCGAGGAGTTCGTCACCGGCACGCGGCCGGCGCCCGAGCCCGATCGCGTCCTCGTCACCGTGCTCTTCGTCGACATCGCCGGCTCGACGGCGCGGCTGGCGGAGCTGGGTGACCGCGGGTGGAGCGACCTGCTGGCGCGGCACCACGCCCTGGTGCGCGCGGAGCTGGCCCGGCACCGCGGCCACGAGGTGAACACGGCCGGCGACTCCTTCCTCGCCACGTTCGACGGGCCGGCGCGCGCGGTGCGCTGTGCGTGTGCGATCGCCGACGGCGTGCGCGCGTTGGGCCTCGCGGTGCGCGCCGGCCTGCACACGGGCGAGTGTACGGTGGCCGGCGGCGAGGTGCAGGGGCTCGCCGTCCATATCGGCGCCCGCGTCGCCGCCGCCGCGGATCCGGGCGAGGTGCTGGCGTCGAGCACCGTGAAGGACCTGGTCGCCGGCTCGGGGCTGCGGTTCTCGAGCCGCGGTGCCCACGAGCTGTCAGGGGTGCCGGGGGAGTGGACGCTTTACCGGGTCGAACGCTGACCGCGCACGATGATGCTCAGCGCCGGACGCGCATGCCGAGCACTGCGAACATGGTCCGCACCACCGTCCGCAGTCCGTTCTTCGACTCGCCCTCGCGGCGTTCGACGAAGATGATCGGCACCTCCGCCAGCCGGAAGCCGTGCCGGAACGCGCGGTACTTGAACTCGATCAGGAACGCGTAGTCGCGCAGCCGCAGGTGCTCGACGCCGATGGCCTCCAGCACCTCGCGCCGGAAGCACTGGAAGCCGCTGGTGCAGTCGCGCACCGGCATGCCGGTGACGGCGCGCGCGTACGCGTTCGCGCCGACGCTCAGCGCGAGCCGCAGCAGCGTCCAGTTCACCACGCTGACGCCGCGCTGGTAGCGCGAGCCGATGGCGAGGTCGGCATCCGCGGTGGCGGCGATCAGGGCCGGCAGATACTCCGGGCCGTGCGACAGGTCGGCGTCCATGGACACGAAGCGCCGGTAGCCGCGCTGCATGCCGACGCGGAACCCGTCGCGATACGCGCTGCCGATGCCCCCGCGGCCGGGGCGATCGAGCACGTCGATGCGGCCGAGCGTGCCGTTCAGCTCGCGCGCGAACGCCGACGTCCCGTCCGGCGAGCCGTCGTCGACCACGAGGATGTCCGCGTCGGGCGCGTGCGTACGGATGCCGCCGAGCAGCTCGCGAAGGTTCGCGCGCTCGTTGTAGGTCGGGATCACGATCAGGACGTCGGGCGTCATCGCCGGGGAGCCTCGGGGTTACGGGGCATACACCGCCAGGTCGCTGACGTGCCAATCGAGCGGGCTGCCGGTGAGCCGCAGCCAGCGTGCGGGCACGGGCACGTCGGACGTCGTGCCGAGCCGGGCGGCGCGCGGGTCGTCGACCAGGCCGCGCACGTCGGGGATCGGCGACAGCGGCGCGGGGAAGGGCGTCCAGCGCTCGCCGTCGAGCGACGTCTCGAGCGTGATCAGGGGCAGCACCATCGGATCGGAGCCGCCGAACGACGCGGTCACGGCGGTCACGGGCGTCACCTGCCCGAGGTCGAGCGTCATGCGCGTCGGTTGCTTGGCGAGGTACTGCTGCCAGCGCGGCACGATGGGCGTCGGGTTGTACCACTCGTTCCGCAGCTCGCGGTCGATCGCGCCCCAGCTCGACCACGCCGTCGCCGGGTCGTCGTCGATCGCGAACGGCGCCAGCCAGTCGGCCGTGTTGGCGTCGAGCCGCCAGCCCGCCCGATCGACCGGCCGCCCCGCCGGCACGACGGTCCGCGGGCGCAACGACGGCCGCAGCGCGTAGACGACGGTGCCGCCCTCGCGGCGCCGTACCTTCAGGAGCCGCTGCTGCACCGCCGCCGCCAGGCGCGCCTTGGCCGGCGCGGGCAGCGGCGCCTCGTGGACGACGGCGTGCGTGATGCCGAGCGCCCGCAGGTCGGCGATGACGTCGGCGTCGGGGAACCGCTGGAGCCGGCGCTCCATCCAGGGCGACAGCGGCGGCAGGATGCCGCTGGTCCCGTTCAGCAGCGGACGCCAGTGCTCGGTGCTGCCGTACATCGCGTACGCGGTGCTGAGCCCGAACGGATCGCTCGGCAGGTCGACGATGCGCATCGCGGGCTGCGTCGCGAGCCACGCGACCACCGGATCGCGCTGCGCCGGCGGCGGCGCCGGAATCAGATCGAAGCGCGGGACGCGCGTGTCGACGAGGACGCCGGCCGTCAGGACGGCCATCGCGGCCGCCAGCCCGACGCCGCGCCGGCGCGCCGTGATCGCCGCGGTGCCGGCCGCCGCCAGCACGGCGCCGCCCAGCATCATGACGTGCATCATCCGCGCCGGCACGCGCAGCGCGCTGAACCCGGGCAGCTGCATCAACAGCGCATACGGCCCCCACACGGAGCCATGTCCCGCCGGCAACGCCATGACCGGGCCGAGCGCCAGGACGAGGCCGCCGAGCAGCATGACGAGGTAGAAGCCGCGGTCGGCGCGCATCCGGGGCGGCAGGCGGCGGCCGAGGACGCACGCCGCGACGGTGAGGAGCACGGTCGACGCGGTCGGCAGATGCTCGCTCAGCGTGATCCACTGGAACGACCCGATCGCGTTCACGAGGATCGAGCGCTGCGCGCCGAGGTGCTCCTGGACCGCGCGGTAGGCCTGGATGAACGGCAGCTGCACGGCCAGCGCGAGTCCCTCGGCCACCAGCAGCCGCCACCACCCGCGGTGCGTGGCGACGGGCCAGCGCCGGAGCCACACGAGGTGCGCCAGCACCACGAACGGCAGGAAGAACGCGGTGAGGTAGATGCCGGTGAGTCCCTGGAACGCGAGCGCCACGGCCGCCAGCACGGCGCCCCATGCGCTGCCGTCGCGGATCGCGCGCTGGCCGCCGAGGAGGATCAGCGGCAGCCACCAGGCGACGATCATCTGGATCTGGCAGCGGTCCATCGTGAGCCGGAACGGCGCGAAGCCGTAGAGCAGCCCGCCGATGAACGCGGCGCCGTGCCGGCCGGTGAGGTCGTACGCGAGCGCGTAGAGCGCGAGCGCGTTCAGCAGCGGTGCCGCGATCGTCACCAGGTTGTGGACGAGCAGCACGTCGTCCGTGAACAGGCGCAACGGCGAGAGCAGCAGCGCCAGCCCGAGCAGGTGATCCGAGTAGAGCAGCGTGCCCGTCTCGGGAAAGAAGATGTTGGCGTCGAACAGCCGGCACGGCGACGTCGCCATCGCGTGCTGACCCCACGCGATCGTCCACACGTGGAGCAGGCAGTCCTGCCCCAGCATGGCCTGGTGGTAGACCGCCCGACGCAGCTGCCGCACCAGGTCGCGCTGCACGACGACGGCGAGCACGGCATAGGCGGCGGTGGCGGCGAGAAACGCCAGCCGGCTCCGGGCTCGCGTCATCCGCCGGACACCATCGGTGCGGACAACTACCAGCGGCCCTCGTCGCTCGCCAGCATCGGCGCCCCGTACGGTTGACGGGGACCCGGCCCCGGGCGTAGCAGGCCCCCGCGCGCATGCCGACCCCCGACGAGCTCGCCGCCCGCGTGTCGCACCTGGCCTCGCTCGTCTTCACGGAGACGGCGCTGGTCGGGCTCGTCGCGGCGGTCGTCCTCTGGGGCGTCGCGCGCACCGTCGACGCGGCCGGCCGCCGGCGCGCGCTGCTGGCGGCGAGCGTCGCGGTGATCGCGTGGCTCGTGACGCCGGCGCTCGCGCTGGCGTGGGTCGCCGCGACGGTGCTCCTGTGGGCGCTCGTCGAGCACGTGCGACCGCGCGCGCTCGCGGCGGCCGGCGTCGCGGCGCTCCTCGTGGCGATGGTCGTGGCGCCCGTCCACTGGATCGGCGCGCTGGGCGAGCTCGGCACGCGCGTGCGCGAGCTGGTCGCCTTCGCGACCAACATGGCGCTGCTGCGCGCCGTGGCGACGGTCGCCGATCGCTGGGGACGCGGCGGCACGCCGCTCGGGCTCGAGCGCACGCTGCTCGGGAATCTGTTCTTCCCGACGTTCGTGAACGGGCCCGTCGAGGCGCCCAGGCAGCTCGACGCGACGTGGCCGCGGCCGTCGGTCGACGACCTGCGCGCCGGGCTGGTGCGGGTCGCGGTCGGCGCCGGGAAGATGACGCTCGTGGCGCTCGCGCTGCCGCCGGGCTTCACCGCCGGGCTCGCGGCGGACGTGGCGGCGCCGGCGTGGCGTCTCTGGGGCTGGGCGGCGCTGCTCTACGCGTGGTTCTATCTGAGCTTCTCGGCGTGGTCGGACGTCGCCATCGGGCTCGGCCGCGTGTGCGGCCGGCGCGTCACCGAGAACTTCGACCGGCCGTGGCTCGCGACGGACGTCGGCGACTTCTGGCGCCGCTGGCACGTCTCGCTCGGCCACTGGCTGCGCGACTACGTCTACATCCCGCTCGGCGGCAATCGCCGCCATCGCGCGATCAACGTCGCGGTGGTGTTCTTCGTGAGCGCCGCGTGGCACGTGTGGGGCACGCTCAAGCTGCTCGGCTTCGGCTACTTCCCGGTGCGCGCCTGGTGGGGGTTCCTCGTTTGGGGCGCGCTGCACGCGGTCGCGGTGGTCGTGGCGTCGCGGGTGCGGCTCGGGCTGCCGGCGCCGCTCGCGCGCGCGGCGACGTTCGCCTTCGCCGCCGCGGCGTGGCTGCCGTTCTTCGCGCCGGGCGGCGTCGACGTCGTGGCCGGGCTGCGGATGCTGACCCGACTCGTCGGCGGCTGACGGCCGGCGTCACCCTGCGAGGAACGCCAGCCGCGCGTAGATGCCCCAGAGCACGGACAGCGGCAGGTCGACGGGGAAGAACGCGGTCATGAAGCTCATCGCGTCGAAGAGCAGCGTGCCGCCCATGATCATCGCCGTCGCCGCCGTCATGCGCGCGGGGCGCTGCCAGCGGCGCGTCACGACCGTCGCCGGGACGTTGAGGAGGCCCCAGAGGAGCCAGCCCATCCAGAACGCCGGCAGGGTGGCGAGGCCGGTCCCGAAGAGCTTGAGCCCGCCGAGGTGGTGGTAGAGGGCCATGCCGACGAAGACCACCGCGACGTTCGCGGTGAGTCGGATCGGACCGACGCGCCCGCCGCCGAGCGGCACGTAGACGTACTCCCGCATCCAATGGCCGAGGCGGATGTTCCAGCGCCGCCAGTGGTCGGCGACGCCGTACGACAGGAACGGCCGGTCGAAGTTCTCCGGGATGCGCACGCCGCAGACGCGCGCGAGGCCGATCGTCGCTTCCGACCACGCGCTGAAGCCCAGATAGAACGCGACGTACACCCCGAGCGCCTGGCCCCAGGCGCGCGCGGGGCCGCCGGTCGCGGCGGCGGCGTACATCTGCGACGACAGCAGCGGCGCGCACGCGACCAACGGCGCCAGCATGGCGACGCCGAGCGCGACCCGCAGCAGCGCGTGCCGCTCGACGCGCAGGCCCTGCGCGGCGGCGCCCGCGCCCGGCGCGCGGTACCAGTCGAGCCGCCCGGCCTGGAACTCGGCGTACGAGAGCAGCGGGCCCGAGACGAATGCCGGAAAGAACAGCATGTAGTGCGCGTAGTCGCGGAACGGCACGCCCGGCCCGCCGTCGGGCCGGCGGCGGTCCCACGCCCAGCCCCACGCGCGCAGCTGCGTCATGTTGGTGGCGAAGGCGACGGCTTCGCGCACGAGCGGCACGTAGCCCGGCAACGACGGCAGCCAGAAGATCGGTGCGACGATCTGCACGAGCACGAGGACCACGAGCCCGGCGGTGCGCGCCGGGCCGCGGGGCGCGCGCTCCGCGAGCCACCACAGCGCGGCGAGATGCACGAGCAGCAACGCGGCGAGGATCGGCGTCGCGAGGAGCGCGATCGCGACCACGCTCGCGACGACCTGTCCCCACACGCGGCTGTCCGGCCTCGGCAGCCGGCGGAGGACGAGCGACACGGCGGCGAACGCGCCGCCGATCAGCACGAACCGCAGGAACAGGCCGTAGCGTCCGTCGAAGAGCTGCGCCAGCGTTCCCATGGCGGTCGTTCAGCGCACGGTCTCGGGACGGAACGTCCGCAGGCGCCAGATCTCGATGGGGCCGTCGGTGACGATCCGCTCGCCCTGCGTCGCGAGCGCGCGCTCGACGCGCGCGATCTGCGTCTGCATGCTCTCGTG
Source organism: uncultured Binatia bacterium (SeqCode) (assembly GCA_964432595.1). Taxonomy (GTDB): domain Bacteria; phylum Desulfobacterota; class Binatia; order DP-6; family DP-6; genus DASYLJ01. The sequence goes on along the minus strand of CAYSOF010000017.1, from coordinate 75,236 downwards.
CGAGCGCGCGGCGAGGTCGCGGTGCACGACGACGTACTTGATCCAGGGCGTCGCGGCGAAGTCGTCGAACGTGCGGGCGAGGACGATGAGCGTGCCCGGCGGCACCCGCGACACCGTGCCCTCCAGCAGGAACTTCCGGTGGGCGGTCTGCCAGAACATGTAGTAGCTCGACCAGAAGCCGAACTTGTCGAGCTCGGGGCCCGACGGCAGCTCGAGGATCGCCGAGGGCTCGGGGTCGGCGCGGATCGCGTCGTACGCGGCCGGCAGCGTCGCCGGCGCGATCGCGGCGCGCAGCCCGCGGACGTCGAGCGCGCCCAGCGCCACTATGAGCGCCAGCGCCGCGACGGTGAGCGCGCCGCGCGTCGCCCCGGCGCGCACGCGCGCGCGCAATCCGGCCAGCCCGAACGCGGTCAGCACCGCGAGCAGGATCTGCGCGATCGCCACCCAGCGATACGGCGCGCGGAAGAAGCGCAGCAGCGGGAAGAGGGCCATCGCGAGCGCGTACGGTCCCCGCGGTCCGGTCGGCTGGTAGCTCGGCGGTGGCATCTTCATCTCGGGCAGCGGGTGGTGGACGTGCACGTACGGCCCGAGCGCCATGGCGAGCGTGATGGCGAGCGCGAACAGCCAGAACGCCGCGCGCCGGCCGCCGAGCCAGACCGCGACGGGCAGCAGCAGCAGCGGCGCGGTGCCGAGGTAGAGGACCGTCCAGAAGAGCCCGGGTGGCGCCGAGAGCCAGGGCGGCGTCACGAAGCCGGCGAGGTAGCCCGACGCCACGAGCAGCTGCACGATGGGCGGCTCGGCGGCCGGCTCGGCGAGCGCCACGGCGGCGAGCGCGCCCAGCCCGAGCGCGCAGCCGACCCAGAAGGCGACGGCGCCGCCCGCCCAGAGCGGCGCCATGCCGAGGCGTCGGCCGGCAACGAGGCGTGCAACGGTGTCGAGGAGGACGAGCCCGAGCACGATCATCGCGTACTCCTGCGACGCCATGACGAGCACCCCGACCAGTGCGAGCGCGGCCACGACGAGCGCCGGCCGCCGGCGGCCGTCCGACGCGGCCTGGTGCATCCGCCACCACACCCACAGGAGCAGGGCCACGAGCCACACGCAGCTCAGATAGATGATGGGCAGGAACCAGACCGCGATCGGGTTGACGACGGCGGCGACGGCGGCGACCAGCGCCGCCCACGCGTCGCCGGTGACGGCGCGCCCGAGCAGGGCGGTGCCGACGACGCCCAGCACCGGGGCCGCCAGCACGAGCACGTTGTGGGCGGAGACGACGCTCTCCGGCGTCCCGGGCATGGCCAGCTGGAACGGCAGGCTCAGCAGCCCGAGCGAGAAGGAGTACGTGTGGAAGAGCAGGGGAACGCCGTCGGGGTAGTAGAGGTAGCGGGTGAAGAACGGCTGGCCGAGCCCGTCGACCAGGCTCGCGCGCACCCACCAGATGTTCCACATGAACTGGAACGGGTCGTGGGTCCCGTCGTCCAGGACCGTCGCCGTCATGTCGAGCGCCAGCGGATGGGTCAGCACGAGCGACACGACCAGCCCCAGGCCGCTCGCCGCCAGCAGGAAGCGCCCGGTCGGCACGGGCGGCCTGATAGCACAGCCTCCCCCGAGTGTCCCGAGCGGCACGCGACACTGCTTGCATGGCAGGGGGCGGCGCGCGTATCTCCGCCATTCCCGTGAGCGCCCCCCGTATCGCCGTCGTCGCCGCGGCCGGCAAAGGCCGCCGCATCCATCCGAAGGGCGTCGACGTCCCGAAGGTGATGCTCGAGGTCGCCGGCAAGCCGCTGCTCGTCCGCAACCTCGAGCTGCTGCGGGACGCCGTCGGCATCCGCACCGTGTGGATCGTCGTGGGCCACCGCGCCGAGTACATCCGGCGCGCGCTGGGCGACGGCGCCGCGCTCGGGATGGATCTCCGCTACATCGAGAACCCCGACGTCGACGGCGGCCTCGGGACGCTCTTCACCGTCGTCGAGCCGCACGTCACCGAGCCGTTCATCCTGATGCTCGGCGACGAGCTGTACCTCGGGACGAACCACGCCGCGCTCGCGGAGGTGGCGGGGCCGTACACGTGCGTGTGCGCCATCCACCCGACCGACGACGCCGAGGTGATCGCCAAGAACTACTCGGTGACGCTGGACGACGGCCGCATCACGAGCCTCGTCGAGAAGCCCGAGAAGCCGCCGACGCCGTACGTCGGCTGTGGGACGTATCTCTTCGACCCGGTGATCTTCCGTCACGCCCGCGAGACGCCGCGGTCGGTGCGCACGGGACGCCTCGAGCTGACCGACGTCATCGATCGCGCGGCGCGCAGCGGCGACCGCGTCCTGCCGTTCGAGCTGGCCGGCCACTACCTCAACGTGAACACCGTCGAGGACCTGAACGCGGCGAACTACCTCGCCCGCGCGCTGAGCTTCTCGCAGCATCGGGTGAGCGTCGTCATTCCGGCGTACAACGAGGCCGCGTCGATCGGGCGGGTCGTCCGCGACTTCCGCCCGCACGTCGACGAGATCGTCGTGATGGACAACGTGTCGCCGGACGGCACCGGCGAGATCGCACGCTCGCTCGGCGCCGTGGTGCACTCGAAGCCGCTCGTCGGCTACGGCGACGCCCTTCGCCAGGGCATGGACGCGGCCACGGGCGACATCATGGTGCTCGTCGAGGCGGACGGGACGTTCAAGGCGAAGGACCTCGGCAAGCTGCTCGAGTTCCTGAAGGACGCGGACATGGTCATCGGCACGCGGACGACCCGGCAGATGATCGAGCAGGGCGCCAACATGGACGGCCTGCTGCGCTGGGGAAACGTCGTCGTCGGCAAGATGATCGAGGCGCTCTGGTGGAGCCGCGAGCCGCGCTTCACCGACGTCGGCTGCACGTATCGCGCGATCTGGCGCGACGCGTATCTCAAGATCCGCCCGTACCTGACGCGGCAGGACGCCGCGTTCTCGCCGGAGATGATGATCGAGATGCTGCGCATCGAGGGCCGCGTGATCGAGATCCCGGTGAGCTACTACCGGCGGCTCGGCGGCGCGTCGAAGCACTCGGCGAGCCTGCGCCACAGCATCCGCACGGGCATGCGGATGGTGCGGCTGATCCTCCAGAAGCGGCTCAACCTCGCCTGACATGACGCGGGGGCTGCGCGTCGTCTGTGCCGTCGCCGCACTGCTGGCCGCGTGCGACCGGGGCACCGAGCAGGCGCCGCGCCTGTCGATCGCGCGGCCGACGGCGCCGGGTGTCGAGTGGGCGCACTGCGCCGTGCGCTGGCAGGGCGAGACGCGCCCCGCCGTCGGCTGCCCGAAGCCCGTGCTGCTGGCGCGCGGCGCCGGCGTCCCGGTGCCGGCGGAGCGGACGCTCGACGTCTGGCTCGACGCGGGCGCGCTGCCGTTCGGACCGCTGAAGCTCACCACCGAGGTCTTCACGTATCTGCCGCCCGAGACCGAGCCGCTCTCCCGCGCCGCGCTCGAGAACATCGACCGCGTGCTGGAATCGCAGGCGACCGATCGGCTGCTCGAGATCGGCTTCGCGACGCTCGACCCGGGGTTCCGCGCGGTTCCGCAAGGGCAGGGCACGTACGTCGAGCAGGTGCCGTCGTCGATCCCGCTGCGCTTCGCCGTCGAGGACGTCGGCCGCACCGCGGTCTATGCCGTGTGGGGATGGCGGACGACGGCGCGGCCGTCGCTGCGCGTCGAGCTGGCGCCGGTGACGCCGCGGGCGGGCGAGGCGCTGGCCATCTCGTTCGGCGTCGGCGAGGCGGGGTGGACGGCCGGGAGCCCGGAGATCGCGTTCTCGGTCGTGGGCGGCGTCGCCGGTGAGGCGCCGTCGGTGCTGTGGAGCCGGCAGGTCGATCCGGCGCGGCGGCTCGCCGAGCGCGGGTGGCTCGACGGCGAGGTCGATCTCGGGCGGTTCGCGGGACGGTCGGTCACGCTGGCGCTCGTCGCCGACGTCGTCGGCACCGGAGCGAGCTTCCCCGTGTGGGGACGGCCGCTCCTGATCGCGCCCGATGCGTCGGCGCCGGATCGGCAGAACGTGCTCTTCGTCTCGCTCGACACCGTGCGCGCCGACCACTTGAGCGGCTGGGGTGCGGCGCGCGCGACGAGCCCGGCGCTCGATGCGTTCGCCGGCAGCGGCGTCCTCTTCGAGCAGGCCATCGCGCACTTCCCGTCGACGACCGCGTCGCACATGTCGATGCTGACGTCGCTCCAGCCCTGCGCCCACGGCGTCATCGCGCCGGACTTCCAGCGCACCGGCGGCCGGCTCTCGCCGGCGGCGATCACGCTCGCCGAGGCGCTCGGGGCGGCGGGATGGCACACGGTGGCGATCACCGAGAACGCGCTCATCCAGGGCGACCTCGGCTTCAACCGCGGCTTCGACGCGTATCTCGATCAGGTCGGCCGCGGGCAGACCGGTCTCGGCCTCTTCCCGGAGGGCATCGAGCGCGCGGTCGGCTGGATCGAGCGGCACCGTGACCAGCCGTTCTTCATGTTCCTCCACACCTACCAGCCGCACGAGCCGTTCAAGGTGCCGCCATACTACCGCACGTTGTTCCCGCTCGCGGACGACGCGGCGCCGATCCGGCGGCTCGAAGCGGACTACGACGCGGGCATCCGCTACACCGACGACCTGTTCGCGAACTTCCTGGCGCAGCTCGAGCGGCGCGGCATCCTCGATCGCACGCTCGTCGTGGTCACGTCGGACCACGGGACGGAGTTCGAGGAGCACGGCGGCGTCGGGCACGCGCTCGGCGTGTACGAGGAGCAGGTGCACGTGCCGCTCGTGTTCCGCCATCCGCGGCTCGCGCACGGCGGCCGGCGCGTGGCGGGCGCGGCGGCGCTGATCGACGTCGCGCCGACGATCCTCGAGCTGCTCGGCGTCGAGCGGCCGGCGAGCTTCGCGGGGACGAGCCTCGCCCCGCAGCTCGGCGGCGGCGCGGGACCGGGACGGCCGGTGTTCGCCGAGCAGCTCTGGGGCGCGCGGCAGACCCTGCTCCGCACCGATCGGATGGCCTGGGTGCAGAAGGATACCGGCATCGAGCTGTACGACGTCGCCGCGGACCCGCACGAGCAGAAGAACCTGGCGGCGGAGCGCGCCGACGTGGCCGCGCAGGGCGCGAAGGAGATCGCGGCGTTCCGCACGGCATGTACCAAGCAGGCGGCGGCGCTGCGCACGACCGACGGACGGCTGCCGCCGCTCGACCCCGAGCGCGAGCGCACGCTGCGGGCCCTGGGTTACCTCGAATGAGCGAAAACCCTTTGGAAAACGCTATTGACAACCGGGGTCCGACGGCCGGAAGGTAGACGGCGCATGCGTGTGCTCTTCTACTACCGTGGAATCGAGAACATGGGCGTCGGCTACCTGATGTCCATGCTCAAGCACCACGGACACGAGATCGACCTGATCTTCGATCCGGGGCTCGACGACAACCTGTTCCTGAAGGCGCCGCACCTCGCGTGGATGAACCGTCACGAGGAGCTGCTCGCGCGCGCGAAGGCGTTCAATCCGCACCTGATCGCCATGGGCTCGCTGACGAACCTGTGGCCGTTCACGCGCAAGATGGCCGAGAAGCTGAAGCAGCACCTCGGCGTGCCCATCCTCGTCGGCGGGCATCACGCGCAGGCGCTGCCGGACTTCGTCCTCGAGAACCCGTACGTCGACATGGCGTGCACGGGCGAGGGCGAGATCGCCATCCTCGAGCTCGTCACGCGCATGGAGCAGGGGCGCGACATCAGCGACATCCCCGGCATCTGGGTGAAGAAGGACGGCATCATCCACCGGAACGAGCTCGGGCCGCTGGAGAACGACCTCGACAAGTTCCCGTTCCCGGAGAAGCAGCTCTGGTACGACTACGGCTGCTTCCACGACAACCTCGAGATCTTCACGGGGCGCGGCTGCCCCTTCAAGTGCACGTTCTGCAACATCCACTACCAGCGCGAGATCTTCGAGGGGAAGGGCGACTTCCTGCGCAAGCGCTCGATCCCGAACGTCATCGCCGAGTTCAAGCAGAACCTGGCGAAGTACGACGTCAAGTTCGTCTCGATCCACGACGACAACTTCACCACCAATCCGCACTGGGTGGAGGAGTTCTGCGAGGCGTACCGGAAGGAAGTGAACCTCCCCTGGTACTGCTTCGGCTATCCAACGACCATCAAGCCGAAGCTCGTGAAGGCGATGAAGGCCGCCAACTGCGCCACCGTCTTCATGGGCGTCGACGCCGGCGATCCCGACGTCCGCCGCTTCTACATGGAGCGGCCGATGTCCGACGAGCTGATCTACAAGTCGGCGCAGCTGATCAAGGACGCCGGCATCGGGATCCAGGTCTCGTGCATCTACGGCTCGCCGGGCGAGACGCCCGAGCAGATGTTCAAGACGCTCAGCATGGTCGACAAGATCAAGCCGACGCAGAGCTCGGCGTACATCTTCTATCCGTTCCCGAAGACCAAGCTGTACCAGCGCGCCGTCGACATGGGCTACCTCGACGCCGAGGGCGAGGAGAAGGTCCGCCAGGGCATCTCCGGCTACCACCACGAGTCGATCCTGAAGCACCCGCACAAGGAGCTCGCGGAGACGCTCGCGAAGATCACGCCCGTCTACGCGCGCACGCCCGAGTTCCTGAAGCCCGCCGTGCGGTGGATCATCAACCGGCGCATGAAGCGTCTGGCGCTGTTCCTCTACGTCTGCCTGATCCCGATCACGTTCCCGTTCCTCGGCGTGGAGGGCATCAAGGTGACGCTGCGGATGGCGTGGCGCGCGCTGCGCGGCGGCGGCACGCCGCGGACGTTGCCGGCACCGGCGGTGCCGACGGGCAAAGCGGCCTAGCGTTCTGGCCGGACGGATCGCGCGCACCGCGGGCGGGCTGCTGTTCGCCGCGCTCGTCTTCTTCGTGGTGGGCGAGGCGCTCACCCGGCTGACGGGCCTCGTCGACCGTCTGAACGGCTACACGCGGCAGATGTTCGCCGCCGGGCCGTCGCCCGACCTGCCGTACGTGCTGCGGCCCGGGATCGAGACGACGATCGTCGGCATCCCGCTGCGCGTGAACGCGCTCGGACTGCGCGGCCCGGAAACGTCGCGCGAGCCGGCGCCGGGGACGTTCCGTGTCCTCGTGCTGGGCGACTCGGTGGTGTTCGGCCAGGGCGTCGCGGAAGAGGCGACGTTCCCCGCGGTGCTGGCGACGCGGCTCGCGGCGCTGCGCGGAACGCCCGTGGAGGCTCTCAACGCGGGCGTGCAGGGCTACGACACCGTCGCGGAGGCCGCATTCCTCGAAGGGGCCGGCGCCGCGCTCGCGCCGCAGGCCGTCGTCGTCGGGATGAGCCTCAACGACTACGACATGGCGCCGGGCTACGACGCGACGGGCGTGCTGACGCGCCGGGCGCCGGGCGACGCGCCGCCGGGCATTCTCGCCCGCTCGGAGTTCCTGCTGCTGCTGCGCTGGCTCGCCGCCTGGAGCCAGGGCCGGCTGATGACGCAGGTGCTGTCGCGTACCGCGGGCGAGCCGCCGCCGGCCATCGGCCCCGACGTCGCCGCCGCGGTGGACCGTGCGGTCGCCGCCGAGCACCTGCGCTTCTACCATCAGCCCGAGCCGGCGCGCTGGGCGCGCGTGCGCGACGGGCTTGCGCGCATGCGCGCGGCGGCCGAGGCGCGCGGCGTGCCGCTGGTCGTCGCGATCTTCCCGGAGTCGTACCAGGTCGGCGTCGCGGAGCCGGACACGACGCCGCAGCGGCGCATCTTGGCGCTGTGCGCGGAGGTCGGCGTGCGCTGCGTCGATCTGCTGCCGGCGTTCTCCGCGGCGGGCGGGGCGCTGTTCCAGGACGCGCAGCACCCGAACGCGCAGGGGCTCGCGATCGCCGCCGAGACGACGGCCGCGGCGTTCGCGCATTGACCGCTCAGCGTCCGGCGAGGACGCGCTCGATCAACGCCGCCGTCTCCGCGCCGCAGCGCTCCCAGGTGAGGCTGTCCGCCCAGACGAGCGCTTCGCGCTCGAGCCGGGCGCGGAGCGCGTCGTCGGTGAGGAGCCGCACCGCGCGGTCGGCCAGCGCCTGGACGTCGCCGTAGGGGTAGAGCAGCCCCGTCCGCCCATCGAGGACGCTGTCGCGCAGCCCCGGCGAGTCGGCCGCGACGCAGACGGTGCCGCAGGCGTTCGCCTCGACGTTGGTGAGGCCCCAGCCCTCGCGGATCGACGGGTTCAGCACGACGTGCGCCGACTGCATGAGGCGCACCTTCTCGGCCGACGGCACGAAGCCGGCGAAGCGCACGGCGTCGCCGAGGCCGAGCTCGGTCGCGAGCGCGCGCAGCGCGTCCATGCCGTCGCCGTCGCCGACGATCGTCAGCGTCGCGTCCGGCACCTGCCGGCGGATCAGCGGCAGGGCGCGCAGCAGGTGGTCGACGGACTTGTAGCGCTTGATCCGGCCGACGTAGAGCAGGCTCGGCCCGGGCGTCTTCGCGACCGCCGGGTCGATCCGGTACGTCGCGCGGTCGATGCCGCAGAGCGCGACCGTGATGCGGTCGGGGGGATAGCCGCGCGCGATCAGGTCCTGCCGCGTCGACTCGGAGATCACCTCGAAGTGCGACGCGCGGTAGACGGGCCGCACGAGCAGCTCGACGCCGTAGATCGCCGCGGCGATGGGCGCCGGGACCTCCTGGAAGACGGACTTCCCCATCAGATGGGGGATCACGCCGAGGACCGGCACTCCGCGGGTGAAGAGGGGGCTCAGGAACGGGATCTTGTTGATGTCGTCGAGGACGATGTCCGGCGGGTCGGCGGCGGCGACGCGCCGGTAGAGGCCGGGGACGGCCAGGTTGAACGTGTACTCGCCGCCGCCGCGGACGATCCGGTACCCGTCGGCCTGCTCGTCCCGCGCCCCGCCGGGGAACTGCGACGTCAGCAGCGTGCAGCGCATCCCGTTGTGGCCGAGCCAGCGCAGGATCTCCTCGAGGTGCACCTCGGCGCCGCCCGCGCGCGGGTTCTCGAGGTCGCGCCAGTTGAGGGCGATGACGTGCACGGCGGCCCTCTTTAGCGTTCCACGCCCCCGGCGGCCAACCGCGACGTGCATGCGCGTCTGCGGCTTCCGCTCGCTCGGGGACCTGTGATAGCGAAACCCACCCCGGAGCCGCCGTGCCGAAGAAGATCGTCGTCATCCCGACCTACAACGAGCGCCAGAACGTCGGCACCCTGATCCCCGAGGTGCTGGCGCAGGACCCCGAGGTCGAGGTCCTGATCGTCGACGACAACTCGCCCGACGGCACGGGCGCCCTGGTCACGGCGATGGCGCAAACCGACCCGCGCATCCATCTGCTGGCGCGGGCGGGCCGGGAGGGCCTCGGCCCCGCGTACAAGGCCGGCTTCACGTGGGCGCTCGCCCACGGCGCCGACTACGTCGTCCAGATGGACGCCGACTTCTCGCATGCGCCGACCATGCTGCCCCACTTCTTCCGCGAGATCGCCGACGTCGATCTCGTGCTGGGGTCGCGGTACATCAAGGGCATCACGGTCGTGAACTGGCCGATCGAGCGCCTCCTGCTGAGCTACTTCGGCAACTCCTACGTGCGCATGATCCTCGGCCTCAAGGTCCGTGACGCGACGGGCGGGTTCAAGTGCTGGCGGCGCGCCGCGCTCGAAGCGGTCGACATCGCCGGCGTGCGCTCGAACGGCTACGCGTTCCAGATCGAGATGACCTATCGGGCGTCGAAGCGCGGATTCCGCATCCGCGAGGTGCCCATCATCTTCGTGGATCGGACCGAGGGCGAGTCGAAGATGACCAAGCGCATCAGCCTCGAGGCCCTGTGGCTCGTCTGGTGGCTGCGGTTCGCGGATCGCACCGGTCGCCTGTGAAGAACGCGATTCGTCTCCTGATCGGCGTCGCGGTCTCGGGCATCTGTCTGTACTTCGCGACGCGCGGCACCGACTGGAGCAGCGTCGGCCGGGTGCTGGCGCAGGCGAAGCTCGGGTGGATGCTGGTCGCCGCGGCGTTCGCGGTCACCGCGATCGTCGTGCGCGCGCAGCGCTGGCGCGTGCTGCTCCGTCCGGTGGCCGACGTCCCGCTCGGCGCGTCGTTCTCGGCGACGGCCATCGGCTTCGGCGCGACGGCCGTCCTACCGCTCCGGCTCGGCGAGATCGTCCGCCCGGCGCTGCTCGCCCGGCGCGTCGGCATCGGCATCGGGCCGGCGCTCTCGAGCGTCGTGCTGGAGCGCATCTTCGACCTGCTGTTCGTGATCCTCTGCTTCCTCGCGCTGTCGATGGTGCGCACGCTCGACGCCAACGTGCAGCGCGCGGCGATCGTGCTCGGCTCCGGCGCGGCGGTCGTCTTCGTCGCGATGCTGGTGGCGGTCCGCCAGCGCGCGTTCGCCGAGCGGCTGATCGCGGGCGTCCTCGGCATCCTGCCGGCGCGGCTGCGCGACGCGCTGACACCGATCGTGACGGGCCTCTTCGACGGGCTCGCCGGTCTCGGCGACGTCGCGACCGTCGTCAAGGTGATCGCCTACTCGGCGGTCATCTGGACGCTCAACGGCCTGCCGTTCATGTTCTCGCTGGTGGCGCTCGACATCGACGTCCCGCTCGTCGCGGCGTCGCTCGCGGGCGTCGTCGTGGTGTCGGCGTTCGTCATGCTGCCGCAGGCGCCGGGCTTCCTCGGCACGTGGCAGCTGGGGTGCGTCGCGGCGCTCGAGATGTTCAACGTCCAGGAGGACGTCGCCGTGAGCTTCTCGCTGCTCACGTGGGCGCTGACGATGCTGGTGACGATCTCGCTCGGCGGCGTGTGCCTGGCGCGCGAGGACCTCTCGGTGCGGCAGCTCCTCGATGCGACGGAGCGCGCGCCTCAGTGAGGCGCGCGGGCGACGGCCAGCAGCGACATCCCGACGGGCGGGCCGAAGAGGCGCTCGAAGCGTAGCCACGGCACCAGGAAGTCGTTGATGCGGGCCTGGATGCCGGGAACCGTCCGACGCCTGAGCAGCACCGCGTTCAGGTACCAGCCCGGCACGCCGAGCATGTTGAAGTAGCTCACGTGCTCGACGGTCAGGCCCGCGCCCTCGAGGCGCTGGACGATCTCCTCGCGCGAGTACCGCCGGTAGTGGTGGATGGCGCGGTCGATCTCGCCGTAGAGCTGCTTCACCGCCGGGACGATCAGCACGACGCGGCCGTCGGGCAGCAGCACGTCGCGCATCGCCGACAGGGCCTTCGCGTCGTCCTCGATGTGCTCGAGGACGTTCGAGCAGACGACGGTGTCGAAGTGGCGCTTCGGGATGCCGTCGTCGGCGAGACGCGCGAGATCGAGCTCGCGCACCTGGATGTTCGGATGATCGGCGTACGTGCGCTGCAGCATCTCGACGTACTCGGGGTCGACGTCCGTCGCCATGACCTCCTCGCGGCTCGCGAGGTAGCGCGTCAGCAACCCGGTGCCCGAACCCACTTCCAGGACGCGCTTGCCGATGAAGGGGCGCAGCAGGTCCCACATGAAGCCGTTGTAGCGCTTGAGGCCCTCGACGCGGCTCAGCGTCGTGTAGCCGGCGTCGTCGCGGCCGATGTCGCGGACCGCCGTGAACCGCAGGATCGTCCAGATGGCGGACAGCGCGTCCTTCCAGCCGATCTTCTTGCCCTCGCCGTAGCCGCGGCCATGGTACGAGATCGGGATCTCGTAGATGCGGCAGCGCAGCTGCGAGACCTTCGCGGTGAGCTCGGGCTCGAGGCCGAAGCGGTTCGAGCGCAGCGGGATGCGCTTCAGGATGTCGGCGCGGAAGACCTTGTAGCAGGTCTCCATGTCCGTGAGGTTCAGGTTGGTGCACATGTTGGAGAGGAGCGTCAGGAACTTGTTCCCCACCGTGTGCCAGAAGAGCAGGACGCGCCGCGGGCTGCCGGAGAAGCGCGAGCCGAAGACCACGTCGGCGTGATCGTCGAGGATCGGCTGGATGAGCCGCGAGTACTCGCGCGGGTCGTACTCGAGATCGGCGTCCTGGATCAGGGCGATGTCGCCGGTGATGTGCTGGACGGCCGTCCGCACCGCCGCGCCCTTGCCCTGGTTCACCACGTGCCGGTCGAGGACCAGCCGGAAGTCGTCCGTGTCGGGGACCTCCGCCCGGTAGGCGGCGAGGACCTGGGCCGTCCCGTCGCTCGAGCAGTCGTCGACGACGATGACTTCCTTGGGCAGCGGGACCTCGCGCACGCGCTCCAGGAGCGCCCGCACGGTGCCGGCCTCGTTGTAGACGGGGATCAGGACGGAGAGACGCTGCAGGACGCTCATGAAGAAGGGGGATTCTCGCAAGCCGCCCCCCACGGTTCAAGCGGATTCGCTTGAAGGACGGCGACCCGGCCCATAGAACCCGTCGCCGTGCCGCACACCGTCGCCGTCATCGGAAGTACCGGCCAGCTGGGCAGCGACCTCGTCGCCGCGTTCGCCGACCAGACCGTCGTCGGCCTGACCCACGACGACATCGACATCGGCGACGCCGAGGGCATGCGCGCGACCCTCGGCCGGGTGGGGCCGTCCATCGTCGTCAACACGGCGGCGTTCCACAACGTCCCGCGCTGCGAGACGGAGGAGACGGCGGCGTTCGCCCTGAACGCCATCGCCCCGCGGGTGCTGGCGCGGATCTGCCGCGAGCTGGGCGCGCGCCTGGTGCACGTGAGCACCGATTACGTGTTCGACGGCGCGACACAGGTGCCGTACGTCGAGACCGACCGCGCGACCCCGCTCAGCGTCTACGGCGTCTCCAAGCTGGCCGGCGACCACAACGTCCTGAACGACGGCGGCGACCATCAGGTCGTGCGCTCGTCGGGCCTCTACGGCGTGCGCCCGTGCCGGGCGAAGGGCGGCAACTTCGTCGACTCGATGTACGCGGCGGCGGCGAGCAAGCCCGAGGTGCGGGTCGTCACGGACGAGATCTGCACGCCGACGTTCACCGCCGACCTGGCCGCGCAGATCCGCGTGCTCGCGGTCGACGGCGGGCCGGGGCTGTATCACGCGACGAACCAGGGCAGCTGCTCCTGGTACGAGTTCGCGCGCGCGATCTTCGAGCTGGGCGGCCTGACGACGCCGCTCAAGACGGCGTCCGTGCGCGACTTCCCGTCGGTGGTGCGCCGGCCGCCGTACTCGGTGCTGGAGAATGCCGCGCTCGCGCGGGCCGGCCTCGATCGCATGCGCCACTGGCGCGAGGCGATCGCCGACTACATGCGGCTCAGGACTTCGGCAGCTCGTACGTGAGCGTCAGCTCCGTCGACGCCGCGGTGACGAAGTCCGCGAGCGGCACCTTCCAGGTGACGGTGGCGCCCTCCGTGGTCCCCTTGGCGTTCGCCTCGGTGATCTTGCCGGGCATCGTCACCTTGATCGACAGCGGCGGCTCGTCCTTCAGCTGACCTTCCTTCAGCGTCAGCACCTTCTCGGGCTTGATGACGATCGCCACCTTCTCGGTGCCGTCGCCCTTGGTGCGCTTGACGTCGAGGTTCTTGAGCGCGGGCGCCGTGGACAGCTTCGTCGCGTCGGTGAAGCGCACCTTCACGGTGGACTTCTTGCCGTCGCTCGACACGGTGGCGCTGTCGACGGTGACGGTCTCGGAGGTGAAGCGCTTGGTCTCCGACGCGTTCGTCGCGCCGCCGGGCGGCGTGTAGGTCAGCTCGAGCGTGCCGGAGCCGTCCGCCTTCATCGTGGAGTCGGCGGTGAGGCAGCCGGTCAGGAGGACGAGACCGAGCACCGCGAGGACGGCGTGCGCCTGCAGGCGACGATGGGTGGCAGTATCCATGCGGGACCTAAAGGGCGGTTCGTTCCGGTTGTCAACCACGCGCGCCTTCCGGTACATGCTCGACCCCGTTTTGGCCCGCCCATCCCTCACGCTCGCGGCGATCGGCGCCGCGGCGCTGCTGCTCCTCGGCGAGGGCATCGCGCGGCTCGCGGGCGATCGCGTGTGCACCGGCACGCCGGGCCACGTCATCCAGGCGGACGCCGCGCTCGGCTGGACGTACGTGCCGCACCTCCATGCGAGCGTGGTCCGCTGCGACGGTCCGCCCATGCGGCCCGCGGTGCTCGAGACCGACGCGCGGGGCCTCCCGATGGCCGGCGTCGAGCAGCCGAAGCCGCCGGGGGTGGTGCGCGTGCTGCTGCTCGGCGGCATGTCGGCCGACGGCGTCGGCGTGCGGCCGGCGTATCGGCTCGGTCCGCGCACGGAGGCGCTCGCCGACGCGCGCCTCGGCACGCGGCTCGAGGTGGTGAACGTGTCGATCGCCGGCTACACGCTCGACAACGATCTGCTCGTGTGGCGCGAGGTCGGGCCCGCGCTGCAGCCGGACGTCGTGCTCGTGATGCTCGATCCGTCCGGCGAGCTGACGAACGTCTCGCGTGGGCTCATCGGTGCGCAGGGACGGAACGCGCCGGCGAAGCGATGGATGACGCTCGCGAACGATCAGCTCGCGATCGGCGTCGCGCCGCCGCCACCGCCCGCGCCGCCCGCCGCGACGGGCCTGGCCGCGCGCAGCGCGCTCGTGCGGCGGCTCGGTGACGTGCCCGCGCACACCGGACCGCCGCTGGTCTTCGCGCCGGCGCCCGCGCCGGCCGAGGATCAGCTGCCGCAGGAGCACCTGCGCTCGCGCGCGCTCGTGCGCCGGCTGCTCGAGACGTTCAAGACGGAGACCGCGGCGGCGGGCGCGCGCTTCGGCGTCGTGCTGGCGCCGATCCCCGGCGAATGGGCGTCGCGCGTGCGGGCCGCGCCACGCGACTGGCTCGCGTCGACCGCCGAGGACCTCGACATTCCGACGCTCGACCTGCGCGAGACGTTCGGCTTCCCCGACGTCAACGAGGGCGCGATGTTCCTGCCGGGCACGATGCGCTGGTCGGCGAACGGCCACTCGGGCGCCGCGTTCGCGTTGCTCCAGTTCCTGACGGGCCGCCGCCTCGTGCCGGAGACGGTACGGTTCACGACGGGCGCGCAGGCGTTTCCGACGCCGGCCGAGCTGCCGTCGCGCGCGGCCGCCGCGCTCGCCGACGCCCCCGTCATCCGGTTCCTGCTCTGGGGGCTCGTGGCGATCGCGCTCGTGTGGCTGTCGGCGCCGCTGCCGGCGGCGGCGCGCGACTGGGTGCTCGTCCTGGCGAGCCTCCTCGTGATCGCGATGGTCGGAACGCCCACGACGGCCCTCGTCGCCGTCGGCGTGGTCCTGGCGTACTACGTCGCCGTCGAGCTGCTGCCGTGGCGGCTCGGACGGCCGATCGGGTGGCTCGTCGCGCTCGCGCCTTTCGCGGCGATTCTCGGTCCGGAGCCCATGCCGCGGCCGGGGGCGTACGGCGACGAGCGCCTGTTCCCCGCGGTGGCGGCCGCGTTGCTGCTGCTGCGGCTGGCCCTCTACGGCGCCGAGCGGCGTGCCGGTGCACCGTCGACCGGGCTCGCGCAATATCTGGCCGCCGTCCTCTTCTTCCCGACGATCGCGGCGCCGCCGATCATCTCGCCGTTCGCGTGGGTGCGGCTGCGGGGCGCCGGCCTGGTCGACGTCTCCAGCGCCGCCGCGCTACGCGCACATCTCCGGCGGAGCGGCGTCGCCCTCGGTGGGCTCGCGCTCGGCATGGCGAAGCTCGTGCTCGCGCCGCTGCTGCTCGGCCTGGTGACGCCCGAGGTGTTCGTCGAGGGCGGCCTCCGGCTCTCGCACGCGCGCCTCTGGCTGTGGGTGCTCGAGCTGCCGCTGCTGCTCTATCTGTTGATCTCGGGCGTGTCCGACGTCGCCATCGCGTTCGCGGCGCTCGTCGGCGTCGGGTTGCCCGCCGACTTCGACGCGCCGTGGCGCGTCACCGGACCAGTCGACCTGTGGCGACGCACGAATCGCTCCTTCGGCGAGGCGCTGCGCCGCCTGGTCTACCGTCCGCTCGGCGGTTCGCGGCGCCATGCGACGCGGAACGTGCTCGCCGTCTTCCTGGCCGGGGGCGTCTGGTGGCTCGCCATCATGGTGGCGTTCGCCGGCCTGTTCTTCTACCCGCCGCGGTCGTGGTGGCAGCCGCTCTGCACGGCGCTGCTCCTCGCGCTGGGTGTGCTGGTCGCGCGTCGTGCCGCCACGGCGCTTCCGCGCGGCCTCGCCGTGGCCGCGACGTACCTGTTCGTCGCGCTCGCGGTGGTCCCGCTCTTCGTGCCGGGCTGGGTCGATCCGGCGGCCCTCGGCGCGGTGCTTCTGCGTCTCGCGTTCCTTCGCTGAGGCGCGGACGCCCGTTGCGTCGGCGCCACGCGCGTCGCTACAGTCGTCCGGATGTCGAGGCTCTGGGGCTACGTCGCCCGCTACCGCCTGCGCCTCGCGAGCGGTATCGCCTGCCTGATCGGCGCGACGAGCCTGACGATGACGGTGCCGTGGCTCTTCAAGACCGTCGTCGACGGCATCGAGGCGGGGCAGGGCGTCGCCGGCGTCGGCCCGACGCTCGCGCTCATCGTCGTCATCGCGATCGCGCAGGGCGTCGTGCGCACGTTCTCGCGGTTCATCATCTTCAACGTCGGGCGCGACATCGAGTACGACCTGCGCAACGACCTCTTCGCGCACCTCGAGCGGCTGCCGCTCGGCTTCTACCACCAGTGGAAGACCGGCGACCTGATGTCGCGGCTCGTGAACGACGTGACCGCGGTCCGGATGCTGCTCGGCCCGGGAATCCTCAACTTCATCAACACGCCCGTCTATTACGTCTACGGGCTCAGCATCATGCTGTCCCTCGACGTGCGGCTCACCGTCGCGGCGCTCGCGGTGTACCCGGCGGCGCTCTACGTCGTGAAGCGGACGAGCAGCATGCTGATGGAGCGGACGCTGCGCGTCCAGGAGGGCCTCGCGGAGCTCTCGAGCCGGGTCCAGGAGAACCTGTCCGGCATCCACGTCGTGAAGGCGTACGCGTCCGAGGCGCACGAGGTGCGCGACTTCGCCGCCATGAACGCGACGTTCCGCGACGCCAGCCTGCGGCTCGCCAAGGTGCGCGGATTCATCGGGCCGGTGATGAACATCGTCGGCGGCGTCGGCGCACTGGTCGTCTTGTGGTACGGCGGGCGGCACGTCGTCGAGGGGCGGCTGTCGGTCGGCGACCTCGTAGCCTTCATCGGTTACCTGCACCTGCTCGCGTGGCCGACGATGGCGCTCGGCTGGATGCTGTCGGTGCTCCAGCGCGGGCGGGCGTCGATGCAGCGCCTGAACGAGCTCTTCGCCGTCGAGCCGGCCATCGCCACGCCGCCGGGCGCCACCGCGCCCGACCGCGTCCGCGGCGAGATCACGCTGCGCGGCGTGACGTTCCGTCACAACGCGCCGGCGGGCACGCCGCCCGCGCTCGACGACGTCGACCTCGTCATCCCGGCCGGCCGGACCGTCGCCATCGTCGGCCGGACGGGCGCCGGCAAGTCGAGCCTCGTGCAGCTCCTGCCGCGGCTGTTCGACGTCGACGCGGGCAGCGTGCTCCTCGACGGCCGCGACGTGCGGACGCTGCCGCTCGGCTGGCTGCGGCGGCACGTCGGGCTGGTGCCCCAGGACCCGTTCCTCTTCTCGCGCACGATTCGCGAGAACGTCGGGTTCGCGGTCGCGCCGAACGGCAACGACCCGGTGACGTGGGCGGTCACGGCCGCAGGGCTCGACCGCGACCTCGCCGACATGCCGCGCGGGCTCGAGACGATCGTCGGCGAGCGCGGCATCACGCTCTCGGGCGGGCAGAAGCAGCGCACCACGCTCGCCCGCGTCCTGGCCGCGGCGCCGACGGTGCTCATCCTCGACGACGCGCTGTCGAGCGTCGACGCCGCGACCGAGCGCGAGATCCTCGACCGGCTGCGCGACTTCTTCGCGGAGCGCACGACCATCCTGGTCGCGCACCGGATCACGACGGTGAAGGAAGCCGACCTGATCGTCGTCCTCGAGCACGGCCGCGTCGCCGAGCTGGGCGATCACGACACGCTGCTCGCGCGCGGCGGCGTCTACGCGGACCTGTTCCGCCAGCAGGCGCTCGAAGTGGAGCTGGAGGCGATCTGAGCGCGGTTCCGGCACCGCCCGCCGAGCAGCAACCGGACGGCAAGGCGTACGACGCCCGTCTGCTGCGGCGGCTGTGGGAGTTCGTGCGGCCGTACCGCCTCGTGTTCTGGACGGCGCTCCTGCTGTCGCCGGTGAACCAGGCGTTCAGCCTCGTCCAGCCCTACCTGCTGAAGCTCGGCATCGACGAGTACGTGCTGAAGGGCGACACCGCCGGCCTGGCACGGCTCGGATGGTTCTTCGTCGGCGCGATCGCGGGCGAGTTCCTGTCGTACTACTGGCAGCAGTACCTGACGATGGTCGTGGCCCAGCAGAGCCTCGCCGATCTCCGCATCGCGACGTTCTCCCGCCTGCAGCGCTTCCCGATGCGGTTCTTCGACACGAACCCCGTCGGACGCATCGTGTCGCGCGTCACGACCGACGTCGACGTGCTGACGGAGATGTTCTCGGCGGGCGCCATGACGATCGCGCTCGACGCGATCAAGCTCGTCGGCATCGTCGCCTTCATGCTGTGGATGAACTGGCAGCTGGCCGTCGCGAGCCTGCTGCTGCTCCCGGTGATGGTCTTCGCCATCGACTACTTCCGGCGCATGGCGCGGCGGACGTACCGCGAGATCCGCGAGCGCATCGCGCGCATCAACGGCTACCTGCAGGAGTCGATCTCGGGGATGAGCGTGGTGCAGCTGTCGGCGCGCGAGGACCGGGCCTACGAGGAGTTTCGCGGGCTCAATTCCGACCACCGCGATTCGAACCATTTGTCGAACAAGCTCGAAGCGGCGCTGTTCGCGATCGTCGAAGCGGTCAGCACCGTGTCGATCGCGGCCATGCTGCTGCGCGGCGCGCAGCTGCATCAGGCGGGGCTGATCGAGCTCGGCACCGTCGTCGCCTTCATCCAGTACATCCAGCAGTTCTTCGTCCCGATCCGCGACTTCAGCGCGAAGTACGCGGTGATGCAGTCGTCGATGACGGCGGCGGAGCGCATCTTCGCGCTGCTCGACCTCGACGTCGAGCCGACGCCGGCGGAGCCGCGGGTACCGGCCGTCGTCCGCGGCGAGATCGTCTTCGACCACGTGTGGTTCGCGTACCGCGGCGAGGACTGGGTCCTGCGCGACATGTCGTTCCGCATCCCGGCGGGCGAGCGCGTCGCGATCGTGGGCGCCACCGGCTCCGGCAAGACGACGCTCATCAAGCTGCTCGACCGGCTCTACGAGGTGCAGCGCGGGCGCATCCTCGTCGACGGCGTGGACGTGCGCGACTGGGAGCCGTCCGCGCTGCGGCGTCGCATCGCCGTCGTCCTGCAGGACGTCTTTCTCTTCAGCGGCCCGGTCATCGACAACGTGACGATGGGCCACCCGGACATCGCCCGCGAGCGCGTCGAGGCGGCGGTGCGGCACGTGAACGCCGCCGCATTCATCCACCGGCTGGGGGGACTCGACGCCCACGTGCGCGAGCGTGGCAGCAACCTGTCGGGCGGCCAGCGACAGCTGCTCGCCTTCGCGCGTGCGCTGGTGCACGAGCCGGCCGTGCTCGTGCTGGACGAGGCCACGTCCAGCGTCGACCCCGAGACCGAGTGGCTCGTGCAGGACGCGCTCGAGAAGCTGATGGCGGGTCGGACGTCGCTCGTGATCGCGCACCGGCTGTCGACGATCGAGAACGCGGACCGCATCCTCGTCATGCACAAGGGCGAGCTGCGGGAGCAGGGGACGCATCGCGCGCTGCTCGCGCAGGACGGCATCTACGCGCGCCTCTACCGCCTGCAGGTCGCGGCGGAGCAGGAGGCCGTGCCGGTGGCGGCGTCGTGAGGCGTGCGACGTGGCTGGTCGCGGCGGCGGCCGCCGGGCTGCTCGCCGTCAGCGCGTGCAGCCCGCTCTACGTGGCGCGCCTCGGCTGGACGCAGGCGCGCATCCTCCTGCAGCGCGAGCCCATCCCGTCGCTGCTGGCGCAGCCCGACCTCGATCCCGCGCTGCGCGAGCGCTTCGAGCTGGTGCTGGCGACGCGGACGTTCGCGCGCGATCGGCTGGGGCTCACCGTGGGCGACAGCTACACGACGTTCGCCGAGATCGACGGCGGCGCCACGGTCCACGTGCTGTCGGCGGCGCATCGCGACCGGCTCGAGTCGTACACGTGGTGGTATCCGATCGCCGGCCGCGTGCCGTATCGCGGCTTCTTCGATCCGGCCGACGCCGCGCACGAGGCGCAGAAGCTGGCGTCGGAGTCGCTCGACGTCGACGTGCGGCCGGCGCTCGCGTTCAGCACGCTCGGCTGGTTCGCCGATCCGCTGCTGTCGACGACGGCGGCCGAGGCGCCGGACGACCTCGTCGAGACCGTGATCCACGAGCTGTTCCACGCGACGCTGTACGTGCCGGGCGAGTCGGCGTTCAACGAGTCGGCGGCGACCTTCGCGGGGCACCGCGGCGCGATCGCGTTCTTCTGCGACGGCCCGGGGCGGGACGAGGCGCGCTGTGCGCGCGCCCGGAAGCGGTGGGCGGCGGTCCGGGCGCGGGCGCGTGTCCTCGGCCGGCTCGAGGACCGGCTCCGCCGCCTGTACGCCGCGAAGCTGCCGGTTCCCGTCCGCGAGCGGCAGCGCGCCCGCCTGGCCGAGGCGGCGGCCCGCGCGCTCGAGCGGCGGGGGGTCCGCGGGCGCGAGGAGCTGGTGCCGCCGAACAACGCCCGGCTGCTCGGCGCCCTCCTCTACGCGACCAGCCTGGACGACTTCGAGGCGCTCGCCCCGGGGGACGCCGATCCGGGGCCGGCGCTGCGGGGCCTGGCGGACGCCGTGCGCGACGCCGACGACCCGTTCGCGGCCGTCCAGGCCGCCGCGGCGGGGACGGACCAGCCGCCGGCCTGACCCGACGGACAAATTGCAAATCGGAGGTGTCGGACACTAGAGTGGCCGGCATGACCTGCGCGGCAGCCCCCGGCGGACCGGTCTCGGCGTTCGCCGTGGACGCGATGCTGGGTCGGCTGGCGCGGTGGCTGCGGATCCTCGGCCATGACGTGGCCTACGGCCCGCACCTGCGCGGGCGGACGCTGGCCCGCTGCGCCCGCAGCGAGGGACGGCTGCTGCTGACGCGCGACACGCGTCTCCTGCGCGACCCGGAGCTGCCACGGTTCGTGTTCATCCGCAGCGATCGCTTCCGCGAGCAGCTGCGCGAGGTCGCGGCGGTCGTGCCGCTCGGGGGCGCTTTCCTGCGGCGCTGTCTCGACTGCAACCGCCTGCTCGTCGCCGCGCCGGATGCGCCCGTGCCGGAGCACGTCGCCGGCGGCGAGCTGCTGCGCTGCCCGTCGTGCGACCACGTCTACTGGCCGGCCACGCACCGCGACCGGATGCGGGCCGAGCTGTCGGCGCTGGGTCTCGATCCCGAGAGGGCGGTATGAGCGGCCTGCGTCTTGACGGCGGATTTCCCGTCGGGCATTGCGCGCGCTGCACGAAGGACGTGCTCGTCTGGGTGCGGCTCGACGAGCACGACGAGGAGCGCCGACATTGCGTCCACTGCGATTCCGAGCTCGATCCGGCCGAGTTGCGGCTCGTGACCGAGACCGAGCTCGGGGACGTCGGCTACGCGCGCCACGCCGAGACGGAGCACTGCGGCCGTCCGGACTGCGGCGGCGGCCGGTGCGGCAGGGGCTGATCCGGGGAGATCACGGATTTTCGTGGATCTGCCGATGAAGACCGCAGCAGGGTCCGAGCGTCACGAATCCATCGACCAACAGGGGAGAGCAGCATGAAGGAGCGAGTCCGAGAGATTCTGAGCTGGTACGGGAGCGACAACCCCGGCACCCTCACCAACCTGGCCCGGATGATGAACCACGGCCGGCTGGGCGGGACGGGGAAGATGGTGATCCTGCCCGTCGACCAGGGGTTCGAGCACGGCCCGGCGCGCTCCTTCGCGCCGAATCCGGCCGGCTACGACCCGCGCTACCACTTCCAGCTCGGCATCGACGCCGGCTGCAACGCCTACGCCGCGCCGCTCGGGTTCCTCGAGGCGGGCGCCGCGGAGTTCGCCGGTGACATCCCGCTCATCCTGAAGCTCAACAACTCGGACAGCCTGTACGGCGGCAAAGATCCGTGCCCCGCGCTGACGGGCTCGGTCGACGAGGCGCTCCGCCTCGGCTGCGCCGCGATCGGCTTCACGATCTACCCGGCGTCGTCGGCCCGCAACGAGATGTACGGCCAGATCCGCGAGCTGACCGAGGAGGCGAAGCGCAAGGGCCTCGCCGTCGTCGTGTGGTCGTACCCGCGCGGCTCGGGCATCTCGAAGGAGGGCGAGACCGCGATCGACGTCTGCGCCTACGCGGCGCAGATCGCCGCGCAGCTCGGCGCGCACGTGATCAAGGTGAAGCCGCCGACGACGCACATCGAGCAGGATGCCGCGCGCAAGGTCTACGAGAAGGAGCGCATCCCGGTCGGCACGCTCGCCGAGCGCGTGAAGCACGTCGTGCAGAGCGCTTTCGGCGGCCGTCGCATCGTCATCTTCTCGGGCGGCGAGGCGAAGGGCACCGACGCCGTGATGGAGGAGATCCGCGGCATCAACGGCGGTGGCGGCTTCGGCTCGATCATCGGACGCAACTCGTTCCAGCGCCCCCACGACGAGGCACTCAAGTTCCTGCGTGGCGTGATGGACATCTACGCCGGCGTCGCGAAGTGACGGCGGTTTCGGATCGGGGGATCTGGGCATGAGACTCGAAGACCTGTCGCGCGACTTCCTGCACGTATCCGAGGAGGCCGCCGTCGAGGCAGCCCGCACCATGGGCCAGGGCAAGCGCCGCCATTCCGACCACGTCGCCGTCGAGGCGATGCGGAAGGCGATGGACCGCCTGCACATGCGCGGGACCGTCGTCATCGGCGAGGGCGAGCGCGACGAGGCGCCGATGCTCTACATCGGCGAGAAGGTCGGGCGCTGGAACGACACCGACCTCGAGGTCGACATCGCGGTCGACCCGCTCGAGGGTACGAACCTGTGCGCCACGGGCGCGCCCGGCGCCATCGCCGTCCTCGCGGCGGCGAACAAGGGCGGGCTGCTGAACGCCCCCGACTGCTACATGGAGAAGATCTGCGTCGGCCCGGCGGCGAAGCACGTCATCGACATCGACGCGCCGGTCGCGACCAACCTGAAGGCGATCGCGAAGGCGCTGAACCGCGACGTCGACGACCTCGTCGTGATCGTACTCGACCGCGAGCGCCACGAGCAGTTGATCACCGACATCCGCGCCGCGGGCGCGCGCATCAAGCTGATCGGCGACGGCGACCTCTCCGCCGGCATCTCGGCCGCGGTGCGCGGCACGAACGTCCACGCCGTCATGGGTACGGGCGGCGCGCCGGAAGGCGTGCTGGCCGCGGCCGCGCTCCGCTGCCTCAACGGCGGCATGCAGGGCCGCCTCGTCCCGACGAAGCCCGGTCAGGAAGAGCGCATGAAGCGCATGGGCATCACCGACCCGAAGCGCATCTACACCGAGAAGGACCTGGCGCCGGGACCGGACATCCTCTTCGTCGCGACCGGTGTGACCGACGGGGCGTTCATGCGCGGCGTCCGCTTCTTCGGCGGCGGCCTGCGCACGTCCTCCGTCATCATGTCGCTGGGCGAGCGCCTCATCCGCTTCGCCGACTCCGTGCGGCTCGAGGACAACCAGGACACCGTCGTCGAGTTCTAGTGGTGCGCTGCGGCGAGGTGCCGCGCGCGGCTCGGGATGGTGACCTCCGGCTGCGCGTGGCGCTCGCTCGGCACCACCCAGCCCCCTTTCCCCACCCGCTCACTCCCGACACGCTCGCTCGGAGGCCACTACCCCGAGCCACGCGCGACACCTCGCCGCAGCGGTTGGTTTGATTGCGGTGCGCTCGTCGTGCGCTGCGGCGAGGTGCGCGGGCCGTGCCTCGCCGCGACCGGTCCTCCTAGTCGCCGGCGCGTCCGCCCGATGTCGAGCCGCGGCCGCCGCGTACGCAGAGCACGCTCCGTGCGAGGTTCTTCGACCGCGTGCGGAGCAGGAACGCGTTCAGGTCGACGCTCACGGCCGTCGTCGGGTCGTCGAGGTCTTCGTTCGCCGTCCACAGCTCGGTCAGGAGCGGGCTGAACGGCGCGCCCTCAGGGGTCGCGGGCGAGCGGTCGGGATCGACGATGGTCAGCAGCTCGTCGAGCGCCGGCAGGCGCCAGCCCATGCGGCCGCCCGTGTTGCTGATCGAGCAGTGCCGGTGCGCGGCCCGCCAGTTGGCGCCCGGCGACGCCGTGAGCTCCCAGAGGAGGCCGGTCTCGCGGTCGATGGCGGCCTCGTTCGCGAACGCAGGCAGGATCTTGAAGCGTTTCGTGCCCTCGAGCTTCTTGTCCCACGTGGGGATCGGGCCCGCGAGGGCACCGGTTGCGAGGGCCATGACGAGGAGAACGGAGCTGATCGTGCGCATGGGGCCTCCCTTCGGTCGATTCGACGGAGGATGACACCACAGTGCCACAGGCCCCGACAAGCCGAATCACTCGTAGCGGTGCCAGCTCTCGCCCGGCTGCAGGACGATCAGGCGGTCCTTGAGCTTGCGGGATGCGAGGTCGTCGGCGAAGGCCTGGACGGCGCCGGTCGGATACCAGACGAACGGCGGCACCCCGGTCGCGCCGTAGCCGATCGGGACGACCTTCTTCGGCTTGAGCGTCGCCGTCGCCTGCGCCGCCTGCGCCGCGTCCATCTCGCGCAGCACGCCCATCACGCGGCGGCCGCCGATCGGCAGCATCGCGACGTCGAGCGACGGGAACGCCGTCGCGATGTCGACCAGCGCGCCCGGGGTGGTGCGCGCGGGCGCGACGAAGGCGCGGACGCCGTTCTTCTCCGCGACGTAGCCGCTCTCCGTCGCACCGGACATCGTCGGCACCGCCGTGATCGTCGCGCCGTCGATCGTCGCCTTCTCCCACGGGCGCAGCGCGATCACTTCCTTGAAGCCGACCGACGCCGCGCGGTCGCGCAGCGACGGCGGGACGACGGCGCGCGGCACGGATGCCGCCAGCGTCGTCAAGATCGACGCGTCGAAGTGGTCGCTGTCGTCGTCGGTGAGGAGCACCGCGGCGAACGTCGGCAGCGCGTCCGGCATCAGACCGAGCGCCTCCGCCTGGCGCAGCGTCAGGCTCGAGTGGAACCACGGGTCGACGAGGAGGCGCGTGCCCGTCAGCTCGACGATCAGCGTGCCGTGCACCACGCGCGTCACGCCGAGGTCGGCGTCGGAGCCGTGATAGGCCGACGAGCGCGGCTGCGGGATCGAGGAGCACGCGGACAGCAGCACGAGGACGATCGGCAGCAGGCGCCGCATCATGCGAGCCCCTGCTGGCGGCGCGCCTCGAAGAGGACGATCGCGACGGCGGTGGCGAGGTTCAGGCTGCGCACGTGCGGGCTCTCGATGGGGATGCCGTAGAGGTCGTCGGCATGGGCCGCCCGGATCCCCGGGGGCAGCCCGCGGCTCTCGCCGCCGAAGACGAGGAGGTCGTCGGGACGGTACGCGACGGACGCGTACGACGCCGGCGCGCGCGCGGCGAAGCAGAGGATGCGACCCGGTGGCCGCGCCGACCGGAACGCCTCCCAGCTCGCGTGCCGCGTGACGTCGATGTGCTGCCAGTAGTCGAGCCCCGCACGACGGAGGTGCTTGTCGTCGATCACGAAGCCGAGCGGCTCGATGAGATGGAGCGGTGTGTTGGTGGCGACGCAGAGCCGGCCGATCGATCCGGTGTTCGGAGGGATCTCCGGCTCCACGAGGACGACATGCACGGCGTCAGGACGGGGCGGGCAGCGCGACGCGCGTGCCGCCCACCGGCAGCTCGACGGCACCACCGCGGCCGGGCTCGGCGTGGCGCATGAGCTCGTAGTACGCCGGACGCAGGAAGCGGGCCTCGTGACGGCCACCCTTCACCCGGCAATAGAGGACGTTGTCGGCGGCCACGCGCAGCGTCGCGGGGTCGAGCGGCTCGGCGGTCTCGTCGTTCAGGCGCACGGTGAAACCGCCGCCCGGCGTGCCGTCGACGCCGGCGACGACCCACGGCGTGTCCTCGATCTCGACCTTCGCCCGATCCTCGCCCAGCTCGAGGCGCGCGACGCCGTCGTCGCCGACCGTCATCGCGCGCGCGTACAGACGGCAGATGGCGCGGTTCGGGATGATCTCGCCGTCGCAGTACCAGTTGCCGTCGCGCCCGAAACGGATCGTGCCGGAGTGGATCGCGGTGAAGCCGGCGCGCGGCATCAGCTCAGCGCCTCCGTGTCGAGGATCAGCGTCACCGGTCCGTCGTTCACGAGCGACACGGCCATGTGCGCCTGGAAGCGGCCGGTCGCGACGGCGACGCGCTCGGCGCGTGCCGTGGCGACGAAGCGCTCGTAGAGGGTGCGCGCCTGCTCGGCCGGCGCCGCGGCGGCGAACGACGGCCGCCGGCCCTTGCGGCAGTCGCCGTACAGCGTGAACTGCGAGACGACCAGGAGCTCGCCGCCGACGTCGTCGAGACCGCGGTTCATCTGCCCGGCGTCGTCATCGAACACGCGCAGCCCGACGACCTTGCGGCAGAGGCGATCGGCGTCGGCGTCGGAGTCGTCGGCCGTGACGCCGAGGAGCACGCAGAGCCCGCGGCCGATGGCGCCGACCGTCTCGCCGTCGACGTCGACGCGCGCCTCGCGCACCCGCTGCACCACGGCTCGCACGCGTCGCGTTAAAGCACGATCGACATGGGGGTGCGAGTGGCGCGCCTGGAAGTGCTCCGGTAGAGTCGCGCGACGGATGATTCCGGACAACCTGCACATCGGTCCGATTCCGATCCACATCTTCGGCCTGTTGCTGGCGGCCGCGTTCCTCGCCGCCGGGAACGTCCTCGGACGCGAGCTCGGTCGCAAGGGGTACGATCCCGACGTCGCATCGTCGGCGCTGGTGTGGGCCGCGGTCGGTAGCCTCGTCGGTGCGCGGCTCTGGCTCGTCGTCGAGGACTGGCCGGCGTTCGTGCGCGATCCCATCGGGCTGCTCTTCACCGGCAGCGGCTTCGTCTTCTACGGCGGGCTCGTCGGCGGCGCGCTCGCGGTCACGTTGGTCTTCCGCAAGCACGGCATCCCGTGGTGGCGCGGCGCCGACGCGGTCGCACCCGCGCTGGTGCTCGGCCAGGCCATCGGCCGCATCGGCTGCCAGCTCTCCGGCGACGGCGACTGGGGCACGATCACCGACGTCCCGTGGGGCATGGCCTATCCGTACGCGGTCGTCGGCTGGCCGCACCCGCCGGGCGTCTACGTGCACCCCACGCCGGTCTACGAGTCGGTCGCCTACTTCGCGATCTTCGCGTGGCTCTGGTGGCGCCGGAAGGACGCGCTGCCCGACGGCAGCATCTTCTGCTGGTACCTGATCCTCGCGCCGCTCGCGCGCTTCGTGATCGAGTTCTGGCGCATCAATCCGATCGTGGCGATGGACCTTTCCGCCGCGCAGCTGACGAGCCTCGTGCTGATGCTGATCGGCGGCTCGCAGCTGATCCTGCGGCAGCGACGATGGCGAACCGCCGCGGCCTGATCATCGGGGTGGTCACCGCGGCCATCGGGCTCGCCGCGGTGCTGGGGTTGCTCGCGATGCGCTCGCGCACGCCGGCGCTCGCGGCGGACTTCGCGGTGCCCGACCTGAGCGGCCAGGCGGTCCGATTGTCCGCGTTCCGCGGCAAGGTGGTGCTGCTCAACCTGTGGACGACGTGGTGCCCGCCGTGCCGCGAGGAGATGCCGTCCATGGAAAAGCTGTGGCTGCAGCTGAAGGACCGCGGCTTCGTGCTCCTCGCCGTCAGCCAGGACGAAGGCGGCCGGGCACTGGTCGAACCCTTCGTCCAGCAGCTGAAGCTGACGTTCCCGGTCCTGGTCGACCCCGAGCATCAGGTCGGCGACCGCTACCAGGTGTGGGGCTACCCGGAGAGCTTCCTCATCGACCGGGAGGGACGGGTCGTCGAGCGGATCATCGGCCCGCGCGATTGGTTGGCGCCGGCACAGGTGGCGGCCATCGAAAAGCTGCTCGACGCCGGAGACGGCCTTGCCCCGTCCCATACGGGGGACTAGGACGAACGAATTGTTTTCCTCTCCGCGCCTCGACACGTATAGTGCCGGGCATCGCGAGGTTTCGATGAAGGGCAATCGGCGCACCGGCTTGGCACTCGCAATCCCGTTGGGAGTGATCCTCGCAGTCCTGCTGTCCAGCGGCCGTGGGATCGACAAGGTCGGCGCCGCCCCCCAGGAGATCTACGAAGACCTCGAGACGTTCACCAACGTCCTCGCGATCATCCAGAAGAACTACGTCGAGACGACCGATCCGAAGAAGCTGGTCGAGGGTGCCATCAACGGCATGCTCACCTCGCTGGATCCGCACAGCGCCTACCTCACGCCCGAGCTCTACAAGGAGCTGCAGGTCGAGACGAAGGGCAGCTTCGGCGGCCTCGGCATCGAGATCACGAACCGCAGCGGCATGCTGACGGTCGTGGCGCCCATCGAGGACACGCCCGCCGACCGCGCCGGCATCAAGGCCCAGGACGTCATCCTCAAGATCGACGGCGACTTCACCAAGGACATGACCCTCGTCGATGCCGTCAAAAAGATGCGCGGCCCGAAGGGCACGAAGGTGAAGCTCACGATCAAGCGTGAGAACCCGGCCAAGCTCCTCGACGTCACGCTGACGCGCGAGGTCATCAAGATCCAGAGCGTCAAGGCGAAGCTGCTCGAGGGTGGTTACGGCTACCTTCGTCTGACGCAGTTCCAGGAGCGCACCGACGACGACGTGCTGAAGGCGCTGCGCGACCTCGACAAGGAGTCGGGCGGGCTGCAGGGCCTCGTGCTCGACCTGCGGAACAATCCCGGCGGCCTCCTCACGCAGGCCGTCAAGGTGGCGGACATCTTCCTCGACTCCGGCCTGATCGTCTACACGGACGGCCGTCTCGAGAACCAGAAGCAGAAGTACTTCGCGCACAAGGCGTCGACCTGGAGCGACTTCCCGATGGTCGTGCTCGTGAACGGCGGGAGCGCCAGCGCGTCGGAAATCGTCGCCGGCGCCCTGCAGGATCACAAGCGTGCGCTCGTCCTCGGCACCACCACGTTCGGCAAAGGCTCCGTGCAGACGATCCTGCCGCTCGACGACACGTCGGCATTGCGGCTCACGACCGCGCGCTACTTCACCCCGAGCGGCCGCTCCATCCAGGCGACGGGCATCGTGCCCGACATCAGCATGGAGCAGAGCAAGCAGGCCGCCAGCGCCGAGAAGAACGGCGCGTTGCTGCGCGAGGCGAACCTGCCGCGCCACCTCGAGCATCCCGAAGAGAACGGCGACAAGGGCAAGAAGGACGAGCCCGCCCAGGCGGTCCCCGCGGACGGCGAGACGCCCGACGGCGTGGTGCCCGCCGAGCTGCCCATCGAGGATCCCGACGTGCACGAGGGCGACCTCGGCAAGGATCCCCAGCTCGATCGCGCGCTCGAGCTGCTCAAGAGCTGGCAGGTCTTCAAGACGTTCGTCGCGAAGCGCGAGGAGTGATCCGCTCCCGCGGCCCGTCCGGTCCGACGATGCCCGGCTCCCGCTCCACGCCGCGCATCCTCACGATCTCGCAGCTCACGTTCCTGGTCCAGAAGGCGCTCGAGACGAGCGTCGGCGCGGTCTGGGTCGGCGGCGAGCTGTCGAACGTCAAGATCGCGCCGTCCGGGCACCTGTACTGCACGCTCAAGGACGAGCAGGCGCAGCTCCAGGCGGTCATGTTCCGCAGCGCCGCGCAGACGCTGCCGTTCCAGCCGCGCGACGGGATGGACGTCGTCGTGCTCGGCCGCCTCGCCATGTACCCGCAGCGCGGGCAGCTGCAGCTGTACGTCGAGGCGATGGAGCCGCGCGGCCTCGGCGCGCTCCGGCTGGCGTTCGATCAGCTGAAGCAGCGGCTCGACGCGGAGGGGCTCTTCGCGGCCGAGCGCAAGCGGCCGCTGCCGACGCATCCGCGCACCGTCGGCATCGTCACCGCGCGTCACGGGGCGGTGATCCACGACATGCGCGTGGTGCTGCGACGGCGCTGGCCGCTCGCGCGCGTGCTGGTGCGTGCGGTCCGTGTGCAGGGCGAGGGGGCGGCGGCGGAGATCGCCGCGGGCATTCGCGACATGAACCGCGTGCCGGGCGTCGACGTGCTCATCGTCGGGCGCGGCGGCGGCTCGCTCGAGGACCTCTGGGCGTTCAACGAGGAGGTCGTCGCGCGCGCGATCGCGGCGTCGCGCATCCCCGTCGTGTCGGCCGTCGGGCACGAGGTCGACGTCACCATCGCCGACTTCGTCGCCGACGTACGCGCCCCCACGCCGACGGCCGCGGCGGCGCTGGTCGTTCCCGACCGCGAGGCCCTCGTGGCGCAGCTCGACGTCGCGCGGACGGCGCTGCGCGCCGCGCTCCGCCGCCGCGTCGGGCGCGCGCAGGAGCATCTCCGCCTGCTGGCGCGCGGTCTCGGCAGCCCGCGCCGTCGCGTCGACCAGCTGGCGCTGCGGCTCGACGACCTGAGCGGCCGGCTCCGCCAGGGCCTCGGCCGGCGGGTGGCGTGGGAGCGGCGCGAGCTGCGCGGCCTGGCGCAGCGGCTCGAGCGCTCCGGGCCGACGGCGCAGCTCGCGCAGGCGCGCGGCCGGCTCGACGTCCTCGCCGGCCGCCTGGCCTTCGCGCTCGACGTCCGGCTGCGCGACGCGCGCGCGGACGTCGCCCGCGCGACGAGCCGGCTCGAGGCGCTGTCGCCGCTCGCCTGCCTCGCCCGCGGGTACGCGATCGTCCGGCGTGGCGATGCCGGCGGTCCGGTGGTACATGATGCGACGGCGCTCACGCCCGGCGACACGGTCGATCTCCTGTTCGCCCGGGGCCGCGCCACCGGCCGTATCGATCGCACGGAGCCCGCATGAGCATGACCCCAGACGACACCCCGCGCTTCGAGGACGCGCTCGCCGAGCTGGAGACGATGGTGCGTCGTCTCGAGCAGGGCGAGCTGCCGCTCGAGGAGTCGCTCGCGGCGTTCGAGCGCGGCATGGGACTGGTCAAGCTGCTCGGCCGCCGCCTCGAGGAGATCGAGCAGCGCGTCGAGGTGCTGCTGAAGCGCGAGGACGGCTCGCTCGGCACGGCGCCGCTGCCGGACGACGACGAGTGACGAGGACCGCGGACGTGCAGCTCGATCGCTATCTCGCCACCCGCCGCCGTCTGGTCGAGCAGGCGCTCGCACGCGCGTTGCCCTCGGGACGCAGCCAGCTGCGGAAGGCCATGCGCTACAGCCTGCTCGCGGGCGGCAAGCGCCTGCGCCCCATCCTGGCGCTCGCCGCGGGCGACGTCGCCGGCGGAACGCCCTCGCGCGTGATGCCGTTCGCCTGCGCGCTCGAGTTCATCCACACGTACTCGCTCGTGCACGACGACCTCCCGGCGATGGACGACGACGATCTCCGCCGCGGCCGCCCGACCAGCCACAAGGTGTGGGGCGAGGGCGTCGCGATCCTCGTCGGCGATGCGCTCCTCACCGAGGCGTTCGGACTGATGGCGGCGGCGCGCGGCGTCGAGCCGGCGCGGGCGCTCGCGGCGATCCGCGAGCTGTCGTCGGCGGCGGGCGAGCTCGGGATGGTCGGCGGCCAGGCGCTCGACCTCGCCGGCGAGGGCGGGCGCGCCACGCTCGCCCAGGTGCGGGCGATCCACGCGCGCAAGACGGGTAAGCTGTTCACGGCGTCGCTGCGGGTGGGCGCGCTGGTCGGGGGTGCGGGCGCGCCGTTGCTGCGCCGGCTCACCACGTACGGCGAGCAGCTCGGGCTGGCATTCCAGATCGCCGACGACATCCTCGACGAGGCGGGCGGGCCCGGCGCCGACGGCCGGACCGATCAGGCGCTGGGCAAGGCGACGTACCCGGGCGTCCTCGGCACGGACGGCGCGCGGGCGCATCTCGTCCGGGCGCGCGACGCGGCCCTGGGTGCGGTCGCGCCGCTCGGCCCGCTGGCCGCGCCGCTGCGCGAGATCGCGGTCTACGTCGCGGCGCAGGTCGAGACGCCGGCGCACCTCGCCGCGTCGGCGTGACGGGCGTCCGTCTCGATCGCCTGCTGGTCGACCGGGGCCTGGTCCCGAGCCGCGAACGC
This sequence comes from uncultured Binatia bacterium (SeqCode), assembly GCA_964432595.1. Classification (GTDB taxonomy): domain Bacteria; phylum Desulfobacterota; class Binatia; order DP-6; family DP-6; genus DASYLJ01. The sequence continues at coordinate 43,234 of CAYSOF010000017.1, read as the reverse complement.
GCCCAGCGCCTGATCCTCGCGGGCGAGGTGCTGGTCGACGACCGGCCGGTGACGAAGGCCGGCACCGTCGTGCCGGCCGACGCGCCGCTGCGCTTGCGCACCCCCGCATCGCCCTACGTGAGCCGCGGCGGCGAGAAGCTCGCCGGCGCGCTCGACGCGTTCGGACTCGATCCGTCGGGCGTCGGCGCGCTCGACGTCGGCGCCTCGACGGGCGGCTTCACCGACTGTCTCCTGCGTCGCGGCGCGCGACGTGTGATCGCCGTCGACGTCGGCTACGGGCAGCTCGCGTGGTCGCTGCGGCAGGATCCGCGCGTCGTCGTGCTCGAGCGGACGAACGCGCGCGCGCTCGAGCCGTCGATGCTGCCCGAGGTCCCGTCGTTCGCGACGATGGACGTGTCGTTCATCTCGCTGACCCTGGTGCTGCGCGCCGTCACCCGCGTGGTCGCGCCGGACGCCACGATCGTGGCGATGGTGAAGCCGCAGTTCGAGGCGGGACGCGGGCAGGTGGGGAAGGGCGGCGTGGTGCGCGATCCCGTGGTGCGCGCGGAGGCGGTGGCGCGCGTGCGTGCGGCGGCGGAAGCGTGCGGTTTCGTCGTGCGCGGCGAGGCCGATGCCGTCATCGCGGGCCCGAAGGGCAATCGCGAGGTGTTTCTCTGGCTGGACCGGACGGCATGACGATCTACCACATGGCGCATCGGGCCGACTGGGACGCGGCGCAGGCGACCGGCGGTTACCACGGCAGCCCGGACGATCTGCGCGACGGCTTCATCCACTTCTCGACGGCGGCGCAGGTCGAGCGCTCGGCGGCGAAGCATCGCGCCGGACAGCGCGACCTCGTGCTGCTGTCGGTCGACGCCGATGCGCTCGGCACGGCCCTGCGGTGGGAGCGCTCCGGCGGGGGCGAAGAGTACCCGCACCTCTACGGCGCGCTGCCGGTGCGCGCGGTCCGTCGCGCCGAGCCGCTGCCGCTCGGCGCCGACGGACGGCATCGCTTTCCGCCGCTCGACGCGTAGCCGCTCCGTGCGAGCGGCGGGACGGGCTAGTCGAGGCTGTGCGGGTCGGAGCGCATCACGAGGTCGTCGTAGACGCCGAAGTCGCCGGCATCCTCACGCTCGATCTCGCGGAGCAGGGCGGCAGCGTCCGGGGCTTCCGGATCCCAGTCGCCGATGCGCTCGATCATCCGATTGCGCTTCTTGCGTGCTTCGCGCAGTGCCGCGACGGCGCGCTCCCACTGGTTCTTCCCGGGAAGCGGTATCGGAGCGACCGGCGGGACGCCGCCGCCGAGGGACTGGATGTGCTCGCGCAGTCGCGTCGCATGGCGCTCTTCCGTGTCGGCGAGGCGCCGGAGCGCGGCGGCGGCCTGGGGGTAGCGTGCCCGCTCCGCGTGCTGCCGGAGGTACGTCGCCTGCGCCGCCTCCGCCCGGTAGGCCTCGACCAGGTCTTCGACCAGATCGCGCCGCTCGTCGGCCGTACCCAGCAGACGGGAGAGCAGTCCCATGCGGGGCCGCTCGTACAAAGGCCCCTGGCGGAAGTCAAGGAAACGGCCGGTCGGGTTTCCTCGCCGGGCCTTTTGCGTTACAGATCACCGACCATGGCACGTATCACCGTTGAGGACTGTCTCGACCAGGTCCCGAACCGCTTCGAGCTCGTGCTCCTCGCGGCGCGTCGCGCGAAGCAGCTGCTGAAGGGTGCGCGACCGCTCGTGGAGTCCGACAACAAGGAGATCGTCACCGCGCTCCGCGAGGTCGCCGATACGAAGGTGCGTCTCCAGTACGACGAGAACTGATCCTCCCCGCTGATGGCGAAGACGAAAGATCTGTACGCCATCCTCGGGCTCGCCAAGACCGCCAGCACCGACGAGATACGTAAGGCGTATCGCAAGCTGGCCCGCCAGCATCACCCGGACGTCAACCAGGGGAACAAGCAGGCGGAAGAGCGCTTCAAGGACGTCACCGAGGCACACGACGTCCTCTCGAATCCGGAGAAGCGCGCGCTGTACGACGAGTTCGGGGCCGAAGGCCTGCAATCGGGCTTCGACCCGGCGCGAGCGCGCGAGTACCGTCGCTGGGCCGACAGCGGGCAGGGCTTCCAGTTCCGCCGCGGCGGTGCAGGCGGGGCACAGGACTACCCGTTCGACTTCGGCTTCGAGACGTCGCGTGGCGGCGGACGACGCCGAGCGGCGACCCCCGAGACCGACCGCGGCTTCGCCGACATCCTGAACGAGATGTTCGGCGGCGGCGCCGGCGTGGAGGAGCCCGTCGACACGTCGGGGCAGGACGTCGAGTACCCGATCGAGGTCGACTTCCTCGACGCGCTCCGCGGCACGACGACGCAGGTGACGATCCGTCGTCCGACGCCGTGCGGGACGTGCAAGGGCGCCGGCCGCGTCGGCCGCCGCGCGTGCACGACGTGCGCCGGCACGGGACAGGTCGAGAAGCGCGAGAAGCTGACGGTGAAGATCCCCGCGGGCGTGGGCGACGGCGCGCGCGTGCGCGTCAAGGCGAAGGGCGGCACGGGCGCGAACGGCGGCAAGCCGGGCGACCTCTTCTTCGTCGTGAAGCTCCGTCCGCATCCGTTCCTGCAGCGCGAGGGACGCGACCTCACGATGGAAGTGCCGATCACCGTCGCCGAGGCGGTGCGCGGCGGCACCATCACCGTGCCGACGCCGAGCGGCAAGGTGCAGCTCAAGGTGGCACCGGGTAGCCAGAGCGGCCAGCGGCTCCGCCTGCGCGGCCGCGGTGCGCCGGATCCGAAGGGCGGCGACGCGGGCGATCTGTACGTGCGATTGATGGTGCAGGTCCCGCGCGACGGTGACGGGGCGCGTCTCGACGAGGCGCTCACCGCGATCGAGGAGGCGTACGGCGAGAACCCGCGGGCCCACCTCACGCTCTGAGGACGCCGAGATCGTGCCGGACGACGAGCAGCTCCCGCAGGGCCCTCAGGACGACGCGTCGGACGACCTGCCGATCGATGCGGCGACGGAAGACGTCCCCGAGGCGTCGACCCCGGAAGTCGAGCCGGCGGCGCTGCCGGGCCTTCTCGTCCCCGCCGCCGACACGCTCGCGCGGTACATGGCGGAGATCCGCCGCATCCCCGTGCTGTCGCGCGAGGAGGAGCACGATCTCGCGGTGCGGTGGACGGAGAAGGGCGATCAGCGCGCCGCGGTGCGCCTCGTCACCGGCAACCTGCGGCTCGTGGTGATGATCGCGCGCGAGTATCAGCGCGCGGTCCACAACCTGCTCGACCTCGTGCAGGAGGGCAACGTCGGCCTCCTCGAGGCGCTCAAGAACTTCGACCCGTACCGTGGCGTCCGGTTCCCGTCGTACGCCGTCTGGTGGGTGCGCGCGTACATCATCCGCTACATCATGAACAACTGGCGGATGGTGAAGGTGGGCACGACGCAGGCCCAACGGAAGCTCTTCTTCAACCTGCAGAAGGAACGCGAGCGGCTCGAGCGCGAGGGCTTCTCGCCGGAGCCGAAGCTGATCGCCGCGAACCTCGGCGTGAAGGAGAAGGAGGTCGTCGAGATGGAGCAGCGGCTCGCCAGCCGCGACCTCTCGGTGAACGCGCCGATCGACGAGGGCGAGGACGCGACGCTCCTTGATTTTCTACCCTCGCCAGCCCAGACTGCCGACGCCGTCGCCGACGAGGAGTATCACCACCTCATCCGCGAGAAGGCGGCAGCCTTCAAAGAAACACTCACGGGGAAGGACCTGGTCATCTACGAGCGTCGTCTGGAAGCGCTGATGCGCGACGAGGAGCCGGTGACGCTCCAGGAGATCGGCGACGAGTACGGCATCACGCGCGAGCGGGTGCGCCAGATCGAAGCCCGTCTCAAGAAGAAGCTCGGCGCGTACCTGCGCGAGCAGATCCCCGACATCAAAGACATCGAATTCGGCGCCTGAGACGCGCCCCGAGGAGCCGGAACATGCCCATGCACGGCGGGCGCATCGTCGCCAGAGCGCTCAAGCAGGAGAACGTCCCCTACATCTTCACGCTCTGCGGCGGGCACGTCATGTCGATCTACGACGGCTGCCTCGACGAGGGGATCGGCGTCATCGACGTGCGGCACGAGCAGTCGGCGGCGCACGCGGCCGACGGCTGGGCACGTGTCACGGGCCAGCCCGGCGTCGCGATCGTCACGGCGGGCCCGGGGCTCACCGACGCGGTCACGGGCGTCGCCACCGCGTGGCGCGCCAACATCCCGATGATCTGCATCGGCGGTCAGGCGCCGCGGCTGTTCCAGGACATGGGCGGCCTGCAGGACATGAACCACGTCGACCTGATGCGCCCGATCACGAAGTGGTCGGTGGCGGTGCCCAGCGCGAAGCGTCTCGGCGAGTACATCTCCACCGCGTTCCGCGTCGCGACGACGAACGTGCCCGGCCCGGTGTTCCTCGAGATGCCGCTCGACTTCCTGTTCGACGTCGTCGACGATCGGGATATCGTCGTCGCCGATCGCTACCGCACCGAGGCGGGCGTCGGCGCCGACCCGCGCTACGTCGAGAAGGCGTTCGAGCTGCTGCGCGGCGCCGAGCGCCCGGTGTGCCTCGTCGGCAGTCAGCTCTTCTGGTCGCGCCGTCGCGAAGCCTATCCCGAGTTCGTCCGCACCTTCGCCATGCCCACCTACGTGAACGGGCAGGCGCGCGGCAGCCTCGATCCGAGCGATCCGCACTGGTTCTTCCAGACGCGCAAGGAGGCGCTGCGCAAGGCCGACGTCGTGCTGATCTTCGGCACGCCGCTCGACTTCCGCATCGGCTACGGACGCAGCTCGCACATCAACCCCGACGCGAAGCTCATCCACGTCGACCTCGACGGCAAGGAGCTCGGCAAGAATCGCGGCTGCGACGTCGGCATCATCGGCGACACGGGTCTCGTGATGGAGGGGCTCGTCGCGTGTGCGAAGGCGGCGAAGTTCACGCCGCAGCTCACGGCGGGGTGGCTGAAGGAGCTCCGTCAGCTCGAGAAGGAGAAGTGGGAGAAGCTGCAGCCGCAGCTCACTTCCGACGAGGCGCCGCTCAACCCGCTGCGCGTCTGCGCGGAGGTCGACAAGCTCCTCACGCCCGACACGATCGTCATCGGCGACGGCGGCGACTTCGTCGGCTCGGCGGCGAACGTGCTGCGTCCGCGCGGCTTCGGCCACTGGCTCGACGCGGGCCCGCTCGGCACGCTCGGCGCCGGTCCCGGGTACGCGATGGCGGCGAAGCTCGCCAGTCCGAAGAGCGACGTCATCATCATGTACGGCGACGGCGCCTTCGGCCTCAACATGATGGAGTTCGAGGCCTGCATCCGACAGAAGATCAACATCGTCGGCGTGATCGGCAACGACGCGGCGTGGACGCAGATCCTCCGCGGGCAGGAGCAGATGTACGGCAAGGACCGCACGCCCGCGTGCAAGCTCGCCCCCACTCGGTACGATCTCATGATCGAGGCGATGGGCGGTCACGGCGAGTGGGTGGAGACGCCCGATCAGCTCCAGCCCGCGCTCAAACGTGCGCTGGGAGCGGGCAAGCCGGCCGTCGTCAACGTGCGGATCGGCGGCAGCGACTTCCGCAAGGACGCGATCTCGGTCTAAGGTCGGGACCCATATGGCGGCGGGCGATCGCACGGCGGGGATCATCATCATCGGCAACGAGATCCTGTCGGGAAAAGTCACCGACACGAACGCGCCATTCCTCACCCGCGAGCTGCGCACGCTCGGCGTGAACCTGCAGCGCATCCTCACGATTCCCGACGAGCTCGACGACATCGCGGCGGCGGTCCGCGAGTTCAAGCCGCGCTTCGACTTCGTGTTCACGTCGGGCGGCGTCGGGCCGACGCACGACGACGTCACGATCGAGGGCATCGCCCGGGGGCTCGGCGTACCGGTCATCCGCCACCCCGCCATCGAGAGCCGGCTCCGCGAGTTCTACAAGGAGAACGTCAACGAGGCGCGCCTCAAGATGTCCGAGGTGCCCGACGGCGCCGAGCTCATCATGGACGCGCGCCTCGGCTTCCCGACGGTCAAGTGCGAGAACATCTACATCCTCCCGGGCATCCCCGAGCTGTTCGAGCAGAAGTTCCAGTCGCTGCGCGAGCGCTTCACGTCGACGCCCTACACCCTGCGGGTCGTCTACACGCGCGACGGGGAGGGCACGATCGCCGAGCACCTGAACGCGACCATGGCGGCGTTCCCGGCGCTGCTCCTGGGGTCGTACCCGAAGATCGGCCACCCCGAGTACGCGGTGAAGCTGACGCTCGAGTCGAAGGACCCGGCGTACGTCGAGCAGGCCTTCCAGCACCTCATGGGTCTGCTGCCGAAAGAGAACATCGTCCGTACCGAGTAGCGCCCTCCCGCGTTGTGGGGTAAACGCACGACGGGTCCCGCGGCAGTCGATGGGGGACCGAGGAGGGAATCATGATGGGGTGGAGGTCGATGGTGGCGGGGGCCGTGCTCGCGGCGAGCATCGCGACGCCGCAGGCTGCACGGGCCGAGTTTCTGGAGGACGCCGGATGGGGCACGCTGACCGTGCTTTCGAACGTCCTCTACATGCCGGCCAAAGTGCTCTACGCGACGACCGGGGGCATCACCGGCGGGTTCGCGTACGGGCTGACGGGCGGCGATCTCGATACGGCCAACGACGTCTGGGTCCCGGCGATGGGCGGCACCTACGTGCTCACGCCCAGCATGGTCCGCGGCGACGATCCGATCGCGTTCGCGGGCATGCCCGACGACATGAGCAGCAGCGGGTCCGAGACGCCGGACACACGCAGCAGCGATTCCTCGACGCTGAACGAGCAGGCGATCGGCGGGCTCTGACGCACGGGGGGAAGATGCACGCTCCGCGTGCATCGGCTACTCTCCCGGCGCCGTGCCCGCCGTATTGCCCGTCATCACCGGCTGCGGGGTGATCTCGCCCCTGGGGACGGGTGTCGCCGCGTTCTGGGAGGGCCTCGTCGCCGGCCGCACGGCGGTCGCGCCGATCCGCCGCTTCGCAGCCGACGACCTCTCGCCGTCGATGGCGGCGGAGGTGGGCGACGTCCTCGGGGACGACCCCGATCGCGCCGGCGGATTCGCACTGCGCGCCGCCGATGAGGCGCTCGCCGCCGCGGGGCTCCGTCCGGCCGACGTCGAGCCGACCCGACTCGGCGTCGCGCTCGGCACCACGCTCGGCGGCATGCAGATCATGGAGGCCTGGGATGCGGCGGTCGCCGCCGGCGCGTCCCGTCCCGCCGACCTGCCGCGCGTACCGTATTACGGCCCCGCCGTCCGGCTCGCCCGCGCCGTGGGCGCCGCCGGCCCCGTCGTCACGCCGCAGCTCGCGTGCGCCTCCGGAACGCAGGCACTGGCGTTCGCCGCGGAGTGGGTGCGCTCGGGCCATGCCGACGTGGTGCTCGCCGGCGGGACGGACCTCCTGTGCCGTTTCGTCGTCACGGGATTCAACTGCCTGCGGGCGACGGCGACGGCGGCGCGGCCGTTCGACCGGGCGCGCGAAGGCCTCGTCCTCGGCGAGGGCGCGGCGGTGGTCGTCATCGAGTCCGAGGCGCATGCCCGGGCGCGCGGTGCCCGCATCCAGGCGCGGGTTCTCGGCGCCGGTGCGGCAGGCGACGCCGGTCACATGACGGCACCGGATCGTGAGGGGCGTGGCGCCGCGCGCGCCATGCAGGCCGCGCTGGACGCCGCGCACCTGACCGCTGCCGACGTCGATTTCGTCTCGGCGCACGGTACCGGCACGGTATACAACGACGCCATGGAAGCGGCGGCGTTGGGGCGGCTGTTCGCGCCCGGCTCGGTGCCGGTGAACTCGATCAAGGGCGCCATCGGCCACACGCTCGGTGCCGCGGGCGCGCTCGAGGCCGTCGTGTGCGTGCAGGCGCTCGCGACGGGCGTCATCCCGCCGACCGCCGGCCTGGTCGATCCCGATCCGGCGTGCGCCGCTGTCGACCTCGTGTACGGCACCGCCCGCCAGCGGCCGGTCGCCACCGCGCTCTCGACCTCGTCCGGCTTCGCCGGAGCCAACGCGGCCCTGGTGTTCGGGCGGGCATGAGCCAGGCCGTCGCCATCACCGGCACCGGGTCGACGACGTCGTCGGGCCTGGGGGCCGCGCTCGAGGCGTTGCCGCCCGCGGTCCGCGCCCGTGCCGGACGCGTGGAGGCGGTGATCCAGCTGGCGCTCGCGGCCGCGGGCGCGGCGCTGGCCGAGGCGGGGCTCGCCGTGCTCGCGGGACTGCCGCGCGCCGACGTCGGCGTCGTGCTGGGCACGGGCTTCGGCTGCTTCCTCACCAATGCGGCCTACCAGCGGCGGATCGCCGCGGGCGGACCGGGCGCCGCCAGCCCGCGCCTCTTCGCCGCCACCGTCTCGAATGCCGCGGCCGGCGAGGTCGGCATCGCATGGCGCCTGGGTGGCCCCGCGGTGACGCTCGCCGCGGGCGGCGCGTCCGGCCTCGTCGCGATCGGCGAGGCGGCGACGATCCTGCAGGCGGGCGCGGCGCGCGCGATGGTGGCCGGCGGCATGGACGCGGTCGAGGCCGCCCTGACGACGTGGCTCGCGGATGGCGGTCTGCCCGATGGCGGTGACGCGCGCGGCGCAGCAGGCGTCCTCGTGCTGGAGGCGGCGGCGACGGCGCGCGCGCGCGGCGCGAGCGTCATCGGCACCGTCGACGGACAGGGGAGCGGCTTCGTGGCCAGCAGCCCCGACGGCCTCGTCGGCGCGATCCGGCGCGCGCTCGCGGGCGCCGGCGTCGCGCCGGGCGCGATCGCGCTCGTGGTCTCCGGCGCCCGCGCGGCCCAGTCGTCGCTCGAGCAGGGGGCCTTGCGCGCCGTGTTCGCGGACGCGCCGCTCCCGCCCGTGAGTGCGCCGAAACAGACGCTCGGCGAGACGTTCGGCGCGGCCGGTCCGCTGGCGCTGCTCGCCGCGCTGTCCGAGGCGCCGTCGGGTGCGCCGGTGCTCGTGCTCGATTGCTGCCCGAGCGGTCACGTCGCCGCGCTCGTCGCGCGGCGGGGAGCGCTCGTATGACCGGCCTCGACGGACGGCGCGTGCTGGTCACCGGCGGCTCGCGCGGCATCGGCCGGGCGACGGCGCTGGCCTTCGCGAACGCCGGCGCCGCGGTCGCGTTCAACTGGTCGCGCAGCGAGGACGACGGCGAGGCCGACGAGACGCTCGCGGCGCTGCGCGCCACGGGCGCGCGCGTCCACGGGGCGCAGGCCGACGTCGCCGACGCGGACGCGGTGAAGGCGCTGTTCGACGAGGTGCGCGCCGCGCTCGGCGGTCCGCCCGACGTGCTCGTCAACAACGCGGCGGTCACGCACGACGCCTTGCTGATGATGCTGCCGGAGAGCGGCTGGGACCGCGTGCTCGACGTCAACTTGAAGGGCGCCTGGCTGTGCGCGAAGGTCGCGATGCGCGGGATGATCGCGGGCCGCTTCGGCCGCATCGTCAACGTGGTCTCGCCGGCGGCGTTCTTCGGCAAGGAAGGCGCGGGCAGCTACGCGGCGGCCAAGGGCGGGCTCGTCGCGCTGACGAAGTCGCTGGCGCGCGAGGTGGCGCGCTACGGGATCACCGTGAACGGCGTGTCGCCCGGCTTCGTGCAGACGCGCCTGATCGCCGACCTCGCCGCCAACACGCGCGACGACCTCCTGAAGCAGATTCCGCTGGGCCGGTTCGCGGAACCAGACGAAGTCGCGGGAGTTATCCTGTTTCTCGCCTCGTCCGCCGGAGCGTACCTCACGGGGACTACGCTCCACGTGGACGGTGGACTCACGATGATTTAAACGGGGGGCCGATGGATCGTCACATGCTGCTCGCGGAGGTGAAGGGGCTGCTGGCCACCGGCCTGCGCCTCGACATCCCACCGTCCGACATCCCGGACGACTCGCCCATCTTCGGTCACGATCAGGGCGGCGAAGGCCTGGGGCTCGACTCGATCGACGCGCTCGAGCTGGTGGTGCTCGTCGAGGACAAGTTCCACGTCTCCATCCCGGACGAGGAGGTCGGCAAGCGGGCGTTCGCCTCGGTGCGTGCGCTGGTCGACTTCATCGCGGCGGAGCGGCAGAGCTAGCGCGTGTCGATCGACGTTGCGGTGACGGGCCTCGGAGCCGTGACCGCGCTCGGCGGCGACGTCGCCGCGCTCGCCGCGGCACTCCTCGACGGGCGCTGCGGCATCGGTGCCCTGACCCTGTTCTCGTACCACGGCCGTTGCGGCATCGCGGCGCAGGTGCCGGAGCCGGTGCCGGCGGCGCTGATCGACGGCGCCCTACCGCCGGCGACGGCGCGCCGGCTGTCGCGGCCCGATCGGTTCGGGCTCGCGGCCGCTTCCCAGGCGTGCCGCCAGGCGGGTCTCGCCGACGGCGAGCGCGCACGGGCGGCGGTCTTCGTCGGCGCCTCGGTCGGCGGCATGCGCGACACCGAAGAGGCGTGGGGACGACGGCGGCGCGGCGAGGACCGGGGCTATCGTCTGTCGCAGCTGCTCGGCACGCCGCTTTCGACGACGGCGGGCGTCGTCAGCCAGGCGCTCGGCGCGTTCGGGCCGCGAGCGACTTGGTCGACCGCGTGCTCGTCGAGCGCCCTGGCGCTCGGCGAGGCGGCCGCGGCGATTCGTCGCGGCGACACGGCGGTCGCCATCGTCGTCGGCGCCGACGGCCTGTGTCGGCTCACCTACGCGGGCTTCGACGCCCTGCAGGCGCTCGATCCGGAGCCGTGCCGGCCGTTCGCCAGCGATCGTGTCGGGCTGTCGTTGGGCGAGGGCGGCGCCGCGCTGGTGCTGGAGGACCTGGCGCACGCGCGGGCGCGCGGCGCGCGGCCGCTGGCCGTGCTGCGCGGCTGGGGCACTGCCACCGACGCGCATCACGTGACGGCGCCGCATCCCGAGGGGCTCGGCGCGGAGACCGCGCTGCGCTCGGCGCTGGCGGCGGCGCGCGTTCCGGCGGCGGCGGTCGACTACGTGAACGCGCACGGCACCGGCACCAAGCAGAACGACGCGATGGAGGTCGGCGTGCTGCGCCGCGTGTTCGGCGACCGCCTCCCGCGCGTACCGGTGAGCTCGAGCAAGGCGCAGCTCGGGCACTGTCTCGCCGCAGCGGGCGCGGTCGAGGCCGTGGTGACGGTGCTGGCGGTCGACGGCGGCGTGCTCCCGCCCACGGCCAACCTGCGCGATCCCGATCCGGCGTGGGGCGATCTCGACCTCGTGCGCACGCCGGGCCGCCGGCAACCCGTCGAGGTGGCGGTCAGCTCGTCATACGGATTCGGCGGCCACAACGTCTCGCTGGTCTTCGGGCGGCCGCAGTGAACGAGCGCGTCGCGATTACGGGCATGGGCGTCGTGAGCGCGCTCGGCGTGGGCGTCGCCGCGTTTCGCGACGGGCTGTGGGCGGGACGCTCCGGGTGCCTGCCGGTGCGACGCATCGAGGCGCCGCCGGGCGCGCACGCCGCGGAAGCGCCGATGCTCGAGCCGCGCGCGTATGCGCGGACGCCGCAGGGACGTCGCATCGACCGCAGCTCGCTGCTCGCCCTCGCCGCCGCGCGGCTCGCGGTCGAGGACGCGGGGCTCGACGCGGTCGCCGGTGCGCGCACCGGCCTCGGGCTGGGCTCGGCGTTCGGGAACATCGAGGAGACGGGGCATTTCCTCGACCGGCTGCTCGCGAAGGGATCGGGCAATCCGCTCGTCTTCCCGAACCTCGTGATGAACGCCCCGCTGAGCTACGCGACGATCGAGCTGGGCGTGACGGGCCCGACCGCGATGCTCACCGAGCAGGAGGCGTCCGGCGAGGCGGCGATCGCGTGGGGCGCGCAGCTGGTCGCCGACGGGACGGTCGACGTCTGCCTCGCGGGCGCCGCCGACGAGCTCACGACGTCGTTGCACCAGCTGCGACGCGAGACGCGGACCATCGCGCCCGGCGTGCCGCGGCCGTTCGACCGCGAGGCCGATGGCTCGTGCCCCGGCGAAGGCGGCGCCGTGCTCGTCCTCGAGCCGCTGGCCCGCGCCCGCGCGCGGGGAGCGCGCGTCTACGCGACGATCGCGCCCCATGCCGGGTTCGGCATCCCGTCGCCCGTCCACGGCTGGGCACGCGACGCGCGCCCGCTGGCCGCCGGGCTGCGCCCGCTGCTGGCGGATGCCGGCCTGATCGTGGCCGCGGCGAGCGGCCAGCCGACGCTCGACGCGCTCGAGGCCGACGCGTTGGCGGCGGTGCTCCCCGAGGGCGCCGTCGTCACGGCGCCGCGCGGGACGATCGGCGACTTCGGCGCCGCCGGTGCGCTCGCCGTGGCGACCGCGGCGCTCGCGCTCGCGTCGGGCGAGGTGCCGCCGACGCTCGGCTGTCGCACGCCGCGCGCCGACCTGCCGCTCGTGCGGGACGCCGTGCGGCGGACGGCGCTCCGTGCCGCGGTGGTCGACGGGCTCGCCCGCGGTGGAGTATGCAGGCCCCTTCGACTGGAGACCGCGTGAGCAATCCGTTCCCCCATCTCCCGCACGCCTCGCCGTTCCTGCTGCTCGACCGCATCGTCGAGATCGGCGAGCGCCACGGCGTCTTCCTGAAGCACGTCGCCGCCTCCGATCCGTGCGTCGCCTCCGACGGCCTCCTCCCGGCAGCCTTCGTCCTCGAAGCGATCGCCCAGGGCGGCGGCGCGCTCCTGGCGGAGCTGGAGGGCGGCACCCCCGCACCGGGCTACCTGGCGTCAGTCGACGGCTTCCAGATGCACGAACCCATCCGCGTCGGCGACGCGATGCGCGTCGAAGTCGAAATCCAGAGACACTTCGCCGCAGCGACCATGCTCAAAGGCCGGGTGCTGGTCGAAGGCAAGCTCTGCGCAGAAGGCCGACTGACGCTCGCACAGCCCCGCTAAGCCACGGCAGCGGTGTGGTTCGGCGGCGGTGGCCGCGCGGGGGCTGACGAAGGAGCGCGTCAGGAGTGAGCGGGAGGGGAAAAGGGGCTGGGGTGGTGCCGAGCGAGTGCCGCGCGGACCGTCAGCCCCCGCGCGGCCACCGCCGCCGAACCACACCGCACGCGACGCCTCAGGCCCGCGCGATCTCGACCGGAATCCCGTTCAGCACCGAGTTGCCCGACAGCGGGTCGATGGCGTGCTCGTCCGCGAGGATGTTCGTGTTCACCCCCGCGTGCTCGCGTGCGACCCGCAGCTTCGTCCCCGGCGCGTCGTGGCCCCAGCCGTGCGGGATGCTGACGACGCCCGGCATGATCGCGTCGGTGACCTCGACGGGCACCTCGATCTCGCCCGCACGCGACGTGAGCTTCGCCGGCGCGCCGTGCACGAGGCCGAGGCGACCCGCGTCGTCGGGATGAATCCACAGCGTGCAGCGATCGTTGCCGCGCACCAGCGGCTCGATGTTGTGCATCCACGAGTTGTTCGAGCGCAGGTCGCGCCGGCCGATCAGCGTCATGGGGCGGTCGTCGGGCGCGAGGCGCTCGCGCAGCCGCGGCAGATCGGCGGCGATCGGCGCGGGAACCAGCTCGATCTTGCCCGACGGCGTGCGCAGCACCTCCGGGATCCGCTGCTGCAGCGGGCCGAGATCGACGCCGTGCGGGTTCGCTTCGAGCACGGCGAGCGTCAGGCCGTCGGGCTTCGCGCCGAAGCGGTCGCCGTAGGGGCCCGTTCGCAGCAAGAGATCGAGCAGCCGCTCGGGCCCGCGGCGCGGGGCCAGCGCGGCCATGATCTCCGCCGCGTCGCGGCCGGGCAGCGAGCTCATCGCGCCGTCGACCTGCTGCTGTGCGATCATGTCGTCGAGCGCGGCGGTGTCGGCCGACGGCCCCTGGCCCATCACGATGCCGACGACGCGCAGGATGCTCTCCCAATCCGACGGACGATCCGCCGGCGGCGCGAAGACCGGCGCCGAGTAGTTGGCGTAGTTGCGGATCGCGAGCTGCCACAGCGCCAGGTCGTAGTGCGGGATCTCGAGCGGCGAGAGCCCCGGCAGGATGACGTCGGCGTGGCGCGTCGTCTCGTTCAGGTAGATGTCGAAGCTCAGCATGAACTCGAGCGACGCGAGCGCGCGCTCGAGGCGGCCGCCGTTCGGATTGCTGAGCGCGGGGTTGCCCGCGATCGTGATCAGCGCGCGCACCTGGCCGGCGCCCGGCGTCTCGATCTCCTCGGCGAGGCACGCGACGGGCAGCTCGCCGAGCACCTCGGGCAGGCCGCGCACGCGGCTGTGGCGGCGGCCGATCTTGATGCCCTTGCCGCGGCCCGGCGTGCCGCGCGTGTTCGCCGCGCCGGCGGCGGCGGTCGTGAACATCGCGCCGCCGGGGCAGTCGAGGTTGCCCGTCAGGATGTTCAGCACGTCGACGAGCCAACTGGCCAGCGTGCCGAACTCCTGCGTGCACGTGCCGATGCGCCCGTAGACCGCGCCGTGCGCGGCGTCGGCGAGCTCGCGCGCGAGCCGGCGGATGACGTCGGGGTCGACGCCGCAGATCGGGCCGCATGCCTCGGGCGTGAAGTCGTAGACGAGCGTTTCGAGCTCGGCGAGGCCGGCGGTGTGCTCGGCGAGCCGGCCGAGCGACACGCGGCCCTCGGCGACCAGCGTGTGCGCCATCGCCATCAGCAGCAGCGCGTCGGTGCCGGGGCGGATGAAATGATGCTCGTTCGCCTCGTCCGCGGTGCGCGTGCGCCGCGGGTCGACGACGATCACCTTGCCACCCCGCGCGCGGATTGCGCGCAGCCGGTCCTTCACGTCGGGCGCCGTCATGAGGCTGCCGTTGGAGACGACCGGGTCGGCGCCGAGGATCAGCAGCCACGACGTGCGATCGAGGTCGGGCACGGGGATCGTCAGCGGCGTGCCGAACATGTAGCCCGCGGCGATCTGCTTCGGCATCTGGTCGACCGTGCTCGCCGAGAACACGTTCTGCGTGCCGAGCACCTTGAGGAGCGCGCGCGGATACAGCGTGAGCGGCAGGTTGTGGACGGACGGGTTGCCCAGGTAGACGGCGACCGCGTCGCGCCCGTGCTCCTGGAGGATCGGCGTCAGACGACGGTCGATCTCGGCGAACGCCTCGTCCCACGTGACCGGCTCGAAGCGGTCGCCGCGCCGGATCAGCGGTTGGCGCAGGCGATCGGGATCGGCGTCGAGGTGCTTCAGCGCCGGGCCTTTCGGACAGAGGTAGCCGCGGCTGAACGGGTCGTCGTCGTCGCCGCGGATGCCGGTGACCGTCCGTCCCTGCGTCGTGATCTCGAGGCCGCACGTCGCCTCGCAGAGGGAGCAGGTGCGGTAGTGGGTCGCGGTCGCCTCGTCCATGGGCTCGCTCCTACGCCCGACGCTCCGCCCCTGCAATCGCGCCGCGCGTGCGCGGATTTTCGGGGGCTGACGCGGGCTCCGGATCGCATACACTCCAGACGTGGTGGCGGTGGCAGCGAGCCGCCGCGCCGCACGGGAGGTGTCATGCGAGCAGTCCAGTCCCTGGTGCTCGCCGGGTTGATGGTGGTCGGTCGCTCGGCGACCGCTGCCGTTATTGCCGTCCCGGCCGACCAACCAACCATCCAAGCGGCGGTCGACGCCGCCGTCGCCGGCGACGTGATCCGCGTCGCGCCCGGTGTCTACCCCGAGCGGGTCCGCATCGGCGGCGCGCGCGACGGCCTGACCATCGAAGCCGCCGATCCGGCCGATCCGCCGGTCGTGCAAGGGAAGACGGCGACCAGCACCGACGGCATCCAGGTCGACGGCGTCGACGACCTCACGCTGCGCGCGCTGCGCGTGGTCAATGCGAACACCGGCATCCGCCTGACGCGCACCGCGAATGCGCTGCTCGACGACGTGCACCTCGAGAACGACGGCCTGGGACTGCGCATCGTGGACGCCACCGGGACGACCGTCCGTCGCCTGGTCGTCGAGGGCACGCGCGGCCGTCAGGCTCTCCTGGTCGAGTCGTCGCCGGGCACGACGATCGAGGACACCGTCGTACACGCGCCGCGACGCGAGGGCATCGCGCTCCGCAATTCGCCGGGCGCCACGGTGTTGCGGTCGAGCGTCGACGGCAGCCGTGGCAGCGACGGCGTGCTCGTCTATCGCTCGAAGGGCAGCCGCATCGAGGACGTGACGGTCACGAACAACGCGCGCAACGGTTTGCGCGCGCAGTCGTCGCTCGACCTGGCGCTCGTCCGCGCCACGGCGAACGACAACGGCAGCGCGGGCCTGCGCATCGAGCGCAGCTCGCCGTTCGACGACGTCGCCGACGTCCTCGCCGCCGGCAACACCGCGGCGGGGAACGACGGACGCGACATCGTCGTCCAGCCGTTCCGCTGCAACCAGTCGCAGTGCCCGACGACGACCACGTTCACGACCACCACGACGTCGACGTCGACCACCACGACGCTCGTCCCGCCGTCGACGACGACGACCACGACCGTGCCCGAGCCGCCGCTCGCGAACGCGTCGTGGCGCTTCTACGTCCGCATCGCGACGGGCGATCCGTTCCCGCGCAACGTCGACGTGCCGGCGCACTCGACGGACGCGGCGCTCGACGTGATGATCCGCGCCGATCACGTGGCCGCGTTCCGTCCCGGCGATCAGATGACCGGCGCGGAGATCGCGGCGCTCGGCGGGGACACGCTCGATCGTCTCACGGCCGCCGTGGATGCGTACCTCCGTTCGCATCCCGCGGACTACCCGGGCTTCGACACCATCGTCGAGGTTCGGTGGGCGAAGCGTCTTTCGCCCTGAGCCGGGTGGATGCGGCGCGGCCGCCCCGCGCCGCATTTCCCGGCTTGTAGGTCTCCCGATGGTCCGGTAATTCGGGGACATGGATTTGCGCCGGCTGCGAGCCGCCGTGCGGTTCGACAGCGGCGCCTGGAGACGACTCGCCGAGATGGGCTGCGTCTACGGGCCCGAGTGGTGGAAGCGGACGTCGCCCCCGGTGATCGCCGGGATCCTCTTCGCGATCGCGCGCGACCGCCGGCGCGCGGTGCTCCGCAATCAACGGCAGGTGCAAGGCGAGCGCGGGTGGGTGCGCGAGCAGTGGGACGGCTATCGCTGCTTCGCCTCGATGGCGCGCGCGATGACGGAGAGCATGGAGCAGTGGGGCCCGCGCCCGAAGCCGCTCGATCTCCGCATCGTCGATGCGCACATCGTCCACGAGGCGCTGCGCGCGGGCCGCGGGCTCGTCGTCCTCACGGGCCACTTCGGCTCGTGGGAGGTCGGCGCGCGCGTCCTCACCGACCTCGGACGGCCGGTGCACATGGTCGTCGCGCACGAGCCGAACCCGACGGTGCACGACTTCCTGCACCGCATGCGGACGCGGCACGGCTTCAACGTGATCTACTCCGACCGCTCGATCTTCACGGGCCTGCCGGCGCTGCAGGCGCTCCGGCGGCACGAGATCGTCGGCATGCAGATCGAGCCGTGGGGACCCAAGCGCGGCAGCCACGAGGTCGACTTCTGCGGCGCGCGCACGCGGTTCCAGCTCGGGCCGTTCGCGATGGCGCGCGTGACGAAAGCGCCGATCGTGCCGGTGTTCGCCGTGCGGACGGGCATCCGCAGCTACGAGCTGCGGGTGTGCGGCCGCTTCGATCCGCGCACGCCGGCAGAGTGCACGGCGGCGCTGGCGTCGACGGTCCGCATCTACGAGAACCTCGTGCAGGACTTCCCCGAGCAGTGGCTGATGTTCGAGGACGTGTGGGGCGACGGCACGCCGTTCGAGGCGCCCGACTACGAGATCGTGCCCCAGGCCGTGGGGTTGCGCCGCAGGTAGCCGTGCACCTTGGCGTTGGCGACGAGCATCGCCATCGACTCGAGGAGATTCCGCCGTGGCGGCGGCACGAAGCGGCGCAGCATGCTGCGCACCGAGTAGAAGCCCGAGTAGACCGTCCGGAAGCCGTCGAGCATCTCGTCGGTCGTCATGTGCTTCGGCTGGATGTTCGGGCTCCCGTAGTCGTACTGGCCCCAGTCGTCGTTCAGGATGCGCCCCTGCTCCTGCATGTCGCGGTGGAACTTGGTGCCGGGGTAGGGCGCCGGCGTGAAGAGCTTCAGGAAGGCGATCTTGTTCTCGTCGAGCCAGCGCAGCGTGTTGGCGAACGTCTCCGGCGTGTCGCCGTCGAGGCCGACCATGATGAGCGCGATCACCTGGATGCCGCGCGCGCGCAGCTTCGCGATGTCCTCCTTGAAGCGGCTCGGACGATTGAACTGCTTCGAGATCGACGCGAGGCTCTCGTCGTTGACGCTCTCGAAGCCGATCGAGAGCACCTTGCAACCGGAGCGCGCGACGAGGTCGAGCAGCTCGGGGTCGCGCGCGACGTTGATCGTGGCCTGGCTGACCCACTGCACGTCGAGCGGGACGAGCCCGCGCAGCATCTCCTTCGCGGCCTCGGGGTGCGCGACCGGGTTGTCGTCCATCAGGAGGAAGCGGCGGGCGCCGACGTCGGTCATCATGCGACGGATCTCGCCGAGGAACTCCTCGGCCGGTCGCGTGCGGTAGCTCCGTTGGTAGTACGTCTGCACGGCGCAGTACTCGCAGGGATGCGGACAGCCGCGGGAGAACGCGATCGGCCAGTAGAAGTACATCCGGTAGAGCCAGCTCGCGCGAAACGCGTCGGGCTTGAGCAGCGGCAGCGACCAGTAGTCGATCTGCGGCATGTCGCGCATGTCGTGCCAGCGCTCGGCGCGGTAGATGCCGCGCGAGCGGCCGGCGTCGAGGTCGGCCAGGACGTCGCCCCAGACGTATTCCGCCTCGCCGGCGACCACGGCGTCGGCATGCTGCAGCGACGCCTCCGGCGTGAGTGTGACCCACGTGCCGCCGAGGACGACCCTCTTGCCGGCGGCGCGGAAGCGGTCGGCGAGGTCGTACGCGCGACGGATCTGCGGGCCCATCGCCGTGAGCCCGACGACGTCGGCCTCGCGCACGACGCGGTCGACGTCGAGGTCCTGCATGAGCTCGTCGGTGAACGAGACTTCGTGCGGCGCGGGCGTGAGCGCCTTCAGGTAGGGCAGCGTGGTGCCGCTGGTCCAGTAGCGCGTCGTCTTGTGGAGCCCGCCGTCCGGCAGGTAGTGCGTCGGCGAGATCAGGTGGATGCGCATGCGGCGCGGCGGATGATGTCGGCCGATCCCCGGGCTGTCAATGCAACTGCTGCGCGCTGTGCGCGGTGCGCCGATTGTCGGTTGACCCATACGCGGAGCGCCAGCTACCCATGATGGATGCGCTTCGCCGTCGCTTCGCTCGTGCTCCTCGCCGTCGCGGTCCCGCGCGCCCATGCGCAGCTCGCCACCGCCGAGCTGTACGCGAACATCCACGCCGGCACGCACGCGACCGACGACACGCCGACGACCGACAACCAGACCTACGACCACGGCCCGGCGACGACGAACGGCTTCCTCGGCAGCGGCAGCTTCCCCTGGCTGCTGCAGTCGGTCGTCTCGGACGCCATGGCCAAGTCGCAGGGCCAGGTCGACTGGCTGGCGGCGGCGACGCAGCTGCGGCTCGCCGGCAACTTCCACAACGAGATCGAATCGGCGGCCCCGTCCGCGGCGTCCGGCGGGTTCGACGCGGTCATCAAGCTCACGTTCACGGTCACCGAGCAGACGCCGTTCAGCATCGCGGGCGGCGTCTCGACGGGGCGCGCG
This sequence comes from uncultured Binatia bacterium (SeqCode), assembly GCA_964432595.1. Taxonomy (GTDB): domain Bacteria; phylum Desulfobacterota; class Binatia; order DP-6; family DP-6; genus DASYLJ01. Next base: position 23,706 of record CAYSOF010000017.1, on the reverse strand, counting down.
CTCTCCGACTCCGAGGTGGTGGCCTGCCAGATCAACGGTACGGTCCTCGCGGGCGACAGCCGCGCGACGCCGCTCCCGGCGGGTGACTATGCGATCGACTACCAGGGTGTGATCTACCCGGGAGAGACCTTTGCGCTCGAGTGCGCGGCGCGATCCGACGGCGGGACCAACGACGCCAGCACGGTCGGGTTCGACGCGACGCTGACGTTCGGCGACGGCGACGGCGGCCCCGGCACGACGACCACCACGCTGCAGCCGCTCACGAAGAAGCAGTGCAAGAAGGCGTGCAAGCGCGGGGCGGCCGAGTGTCGCGCGTCGTGCGGCGCGCTCGTCAAGGCCGAGAAGCGCCTCTGCAAGAAGAGCTGCAAGCAGCGGCTCAAGGCGTGCGGGCAGTCGACGGGCTGCACGCTCCCGCTCGGCTGACTTGACGGCGGGGCACGATCCACGCACGGTGCCCTGCCGTGACCCAGGCGCCATCCGTGGCCGGCGCGGAAGGCGCCATCGACATCGTCGCGGCGCTCGATGCCACCATCGATCGCGCGCGCCGCAGCCCGCTCTATGCGGAGCGTCTCGCCGGCGTCCGCATCCGGTCGCTCGACGACCTGCGGGCGATCCCGCTGACGACACGCGACGACCTGCAGCGCGTCGGCCCGCACGGCACGCGGGCGGTGCCGCTCGCCGAGGTGGTCCACTACGGCGAGTCGTCGGGCACGAGCGGCGTCACCAACTCGACGTGGCTCACCGCCGCCGACTTCGAGCGCGATGCGCGCGCCATCCGCGCCGCGCACCCGGACGTCTTCGCGCCCGGGCGCGTCCTGCTGAACCGCTTCCCGTTCATGGCCGCGCCGGCGCACCTGATGCAGCTCGTGGCGCAGCAGGGCGGCGGCGTCGCGATCCCCGCCGGCAACATCAACTGGGACGTGCCGTTCCAGCGCGCGCTCGAGCTGATCGAGCGCACCGGCGCGCAGGTCCTCGCCGGCATGCCGCTCGAGCCCGTGGTGCTCGGCGAGATCGCCCGCGCGCGGGGCATCGAACCGTCGGCGCTGCCCATCGACACGTTCTTTCTCGGCGGCGCGCCGCTCCCGCCGGCGCTGCAGCGACGCCTCGCGCGCGTGTGGGGCGCGCGCATCATCGAGATATACGGCTCCACCGAGACGATGCTGCTCGGCACCTCGTGCCGGCAGGGCACGCTGCATCTCGAGACCGGGCTCGCGCACTGCGAGGTGCTCGACGCGGCGGGCGCGCCGGTCGCCGAGGGCGAGGAGGGGCTGCTCGTCGTCACGACGATCGGCGTCGAAGGCAGCCCGCTCGTGCGTCTCGACACGGGCGACCTCGTCCGCCGCCTGGCGCCGTGCGCCTGCGGCGAACCGCGGCCCGGCGTGCTCGTGCTCGGCCGCGCCGCCGACGTGGTCCCGCTCGGCGGACGCCGGCTGCACGCGCACGAGCTGCTCGACGCGGGCGCCGCGGCGGCCGACGCGCTCGACACGTCGGTGTTCTTCGTCGTCGTGCTGCCCGACCGCGTGCTGCTGCGCGTGGAGCCCGGCCCGGGGCGCGGCGATCCCATGCCGGCGCTGCGCGAGCGCCTGGGCTCGGTGCGGGTCGAGATCGAGGACGTCCCCGCCGGCGAGCTCCTCGACATCGAGCTCCTCTGCCGCAGCCCGCACGTCTACAAGCCGGTGGTGCTGAGCGACTGGCGTGGGAGCGGCCGCCGGATCTTGACGATGGTCGAGGGGATGATCGAATGGCCGCGGCCGACGGCGGCCGAGGGACGCCGCTGGGTGGCGCGGACCTGGCACACGCTCATGCGGCGGCGGGCGCTCGGCCGCGAGATCCGTCGTATGGAGCGCGGTGCGGGCCGCTGATATAGGCCGACGGCGATGAGTGGGTTCCGGCTCGACTTGGAAGCGGTGACGGCGGCACGAGCCGCCGCGGCGACGCTCGGGGCGTCGGCCGACGATGCAGTCCGGCTGCTCGCGCGGGCGCGCGACGGGGCGGCGCTGGCGGACGTCGAGCTGGCGGCGCTCTTCGGTTCGCCGCACGTCGCCACCGACGACCTCCTCGCGATCGCGCGGGCGCGCCGCGGCGCCGCGGCGGCGCACATCGAGACGTTCTCGCCCCTGTATCTGACGAACGAGTGCGATGCCGAATGCCGCATGTGCGGCATGCGCGCGACGAACGACGCACTCGTGCGCGAGACGGCCGACGCGACGACCGCCGAGGCGCAGCTCGACATCCTCCGTGCGCGCGGCATCCGCGCCGTCGCGCTGCTGACCGGCGAGTACCGCCACGGCCCGCAGCGCCGGGCGATGATCGCGCGCGCGGCCACCGCGCTGCGCGCGGCGCTGGCACGCGGCTTCCGGCACGTCCTCATCAACATCGGCGCGCTCGAGCGCGACGAGTACGCGCTGCTGCTCGACGGCGTCCCGCGCGACGACGCCGGCCGCATCGGGCCGCAGGTGACGATGTGCACGTTCCAGGAGACGTACCATCCGGACGTGTACGCGAAGTTCATGGGCACGACGCCCGAGAACCCGCGCAGCGACTTCGCGCGCCGGCTGGCCAACTTCGATCGCGCCGCCGACGCGGGCATGTGGGTCGCCAATCCCGGCGTCCTCCTCGGGTTGCACGAGGACGTCGCGTGGGAGCTGCTGGCGCTGCTGGCCCACGTGCGCCACCTCCAGTCGCGGGGCCTCGACGTGTACATCAGCCTGCCGCGGCTGCGCCGCGCGACCGGCACCGCCTATCCGGCGGGCGTCGGCGACGACGAGCTCTGCCGGCTCGTGTCGGTGTTGTCGTTCGGCGCGCCGGCCGCGAAGGTCGTCGTCTCGACGCGCGAGCCGGCCGATATCCAGCACCGGCTCCTGCCGGTGATCGGCGTGCTGACGCCCGGCTCGCCCGGCGTCGCGCCGTACACCGCCACGGGCGCGCGATTCGACCTCGAAGCCAGCCAGTTCGAGGTGCTCGACCATCGGCCCATCGAGGCCATCCTGGGCGACCTGCTCGCGGCGGGCGCCGTCATCGACTGCTACGAGCCGCCGCCGTCCGACACCACGAGCGCCTGACGGGTCGCCTGACGGGTGCGCACCGCCATCATCCTCGGCACGAACCTCGTCCTCGCGACGGGGGCGCTGATCTGGGTGTTCGGGCGGCTCGGCGGCCCCGCGCTCGACGTGCTGGCCTCGCAGCCGTCGCCGGCGCTGCTGGCGGCGTTCCTGCTGGTCCTCGTGGTCGCGATCGTGAGCCTCGCCTGGCGCTGGCGCGTGCTGCTGGCGGGCCTCGCCCCGGCGCCCGCGCTCCACGCGCTCACGGCCTACCGGCTCGCGGGACAGAGCCTGTCGACGCTGATCCCGAGCGTGAAGCTCGGCGGCGACCCGTTGCGCGTGTGGCTGCTGCGCGATCGCCAGGTGGCCCTGAGCAGCGCGATCGCGAGCGTGGTCGTCGACCGCACGCTCGAGGTCGGCGCGGGCATCGCGTTCGCATGCCTGTTCGCGGCGGTGCTCGTGCAGCACGGCATCCCGGCGCTGCAGGGGCTGCTCGTCACGATGCTGCTCGGCGCGGTGGGTCTCGTCGTCGGCGTGATCATCACGGTGCGCCGGCTGCGGCGTGGCGCCGGGCTGGTGACGGCGGCCGTGCGCAGCGTCGGGCTCGACCGGTTCGGGGTCGTGCAGGGCCAGGTGGGCACGATGGCGGCGGCGGAGGCCGACACCGTACGGCTCATCGAGGATCCGCCGCGTATCGGCCGCGCGTTCGCGATCGGCGTCGCCGGCAATCTGCTCGTCCTGCTCGAGTACTGGCTGCTCCTCTCCGCGTTCCACCTGCCGGCCGAGCCGATCGCCGTCGTCGCGGCGATCTTCGCGACCGGCGCGGCGCATTCGATGCCGGTGCCGGGTGGCATCGGCGTGCTCGAGGGCGGGCAGATGTGGCTGTTCGGTCTCCTCGGATATCCGAGCGAGGTGGGCCTGGCGGTCGCGCTGGCCGTCCGCATGCGCGAGCTGCTGTGGGTCGTCCCGGGGCTGCTCTTCCTCGCGGGACGGTCGCTGCTGCGGGCGTCAGCCGCGACGACCGCAGATCGCGGCGGCGAAGAAGCCCGGGTAGAGCGCGCGTAAGCGGATCACGTCGGGCACGATCACGACGTCGCGGAACCCCGCGCGGGCGAACGCTGCGAGCCAGGGCTCGGCCGTCATGAAGCCGGCCTCGGGGCGCGTCACCGGATCGAGCCGCACGGTGGTGAACCCGTCGAGCAGCTGGAAAGGGAACTCCGCGCCCGCGGGCACGCCGGGCGCCGGACGGATCCCTTCGCCGACGACGAGCCAGCCGTCCGGCGCGAGGGCCGCGTGCGCCTCGCGCAGCACGGCGTCGAGGTCGTCCGCCAGGTGGAAGACGTTGACGCCCCAGACGAGGTCACGGCTGCCGGGCTGGACGTCCTGTGCGGCCCAGGGCTGGTTCAGGTCGAGGGCGCCGAATGCAAACGGGACGTCGGGGTGGCGCTCGGGCAGGGCGCGCTCGGTGCGGCGGCGGAAGAAGACGACCGGCTCGGTGACGTCGTAGCGCGCGAGCCGTGTGCCGGCGGCGGCGAGGAACGCCTCCGTCGCGCTGCCGAGCCCCGCGCCGACCTCGAGCACGCGCGCGCCGTCGCGCCGCACGCGGGCGGCCGCCGCCTGCGCGGCGACGCGATTGTTGATCGCGTAGTAGCCGTGCGCGTTGTCGAAGTAGTCGAGCCAGACCCGCGCGCGCATGAACAGCGCGCGCTCGGCGGCGACCTCCCCGCGGAGCACCCGCGGCCACAGCGCGGCGGCCTCGTCGACGAGCGCGTAGGCGGGGGCATACGACGGATCGATCGCGAGGCCGTCGCGACGGACGGCGTCGATCGCGGGCGCCGGCAGCGGCGCGGCGAGGCGCCACCCGTCATCCTCGTGGACGACGAGGCCGTCGGCGGCGACCCGCGCGAGGAGCCAGCGCAGCGGCGCGGTCTTGACGATGCCGCACGCCGCAGCGAGCGCGTCTGCCGTCTGCGGCGTCGCGAGGTGGGGCGACAGGCCGAGCGCGCCGACGAGCGCGATGCAGTGCTCCAGGACGTAGCGCTCGACCGCTTCGCACGCGGCGTGCTGGCGCGGATTGAAGAGGTCGTCGCCGAAGCCGCTCTCGGCGAGGATGGCATAGAGGCGCGGATCGGGCGCGCTCATCCGGCCGTCTCCGGCGACACCGTGACGCGGGCGTCGAGCAGAAGCGTGCCGTCGAGCGCGCGCACCTCGCAGCGACAGCGCCAGAACTGCAGCAGGCGGCGGTCGAGCGACGCGGAGAACGTGAGCGGGCCCGGATGCTCGGCGGCGTGCAGGCGGACGTCGCGGTACTCGGCGATCACGGCCGTGTTCTCCGGCCCGCCGGGCTGGAAGCCGGCGAGCAGCCCCGCCGTCTGCGCCGCGCCCTCGAGCATGCGTGGCCACGGCCACGGGCCGTCGGCGACGGACGTGCAGCGGAGCGTCGTCGCGTCGCGCGCGTCGATCGCCGCGAGCAGCAGGGCGGGCGGGCGATGGCGGAGCAGGCGCTCGGGCGTCATGGCGCGAAGCGGAGGGTGGCGCGCGCCGCGGCGACGCCGTCGGCGTGCAGCGTGGCGGTGACGCGGTCGGGAGCGTTGCGGGCGGCGCGCACGACGATGCGCGCGGCGGGCCGCACGCGGGTGCGAAACGTGCAGCGGTCGACGGCGACGAGCCGCGCGTCGGGCGCCACGCGCGCCGCGAGGGCGGCCATCAGGCCGAGGAGCGCGCTGCCCGGCAGCAGCGGGTCGTCGGGGAAGTGGCCGGCGCACAGGGCCTCGGCGTGCGCGCGACGGACCACCGACCGCGCCGCCCCGCTGCGAACGGTCACCTCGGCGAACGCGTCCACGGGCTCCTACCCGTCGACCTCGTTCTCGAGGACCTGCGCCGGCGTCTGTCGGCGACGAAGCAGTCGGAGCGAGCCGTCGATCTCTCGCATGACCTCGGGGGCCTGCGGATAGGAGTTGTAGTTGACGGTCGACATCGCGGCACAGTACGCGCCGGCGCCGCCGACGACGACGAGATCGCCGATGCCCGGGCGGGGCACGCGTCGGGGCGCGAGCGCCTCGGGATCGCCCGGGGCGGGCGAGAGGACGTCGCCCGACTCGCAGCACGGGCCGACGAAGACCACGTCGGCGGGCTGCTGCTCCGCCAGCACGGTGATCGGATGCTGCGCTCCGTAGAGCGACGGGCGCGTGACCTCGGTCATGCCGGTGTCGAGCTTCGCGAAGGTGTACCCGTCGCCGCCGGTGTCGACGACGTCGACGCAGGTTGCGACCACGGCGCCGGCATTGGCGACGAGATAGGTGCCCGGCTCGATCTCGAGCCGCAGCGCGCGGCCCGTGCGCTCGCGAAACGCGACGAACTCCTCGCGCACGACGGTGCCGACGCTGGCGAGGTCGGTGCCCTTCTCGCCCTCGACGCGGGCGACCTTGAAGCCGCCGCCGAGGTTCAGCGTGACGACGTCGGGCAGGCGGCCCGCGATGTCGAGGGACATGCGCGACACGCGCGTCCACACGTCGGGGTCGCTGCCCGAGCCGATGTGCGTGTGCAGCCCGCGGATGCGGACGCCGTGCTTCGCCGCGAGCGCGACGGCGTCGTCGAGGTAGGCGTGCCAGATGCCGAAGCTCGAGCCGGGGCCCCCGGTGTTCGTGCGGTTCGTGGAACCGCTGCCGAGGCCGGGGTTCACGCGGATGGTGACGTCGCGGCCGGGGAACGCCTGGCCGAAGCGGTCGAGCTGGTGCAGCGAGCACGCGTTGTAGAGGACGCCGCGGCCGACGATGTCGGTGAGGCGCTGCGACGGCATCTGCGACGTGAGCTGGATCTGCTCGGGCGCGAAGCCGGCGCGCAGGGCGCGGTCGACCTCGTGGTCGCTGGAGGCGTCGATGTGCAGGCCGAGCGTGCGGAAGATCGTCAGGATCGCGTGGTTCGGGTTCGCCTTCATGGCGAACCGCGCCGTCAGGCCGAAGGCGTTCGGAAACGCGAGGACGGAGCGCGCCTGCGCCTCGAGGGTCGCGCGATCGTACACGTAGCAGGGAGTGCCGAAGCGATCGCGGACCTGGGCGGCCTGCGCGGGGGTCAGGAACATGCGGGGTGTTTAGGCGATGGGGCCGGTGCTCACAAGCGCGCGAGCAGCCCCATCAGCTGCTCCGCGCGGTGGCGGTAGGTGTGGTGGGCGAGGATCCAGTCGCGCGCGTCGGGCGGGCGGATGCTGCCGTCGAGGACGCCGCGAATCAGGCGGCCGGTCTCGCCGGCGGACGTCGTGTAGAGCAGGCGGTCGCCGAAGAACGCTTCCAGCGCGGGGTAGTGCGGCATGATGCAGGCGGCGCCGGCGGCGAGGACGTCGAAGGGCCGATTGTTGATCATGCCCGCCCCGGCTTGCGTTCGCTCCGTCATGCCGAGCACCACGCGGCACGAGCGGTAGAGCGACGCTTCGCGTCCGACGGAGAGCGGTCCTTTCCAGTGGGGCGCCCACGCCGTGTCGTCCCAGCGTGCGCCGTACACGGCCAGCCCGAGGTCGCGTGCCGGCCCGAGGATCATGTCCTCCTGCGCGGCGTCCTTGTGGCGGCCGATGCCGAGGAAGACGACGGGGTGGGCGAGCGCAGCGTCGAACGGGGCGGAGACGTCGTCCGCGCTCGCCGCGGAGTGCAGGAGCAGGGTGCGGTGCCCGCCCCACGCGCGCAGCCAGGACAACGCCAGCTCGCTGTTGGTGGCGATCGCGGTGAAGCGGCTCGGACGGACGACGTCCTCCCCCCACGTCGGGCTGAAGTGCATCGTGCACCACCAGAAGACGGTGGGGATCCGGTCGCCGAGACGGCTTACCCAGTCCCATGCGTCCTGCTGGAGGAACCCGTGCACCACGACGCGATCGGGTCGGGTGCGCTCGATCTCGCTCCGCGCGTCGCGGGCGGGCACGATGACCGACGTCGCCCCGAACGCCGCCATGGCGCGTGACAGCTTGCCGACGACGACGTAGTCGCCGGTGATCACGCCGTCCGATGGGACGCTCTGTACGACCCATGTGATGCGCACGTGCTCGGCGGTACACCAGCGGGGCGGTGCGGCGTCAAGATCGTCGGGGCGTCGTCGGCGACGCTGGAAACGTCGCCGACGGACGTGCAGTGCAACGAGTGTCAACGGGAGCCGCTGACATGGGCGTCGATCGTCGGCGTGACGCGATGACGGAGCATGGACCCGCGGGCTGTCCCATGTGTCGTACCGTGCCGAATGCTTCAACGCGGTGGGCGAGATTACCGGTTTGCCTGCTGCAGGTGAACAGAGAGCCAACAAATTGCGACGGACGACTTGACAGGATTCGAGACGGGGCGAACCGCGCGCGTCGTACCTCGTCAGGATCGTGCATGGCTGGGGGTAGTGCGAACCCTGACGCTCGCGTCCGGGCCGCGCGACGAATCTCGACGATCGTCGCCTCTGCGCGCGGCGTGGCGTCCGCCAGGCGGTCGAGAAACCGCGTGATACGACGCATTCATGTTCACCGACGACCTCGAGCACCTCGGCGACGAGATCGCGGAGCTCGCCGCACATCTCGACGCCGCGACCCATCGCTTCCTCACGTTGATCGCTCGGTTCGACGAATCCGACGGCTGGGGCTACCAGGGCGCGCTGACATGCGCGCACTGGCTGTCGTGGCGGGTCGGGCTCGACCTCGGCGCGGCGCGCGAGCATGTACGCGTCGCCCGCGCGCTTCGCGAGCTGCCGCAGATCGACGAAGCGCTTCGCCGCGGGCAAATCAGTTACTCGAAGGTGCGGGCACTCACGCGCGCGGCGACGCCCGAGAACGAAGCGGCGCTGCTCGAGATGGCGCGGTGCTCGTCGGCGTCGCAGCTGGAGCGCATCTGCCGGGGCTACCGGCTCGCTCTGCGCAACGCGGCCGGTGGCCGTCCGGACGACGACGTCGAGCTGCGTTGGGTGCGCGAGCGAGAGACGACGGCGGGATTCGTTCGATTCGACATACAGCTCCGCCCCGAAGAGGCGGCTGCGTTCCGACGAGCTATGCAAGCGGCGGCATCCCGCGCCTGGCAAGCCGAGGACGCTTCCGCGGGAACGCGGCGGACGACCATGCATCGTGCGGACGCGCTGGTCGCCGTCGCCGAGCAATACCTCGCCGGCACGTCGGACACCGCGCCGCCCGTCGAGATAGTCGTCCACGTCGACGCCGGCAGCACCGGCGAGGTCGGCGGCACGCTGGACGACGGAACGGCGCTGCCGCGAGCCACCACGGATCGGCTGTCGTGCGACGCGGCGGTGGTGGAGGTGCATGAGGATTCCCGCGGAAACGTCCTCGACCTCGGTCGCAGGCGACGGACGATTCCCACGATGCTCAGGCGCGCGCTGCGGCTTCGCGATGGTGGCTGCCGGTTCCCTGGTTGCACCAACCGATTCGTCGACGGCCATCACGTGGTGCCCTGGGCGCAGGGCGGGGCCACGGCGCTGGCGAACCTCTGCTCGCTCTGCCGGCGGCACCACACGTGGGTGCACGAGCACGGGGTCCGCATCGTGGCCGACGACGTGGTCGGCTTCCGCTTCTTCGACGGCGGCCGCCAGATCGAGGTCCAGGCGCCGCCGCCGGCAGCGCCGGCCGATCCCATCGCGATGCTGCGGGCGCGCCATGCGGAGGACGGCATCGCGATCGACGCCATGACCAGCATCCCGAACAGCGACTTCCGCCAGACCGACTACGGCGGCATCGTCTGGTCGTTGCTGCACGCCTCGCCGGGTTGAACTGCGGACGGCCGCCTGCCACCGTTGGAGAGGACGATGCTTGCCCTACTGGTAGCGGCACTGCTGGCGTCGTTGACGGTCAGCGCATGCGACGCAGCATCGAGCCCACGGCCGGCGCCGGCCATGGTAGACGCTGTCCGCGAAGCATTGGTGGCCGACACCGGGATGCCGGCCGTGCAAGCCGTCGGCGCGCTCGTCGCGGTGGATCGCGACAAGGCGCTCCAGATGCTCGACGAGCTCGCCGCGCTCAGGGAGTTCGGCGACCGTCGCTACGGGAACAATGCTGCGTTCGCCGTCGGAGAAATCGGGCGACTGGTCCCGTCGTCCGTCGAGGGCCCGCTAGGTCGCCTCTCGCACGGGGATGCGCCGACGCGCCGCCTGGCCGCGCGAACGCTCGGTCTGCTGCAGCGGCCGGAGCGCCGCGTCCTGACGAGCTTGGTCGCATGTGCCGCGCAATCGTCCGAGGCGCTCGATGTCCGTCAGACGTGCATCGAAGCGCTGGGCTCGCTGCGCACCCCGGCCGTGTCGACCGCGCGAACCCTACGATCGCTCGCGCGCGGCGAGCACCCCGTGCTGAGAACGGCGGCGGCGCATGCCCTCTTCAGCGTGCATCCGGAAGCGAGCGCGCACGAGCAGAAGCGGTTGCGAGCCGTCGACCCACAGCTGGCCGATGAGATCGACCACAAGACGCGGATTCGCGACCTGAACTGTAGCCTGACGTTCTAGTGGGTCCCTACGCCGCGGCGTCGGGCACGTCGCGGAGCACCGAGTCCAGCACCGCCGTCGCGACGTCGAGATCGTCCTCCGGCGTGAGCACCGTGCCCAGCACCTCGAGCTGACCGGCGCGCGACAGCATCCGGTCGTCCCAACGCGCCTTCGGCGAGGCGTCGCGGATGATGGTCGCCAGCCGCGTGAAGTTGCCCGTGCGCGTCGGCTCGCGCAGCTGGCCGAGGCCGTCGTAGAGCAGCTCGCTCTCGCGCAGCTCGACGGCCGAGACCCCCGCGGTGCGGATGTACAGGAAGCCCTCGCGCTGATCGACGACGCGCCGGACTTCCTTCTTGTCGGTGCGGGTCATCATGAGGCCGCCCGTCAGCACCGCGCGCTCGAGGCTGAACTTGCGTTTGCGGACGACCTCCGTGTGCTCGGCGGTCTGCATGCGCGTGCCGCGCAGGAGGACCTGGATGCGGTCGAAGCGGATCGCGAGCGGGAGGCCGTCGCGCGACATCACCTGGATGCCGCCCGGACGCAGGGTGAACGTGCGCGGCACGACCTCGACCACCTCGGAGGACAGGTCGACGTGGAGCGCGTCGAAGCCGGCGTCGCCCAGCGCGGCCACGAGGCGGCGCGCGTCGTCGGGATCGGCGAACGTCGCCAGGATGCGCGGGCCCGGGCCGTGTAGCTGCTGGCGCGCGTCGTAGGGCGTGACGCCCATCACGCCCGCCAGGACGGCCGGATCCCCGGCCACCCGTCGCAGTGCCACCACGTGCATGGCCACAGGGTGCGCCTTCCGCGGCCCGGTTACGAGCGGGGCGGATGTCAGGCCACTGACGGACCGCGGGCGATCGCCTGGCCGAGCCGCAGCCGCGTGACGTACCGCCACAGGTCGCCCTTCAAGCCGCGGCCGCGCAGGCGCTCGAAGAGGCCCAGCTCGTCGTTCACCTTGTTGCCGGGCAGGAGCCAGTTGCCGCGCTCGCGGGCGGCCGCGGCGACGCGCTCGGCCAGACCCTCGCGCACGCCGGGAGCGAACCAGAACCAGGGCTCGTACAGCGTCTCCACCGACGGGACCTCGCCGCGCGCGAGCAGCGTCGCCGCGAGCGGCGTCTCCGGGTAGACGCGGACGCCGCACATCGCGTTCACCGCCGTCGGCTTGCACGCGTCCATGACGGCGATCGTCTCGTCGACGGTCTCCCACGTCTCGCCCTCGCCGCCGAAGACCAGGCTGTGACAGAAGGACAGGCCGCGCTCCCGGCAGACGGCCGACGCGGCGAGCACGTCGTCGGCGGTGAAGCTCTTGCGGAACCCGCGCAGCGTCGCGGCCGCCGCCGCGTCGGTGCCGAAGTCGACCGACTGGCAGCCGGCTTCCATCATCAAGTCGCAGAGCTCGGGCGTGAAGTTCGCCGGGCCGACGAAGCACGACCAGCGGATGCGCCGGCCGAGCGGCCGCAGCGCCATGGCGACGCGCTCGGCATAGCCGCGGGGCGCGTTGAAGATGCTGTCGACGACGAAGAACTGGTCGATGCCGTGCTCGTCGAGCAGCGTGCGCACCTCGGCGGCCACGAGCGCCGGATCGCGCGTGCGCATGCCGCGGCCCTCGATGACGGGGTAGGCGCAGTACGTGCACTTGAAGTGGCAGCCGCGCTTCGTCTGGATGTTCGCCATCCCGCCGCGCTCGAAGTACTGCCGGACGTCGATCCAGCGGCGGTCGGCGCGCAGCGTGTCGATGCTCGGCAGCCACGCCGGCGGCGTGATCGCCACCGCGCCGCTCGTGGCGTCGCGCACGGCCACGCCGCCGATGCCGCTCGCGTCGCGTCCCGCCGCGAGCCGCTCGAGCAGCGCCGGGAACGCGACCTCGCCCTCGCCGACGACGCCCATCGGCACGTCGAGCGCGCGCAGGTAGTACGCCGGCATCGTCGTGAACGCCGAGCCGCCGAGGACGATCGGTGCGGACGTGGCCGCGCGGCATGCGTCCACCACGCGACGGTAGTGCGGCAGGTACGAGACGGTGTCGGGGTAGGCGCAGTTGTCGACGTTGCGCAGCGAGAGGCCGATCACGTCGGGACGCGCGGTGCGCACGGCCGCGCCGACGGCGGCGTCGACGTCCGGACGGAAGCACAGGTCGAGGACGGTGACGTCGTGGTCCGCGGCGTCGACGGCCGTCGCGACGTAGCACAGCCCGATGGGCGCCACCGGATCGGGACTGCGCTCCTGGTTCGCGGATATGAGGAGAACCCGCACGCGTCGTCAGCGCCCGATCAGGCGCTCCGTCGTACGCACGCGGAAGACGTCGCCGCCGGGCAGGGCGGCGACGCGCCCGTGCTGGATGGCCTTCGCCCACCGCGCGTTCTCGCGTCCGACCTCTTCGGGCAGCACGTGCAGATCGCCGCCGCCCGACATGAGGCGCACGAAGCTGCTGCGCGGGTCGAGACCCTCGGCGGCGTGCGTGAGGATGCTGCGCGCCTGCCAGAAGTACGAGTCGGGGTCGGCGTTGTGGTCGTAGAAGTAGACGAGGAAGCGGAGGTAGCGCTCGAACGCGCCGCGATAGGCGGCCTCGTACGCGGTCAGCGCCGCGTCCTCCGGCGCCTCGCCCGTCAGGATCGTGTGCACGGCCCGCGCGCCGAGGAGACCGGCCGTGCTCGCGAGGTGGACGCCCGTCGAGAACACCGGGTCGATGAAGCACGCGGCGTCGCCGGCCATCAGGTAGCCGTGGCCCCAGAAGCGCGTCGAATCGTACGAGTAGTCGCGGATCATCCGGATCGGCGACACGAGCTCGGCGTTCGCGAGCCGATCGGCGACGGGGCCGCAGCGCTCGATCAGCTTGCGGTACGTCCGCTCGGGATCGGCTTCGGCGACGTCGCGCCAGCGGCGCACGTCGACGACGGCGCCGACGCTCATCGTGCCGTCGTGCAGCGGGATGTACCAGAACCAGCCGTCGCCGAACGCGGCGGACAGGATGTGGTTCGCAAGCTCGCCGGGGAGCCGCTGGGCGTTCCGCCAGTAGCCGAAGATCGCCAGGTTCTTGAAGAACTCGTTGAAGCGACGCAGGTCGAGTCCACGGCCGATGAGCGCCGTCTGGCCGCTCGCGTCGATCAGGAAGCGCGGCCGCAGCGTGACGCTGCTGCCGTCGGGACGCGTCGCCTGGATCACCGGCGCGTCGCCCGCGACGTCGACCGAGGTGACGGTGTGCTCCTCGTGCACTTCGACGCCGTGCTCGCGCGCGTTGTCGAGGAGCAGCTTGTCGAACTCCGAGCGGATCACCTGGAACGCGTACGGCCGGCCGCCGGGATCTTCCTTGAACCAGAAGCTCCACGGCTCGGCCTGGCGGCCCCACTGGAACGTACCGCCGGGCTTGCGGAGGAACCCGTGGGCCTCGATCTTCTCGAGCGCGCCGACGGCCTCGAAGATGGGCAGGGTCGCGCTGAGGAGCGACTCGCCGATGTGGTAGCGCGGAAAGCGCTCCCGTTCGAGGACGACGACGCGATGACCGGCACTGGCCAGGAGCGTCGAGGCCACGGAGCCCGCCGGTCCGCCGCCGATCACCACCACGTCCGGGGCGGTCGTCACGACCTGCATGCGACGCCGGGTTTACGAGCCGGCCCCGTGCCTGTCAACGCTGGATGCGGGACACCTTGTCCTTGTCGAAATACACCGTCCATTCCACCCACCGGTTCTGCCAGTAGTGCCACTCGCTGCTTTCCATGGTGGGCGTCCGGTGGGCGGCGGGGATGCCGAGCGCGGTCATGACCTCGAACTTCGACATGCCGTCGTCGATGAGGCCCTGCTCGATCAGCTTCACCCGCTTGGCGGGGATCTTCTTGAGCTTCTTCCGCGGGTCCTCGGTGACGAACCACTCGTCGATCATGCGGTCGACCGACATCTGGTTCTTGCCGAACTTCAGGACCATGGTGATGACGGGATAGCCCTCGGGCTGGAACTCGACCGCGTTCCGCCGCACGCTGACGATCTGCACGCGCGTGCCGAACGGGATCAACGTGCCGATCTGGTAGGTCACGTCGGTGATCTTCGGCTTCTCGTAGCGCAGGTTGCAGCAGAGGTATCGCGTCTCGCCGGTCCGCGGGTTCGGCACGACGGGGCCGACGCATCCGGCGAGCAGCAGCGTGAGGGTGAGGACCGGAAGGAGCCGAGCGGATCGCATCGAGCCCGCGTACCAAACCCATGGCACGCGTTCAATTGCGCGACTTCCGTTTGACGGCTAGCGTCCCGCCCGTGTCGCAGTCCGTGTCGCTCGCTCCACCCGCTCCGCTCACCCTCGACGACGTCCACCGCATCGCGCGTGGCGCGCAGGTCACGCTCGGCGCGGACGTCCGCGCACGCTTGCTCGCGTCGCATCGGCAGCTCGAGGCGTTCGCCGCGTCGGGGCGCGTCGTCTACGGGCTCAACACGGGGTGCGGGCCGCTCTGCGATCGCACGGTGCCGGCCGCCGAGGCCGCGCGGTTCCAGCTGAACCTGGTGCGGAGCCACGCGAGCGGCATCGGCCCGGAGCACGACGACGCGGTCGCGCGCGCCACGATGGCGGTCCGTGCGCAGTCGCTTGCGCAGGGCCGGTCGGGCGTGCGGCCGGTCGTCGTCGAGACGCTGCTTGCGATGCTGAACGCCGACCTGCTGCCGATCATCCCGGAGGTCGGCTCGGTGGGCGCCAGCGGCGACCTGGTCGAGCTGGCGCACGTCGCGCGTGCGGTCATCGGCGAGGGGCTCGTGCGGTGGCGCGGCGTGCGGCGGCCCGCGGCGGAGGCGTTCGCCGAAGCGGGCATCGCGCCGCTCGTGCTGGAGGGACGGGAGGCGCTCGCGCTGATGAACGGCACGTCCTGCGAGACGGCGCAGGCGGTGCTCGCGGTCGTCGGCGCTGAGCGGCTCGTCGCCGTGGCGGAGGCGGCCGCGGCGCTCGCGATCGAGGTGTTCGGCGGCAGCCCGGAAGCCTTCGACCCCCGCGTGCACGGCGCCAGGCCGCACGCCGCGCAGGGCGCGTCGGCGGCGCATCTGCGCGCGCTGCTCGACGGGAGCAGCCGGTTGCGCGACGCCGCCGCGCGCGGTGGTCCCGCGGGCGAGCGGACGCCGGCGGTGCAGGACGCGTACACGTTGCGCTGCGTCCCGCAGGTCCTCGGCGCAGTGCGAGCGACCGTCGCCCACGTTCGCGACGTGATCGCCGTCGAGGCGAACTCGGTCACCGACAATCCGACGTTCTTCCCCGAGGACGACGTCGTGCTCCACGCCGGCAACTTCCACGGCCAGCCGGTCGCGATGGCCGTCGACCACCTGAAGGTCGCGCTCGCCGAGGTCGCGCTGTTCGCCGAGCGGCGCCTCGCGCGGCTCCTCGACCCGGCGACCAACGCCGGCCTCCCGCCGTTCCTGATCCGCGACCGCGTCGGCCTGCGGAGCGGGCTCATGGGCCTGCAGTACTGCGCCAGCTCGACGGTCGCCGAGAACTCCGTGCTCGCGCATCCCGCGTCGCTCGGCTCCGTGCCGACGAACGCCAACAACCAGGACGTCGTCGGCATGGGCTCGGTCGCGGTGCGCCAGGCGCGCCGCCTGCTCGAGAACGCGCGTCGCGTGGTGGCGATCGAGCTGATCGCGGCGGCCGAGGCGGTCGACCTGGTCGGCGTCGAGGGCATGGGCGCCGGCACACGGGCCGTGCACGCCGCGGTCCGCCACGTCGTCCCGCCGCTGCTCGACGACCGCCCGCTCGGCGACGACGTGGAGCGCCTGGTCGCGGCGTTCGACGAGCTGCCGTCCTGAGGCTATACGGGGCTCGATGTCCGTGCGGACCGTGGTGTTCGTCGAACCGCCGTACGTCTGCTGGGACCGGCGGATGGACCGCGTTCGACAGGGCGAGGAAGACATCCCCGGCGTCGGGACGCTCGTCCTCGCGGCGGTCGCGCGACAGGCGGGGCATCGCGTCCACGTCGTCGACGGCAAGCGCAGCGGCACGTCCGTCGACACGGTCGCGCGCCGGGTCGCCGCGCTGGAGCCGGATCACGTCGGCATCAGCGCGACGACGATCTCGGTGACCAACGCGGGACGGATCGCCGCCCAGCTGAAGACGCTGTGCCCGCAAGCGGTGATCACCGTGGGCGGCCCGCACGTCAGTGCGGTGCCCGAGCGGACGCTCGAGACGTTCCCCGCGTTCGACTACGGCATCGCGGGCGAGGGCGAGCGCCCGTACCTCGAGCTGATCGGGCGGCTCGACGGCGGCGAGAGCCCGCGCGACGTCGCCGGGCTCGTCTACCGGACGGCCGGCGGCGTGCAGGCCAACCCGCGCGCCGCGTGGCTCGACGGCGAGGAGCTCGACGCGCTGCCGGACCCGGCCTGGGATCTCGTCCCGGACTTCCCGCTGCATTTCGCGCCGAACGTCTTCAACTACCGGCACACGCCCGTGGCGAGCCTCGTCACGTCGCGCGGCTGTCCGTTCTCCTGCACGTTCTGCGACCGCTCCACGTCGGGCCGTCGCGGGCGCTTCCACAGTGTCGAGTCGGTCGTCGCGATGTGCGGCAAGCTCGAGGCGCTCGGCGTGCGCCACATCCTCTTCTACGACGACCTGTTCACGGTGAACCGGCCGCGCGTCGTCGCCCTGTGCGAGCGCTTCCTGCGCGAGGGCTTCAAGTTCACGTGGAGCTGCAACAGCCATCCGAACCTGCTCGACGCCGAGACGCTGCGCCTCATGCGCCGTGCCGGCTGCTGGCAGATCGCTTACGGCATCGAGTCGGGCTCGCAGCGCGTGCTCGACGTCGTGAAGCACGAGGTGAAGCTGCCGCGCATGCTCGAGACGCTGCGGCTCACGCGCGACGCCGGCATCCGCGTGAAGGGGCTCCTCATGATGGGCCACCCGACCGAGGCGGAGGACAGCCTCGCCGACACGGTCGCGTTCCTGAAGACGGCGCCGCTCGACCTGGCGCAGATCACGAAGTTCGCGCCGTACCCCGGCACGCCCGCCTATCCGACGATCCGCGAGTACGGCAGCTTCGACGAGGACTGGGAGCGCATGAACGCCATGAACTGGCTGTTCGTGCCGAACGGCCTGACGCCCGAGGTGCTGGAGCGCAGCTTCCGCGACGCCTACAAGGCGTTCTACACGCGCCCGGACGTACTCTTCCGGCTCGGCCGCATGCTGCTCGGCGAGCCGCGCTTCCTGCGCCGCTTCGCCACCTACGTCCGCGTCGGCGTCCGCGACTGGCTGACGACCCCGACGGCGCCGGCCGGATCGCCGCTCGCCTCGTGAGCACGTCCACCGCGGCCCTCGTTCCGGCGTATCAGGCCGCGGCCACCATTGCGGCGGTGGTCGAAGGGACGCAGCGCGTGCTGCCGCGCGTGCTGGTCGTGGACGACGGCTCGGCCGACGACACGGCCCCGCGCGCCCGCGCCGCGGGCGCCGAGGTACTGCGCCTCGAGCCGAACCAGGGGAAGGGCGCCGCGCTCGCCGCGGGGCTGCGCCACCTCGCGGCGGCTGGCGTCGACCGCGCGCTCACGCTCGATGCCGACGGCCAGCATCTGCCGGATCAGATCCCCGTCATCCTCGCGGCATCGGATGCCGCGCCCGGCGCGATCGTCGTCGGCGTGCGACGCAAGGCCGGGCAGCAGATCCGGCGCATCAACCTCTTCGGCAACTGGGTCGCCGACGTGTTCATGCGCCGCATCGCCGGCCGTAGCCTGCCCGACACGCAGTCGGGGTTCCGCGTCTACCCGGTCGCCGCGACGTTGGCGCTCGGCACGCGCGGGACGCGCTACGATTTCGAAACGGAGGTCCTGCTGCGGGCCGCGCGGCGCGGGATGGACGTACGCGGCGTCGAGGTCGAGGTCTACTACCCGCCCGTGGCCGAACGGATCAGCCACTACCGCCCGTGGGTCGACACGTGGCGCATCATTCGTACCGTCCTGCGCGCGCTGCGCGCCGGCGCGTGAGGAGACGAGGAGACGCCATGCGTGGACGCACGCTCGGAGTATCGATGGTGCTGCTCGGGCTCGCCGGTTGCGGCGGCCCGATGGGCACGCTGGCGACGGCGGTGCTGGAGCCGCCGCCGGGATTGGCCATGCGGACGATCGGCCGCGTCGAGGGCCGCGACTGCAGCGGGCTGCTGCTCTCGGTGGTCGGCGCCGCGCCGAGCATCGACCGGGCGATCCGTCAGGCGCTGGCGCAGGCGCCGGGCGCCGAGGCGATCGCCAACGCGCAACTCGTCGACGAGCGCGGGGGCCTGCCGCCGTTCTGGATGACCGAGTGTCTGGTCGTGCGCGGCGACGCCGTGCGCGTCGGGGCGGGGAGCTGAGCATGCGCGGGGCACTGCTGCTCGCCACGCTCCTCGCGGGCTGCTCGTCCTCGGTCGGGACGCTCGCGCTCACGTCGGCGCGGCCGATGCCCATCCCCTATAACGTCATCGGCCCGCGCGCCGTCGGCGAGGCGTGCGCGTGGACGGTGCTCGGGCTCGGTGGGGCACCGAGCATCGAGGACGCGATCCGTGAGGCCGTCGCGACCGTGCCCGAAGGCGGCATGCTCGTGAACGCGACGCTCACCAGCCGCTGGCTCATCACGGGCATCGCGAACCAGACCTGCGTCGAGGCGCGCGGTCAGGTCGTGCCGCTGCCGAAGGCGCCCTGAGTCCACTTGTGCGTCGGACGGACCATCGGCTAAGGAGCCGCGCATGAAGATCACGCACGCGATGTTCCTCCTGCTCGCCGTGGGGTTCGCCGGATGCGGCGGCTGCGGCGGCGGTGGCGACGTGTCCACGCCCACGAAGGAGATCGTCACCGAGAGCATGACGAAGGACGGCGACACGTGGAGCGTCGAGTTCACGTCCAAGATCGACGCGCCGGTCGACAAGGTGTGGGAGGCGATGAACAAGCCGGAGCGGGCGCACGAGCTGGCGCCGGACAACGTTCTCAAGTCGGAGCTCGTGAAGGAGGACGGCAACACCAAGGTGGTCGACATCGTCGGCCGTCTGGAAGTGCTGCCCCCCGGCTTCAAGGTGCAGAGCATCCGCAACGAGTTCGTGTTCTACCCGGCGGAGAAGCGCTTCACGCAGAAGAGCATCGACTTCAAGCTCTCGGACCTCACCTCGGAGTACAAGCTCGAACCGGCCGACGGCGGCAAGGCGACGCTCATCACCTTCAAGCAGACGAGCAAGAGCAAGTCGGCGATGCTGGTCGACTCGCTGCAGAAGGGCGCGCTGCGCGAGACGTACGTGACGCAGATCAAGATCCTCAACAAGTCCCTCGGCCTCGAGACGCCGGCCGAGAAGCCCGCAGCGTAGTCATGAAGGTCACCGCGGCCCGGTTCCTCGGGGCCGCGGCGAAGCCCGGGGGCGAGCCGCCGCCCGCGGGACCCGAGGTGGCGTTCGCCGGGCGGTCGAACGTCGGCAAGTCGTCGCTGCTGAACGCGTTCCTCGGGCGGCGCGGCATCGCGCGGACCAGCGCGACGCCCGGTCGCACCCGGCAGATCAACTTCTTCCTGGTGAACGAGCGCTTCGTGTTCGCCGACCTGCCGGGCTACGGCTTCGCGGTCGGACCCGAGGCGGAGCGGCTCGCGTGGGGGCCGCTCATCGAGGGCTATCTGCGCGACCGCCCGACCCTGCGCGGCGTCGTCGTCATCGTCGACGTCCGGCGCGGGCCGGAGGCCGAGGAAGACCAGCTGCTCGACTTCCTCGAGCACGTCGGGTTGCCGGCGGTGATCGTCGCCACGAAGCTCGACAAGCTGGGCCGCGGCGCCGCGCGCGCGGCGATCGACCGGCTCGGCGTCGGACGCTCCGACCGCCTGCAGGTGATCGGCTTCTCGGCGAAGACGGGCGAGGGAAAGGACGCGCTCTGGAAGGTCGTCCGCGGCTGGCTCGACGCGCCGGTCCGGGATAAGGACGACGCTCGCAGGCAGCGATGAACCGCGACGGCGCCATCGGCATCTTCGACTCGGGGGTCGGAGGGCTCACCGTACTGCACGCCATCCTGGGCGCGCTGCCGCACGAGCACCTGGTCTATCTCGGCGACACCGGGCGCGCGCCGTACGGCACGAAGTCGGCCGAGACCGTCACCCGCTACAGCCTCGACAATCTGGACTTCCTGCTCGAGCGGGGCGTCAAGATGGTCGTCGTCGCCTGCAACAGCGCGTCGGCGGTGGCGCTCGACGCCCTACGGGCGCGCACCAAGGTGCCGGTGATCGGCGTCATCGAGCCGGGGGCCCGTGCGGCGGTCGAGAGCACGCGTAGCGGGCGCGTCGGCGTGATCGGCACGGAGGCCACCATCTCGTCGGGCGCCTACACGAACGCGTTGCGCGCGCTGCGGCCGGCGCTCGAGCTCTACACGCGCGCCTGCCCGCTGCTCGTGCCCCTCGCCGAGGAGGGCTGGACGGACAGCGACATCGCCCGCGGGGTCGTCGACACGTATCTGGCGAGCCTCGCCCGCAGCGGCATCGACACGCTGATCCTCGGCTGCACGCACTACCCGCTGCTGAAGCCGGTGATCGGCGAAGTGATGGGCCCTTCGGTCCGGCTCGTCGACTCGGCCGAAGAGACCGCGCGCGCGGTCGCGGCGCAGCTCGCCGCCGACGGCCTCGCCCGTACGGACGGCCGGGGCTCGACGAGC
The DNA here is from genome assembly GCA_964432595.1 of uncultured Binatia bacterium (SeqCode). Taxonomy (GTDB): domain Bacteria; phylum Desulfobacterota; class Binatia; order DP-6; family DP-6; genus DASYLJ01. The sequence goes on along the minus strand of CAYSOF010000017.1, from coordinate 2,635 downwards.
TTTTTCGTCACCGACGTCCCCGACCGCTTCGTCCGCATCGGCCAGCGCTTCCTCGGGGCCCGCGTCGAGTCCGCCGTCCGGCTCGAACGGTAGGCTACCCAGCTTGACGTCCCGGCGACCCGCGACGACAATGCGCAGTTCGGCATGGCCAACATCCTGACGAAGCTCTTCGGGAGCGCGAACGAGCGCGCCATCAAGCGCATGAAGCCGCTGATCGAGGAGATCGGCGAGCTCGAATCCGAGATGCAGGCCCTGCCCGACGAGGCGTTCGCCGAGCAGACGGCCACCTGGAAGGCGCAGCTCGCCGCCGAGGAGACGACGCTCGACGACATCCTGCCGCGGGCGTTCGCCATGGTCCGGGAGGCCTCGGTCCGGACCATCGGCCTCCGTCACTACGACGTCCAGTGCATCGGCGGCATGATCCTGCACAACGGCAAGATCGCCGAGATGAAGACCGGCGAGGGCAAGACGCTGGTCGCCTCGCTGCCGCTCTACCTGAATGCGCTCTCGGGGAAGGGCGCGCACCTCGTCACGGTGAACGACTACCTCGCCCGCCGCGACGTGCAGTGGATGGGCCCCATCTACCACTTCCTGGGCCTCACCGTCGGCTCGATCATCCACGACACGAGCCTGCAGTTCGATCCGACGTACATCCCGAAGGACTATCGCTTCCTCCACCTGCGTCCGGTGGAGCGGCGCGACGCCTACCGCTGCGACATCACGTACGGCACGAACAACGAGTTCGGCTTCGACTACCTGCGCGACAACATGAAGTTCAGCCTGGACGAGTACGTCCAGCGCGAGCTCAACTTCGCCATCGTCGACGAGGTCGACAACATCCTCGTCGACGAGGCGCGCACGCCGCTCATCATCTCGGGCCCGGCGGAGGCGTCGAGCGAGAAGTACTTCACGGTGAACCGCATCATCCCGCGGCTCACGCGCGAGGTCGACTACACGATCGACGAGAAGCACCGGAACGCGATGCTGACGGAAGAGGGCGTCGCCAAGTGCGAGCGGCTCCTCGGCGTCGCGAACCTCTACGACCCGAGCCAGATCGACACGCTCCATCACGTCACGCAGGCGCTGAAGGCGCACACGCTCTTCAAGCGCGACGTCGACTACGTGGTGAAGGACGGCGAGGTCATCATCGTCGACGAGTTCACCGGCCGGCTCATGCCGGGCCGGCGCTGGTCGGACGGCCTGCACCAGTCGGTCGAGGCGAAGGAAGGCGTCCGCATCGAGAGCGAGAACCAGACGCTCGCGACCATCACCATCCAGAACTACTTCCGCATGTACGCGAAGCTCGGCGGCATGACGGGCACGGCCGACACCGAGGCCGTCGAGTTCCAGAAGACGTACAAGCTCGAGGTCGTCGTCGTCCCGCCGAACAAGGTCATGCGGCGCGTGGACCACGCCGACGTCGTCTTCAAGAGCGAGCGCGAGAAGTTCAACGCGGTGGTCGAGGAGATCGCCGACTGCAACAAGAAGGGCCAGCCGGTCCTCGTCGGCACGACGTCGGTCGAGAAGTCGGAGCGCGTCTCGAAGCTCCTCAAGAAGGCGGGCATCAAGCACAACGTGCTGAACGCCATCAACCACGAGGCCGAGGCGAACATCATCGCCCAGGCGGGACGGCACGCGCAGGTGACCATCGCCACCAACATGGCGGGCCGCGGCACCGACATCCTCCTCGGCGGCAACGCGGAGTTCCTCGCGCGCTCCGAGATGGAGAACGACTGGATCCGCAGCTCGGCCAAGCTGTCGAGCAGCGACGCCGGCGCCCAGCGCTACGAGGACGCGCTGCGCGGCCTGCGTGAGCGGTACGACGACGAGCTGCAGCGTCTCCAGGCCAAGCACGGCGAGACGCTCGCCGCGCTCGAGCAGACGCGCTCGGAGAGCCTCCGCCAGCTCACCGAGGCCGACCGCAAGCTGCGCGAGCTGTCGCAGTATCGTGCGCTGCGCGCGCGGTACGAAGAGACCAGCTCCGTCGACCTGATCCCCGCCATCCGCGACCGCGATCCGGTGCCGCCGCGCTACACGCGCGTCAAAGCGGAGATGGAGGCGGCCCTGCTCGGCGAGGGGGGCGACGCCGCGGTGGGCGAGGAGCGGTCGCTCGTCGACACGACGCGCGAGCGTTACGACGAGGCGCTCGGCGTGTGGGAGGGCGGCCAGCGGACCGACGAGGTCGCCCGCGAGCTGAACGACCGCCGCGCGCAGTACGAGCGCGGGCTGGCGCAGCTCGAGCTGGCGCTGCTCGTGAAGGGGCCCGCCGCCGGCAACGGCGAGCTCGCCGAGTGGCGGAAGAGCTACCTCGAGGCCGAGCAGGCGTACGTCGAGGCCGAGCGTCGCGACGCCGAGGAGCGCGCGCCGTTCGAGGAGGGCCAGCGCGCCGCCGAGCGGAAGTACGAGGACGAGCGCGCGAAGTACGTCGAGGCCGTCGAGGAGATCCGCGAGCAGCTGCAGAAGGCGCCGCAGGAGTACGAGGCGCTCTTCAAGACGAGCCTCGAGAAATACCAGGGCATCTGCGCCGCGGAGCGCGAGCAGGTCCAGGCCGCGGGCGGGCTGCACATCATCGGCACCGAACGCCACGAGGCCCGGCGCATCGACAACCAGCTGCGCGGCCGCGCCGGCCGCCAGG